>JAXDQS010000004.1:0-107877 GCA_034667725.1 Thermoplasmata archaeon
CCTCGGCAGCCGCCTCGCTGCCCTGCTGCTGGGCGTGCCGCTCCTGGTGCTCGGGCTCGGCGTCGGCGGCGCAGGCTGGCTGCCCAAGGAGTGGCTGCCCGGCTTCGTGGCCGACTACCGCTTCAGCCTGCAGGTGCTCGGCCCGACGGTCGCCGCCATCGGGCTCGGCCTGCTGCTGCGGCCGCGCCTGCGCCGCCGCCACCTGCTGCCGGGCCTCGCGGTGGCGCTGGGCGCCTACTTCCTCGTTACCTACTTCGTGATCGGCAAGTACGAGAACCGGGGCGAGACCAACATCGTCGGGCCCCTGCGCGGCGTGCTGCTGACCCTTTGCGTCGTCGTGCTGGTCGTCCACTGGGAGTCCGCCACCCGGGCGCTGGGCCGCGCGCTGGCGCGGTTCCGGGGAATGCGTGCCGTCGCGGTGCCGGCCATGAGCTACCCGCTGCACAAGAAGTTCCGCACCGGCATGACGCTCGCCATGTTCTCGGTCGTGCTGCTGTCCATCGGGTTCTTCAGCATCTTCGGCGCGCTGTTCCAAAGCGACCCGACGCGGCAGACCGGCGGCTACGACATCGAGGCGCGCACCACCCTCACCGTCCCCGACCTGGCCGCCTACGACCAAGGGCTGGTCCCGGCCGGCGCCATCGCCGACCAGGTCCGCGTCTCCGAGTTCCGCACCGAGCAGCGCAGCTTCATCACCGTCGAAGGGCAGGAGGTGGGCACGTTCCGCGACTACCGCCACGTCGTGTACGGCTACGACGAGGCGTTCGCGCGCACCCAAGACTTCGAGCTGATCGAGCGCATCCCCGAGTACGCCAGCGACCGCGCGGCCTACGAGGGCGTCCTTGCGCGCACCGACCAGGTCATCGTGAGCTACCTCTACAGCACCTCGCCGGAAGGCCAGGCGCTCGTCCACGAGGCCGGCGACACCCTGCAAATCCACCTCGGCGACCAGGTGCAGAACTTCACCATCGCGGGCATCCAGGAGCAGTTCCATTTCCCCGGCGTGTTCCTGCCCGCCGCGCGCGTCGACGCCATGTTCGCCGGCACCGCCGACGTGTACCTCTACAAGCTCGCCCCCGGCGTCGACCCCGAGGCCACCGCCAAGCTCCTGGAGCGCAACTACCGCGACGTCGGCATGGACGCCAAGGCCAGCCTCGCCGAGGTGCTGGAGGAGCAGGCGAGCTTCCGCCAAGTGCTCGGCGCCATGAAGCTGTTCCTGGGGCTCGGCCTCCTCGTCGGCGTGCTGTCGCTCGGCATCATCACGAGCCGCAGCGTGCTGGAGCGCCGCCAGGAGATCGGGATGCTGCGCGCCTTGGGCTATACCGGCAAGCAGGTGCGCCGCATCTTCTTCTCCGAGGTGACGCTCACCGTCCTGGTGGGGTCCGTCGTCGGCGTCGCGTGCGCCATCGTCGTGACCTTCGGCCTCTGGTTCGCCGTCATCCGCGAACGCAACTATCCCTACGTCGTCCCGTGGGCCGAAATCGGCGTCCTCATCGTCGTGAGCTACCTCGTCGCCCTGCTTGCGACCGCGGCCCCCATCGGCCGCAGCGCCAAGGTCGCGCCCGCCGAGGCGCTGCGCTACGTCGAGTGAGGGCAGCGGGTGCAGGCCGACCAGAACGGGCTCTTGGTGTCGATGGGGCCCTGCTCGCCCGGCGCGGCCGGCAGGCGCGGCACCACGTTCGTCCCCGGCTTGCGGGTCACGTAGCGCAGCTCGTCGACCGGGCGGCCGCCGACGACGTGCTCCGCCCAGACGCGGCGCGCGTCCTCCCGGCTGAGGTGGCAATACCAGGTCCCCTCGGGGTAAACCACCATCATCGGCCCGTGGCCGCACTGGCCCAGGCAGCCGGCCTTGTTGACCCGCAGCTCCTCCTTCCGGCCCGAGGCGCGCAGCAGCTCCTTCAGCTCCGCCTGCACGGCCTCGCCGCCGTCCGGCCCGCACGCCGACGGGCTGGTGCACACGAACGCGTGCCGCAGGAAACGCCGGCCGTCGCCGGTCGGGGGGCGGACCTCCACGGCGCCGCGATTCCCTTGGCTCTTAAGTGTCCACGCGTTGCAGCAGGGCGTTGGCCATCGACATCAACGGCGTGAGCATCGACGAGTGGGAAGTGCTCAACTGGGTCGCGAGCGCCGGGTTCAGCGGCGCCCTCATGCCCCAGCTCGTCCGCACGCTGCGGCGGCGCAGCGCCGACGACATCAGCCGCGTGTTCGCGACCTTGATCCTGCTCTCGTCGGTCTGCATGCTCGCCTACATGGCCCACCTGGGCAACTGGGTGTTCGCCAGCGCGCAGGCCGCGAACCTGGTGGTGTGGGGCATCGTGCTCTACTACCGCGTCAAGCCTGGGAAGCCCAAGGCCACCTAGCGGCCGGGAACGTCGCCCCAGAGAAGTTTATGCAGCTGCAGCCCGACGTGCACCGGCAGCGGCTCGGGCTCGGCCAAGAGCCACTCCGTGATCGCCTTCGCGTCCACGCCGCCGACCGGGTTGAAGAACACCGGGCACGGGAACGGCCCCTTGGCGCGAACCACCTCGCGGGCGAAGCCGTAGTCGGCGCGGTCGGCCACCACGAACTTGAGCTGGTCGGGCGCGCGCAGGTCCGCCAGCAGGGACAGGTCGTTCTTGTCCGCCATGCCGGAGCCGGGGCACTTGACGTCCATGCTGATGCACAGCCGGGCGCGCTGGTCGGCGGGTAGGGCATTGGCCTTGGCGAACGAGATGTTGCCGGAGGTCTCCACGAGGACGCTGCGGCCGTCGTCCAAGAGGCGCTGGATGAAGTCCCAGGCGTCCTTCTGCAGCAACGGCTCGCCGCCGGTGAAGCAGACCTCCTGGGTCGGGTGGGCGCGGACCTGGGCCATCAGGTCGTCGAGGCCTTGCCTGGTGCCGCCGTGGAACGCGTAGGCCGCGTCGCACCAGGTGCAGCGCAGGTGGCACCCCGTCGCCCGGACGAAGGTGGTGGGCAGCCCCATGCGGCGGCCCTCGCCTTGGATGCTGTAGAACACCTCCGTGACCTGCATGGGTGCGCCGAGGACGCCGGCGCTTAATGGCTTCGCCTGCGTGCCGCAACGCTGAAAGCCCCGTGCGCTGCGTCGAGCGCATGCGCCTCCTTGTCGCCATCCTCGTGGCGGCCGTCGCCTTCGCCGGCTGCACCACGGACGAGCCCGCCCCGCCCCAGCCGCCCGGCCCGCCCGCCGAGCCCGCCCCCGACCTCCTGTTCGGCACGCCCGTCATGGTGGACGCGGACCGCATCGCGTCGGAGCCCAGCGTCAAGTCCGACGGCACCGGCGCCCTGTTCATCTGCGCGCCCACCGGCTCGATCAAGTACGCCACCCGCCCGCAGGACCTCCTGGTCGAGGCCGACAAGGGCGCCTTCCAGTCGGCCATCTGGCGCAGCCTCGACAACGGCACCACCTGGCAGTTCGCGGAGACCCCGGTCGCCGAGGGCACGGGGCTGCCCTACCACTCGGCGCTGCCGGGCGCCGGCGACTGCGACCTCGCGGTGGACGCGGACGGCGCCGTCTACATGACCGACCAGCTCGGCCTGGCCTCCGAGGTCATGTCGGTGTCGTTCGACCAAGGCCAGACCTGGGAGGTCGGCAGCCCCCTCGCCTCCGGCTCGGCCGGCGTGGACCGCCAATGGCTCTGGCCCGACCCCACGACGCCGGGCACCGTCTACATGGTGTTCAACGGCCAAGGGCAGGGCATCACGGTGTCGAAGACCACGGACAGCGGCAAGACCTGGACCGCCGTCGTCGCCACCGACCAATCCAGCCCGCCCGGCACCATCGTCGCCCTCAACGGCACCGTGGCGTTCGCGCACCGCCCCGTCGGCGGCAAGTTCGGCTTCGTCCACTCCGAGGACGCCGGCGCCACCTGGGACACCACCCTCGTCGACGTGAACCTCACCACGTTCCAGGACTTCTTCCCGCAGCTGTTCGCCGACGCCGCCGGCACGCTCTACCTCGCCTGGACCGAGACCTCCGACCTCGGCACCGCCGTCGCCTACAGCTTCAGCAAGGACCTTGGCGCCACCTGGTCTCCCAAGACCATCGCGTTCGACCACCCGGGCCGCAGCCTGTTCCTGTGGGGCACCGCCGGCTCCGCGGGCCGCCTCGGCTTCTCCTGGTACGAAGCCCCCGACCCCGACGGCGCCTACTACGTCCACGCCGGCGTCGTCCACGGCGCCGACACCGCCAGCCCGGTGCGCGACGACGTCCGCGTGGACGCCGAGCCGGTGCGCCCCGACCCGCCCTGCGAGGACGGCGCCTTGTGCACCGGCGGCCGCGAGCTGGGCGACTTCCAGATGTGCGCCATCGACCCGGCCGGCAACCTGCTGGTCAGCTACGTCCGCGTGCTGCCCGACGACGCCGCCGGCCGCATCATGTTCGCCAAGGCGACGGGAGCCAACCTGTTCGCGGCGGGCGAGACGTTCGACCCCTGGGTCGTCTAGCCGCTCCCTATCGAACGCTTGAAGTCGCATCCCAGGCATCGACCGCCGTGATGACGGCGCCCCTCGTGTCCCTGCGTGGCCCGGTCCCGACCCCGCGCGAGCTTGGCTTCCGGATGCCCGCCGAGTGGGAGCCCCAGGAATCGGTGTGGCTGGTCTGGCCCCGCGACCCCTTGACCTGGCCCGACCGCGTCGACAAGGCGCGCTTCACCTTCCTGGCCGCGATGAAGCTCGTGACGCCGCACCAGCGCGTGGACCTCGTCGTCCACCCCGACCTGCTGGAGGAGGCCAAGGCCGCGGTGGCAGGGGCCGGCGTGAAGAACGTCGCGTTCCACGCCGTCGAGCATCAGGACTCCTGGATCCGCGACTACGGCCCGCTCTACGTCACCAAGGGCCCGCCGGAGTCCCGCGAGCGCATGGCCGTCCGCTTCCAGTTCAACGCCTGGGGCAACAAGTACGAGCAGCTCCTGAAGGACCGCAAGGTCATCGCCCAGCTTGGGGACGCCATCCAGGCGCCGCTGCACAGCGTCGAGATGATCCTCGAAGGCGGCAGCATCGACGTCGACGGCTGGGGCACGGCGCTCACCACCAAGCAGTGCCTCCTCAACAAGAACCGCAACCCGGACATGGGCCAGGCGGACATCGAGCGCCAGCTGGAGGAGTACCTCGGCATCCGCAAGGCCATCTGGCTGGGCGACGGCATCCGCGGCGACGACACCGACGGCCACGTCGACGACGTCGCGCGCTTCTGCGGGCCCGCCCTGGTGGCCACCGCCGTCGAGGAGGACCTGCGCCACCCCAACCACGCGCCCCTCCAGGACAACTTCGACATCCTGCAACGCGCCGTCGACGCCCGCGGCCGCCCGCTGCGGGTCGTCGAGATTCCGATGCCGGCCGACATGCTGGACGACGAGGGGGAGCCGCTGCCCGCCAGCCACCTCAACTTCCTCATCACCAACGGCGTGGTGCTGATGCCCGCGTTCGGCGGCAAGTCGGACGAGGTCGCCCAGCGCCGCCTCCAGCAGTGCTTCAAGGACCGCCCCGTGGTCCCCCTCGACTGCCGCGACCTGGTCTGGGGCATGGGCGCCATCCACTGCCTCAGCCAGCAGATGCCGGCCACCACCGTCCAGGCGCCCTCCGTCTTGGACGAGTTCCGCAAGGGCGTCCGCGTCGACGGGATGCGCACCGACCGGCTGCGGCAGGACTGAGTTCAAGTCGCCCATCCCCTGCCCCGCCCCGTGCCCCTCCGCTCCCCTGACGTGCAGGCGGCCGCGGCGCCGCGCCCGTTCGCGCTGACGCGCGTCGGCGTCCGCGGGGTCCGCAAGCCGGCCACCGTCCACCGGCCGGGCCAGAAGGCCCACGGCGTGGTGGCGGTGTTCGACCTGTTCGTGGACCTGCCGAAGACCCAGAAGGGCACCCACATGAGCCGCAACCTGGAGGCGTTGGCGGACATCCTGGACGACGAGACCCGCGGGCACGAGGACGCGGGGCTGGAGAACCTGTGTGGCCGGCTGGCGGCGCGGCTCTTGGAGAAGCACGACTACGCGACCCACGCCGTCGTGCACGCCGAGGGCGACTACTTCCTGACGCGCACCAACCCCGGCGGCAAGCCGAGCGTCGAGGCCTACACCATCCTGGCGGAGGCGGAGGCGTTCCGCGACGGCAAGCCCGCGGTGCGGCGCATCGGCGTCGAGGTCGTCGGCATGACGGCGTGCCCGTGCGCCATGGAGACGGCGCGCCACAAGTTCGCGCAGCTGGGCAAGCCGGTCCCGCCCGACCTGCCGTTCATCACGCACAACCAGCGCAACCGCGTCCGCCTGATGCTGGACGTGCCGGGCGACGCCGACGTCGAGGCCGCCCACCTGGTGGACCTGTGCGAGCAGGGGCTGTCGGCGCCGACGTTCGAGCTCCTCAAGCGCGGCGACGAGGGCGACCTCGTGATCCAGGCGCACGCCGCGCCGCGCTTTGTGGAGGACGTGGTGCGCGAGGTGCTGCACGCCGCCCGCGACCGGTTCCGCGCCTTGGGCGACACGGGCATCTTCGTCTCCAGCGAGGCCGAGGAGTCGATCCACAAGCACAACGCCTACGCCGAGCGCCGCACCACCCTCGGTGCCTTGGAATGACCTTCACGGTGTTCCTGGACCGCGACGGGGTCCTGGACGTGGCCCGCGCGCCGTTCGTCGGCTCCTACGCGCAGTGGGAATGGCTGCCCGGCGCCAAGGAGGCGCTCGCCCGCCTCAACCGGCCCGGCATCCAGGTCTGCCTGGCCACCAACCAGCCGTTCGTCGGCCTCGGCCTGCTGCCTCGCCGCCGGCTGGCGCGCCTGCACGCCGCCGTCCTGGAGGACGCGCGGGCGGCCGGCGGCCGCCTCGACCGCATCGAAGTGGCCGAATGGCCCTTCGCGCGGCGCGCCAAGCCGCGGCCGGGGATGCTGGAGGACGGCGGCCGCGCGCTCGGCGCCGACCCGAAGCGCGCCGTCCTGGTGGGCGACAACGTCAAGGACGCGCGCGCCGCCCACGCCTACGGTTGCCGCGCCATCCTGGTCGCGACGACCCACCCGCGCGAGCGGCTGGAGCGCCGCCTCGCCGCCTTCGGCCTCGTCGTCCCGATCGTGGCGGGGCTGCCGCAGGCGGTGGACCTCATCGAGTCCTGGCTGCCGGAGCCCGCATGACGAGCATCCACAACGACCAGTTCTACGGCGCCAAGGTGCCGCGCAAGCCGCCGTTCTTGATCCACAACGCGCGCCAGCCGTGGCGGCTCGGGCTCTGGATGTTCCTGGCGGGCTTCGTGTCGGTGTTCGTGTCGCAGGCGAACCCGCTCTACCAGATCGTCCTCGGCGCCCCCATCTTCGAGGAGCTGCTGAAGGCCGGCCTCACGCTCCTCTTGGTCGGCGGCTGGACGCGCGGCGTGTGGGGGCTCGCCGTCCGCTTGGTGGCAGGCTTCGCGGTCGGCGGCGGCTTCGGCGTGCTGGAGCACTATTTCTCCTACTGGGACGAACCGGACGCGATGCTGTGGTTCCGCGTCGTGTTCCACGGCGCCAGCACCACGCTGTCGATGCTGACGCTGCACGTGCTGTCGGCGTCGCGCCGCCCGGTCGTCCGCTGGCTCGCCACCGCGCCCAGCACCGCCGTCCACTACCTGCACAACACCTCGGCGGTCCTGCTGCTGTTGCTCGGCGCCTCGTCGGGCCGCGACTTCGCCGTGCTCGACCTCATCCTGCTGTTCCTCAGCCCCGGCCTCCTCTTGGCCGGCCACCTCATGGTGCCGGCTTCCGCGGACCCGCTGCGGGCGGCCGCGGAGGGCTGGGCGGCGCGCCACCTTGGGGCGGCGGCCCAGGCGGACGCGCCGGGGGTGCCGGCCGGATGGGCGCCGCCGGCGGGGCCGGGCGCCACCCGGCCGCCAGGCCCGCCGCAGGCGGGGCCGGCGCCGCGGGCGGGGCCCAGCCGGCCACCGCCGCGGGCGCCGCCGGGGCCCTGAAGGCCGCGGCGCGCGCGTCGTAGGCCTCCCACACCCGGTTGAGGCTGGGCTGCAGGATGGCGGCCGTGGTGGCCATGGCGCCGAGCAGCAGCAAGGCGCCGAGGGTGCTGAAGCGGGCGTAGACCGCGAACGCCTCGTCCTCGTCGCCGGTCGCGTCGAAATGGGCGTCGGCCGCCCTTTGGCCCGCGACGTCGAGCACGATGGAGCCGACGATGGCGGCGGCGACGATCACGATGGGGATGGCAGGGGCGAGGGCGCGCAGGCCGAAGCGCTGCTGGACGTGGCGCAGGTTGCCGCCGGCCAAGCCCAGGAACACCAAGAGCGGGAACAGCACCGCCCAGAAGAGCAGCCAGCCCTGCGGGTCGCTGCGGCCCTCCCGGTCCAGCTCGAACTGGCGGTACACCTCGTTGTTGGACTTGTGGAGCCAGTAGAGCCAATAGACGCCGAACGTGACGAGGACCAGGCCGACAGTCGCCCGCGGCCGCCGCGCCTTGCCGACCTTCCGGTCCAGGACCATGGCTCCGCCTACGCTGAAGAGTCCGGAAGAAGGTTTGGTGCTTGGGCCCAATGCCCTCCTGACCCTTGGTGTGTCCCACTGGCGGCATTCTCCAAACCCCGGCAAAGGTCCAAGGTGGTCCAGGACCTCAAGGGTCAGTAGCCAATGGCCGACGCACTCACGGTTGTGGACCTGTTCTGCGGTGCCGGGGGGCTTAGCAAGGGCCTGGAACTCTACAATCGCAACGGGCGCTTCGATGGGCCGCGCCCCAAAGCCAAGTTCGAGGTCCAAGCCGGGCTTGACATCTACCAGCCTGCCTTGGACACGTTCTACCGCAATCACGAATGTCCACCGACGCGATTCACCGAATCGACAGATATCTCGCGCGTGTCGGGGAAGGAGATTCGGCAAGCAGCCGGAATCTCTAAGGTCGATATCGTTGTTGGCGGACCTCCGTGCCAAGGATTCAGCCAAGCGGGCAATCGTGACGCTGCCGACGAACGCAATGCACTGGTGAAGCACTTTGTGAGGCTAGTTGGGGAGTTGCGGCCTTCGTATTTTGTGATGGAGAATGTTCCCGGCCTGCGTAAAACTGAGCATACGGTTGGAAACAGTTACTTGGAATGGATATTAGGCAAGTTCAAGGCGCTTACCTACGAACTCACATTTTCTCAGCTCACGGCCGCCGACTATGGGGTCCCTCAGAACCGCCGCAGGGTTGTCATTATCGGCAGCTTGGGAAACGGAAGGGTCGCACTCCCCGAGGCCACGCACGCGGTGCAGGGGGACCTTTCCGGGAAGCGCAAGAGGCTGGTTACGGTGGGCGACGCCATCCTGGACTTGCCGTCCCCCCAGGGCGAAGGGCCGTTTGCCTATGAGAAGCCGGCCCACAGCAAGTACGCAGAGGTCATGCGACGAGACTCCGACGGAGTGTACAATCACGTCCGACCAGCGCATACGCCGGACATGGTTGCCAAGATTGCCAAGCAGAAACCGGGCACTCGCCTCTACCCGAACTTCAACCATGCGTGGATTCGTCTCCACTTGCAAAAGCAGAGCCCAACAGTAAAGCAGAACAACCGTGCGCCGGCTGTCCATCCAGTGGACAACCGGGTAACGACAGTTAGGGAGTGCGCGCGCCTCCAGAGCTTTCCTGATTCCTTCATTTTCTCGGGCACGAAGAGTTCGCAACTGCTACAGGTGGGAAACGCCGTGCCACCCTTGCTTGCACGAGCCTTGGCTCAGGCGATTGCTACACACGCGTGCGGTCAAGACGCTGTTTAACAAATTCTGGCACCGACATCCCGGCCTTCTCGGCATCATCTCGCAGCTTATCGAACGTGGCCACCTGAGCATCCGCCCATTCGACGGTTATGCGTCGCCGCTGGGAGGTGGCGATGTGCAGGTAGTCGCTGGGATTGAACCAGTAGCAAGTCTTGCATACCTCTGGGTCACGCACCTGCCAGTTCGGGCAGCCGTGTTCGCATGTCCATGATTTCGTGCGGTTGCACGACGAGCATAGGAGCTGGAAGGCCTCGACCCGCTGATTGGCTTCCGTTTCCGCATCTGCGATTCCGTAGGGGATGCGATGGTCAATCTGCAGGAGCCGTGCTTCGTAGTGGGCTGCGCAAGCGCCGCACCCCTCGCCATCCTTTGCAACCATTTTTGCCTTGAGCGCCTTCGGGAAGGCCTTGCGGCCAGTAACCCCTCGTCGCACGCGGTCCGGGTCAGCGAACCGGTACAGCGCCATGCGCTTGCCATCCTCTACCACCATCTTTGTTTCTAGCGGCACACCTTGGTCTCTTACGTCTTGGGCCGCTCTTGGAGGCTGATCGTATCCGTATTTCTCTTGAAGCATCTTGGTCGTAATATATCCGTACTTCAGGAGATGCCTAATGATTATTTCGGATCGCGGCCCTTTGATACCTTTGACGAAAGCCACGAACTCCGGAGGCAGCTCGCGCTCCAGTCTGCCCCGCAGGTGATCATAGCCAGGCACGGCTTGTGCTCATCCGCCTATAGTCAAGATGCATCCTGTCTCTAATGTATCTCAGATACATTGATGGTCTTATGTGGCTAGGCTGGTCCTCGGTCATGGCAGTTCCGGATTCCGTTCGCGCTCGCGGACGGCAAGGCACCAAGTCTCTTGATCTCACAATTCCGGCCCAGCTTGCTCGAGTGAATGGAATTCGTCCGGGCGACATCTTCATCGTGAATGCCGTCCAAGACAAAAACGGAGGAGTGTCAATCCACTACAAGCGGGTTTACTCCCCCGACGAATAGTGCAGTGTGGCTTTAGCTGCAAAGCTGTTCCTGCGTCCGCGCCGTTTGCCAAACCTCAAGTCGCCCGCCGGGGCTGGACCGGCATGGACGTGCTGGACGCCGGCGTGTGGGTCGCGAAGTGGGAGGCCCGCGTCCCCAAGAACGCCCGCATGACGATGTGGGGTCCATTGCAGGCGCGCGAGATGGGCTTCGAAGGCTGGGAGGTCCAGGACGGCGGCGAGACCGGCTTCGTGCTGCACAACGCCGGCACCCACCTCACGATGGGCCGCGCCACCTCCACCTTGATCTTCGTGCGCCGGCTGGAGAAGGCGTTCCTGACCGTCTACTTCGGCGGCTACCCCGCGGACGCGCCCGCCGAGCAGCGCCACCTCGACCAGAAGAAGGCCGTCAGCGCCTGCGAGATGTTCCTCGGCCGCCTCGCCAAGGAGCCCGTCCGGTTCACCTTGATGGGCGAGATTGCGCTCGTGGACAACGTCAACGACCACGCCGTCGAGGCCAAGGCCGCGCCCAAGACCATCGGCACGGGCCGCATGAAGGGCGGAGGCGGAGGCGTGGATTTGGTGGGCGCGCCCAAGAAGTCGGAGACCTGGGAAGTCTAGCGGGGCTTCCACTGGAACAACGGCTAAATATCCCCCTCCTGTCGGCCGGTCTACCGCGCCCCGCTGCCGCCTGGCATCGGACTCGCACGGCAGGTGATTCCCATCGCCGAAAAAACCACTGTTGAAGCTGTCGCCAAGGCCCTTTCCGAGGCCAAGGCGCAGGAACGCAAGTTCCCCCAGACCGTCGACCTTGCGATCATGCTCAAGAACGTCGACCTGAGCGTCCCCAAGAACCGCATCGACGAGGACATCATCCTCCCGAAGGGCCGCGGCAAGCCCGCCAAGATCGGCGTGTTCGCCCAGGGCGACGGCGCCCGCAAGGCGAAGGACTCCGCGGACGTCGTCATCCAGCCCGACGAGTTCGAGGCCCTCCAGAAGGACAAGCGCCGCTTCAAGAAGACGGTCAACAACATGACCTACTTCCTCGCCGAGGCCCCCCTCATGGCCAACATCGGCAAGTCGCTCGGCATCGTCCTCGGCCCCCGCGGCAAGATGCCCCGCGCCATCCCGCCCGGCAGCGACCCCGCCGGCACCATCTCCAACCTGCGCAACACCGTCAAGGTCCGCTCCAAGGACAAGAAGGTGTTCCACTGCGTCGTCGGCACCGAGAAGATGTCCCCCGAGGACATCGCGGACAACATCGAGGCGGTCATGAAGCGTGTCGAGATGAAGCTCGAGCACGGCCGCATGAACGTCGCGGCCATCTACGTCAAGACCACCATGGGTCCCTCCGTGAAGGTGGTCTGAGATGTCCTCCGGTTCCACCGAGGGCCACGCCCACGTCGCCCCCTGGAAGAAGGAGGAGGTCAAGCGCCTCGCCAACATCATCCTCGGCTCCGCCGTCGTCGGCGTCGCGGAGGTCGGCGGCATCCCCGGCCCCCAGATCCAGGCCATGCGCGGCTCGGTCCGCGGCAAGGTCCAGGTCGTCGGCGGCAAGAACCGCCTGCTGAAGATCGCCATCCAGGAGGCCGCCAAGTCGCGCCCCGGCCTGGAAGGGCTCGCGGACAAGCTCGAGGGCCAGTCCGTCATCCTGGCCACCGACCAGAACCCCTTCAAGCTCTTCAAGAGCCTCAAGGCGGGCGCCTCGATGGCCCCGCTGAAGGCGAACCAGGTCGCCCCGCACGACATCTTCATCCCCAAGGGCCCGACGCCCTTCGGCCCCGGCCCCATCGTCGGCGAGCTGCAGAAGGTCGGCATCCCCGCCAAGATCGAGGCGGGCAAGGTCGTCATCTCCAAGGACGCCACCCCCGTCAAGGCGGGCGCCGTGGTCTCCGCCGAGCTGGCCAGCATGCTGGCCAAGCTGGACATCAAGCCCGTCGAGCTGAAGATCGCCCTCAAGGCCGCCTTCGAGAAGGACACCATGTTCCTGCCCGACGCGCTGGCCGTGGACGAGGAGTTCATCTTCGGCCAGATCGGCCTCGCCGTCCGCACCGCCAACGAGGTGTCGCTCCAGGTCGCCTGGATCACGCCCCAGACGGCGGACGCGCTCCTGGGCCGCGCCTACAAGCAGGCCATCGCGCTCATCCTCGAGAAGGGCCTCGAGGTCGACGAGGCGGTCAAGCAGACCGTCACCGAGGACTACGCGAAGCTCCTGGCGACCATCGGCAAGAAGGAGAGCGACCTCTCCGACGAGCTGAAGGCCCGCCTCGGCGACGCCGTCAAGATCCTCAGCCAAGTGGCCGTGGCTGCGCCCGCCTCGGCCGGCGGCTCCTCCGCCAAGGAAGAGGAGAAGCCCGAGGACAAGGGCGTCAGCGAAGAAGAAGCGGCCGCCGGCCTCGGCGCGCTGTTTGGTTAAAGGAGGAATGAACACCATGGAATACGTCTACAGCGCGCTGCTCCTGCACAGCGCCAAGAAGGAAGTCAACGAAGCGAACGTCACCGCGGTCCTGAAGGGCGCCGGCATCCCCGCCGACGCCGGCCGCGTCAAGGCCCTGGTCGCCGCCCTCGAGGGCGCCGACATCGCCGCCGCCATCAAGAACGCGTCCGCCGCGCCGGTCGCGATGGCCGCCGCCCCCGCCGCCGCCCAGGCCCCCAAGGCCGAGGAGAAGCCCGAGGACAAGGGCGTCTCCGAGGAAGAGGCGGCGGCCGGCCTGGGCGCCCTGTTCGGCTGATTCGCTTCAGTCTGTCCTTTCCCCCTTCCCCTCCCTTTCCCTCGTTTTTTGGCGCCCGGCGAACCTTCAAGCCCCGCGCCCTTGCCACCCGTGATGACGGTCGTCACCTGCGACGTGGACGCCAAGGGCATCGCGACCCTCACCGTGAACCGGCCCGAGGCCCTCAACGCCCTGAACGCCGACGTGCTGGAGGCCATCCACGCCCACGCCACCGACCTGAAGGGCAAGGCGAAGGGCATCCTCGTGACGGGTGCTGGCAAGGCGTTCGTGGCTGGCGCGGACATCGCCCACATGCAGTCCTTCGGGGCGGACGAGGCGCGCGAGTTCTCGTTGGCCGGCCAGGACTCGTTCCAGGCGCTGGCGGACTTCCCCGGCCCCGTGGTGGCGGCCATCAACGGCTACGCCTTGGGCGGCGGGCTGGAGCTGGCGATGGCGTGCGACGTGCTGGTGGCGTCGGAGAAGGCGGTGCTTGGCCAGCCGGAGGCCAAGCTCGGGGTCGTGCCTGGCTTCGGCGGCTCGCAGCGGCTGCCGCGCCGCACGGGGCCCGGCATCGCCAAGTGGCTCCTCATGACGGGCGAGAGCGTGAAGGCGGACGAGGCGCTGCGGATCGGCCTGGTGGACAAGGTGGTGCCGCACGATGCGCTGTTGGCGGAGGCGCGCCGCATCCTGGAGGCGTGCCTGGCCAACGGGCCGCTCGCGGTGGCCGCGGTCAAGAAGCTGGTGGACGACGGCCTGGACCTCGACCTGCCGGAGGCGCTCGACCTGGAGGCGAAGGCGTTCGGCAAGGCGTTCGCGACGGCCGACCAGAAGGAAGGCATGGCGGCGTTCCTCGAGAAGCGGCCGGCGCGGTTCGTGTCGGCCTAGAAACGGAAACGAGAAGCGACCCTTCGCGGGAGCGCCAAAAGCCGGCTGGAACATGCCCGGGCCTTCTCCATCCGCCTCCTGTTGCGGTTGCACGAATGCCCGCCTTTGCTCCATTGGGCTTAAGATGCGCGGCGAGGCTGGAGCGGCGGTGAACCCGTTGGATTCGTCCCCCCGCACGACCCGCCTCCGCCCCGTTGCCGCCGCCCTGCTTGCGACCGGGCTGCTGCTCGTCCTCGCCTCTGCCCCCGCTGACGCCTTCGTCGTCAACCAGACCGTCGTGGTGCAGGACGATGAGGGCGACTGGCACGCCTGCGTCGGCTACGACGGCGGCGCCGAGGTCGGCATCGAGATGACCGAGGAGGGCATCCTGGCGTTCCTCATGTGGCCGTTCGGCGGCGCCGAGTACGCCGGCGCGCAGCACCACTGCCCCACGCCCGCCCCGCCCTTGCTCGGGCCCATGCCGATCGGGCCATGACCTGGACCGGCCTCGTCGCCATCTTGGCCCTTGCCACCCTGGCGGCCGGCTGCCTAGCCCCCGGCGGGGGCCCGTCGGCTGCGCCGACGGCCCCGCCGGAGGGGCCGGCGCGCCCGGCGCCGGTGCCTGGGCTGGTGCTGGGCGACTGCGTGGGCTGGCACGCGTTCGCCACGGTGCCGGCGCCGCTGCATCCGGGTGTGCGGCCGGACGGCTGGGCGCCGCCGGCCGGCGCGGACGCCAGCGTGGCGCTGCTCGGGCTGCGCTGCGGCCGGCTCGCGCTGGGCCCGTTCGAGCGGGGGCCGGTGTGGCTGCTGTTCGAGTCGCACACCAACGCGGTAGTGCCGGCGGCCTGCGCCGACGACCGGGAGGGCGCGACCGACCTGTCGGTGCTGGCGTCGGTGTGGGTGGACGACGCGGAGGTCGCCGGCTGGCTGGCGGCGGTCCATGGGATGCCGGCGGCGGCCGCGGTGTTCACGGACGCCGGCCAGGCTTGGTCGTGGGGGCCGGCCGGCGCGGCGCCGTCCGAGCTGCAGGTCCTGGACGGCAGCGCGGCGCCGCGCGACGCGGAGCATGGGGAGCGCTTCTTCTGGGCCAACGGGACGGGGCTCGGGCAGCTGGAGCTGCGCCACGAGCGCACCGGGCCGACGGTCCCGTTGGCGGCCGCGGGCCGGATGGCGCCGCCGATGCTGCTGGCGCAGGTGGCGGACGGCCGGTTCGCGGGGCCGGCGTCGTGGTTCCCGCAGGACGAGGCCAGCGGCGCGTTCCAGGCGTACCGCGACACGCTCTGTCTGGAGGCGGCCTGATGCGCGCCGCCGCGTGCGTCCTGCTGCTCATGCTCCTGGTCCCGGCGGCGGCCGCCGCGGACGGCTTGGACCTGAGTTTTGGCGTGCCCGCGCAAGCGGTCGGCGAGCACGACGCGACCGGCCTGCGCTGGGCGCTGCTAGTGCTGCACGGCCCGAGCGCGTTCCACCTGGACGCGGACGCGGGCGGGGCGTGGACGAACCACACGGTGGTCACCTCCGGCGCCGGCACGCCGGTCCCGGTGGCGGCCCCGCCCACCACCGTCCCCGCGCTGGCGCTCGACGCCGGCTTCCCGGCGGACGCCTGGGGCTCGCTCTACCTGGAGGCCGACGCCATCGAGCTGCGCACGGCCGCAGCCACCGCCACGTGGACCCGCGCCGCCGTGGGCGATGCGCTGGACGGGCTGCTGCCCGCCGGCCTCCCGCTGGGCGCCTACCGCCCGGCCGCCCACGCCGTCCCGCTCGACGGCCCTGCGGCCGTCCTCGCGGGCGCCGGCTTCACCCTCGCGGCCGCCGGCGTGCGGCGGCTGGAGTGGCACGGCGCCGCGGTGGCGTGCGCGCAGGCCGGCGCCTGCCCGGACGGCGGCGGCTCGTGGGCCATCGTGCCCGGCCTCGCCAACGCCCACGCCTACACCGACCTGGCCGTGCCGGCCGGCACGCTCGCCGGCAGCGGCACCGTCGCGGCGCTCGCCATGGGCAGCGACCGGCTCGACCTCGCCGTGCGCGGCACGCTCCGCCTGCCCGGCGTCGCGGCGCAAGGCTGCGCGGCCGGGGCCGCGACCGCCTGCCCGGCCGACGGCCAGACGGTCCTCGCCGAAGGCAACCTCACGCTGGCCGGCCTCGGGCCCGGCCCCGAGCCCGGCCGCCTGCGGGGCCGGCTTGCGGGCATGGGCGCCGTCGCGTTCGACGAGCAGGCCGCGGCCGGCCTCGGCTGGACGCCGGTGGCGGTGACGGCCGTCGCGGGCGGCGCCATCCTCGGCCTCGGCGTCCTTGCCAAGGCCGTCGTCGCGCTGCTGCTGCGCCGCCGCGAGGCGCCCGAGCATCCGCGCCGCCGCCGGCTGGAGGCGCTCGTGCTGGCGGAGCCAGGCCTCACCTTCCGCGAGCTGCAGCGCCGCACCGGCTGGGCCAACGGCGTCACGCTGCACCACCTCAACCGGCTGGTGCGCGCCGGGCGCCTGGCGCGGCGGCGCCACGGCAACACCGTGCGCTACTTCGAGAACCACGGCCGCTACGACCGCGACTGGAAGCGCATCGTGCAGGCCCGCGACCCGGACCAGGCCTGGCTGGCCGGCTGGATCGCCGCGCAGCCCGGCGCCACCCAAGGCGAGGTGGTCGCGCACGCCCGGGCCGAGCGCGGCTGGAGCCGGAGCGCCACCCAGCGGCGGCTGCGCGGGCTGGTCGCGGCCGGGACGCTGGCCGAGGAGTGGCACGGGCGCACCGTGCATTACCGAAGCTAGAACAGCGTCCGCTGGCCGGCGCCTGGCGGCTCGGGGAACAGCACGCCGCCAGGCTCGCGGGCGAACCTCTTGCCGGCCTCGGGGCCGTCGAGGGCGGCGGCGATGCGGGGCAGCGAGTCCACGGCGTTGCCCTCGAACGGGTTGGTGACGACGACGAAGCACTCCTTCCAGCTGGCCTGGGCGAGGCGCTTGCGGACCTCCAAGATGTCGTCGAGGCGGTCGGCGACCGTGACGTAGCGGCCCTTGGTCTCGAAGTTCTGGCCCGTGAAGCGGACGAAGCCGCGCTCCCCCGTGGCCCACGGCGGCGTGAACGCCTTGGGGAACGTGGACCACGCCAGGATGGCCTCGTGCGTCTCCAGGAGGTCGCGGAACGCGTCGGTGAACCAGGAGGCGTGCCGCACCTCGACGGCGAACGCGCCGGGCTCGGCCAGCCCCAGCAGCTCCTGCAAGAGGGGAGCGGCCTTGTCGCGGGTGGCCTGCGGCGGGAATTGCAGGAGGATCGGGCCTAGCCGCTTGGCCGCGCGCAACGGCTCCAGCCCCTCCAGCCAGCGCGCCGCGGCCTCGGCGCCGCCCTTGCCATGCGTGACCTCCTTGTGCATCTTGGGCAGGAACAGGAAGCCCGCCGGCGTCTGCGCGACCCAAGCGTCCAGCGTGCTGGCCTTGGGGAACTGGTGGTGCAGCACGTCGGCCTCGACGCAGTCGAACTTGGTGGCGAACCGCGCCAGCCGCTCCTCATGCGGCGTCCGCAACGGGAACAGCGTGTGCTCGAAGTGGTCGTTCGACCAGGCCGCCAACCCAAACCGCAGCCGCATCCGGCTCGGGAACCGCGTCCCCGGCATGAGGCTGGCGCTCCCCCCGTGTCGCTTCCTTCCCCCCAAATCGATATCAAGCCGTCCGGCGACTCCCTCCCGGTGTCCCGCCAGGTCGACGAGGAACGCATGTCGACGGTCCTGAAGGCGCTCGCCCACCCCGCCCGCCTCGACCTGCTGCGGCAGCTGCGCTCGCCCCGCTCCGTCGGCGAAATCCGCCTCCGCAGCCGCAAGGACGACGGCCACGGCCTGCCCGACCGCCCCATGAGCCGCGTCTCGGTGCGCGCCCACCTCGACCAGCTCCTGGCCATCGGCGCCGTGGAGGTCCGCCGCGAAGTGCGCGACGGCCGCCTCATGGACGTCTTCGTCGTCAACGCCCGCCAGATGTTCGCCCTCACCGAGGAGCTGCGGACCTTGGGTCGCCCCGCCGCCTACGACTTCGCCGACGGCACCCTCCCCGGCGCCCCCGCCGACGCCCCCGTCCAAGCCACCGGCACCGCGATGACCCTGGTCTCCGGCGTCCTCGAAGGCGCCTGCATCCCGCTCGCCGGCGCCGGCCCCTGGCGCATCGGCCGCGCCGCCCAATGCTCGGTCGCCATCGACTACGACCCGTACGCCTCGCTGCTGCACGCCGAAGTGCGCCGCACCCCGGCCGGCTTCGAGCTGGCCGACCTCGGCAAGGCCCGCAACGGCACCTGGCGCAACTGGGTCGAGGTCCCGCCCGGCGGCGCGACGCCGCTGGCGACGGGCGACATCCTGCGGATTGGACACACGATCATGGTGTTCAGGGCGTAGGGAAAGGGTGCGCCGTCAGGCGCCGCCGCTGGCCGGAGGCCGCGGCGCTCGGTGCGTCGCGCCCGGAGGGACGCGACGCGCCCGGGGGTCCTAGGGGCGAAGCCCCTAGGGGTGTACCATCATGGTGTTCCGGGCGTAGTCACCCTGGCAGCGCCGCCCGGAACGAGGCCGCGTCCGGGAACCGTTGCGCCGGGTCGCGCTTGAGGGCCTGCTGCAGCACCGGCAGCCAAGGCCCCAAGGACGCCGGCAGGCTGGGCCCGCGGCCGTCGGCGATGCGGTTCCGGAGCGTGAACTCGTCCGTCTCGGTGGCGTACGGCGGCCGGCCCTGGCGGCAGGCCAGCAGCACCAGGCCGACGGAGTAGAGGTCGGAGGCGCGCCGGGCGCCGCTGCCGCGCGCCTGCTCGGGGGCCATGTAGCGCAGCGTGCCGACGGTGGGCAGGTCCTGGGTGGCCTCGACCAGTTGCTTGGACGGCATGGGGGCGGAGGCGCCGAAGTCGGCCAGGAGGACGCGGCCGTCGGCGGCGAACAGGATGTTGGACGGCTTGATGTCGCGGTGCAGGAAGCCGGCGGCATGGACGGCCTCCAGGGCGGTCAGCAGGGCGGTCGCGACGGCGCGGGTCTCCTCGTGCGGCATCGGGCCGCGCTCCAGCCGGGTCGCAAGCGAGCCGCCGGGGGCGTGCTCCAGCACCAGCATGGTCTCGCCGCCGAACACTTCGGTGCGCACCAGCCGCAGGATGTTCGGGTGCCGCAGCGACTGGAGGGCGTGGCACTCGCGCAGCATGCTGTCGCGGGTGGCGGCGTCGAGCTTGGTGGTGCGCTTGAGGACCACTTTCTGGTCGGACAGCACGTCGGCGGCGAGGAAGCAGGTGCCGGCCGTGCCCTCGCCGAGCAGCTTGACGATGCGGTAGCGGCCGCGCACCACGTCGCCGGGGGCCCAGTGCATCGACGGCGCCGACGCCCAGCGGCCTTGCACGGCCGCGGCCAGCGCCTCGTGCTGCGCCTGCGAGACGGCGCTGCTGCCGGCGGCTTGCGCGGCGGCGCGCCACGCCGCCACCGGCACTTGGCGGCGCTGCAAATCCTCCAGGATGGCGACGTAGGCCTCGACATGCGCCGGCCGCGCGTCGGCGACGCCCTGGAGGTAGGGATAGATCAGGATGGCGAAGCCGACGCCCAAGAACGCGCCGGCGCCGAGGGCCGCGACCGCCGCCGGGACGCCGGGGCCCAGGATGGCCTCGGCCAGCGGCAGGAGTGCTAGCGGCAGGAACGACGCGCTGAAGGCGGCGGTGGCCAGGCCGCGGGTGGCGGGGCGCTCCGGCGTCCACGAGAACGGCTGGTAGCGCCAGAGGGCCAGCCAGACCAGCACGGGCCGGATGAAGTAGAGGTCAAAGTTGACGAAGACCGAGGTGGCCCAGGCGCGGCTGCTGGCCGGGCCCAGCAGGGCGGTGAGCGAGACCAGCGCCTCGGCGGCGCCGGCCAGCATGAAGGCCAGCACGAAGGTGGTGGCGCGCTGCTCCTCGGAGCCTTGCTGGCGGCGGGCGCGGAACAGCCACATGAAGGCGACGGCGGCGGCGATGGCGGCCACGGCGTCCATCAGGAACGCCGCCGCGTTGCCGGCGACGAAGTAGGGCTCCGGGAAGTGGATGGGGATCCGGATGCGCTGGACGGGGGCCAGGATGGCGAGGTGGACGGCCCGCATCGCGATGGCGGCGAACAGGAACTGGAAGAAGCTGCGCTGCACGGGCGAGGCCTCGCGCACGAACAGCCGGGACCAGCGCAGCATCAGGATCGCCCAGGTCCCCACCTGGAGGACGACCGAGAACAGCAGGCGATAGGCGGTCCCCAGCAGCGGGTCCGCCACCGGGTTCTGGCCGAGCTGCCGCGCCAACGTCACGGCGAAGAACACCGCGAACACGCCGCCCAAGAGCGCCCGGAACCGCCACGGGTGCGCCTCGACCCAGCGGGCGCGGTGCGGGAACGCCAGCGCCAGGTACAGCAGCAGCATCGAGGTGGGCGGGTCGAGCCAGTTCCGCAGCCCGTAGCCCCACGCCTCCAGCGCAGAGGAGCCGCCCACCACCAGGAGCGCCGACGCCGTCGCCAGGGCGCCGTTGAGGACGAACAGGCCCCCCAGCGCCCAGGCGTGCAGGTTGCGGCGGGCACGCGCCAGGATGCGGGCGCCCAGGGCAAGCTGGACCGCGGTGCACAACGCGTAGAAGGCCACCGTCGGGTCCCAGGCCGCCAACGCGGCGCCTAGGCCCCGGTCCGCTCAAAAAGTCAGATGGCGACGTAATCGAAGCGGGCGTACGCGCCGCCGTCCCCGCTCGGCCCCTTGACGGGGCCGGCGGGACGGTCGGCGACGTTGGGGAACTCGCCTTGCAGGAGCTCCCAGCTGGTGGTGTAGCCGGCGGGCTGGTTCTTGCACAGTGCGACGGGGTCGTCGAACTCGGTGGCGTCGCGGCTGCCGGCCATGATGCTGATGCCGGTGGCGGAGTCGAAGCACTCGCTGGTGACGACGGTGTTGTCGCCGTAGAGGTCGTCCATGTCGAACAGGTAGTGGCCCAGCTCGTGGGTCAGGACGGCGCCGGTCTCGTCGAGGCTCAGGGGGCCCGGCATGGCCTGGTGGTACTGGTTCATCCAGACGGCGGCGTAGTCGTCGCGGACGCCCTTGCGGTAGGTGGAGGCGGCGCCCTGGGGGCTGGCGTCGTTGGTGAAGATGACGTCCCAGTACTGGGCGCACGGCGGCCGGGGCGTGGTGGCCAGCGCGAAGCAGGGGATGTAGCCGACGTTGTGGTGCTGGAGGTCGTTGACGACGACGAGGACGTTGCCGACGCGGACCCAGCCGTCGGTGGCGTCCCAGATCATCCTGGCCATGAGGTCGGCGCCCTCCTCGACCTCCGCCCGGTCGCCGGCCTCGTTGACCAGCACCATCAGGTTGACGGTGTAGGACTGGGCCTGCGCGTCGTAGGCGAACATGGCGTTGGAGAGGCGGGCGGCGTGGATGGGCGCCTTGGTGGTGCCTTCGGAGGCCTCGAAGCAGATGTGGCCGTCCTGGGGGAGGCCTTGCAGGACGAAGACATGCGCCTTGGTCGGGACCGTCTCGGTGAGGGTCGAGTAGGCGGCGCCCTGGACGCTGAAGCGCAGGGTGCCGGTGCTGGCCGCCGTCGAGGACCAGACGACGGCGAACCGCTGGCCGGTCTTGAGGGCGGCCCAGGCGAGCGTCGGCAGCGCCTCGTCGGCGCCATGGGTGGCGTGCTCCTCCACCACTTGGCCGTCGGGGCAGTCGAAGGTCGGCTGGGTGGGCGGGGCCTGGTCGGTGGTGGTCTGCGACGCGGTGCCCGTCTCGCTCAGGGTCGTGGTCGGCTCGTCGGTGCCGGACGTCGTGGTGCCCGCGGAGGTCGTGGCGCTGCTGGACCCGGTCGCCGTCCCGGTCTTCGAGGCCGAGGTCTTGGTCGGCGTCGTCGAGGGGCTTTGGTCCGCAGGGGCCGTGCAACCGGCAGCCAGGAGGAGGGCCACGAGGGCCAGCGCTATCCACCGCACAGCAGGCGGTGGGTCTCGCAGGCAAAAAGGCTTCCATCCGGGGCCGCTGCGCGATCCGTGGCCATCCTGGAGACCCTGTGCGACCGGTGCCTCGGCCGGCGCCTGGTGGGCGCTGCCGGGCTGGAGCCGCAGCGGACGGCCGCCCAGGCGCGCCGGACCTGGCCGGAAGTCCCGGAGGCGGCCTGCGTCGTGTGCGAGGGCGCGTTCGCGGACGCCGGCGAGTGGCTGGCGTGCGCCGTGGCCGCCGCCGCGCCCTACGAGTTCGCCACCTTCCAGGCCGGCACCAAGTTCCCGGGCCCGTGCGAGGGCGCCGAGCGCGACGCGGCCAAGGAGGCGGGCCAGGAGAAGCTGGGCGAGTCGATCCGCACCGAGGCGAACCGCTGGCTGGCCGCCGAGCTTGCGAAGGCGACCGGGGCCGCCGCGGTGCCGGAGGGGCGCCCCGACCTGGTGCTGATGGTGGACACCCGCTACTGGTCGTGCACGGTCGAGGCCAACCCGGTCTACGTGCGCGGCCGCTACAACAAGCTCCGCCGCGACATCCCGCAGACCCATTGGCCGTGCCGCCGCTGCCAAGGCAACGGCTGCTGGGAGTGCGACGACTCCGGCGTGACCTACGGCGAGTCGGTCGAGGACGCCATCGGCATGGAGGGCGAGCCGTTGTTCGGCGCGAAGGGCTACAGCTTCCACGGCGCCGGCCGCGAGGACATCGACGCCCTGATGCTGGGCACCGGCCGGCCGTTTGTGGTCGAGCTGCAGGCCCCCCGCCGCCGCGCCGCCGACCTGGCGGAGTACGAGGCGCGCGTCAACGCCCAGACGGCGGAGACCGGGGTCGCCGTGCGCGAGCTCAGGATCGCCGCGAAGGAGGAGGTCGCCGCCATCAAGGAGGGCGAGTACGACAAGGAGTACCTGGCCCACTGCATCGTGGAGGCGCCGGTGTCGCGCGAGCGGGTGCTGGCCGCGTGCGCCCAGCTGGCCGGCGTGACGTTGGACCAGCGCACCCCAGACCGGGTCAGCCACCGCCGCGCCGACCTGGTGCGCAAGCGCACCGTCCACAAGATCGTCCTGGAGAAGATGGAGGAGGACCCCGGCACCCGGTTCTCGGTGCGGGTCATGGCCGAGTCGGGGACCTACATCAAGGAGATGGTGAGCAGCGACGAAGGCCGCACCACCCCCTCCTTCTCCAGCGCGCTCGGCGTGCCGGCGAAGGTCGAGTTCCTCGACGTGGTCGCGATCCTCGATTAGGCAAGGCGGCGCCGGCGGGCCGCGACCGCGGCGCCGAGGACCGCCAAGCCCAGGACGGCGCCCGCCGCGGGCGCGTCCTGGGTCGCGGCGGCCTCGGGCTGCGCGGCGTCGCCGCCGCTGGGCGGCGGGCCGAGGTACTGCACGTCGTCGCGGCAGGTCTCGTTCGCGTCGGCGCCGTCCATGCAGGTGCCGGCGCCGCCGTCGTCGACGGGGCCGGAGCAATCGATGCAGTCGTCGGGGCCGTAGGCGGCGCACATGTGGTCGGGCGGGCAGCCATCGACCCAGGCCTGCTGCGAGCAGCCTTCAGGGGTCATGGTGAAGCCTTCGGGACACGCCGGCTCCTCTTGGGCGAGGGCGGCAGGGGCGAGCACGAGGCTGGCGGCAAGGGCCAGCAGCAGGAGGTTCTGCATGGGGCTCGGGACGTTGATTGGCGGGTCGGGGGCATGGAGCTGGCCATTTTGGCGGGAAACGGCCCAACGCGCCGTGGAATCCTGCCCGCTCCGACCGCAAGCCACGCCTTGTCGTGCCGCCGACATCCTGCCACAATGGCGGAGGCCTTCATCGGGACGTCAGGCTGGAGCTACGCCGACTGGAAGGGGGACTTCTACCCGAAGGGGCTGCCGTCCAACCAGTGGCTGAGGCATTTTGCCCAGCAGTTTCCCACGGTGGAGCTGAACGCCTCGTTCTACCGGATGCCGGCGCCGGCGACGGTGCGGGCGTGGAGCCGGAAGGTGCCGGAGGGGTTCCGGTTCGCGGCCAAACTGTGGCGCGGCATCACGCACTACCGCCAGCTGGCCAACTACGAGGACCAACTGGCCCACTACGTCGAGGTGGTGCGCAACTTTCCGCTGGCCCAACGCGGCCCGATCCTGGTGCAGCTGCCGCCGCAGATGCCGGTCCACCTGCGCCGGCTGGAGGCGTTCCTGCACGACCTCAAGCAGCGGACGCGCCGGCTGAGGTTCCCGCTGGCCGTCGAGTTCCGCCACGCGTCCTGGATCACCCGCTCGGTGTGGGACCTGCTGGACTCGATGGACGTGGCCGTGGTGGTGCACGACATGGCCCGCGCCGCCCCCGTGCCGGCCCCCAACGACGCCTCGTTCGTGTACGTCCGCCGCCACGGGCCCAAGCCGCGCTACCACGGCAGCTACACGACGGGCCAGCTTCAGCATGACGCCGCCTTGGTGCGGGCCTGGCTGGCCGAGGGGCGTGACGTGTACCTCTACTTCAACAACGACCGGCAGGGCAACGCGCACCGCAACGCCAAGGAGCTGCTCGCGATCCTGGAGAAGCGAGGGGTGGCCCGCCCGCCCCGGCCGCCGTCCCAGCGTGGTTTCACGAATAGTTCCACTCCCCTCCCCGCCAACCCTACGCCCATGGCCGCGACTCGCTGAACCGTGGCCCTGGAACGCATCCTGGCGGTCGACACCGAGACCTGCGCCTTGGGCGGCGGCCGCGACCGCGTCGTCCAGTTCTGCGTCGCCGAGCTCGACCTCCAGCTCCAAGAACGCGCCCGCTGGACCCAGCTCGTGAACCCCGGCCGGCCCATCCCGCCCATGGCCACCGCCGTCCACGGCATCACCGACGCCATGGTCGCCGACGCGCCCCGCTTCGCCGAGCTGGCCCCCCGCCTCCGGCCCCTCTTTGGCCCGCGCACCGTCTTCATGGCATACAACGCCGGCTTCGACCTCGGCGTCCTCAACCTCGAGTTCCAGCGCGCCGGCGTCCCGGCCCTGCCCGACGACCTCCCCGTGCTGGACCCGCTCCAGGTCGAACGCGCCGTCACCAGCCGCAGCCTCGGCCCCACCTACACTCGCTACACGGGCCAAGTCCTGGAGAACGCGCACACCGCCGACGCCGACGTGGCCGCCATGGTCGAGGTGCTGCGCCGCCAACGCCAAGCGCACGCCGACAAGCTGCCCGCCGACGTGCTCGGCCTCGTCGGCTGGCCGCCGCCACGGACGCGGACGGCCCGGCGCGGCCACCTCTACGAGGACGACGCGGGCGTCGTGCGGCTGGGCTTCGGCAAGCACGCGGGGCGGGCCGCGCGCGAGGTGCCGGCTTATCTGGCGTGGATGCTGGAGGAGGACTTCCCGGAGCGAACGAAGCGCGCGGCGCGACGTGTGCTCCAGGAGTCCACCCTCCACATCCAACTGGCCGGCAGGCCAGTGGATGCTCGGCCGGAGCGCAGCAGCGCTCTGGCCGTCCGCGCCGAAGGCTGAGCGGGGCGAAGCCAAGGCAGGGGGACCTTGCGGGTCACGAAGTGGCCCGCAAGGGGAGGAGGACTTCCCCGAGCGGACCAAGAAGAAGGTGCGGCGCATCCTGACCGCGCCCGCCACGGTCCCCACGACCGCCCACGAGACACAGACCCTACAGGTTCGCTAGAACATCGTTCCTGTTCTGTGGAATCTGTGTCCAGCCGGGCGGATCAGCGGCGCAGGATGGCCTGGACGCGCCACAGGTCCAGGCTCCGCTCCACCGACTCCGCCATGCCCTGCCACTGGCCGGCCGCGATGTCCACGTCGCCGCGCTGCGGCAGCACGCCGAGCACGGGCACGCCGGCCATCTGCGCGATGGTCTCCGGGTTGCTGCGCTCCGCCACCGTCGGCTCCGCGCTGGCGCCGTTGAGGACGACGCCCAGCACCTGCAGGCCGCGGCGGCGCGCGTACTCCACCGTGAGCATGGTGTGGTTGACGGTGCCGCCTCCCGGCCGCGCCACGATCAAGACCGGAAGGGCCCAGTGGGCCGCCAGGTCGCCCATGGTGAACCAAGGATCCTTGCGCATCGGCACCGCGAGGCCGCCGGCGCCCTCCACCACCACCATCTGGCCTTGGCGCTCCATCGCCTCGTAGCCCTTGTCCAGGCGGTTCAGGTCGACGGCCGCGCCCTCCAGCGTCGGGTAGGGCACGACCTCCTCCGGGCGCAGCAGCAGGCCGGACGCGGCGCGCAGCGCGGCGCCGTCGGCCGTCCAGCCGTCGGCCAGCGGGGCGTGGCCGGCCTCGACGGGCTTGAAGGGCGCGGCCCGGACGCCGCGGGCCCGCAGGGCGGCGAGGATGCCGCACGCCACCGCGGTCTTGCCGACGCCGGCATCGGTGCCGGTCACGAAAAGCCCAGGCAAGCTCCGACCACGAAGGCCGCGGTTGCTTGGGCCTCATCATAAGGTTGTGGGACCGAGGGACCGAGGTTCACGGCAGCCAGGGGCCGCAACAATGACATGCCTCCCGCCCATGCGAATCAATGCGGCAGCACTTGGAGCACCACCGCGCCATGGACGCCGTCCTAGGGGTCGCGCGTCTCGCCTTGGGCGCCATCTTCCTGTGGGCGTTCCTGGACAAGCTGTTCGGCCTCGGGTTCTCGACCCCGGCCGAGCGTGCCTGGCTGGCCGGCGGCAGCCCGACCAAGGGCTACCTGTCCTCCGCCGTCGGCCCGATGGCCGGCTTCTTCCACGGCATCGCCGGCAACCCCGTCGCCGACGTGCTGTTCATGGCCGGCCTGGCCGGCGTCGGCCTCGCGCTGCTGCTGGGCGTCGGCGTCCGGGTCGCGGGCTTCGCGGGCGCGGCCATGATGTTCCTGATGTACGCGGCGCACCCGATCTGGGCCGCCAGCCCGGCCACCCACCCGTTCCTGGACGACCACCTGGTCTATGCGCTCATGCTGGTCGCGTTCGCGGTCGGCGGGACGGGCCGCCACGTCGGCCTCGGCGCCTGGTGGGCCCAGCAGCCCTTGGTGCAGCGCCACCCCTGGCTCGAATGAGACGCCAGGCCTAAGGCAAGCCGCCGCCTCGGCCGCGCGTGCAGGCAGCGTTCTTCCGCAGCCACGGCGGCCTCGACGTCCTGGAGGTCGGCGACCTGCCGGCCCCGCCCCTCGGCCCCGGCGACGTCCGGATCCAGGTCAAGGCGGCCGCCCTGAACCACCTCGACCTGTTCGTGCGCGAAGGCTGGCCCGGCCTCAAGCTCCCCTTGCCCCACATCGGCGGCACCGACCTGGCCGGCGTCGTGTCCGAGGTGGCTCCCGGCGTCCGCGGCGTGCAGGTCGGCGACGAGGTGCTGGTGAACCCGGGCCTCAACTTCGCGGCCGGCCCCGACGGCGACCAAGCGATCCCGCCCGACGTCAACATCGTGGGCGAGACCCGCTGGGGCGGCCTGGCCGAGCAGTGCGTCGTCCCGGCCACCCACGTCCTGCCCAAGCCCGCGCGGATGCCGTGGGAGGAGGCCGCCGCCCTGCCGCTGGCCGCCATGACCGCGATGCAGATGGTGCACCGCAAGGCCCGCGTCCAGGCCGGCGACCGTGTCCTCGTGGTCGGCGCCGGCGGCGGCGTGGCCGTGATGGCGTTGCAGCTCGCCAAGGCCCGCGGCGCGTGGGTGTGCGCGACCACCGGCGGCGCCGCCAAGGCCGCCAAGGTCAAGGCGCTCGGCGCGGACCACGTCATCGACTACAAGGCCAGCCCCGACTGGGCGAAGGAGGCCTTCGTCGCCACCGGCAAGAAGGGCTTCCAGGCCGTGCTGGACTCGGCCGGCACGGCGACGTTCGGCAAGTCGCTGCGGCTGCTGGCGCAGGGCGGCCGGCTCGTCACCTGCGGCGCCACCACGGGGCCGCTCGCGGAGGTGGACGTGCGCGCCATCTTCTGGCGCCAGCTCAGCATCCTGGGCAGCACCATGGGCGTGCCGCAGGACCTGGCCGACGCCGTCTCCATGTGGGAGGCCGGCCGGCTCAAGGTCGTGGTCGACTCGGTCTATCCGCTGGCGGAGGCCCGCGCCGCCCAGCAGCGCATGGCGCAGGCCGGGCAGTTCGGCAAGATCGTCCTCAAGCCCTGAAGCGAAAAAAACGGGAGGAGGAAGGGAGAAGGGACCGAAAACGGGCCTAGGAGAACTCGACGTCGAGGTTGAAGCTCTCGCCGGCCGCGTTCCAGCCGACCACGATGACGCGGTACTCGCCCGCCGGCAGGTTGCCGGTGATGGCCTCGCCGGTCGTCGGGTTGCCGAGGTCGTTGGTGCCGGCGTACAGTTGGCTGTCGCCCTCGTAGATGTAGAAGTCCAGGTCGTTGGCCGACAGCCCCCAGGCCAGGGTGGCGTCGAAGTCGACGGGGGCGCCCTCGACCTCGAAGGGGTACTCGAAGCACTCCGCCGTCGGGGTGTTGCAGATGCCGCCGCCCTGGAGGTTCAGGGGGTCGAAGCTCACCGTGAAGGTGCCCTGCTCGTGGATGGCCTCGGGCAGGATCTTGGTGGGCTTGGGGAGGATGGGCTTGCCGCCGTAGAGCTTGACCTTCAGGTCGGAGACCGCGGCGGTCTCGATGCCGACCACGGCGCCGAAGCTCAGGAGGCCCTCGGCGCGGCCGTCGATCTCCCACTCTTGGTCCTCGAGGTCCAGCCGGTACTCGACCGTGGTCATGTTGCCGGCCGTGATGGCGGCGTCCAAGGTGGCGTTGGAGGCGCGCAGGGCGTCCATGGCCTCGACGCTGTCCACCGACCAGGTGTCGGCCTTGGCGCGGATGTCATCGATGTCCTCCTGCGGGATCGCCATGGGGAGCTCCTGCTCGAAGGCGTAGGCCATCTTGCCGTCCACGACGGCGACCGAGATGACGAAGTGGTCCGCAGCGGAGACGAAGTTGAAGCCCCAGGCGGGCGCGTGGCCGTCGCCGACGGTCTCGTCGGTGGCCTCCGCCAGGGCGGCCACGAAGCGGCCCTGGTCGCTGTCGGGGTCCACGTTGGCGCCCATGGTCTTGTTCTCGAAGCTGCGGACCTCGAGGCCGAACGCGCCGACCAGGATGGCGTCCGAGTGGCGGTCCCGGGCCTCGCTGCGGGCGACGCTGAAGGCGTCTTGGGCGGTCTCCCCGTCGGGGCTCGTGCAACCGGCAAGCAGGGCGGTGGCCAGGAGGCCCGCCACGAGGATGCTGCGCATAGGCGGCCCAGGAAAGCGAGGGTGCTTCAACCTTGCCGTGACCGGAACCCTAGGCCCGCGGCTTCACGACCAGCACCGAGCCGGGCGAGTTCGACAGAAGGCGGTCGCTCACCGAGCCTAGGCTGTGCAGGGGCCCGCCGCTCAGGCCGCGGCCGCCGATCACCAGGAGATGGGGGCCCCGCGACCGCAGGGCCTGGAGCACGCCCAGGTGGGGCGGCCCGGGGACCCCTTCCACCGTGAGGCCAGGGTGGGGCGCCAAGGTGCTCTTTTCCTTCAGGTCCTTGAGGGTCTTCTCGCGGGCGTGCAGCACCGCGAGCGGCAGCTCCCACTGGCGGGCGAGGCTCACGGCCACCGCCATGGCGTGGCGGGCCGGCCGCGACCCGTCCGTGGCGGCCGCGATGCCGTAGACGCTGGGCGCCTGGCGGGCCACCAGGATGCTGCACGGCGCCTCCTTCTTCAGGGTGGCCGAAACGCCGCCGAGGCCCTCGTACTCGCCGCGGCCGTGGTTGTGCGAGCCGACGATGGCCAGGTCCGCCTTGCGGTTGGCCATGGCCCACACCAGCTCCAAGGCGGGCGGGCCCTGCAAGGCCAAGGTCTCGGCCTGCACGCCGCGCGCGGCCAACTTCGCGGCCGCCGCTGCCAGCACGGTCTTCGGGTCCTGGACCTGCTCCATGAACACCTCGGCCGCGGCGCCGGAGGCGGGCGGGGAGCCGACGCAGGCCAGCGTGATGCGGGCGCCGGAGCGGCCCAGCAGGTGGGCCCATTCGAGGGCTTGCAGGCTGGCGGGGCTGTTGTCGACGCCGACGACGACGTTCTTGAAGGGCTGGGCAGGGCCGGCGGGGACGTCGGGCCCGTGCTTGCGCTTCAGGAGATGGTCCTCGCCGCGGCAGGCCGCCGCAAACAAGGCCAGGCGGGCTTCGTCGGCCTCGGGCACACCCGACCGAACCCGCGGCTTCCTTTGAGGCTGGCGGCAGCCCCGGCGCGACCCGGCAACGCTTTGCAGGCGGGTTTCCATCTGTGGGCGTGATCATCGACCGGGTGGACGAGGAGTTCCTGCTCTTCGCCCTCGACCCGGACGGCGGCTGGGTCCACAACCGCAAGGGCGCCCTGCACAACGGGCTGGCGGCGGCGTGGCTGGCCGAGCTCATCATGGACGGCTACCTCAAGCTGGACAAGGGGCGCGTCGTCTCGCGCAGCCACACCCCCGCCGGCGAGAAGACCTTGGACTGGGTGCTGGGGGAGGTCCGCGACCGCCGGCCGAAGGCGGTGGACCGGTGGATCGTCAAGCTCGGCCGCAAGGCGCAGCCCCACGTCCACGACGTGATGCTCCGGCTGGAGGGGCGCGGCCACGTCCAGACCGTCCAGCGCAACGGCGAGCGGCGCTACCCCGTGCGGGACGCGGCGGCCCGGCGGGCGCTGCGGGACCACCTCAAGGGCGTCCTCTATGGGCAGTACCCGGCGGACGAGTCGACGACGCTGCTGCTGGCGGTGCTGGAGGCCTCGGGCTACCTGCCGAACGTGTTCGGGGGCGAGCTGGAAGGGCAGGCGAAGCTGCTGTTCGACCGCATCCTGCACAAGGACCCGCGGGCGCTGGCGATCCATCAGGGCGTGCAGCACGCCAAGGGCTGGTCGTTGCGGTCGCTCTGGTGACGCCCCGCTCGGTGGACGGGATGGTCGTCAGGCCCGGGCGGGCATCGGCGCCTTGCGGGCCGTCCACTCGCACATGAGCCCGCCCAGCCGCTCGACGCCGATCTCCAGCTTGTCGTCCGCCGGGTGGCTGAAGTTGAGGCGCATCGTGTTGAAGCCCACGTTGGGGTCGGGGAAGAACGACTTGCCGGGCACATAGGCGACGTTGCGCTGGACGGCGTCCTTGAGCATCTCGGTGGTGTTGACGTGCGGCGCCATGGTGGCCCAGGTGAACAGGCCGCCCTGGGACTTGGTCCACGAGGTGCCCTCCTTCGGGAAGTGCTTGTCCATGCCATGCAGCATCAGGTCGCGCTTCTTGCGGTAGAGGCTGATGATCTCGGGCAGGTGCTTGTCGATGAGGCCGCTGGCCAGCAGGTCCGCCGCGATGTACTGGGTGAAGGCGTTGGTGCAGAGGTCCACGCCCTGCTTGCCGATGACCATCTTGCGGGTGACCTCCAGCGGGGCGACGCTCCAGGCGAGGCGGAAGCCGGGGACCAGGATCTTGCTGAAGGTGCCGAGGTAGATGACGCGACCTTCCTTCTTGTCCATGCTGTGGATGGTAGGGACCGGCTCGCCGTCGAACCGCAGCTTGCCGTAGGGGTCGTCCTCGACGATCAGGAGGTCGTGCTCGTGGGCCAGCTCCAACAGGCGCTTGCGGCGGGGGGCCGACACGGTGGTGCCCGAGGGGTTGGCGAAGGTCGGGACGACGTAGAGGAACTTGGGGTGGACGCCCTGCTTGCGGAGCCGGAGCAGGGTCTCCTCGACGGAGTCCGGGTCGATGCCGTCGCCGTCGGAGTCGGCGGTGGCGTACTGGACGCCGTAGGCGTTGAACGACTGCATGGCGCCGAGGTAGGTCGGGCTGGAGACCAGGACGGTGTCGTTGACGTCGAGGAAGACGCGGCCGAGCAGGTCGAGGCCTTGCTGGCTGCCGTTGGTGATGAGGACCTGGTCGGGGTGGACGTCCATGCCGTCCTTCCGGAGGTGCTCGGCCACGGCCTCGCGCAGGGGGGTGACGCCCTCGGTGGTCGAGTACTGCAGCGCGGACTTGGCGTGGTCCCGCAGGACGCGGTGGGTGGCCTCCTCGACCTCGCGCACCGGGAAGGTGGCGGGGTTGGGCAGGCCGCCGGCGAAGCTGATGATGTTGGGCTTCTCGGTCAGCTTCAGCAGCTCGCGAATCTCGCTGGCTTTCTGCCGTTGGGTTCGCTGCGCGTAGAGCTTGCCGAAGTCCATCGCGATTGCGCCCAGCCCCCTGAATCATAAAAGGGTTCGGCAAGGTGGCGTCTTTGCCAAACCTCGTTCAGCGGATTCAGCCATTTCTAGACCATGTTTAGAAAACGTGGCTGGCGGCTGAACAAAGGCCCGGCTTTCGGGGGCTTGCTTCACCGGGAGGCCCACGGACAGGCCACGGCGGGGCTGAACAGGTTCAAAGGATCGCGTGCAGCAGCCAGTAGCAGACCGCGGCCACGACGGCGGCCATCGGGATGGTGATGACCCATGCCGACATGATGCGCCGCGCCGTGCCCCAGCTCACCGCCGACATGCGCTGGAACGCGCCGACGCCGAGGATCGACCCCGTGATGCTGTGCGTCGTCGAGACCGGCACGCCCTTGTTGGCGAGGAAGAACAGGCTCATCGCGCTCGCGGTCTCGGCGGCGAACCCTTGGCTCGTGTCGAGGTGCGTGAGCTTGGTGCCCATGGTCTTGACGACCTTGTGGCCTCCGATCATGGTGCCCAGCGCGATGGCCAGGCCGGAGGCGACGATGACCTCCGGCGGCACCGGGAACTCCTTGATGTTGGCCGGCGACGGCACCGCGCCCGCCGCGATCAGGAGCGCCGAGATGACGCCCATGGTCTTCTGCGCGTCGTTGGTGCCGTGGCCGAGCGAGTAGGCCGCCGACGAGCCGATCTGCGCCCAGCGGAAGCCGCCCTTGACCCGGCTCGACGGCACACGGTAGAACAGCCGCGCGATGACGGCGGTGAACACGAACGCCATGAGGAACCCGATGAACGGGCTGTAGGCGATGAACAGCAGGGTCGCAAGCAGCTTCTGGACCTGGAAGCCCTGGAAGATGCGCACCGCCAGCCAGACGGCCGAGCCGATGCCGGCCCCGACGAAGAAGCCCGTGCGCAGCCGCGACCGGCTGGCGGCGGCCACGGCGACCCCGCCGGCCGCGCCCACGGCGGCGCCCTCCAGCAGGATGACGCCGACGGCCGCCACGTCGCCCCAGCCCCAGAACTGGACGCCGCCCATGCCGGCGTGCGCCAGCGCCGCGCCGACCAGGCCGCCGATCAGGCTTTGGCTGGACGAGATCGGGATTCCGAGGACGATGGTGAGCACCGACCAGAAGACGGCCCCAAGCAGGCCTGCGAGGATGACCTCGGTCGTGACGGCGTCCTTGGCGATGATGCCGGAGCCGACGGTGGCCGCGACCGCGGTGCCGGCGAAGGCGCCGACGAAGTTGAACGTCCCCGCCAGCGCCAAGGCGCCCCAGACGGGCAGCGCGCGGGTGGCGACGACGGTGGCGATCGAGTTGGCGGCGTCGTGCAGGCCGTTGTAGAAGTCGAACAGCAGCGCGACCAGGATCGTGAGGAGGACCAGCGGCGTCACGGCGTCCCAGCCGATGTGGCCCCAGCCGTCGAGGATGCCCAGCAGCGGCAGCGCCATGGCGGCTCACCCGTGCTTGCGCAGGATGTCCTGGAGCACGTCGGCCACGTCCTCGCACCGGTCGGTGGCGTCCTCGAGGAACTCGTAGATTTCCTTGTACTTCAGGATGACAACCGGGTCGTTGGTCTTGAACAGGGCGCCGATGGCCTCGTTGAGGGCGCGGTCGGCGACGTTCTCCAGGCGGTGGATCTCCACCACGTGGGCCGGGATGGTGGTCTTGAGGCTCGAGGGCTTGCGCAGGCCGCGGACGCCGTCCACCAGCTCGCGGATCTGGCCCTCCAGCACGTCGATGAAGACCTTCATGTGCGGCGTGGGGGCGGGGATCTCCAGGAGCGCGATGCGGTTGGTGGCGGCGTAGATGGCGTCCACGATGTCGTCGAGGGCGTGCGCCAGGCGGGCGATGTCCTCGCGGTCGATGGGCGTGATGAAGGTCGCGTTGAGGCGGTCGAACACCTCGTGGCCCACGCTGTCGGCCTCGTGCTCGACGTCGCGGATGCGGGTGCGCCAGGCCTCGACGTTCTGCCAGTTGTCCACCATCTGCCGGAACAGGCCGGCGGCGTCGCTGGCCAGGGCGACGTGGCGCTCCAGGAGGTCATAGAAGACCCGGTCTTGCGGGATGATCCATTCCTTGAAGCCCATGGCGCGGCGGCAGATTTCTCGCGACTTCACCGTATTCTCAATCTTCTATTGAGACTATAGCTAACGCAAGGGGAGCCGGCGCTCGCCGCTCGCCATGTAGAGCGCCTTCTCCGCGATCTTGCGGGCGTTGTCGCCGGTGCGCTCCAGGTGCCGGGCCACCAGGATGTGGTGGGCGTGCAGCGTGATGGTGCGCGGGTCCTCCATCATGTAGGTGATGGCCTGGCGGAAGATCTGGTCGTAGAGAGTGTCCACCACCTCGTCCATGGCCGCGACCCCGCGCGCCTTGGCCGCGTCCCGCTCCTTGTACGCCTCGATGGCGCGGTCGTACATCTCCATCGCCTTCTCCGCCATCAGGTTGAACGCCAGCGGCTTGCGGGGCAGCTTCTGGTCCCCCAGTTCCAGCGTCGCCTTGGCGATGTCGTAGCCGTAGCGGCCGATGCGGTCGATGTAGGTGATGACCTTGAGGCTGGCCCCGATGGTGCGCAGGTCGGCCGCCATCGGCTGGTTCAGGGCCAAGAGCGACAGCGCCTCGGCCTCGATCTCGACGTCGAGCCGGTTGAGCTCCTCCTCGCGCTGGATGACGCGGCGGGCCAAGGCGGCATCCCCGTCCACCAGGCTGCGGACGCCCTCGACGAGGTTCAGGCGGGCCTGGTCCGCCATGTGCAGGACGCGGGCCTTGAGCTGGTCGATCTCGTTGTGGAACTCCTTGGTCATGGGTCACCCGAAGCGGCCGGTCACGTAGGCCTCCGTCTGCGCGTTGCGCGGGTTCTCGAACAGGTCGCGGGTCGTGCCCTCCTCGATGAGCTCGCCGAGGTAGAAGAACGCCGTGCGGTCGGAGACCCGCGCGGCCTGCTGCATGTTGTGGGTCACGATGACGACGGTGTGGTCGCGCCGCAGCTCCGCCATCAGGTCCTCGATCTTCGCGGTCGCGATCGGGTCGAGGGCGGAGCACGGCTCGTCCATCAGGATGACGTCGGGCCGCACCGCGAGCGCGCGGGCGATGCAGAGCCGCTGCTGCTGGCCGCCGGAGAGCGCCGTGCCGGGCTGGTCCATGCGGTCCTCGACCTCGCCCAAGAGGTGCGCCTTGGCGAGCGCCTCGCGGACGCGGTCCTTGACCTGCTCGCGCGACAGGCCGCCGTCGAGCCGCAGGCCGTAGGCGACGTTCTCGAAGATCGACTTGGGGAACGGGTTGGGCTTCTGGAACACCATGCCGACCTGGCGCCGGAGGGCGGCCGCCTCGACGCCGCGGGCGTGCACGTCGTGGCCGTGGTACAGCAGCCGCCCCTCGACGCGGGCGCCGGGGATGAGGTCGTTCATGCGGTTGAGGCAGCGCAGGAAGGTGGACTTGCCGCAGCCGGACGGGCCGATGAAGGCCGTGACCTGGCGGCGCGGGATGTCGAGGCTGACGTCCTTGAGGGCGTGCTTGTCGCCGTACCAGACGTTGAGGCCGCGCACGGCGAAGGCCGCGGCGGTGTCCTGGAGGGGGGTCGGGGGTGCGAGGGTGGTGGTCATGGGGTTCACCAGCGGTAGCGGCGCTGGAAGCGGTCGCGCAGCAGGATGGCGGCCAGGTTGCCGAGAAGGACGAAGACGAGGAGGACGAGGACGGCGCCCCAGGCCAGCGTGTGGAACGCGGGGTCGGCCTCGTCGGCCCACTTGTAGGCCTGCATCGGCAGCGCCGTGAAGGGGTCGGTGGGCGAACTGGGCAGGAAGTCGATGAAGAAGGCGGCGCCGATGACGATGAGCGGCGCGGTCTCGCCCATGGTGCGTGACAAGGCCAGGATGGCGCCCGTCAGCATCCCGGGCAGGCTGTAGGGCAGGACATGGTGGCGCACGGCCTGCCAGCGGGTGGCGCCCAGCCCGAAGGCGGCCTCGCGGATGCTGCGCGGCACCGACTTCAGGGCCTCCTCGGAGACGACGATGACGATGGGCATCGTGAGCAGGCCCAGCGTCAGCCCGGCGGCGGCGATGCTGTTGCCGAGCTGGAAGGCGCGCACGAACAACGCCAGGCCCAGGATGCCGAACACCACGCTGGGCACGCCGGCGAGGTTGGCGATGCTGGCGCGCAGGATGCTGGTGAACCGGTTGGCGGGCGCGAACTCGTGCAGGTAGATCGCGGCCATGATGCCGATGGGCAGCGCGACCAGCATCGAGGCGGCGCCGACCCAGAGCGTGCCCACCAGGCCGGCCTGGATGCCGGCGCGCTCGGGGAAGCGGCTGGGGAAGCTCGCGAGGAAGTCCAGGCTGAGGGCGGGCAGGCCCTTGGACAGGATGGTCCAGAGCAGGAACGCGAGGACGCCGAGCGAGCTGAACGCGGCCGCCGCCATCACGGCCACGCCGACGCGGGCCTGGTTGCGGCGGCGCCGGGACACCTGGCCAAAGGGGCTCACGCGAACCGCCTCCGGTAGCGGGCGAGGATGAACTCGGCCGCCAGGTTGACGGCGAAGGTGAGCGCGAACAGGTAGGCGCCGATGGCGAAGATGGAGCGGTACTGGATCGAGCCGTCAGGCAGGTCGCCGCCGGCGCGGTTGGCGATGAACGACGTGATGGTCTGCGCCGGCTCGAGGTAGTCCCAGGTCATGGTGGGCACCAGGCCGGCGGCCAGCGTCACGACCATGGTCTCGCCGATGGCCCGGCTGAAGCCCAGGATGGTGGCGGCGGTGATGCCGCTGCGGGCGGCGGGCAGCACGACCTTCCAGGTGGCCTCCCACTTGGTGGCGCCGAGGGCGAGGGCGCCTTCCCGCAGCTCGCGCGGCACGGCCCGGAGCGCGTCGTCGGAGATGCTGGAGATGATGGGCACCACCATGACGCCGAGGGCCAGGGACGCCGACAGGGCGGTGAACAGCGGCGCGTGGAACGTGGACTGGATGAACGGGCCGATGACGAACAGCGCCAGCAGGCCGAACACGATGCTCGGGATCCCGGCCAAGAGCTCCAGCGTGGGCTTGAGGACGCGGCGGGTGCGGTCGCCCGCGAACTCGCTGAGGTAGAGCGCGGAGCCGACGCCGAGGGGGATGCCGATGAGGCTCGCGCCGACCGCGACCTGGATGGTGCCCTTCAACAGCGGGACCGAGCCGTACTGGCGCGGCAGGAAGTCGGGCGCCCAGGTGGTGCCGAACAGGAACTCCGCCATGTCCACGGCGGCGAAGAACTGGAAGCCGTTGGTGAGCAGGGTGAGGAAGATGGCGGCCGTCGTGACCGTGGCCACCGTCGCCGACGCGAACAGCAGCACCAGGATCCCGCGCTCGGCCAGGCGGGCGGCTTGGAGGCGCCGGCTGGCAAGGACGGGGACGGTCGGGGCCTCGGTCATGGGCGGCTCAGGCGATCTTGGCTTGCATCTCGGCGAGCTTGGCGGCGGGCATCCGGATGTACTTCACGGCGGCCACCAGGTCTTGGCCCTCCTGGGAGAGGCCCTTCTCGAAGTAGGCCTTCAGGACGCCGGCCGGCTTGCCGTCGGTGTACATGAAAAGCGGGCGGGCGAGCGGGTGGTACTTGCCGCCCTCGACGTTGGCGTCCGTGGGCTCGACGCAGCCGTTGCCCTTGCCCTCGTCGACGCCGACGACGCGCACCTTGTCCGGATGCTCGCGGGCGTAGGCCAGGCCGAAGTAGCCGAGCGCGTAGGGGCTGGAGGCCACGCCCTGCACCAGGACGTTGTCATCCTCCGACGGCGTGTAGTCGCTGCGGCCCTTGGTCTCCTTGCCGTCGACGGGGGCGAGGATGGCCTCGACGAAGTACTCGAAGGTGCCCGAGTCGGTGCCGGGGCCGAACAGCTCGAAGGCCTCGTCCGGCCAGTCGGCGTCCAGGTCCTTCCAGCGCTTGGCCTGCTTGGCGGCGTCGGCGGTCCAGACCTGGTGCAGCTGGGCGGTCGTGAGGCAGTGGACGAAAGTGTTGGAGGCGGCCACGACCACCGACAGGCCGTCGACCGCGACCTGGATCTCGAACGGCTCGATGCCCTTGGCCTTGCAGTCGGCGACCTCGGTCGCCTTGATCGGCCGGCTGGCGTCGGCGATGTCCAGCTCGCCGCGGCAGAAGCGCGCGAGGCCCGCGCCGGAGCCGCCGCCGCCCACCACGATGCTGGCGCCGACGTCGCGGCCGAAGGCCTCCGACCACGCCTGCGCGATGGGGTAGACCGTCGAGCTGCCGGCTTGGTCGACGACGACGCGGCTGCCGGCGCATCCAGCCAGCAGGAGGAGAAGGAGGGCGAGGGACGCAAAGGTGCGCTGCATGGGCCAGGAGGCAGGCGGGCCGGGCTTCACCGTAACCTCCGGATTCTAGGGTTTCTCTATAGTCAGGCGATCTTGGCTTGCATCTCGGCAAGCTTCGGGGCCGGGAGCTTGATGTAGCCGACCTCGTGGACGATCTCCTGCCCGCCCGCCGAGAGCCCCTTCTCGAAGTAGGCCTTGAGGACGCCGGCGGGCTTGCCCTTCGTGTACATGAAAAGCGGGCGGGAGAGCGGGCTGTACTTGCCGCCCTCGACGTTGGCGTCCGTCGGCTCGACGCAGCCGTTGCCCTTGCCCTCGTCCACCTTGACGACGCGCACCTTGTCCGGGTTCTCCTTGGCGTAGGCCAGCCCGAAGTAGCCGAGCGCGTGTTGGCTGGAGGCCACGCCCTGCACAAGCACGTTGTCGTCCTCCGACGGCGTGTAGTCGCTGCGGCCCTTGGTGTTGGCGCCGTCGAACGGCGTGATGATGACCTCGACGAAGTAGTCGAAGGTGCCCGAGTCGGTGCCGGGGCCGTAGAGCACGATGGGCTGGTCCGGCCACGCGGGGTCGAGCTGGCTCCACTTGGTCACCTGCTTGGAGGCGTCCGCGGTCCAGATGCGGTTGAGCTGGGCGACCGTCAGGCACTGCACGAAGGTGTTCGACGTCGCGACCACGACCGACAGGCCGTCGACGGCGACCTGGATCTCGAACGGCTCGATGCCGGCGTTGCGGCAGGTCGTCTTCTCCGCGTCGCGCATCGGGCGCGAGGCGTCCGCGATGTCCAGCTCGCCGCGGCAGAAGCGGCTGATGCCGGCGCCGGAGCCGCCGCCGCCAACGACGATGTTGGCGCCGATGGCGCGGCCGTGCTCCTCGGCCCAGGCCTGCGCGATCGGGTAGACCGTCGAGCTGCCGGCCTGGTTGACGAGCTGCCGGCCGCCGGAGCCGCCCGTCACGACCTGCACGCTGGTGCTGGTGGCGGTGACGGTCTGGCCCGCCGCGTTGGTGGTGGTGAAGGTCTGGGTGTGCGTGGTGGTGTTGCTGGTGCTGGCCGCGCAGCCTGCCAACAGGAGGATGGCGACGGCGGAGGCGGCGGTCAAGGCGGGCTTGAGGTTCATGGGGACACCTTGTGTCGGCCGCGACCTCCCGCCCAGCGTCTTGGCCGTATCCTCAATAGACCCCTGTGGCCGCAAGTGGCTAGGGAGCAAACCTTGAACCTCGGGCCCGGCCGGTCGGACGCGGTGCAACCCATGAACCCCAAGCTGCTCGGCCTGCTGGCCGCCACGCTCCTCCTGTCCGCCCCGGCCGCCGCCGAGCTCGGCGCCCTCGGCTCCACCGTCAAGGTCGGCGACTCCGACTACGTCCAGATGGTCAAGCGCGCCCCCATCCCCGTGCGCGCCCTTGAGATCGACACCGGCCAGACCGGCGAAGCCATGGACAACTGCATCCTGCTCATCGCCGACAGCACCGACGGCGGGGCCGTCCCCACCTACAGCTTCGGCGTCGCGCGCACCGTCCGCGTCAAGGACCATCACCTCACCTCCTGCAACGGCCAGAAGACCGGAACCCTGGTCGGCGACGCCAGCATCCTTGAGAAGAGCCGGCCCGCCATCGAGCGCGCCGTCGAAGTCCGCTACGGCGACGCCACCCCGGACGGCAAGTACGGCAAGGCCGACACGCTCTACCTCACCACCATGGTGACCCTGCCCGGCCCGCCGGTCGCCAACGCCCGCGGCCTCGCCATGACCGGCGCCACCGGAACCTGGACCCTCCGCCTCACGCCCTTCGGCACCTTCCCCGCCGGCTCCTTCGTCAAGGCCGAAGACCCCGACTTCATCCTCTACCGCAACACCGCCACCGGCCCCAGCGGCTCCTCCCCAGGCTCCGTCGCGGGCGCCACCGGCACCACGTTCCCCGCCGCCGCCGGCGCCGACCTCACCTGGACCAACACCCCCCGCATCGCCTGCTTCGGCATGGTCGAACGCGAAGGCGGCCCCTGGTACCTCGTCCCCTCCAGCGGCGGCTGCTCCTTCACCGCCGCCACCGGCGCGTGGACCCTCCCCACCTTCGGCGCCGCCAACACCGCCCTCCCCGTCCACGCCGTCCGCCTCGGCGTCCCCAACCCCCAAGGCCAGCCCTCGGTGCAACCGACCCGCATCGAACTGCCCCCCACCGCCGACTACACCGCCGGCAAGAACCTCGGCTTCACCGTCCGCGTCGCCAACGAAGGCACCTTCGCGGGCGCCGGCCTGCTGGTGGTCCGGCTGGACGGCGCCATCGTGGACGCCCGCATGACGCCCGTGCTGTCCCCCCAGGAAACGGGCGCCCTGAACTTCAAGGTCGAGCTGCCCGAGCACGGCGGCGAAGTGGAGCTCGCCGTCAACGAGATGGAGGTCAAGCTGGACGTCGCCGGCCCGGTCGCGGCGGCCGGAACGACCGACGACGCCCAAGCGGCCGCGCTGGAGCAACTGGAACAAAAGGTCGCCCAACTGGAAGCCAGGCTGGCGGCGCAGGAGCCTGTTGTTGAAGCTGCCACGCCCCCCTCGACGGCAAGCACGCCGGGGCTGACCCCGGTCTTGCTGCTCGTGGGCATGGCGGTGGTGGCGATGATGCGGCGGCGCAAGGCCTAGACGGCAACGGGGCAGGATTCGACCCTTCGCTCCCTCGGTCGCGCAGGGATGCCTCGCGGCTACGCCGCTCGGCGAATCCTGCCCCAGCCCGCTTCCGCCAAGGCGCCTGCTGCGCGGCGCGCTTGTGCAAGGTGCAGGGGGCAGGATTCGACCCTGCGCTCCCTTCGGTCGCGCAGGGATGCCTCGCGCCTGCGGCGCTCGGCGAATCCTGCCCCTGCCCGTCGCGCCGCGGCGCCTTCGGCGGCCGCTGGGGCTAGTGCAGGGGGCAGGATTCGAACCTGCGAACCACGAAGGACCAGGGCCTAAACCTGGCGCCGTTGACCAAGCTTGGCAACCCCTGCTTGCGTCCGCCATGCGGGCTTGCGTGAAAACCTAGCACGCGGCCCGCCAGGCGAACCAGGCCCACGCCACCGCAGCCACGGCGGCCAACCCGAACGGCACCAGGAACGCCGGCTTCCGGGTCTTGTGGCGCACCAGGAGCATCCCGAGCAGCATCCCGGCCCAGCCGCCCAGCGCCGCCCACAAGAGCAACGCGGCCTCGCTGCGGCGGCGGGCCCTGCGCTTGGCGGCGCGCTTGTCGGCGGCCACCAGCACCAGGCCGGCGAGGTTAGCAACGCCCAGCCATGCCCACAGCCAGCCGCAAGGCTCCATGCCACGGGGACAGGCTGGGGGTTTTTGGCGCAGCGCCCGGTCGGCGGCGTGTGCTGGAGCTGAAGATCGACGGCTGGCGCAAGGGCCTGCGCTTCTCGAGCGCGCACATCACGCCGGAGCACAAGAAGTGCGGGCGGCTGCATGGGCACACCTACGCCATCCACCTGCGGATGCGGGGCGCGCAGGACGAGTGGGGCATCGTGCTGGACTTCGGCGTCATCACCGACACCCTGAAGCAGATCGGCGACGAGATCGACCACCTGGTGCTGGTGCCGACGGAGTCGAACCACTACTCGGACCTGCAGGTGACGGAGCAGGAGGTCAGGTTCCGCGTCATCGACCCCTACACCGGCGAGCCCAAGCGGTTCAGCTTCCCCCGGCAGGACTGCGCGCTGCTGCCCATCCCGAGCACGACGGCGGAGGACCTGGCGAAGTACGTGTACCGCGAGTTCATGCGGCGCACCAAGTTCACGACGGCGACCGCGTTCGTCGAGGTCGGCGTGGACGAGGGATACGGGAAGGGCGCCTGGTTCGCGGAGAAGTGGAGCTAGCTGGGCGGGGGCAAGAACGGCACAACCGCCAGCACCATGCGGGGGTCCATGGCGCCGCATTCCACGTCGTACGCGTCCTCTTGCGGGGTCACGCGGGCCACGGGGCGGCCGCCGCACAAGACTTCGTAGGCGGCGGCGCGGCGGCGCACTTCAGCCACGACCTCGCCGCGGTGGTCCTGGACGCACAGCACGGCGGCGCCGCCGCGCACCGGGCCTTGCGGGACGCACACGGCGCCGAGGCGTTCGCCGTCGGCGGTGAACTCGTGGACGAAGACCTTGGTCCGGCCGACCCAGGCGGTGCGGCGCCAGCGTTCGCCGGCGCGGACCTCCAGCCAGGCCGTGCGGCGGCCGTGCAGCACGAACCGCAGCCAGGCCGGCCGGAGCGCGCCGCCTTCCAGGCGCGCGGCTCCGAGGCGCTTGCCGTGCGGGTCGTGCAGGGTGTAGGCGTCGGCCTCGGCCCGCAGCAGGAACCGGACGCGCGGCGGGGCGGGCCGCGGCGGCGTGGGCGCCATGCGGCGGATGGGGCCGCCGGCCTGGACGGCGTCGGGGCCGGAGGCGGCCGGGAGCACGATGCGGGGCGGGGCGCGGGAGGGGGAGGGACGGCGGACGACCGCGCCTGGCTCGGGCATAGGGTGGGAACCGGCGGGGTGCCCATGAAGCCCGCTTTCGCGGCAGGGTCGGGCGGGCGTGGGCCGCCACGGTGATAACCGACGGGCGGGTGGGCCGTCTGTGCCTAGCAAGGCGGTCGTGCTGTTGTCGGGGGGCTTGGACTCCACGACCGCCGCGGCGTGGGCGAGGCGCGAGGGGCACGCGGTCTACGCGGTGAGCTTCGACTACGGGCAGCGGCACCGCAAGGAGCTGGAGCGCGCCAAGGCGGTCGCGAAGGCCGTGGGCGTCGTGGCGCACGTGGTGTTGCGGGTGCCGCTCGACCAGCTCGGGGGCTCGGCGCTCACGGACGCCGGCATCGAGGTGCCGGACGCGCCCGCGGCGGGCAACATCGGCGACCAGATCCCCGTCACCTACGTGCCGGCGCGCAACACCGTGTTCTTGGCGTTGGCGCTGGCCTATGCGGAGACGGTCGGGGCGCAGCGGCTCGTCATCGGCGCCAACGCGCTCGACTACTCGGGCTACCCGGACTGCCGGCTGGAGTACCTGGAGGCGTTCGAGCGCATGGCGAACCTGGCCACGAAGGCCGGCGTCGAGGGGGCGGCCATCACCGTCTCCGCTCCGTTGTTGCATCTCAGCAAGGCCGAGATCGTGCGCCTGGCCGTCGAGCTGGGCGCCCCTATCCACTTGACTTGGAGCTGCTACCGCGGGGGCAAGGCGCCGTGCGGGGCGTGCGAGTCGTGCGTGCTGCGGGCGCAGGGCTTCGCGGCGGCGGGTGTCGCGGACCCGGGGGCTTGACGGTTGGCCCTGGACCCGTTCCTGCACGACCTCGGCATCGTCCTGACGCTCCTGGTGCTGGAGGCGGTGCTGTCGTTCGACAACGCGGCCGTGCTGGCCGCCATCGTCCGCAAGCTTCCGCTCGGCGACCGCCGGAAGGCGTTGCTCTACGGCCTGGTGGGCGCCTACGCGCTGCGCATCACGGCGATCTTGCTGGCGTCGTTCCTGATCCGCACGCCGGCGCTCAAGGTGGTGGGCGGCCTCTACCTGCTGTTCCTGGGCGTCCGGCATTTCTACCAGCTGGCCCGACACCGCGCCGCCGGCCACAAGGAGCACAAGGTGAGCCCCGGCTGGCTGGTGCGGCTCGGCGTCCCGGCGCTGGTGGCGGTCATCATCCAGATCGAGGTCATCGACCTGGCGTTCGCGGTGGACCAGGTGGTGGTGGCGGTCGCGTTCACCGACGAGATCCTGCTCATCGTCATCGCCAGCATGCTGGGCATCCTGTTCTTGCGCCTGGCCGCCGCCGTCGTGGCCCGCGTCATGGACTGGCTGCCCCTGCTGGAGCACATGGCCTACGTCGCCGTGACCTACGTCGGCGTGAAGCTCATCCTGCTGCACCCGTGGTTCGTCACCAACGCCCAGGTGGTCGGCCGCGACGTGGTGGGCGGCGCCTGCCGCGTCCCGTTCATCCCGGTCCAGCACCAGGTCGCGCCCGGCGGCCTGCCCGGCTGCGAGATTCCGACCCCGCTCTCGGTCACGGTGACCTTGGCCCTGTTCGGCGTCCCGATCCTCCTCAAGCTGCTGTTCGGCATCCCGCGCTCGACCCAGACGCCGCCCCCCGAGATGGTGCCGCCGCCTCCCCGGCAACCTTGAAGCCGTGGGTCCGGTCGGCGCTGCGTGGACCTGCTGGGCGACCTCGCCATCGTGCTGACCCTGGTGCTGCTGGAGGCAGTCCTCAGCTTCGACAACGCAGCCATCCTCACCGTCCTGTCGCGCCGGCTGCATGACCTCGACGAGCGCCGCCGGGCCCTCAACATCGGCCTCCTCATCGCGTACGGGCTGCGGGTCGCCGCCATCCTGGCCGCCGTCGTGCTGGTGCAGCAGCCGCTGTTCTTGGTGCTGGGCGGCCTCTACCTCGTCGTCTTGGGCATCAAGCACTTCGTGGCGTTGGCCCGCAAGGGCGACGAGCACTTGGCGGCCGAGCACAAGCCCATCCTGGCCCGCATCGGCCTCGGCGCGTTCGCCGCCGTCGTGCTGGAGATCGGCGTCATCGACCTGGTGTTCGCGCTCGACCAGGTGGTCGCCGCCGTCGGCTTCGTCCGCGGCCACGAGCACGCCACCATCCTCATCATCATCGCCGCCAGCCTCGGCCTCCTGAGTCTCCGCCTGCTTGCCCCGTTCATCGGGCGCCTCATGGACTGGCTGCCGCTGTTGGAGCACATGGCGTTCGTCGCCGTGGCCTTCGTCGGCGGCCTGATGCTGCTGGAGCACACCTCGCTTGCCGGCGGCCTCCAGCTCGTGGCCAGCCCCGAGGCCCCCGGCGCCCCGGCCGTCCTGTTCCACATGGAGAAGACGGTCAAGATCGGCGTCACCTTGGCGCTGTTCGCGGTGCCGGTGTTCATCAAGCTGGCGTTCAAGGTGCCGCGCAGCCACCCGGGCGTCCACGCCGCCGTCGAGACGGACTTCGCGGCCAAGGCGCCGCACCGGGGCGAAGAGGTCGCCCAAGGCGACCCAAAGCACCCGGGCGAGACCCTCAAGCCTCGTTGACCGACGCGCAAAGGCCATCTGCTGCCCCTGGTTTTTCTGGCCGTGGCCTACGACGAAGGGCTCGCCCAGCGCATCCGCGACCTCATGCCCGGCGCCAAGGAGAAGGCGATGTTCGGCGGCGTGGCGTGGATGGACCGCGGCAACCTGGTCGTCGGCGTCCTGGGCGAGGAGATGGTGGCCCGCGTCGGGAAGGACGACACCGAGGCGGCGCTGGCCCAGGAGGGCGTGCGGCCGTTCGCGTTCACCGGCCGCGCCATGGCCGGCTGGGTCTTGGTCGCGCCGGAGGCCATCGCCGAGGACGACGACCTGGCGCTCTGGGTCGCCCGCTGCCACCGCTTCACCGACACGCTCCCCTCGAAGTGACCCATGGCCGACGAACCTCCCAAGCCCTTGCAGCGCGAACTCCTGGTGTGCCTGCTGCTGCACTTGGTGGCGATGGCGGTCGGCGCCGCCTGGACGTTCTTGGGCTGCAAGGACAACTGCGGCGAAGGCACGCGGATGTGGACGCTGATCGGCGGCGTCACCATCTTCGCCGTCGCGGCCACCGCCGCCGCGTCCGAGCTGGCCCGCTCGCTGGCGGGCACCGGCGACGGCTGGCTGCGGTGGGCGGGGCTCTCGATGCTCACGGCCGCCCTCACGGCGGCGGCGCTCGGGTTCCTCGCCCGGCCGCCGGTGCCGATGGTGCACGCGCCGCTGGAGCGCGGGCTCGCCATCATCCTGCTGGCCGCCGCCTCCAACGCGCTGCTGTCGCTGGTGGGGGCGGGCGTCGTGCGCTGGGCGCGCAAGCGGGGCGAGCCTCAGGCGCCGTAGCGCCGCAGCAGGCCGCCGTATGCGTCGACCCGGCGGTCGCGGAAGAAGGGCCAGCCGCGCCGGGCCCGCTCGATCTCCTCGAGGTCGCACTCGACCACCAGGACCTCCTCCTGCTCGCCGGCCTCGGCGGCCACGACGCCCATGGGCTTGGCGACGAACGAGTGGCCCCAGAACTGCAGGTCCTCCTCGCGGCCGACGCGGTTGACGGCGACGACGAAGCAGCCGTTGGCGACGGCGTGGGCGCGTTGGATGGTGTGCCAGGCCTGGTGCTGGGTGTCCTTGTACTCCATCTCGCCGAGCCAGGTGCCGATCGCCGTCGGGTAGAACAGGATGTCCGCGCCCTGCATCGCGGTGAGGCGGGCGGCCTCGGGATACCACTGGTCCCAGCACACGAGGACGCCGATGCGGCCGAACCTGGTGTCGAACGCCTTGAAGGGGCCGCCGGGCGCGTCGGCGTCGCCGGGCGTGAAGTAGAACTTCTCGTAGAACCGCGGGTCGTCGGGGATGTGCATCTTGCGGTAGCTGCCCAAGAGCGTGCCGTCCGCGTCGAGCACGACGGCGGTGTTGTGGTAGATGCCCCGGGCGCGTTTCTCGAACAGGCTGCCGATGATGACGATGCCGTGCTCCTTGGCCTTGCGGGCGAGGGCTTGGGTCGTCGGGCCCGGGATGGGCTCCGCGAGGTCGAAGAACGCCGCGTCCTCCTCCTGGCAGAAATAGGGCCCGAGGAACAGCTCCTGGGTGCACACGATCTGGGCGCCCTTGCGGGCGGCGGCGTCGATGAGCTTCAGGGTGCGCGCCAGGTTGTCCTTCGGGTCCGGGCTGGCGTGGGTCTGCACGACGCCGACCGTCACGGTGTGGGTGTGCGAGGTGTGCGCCAGCGCCTCGGACGCGCCGCGGGCCCCTGCCGGCTCGGCGGCGGGCGCGTGCAGCTTGGGCTTCGGCGTCCGCTTCGCGGGCATCACCGCGGCCACTGGATGGCGGGCTTCAGGGTTTTGGTGCCTCGGCAGGGCGCGGCCCCGTCTCGATGGGACGATTGGCGGCAGGGAAGCTCCACTCCGACCACGAGCCGGGGTAGAGCGCCGGCGGCGGCAGGCCGGCCAGCTCCATCGCGAGCACGTTGTGGGTGGAGGTGACGCCCGAGCCGCAATAGACCGCCACCTTCTGGCCGGTCGCCTCGGCGAAGCGGGCCCGCAGGGCGTCGCCGCCGAGGAAGCGCTGGTCGGGCCCGACGTTGCCGGCGAACGGCACGTTGACGGCGCCCGGGATGTGGCCGGCGCGCTTGTCGACGGGCTCCACGATGCCGGCGTAGCGCTCCGGCGCGCGGGCGTCCACCAGCGTGATGCCGCCCGCCTCCAGCTCCGGCGCCTCGATGACCGGCATGTGGCCGGGCTTGCCGGCGAACGCGGCGGGCTTGCGCGGCTTCTCGTGGCCGTTGGCCAGCGGCAGCCGCAACGCCTTCCAGCGCGTGAGGCCGCCGTCGAGCACGGCGACGTTGGCGTGGCCGTAGTGGCGCAGCAGCCACCACAGGCGGCTGGCCCATTGGCCGGCGGCGTCGTCGTAGGCGACGACGAGGGTCGTGGGCGTGATGCCGTTCTGGCCGCACCAGCGCGCGAACGCGCCGGGCAGCGGCAGCGGGTGGCGGCCGCGGTGGCCGTCGCCGATGGGGCCCGACAGGTCGCGCTCGACGTGGGCGTAGTAGGCGCCGGGGACGTGGCCCTTGGCGTACTCGCGGACGCCCTTCTCCTTGTCCGCGAGGTCGAAGCGGCAGTCGACCACCAGCAGGTCCGGCCCGCCCAGGCGCTCTTGGAGGGCTTCGCACGCAAGGAGCGGGCTGGTCACGGGTGGCCGATGGCCGCCGGGCTGAAAGGCTGTTCCGCCCTGCTCAGGCGGGCGGGCCGACGTTCGCGGTGAGCGTTTCCTTCTGCACGTCGTCCGACTCCCAGGTGTAGGTGCCGGGGATCTTCAGGATGAACGCGCCGGAGCTGGCCAGGCGGGCCACGACGATGTCGCCGACCTTGCTGCCGACGGGGCCGTTCTTGAGCGTGTAGGCGTGGTCGAGCACGTCGTCGTTCTTGACCTCCAGCGCGTCGCCGGCCACCAGGTCCACGGTGTTCTTGTCGAGCCCGCCGCCCGCGAAGTCGCCGGCGGCGTGGGTCACGATCTCGAGGGTGCCGGTGGTGGCGATGTCGGACACCTTGATGGGGACCTCGGCGCTCCAGTACTCCTTCTCGGGAAGCCCGTCGGCGTAGATGCGGGCATAGGCGCGCAGGTAGAACGTGCCCGGGGTCGTGAGGGTGAACGTCCCGTTGAAGGGGCCGGCGGCGGGGAGGTTCTGGTGCTCCTTGACGGCCAGCTCCATGACGCCGTAGTCCTCCATCTTCTTGACCTGGTCCAGCGGCGTGGGGTGGTGCGCCAGGCGGACGCTGTTGTACATCGAGTGGCCGCCGGGGTAGCTGCCGTTGCTGACCGTCCAGGACACCTTTGCTTCAAGGTAGACGGTCGCGTTGTAGGACACGGCCCCCAGGGACACGGAGGGCGCCACCGGCTGCGGGCACAGGCTGGCCGGGTCCGCCGGCGCGTCGTCCGAAAGGGTCAGGATGGTGCCGTCCGGGCAGGCGAAGGTGTCATCCTGGGAGCCGGAGCAGCCGGCCAGGAGCAGGAGGGCCATGGCGACGGGGGCACCGAAGCGCATCAGGGCGACGGACGCGGCCCAGGCAAAAGGCGTTCTGGATGGTGAGCTGGCCCCTCAGGGGTTCGGGACCGGGACGCACTGGCGGTCCTGCGGGGAGTCCAGGACGATGTAGTAGACGCAGACGCGGTCGAACTCGGTGCCGACGCAGGCGAAGGCGTACACGAAGCCGGTGGCCTGGTCCTGGACGAGGGCGTAGGGGCCGACGTTGCAGGGGTCGCTGTCGAAGACGCCGTCGGGGCCGTCGTTGCAGTCGACGGCGACCGGGTTGGGGCGCTCGATGCAGGCGGCGGTGGCGTTCGGCACGGCGGCGAGGGCGGCGACGGAGGCAAGCAGGGCGGCGGTCAGCAAGGCGCGGTTCATGGGTTCATCCTGGGGCAAGCCCCGCCAAGGAACAGGGTGGAGGCCAGAAGGGGCTTCCGGGCAGATGCTCGAAAGCACCTTGGGACCCCAGCCCTCGCATCAACGCTTATCCCGGCCGTCCTCGTCGGCGCCTCCGTGCAGACCGTGGCCGCCCCAGGCAGCGCGCGTGAGCCCCTCACCATCGCCCAGCTCGAGGAGAAGGCGCGGCTCCTGCGCATCGAGGTCCTGAAGATGACCTACGGCGCCGGCTCCGGCCACCCCGGCGGGTCGTTCTCGATGGCGGAGTTCCTGGTGGCGCTCTACTACAACAAAATGATGGTCGAGCCCCAGAACCCGAAGGACCCCGACCGCGACATCTTCATCCTCTCCAAGGGCCACTGCGCGCCCGGCCTGTACGCCGTGCTGGGCGACCTGGGCTTCTTCCCCAAGGCCGAGTTCACCAAGCTCCGCAAGTTCGGCGGCCTGCTGCAAGGCCACGCCGACCGCAAGATCCCCGGCATCGAGATGAGCACCGGCAGCCTCGGCATGGGCCTGGGGTACGGCAACGGCTGCGCCATCGTCAAGCGCATCGACAACAAGAAGGGCCGCGTCTACGTGATCCTCGGCGACGGCGAGCTGCAGGAGGGCAACATCTGGGAGTCCGCGCTCACCTCCAGCCACCGCAAGCTCGACAACGTCTGCGTCATCGTGGACGCCAACAAGATCCAGATCGACGGCTGGACCAAGGACGTCAAGGACGTCGGCGACATCAAGGCCAAGTTCGACGCCTTCGGCTTCTGGACCCGCAACGTCCCCGGCCACGACTTCCGCTCCATCCTCCAGGCGCTCGACGAGGCCGAGACCGTCGTCGGCCAGCCCCAATGCCTCGTCATGGACACCCAGAAGGGCCACGGCGTCACCTTCATGGTCGGCAAGCCCGAGTTCCACGGCCGCGCCCTCACCAAGGACGAGATGGTCCGCGCCATGGCGGAGCTGGGCGAGACCTGGGCCAACGGAGGTGCCTGATGTCCTCCCCCGCCCCCGCCGCCCCCGACCGCTGGCGCCCCGGCGACAAGGTCAGCATCCGCGACGGCTACGGCCGCGGGCTGCAGGAGATCGGGCGCACCCACGCCGACATCGTCGCGCTGGACGCCGACCTGGCCGAATCGACGCGCAGCCACTGGTTCGCCAAGGAGTTCCCGCACCGCTTCTACCAGATGGGCATCAGCGAGCAGGACATGGTCGTCACCGCCGCCGGCATGGCGCACATGGGCAAGGTGCCGTTCGCCTCCTCGTTCGCCATCTTCCTCCAACGCGGCTGGGAGCAGATCCGCAATTGCGTCGGCCGCCAGAACCTGAACGTCAAGTTCTGCGGCAGCCACGGCGGCCTCATGACCGGCCAGGACGGCAGCTCCGCCCACGCCCTCGAGGACGTCGGCGTCATGCGCACCCTGCCGCACATGGGCGTCGTGGCCCCCTGCGACGCCGTCGAGGCCAAGTCCGCCGTGCTCGCCATGTACCTGCGCCCCGGCCCGGCCTACATGCGCAGCACCCGCGCCGCCGTGCCCGTGCTGTTCCCCGAGGACCACGAGTTCAAGTGGGGCAAGGGCCACGTGCTGGCCGACGGCGACGACGCCACCATCATCGCCAACGGCCCCCAGGTCAACGAGGGCCTCATGGCCGCCAAGGCGCTCAAGGAGAAGGGCCTGAGCGTCCGCGTCATCTCGATGGCGTCCATCAAGCCCATCGACCGCACCCTGATCGCCAAGGCCGGCCGCGAGACCGGCTTCGTCGTGTCCGCCGAGGACCACTTCATCCACAACGGCCTCGGCTCCGCGGTCGCGGAGTGCCTCGCCGGCGAAGGGGTCGCGGCCAAGCTGTGGCGCGTCGGCGTCCAGGACGGCTTCACCCAGTCCGGCGACCCGAAGGACCTCTACCGCTACTATGGCGTGGACGCGCAGGCCATCGGCGAGACCGTCGTCCGCCTGCGCGACGGGTCGTTGCGGGCGCCGTTGGCGCCGCACGACCTCGTCGGGGCGGCGAGCGTTCGCCTCGCCTGAACCACGGATTCCACGGATCGCACGGAACGATTGGAATCCGTGGTCCCAATAGGCGTCAAGCCTTGTTGGGTTCCCAGAGGGTCTCGGCGCCGCCTTGCGCCTTCGCCGCCCACCGCGACCACACGAACAGCGCATCCGACAGGCGGTTGAGGTAGCGCACCTCGCGCTCCAGGCCGCCGGCCTCGCGCTGGAGGGTCACGGCGACCCGTTCGGCGCGGCGGCACACCGTGCGGGCGACGTGCAGCATGGCGTCGAGCCGGGTCCCGCCGGGCAGGACGAACGAGCGCAGCGCGGGCAGCTCGGCGGTGCGGGCGTCGATCTCTGCCTCCAGCCAGGCGACGTCGGCGTCGGTGGTGCGCGGCTGGCGCGGCCCGAGGTCGGCCGGCAGGGTGGCGAGGCAGGAGCCGAGGTTGAACAGCTGGTGCTCGATTCGCAGCAGCGTGGGGGCGAGCGCGGAAGTGGCGGCGTCGAGATGGCTGCGGACCATGCCGACCCAGGCGTTGAGCTCGTCCACGGTGCCGTAGGCCTCGATGCGCAGGTCGTCCTTCGGCACGCGCTGGCCGCCGACCAAGCCGGTGGCGCCGGCGTCACCCGTGCGGGTGTAGATGCGCGACAGCCCGACGCGGGGCTCCTGGAAGGGGTCGGCCACGGGGTTGGAGGGCGGTCAGGCCATAAGGGCAAGCCGGCACCGCTGCACGTCCCGCATCCGCTCCAGGGTGGCGTGCAGCGCCTGGATGCGGGCGGGAGGCCCGGCGACGATGAGGACGTCCATGCAGGTCTCCTGCTCGCAGTGGGTGTGCATCAGGGACAGGACGACGTCGTGGAAGGCGTGGCGGACTTCGCTGATGCGCGCCTCGGTGCCGTGCGGGTAGAGGATGGTGATGGAGCCGTGGAGGTGGCGGCCGGTGGCGGGGGCGTGGTGGCTGCCGAGGCGGTCGCGGGCGGCGGCGCGCAGGAACTCGCTGCGGCCCTTGTAGTCCCCCGTGGCGATGGCGCGGTCCATCTCCTCCAGGAGGTCTTCGGGGAGGCTGACGCTGACAACGGCCATTGTGAGGCCCAGCCCGCCCGCATTCATAATTCCTGGCAAGAAGCTATGAAGGATGGGCGGTGGGGCGGTGGCATGCGCTGGGTTGCCCCCCTGTCCTGCCTGGTCCTGCTGTTGGCGGGATGCGCCAGCACCACCCCCGAGAACACCGTGGCCGCCGCCAACTACCCGGTGCAGTACCTGGCCGAGCGCATCGCGGGCGACCTGGTCCCCGTGCGCATCCTGACGCCCCCCGGCGTCGACCTGCACGAGTTCGAGCCCACCCTCCGCGAGATCCAGATCCTGCGTGAGAGCCGCGTGCTGGTGCTGCACGGCCTCGGCGTCGAGCCCTGGGTGGACCACGCCCTGGAGAGCCTGGGCAGCGCCGCGCCGCCGGTCATCCGGGCCGCGACCCTGCCGGCGGGCGAGTCGTTCCTGGAGCTGGAGGAGGACGGCGAGGTCGGCCGCGACCCGCACACCTGGCTCGACCCGCTGGCTTACATTGCCGAGGCCAAGGTCGTGCGCGACGGCCTGATGGAGGCGTTCCCCGAGCACGCCGCCGCCTTCGCCGAGCGTGCCGCGGTCCTCGTGGCCGACCTGGAGGCGCTGCACGCCGCCATGGCCGCCGGCCTCGCCCAGTGCGAGATCCGCACCGTCGTCACCAACCACGACGCCTACTCCTACTTCGCGCGCCGGTACGGCCTGGAGATCGTCAGCCTGCACGGCCTCGAGCCGGGCTCCCAGCCGGACCCCCAGTCGGTGCGCGACGTCATCGAGACCATCCGCGCCACGGACACGACGGTGCTGTTCGTCGAGGACGAGACCGACCCCGCCGCCGTGGCCTCCATCGTCGCGGAGACCCACATCGCCACCGGCGTGCTGCACGTGGCCGAGTCCCGCCACCCCACGCTCGACTACCTCGCCCTCCAGCGCGAGAACCTGGCCGCCTTGTCCGCGGCGCTCAGGTGCTCCGCTTGACCTTGGCTATCGACGTCCGGGACGTGTGCGTCAACCTCGCCGGCCGCGAAATCCTGCACGACGTCAACCTCCAGGTGCCGGCCGGCCAGCTGGTCGGCGTCCTGGGCCCGAACGGCGGCGGCAAGACCACGCTCCTGCGCGTCCTGGTGGGCTTGCAGGCCACGGACTGCGGCGAGGTCCGCATCCTAGGTGAGACACCGCGGGGCGCGCGCGGCCGCGTCGCCTACGTTCCGCAGAACGTGGCGCACGTCGAGGCGCGGTTCCCGGCCAACGTCCACGAGGTCGTCATGATGGCGCGCACCGGCAAGCGCGGCCTTTTGGCCCGCCCGGACGCGGCCGACCGCCAGGCCGTCGAGCAGGCCTTGGCGGAGGTGGGCGCGTGGGAGCTGCGCGACCGCGCCATCGGCCGCTTGTCCGGCGGCCAGCGCCAACGCGTGTTCCTGGCCCGCGCGCTTGCGCAGGAGCCGGAGCTGCTGCTCTTGGACGAGCCCTTGACCGGCGTGGACCGGGACGCGCGCGCCGACTTCCTGGGGATGCTGCGCCACCTGCACCGCGACCACCGCCTGACCGTGCTGATGGTGAGCCACGACGCCTCCGGGATGCGCCTGCTGGCCGACCGGTTCGTCGCCATCGAGACCCGCAAGGTGTTCGACGGCCCGCCCGCCGCCTTCGAGGAGGCCGGCCACATCACCGAGCACCGGGGGCCGCACGCATGACGTTCGAGCTGTTCCTGCAGGACCCTTACTTCCAGCGCATCCTGCTGACGGCCTTGGTGGTGGCCGCGACCGCCGCAGCGCTCGGCATCCACTTGGTGCTGCGCGGCCTCAGCCTGTTCGGGGACGGCGTGGCGCACATCTCGTTCGCGGGGGTCGCCTTGGGCTTCGCGCTGGGCGTGCTGCCGTTGGCCAGCGCCATGGTGCTGAGCTGCGTCGGGGCGCTCGCGATCCAGGAGCTGCGGCGCCGGCAGCTGACGAAGGGCGACACCGCCATCGGCGTCATCTTCACCGCCAGCCTGGCGCTCGGCGTCGTGCTGCTGTCGCTGGGCGCCGGCCCGGGCGTCAGCCTAGACTCCTACCTGTTCGGCAACCTGCTGCTGGTGGGGGAGCAGGACTTCTGGATCGTGGTGGCCGTCGCCGTCGTGGTGCTGGCGACCTTGGCGCTGCTGCATCGGGCGCTGTTCGCCTTGACCTTCGACGCCCAGGGGGCCGAGGTGCAGGGCCTGCCGGCGCGCGGCCTGGAGACGGTCCTGACCCTGCTGACGGCGGCCGCCATCGTGGTGGCCAGCCGGGTCGTGGGCGTGCTGCTGGTGTCGAGCCTGCTGGTGGTGCCGGCGGCCGCCGCGCTGCAATGGGCGCGGGGGTTCCGTCAGGCGATGGCGATCGCCATGGCGCTGGCGGTCGCGGTGACGGTCCTCGGCTTGGCGGTCTCGGCGGAGTTCGCGCTGCCGAGCGGGGCCACCATCGCGCTGGTCAGCAGCGCCTCGTTCGTGGTCGCGCTGGCGACCCGGCGCTGAAAGGCAAGCCTCAAAGCCGCATCCCATGAATGGCCCTTCATGGAAAGCGCCGCGCTGCTCCGGATGATCAGCGAGGGCACCCGCCACTCCCTGTTGCAGGAGCTTCGGTCGGGCGAGCGCACCGTGTCCGAGCTGGTGTCGTCGCTGGGCGGCGAGCAGAGCAACCTCAGCCACCACCTCGCGGTCTTGCGTGACGCAGGGCTGGTGGCGTGCCGGCGGGAGGGGCGCAACCAGCGCTACCGGCTGGCGGACGTGGAGGTGGCGCGGCTGCTGGAGCAGGTGGAGCAGTTGGCGGCGCGGCTCGACCAGGTGGCCTACAGCGTTTCCCTGGGGCTCCCGGCTGGCCAGGCGTTCCATGGCTATGGGTGAAGCCCGCTCCTATCAATATTCTATATAGACTACAGCCGCATCCGACTTCCTGTGCCCGCCCGCTCCCCCAACATGGAACTGAGGAAGCTGCAGGTCACCGGCGGCTCCACGCACGTCGTCAGCCTCCCCAAGAAGTGGATCGACCGCAACCGGCTCGGCCGCAGCGACACCGTCGCCATCCACGAGGAGCCCGACGGCTCGCTCCTCTTGATTCCCCACAGCGAGGCCAAGGCCGAGACCCGCAGCCTCACCGTGGACCTGCCCGACGGCGTCCAGGCCGAGGAGGTCGTCCGCCGCCTGGTGGGCGCCTACCTCGCCGGCGCCGACGAGATCCAGGTCCGCATGGCCAGCCGCATGGACCCGAAAATCCGCCAAGTGGTCCGCGACACCAGCCGCAGCCTGGTCGGCGTCGAAGTCCTGGAGGAAGGCGCCCAGACCATGGTGCTGCAGGACCTCGTCGGGGTCGCCGACATGGACCTCCGCAAGACCCTCACCCGGATGCAGCGCATCGCCCGCCTGATGTACGACGACGCCCTCAAGGCCTTCGAGGCCCGCGACATCGCGCTGGCCGGCGACGTCCGGCGCCGCGACGACGAGCTGGACCGCCTGCTGTGGATGGTCTCCAAGCAGATGCACGCCCTCCTGGAGCAGCCGCGCATCGCCGCCCGCCTCAACGTCCGCCCCGCCGAGGCACTGAACCTGTTCCTCGCCGCCCGCTCCCTGGAGCGCATGGGCGACCACGCCGCCAAGGTATGCGCCAACATCGGCGCCCTCGAAGGCCAGAAAGTCACCCCCGCCGTCATGGCCGCGTTCACCCAGCACGCCCAGCACGTCCGCACCATTTGGGACGACGCCTTCAGCTCCCTCAAGCGCCCCGACTTCGTGCAAGCCTCCCGGGCCGCCGACGCCGGCGAGGCCGCCGGCACCTGGCGCGGCGAGGTCTCCACCCTCATCAAGGGGCTCGCCCCCGAGGCCGTCGCCCCCCTGACCTTGATCGCGGACTCCTTGGACCGCACCCGCGGCTACGCCATCGACCTGGCGGAGACCGCGATGAACCAGACCTATCAGCAGATGGTGTGAGGAAACCCTCGGGCGCAGCGAGGAGGGTTTCCGAGACGGTTGAGGCCCACGCCGCACCGGCGCGCGTGGGACGCCTCAACCTGTAGCCCCGGTCCCAGGACCGAACGTTTTTCCGAAGGCCACCCTGGGCGCATCCCGTGGTCCGGACCACCATCTCGGAGGCCGTCTGCCCGGCGTGCAACGGCCAAGGCCTGGAATACACCGCCGAGCAGGTGGACCTGCCCTACATGGGGAACTCGCTCGAGACGCTGCTGCGCTGCGAGGCCTGCGGCTACCGGCACGCCGACTTCGTCCTCACCGAGCACCGCGAGCCGACCCGCTACATCTACGACGTGCGGCGCGCCGAGGACATGTCGGTGCGCGTCGTGCGCAGCGGCTCCGGCACCATCCGCATCCCGGAACTGGGCATCAGCATCGAGCCCGGTGTTGCCTCGGAGGCGTTCGTGTCGAACATCGAGGGCATCCTGGTGCGGGTCGAGCGCGTGCTGGACCAGCTCGGCCGCGACGCCGAGGAGGAGTCCATGCGCACCCGCGTCATGGACTTGCAGGACACCTTGGGCGCGCTGCGCGTCGGCACCGGACCCCCCGTCACGGTCATCCTGGAGGACCCGTTCGGCAACTCCGCCATCCTCGGGGAGGGCGCCCGCCACGAGCGCATCCCCCCCGAGGAGGCCGACCAGTTGAAGGTCGGGATGCTGGTCTACGACCCGGACGGCAAGCTCATCCGGGACGAGTAGCCCGGTCAGGTGGACTTCAGCACGCCGAGCGTCGGCTCGTAGACCAAGCCCTTGTCCATGAGGCGGTTGAGCGCCTCCTCGACCGACTCGGGCGTGATGCCGCCGGTGGACGCCGCGGCCAGGATGTCGTCCCAGCGCGCGCCCTTCTGCCCTTCGAGCTTCTGGACCGACGCGAACACCGCGTTGTCCAGCGCCTCCTCGGCGGCCCCCTTCTGGGGGTCCGCCTTCGGGGCGGGCGTGGGCGGCTTCCAGGCGGGCGTCGGCTCGGGCTCGGCGTCGTCCATGCGCGGCGGCGCCTGCTCGGCGCGGGCCTCGACGCGGTGGACGGGCACGGAGCCGCCGCGCAGGTGCTCCAGCGCGGTGCGGACGGCGATGCCGTAGCGGCCGTCGTCGGCCAGGCCGTAGTGCTGCTGCGCGAGCGCCGCGCCCTCGGCAAGCGGGCGCGGGATGCCCTGCGCCGCAAGCGCGTCGGGGGTCGCGCCGCCGCGGGCCGCCTTGAACGCCTGCAGGCGCTCCTGGGTGCGGCGGGCGGTGTCGAGGATCCACTGGTCGCGGGTCTGCTCGTCGACGACGGCGATGGTCTCGGGGCGGATCGACACGAACACCGAGCCGGGCTCGGGCTCGTAGGTGCGCGCCTTGCCGGTGATGGCGACGAACTGCGGCGGCTGGAGCTGCGAGATGGCCTGCGCCGCCTCGGGCTGGTAGTTGCCGGCGTACACGGTGAAGACGCCGGTGGGGTCGCTGACGCGGGCACGCCAGACCTCGCCGGACTCGCCGACGGGCTCGACGTCGGTGCAGACGCCGACGACGTGGATGCGGTTCACCTTGGCGCCGAGCGGGGTCACGAGGAAGCTCGGGTCCTTCTCGCCGGCGCCGGGGATCTGGACGCGGCTGGCGTTGAACTCCTGGGCGAAGGCGCGGTGGGCGACCTCGCGCTGGATGCGGCGGGGGGCTTCGTCCATCAGGCCACCTCCAGCAGGGCGGCGGCCGCGGCCTTGGCGTCCTCGGCGTGGCGGGCCATCGACTGGACGATGTAGGTGACGCCGTACTCGTCGCTCAGGGCGTTGCCGCGCACCGCGAACACGCGGCCGGTGAGCTTGGCCTTGAGCACCTCGAAGGCGAGGTCAGGGCGCAGCGTCTCCTTCTGGACCTCCTCCAGCGTCTTGCCCAAGAGCTGCTCGGTGACGGCGCGGCCGGCCACCAGGTTGACGGCGCCGGTGCCGTCGTCCAGGATGGCCTTGAGGCGGACGTCGGGGACGCCCGCGACCTGGTTGTGGATGCGGCACATGCCGGCGGCCAGGACGCGGGTGCAGCCGGCGGTGGAGCAGCGCTGGACGAGGCCGGAGCCGGGCCGGACCTCCAGGAGCGTGCCGACGACGTGCAGGTCGGAGCCGCCGTTGCGGGCCAGGACCTCGCGGATCGGCAGGGTGGGGCGCTTGGCCAGGAGCTCGGCCGGCGGCACCTCGGTGGCGGCGGGGCTGATGCGGGCGTCCGTGTCGAAGTTGAGCTGGGCGACCCCGCGGTAGGCGCGGATGTAGCCGCCCTCGATGGTGACGGCCTGGCCGGCAGCAAGGCCCGGGTCGGCCCAGGCGGTGAACTCGATGCGGCCGGAGGCGTCGGCGAGGGCGCCGCTCCAGACCGTCTTCTGGGTGCCTTGGACGGTGAGCTGGCGCGGCTGGATGTCGAGGATGCGGGCGGTGACGCGGATGCCGCGGACGCCGTCCTTCAGGTCGGCGATGGGCATGTCGCGGAACGTGACCGGCGTCTGGGGGAGGTCGGCCTCGTCGAGCTTGGCGACCTTGGTGCGGTCGCCGAAGTTGACCTGGACCTGGCCGTTGAACGCCTTGGTGTAGGCGCCCTCGACCTGGAGCACGTCGCCCTTCTGGAGGCCTTCGAGCGGGCGCCAGGAGGTGTAGGGGGCGGTGCCGGTCTCGTCGCCCAGGAGGCCCCAGACGATGTCCTTGGTCTCGCCGCGGGCGGTGACCGCCTTGGTGCTGACCGACAGGAGGCGGACCTTCAGGTTCACGAAGGGGCTGGCGGGCGGCAGGCTGGCAAGCGGGACGCGCTCCTGCGACACGGGGGCGGCGGCGCGGGCGGCGGCGGGCTGGACGCCGTGGTGCCGCTCGATGGTGCGGACGGCCTGGTCGATCGGGACGCCGTACTCCAGGTACTTGGCCAGCTCGTCGCGCAGGTCCTGCTCGTCCACCTCGGCGCCGAGCTTCGTTCCGAGGGTCTTCTTGAGCGCCGCCAAGTAGGGCGCCAGGTCTGGGGTGGTTTGCATGGTTCTGCCTCAAAGCGGCCGGTGGTTGGCGTGGCCGCGGTCGGTGGATGCGAAGGCCTGGCTTGGTTGGCGGCGTCCAAGCCTGCGCGTGTCCAATTCACTCCATGGGGTCTTCCGGTATGAAGCCCCCGCTGGCAGGGCGAGTGAAACCGTTGGAGCCGGTGGAGCGGCCTAGCGGCTGCGCCGCAGGGCAAGGGCCGCGACGGCCAGGCCCGCCACCAGGAGGGGCAGGGCCACGCCGGGGGCCCGGCCCTTCGACGACGAGGACAAGGTGTCGTCGTCCAGGCCGGCCTCGTGGTCGACCGTGTCGCCTTGCAGCACGCGGAACACCATCGTGTCGCCCGAGGGGCTGTCGCGCACCAGGTGGTCGCCGACGTGCGCGGCCATGAGCTGGAACGGCTGCGAGGCCTTGTCCTCGCCGGAGGCGACGGTGATGCTCACCCCGAAGTCGGCCAGCGTCACGGTGTGCGAGCGCTCGTCGAGCGGGTTGGAGACCGAGACCACGTACCAGTCGCCGACGGTGGCGTTGACGTCGCGCCCGTCCACGAAGCCCGCCTCGTCCACGAAGGCCGGGATGGAGCACGGGTGGGCGGACTCGCAGCCGTCGTCCTGGGCGGCGGCGGGCAGGGCAAGCACGGCGAAGACGAAAACCGAAGCGAGGACGGGAAGCTGGACGCGCATGGGGTCACCGGGAACCAGGGGAGGAAGGGAAAGAGGTCACGGTCTAGCGCGGCGGGCGCCCGCCCGACGGCCGGCCTGTCTCGGAGGGACGGCCGCCGTGGTCGGGGCGGCCCTCGGGGTGGTCCGGCGCGGGGCGCACCGGCTCCTCCGCGTAGTGCGCCTCGATGCGGGCAACATGGGCCGTCATCTCGTCGAGATGGGCCAGGATGCGGGCCTCGAGCGACTCCAGCCGGTCGAGCTGGGCCTCCAGGCGAGCCAGGCGCTCGGCGCTGGTGCCGTTGGCCTCCATCTGGGCCGTGAGGTCCGCGACGCGGGCGTCGATGCGCTCCAGCAGCATGACCATGCTCTCCATCATGCGGACCTCGGCGTGGACGCGGCGGGCCGCGCGCATGTCGGGCGCGTGCGGGTCGCCGGGCCCGTGGCGGCAGCCCTCGCCCAGCCGGAGGCCGGGGCGGTGGGTACCGTTGCCGGTGCCGTTGGCGGGCGCGGCGGCCGGGCGGTGCGGGCACGGCGGCGGCGGGCAGGGCATCGGGCGGCCGACGGGGGCGTGGGTCCGGTTGCCGGTGGGGTTGCCGGCCAGCGGGCGGCCGGGGTGGGGACCGCAGGGCAGCACGCAGGGCCGCACCGGGGGCACGCGGGTCGTCCTGTTGGCCGACCGCGGGGGCGGCGGCGGGCAGTGGTGGGGCGGCGGGCACGGGCGGGCCGTGGCGTTGTCCGAGGGGGACGGGCAGGCCGGGGACGGCGACGAGGCCTGGGCCCCGATGCTGGGCACAGCCGCGAAGGCGGCGCCGAGGACCAGGACGAGGGTCAGCACGAGGGTGGTGCGCATGGAATGTCCTCCAGGACAGCACGCCAGGCAGCGCGGCGGTAGATAAAGCGCCCCGCACAAGCCTCGAACGTTCCCGAACAAAAGCGAAGGAAGGAGGGAGAAGGAGGGAGGAAAAGGATGGAGAGGGAGCCTGCGCCTAGGTGGAGGTCGCGGACTCGGTGGCCGAACTGGACGAGGCGGCGTCGCCGCGGGCCGCGCGGCGCTCCTCGACGTGGTCGCGGACCTCTTCCCACTTCGCCTTGAGCTTCTCCAGCTTCTCCTGGAGCTTGGCGATGCGCTCCTCGACGTGGGCGGCGCGGTCCTCGAGCTTCTCGATGCGGTCCTGAATCTTCTCGGCGGTCTCGTTGCCGGTGAAGTTGCCGGCGGCCAGCTTGGCCTCCAGGCGGTCGATGCGCTGCTCGATGCGCTCCAGGAGACGCTCATGGGCCTCGATGGCGCGCACAAGGGCGTGGGCCTCGCGACGCGCCTTGATGGCCTTCTTGGCCATCTCGCACCGCTTCTCCAACGTCGTGTTGTCGTCGGCGCCGGCGCACTTCTCGCGCGCCTTCTCGCGGGCCTCCAGGGCCTTCTCGCGGCGCTCGTCCGCGCGGTCGCCGCCCTTGCCGTCGCCAGGCTTCGCGTTCACGGTGGCCAGGCCGGCCGCGGCAAGCAGGGCGACCGCGGCGATGGCCAGGATGGGTTTGATGTTCATGCGGGGTGGTCCTCCAAGGACAGCCCCTGCTGGCCACTCAGAGAATATAAGGCGCGCCGCACAAGCCTTGAACGATGACGCCCGAGGGCGGCCTTCAGGCCTTCTTCTGGTCCGTCAGGTTGGCGAAGTGGTCGCCGACGGGCTTGCTGCCGGCCTTGGCGACCTTCAGGTTGACCTGGACGATCTCGTTGGAGACGCGGTTGCCGCGCACCGACTGGCGCTTGCGCTTGCCAGGGTAGTCCGTCGGGTGGTAGCCGATGCCCTCGGTCAGCAGGAGGCGGCGGCGCACGGTGCCCTCGAAGTCGCCGCGCATGGGGAAGCCGGCCTTGTCGGAGCCGCCGGTGATCTGGAGCTTGTAGCCCGGCAGGTTGGCGTTGATGCCGTCCACCTGGTCGCCGATCTTCTTGCCGAGGAAGTTCTGGGCGTGGTGGCCGGTCACTTCGAAGTTGAAGGACTTGCCAGTGGCGGGGTCGTTGATGACGAGCTTGAAGGTCGTGGCCATGGGGTTCACCTGTCCCGGGTATCCCGAGGCGTTGCGGCCTCAGTGCACCATGGGGCGTCCGGGACAGGTTCGCGACAGGGGAGGCGTATAAATCCGTGATGGCGAGGGGCCGGCCACCCTACTCCTGGAACGACGTGCACGCGCAGCCCTTGACCTTGCAGGCGCCTTCGCCCCAGCGGCCACGTCGGCCGGGCCCGATGAAGTGGCCTTCCCGGCCTTGCCCCGTCTTGGGGTGGCCGCAGCCGGGACGCCGGCAATGCTCTGGCACCGGCCTTCGGCTCAACCCCGCCGGCAGAAAAGAGGGGAAAGGGGCCTTTCCTGTGAATCAGGTGCAGGCCGGGCCCCGCCGGCCCCGCCTGGCGATGCCAGCTTGGCGTGCGGGGGCCGGCGGCGGGCCGGAGGGAGGCCGCGGCGAGGCTACCGGGTCACTTCCATGCCGCGAATCTCCTCCATGAGCTCGGGCTTGCGCTCTTGCGCGCGCAGCGCGAGCTCCTCCAGCCGCGGGATGCCAAGCACGCGCTTGGCCTGCGGGAACATCTCCTTTTCCTCCTCCTCGGCGTGGTGCTCGATCTGCTCCTTGAGGACCATGGCTTGGCCGAGGAACTCCTCGGTGGCGACGTCGCCGCCGCGCATCTTCTCGAGGAGATGCTCGACGCTGGCGTGCTCCTCGCGCGCCTCGTAGAACAGGACGCGGCCCTTCTCGGTGCCGACGGCTTGCTTGAAGGCGGGGTAGAACACCTCCTCCTCCAGCTTGGCGTGCACCATGACCTCGGTGTAGATCTCCTGGAACAGCTCCTCGCGGCCGTAGCCTTCGGCGTTCTCCAGGCGCTTCAGGAGCTTGCGGACCTTCTCGTGGTCCTGGAACAGCATCCCCAGGATGCCGGGGTAGGTGGACGAGCCGGTGCGCTTGATGCCGCGGCCGCCGGTGCGGCCGGCGACCTTGCGGATGCCGGCGGTCTTGCGGCCGGCGGTGGCGCCGCGGCGGACGGGGGCCTTGCGGCCGATGGTCTTGCGGCCCACGGCCTTGCGGCTGGCGGTGCGGGTGGTCTTGCGGGAGTTGCGTGCAGGCATGGCGGGTGACCCGGGCGCCTACAACGGCGTGGGCGCAAGAACCGCCGCCGTCGCGGCAACCGGGCTAGGGGAGGCGGCGGCGCAGCGCGGCCAGGGCCAGCAGGGCGCCGACGGCGGGGAGCACCAGCACGGCGGGCGCGTCCTTCTCGGTCTCGGCGGCGGGGCGGGTGCGCAGGTCGCCGCGCGGCAGGCCGCTGCTGCTGGCGTCGTCGAGGGCGTCGAGGACGACCTGGGCCGCGGTGCCGCTGGTCTTGGGCTTGGAGCCCGTGGTGCTGCTGCTGGAGGAGTTGGGCGTGGGGAACCAGTTGTTGCCGCTGGAGCTGGTGCTGGTGCCCGAGCCGTCCTCGCCGTCGTCGAGGTCCGAGCCCGTCGTGCCGTCCGAGGAGGTGCCGGTGGTGCCCGCGCCGCTGGAGGTGCTGGACTTGGTCCCGCTGGTGGAGCTGGAGGACGAGCCGGTGGTGGAGGAGCCCGACGTGCTGGAGGCGCTCGTGGTGGTGGACGAGGAGCTGGAGGTGGTCGAGCCGGAGGGGGGCAGGTGGAAGGTCAGCACCATGGTGGCGGCGCCGGAGCCGTCCTCGCTGAAGGTGATGCGGTCCTTGGAGGAGGACACGGTGGCGCCGGGCGGGAAGCCCGCGGTGCCGTCGATGATCCAGCCGGCGGGGGCGCGCAGCACCTGGACGGCGCTGTTGGGCTCGGGGTCCGCGTTCGGGACGTACAGCTTGTGCTCGGAGGCCGAGGCGGCCGGCGGGAAGGTGAGGGTGCGGGTGAGCGTGAGGTCGATGGGCGAGGTGGCGCCGACGAGGCCGGCCAGGCCGGTGAGGACCGTGACCGTCATGGTGCCGCTGGTGGCGCTGACGTTGTCGACGCGGGGCTCGGTGGCGCCGACGCCGCTGCCGTAGCTCTCAATGAGGCCCTTGAACCAGGTCTCCTCGGTCGTCGACACGGTGCCGTCGTTGTCGGTGTCCACGGCGTCGCGCAGGTCGTGGGCGTCGGAGTTGGTGTAGCGGCCGGCCACGGCGTACTCGAGGTGCTCGAGGTCGCTGAACTTCAGGTCGCGGGAGACGGGCACGACGTCGGCGTTGAGCGCCGGCGCCAACAGGGTGGCGGCAAGCAGGAGCGCAGCGGACAGGCGAAGCATGGCCTACGGCCAGTCCCGGAGGGGGACTTGAAGCTTGGCAGGGGCCGGGTGTTGCGTTGCCAGTTCGGCTAGACGTGGGCCCGGGGCGGGACGCCGACGGCCAGGCGCTCCTCGACGCACTCGGCCACTTCCTGCCAATCCTTGACGCGCACCGGGTTGGTGTGCGCCGGGACGTCCCGGTTGTACGGGTGGTCCATCAGGATGGCGAAGGTGCCGTCGGCGGCGGCCATCAGCACGTTGTGCGGCGCGTCGTCCACCAGGATGTCCCAGCCGACCTTCAGGCGCTGCTCCATCACGAGGTTGTCGTGCGGGATGCCGTGGGTCGCAAGGAAGTGCCGGGTGGCGGCCTCGGCGTGCAGGCCGCGGGCGGTCACCACGTCGACCTGGTGGCCTTCCGCCTGCCACTTGGCCATGACGCCGGCGGCCAGGCGGTCGCGCGGCGGCTCGCTGTGCAGCAGGGGGTCGGTCTCGATGTCGCGCATCAGACCGTACACCTTGCTCGGCGGCAGGTCCGCCTCCTGGACTGCCTTGTAGCGGTAGAAGTCCCAGTGGCGGAAGCCTTCCGCGTTCAGGTCGATGCCGTATCGGTCCCGGAATCCACGCAGGATGTAGGGGACATGGTCAAAGAGGACGCCGTCGAAATCGACGGCGATCCGGAGTCGTTGTGTCTGCATTTGCCCTAGGCATTGGTCGCGCAGGTGGGATAACCCCTTGCGCAGGAAGTCGCTATTGTCGAACCGCGGCCTACAGACTTTCCGGATCGGGCCGATGCCTACGCGTTTTTGCAGGTGCCGCTGCGGGCTTGCCCACTGAAGCCTTCAGCGGCTCGGAATCTGCTCTTTGACCTTCCGCCCGGTGTCGAACGCCTTGCCCAGCCGCTCCTCCAGGTACTTGGCGCAGAACGCCTCCAGCTCGGCCGGCAGGGTGTGCTCCATGTCGCAGGCCGCCTCGTGCGCCTTCTGGTGGTCCATGCCGCAGGCCTCCTGCAGGAACGCCTGCATGATGCGGTGCTTCTCCAGCTGCCGCCGCCCGACCGTGCGCCCCGACTCCGTGAGCGTCACGCCCTTGTACGGCTCGTACTCGACCAGGCCCGCCTTCTCGAGCTTCTGGATCATGTCCGTGACCGACGGCGGCGCGACCTTGAGGTGGCCGGCGATCTCGCCCGTGCGCGCGGCCTTGCCTTCCTCCTCCAGCCGGTAGATGGTCTCCAGATACTCCTGCATCTGCTCGGAGACTGGTTTCGCGGTCATGGGAGGCTCCGTCGCGGGGCTGGAGCGAAGCGGAAGCCAGGCCGCGGGACCGCCTTCTTCACGGCGCGCCCAACCCCGCCACGGACCTAAGCCCGCCGGTCCAGGAGACGGAACAGCACAAGGTCCTGCAACCCAGGGCCAAGGTTCGGCATCGCCTTGTGGCGCGGCAGCAGCCGGTCGCGCACGAAGCCGCACGCCGCCAGCACCCGCATCGAGGCGTCGTTGCCCAGCGCCACCAGCGCCACGACCGGACGCGCCGGCAGCGCGGCCAGCGCCGCCAGGATGGCCGACACGGCCTCGCGGGCGTACCCCTGCCCCCACGCGTCGCGCGCCAGCAGGTAGCCGACCTCCCAGCCGAGCGCCGTCGAGCGCACGCCCGCGGCCCCCAGCAGGCGCCCCGCCCGGTCCTCCACCAGCCAAGGGCAGTCGGTGCCCTCCTGCCAGCCGGCCTCCGCCAGCCGGACGAACGCCGCGGCGTCGTCCAGGCTGCGGTGCGTCGGCCAGGAGAGGAACCGCGTCACCTCGGGGTCGGAGCCGTAGCGCGCGAAGATGGCGGCCGCGTCGGCGGGAAGCGGCCGGCGCAGGCGAAGACGCGGGGTCGCCAGCGCTTCCGGGACGGTCATGGCGTCGGCGGGTACTCGATCCCAGGCAGCAGCTGGCGCCTGAGGTGGTCGCGCTGCATGTGGGTGGTCTCCCCGACGAACTGCAAGGCCCGGACGTCGCGCGCGAACCGCTCGGTGCCGCCCTCGCGCATGAAGCCGGTGCCGCCCTGGATCCGGATGGCCTGCCGCGTCATGGGCACCGCCATCTCGGCCGCGAACGCCTTGGCGCGGGCGGTCCAGACGCTGGCGTCGGGCGCGTCCATCCGGGCGGCCGCGGCCAGCACCAGCGACCGCGCCGCTGCCAGCTGGATGTCCATCTGGGTGAGGCCGTCGGAGACCGCCTGGTAGGTGCCGATGGGCGCGCCGAACTGGGTGCGGGTCTCGGCGAACCGGGCCGCCGCGGACAGCGCGCCGCCAACACAGCCGCACAGCGCCGCCGCCGCGCCGAGCTGGAACCAGAGGCGGGCCTGCGCGACCCGTTGCGTGCCCTCGCCGGGCGCCCCCAGGACCGCGTCGTCCCCCAGCCGCACCGCGGTCAGGTAGACCGTGCGGATGCCGGCGGCGCGCAGGCCCAAGAGCGGTTCGTTGGCGCTCAGGCTCACGCCCTCCGTCGCGGCCGGCACCGCGTACAGGGTCGGCCCGCCCGGCGCCTGCGCCAGCAGCAGGAACCACTTGGCGGCCGCCGCGTTCAGGGCCCAGACCTTCTGGCCCGTGACCTTGGTGCCGTGGCCATCGCCGTTCGGGACGGCGGCGGTGCCCGGCTGCAGCAGGTCGGAGCCGCCCGCCTCCTCGGTCACGAGGACGGCCGCCAGCTCGCCGCCCGCCAGCCGGGACGCGAACGGCGTGCCTTGGGCGGCGGCGACGGCGGCGTTGTGCGCGACCAGCGACGCGGCGACGTTGGCGTCCACTTGCGCCAGCTCGTCGATGGCAAGCGCGAACGCGGTGGCGCCGGGGCCGCCGGCGTCGGCGCAGGAGCCCAGGCCGAGGCCGAGGGCTTCCTGGATGGCCTCCACGGGGAAGCGGTCGTGCCGGTCCGCCTCGGCGGCCGCGTCGAGGCCATGGCGGGCGGCGAACTCGCGCACGGTGGCCTGGATGAGCGCCTCGTCCTCGGACAGCACGTAGGGCACGCGAGGTCATCGGCGCGCGTCAGATAGCCGTATCTGCCCGTTCCCGTTCCGTGCGGCATGGACGACGCCGCGTGGAAGGCGAAGCTGACGCCGGAGCAGTACGAGGTGGCGCGGTGCAGCGCGACCGAGCGGCCGTTCTCGGGGAAGTACTGGAACCACAAGGGCGTCGGGATGTACAAGTGCGTGTGCTGCGGGACGCCGCTGTTCAAGTCGGACACCAAGTTCGACTCCGGCACCGGCTGGCCCAGCTTCTGGGCGGCCGTGGACCGCAGCAAGGTGCGTGAGGTGGAGGACCGCGAGTACGGGATGGTGCGGACGGAGGTGCGGTGCGCGACCTGCGACGCCCACCTCGGGCACTTGTTCGACGACGGCCCCGACCCGTCGGGCGAGCGCTACTGCATCAACTCCGCCAGCCTGGAGTTCGACGGCAAGGGCAAGTAGCATGGCCGCCCCCGCCGCGACCGAGGTCATCCAAGCCACCTTGGCGCCCGCCTTCCTCATCTCGGGCACCTCGGTGTTCCTCAACTTCGCCCAGAACCGCCTGTTCCGCGTCATGGACCGCGCCCGCGACCCCGGCGCCAGCGCCGAGGCGGGCGGCCGCGCCAAGCTGCTGCACCGCGCCCGGATGCTGCGCAACGCCATCGCCATGGGCGTGCTGACCGTGGCGTTCACAGTGACGAGCGCCATCCTGGTCATGGGCGGCCAGATGTTCGGGTCGCCGGGCCTTGTGGACTCGGCGCCCTACACTTTTGCGCTGGCGCTGCTGTCGTTCTTCACGGCGCTGCTGTTCGTGTTCGCGGACACGGTGGCGTCGGTGCGCAGCGTCGAGCGGCCACCCGGTTGAAGGACCGCGTTTTGCCACGCTCCAGCAACCTTAAGCAGAATGGATACCATAGGGTATCTGATGGCATGGGACGAGGGGTCGCCCATCGAACCAATCCCCGAGGACTGGGAGTATCAGGTGGCGATCCGCCTCCTGGACCAGGACCCTCCCTTTGACCGGGAGCTCGTGGAGGCCCTCGTGGGCGGCCGCAAGCGCAACGCCGAGCTCAAGGTCCTGCTCCAGGGCCGCAACGTCAACGTCCTGACCAAGGCCTTGAAGCGGCTGCGCGAGGAGGGCGTCATCCAGTCGGGCCTCACCCAAGACCTCCGGGAACGGACGTACGCCCTCACGAAACTGGGGGCGCTGGTGGTGTTCCGCCTGCATGAGATGATCCCCTACCACCGCAGCGAAGCCGCCGTCAAGCGCGGCCGCTCGGCGGCTTCGGCATGACGTGGTGGCACAGCCACCCAAACGCCGCCGAGATCGTGCGCAAGCATTGGCGCCAGGCCGAGCTTTGCATCGTGGCCCTGCAGGAGCCGTGCATCGCCATCGGCAACGACGAACTGCGGAACATCGAGCGCGTCATCCGCGTCGCTGGGGTGGACGACCTTCGGCGCTGGACGCCCCGCAAATCCTGGTTCGTGGCGGTCATGCTGTGCCCCGGCGACCAGACGGAGGCCTTGGGGGCGACGGTCCTTGAGCTTGGCCTCGATCCGCGCCGGTTCCACTTCTACCTGCACGCCGCGACGCCGGTCTCGAGCTTGGCCGGCTGGGCCGCCCTGGGCCTTCCGCTCGATGCGGTCGACCAGGACGTCTCGGACTGGAAGGAATTGCACAAGCTCCTGGGCGTCCACTTCAACATCCAGATCGTCGACGACGCGACGAGTCCTGCCAAGCCGTGAACGTCGGCGCCGTCAGGCGAGGAAGACCTGCACCTTGACCTGGTTCCGGCCCGCGCCCGCCGTCCACGCCAGCGTGACCTGGCGGCTGCCGCGCGGCGGCACCTCGATGCGCTCCTCGGCCACCGTCTTGGTGTCGAGCTGGAGCACGACGCGCAGCTGCGCCGGCACCGAGCCGTCGTTGTGGATGGTCGCGGTGGTGGCCACCTGGGATCCGGGCCGGGGGCTGGGCGGGCTGTGGCGGACGTCGGCGAGCTGGATGTCGCGGGCGCTTGCGTAGACCGCCGACTTCGCGGTGGGCTGGGCCTTGACCTCGACCTTGGCGCGGCCGCGGTGGCTCGACATCGGCGTGCCGTCCTCGCCCAGCGGGACGACGTTGAACTCGACGGTCTGGCGGTCCTTCTCGGTGGCGTCCGCGGGGACCTGGATGCGCAGCGTGCCTTCCATCGGGCCGTCGTCGGCCGGCATGGCAAGGTCCACCGACTCCTCGAGGCCGCGGCGGCTGCCGCCCATCGAGAGTGCCGCCAGGAAGCCGGCGCCGTCCGCGTGCAGCACGCCGCGGGCGCTTGCGACCTTGCGCTTGCGGGGCGACACCTCGACCCGGAACTCGGCGGAGCCGCCGGGCGTCACGACGGCGCGCTTCGGGCTCACGGTCACGGCGACGTAGGGCGTGCGCACCAGGAACAGCGCGAGGAACACGACGGCGACGGCCAGCAGCAGGAAGAACAGCAGCAGCGCGAGCTCTGCGTACTCGCCCAAGGCGTCGTCGAGGTGGACCGCCTCCGCGAGCGGCGTCAGGAACGCGAGGGCCGGGGGGACCGGCGTGCGCTGCTTGGCCGGGGGCGGCGGGACGGCGGTGAGCTCGATGGACAAGTCCACTTGGCTGGTGCCGCCGCGGGCGGAGGTCGCGACCACGGGGATGGTGAGGTCGCGCGGGGCGGGCCCCGTCAGCTGCACGGTCACAGTCACGGGCGCGACCTGGCCCGCCGTCAAGGCGATGGATTGCGGATTGACGCGCAGGTCGGACACGCCGGCCGGCTTGGGCGGCAGCGCGATCGCGACCACGTCGGGGTCGGTGCCGACGTTGGACACCAGCAGGTCGAAGGTGAGGGTGGCGTTGGCGCTCGCCGTCGTCGCCGACGCGCCCGTGATGCCGGTCGTGCCGGCGGCGTCGCGCAGCGTGCCGCCTTGGGCCAGCAGCCGCACGCCGGCCTGGATGGGCGGGCGCGGCACCGTGAACGACGCGGCGCCGGCGTCGGGCGCGCGGTCGAGGGCGCTGGAGTCGTCCTGCGTGACCGGGTCGGGGGCGCTGCCCTCCGACGTGTCCGCTGCGGTGAGGGTCACGTTGCCGAGCTGGTCGCCGCCGACCGCGTCGATCGACGCCATCGGGACCAGCAGGTGCAGCAGGTTGCCGTCGAGCGTGAGGTTGACGCCGGGCGCGCCGGTGACGCCGCTGGTGGCGATGGTCAGGGTGAAGGGCGTGCCGCGGGCGGTGCTGTTGGCGTAGCTGGTCGCGCCGCGGTCCACGGTGAAGCGCAACGTCAGCCGTTCGGTGGCGGTGACCGGGGCGCTGGTGGTGATGGCGAGGTCGAGCACGCTGCCGGCGAGGTCCGCGGTGACGGCGGTGAGGTCCACCTGATCGAACGGGATGTCGTCCGCGAGCGGGCCGGCGGTGACCACCTGGTCGCCGGACGGGTCCGACAGCACGGCCACCGGGGCTGCGCTGGCCACGCTCGCGAACGCGACGGCGACCAGCGACAGGAGGGGGAGGAGACGCATCCCAGGTGCCCGGAGGGAGGCCCAAGATATAAAAACATGAAAAGGGGGTGCACACCCTGACACCCATGGTCGACGCCGAGCTCACCAAGCGCCTTGTCCGCATCCTCAACGAGCTCGAGGAGCGCTTCGCCCAGGGCACCATCAGCCTGCGCGAGATGACCGCCATCGTGGAGAAGGAGAAGATCGCCCACCTCGACGGCTACCTCCGCCGCGCCGGCGCCCTCGACTACCAGTCCCCGAAGCGGTTCTTCCAGGCGGGCCCCGACCTGAAGTCGGTGCGCGAGGCCCTCAAGAAGGGCAAGGTCCCCCGCGGCCTCGAAGGCCTGCTGGGCGCCGCGTCCTAGGCGGCCGGCCAACGGTAAGGCATCTCGGGCCCTTCGGTCCAGCCGAACCGGCCGTACCAGAGCGGGTCCTTGCGGAGCAGGTTGCTCCGGTGCGACGCATGGAACGCCGGGTCGCCGAGCCACGCCGGCCTGTCGCGCGCCGCCGCCGGGTCCAGCAGCGCCTCGAACAACGGCAGCCGCGTGTCCAGGTAGCCGCGCCGAATCCACTCCTTGCACACGGCGATGCCGTACTCGGCCAAGGCGTTCTCGTGGCCGCGCCACATCCGCAGCGCCGGATGGTTTCGCCAGCCTTTCGGCTCGTGGACGCCGCGCAGGATGCGCAGCAGGTGGAGCGCCTCCAGCCGCTGCTTGCCGAGCCGCTGCCGGTCCAGGACCTGGGCGCTTTGGCGGAAGTCCGGGTAAGGCAGGAAGGTCTGCACGGCCCGCGCCCGCCTACTTCTGCGGGTCGCGGCTGGCACGGATGATGTCGGCCACCCGGCGGGCGCGCTCCATCTTCTCCTTCTCCTCGTCGGTCTCCGCCACGACGCCAGGCACCGGGATGGGCTTGTTGTTGCGGTCGAGCGCGACGAACGTCATGTAGCAGCTCGCGGTGTGGCGCACCTCCCCCGTGGTGGGGCTCTCGGCCTCGACCCGGATGCCCACAAGCATGCTGGTGCGGCCGACGTGGCGGACGGTGGCCTTGATGACCAGGATGTCCCCGATGTAGACCGGCTCGCGGAAGTCCATGCGCTCCAGCGACACCGTGACGACCTTGGGCACGCGGGCATGGCGCCAGGCGGCGACCGCGGCCGCCTCATCGATGTACTTCAGGATGGCGCCGCCATGCACGTTGCCGTAGACGTTGGCCTCGTCCGGCGTCATCAGCTTCGACATGGTGGTGGCGGACTGGCGCATCGGCACCGGCGGGATGCCAGACGGCTTGGGCATGCCTGCGCGCATCAAGTCAAGGGATTTCAGGGCGAAGGTCCGCGGGCCGGTCCCCTTGCCGGCGGCAAGCCCCGCGGAACACGCCGGTTTCCCCGATGGAGCGGGCCCGCGGCGAGGTGGGCGCCAAGCTTGTCCACGGACAACGCACGGATTGTTTCCGTCCTGCTGCAGTCGTTTCCAGCTTTCTCCAGCAACGGTCAAGTAGCGACTTCCGGCCAAGACGCCCTGCATGGCAGCCCCGCAAACCCAAAGAACCGTGCGCAGCCGCGCCCCATGGCTCGCCGGCCTCGGCCTAGCAGGCGTGGTGCAGTTCGTCGTCGCCCTCGTCATGCTGCACATGGCGAACTTCCCCCGCCAGCCGTGGCACATGAGCCAGTTCGCCAACATGCAGCTCAACTGGATGTGGGTCATGGGCCTGTTCGGCTTCATCGTCGGCGCCGCCGCCATCACCGTCGCCATCGTCCCCTACCTGTCCGGCTCGCGCGCCTCCCGCATCGGGCTCTGCCTCCTCGGCCTGGCCGCCGTCGGCGGCGTCATGCTGGCCGTGTTCCCCACCGACCCGACGCCGCACCGCCACACCCTCGTCGGGACCATCCACAACGAGGTCGCGCCGCCCACGTTCGCGAGCCTCAGCCTGGCCATCGTGATGATGGGCCCCGCGTTCCGCTCCAACCCCGCCTGGCGCCCGCTCGGCGCCGTCAGCATCGTGCTCGGAGGCCTCGCCGGCCTCGCCGCCCTCGGCTACGTCTGGGCCGACATGAACGAGCAGCCGGTCGTCGCCGTGCTGCAGCGCATCATGGTGGGCCTGGTGATCGCCTGGTTCATGCTGCTCGGCCTGCGCCTGCTGGCGGTCCGCCGCATGGAGCGCCGCGAGGCCGAGGAGCGCGAGCTGCGCGCCGCCCAGGCGCGGCTGGCCCGCCGCCGGGCCCGCGAAGCGGCCCGGGCGGCCAAGCGCGCGTCGGCTTCGCTGTCGCGCCCACAAGCCTTAACCGCCTCCGTTCCGCAGTCCCGGACATGAAGGCCGCGGCCACTTTGGCGCTGCTGTTGTTGGCGGGCTGCGCCTCGGCGCCGGCCTCCGACGAGGCCCCTCCGCTCTACACCTTCGCGCGCCGCGTCGGCGACGACGGGCGCGACCCGGTCCCGTGCGAGGCGTTCGGCGGCCACACCGTGCTGGTCGGCGTCGGCACCACCCTGGCGGCCCAACCCCACCGCGGCGTCGCCCCCTTCGACGCGGTGGCGCAACTGGTGGTGCCGGCCAACACCTCGGCGCTGGTGCTCGACCTCTGGTGGGACCAGGGCGCCGCCGCCGGCCTGCGCTCGCACGTGCAGGGCCCGGGCACCGACCTCATGAGCGACGTGCAGGCGGCCGCGACCGAGGAGGCCCCGCTGCGGCTGCGCATCGACAGCCCCGCCCCCGGCCCCTGGACCTGGCGCGCCCTGGCCGACCCGGCCGCCGTCGGCGTCGTCGTCCACTTCCAGGAGGGGCTGTACCGCCTCACTCCTGAGCAGAGCGGGTTCGGCTGCAACAAGGCCGGCGCCTGAAGTCGCAAAGCCTACAAGCCCGCGCCCCCCATCGGAAGCCCGTGGCTCCCCAGGCCCTGCCCCGCGGCGACCGAGCCGTCCGCTTCGCCCTGGCAGGCTTGCTGCTGTTCCTCGCCGCCCAGGCCGTGCTGCACTTTGCCTTCTGGGGCGACAACCCGCGGCACATCAGCAGCTACGTCTATTGGGGCCCCTGGGCCGAGGCGCTGTGGAACGTCGGCGTCTTCGGCCTGTCCGGCGGATTGCTGGCGCTCGCCGTCGCCGTCCGCCTCCGCCTCCCCGCCAGCCAGAACGGCAACCTGGCCGTCGTGTACCTCGCCGGCGCCGCCATCACGGTCGCCGCCCTCGCGGTGTTCCCCACCGACAAGACCCACCTGCCCTCGACGCCGTCCGGCTACCTGCACGACGCCGCCGCCCTCACCTCGGTCGTGTGCCTGTGCGCCGCGATGCTGCTCCTGGTCGAGTGCGGCCGCGTGGACAGCCGCTGGCAGGCCATCGCCGGCAGCTCCACCACCATCCCGATCGTCGCCACCGTGTTCAGCTTCGGCTGGGCCATCATGGACGTGACGCCGTTCGAGCAGACCTCCGAGTTCCTGCAGCGCGTCCTTGCCGCCTACCTCATCGGCTGGTTCGTGCTGGTGGCGTGGCGGCTGCGCGCCCAGCACCTGCCCGCCGAGGACGCGCCCGCCGCCGACGCCGTCAACCAGCCCGCGCGCTGACCGTGCGCACCTTGGCCAGCACCGCCCACCCCGCGCCGGCGCACAGCACGCCCACCGCCGCCACCGCCCACATCGGATGCCCCTGCGCGGCCGCCCAGCCCGCCACCGGCCCCGCGGCACCCGTGCCCGCGTAAGCCAGCACCGCCTGCAGCCCATGGCCCCGCCCGCCGCTGCGGCCCGCCTGCCGGCTCACCTGGCTCGGCAGCGCCGCCGACAAGGTCGCGTGCGCCGCGAAGAACAGCAGCCCGCCGCCGGCCACCGCCCACGCGGCGTCGAAGCCCACGAAGGCCGCCGCCCCGACCGCCAGCAGGCCCAGCGCCGCCGCCGTGGCGGCGGGCGCCTGGCCGCTGCGGTCGATGGCGCGGCTGGCCCCCGCCATGAGCACGAACGCGCCCACCAGGACGGCGGCGAGCGCGCCGTGGCCGAGCGGCACGCCGGCCAGGAAGAACACCACCGTCGTGAGCGCGAAGTTGGTGGCGAGCCCAGCGGCCCCGAGCGCCAGCACCGGCGCCGACAGCGCGCCGCTGGCCGGCGGCAGCGGGCGCGGCGGGGGCCAGCGCAGCAGCACCACTGGCAGCAAGGCCGCGACGCCGAGGGCCGCGGTGGCGACGAACAGGCCCGGGATGCCCCAGACGGGCTCGAGCTGCGAGCCGACCACGAGGCCGAGCAGGAAGCCGACGCCCGCGGGGACGCCGACAATGGCCATCGCCGTCGTGCGGCGCTCCTCCGGCACGGTCTCGCCGACGGCGGCCAACGCGGCGCTTGCGACCCCGCCGAGCCCTTGCAACAGCCGCGCGGCGATCAGGCTCCCGATGTCCTGCGCGGCGGCGGCCCATAGCGAGCCCGCGATGAACAGCAGGCTGCCGAGCACGAGCACCGGCTTGCGGCCGACGCGGTCGGACAAGATGCCCATGGGCAGTTGCGCGAGGGCGAGGGTGATGCCGTAAGCCGAGAGGGCGGTGCCCACCAGGACGGGGTCGGGCGTGAACTGGCCCGCATGGCGCGTGAACCCCGACAAGACCAGCGAGAAGCCGAAGACCCGCGTGAACACGATGCCGGCCGCCCCGCCCACGAGGCCCAGCTCGCCCCGCGTGAACCCCGGCATCGCGGCGGCGAGGCGGGGACGGGGACTTGGAGGTTGCCTGCCCGCCAGCCGTCGTCAAAACCCAGAACTACCGCGGCCTCCGTCAGGGCCTTGGTCCAAATGCCGACGCCCAACGACCCGCGCAGCAACGCCAAGAACCCCACCAGCCCAGAAAACAAGGCCGCGCGCGACAACCGCGCGAACCAGATCAACCCCAACAACCAAGCCACCAAGGGCAAGAAGTGAGGGCTTCGCCTAGCGCGTGGCTGGGCATTGGAGGCGGGAGATACCGGATTCGGCGAGGGGCCGCCCGAGCCTGCGAAGGGCGGTCCCGATGCGCTTCCTGCCGGCCGAGCGCCAGCGCGGCCGGGCGCAGCAAGCCACGAACCGGACTGCACGCTTCGACCGCCCCTCAGCGGGCGCTCTGCGCCTCGCTGGGGGCGCGTCTGCAGGCGGGAGATACCGGATTCGAACCGGTGAATGGCGGATTAAGAGTCCGCTGCCTTGGACCTGTCTCGGCTAATCTCCCAGGGCCGATGGCCGCCGACAAGGGTTTCGTAGATAAGGGAAACGGTGAAGGGCTCACTCCAGGCGCGCCCGCAGCCGGCCCAGTCCCAAGAGGACGATGCAGGCCAGGCCGATGCCGACCGCGAGGGCAGGGCGTGCGCGCAGGCCGTCCGGTCCGCCGGCCGTGGCCGGGGTGAACAAGGGGGCGATGGTGTGGCCGCTGTAGTCGCACCTGGGATTGGTGGGGTTGACGCGGAAGCAGAAGCTGACGGAGTCTTGGGCGCAGCCTTGGACGCGGAACTCGACTTCGGCGCCGGCGACGCGAGCCATGGCGTGGACGTGGGGGCCGCGGCCGCGGAACGTGGGGCTGGTGAAGTCGCTGAAGCTGCCGCCAGTCCGGATGTAGCCTTCGAGGTGGCTGGTGCTGCATGTGGGGCCGCGCCACCGGAGGATGGCGGAGGTCGGCGTGATGTTGGCGACGAAGACCTCGTAGCCTTCGGGCGCGGTGAGGAAGGACACGGTGTTGGGGGAGCTGGAGGGTCGCGCCGTGGTGGTGTCGGGGGCTGGGCAGGCGGGGTCGAGCGGCAGGGTCTCGAAGCACAGGTCGGCCGAGGGGGCGATTCCCCAGGGGCCGCCGCAGGAGCCGTCGGTGCCTTGCACGGAAGCGATGAAGCGGTGGCCCGGCGCCAGGGCGGTGAGGTTTGCCTCGAAGGCGCGGATGCCGGCTTGCGCGGGCGTGCGGGCCCAGCCGTCGCCGGCGCCTTGGGTGGCGTCCTGGTAGGCGACCCAGGTGGTGGCCGCGCAGTTGGCGACGGTCCACCGCAGGGTGGCGTTGGTGCGCCCGACGGCGGCGATTTGGACGTCCACGATCCGCGCGGGCGCCGGGTCGGAGGGGCCGCTCGTCGTGGTCGTGGTGGGGCTGGGGGAGTGCGCGCCGGCCGCGGGCAGGACGAGGAGGGCGAGCAGGAGGAGGATGGCCGTGCGCACGACTCGGACACCCTGCGGGCCAAGTTCAGGGTTTGCAGGCCGTTGGGCGCTGGCCGAACCTATTCCTCGGAGTCGCCAGCGGCTTCCTTCTTGGCCGCGGGCGCGTCGTCGGCGTCCTCGTCCTTGGGCGCGTCTTTGGGGTCGGTGGCGCCGGAGCCGTGCTCGGCGCGCAGCTTCTCCATGGCGTCCTCGTCGTCGAACTTGCTGAGGTAGTCGGGCTCGACGGCCTCGGTGACGTAGACCGACTTGCCGGCGCGGAAGATGAAGTTGCCCGCCTCGCTGGCGGCCTTGACGTCGACCTCCAGCAGGATGGGGTCCGGGTTGTGGACGCGGCCGGCGCTGTACGCCTTGTCCGGCGTGGCGCTGAGGTGGATCATGTTGCGGTCGGAGGGGCGCAGGCCGGTCTCCAGCACCAGGTCGAGCTCCTCCTCGCTGACGGGGAAGTAGAGCTTGTCCACCTGGGCCTCGGGCAGGTCGTCGAGGTTGACGTTGACCGAGTGGGCGTAGGTCGCGCGGATCATGCCGCCGTCGATTTGGTAGCGGCCCTTCTCGTCGGTCTCGACCAGCGCCTGGATGTGCTCGGGGCGCAGCCAGCGGGCGTAGTTGGGGCGGGAGTTCCGGATGGCGCCGACGAACTCGTTGAGGTCGACCCAGCCGCGGCCGTCCATCGTCAGGCCGAAGCGCTCCGGGAAGTGGCGCAGGATGCCGGCCATCATGCGGCCGACGCGGTCGATCTCGAAGTCCTTCATGACGAAGCGGCCGGGGGTGTCGCAGAGCGGGCAGTTCTCTCCGCGGTAGTATCCATGGGTGCGGCATTGGGCGAGCATGGCAGAGGGGAGAGAGGGATTCGAACCCCCGTAAACGGGATCTGCAGTCCCGCGCATAGCCGCTTTGCTATCTCCCCGGTCGGACGCCGGTGGCGGGGGCTTGGGAAAGCCCCATCACGGCCGCGCCGACCCCAGGGGCGTTCTTAAACTTGGCCAGCGGCCGGGGGGAGCTTCCCCTTCTTCGGCGACAACGCCTTCGCCTGCCCGGCGGCCGGCAACCCCAGCGGCGCCCCGGGTTGGGCGGGGTTCTCCTCGACCTTCTTCTTGACCTCGCGGGCGGCGGCGGCCATGGCGGGGGCGGCCTCCTTCGCGCGGGTGGCCTGCTCGCGCTCGTCGTAGAGCTGCTCGACCACCTCCCAGACGGTGCGGATGTGCGGGATGGTGATGCTGCCGCCGACGACCAGGGCGACGTTGAGGGCGTCCAGCAGCTCGGCCTTCTTCCAGCCGACCTCGACGCAGCGGTCGCAGTGGTAGGCGATGCAGTCATTGCAGCGCAGCACCGTGGAGGCGACCAGGCCAAGCAGCTCCTTGGTCTTCTCGTCCAGGCCGCCGGTGGCCGTCAGGTCGCGGTAGGCCGCCGAGTCGAGGGCGAAGAACCGCTTGAGGTCGCGGTGGTCTTCCTTCAGCAGGTTGTCCGTCTTGCGGCGGCGGGAGGCGCGGAACTCGTGCAGGTCCATCCGGTCGGGCTGCTCGGACACGGCCCTGCGAGGACGGGGGGCGGACTTGGGCCTTTGCCCGTCCCACCTTGTGGACAGGTCGGTCAGGCGAGGGCCGCAAAGTCCGCCAGGATTTCCGCCGCGTGCTCCTCGGGCTTGACCTTGGCGTAGTGCTTGAGGACCTTGCCGTCGGCGCCGACCAGGAGGCTCTCGCGGCTGATGCCCATGTAGGTCTTGCCGTACATCGACTTCTCCTTCCAGAAGCCCAGCTTGTCCAGCGTCGCCTCGTCGGCGGTCAGGAGGGAAAACGGCAGCTCGTACTTGGCGATGAACTTCTGGTGGCTCTTGGCGTCGTCCTTCGACACGCCGTACACGCCGAGCCCGGCCTTCCGGAAGTCGCCCCAGGCGTCGCGGATGCCGCAGGCCTCCTTGGTGCAGCCGGGCGTGTCGTCCTTGGGGTAGGCGAACAGCACGTAGGGCGCCTTCAGGTCGCTGGCCTTGACGGGGTTGCCGTCCTGGTCCGTGAACCGGACCGCGGGGAGCTTCTTGCCTTCCATGGCCGGGGGCAGCCGGGCGCCCGCCATCAAGGTTCAGGTCGGCGCGGCAGCAGCTTCAAGCTGGCGCCCGCCTGGCGGCGCGCGTGCAGGTGCGGGCCGAGGAGCTGCGGGAGCGTTTCGTGTGCGTCGTCCCCCACGCCGGCACGCTGGCGGAGGTGGACAAGACCCGCCGCCCGCTTTACCGCCACATGGTGGTGCAGGAGCTGGTGGGCGGGCCGAGCATCCTGCGGTTTTGGCCCGATGGCCGGCTGGACGCGCTGGTGCAGACGCACGCGGGCTTCGACGGCGACGAGGTGTGCACGGTCGAGCGGCTGGCGCCCGGCCCCTACGCGGTGCTGGACTACGAGGGCCCCGAGGAAGGGCTGGCCGAGGCGCGCGAGCGCATCCTGGCCTGGGTGAAGGCGAAGGGCCACCCGGCGCGGCCGCTGTTGCAGGTCCACCTCATGGACGCGATGGACGGCATCGTCGAGCAGCAGTTCCAGGTTCCCCTGGCTTGACCCCTGGGCGCCGCCAAGAAAAGCCATATGGACGAGGCGGCCGGTCCCGAGTCGTGTTGCGCCCAGGCGATGCGGCCCCCGACTTCGTCCTGAAGGACGCCGACGGCAACGACGTCCGCCTGTCGTCGTTCGCGGGCCATCCCATCCTGCTGTTCTTCTACCCGCGGGACAACACCGCCGGCTGCACGCTGGAGGCGAAGAAGCTGCGCGACGCGGCGGGGGGGTTCGCGCGCCACGGCGCCCACGTGGTCGGGGTCAGCATGGACTCGCCGGAGACCCATTGCGCCTTCCGCGACAAGCACGACCTGCCGTTCACGCTGCTGTCCGACGCCGAGGGCCGGGTGCATGACCTGTACTCGGCGTGGCGCACCCACCTCTTGGGCAGGCGCCCGATCGGGGTCCGGCGCTGCAGCTTCCTCATCGACGGCGACGGCATCATCCGGGTCGTCTACAAGCACGTCCGGCCGCTCTCGCACGCCCGCCAGGTCCTGAAGGACCTGGAGCGGCTGGAGGCGCAGGAGTCGTGGGGCAAGCCGACGACGCCCGGCATCAAGGAGCTGCTGCGGCGCTAGGCAGGCGGGGCGGGCGTCACTTCGACCAGCACCGTGCTGGCCTCGACGGCCGACCCTTCGCTGACGTGGACGCGCGCGACCGTGCCCGCGATGGGCGACTTGAGGTCGTTCTGCATCTTCATCGCCTCCAGGACCAAGAGCACGTCGCCCTCGGCCACGACCTGGCCTTCCTTGACCTTGACCTCGACGATCTTGCCGGGCATGGGGGGCTTGATGCGGCCGTCGTTCTTGCGGCCGGCGGCGTTCTTCCGGACCAGCTCGGGGCGGGCGCGGCGGACCTCCAGGTCCAGCAGGTGGGGGCCCTCGAACACCTGGCCGTTGCGGACGATGAACTCGAACGCCTTGCCCTCGACCGTGACCTTGTAGTGGCCCTTCGCGAGGGTCTCGACCTTGGGCGCGAACGGCTCGCCCTCGACCACGAACTTGGGGCCTTCGGCGTGCTCCTCGACGGTGACGTGGTGCAGGCGGCTGCCCAACTGGAACGAGTAGCGCATCAGAGCAGCCCCCCGATGGCCTCGCGGCGGCCTTTCTGGCCCCAGGGGGACAGGCGGCGGCGCCCGAACTCGTCGACGCCGACGTTGGTGGCGGCGCTCTGCTTGAACTGGTATGCCTTCTGCACCAGCGAGTCGATGCCGCCGGGCTCCTGCGCCAGGGCGGCGGCGAGGGCGGCGAGCTTGACCTTGGTCTCCTTCGTGACGGCCTCCTCGACGCCCATGAGGCGGTCGAGGATGCGGCGCTCGTCGAGGAACTTCGTGGTCATGTCGCCGGCGCAGAACGCCTCGTCCTCGAAGATGACCTGGTGCAGCTCGCGGTTGGTGACGAGGTTGCCGAGGTCGTACTCGGCAAGGGCGCGGCGCATCTTGCGGATGGCCTCGGGCCGGTCGGCGCCGTAGCAGATGAGCTTGGCGACCATCGAGTCGTAGGTCGAGGGCACCTGGAAGCCGGAGTAGAGGTAGGTGTCCACGCGGACGCCGTTGCCGTTGGGCGGGACGTGGCGCGCGATCAGCCCAGGCGTCGGCATGAACTTGTTGCGCGGGTCCTCGGCGTTGATGCGGCACTCGATGGCCCAGCCGCGGCGGCGGGCATCGACCCACTTCTGGTCGTAGCCGAGCGGCTCGCCGGCGGCGATGCGAATCTGCTCGCGCACCAGGTCGATGCCGTAGACCTGCTCGGTGACGGGATGTTCGACTTGGAGGCGGGTGTTGACCTCGTTGAAGTAGAACTTGCCCTCCTCGTAGAGGAACTCCGCGGTGCCGGCGTTCCAGTAGCCGACGTCCTTGGCCAACTGGCACACCGACGCGCCGACGCGGGCGCGGTCCTCGTCCTTGACGATGGGGCTGGGGGCCTCCTCGATGAGCTTCTGGTGGCGGCGCTGGACGCTGCATTCGCGCTCGCCGAAGTGGACGACGTTGCCGTGCTCGTCGGCGAGGAACTGGATCTCGATGTGGCGGGGGCGCGTGATGAACTTCTCGATGAACACCTCGCCGCGCCCGAAGGCGGCCTTGGCCTGGCGTTGGGTGGCCGCGAGCGCGCCGGCAAGCTCGGACTCCGACTGGACGACCTGCATCCCCATGCCGCCGCCGCCGAACGCCGCCTTGATGATGACGGGGTAGCCGGTGAGCTTGACGACCTCACGCGCCTCGTCGAGGGTGGCGACGAACTCGTCCTTGCCGGGCACGACGGGCACCTTGGCCCTGCGCGCCGCGACCTTGCTCGCCACCTTGTCGCCCAGGACGTCGATTGGCTTCGGGGGCGGGCCGATGAACTTGACGCCGGCCTTCGCAAGCGCGGTGGCGAACTCGCTGCGCTCCGACAGGAAGCCGTAGCCAGGGTGGACCGCGTCGGCGCCGACCTTCTGGGCCAGCTCCACGATAGCGGGGATGTTGAGGTAGTTCGTGGACGACGCCTCGTTGCCCAGGAGGTAGGACTCGTCGGCGAAGCGGACGTGCGGCGCCTTGGCGTCCTGCGGGCTGTGGATGGCCACGGTCTGGATGCCCAGCTCGCGGGCGGTGCGCATGACGCGCAGGGCAATCTCGCCACGGTTGGCGACCAGGATCTTGCGGAACAGGGGCTTCATGCGGGTTCCTCGGTGGCGAGCTCCCTGCCCGAGGGCAGGAAGGAGACGGAGGCGAGGACGGCGAGGCCGGCCTTGAGGACATCGAAGGGCAGGAACACGGTGCTGCCGAGGGCGAACGCCTTCGACCAGGACCATCCCAGCGTGAGCTTCAGCACCGGGACGCCGCACAAGTGGATGATGGCGACGGCCCCCAGCAGGACCAGGTAGAGGTTCAGCGCCTCGGAGCCGGCCGCGCGGCGGGACAGCAGCCAGCCGACCACGGGCGCGCACACCAGGAACAGCCCACCGAACAGCCAGGCATAGTCCAGGGTCGCGTCGTAGGCGTCGCCGCTGCCGGCGCCCGCGAACGAGCCGCCGCCCGCCAAGAAGAAGGTGCTGCCCACGACGCCCAGCAGCAGGACCAAGAGGCCGAAGCCGACGGCGCGGGTCCAGCGGGCGTCGAGCCCGCGCTGGCGGCGGCGCATGTAGGCCCCGACGAACGCGGCCGCCGCGAAGAAGCCGACGAGGTAGCCTGCGGTGTAGCCGGTCTGACGCACAACGTCGGGCACCAGCACGCGCCAGCGGTCGGCGTGCCAGAGCGCGTCGGGGTTGAACGCGTCGGCGCTCGGCGCGAACACGTGCAGCCCCGCGAGTCCGGCCGCGAGGTAGAGACCCATCGACACCATCGCCCAGCGGCCGCCGAGCATGACGCCGGCGAGCGCTACGCCCAGCACTTGGAAGGTGAACGGCACCGGCGTCCACGGCAGCGGCAGCGACACCTGCGCCAAGAGCGCGGTGAGGCCCGTGAAGGCGGCCGCGAAGCCGGCCTTGGCCATCCAGCCGAGCTCGTGCGCCTGGCGGTACGCCCGCAGCCGCGCGACCCGGACGTCCGTCACCTCATGCCCCCTGGGCCGGGACCGCGACCGGGTCGAGGCCGGGGTGGCTGACGGCGCAGACCCGGCCGTCGACCATGAAGAAGCGCACGCCGAAGCGCAGCTCGGGGCCCTGCACGACCGCGCCGCCGTCGCCGTCCGGCTGCACCTGGTGGGCGCGCAGGTCGGCGGCGAGGCCGACGCCCGCCCGCTTCAGGGCGGCCTCCTTGGCGGCCCACAGGCAGGTGGTCTCGACCTGGGCGTTGTCGGACTCCAGCAGCAGCCGCAGCTCAGGGACCGAGAACGACTCCTCCAGGAACGAGCGCGGCCGGTCCTCAACGGCCTCCAGGTCGACGCCGACCGGGTCGGCGCTGACGGCGGCGAGGGCAAGGTCGCCTTGGTGGCTGATGGAGACGGTCCACGGCGAGTCGGCGCCCGCCAGCACCAGGCGGGGCTTGCCGCCAACACGGGTGTCCGGGTCCTCGCCCAGCACCTCGACGTCGGCGTCCGCAAGCTCCGGCCGAAGGTGGCGGACGGCCTCTTTGGCCGCCAGCCGGCCGGCGCGCCACTCGTCGGCGCGCTTGTCGACCTTGAGCTTGGCGTGGGCGGCGCGCTCGCGGGGGCTGAAGCGCGCGTCCACGGGCTTGTGCTCGACGCGCACGGCCGCGAACGACACGCCAGGCAGGTCGGGCAGCGGGATGGCGTCGCTCATGGCGACCTGGGCCTTCGGGGCCTCGTGGTGCCCGTTCGCTTGCGGCGGCAGCACGGCCGAGCCGGTCTCCACCATGCTGTAGCCGACGAGCCGGACCAGCAGGCGGCCGTCGCCGGCCACGGCCTCCGCGTCGAAGGTGCGGTTGCCGGCGGCGTCGCGCCCGGTGGGGCGGCCGCGCAGCCGGACCTCGCTCGGGGTGCTGCCGGTGTGGTGGCATTCGAGCTTCGCGATGCCGGCGGGCAGGCTCATCGCCTTGTCGGCGAACAGCGTCTGCAGGCCGCACACCTGGAACAGCGCCTCGGTGATCATGGGGTAGCTGGTGAAGGTCGCGCCGCCCGCGCCGAAGTGGCGCTCGGTCGGGTCGCGGTAGACGCCGGCGGCCTCGGGGCTCCACGGGCCGGCGGCCTCCAAGACCTGGAAGCTCGGGCCGTGGAAGAACGGCGGGTAGATGCCGCTGCGCTGGACGCTGCGGTCGCACGCCGGCGTCGGGGCCTTGGGCATCATCGCGAGCACGCCGTAGCGGATGGTCGCCTCGAAGTGGAGGCGGGGCTCGCCGTGCGGCTTGCCGTCGGGGCCCATGAACTGGGTGGTGAGCCGGCACGCGATGGTGGTGGCGGGCGCGCCGGGCCGCGAGGTGACGGTGGCCTCCAGCTTGGCGCGCACGGGCGGCGCCTTGAGCTGCTTGAGCGGGCTTGCGAACTTGACGTTCTCCGCGCCGAGGAACGAGTGGTCCTTCGGCGCCAGCAGGCTCGCGGCCTCCGCGAACGCCTCGATGCCGAAGACGCCGGGCAGGTAGGGCACGCCGTCCACCTTGTGGTCGCGCAGGCCGGGGTCGCGGGCTTGGTCGACGACGACGGTGGCGACCAGGCTGCGGTCGGGCACGAGGGACTCGACGGACTCCAAGAGGCGGAACCGGTCGGCCTTGTCGGCGATGAGCTGGTTCGCGATGGCGGACGCGAGGTCCCAGCCCTTCGCCACCACTTGGCCGTCCGCGTCGATGGCGCCGACCTCGCCGGCCACCACGGACTCGCGGACGCCGGGCTGGGCAAGCTCGGCGAGGAAATGCCGCACGCCTTCCGTGGTCGGGATCGGGGTCACGCCCGAGGCGTGCATGATCTGGAGGATGCTGCCCTTCGTGGCCATGCCGACCTCGCCCCACGGGCCCCACGCGATGGTGGTGCCGACGAGGCACTTGCGGCGCGCGGCCTCCTGCTTGACGGCCTTGGCGAGGTACTCGTTGGCGGCGGAGTAGTCGGTCTGCCCGATGTTGCCGAAGCGGCCGGCCACCGAGCCGAACGCGACCAGGAACTCCAGGCGGTCGTCGCGGGTCGCGGCCATCAGCGCGTCCCAGCCCTTGGCCTTGACGTTGAACACCGACTCGAACTGGGCGCGGTCCTTCGACGCCAAGTCCTTGGAGACCTCTACGCCGGCGGCATGGATGACGCCGTCGACGCGGCCCCACTGCGAGCGCGCCCACTCCACGGCGTCCTTGACGACGGCGGGGTCGGTGGCGTCCACCGGCGCGTACAGCACCGAGGCCCCCAGCTCCTGCAGGCGCTCCAAATTGCGGAACACGTCGGCGGCCTTGCGGCGCGGCTCCATCGCCTTCTGGATGGTGACGGGCGTGACCTTGTCGCCGCGCGCCTTCATCTCGGCCATGACCTGCGCCTCCATCGCTTTCCAGCCGGCCTCGTCCAGCTTGGCCCAGCCGCCGGCGGCGTCGGGCATCTGGGTGCGGCCGAGCAGCAGCAGCTTCGGGTTCTGGGGAGCAAGTGCTGCCAGCAATTCGACCGTGATGCCTTGGGCGCCGCCCGACACCACGATGCCCTTCTGCTCGACGTCCAGCTCTGCGGCTGGCAGTTCTTGCGGCGCGACCTCGATGGCGTAGCGCGAGCCGTCGCGGCCGTACGCGACCTCGGTGCGGCGGCCGCCCTTCGTAAGCTCCGCGAGGACCTTGTCGTGGGCCATGCCGGCCTCGGGGTGCAGGTCGATGGCCTTGACGACGGCGTCCGGCAATTCCTTCTTCAGGGCCTTGACGAGGCCGTCGAGCGCCGCCATCGAGGCGTCGCGGACATGCTGCAAGCCGTGGGCGCCGTCCTGCCGCGTGACGCAGGCGACGAAGGTGCCCGCGCCGAGCGCGGCCCGGTGCAGCTTGGCGGCGTCGAACAGCGGGCCGACGCGCTCGAGGGGCGTCAGGCCGTGGCGCATCGCGACCGCGACGAGGCCGACGGGGACCTCGCCGTCCTTGAGCTGGTGCGTGGGCGCCCAGCCGGCGGCCTTGAGGGCGTCGCGCAGGTTGGCGTCCTCGTCGCCAAGCAGCAGCACGGGGCCGCGGCGCAGGCGGTTGTCCTGGTCGGGCAAGTCCTGGGGCCGCAGCATCGGGACACGACGGACGATGGTGCCGGTGGGCTGGGTGGCGCTCGGCGTCGCGGCCGGCAGCGCGGCAACGGGAGGCGCCGTCGCCTGGGCCGAGTGCGCAAGGACGAAGCCGGCGACCTTCCGGAGCGTCGGGTAGTCCTTGATCTGGAGCCCTTCGACCATTGGGATGCCGTAGGTCGCGCGGACCTCGCCGAACAACTCAGCTTGCTTGACGGTGTCGATGCCGAGGTCGGCCTCCATGTCAAGGTCGGGCTCCAGCATCTCGGCAGGGTAGCCGGTCTTGGCGGCGACCATCTGGACGACCTGCTTCAGCACCGCGTCGGGGTCGACGCTGGCGCCCGACCGGACCACGGATTTCTCGGATTGCACGGACACCTTCGGTTCCGTGGAATCCGTGACATCCGTGGTGGGGCCCGCCGCCAAAGGCGCGGTGCCCCCAATCCGGGCCTGCACGTAGCCCGCCACCTTCGACAGCGTCGGGTAGTCCTTGATCTGGATGCCCTCCTCCGCCGGCAGGCTGTAGGCCTCGCGGATGGCGCCGAACAATTCGGCTTGCTTCACCGTGTCGATCCCCAAATCGGCCTCCATGTCGAGGTTAGGGTCCAGAAGCTCCTTCGGGTAGCCGGTCTTCTGCGACACCAGGTCGATGAGCTTCACCAGCACCGCGCCGTCCGCGATGGAGTGCGACGGCGGCATCGGCACGCCGGTCTGCGCCGTCGCCTCCGGCCTCGGGCTCGCCGCGGCGACCTGGTAGGCCGTCGCGGTCGGCGCCGGCGGCGGGGGCAAGGCGGGCGAAGCGCCGCCGAGCCGGCTCGTCACGTAGCCGGCGACCTTGCGGAGCGTCGGGTAGTCCTTGATCTGGATGCCCTCCTCCGCCGGCAAACCGTAGGCTTCGCGGATGGCGCCGAACAGCTCGGCTTGCTTGACGGTGTCGATCCCCAGGTCGGCCTCCATGTCGAGGTTGGGGTCGAGGAGGTCCTTCGGGTAGCCAGTCTTCTGCGACACCAGGTCGATGAGCTTGGGCAGCACCTCGTCGGCGCTGGCCGTCCCCCTAGGCACAGAGTCCACCGGCTTTGCAGGGACAATCGCCACTGGCGTCTGTGGAATCTGGGTGAGGACGGGCCTCGGCGCGACCGGCTTGCGCGCCGGCGGGCCTTGGTCCACGATGCGCAGCGTGCGGCTCGTGACCTCGGTGCGCGCGTTCGGCAGCCCCGACACTTCGCCGAGCCACGCGGAGTAGCGCTGCGGGTCGGCGATGCGCTCGGACTCCTTCGCAACAAGCTCGGTAAGGCTCATGGCGACCTGGGAGCCGAAGCCGGCCGCCAGGCGGAGGGCGTAGCGGGCGTTGTAGGCGCCGCCCTTCGAGAGGTTGAGGTCCCCAAGCTCGGGGTCGGGGTCGCGGAAGTTGGCGATGGGCGGCACCATGCCGCGCTGGAGGCACTTGAGCACGATGGCGTCCTCGACGCCGGCGCCCTGCGGGTGGCCCGTGAAGCCCTTGGTGTTGGCGACGATGACCTTGTTGGCCGAGGCGCCGAAGGTGGCGCGCAAGGCGTGGATCTCCGCCGACGCCGAGCCGCCGCGCGCCGGCGTGTAGGTCTCGTGCGACATGAAGATGGTCTGGGACGCGATCGACTCGGCCGTGACGCCGTAGCGGGCACGGGCGGACTCCAGCATGGCCTGCATCTCGCCGGCGATGTGGCCGACGTCGAGGCGCGAGCCGTGGAACGCCGAGTTGCTGACCCGGGTCGCAAGCAGCCGCGCGATGGGGCGCATGCCGCGGCGGGTGCACTCGGGCACGGCCTCGATCACCAGGCCGACGGCGCCCATGCCGACGATCATGCCGTGGCGGCGCTTGTCGAACGGAAGCGCTGCCTCGCGGACGTCGGGCTTGGTGGTGGCGGCGCCCGAGGCGAGGAAGCCGGCGCCGATCCACTCGAACATGGCGTCGGAGGTGACGTCGTCCGCGCCCACGACCAGCACGCGCTTGCAGCGGCCGGTGCGGATCCAGTCCTCGGCGACGGCGATGGCCTGCGTGGTGCTGGCGCACGCCGCGTTGACCTGGGTGTTCGGGCCGCGCGCGCCGATGAACTGCGCGAGCTGCGAGTGGCCCATCGAGAGCACGTTGAACAGGAACTTGCGGTTGAACTCGTAGCGCTTGGCGGGGTCGGCGACACCGGCGTCGCCGAGGCGGGCGAACTCGTGGTCGAACGCCTCCTGCAAGCGGGCGCGGGCCTCGCCGTCGGTGACCAGGCCGATGAGCTCGTTGTAGAGCGCCTGCAATTCGGCGCGGCTGCGGCCCGAGTACTTGTCCGAGAGGTAGCGCGACACGTCCCGCAGCAGGTTGTCGTAGCCGGGGAACGCGGAGGCGAACACGATGCCGGTCTCGTCGCGCATCGGCTCCGGCAGCTTCCACTCCTTGGGCAGGTAGCCGCCTTGGCTGGTCTGGAGGTAGGTGCGCACCAGCGGGATGCCGGCGTCCCGGAGCGCCTCCAGCCCGGCCGCGATGGCGTACTGGAAGGTGCGGTCGAGCGAGTCGGCCAGCTCCTTGTCCACGCCGTAGTCGGCGACGTCGAAGCCGCCGCGACGCCCAGCAAGCTGGATGACCTGGGCGATGTCGGAGATGACCTGGAACTGCGCCGAGCCGTCGCCGCCCTTCGAAAGGCGGACGATGTTCTTGTCCACGATCTTGTGGCGCTCGGCCTCGGGCAACTGGTCGATGAGGTTCTCGCCCCGGAGCACGCGGTCCCAGTTGTCGTCGGCGAACAGCGGCTTGGACACGCCGGGAAGGCCGACGCTGATGCCGGAGATGCCGATGTCGTCGAGGTTGAAGCCGAAGGCGGCGAGGCGAGACCGGACGGCCGCCTCGACCGACGCTGCATCAACCACGGAGCCCACGGATTGCACGGGCGCCTTGCGGTCCGTGGCCATCGCGGCCTTGACCTCCTGCAACAGCCGTTCGACCTGCGCCACTTTCTCCTCCATCCCGCCGCTGGCCGGCGCCGAAGCAGTAGGAGCGTCGCGGAACTCGCGGGTGTAGACCGCCGGGTCGTTGAGGTCGGGCAGGCGGGGCGCGAAGCCCCAGGCGCCGAGGAACGCGAACAGCTCGTTGGCGTGCGTGATGCCGCCCTTCTTCGGGTGGTTGGAGCCGATGGCGACCGCGTCGGGCTTGGCCTTGAGGATGTCGCGCACGAAGTTGGTGAGGGCGAGCTTGGGGCCGACCTCGAGGAAGGTGCGGACGCCCTCGGCGTGCATCCGCTCGATGATGCCGATCCACTCCACCGGGCTTGCGACCTGGGTGGCGAGGTTGTCGCGGATCCACTCGGGGTCGTCCTGGTAGGGCTCGGTGCCGACGTTGGACAGCACGCGGACCTTCGGGGACTTGACGTCCAGGCGCGCGAGCACGTTCCGGAGCGGCTTCGAGGCGGGGGCCACGATGGCGCTGTGGAACGCGGCGCTGACCGGGAGGAACTGGGCTTGCAGGCCCTTGGCGGCCAGGAGGCGCACGGCCTCGTCCACGCCCTTCGAGCTGCCGGCGATGACGGTCTGGCTCGGGCAGTTCTTGTTCGCCGGGATGACGTACTCGGTCATGCCCTGCAACGCGGACTCGACGGCGTGCCAGTCGGCGGATACCGAGGCCATCTTGCCAAGGTCGGGCACCTCGACGTGCGCCATCTCGCGGCCGCGCGCCGCCACCGCGTGCAGCGCGTCGCCGAACGACAGCACGCCGGCGGCCACCAGCGCGCCGTACTCGCCGAGCGAGTGGCCCGCGACGACGTCGGCCTCGATGCCCCACTGCCGCAGCAGGCGGAGCATGGCCACGTCGGCGGCCAGCACGGCAGGCTGGGTGAACTCGGTGAGCTGCAGCTTCTTCTCGGCGGCGGCCTGGGCCTCGGGCGTGTCGGGGGTCGGCCACAGGATGTCGGTGAGCTTGACGCCGTCGAGCTCGGACATCAGGATCTGGTCGGCCTCCTCGAAGGTGTTGCGCACCACCTCGTACTTCTGGGCCAGGTCGCGGAACATGTTGACGTACTGCGTGCCTTGGCCGGGGAACAGGAAGGCGACCTTGCCCTCGGGCTTGCCCTTGCCGAGGAACACGCCCTGCTGGAACGCCAGGCGCGCCTGCGCCGGGTTGGTCATGGCCTTCTGGGCCTGCTCCAGCTTCTTCGGCACGTCCTCCGGCGCGGCGACGGTGATGCCGACGCGGGTCGGGGCGGCGATGCCTTTGGCGGTGTGCGGGTGCAGCGCGTCGCGCAGGCGGGGCTCGCCCTTCGAGGCCACGATGGCGGTGGCGGCCTGCATGGCGGCAGCCCCGTCGAGCACCAGCGGCTCGGCCTCCAAGGCAGGGCTGCGCGGCTTGGGCGCGGCACCCACGTTGCCCGTCTTCAGCCGGCCAGGGATGTGCTCCTCCAGCACGACGTGGAAGTTGGTGCCGCCGAAGCCGAACGAGCTGAGGGCGGCGCGGCGCGGCGCGTCGGCGGGGCGCGGCCAGTCGGCGCGGACGGTCTGCACCTTGAACGGCGACTTGGCCCAGTCGATGCGCGGGTTCAGCGTCTGGACGTTGATGCTGGGCGGCAGGATGCCGTGCTTGAGCGCGAGCGCGACCTTCAGGAGGCCGACGGCGCCGGCGGCGGACTTGAGGTGGCCCATGTTCGACTTCACGGAGCCGACCGCGATGCTGCTGGGCCGCATGGTGCCGTGCGAGATCTGGCGGAACGCCTCCTCGGCCGACTGGAGTTCGACGGGGTCGCCGACGGGCGTGCTGGTGCCGTGCGCCTCCAGGTACGTCAGGGTCGCAGGGTCCACTTTGGCGTCCTCGTAGGCGCGCAGCACGGCCTTGACCTGCCCGGCCGGGTTGGGCGCGGTGATGCCCTTGCCCTTGCCGTCGGAGGAGCCGCCGATGCCGCGCACGACCGCGTAGACCCGGTCGCCGTCGCGCTCGGCGTCGGACAGGCGCTTGAGGACGAACAGGGCGCAGCCCTCGCCCATGACGAAGCCGTTGGCGCTGGCGTCGAACGGCCGCGAGCCGTCGGGCGACAAGGCGCCGATCTTGCTGAACTCGACGTAGGGCGTCACGTCCATGGAGCGGTCGGTGCCGCCCCAGATGACGAGCTCCGCCTCGCCCTTGCGCAAGGTGTCCACGGCGGCGTCCAAGGCCGCGATGCTGGAGGCGCAGGCGGCGTCGGTGGTGAAGTTCTTGCCCGCCAGGTCGAAGACGTTGGCGATGCGGCCGGCGGCGACGTTGGAGAGCGTGCCCGGCATCGAGTCCTCGTTGATGGGCGGGGCGTCGCGCTGGTACGCCTTGCGGGACCGGTCCAACAGGGCGGTCTGCTCGCCGGCCTCCACCTTCTGGAACGACGGGTCGGCGCGCAGCACCGCCTCGACCTGGTTCCAGTAGATGTTCTTGGTCTGGAGCTTCATCTGCTCGCCGCCCATCGCGTTGCCGAGGATGATGGCGGTGCGGTTGCGGTCGAACTCCTTCGCCGTCTTGTCGTGCGCCTCGTCGGCCTTGAGCCCGGTCTTGAGGCCAGCGTCCTTCAGCGCCTGCCGTGTGGCGGCGAGCGCCCACAGCTGCGACGGGTCGATCTGCTGCTGGGCCGCGGGCAGGATGCGGTAGTCCAGCGGGTGGAACGCGTTGTCGGCCACGAAGGCGCCGATCTTGGCGTAGGTCTTGTCGGGCACCGACTTGTCGGGCGAGTAGAACAGCGCGGGGTCCCAGCGGCTGGCGGGCACCTCGCGGACGCTGCTGCGGCCCTCCAGCACGTTGCGCCAGAACGTGGCGACGTCGGGGGCGTCGGGCAGCACGCACCCCAGGCCGATGATGGCGATCGGTTCCTTGCTGACAAACTCGGGTCCAGAAGACATGGGGACGACGCTCCAGGACCCCGGGTGGGGGCCCCGGCATTGGGTGGCATTCCCGGGGTAGGGGTCCACCAGATGAAACCTCTGCTTCCGGCCCTGTGGCGTGCTGTGCCAGGCCCTGCCGGCCACGCGGCCTGTGGGACCCGCCTTTCTTTAACCCAACAGAAGGGATGGCGCCTATCCGCTTCGACCAGCACCCCAACGCCTTGCTCGTGCACCATCTCTACGACGCGCTCGCCCGCCGCGACGGCGACGCCATGGCCGCCTGCTACACGCCCGACGCCGCCTTCTCGGACCCGGTCTTCCCCGACCTGCACGGCGCCGAGGTCGGGGCGATGTGGCGGATGCTCACCGCCCGCGGCGGCAGCATCACGGTCGAGGTCCGCGAAGTGGTCGCCAGCGCCACGGACGGCACCGCGACCTGGGAGGCGCGCTACCTGTTCGGCGCCACCGGCCGCAAGGTCCGCAACGTGGGCAACGCGGTGTTCACCTTCCGCGACGGCCGGATCGCGACGCACGTCGACACCTGGTCGTTCTCGGCGTGGGCGGCGCAGGCGCTCGGGCTGCGCGGGCGGCTGCTGGGCAAGACCGCGTTCCTGCGCCGGAAGGTGCGAAGGCAGGCGAGGCGAGGGTTGGAGAAGCTCCTCCCAGGATGATCAGCCACTACAGTGGCGTCAGCCCATGCTTCTTCTGCGGCCGCTGCTCACGCTTGTTGATCAAAGGCCACAGCGCCTGGATCAACCGGGGCCGGGTCTCGCTCGGCTCGATGACGTCGTCGATCCAGCCCCGCTCCGCCGCGACGTAGGGGTTGGCGAACTTCTCCTGGTATTCGGCCTGGAACCTGGCGGCGAGCTCCTTGGCCTTGGCGGGGTCCTCCTCGAGGAGCTTCTGCATGTCGCGCTTGTAGAGGATGTTGACCGCGCCCTCGGCGCCCATGACGGCGATCTCGGCGGCGGGCCAGGCGAAGTTGACGTCGCTGCCGACGTGCTTCGAGGACATGACGATGTAGGCGCCGCCGTAGGACTTGCGGGTGATGACCGCGAGCTTGGGGACCGTGGCCTCGCAGTAGGCGTACAGCAGCTTGGCGCCGTTGCGGATGATGCCGCCGTGCTCCTGGCCGAGGCCGGGCAGGAAGCCGGGCACGTCGACGAACGAGATGATGGGGAAGTTGAACGAGTCGCAGAACCGGATCCACTTGGCGGCCTTGATGCTGGCCTCGATGTCGAGGGCGCCGGCGAGGACGCTGGGCTGGTTGGCGACGATGCCGACGGGGTAGCCGTCGAGGCGGGCAAGGCCGATCACGACGTTGGTGGCCCACTTGGACTGCAGCTCCTCCCAGGTGCCCTTGTCCATGATGCGGGTGATGATGTCGCGGATGTCGTAGGGCTTGTTCGGGTTGGGCGGGACGATGGTGTCCAGTTCCAGGTCCATGCGGAAGCGGTCGTCGGTCGGCTTGACGACGGGCAGCTCGGAGAGGTTGTTGCTCGGGAGGTAGGTGAGCAGGCTGCGGATCTTGCGGATGGCGTCGTCCTCGTCGAGGCCCGAGAAGCTCGCGACCCCGGACTTGACGGTGTGCACCGAGGCGCCGCCCAGCTCCTCCTGGCTGGCCTCCTCGCCGGTGACGGTCTTGACGACGTCGGGGCCCGTCACGAACATATGGGACGAGTCCTCGACCATCACGACGAAGTCCGTGAGCGCCGGGGAGTACACCGCGCCGCCGGCGGACGGGCCGACGATGACGGAGATCTGCGGGATGACGCCGCTGGCCTGGACGTTGCGGAAGAAGATGTCGCCGTAGCCCGCGAGGGACGCGACCCCCTCCTGGATGCGGGCGCCGCCGGAGTCGTTGAAGCCGATGATGGGCGCGCCGTTGCGGATCGCCATCTCCTGGACCTTGCAGATCTTCCTGGCCGTCTGCTCGCCCAGGGAGCCGCCGAGCACCGTGAAGTCCTGGCTGTAGATGTAGACCACGCGGCCGTTGACGTAGCCGTAGCCGGTCACGACGCCGTCGCCGTCGAAGCGCGACTTGTCCATCCCGAAGTGGGTGGCCTGGGTGCGGACGAAGGGATCGAGCTCGACGAACGTGCCCGGGTCGCACAGCAGGTCGATGCGCTCGCGGGCGGTGTACTTGCCCTTGTCGTGCTGGGCCTGGATGCGGGCCGTGCCGCCGCCCAGCATCGCCTTGGCCTTGCGGTCGCGCAGGCGGGCGATGGGGTCGAGCGGCTCGGTGGCGGCGAGGCCGTTCTTGGGCTTCGCGGCCTCCTTGGGCACGGCGGTCGGGCTCATGGCGTCGCGGGCCACGCCCACCCTATGTAAAGGCTTGTCCGGATGTGCCATTGTGCCCGGCACACCGGGCCATTGCGAACCTGTGCGGTCACATCATCATGTCGTGCGGTTGGACGACGATGGTGCCGGTCATGCTCGGGTGGACCTTGCAGTGGTAGGCGACAGTGCCCTCCTTCGCGAAGCCCTGCTCGATGACGTCGCCGTCCGCCATGCAGACCGGCGCCACGCCGACGGGGGCCGCGCAGTTGGGGTGCGAGTCGTAGCTGCCGTCGTCGTAGGTCACGGTGTGGCCGGTGGTGCCGTCGTTGTGGGTCCAGCGCACCTTGTCGCCCACGTGGATCATGGTCGTCTGGTTGACGAAGGCATTGCCCTCGAGGCTGACGTCATGCGTCATCGCCATGTGCATCATGCCGCCCGTGTCCGACGACGAGGAGGTCGTCATGGTGGAGGAGCCGTCGGTGTCGGAGGAGGAGCAGCCCGCAAGGGCGAGCATCAGCGTGGCAGCGGCCAGGAGGAGGCGCATGCGCTCGACGAGCCGGCGGCGGGTATGGCGTTTGTGGTGGGGCCATGGCTACTCGAGCAGCCAAGTGTAGCCTTGCAGGAGGGTCGCGGCGCCCAAGGCCCAGGCCCGCCACGGCCGGACGCCGGGCGCGGCCAGCGCCAGCCACAGCAGCGGGAGCTGGGCCGCCGCGACGTAGCGCAGCGGGTCCCGCCAGAGTGGCGAGAAGCCGTCGGCCCCGTCCTCCACGACATGGAAGACCGCCGCGAACAGGAAGCCCAGGAAGACCATCAGGCCGGCGGCCAGCAGCAGCCCGCTCACGGCCTCGTCCCGCCAGCGCGCCGCTTGCGTGCGCAGCGGGCCCCAGAACGCCACCAGGGTCGGCATCACGCCCCAAAGGATCATGGGCAACCGCAGGGCGGCGCCTTCCAGCAGCCGCGCCGGGCGCGCGACCGCCTCGGAGAACGCGTGCGAGTTGTAGGCGCTCGTCTGCCAGGCGGTGAGCAGGCTGGCCGCCGACCCGTCCCCGTAAAGGCGCAGGTTCCGGAAAGCCCAGAAGGCAAACAGGCCCCCGAAGACGGCGATGGCGCCCAAGTACCACCGGTTCGTGAGGACGGCCCGGCCCCTGTGCAGCAGCCGCCACGCCAGCCCGCCCAGCCCGGCCGCCAGGAAGAACCAGCCCATGGACGCCTTCGACAGGTAGCCGAGGCCCGCGAACAGGCCAGCCCACAGGATGTAGCGTTCGTCCTCCAGGCTGCGCAGGATGGCCCACAAGGTCAGGCAGAACGTGAGGAACACCAGCGGTTCGGCGTAGCCCGACTGCGCTGCCTTCTGAAGCGACCAGTCGGCCGCCGCCCACGCCGCCACCAGGAGGCCGGCGCTGTGCCCCAGCAAGTCCCGGGTCGTCCAGTAGGCGACGCCGAGGGCCAGCACGCCCAGCAGGAAGACGCTGGCCTGCAAGGCGAACGTGGAGGGGCCGAGGACCTGGATGGCCCCCGCCTCGAGCAGCGGCAGCAGAGGGCTGAAGTGGTGGCTCGGGCCCAGCCCCGTGAACGCGAGCGAGCCGCACTGTTCGAGGAGCGCCGGGTTCGTGTGCGTGAAGCCCTTGCCGGCGGCCACCGACTGGGCCAGGTCCCAATAGGCCGTGCCGTCGCAGCCTCCCAGCAGGGCTTCATGGGTGTGGAGGAAGACGGCATCGAACCGCCACGCGACGCCCGCCAGCACCGCCAGCAGCAGCCCGATCCGGAGCGGCCGCGGGAACACTGGTTCCTGGAAGCCGAGCCGGGGCGCGCCCACGCCGCATCTACGGGAGGCTCCGCGATAGGTTTTCCGCCCTACAGCATCCCGAGCTTGAGCTTCGCCGCCTCGGACATCATGGTGTAGGGGTTCCAGACCGGGAACAGCACCACCTGGGCGTCCACCGACGTGATGCCCGGGATCGCGCGCAGCGCCGCCTCGACGTCGCGCACCAGCACGTCGCCCATGCCGCAGCCCGGGCTCGTGAGGCCCATGCGGACCTCGGCGTGGAAGCCGCCGTCCTTCGGCGTCACCTTGCATGAGTGGACGAGGCCGAGGTCGATGATGTCCACCGGGATCTCGGGGTCGTAGACGCCCTTGAGCTGCTCGCGCGCAAGCTGCTGGAGCGCCGCCGCGTCCTGCGGCACGTCCTGCCCCGCCGGCAGCACGCCGACCACCGGCTGGCCGATGGCGTCGCCGTCCTTGCCCGCGATGCGGAACTTGCCGCCGCCCTTCTCCGCCTGGACGGTGTAGCTGAACCCGAGCGCCTGGGTGAGCTTCACCATCGTGCCGGCGGCGAGCGGGGCGGGCTTGCCGTCGGGGATGCTGACGGCCTCGACGGGGCGCTTGAGCGGGACGTAGCTCATTCCGTCGTCACCCGCTCTTGCCGTCCATGCAGCGCCGCGTGGAGCGTGTGCCAGCATAAGGTCGCGCATTTCACCCGCGCCGGGAACTCGCCAACACCTGCGAACACGCGCAGCTTGCCCAGCTCGGCGTCGGTCGGCGTGGGTCCGTCACGGACGATCAAGCGATGGAACATTTCGTAGACGCGCTCCACGTCAGCCTTGGTCTTGCCCTTGACGGCCTCCGTCATCAGGCTCGCGCTCGAGGTGCTGATGGCGCAGCCGGAGCCTTGGAACGAGGCGTCGGCCACCTTGTCGCCGTCGAACCGCAGGAACAGCGTCAGCCGGTCGCCGCACAACGGGTTGAAGCCTTCCTGCTTGGCGTCGGCGGGGTCCATGGCGCGGAAGTTGCGGGGCCGGCGGTTGTGATCCAGGATGACTTCCTGGTAGAGTTCGCGCATGTCGCTGTCGCTCATGCCTGCGCCTCCTCTCCAGGAGCCACGGACTTCACGGATTGCACGGACCCGATGTTCCGTGAAATCCGTGCGATCCGTGGTTGAGGCGTGAGCGTCAAGCGAACAGCCTCACGACCTTCTGGAGGCTGGCGGCCAGCAGGTCCACTTCCTCCTTGGTGTTGTAGGCGGCGAAGCTGGCGCGGTTGGTGGCCGGCAGGCCGTAGCGCTCCATGACGGGCTGGGCGCAGTGGTGGCCGGTGCGGATGGCGATGCCGTCGCGGTCCACCAGCGAGCCGACGTCGTGCGGGTGGATGCCTTCGAGCGCGAAGCTGACGACGGCCGACTTGTGGGCGGCGGTGCCGATGATGCGCAGGCCGGGAATCTCGCCCAACGCCTTGTTCGCGTGCTCGACCAGCGTGTGCTCGTGGGCGGCGATGTTCTCGACGCCCAGCTCCGCGATGAACTGGACGGCGGTGCCGAGCCCGATGCCGCCGGCGATGTGCGGCGTGCCCGCCTCGAACTTGTGCGGCACGTCGTTGTAGGTGGTGCCATGGGTCAGCGAGACGGAGCGAATCATGTCGCCGCCGCCTTGCCATGGCGGCATGGCCTCCAGGTGCTCGCGCTTGCCGTGGAGGAAGCCGACGCCTGTCGGGCCGTACATCTTGTGGCCGCTGGCGGCGTAGAAGTCGGCGCCCAGCTTGTGCAGGTCGAGCCGCAGGTGGCCGACCGCCTGCGCGCCGTCGACCAGGACCGGGACGCCTTTGGCATGGGCGGCCTCGACGATGTCCGCGACCGGGTTCACGGTGCCGAGGGCGTTGGAGGCGTGGACGACCGACATGAACTTGGTGCGGGGGCCGAGCAGCTTGGGGAACGCCGCCATGTCCAGCTCGCCCGTGTCCGTGATGGGGACGTAGCGCAGCTTGGCGCCGGTGGCCTCGCACACCATCTGCCAGGGGACGATGTTGCTGTGGTGCTCCATCTCGGTGATCAGCACCTCGTCGCCGGCCTTGAGGCGGGGGCGGACGAAGCTCTGCGCGACCAGGTTGATGGCCTCGGTGGTGCCGCGCAGCAGGACGGTCTCCTCGCCTTTGGCGCCGACGTGGCGGGCGAGGGCCTTGCGGGCGTCCTCGTACTGCTTGGTGGCCCGCTCGGACAGGAGGTGGACGCCGCGGTGGATGTTCGCGTTGTCGTGCTCGTAGTAGTGGCGCAGGGCCTCGATGACGACGCGCGGCTTCTGGGTCGTGGCGGCGTTGTCGAGGTAGACCAGCGGCTTGCCGTGGATGGGCTCGGCCAGGATGGGGAACTCGCGGCGGACCTTCTGGACGTCGAGCATCAGGCCATCCCCTGCACGCGGCGGCAGGCGAACCATTGCGCCAACAGGCCGTCCAGGAGCGTGCGCAGGCGGGGCGGCGCCTTCTCCAGCACCTCGGCGGCGAACGCCTGCGTCAGCATGAGGCGGGCGTGCTCCTCGTCGATGCCGCGGCTGCGGAGGAAGAACGTCGCGTCCTTGGAGAGCTGGCCGATGGTGCTGCCGTGGCTGCATTTGACGTCGTCGGCGTGGATCTCCAGCTGCGGCGTCGTGTCCACGAGCGCGCGGGTGGACAGCAGCAGGTTGCGGTTGGTCTGGTCGGCGTTGGTCTTCTGCGCGTCGGCGCGGACCTTGACGTTGCCGAGGAACACGCCGCGGGCGGCGCCGTCGAGGACGCCCTTGTACACCTGGTGGCTGGTGGTGTGGTGGACGGCGTGGTCGATGTAGGTCGGGCAGTCGACGTGCTGGTTGCCGGTGCCGAGGAACAGGCCGTCGAGGTGGATCTCGGCGCCCGGCGCGCCCAGGATGGCGTGCGCCTCGTTGCGGGACAGCGCGGCGCCGACCGAGAACAGGAAGTCGCGCACGACGGCGTCGCGGTCCTGGCGGATCGCCAAGTGGCCGACGTGGAAGCCGTGCGGGTTCTCGCGCTGCAGGCGCACGTGCGACACGTGCGCGCCCGGGCCGGCCACCAGTTCCGTCACGGCGGTCGTGAGGCTCGGGTCGCCGCTCGGCAGGCCGACGAACGACTGCACGACCGTGAGTTGCGCGCCGGCGCCTGCGACCACAAGGTGGCGCACGTGGCTGGCGGCCGGGCTGCGCGGCTCGGTGCTGAGGTGCAGCAGGTGGACGGGGGACTCGGCGAGCGTGCCGGGTGATGCGACCACCACGCCGCCGTCCTGGAGGAACGCGGTGTTGAGCGCGACGAACGGCGCGTCGTTGTCGGCGTGGCGGGCCAAGTGGTGCTCCAGCGCGTCGCTGGGGCGCGCGAGGCTTGCGGCCAGGCTCTGGACCGTGAGCCCGCGCGGCAGGTCGCCGAGGAGGCTGAGGCCCGACACGAAGTGGCCATCCACGAACACCAGCTCGTGGCTACCCGCGATGCGGTAGGGCGCGATCTCGGGCTCGGCCACGGCGCGGGCCGGGCCCGGCAGCGGCCGGAAGTGCTGGAGCGTGATGGGCCGCACCGAGGTGTGCTTCCACGCCTCCAGCCGGGTCGTGGGGAAGCCGCCCGCCTCGAACTGCGCGATGGCGGCGGCGCGCGCCTCGCGCACGAACTCGGGGCCGCGGCGGGCCCAGTTGCCGGCCTTGAACTCGGCGACGTAGGGTGCGTGCGCCGGTGGGTTCGTCACCGTCGCCTGCCGGGCCGTCATGCCTTCACGGCCTCGTAGCCCTGCTTCTCCAGTTCCAGCGCCAGTTCCTTGCCGCCGGTGCGGACGATGCGGCCGCCGGCCAGGACGTGCACCCGGTCGGGCACGACGTAGTTCAAGAGGCGCTGGTAGTGGGTGACGAGGATCATGGCCCGAGTCGGCGACCGGAGCTTGTTGATGCCTTCCGCGACCGTGCGCAGGGCGTCGATGTCGAGGCCCGAGTCGGTCTCGTCGAGGATGGCGAGCTTCGGCTGCAGCACCGCCATCTGGAGGATCTCGTTGCGCTTCTTCTCGCCGCCCGAAAAACCCTCGTTGACGCCGCGGGTGAGGAACTTCTCGTCCATGCCGACGACCTTGGCGCGGTCCTTGACGAGGTCGAGGAAGTCGACGGCGTCGAGCTCGTCCTTGCCCTCGTGCTTGCGCTGCTGGTTCAAGGCCTCGCGCAGGAAGTAGGTGTTCGACAGGCCGGGAATCTCCACCGGGTACTGGAACGCGAGGAACACGCCGAGGCGGGCACGCTCCTCCGGGTCCAGCGCCAAGAGGTCCTTGCCTTCGTAATGGACCGAGCCCTGCGTGACCGTGTAGCCCTCGCGGCCGGCAAGCACGTGGGCGAGCGTGGACTTGCCCGAGCCGTTCGGGCCCATGATGGCGTGCACCTCGCCGGCGCGCACCGTCATGGTCAGTCCCTTGAGGATGGCCTTGCCGCCGACCTCGACGTGGAGGTCTTGGATGTCGAGCAACTCTAACCCACCGTTCCTTCGAGCTTGAGGTCGAGGAGGTTTTGCGCCTCGACGGTGAACTCCATCGGCAGCTTGCGGAACACCGACTTGCAGAAGCCGTTGACGATGAGGCTCACGGCCTCCGCTGGGCCGATGCCGCGGCTGCGGAGGTAGAAGATCTGGTCGTCGGAGACCTTCGAGGTGGTGGCCTCGTGCTCCATGATGGCCGTCGGGTTCTGGACGTCGATCTGCGGGAAGGTGTGCGCGCCGCACTTGTCGCCGATCAAGAGCGAGTCGCACTGGGAGTAGTTGCGCGCGCCGTCGGCTCCCTTCATGATCTTGACCTGGCCGCGGTAGGTGTTCTGGCCGTGGCCGGCGGAGATGCCCTTGGAGATGATGGTCGAGGAGGTGTTCTTGCCGATGTGGATCATCTTGGTGCCCGTGTCGGCCTGCTGGTAATCGTTGGTGAGGGCCACGCTGTAGAACTCGCCCACCGAGTCGTCGCCCTGGAGGATGCAGCTCGGGTACTTCCAGGTGATCGCCGAGCCGGTCTCGACCTGGGTCCAGGAGATCTTGCTGCGCTTGCCGAGGCATTTGCCGCGCTTGGTGACGAAGTTGAACACGCCCCCGACGCCGTTCTTGTCGCCGGGATACCAGTTCTGGACGGTGCTGTACTTGATCTCGGCGTCGTCGAGCGCCACCAGCTCGACCACGGCGGCGTGCAGCTGGTTCTCGTCCCGCATCGGGGCCGTGCAGCCCTCGAGGTAGGAGACATAGGAGCCCTCGTCCGCGATGATGAGGGTGCGCTCGAACTGGCCGGTGCCGGCCGCGTTGATGCGGAAGTAGGTGGACAGCTCCAGCGGGCACTTCACGCCCTTCGGGATGTAGCAGAACGAGCCGTCGGAGAACACCGCGGCGTTGAGGGCGGCGTAGAAGTTGTCGGTCGGCGGGACCACGGTGCCGAGCCACTTGCGCACCAGGTCGGGATGCTCGCGCACGGCCTCGGAGAACGAGCAGAAGATGATGCCCATCTCGCCCAGTTGCTTCTTGAAGGTCGTCGCCACCGAGGCGGAGTCCACCACGGCGTCCACGGCGACCCCGGTCAGGCGCTCCTGCTCGGCCAGGCTGATGCCCAGCTTCTCGTACATCTTGACGAGCTCGGGGTCCACCTCGTCGAGCGACTTGGGGCCCTCGCCCGTGGCCCGCTTCTTGGGCGCCGAGTAGTACGTGATGGCCTGGTAGTCGATGGGAGGATGGTGGATGTTGGCCCAGGTCGGCTCCGTCATGCCGAGCCAGTTGCGGTAGGCCGCCAGCCGCCACTCCAGCAGCCACGCGGGCTCGCCCTTCTTGGCCGAGATGGTGCGGACGATGCCCTCGTTCAACCCGGGCGGAACGGTGTCCGACTCGATGGGCGACGTGAAGCCGTACTTGTACGACTTCTCGGCCAGCTCTGCCGCGAGGACCTCGGGGGTTGCCATGGATGTGCTGTCCTGGAAGGCCTCAGGGGGATACCGGTTCCCCTCGGGGCCGTCCGGAGGGCGTTGCCGCCTTCGGTTTCCCCACGGCCTTAGCTTTTAAGGCTTGACGGGCGCGGGCAGAGGAGCGCCGCCGCCGAGCGGCTCCAGCCCCAGGCGGCGGCGCCCGTGACGGCCCCGATGGCCGCGAAGAACCACGGGGCCCGTCCCGTCGAAGGCCCACAGCAGCGCGACCCGACCGCAGGGCAACACCGGCCGCCCCCGCCGTCGCGCCGGCCAGGAAGGGGGCGCGGCTGCCGGCGGCGATGATGGCCAACTGGGACCCGGCGAGAATTGCGGCGGGGACGCCGAGGGCGGGCCAGACCTTGCCACGGGCCGTCCAGGCCAGCCAAAGGGCGAGGGCGGGGCCGTCGCCGAGCAGCCGTTCGTAGGGCGACACGTTGCCCGGAGCGTCATCCCGGTGGGTTGCAATGGAGATTTGCTACTGCGTCCCTTGGATGTCCTTGACGTTCTTCAGGACGGTCTGGACCGCCAATTCCTGCAGCCGCTTCATCGCCGGGTCGACGCGGTAGTGCAGCACGTCGCGGCCGGTCACCAGGCCGTGGATGCGCTTCTTGTTGAACGCCATTGCCTGCTCGGGGACGATCTCGGACAGCAGGCCGGCCGCGTCGATCAAGCCCAGCAAGGTAATGGTGCGGCCGTCCGGGTTGCCGCCGCCCGCCAGCGTGCGGACCAGGCGGTTCTCCAGCTTCGCCTTGATCTCCTCGTCGACCAGGATCAGTTCGCTGCGCGGGAACAGGCCGAGGTGGCGCCAGGCCCGCTCGCGCACGATGCCGCGCTGCTCCAGGTTCTTGACCCAGGGCTTGATGCGCTTGGAGAGGCCGCGGGCGAGGTGGCCCATGGCGCTCTGGGTGCTCAACTGCTGGACGCGCCGGACCTCCTCCGCGAACGCGTCGAGGTGGCGGTTGTTGGTCGGCTCGTTGGCGACCACGAAGCGGTCGCGCTGGACCCGCAGGCGGCCGCGCAGCGCCAGCTCCAGCAGCAGGGCGCCGACGATGGCGCCGCCTTGGCTGCCGGCGCGCGGCTTGTACATGCGGTCGTCCCAGCCCTCGCGCCAGGCGACCAGGAGGAACTGCTCGGGGAGGCTGAAGCCGCCGGCCTCGCCGGGGCTCGGCATCTCGACGCCGAGCGGGGTCGCCGCGCGGGGGGCGTCGTCCGCTTCGGCGGCCTCGGCCTCGTCGGCCTTGACGGAGTCAGGGGCAGGGATGGGAAGGACGTCGTCAAGGTCGTCCTCGTCGGCCATCTTGACCAGGAACTCGTCCTCCTCGGCGGGCAGGACGTGGTCGGGCTGCTCGGGCGCGGGCTCGTCCGGCGCCGGCGGCTGGGGGACCACGACGGCCTCGGCCTGCGGGACCGGGGCGGGCATCCCCGCCTCGACGTCGAGGTCGAAGTCCTTGCGCTTGGCGGGCTTGCGGCGCGGCGGGGCGGCCTTGGGCTTGGCCTTCGCCTTGGGGGCCTTCTTCGCGGTCTTGGGGGCCTTGCCGGCTGCCTTCTTCGTCGCCATGCCTCACCTGCGCATCGGCACGAGTTCCATGACACGGATGAGGTCTTCGACCCGATCCAGCGCGTGGTCCGCCTCGGACGGGACGGGGGCGCCTGGCTTGCCGTAGCGGGCCCAGGCGGTGCGCATCCCGGCGGCCTTCGCGCCGGACAGGTCGCGCTCGGGCCAGTCGCCGACCATCAGGATCTCGTGCGGCGGCAGGCCGAACAGGTCGATGGCGCTGCGGAACGGCTTCGGGTCGGGCTTGAGCACGCCGGAGTCGGTGAAGGTCAGGATGAACTCGAAGAAGTCCACCAGGCCGGCGGCGTCGAGGCGCTGGTAGCCCTTGAAGCGCGGCGCGTCGGTGAGGACCCCCATGCGGATGCCGTTGCGGGCCAAGGTCACGAGGGTGCGGCGGACGCCCGGGTAGGGCTCGGTGTGCAGCAGCTTGGCGCGGATGTAGGCGTTGACGGCGGCGGCGGTGATGCGGTCCACGGCGTGCTGGCTGAGGGCGAGCTTCTGGCGGTGGTGCTTCCGCAGGAACGTCTCGAACACCTTGTCGCCCTCCAGGTCCACCATGTAGTCGGCGAACAGCAGGTCGCCCGCCTCGGTGGCGGCGAAGCCGAAGTCGGCGCCGGCGGCGAGCATGGCGTGGGCGGCGGCGTCGCTGGCGGTGCGCTTCATCCGCAGGAAGTCGACGAGGGTGTTGTCCAGGTCGAACAGGACGGCCTTGGGCGACGCCACGGGCCGGCCATCGGCGGCACCCACTTCAAGCCGTCCGTCAGTAGGAGGCGCGCGGCCGGCTCGTGCCCATCTGCCACACCAGCGCGGCCACCATCATGAGGAAGCCGTGCAGCACCAGCAGCGAGACGCCGAAGACCAGCACCACCACCATGGCGCCGAGCGCGCCGCCCCATGCCAGCATCTGGCGCCCGAACGCGATGCCGACGGCTCCCGCGAGCAGGAAGCCGAGCGCGAGCACGGTCTGCCAAGTGAGCTGGCTGGCGCACGAGCGGGCGTCGCCTGCGGCGTCGCTGGCCGTGTCCGCGCTCCAGTCGCAATCCACCGCGGTGAGGTAGAGGGCATGGCCGAAGGCGCCGACGGCAAGGATGGTCGCAAGGGCCGCAAGAAGCCTCATGGTCGCGACTGTCTCGGGCTGCCGCCATAGGCTTTTGCCTCGGCGCCTCCGGAACGGGCCGCCCCTACCGCCCGCCAAAAAAGGCCTGGCCGAAACAGGAAGGGGGGTGCCGCCCTCTAGCAGGCGCGGCCGGCGCGTGCTGGTCGTGGACGACAACCCCGATACCCGGGCCTCCCTCAAGGAAGTCCTCCAGATGGAGGGGCACGAGGTCGTGGCCGCCGCCGACGGCGCCTCGGCCGTCGCGGCGGCCGTGAAGGCGCGGCCCGACGTGGTGCTGTGCGACATCGGGCTGCCGGACTTCGACGGCTACGAGGTCGCGCGCCGGCTGCGCCGGGTGCTGCGCGAGGCGACGCTGATCGCGCTCTCCGGCTACGACCAGGAGGCCGACCGCGCCCGCTCCAAGGCCGCCGGCTTCCAGCACCACCTGGCCAAGCCGCCGGAGCTCGCCGAGCTGCTGCGCCTGGTCGCCTCCTAGCGCCCTAGGGTCAACGACCGCCACCACCACGCTTTTCTATTTCCATCCGTCCGGTTGCACCGTTCCCAGAAATGACGGCCAATGAGCAAACATCTCCGGAGCCCTCGCCGGAGCGCACCCTGTTCAAGCGCAAGAAGCTCGACCCCTTGCGCGGGCACCCCATCGCAGACCCCTTCGACGTCCAAGGCCACCTGGGCAAGGCCCAGTTCGCGGACCTCCCGATGCACGCGCTCAACCTGCGCGCGCACCGCCTGCGCGCCATGCGGCACGAGGGCATCACCACCATCAGCCAGCTCCGGCGCAAGATCAAGATCCTGCCGCACCAGGTCAAGGCCGCCATCAAGGTCCTGAACCAGCTGCAGGGCCGCGCCATCCTGGCCGACGAGGTGGGCCTCGGCAAGACCATCGAGGCGGGCATCGTGATGAAGGAACTGATCTCGCGCGGCAAGGCCCGCTCGGTGCTGATCCTGACCCCCGCGTCCTTGGCGGGCCAGTGGCAGGGCGAGCTGTGGGACAAGTTCGGCGAGCGCTTCGTCAAGCACGACGACATGGACTTCCAGGGCTTCGGCAAGCACGACAAGATCGTCGCGTCGATCGACACCGCCAAGTCGGCGGCCCACTACCCCGACATCATCGCCCGCGAGTGGGACCTGGTCATCGTGGACGAGGCGCACTACCTCAAGAACAAGAAGACCCAGCGCTACTCGCTCGCGGACGACATCACGGCGCGCCACGCCCTGATGCTGACGGCGACCCCCATCCAGAACAACCTCATCGAGCTCTACAACCTGATCAACCTGATCAAGCCGGGCCTGCTGGGCACGATGCAGAACTTCGAGGAGGAGTACATCGGCGACGCCCAAGGCCGCGTCCTGCTGCACGCCCAGCGGCTCCAGACCCTGCTCCAGCAGGTGCTCATCCGCAACCGCCGCCACGAGACCGGCCTCAAGTTCCCCGAGCGCAAGGTCGAGACCCACCGCATCAAGGCCTCGAAGGGCGAGTACGACCTGCACAAGGCGGTGTCCGACTTCATCCGCACCTACAAGATGTTCTTCGAGTCGCACCTGGCGCTGATGGTGCTGGAGCGCGAGGTCGCCTCGTCCGCGCCCGCCTTGTCGAAGACGCTGGAGAACATGGCCGCCAAGGTCCACGACCCCGAGGTCGCCGCCGCCATGGCCAACCTCAAGTCGCAGGCGGACGCCATCAAGCGCAACTCGAAGGTCAACCTGATCCTGGACATCGCGAAGAACACCAAGGAGAAGATGATCGTCTTCACCCAGTTCCGCGAGACCCAGGAGCTGCTGTCGCGGCGCCTCCAGCAGGAGGGCGTCTCGAACGTCAAGTTCCACGGCCAGCTCACCCCCGGCCGCCGCCGCAAGGCGCTGGAGGAGTTCCGCGAGGACATCCAGGTGCTGGTGGCCACCGACTCCGGCTCCGAGGGCCTGAACCTCCAGTTCGCGCACATCCTCGTCAACTACGACCTGCCCTGGAACCCGATGCGCGTCGAGCAGCGCATCGGCCGCATCCACCGCATCGGCCAGGAGCACAACAACGTCGTCATCCTCAACCTCGCCGTCGCCGACACCATCGAGGACTACGTGCTCCAGGTGCTGTACGAGAAGATCAAGCTGTTCGAGGTCGCGATCGGCGAGATGGACCTCATCCTGTCCGACATCGACGAGACCGGCGGCCTGGAGAAGCGCATCCTCGACATCATCCTCGAGACCAAGACCGACCGTGAGGTCAAGGAGTCGCTCGACCGCGTCGGGCGCGAGGTGCGCCGCTCGAAGGACACCGCCGAGGGCATCAAGCAGCTGGACGCCTCGGTGTTCCAGCAGTTCGACCTCTCGACCGCCAAGGACGACGTCAAGATCGAGGACTCGATGGACCTGGAGGCCGAGGTGCAGCGCTTCGTGTCCGCCTTCATCGACGCCACCGCGGCCGAGGCCGAGGAGTCCAAGGACCACGTCACCACGGTCAAGCTGCCGCGCACGTTCTGGAAGAAGCTCGGCGGCGTCCACAGCTACACCACCGACCCCGAGACCTTCGAGGAGAAGGACGGCGAAGTGGAGCTCCTGAGCCTCGGCTCGAAGTTCGTGCAGGGCGTCATGGGGCTGTTGCAGGAGGAGTGCGCCGTCGGCGTGGTGCGCACCGCCGAGGTGGACGAACCCGTCACCTCGCTCTACTACCGCTACTTCATCGAGACCATCCGCAGCGAGCTGGAGGCCTTCATCACGGTCAAGGTCCAGGACGACGGCACCATCGTCGAGGTCGTCGAGGACCTCCAGGAGCCCCCCGAAGGCGAGCCCGTCGCCAGCCCCGCCCACGCCGGCCAGAAGTGGGACGAGATCGCCGACAAGGCCCGCTTCGAGGTCGGCAACCTGCTGGTGCCCATCCTCCAGGCCAAGCGCGAGGAGGCGCAGGAGGAGGTCCGCCGCACCGAGAAGCGCCTCGAGGAGTACTACGAGCGCCTCAAGGAGGAGATCCGCCAGGAGGAGGCCAAGATCCGCCACAAGATGGGGCAAATCCGCAACCGCCTCTGGTTCACCGAGAACGGCATCCGCGAGCGCAAGCTGGAGGAGCAGTTCCAGGCCTTGGAGGCGCAGCTCCACGATGCCACCTTCAAGAACAACCGCCGGGTCGAGGAGCTCGACAAGGACCTCAAGGACCGCCTGGCCCGCGAGGCCGAGAAGAACGAGCCCCGCCTTGTGGTGGAGCTCATCGGCGCCACCCGCCTGGTCCCCGCCGACGTGCGGGCCGCCGCCGCTGCCGCCGTCAAGGTGAAGGAAGCCGTCGGCGTCGCGGCCTAGCGTCTTACGCAGAAGTCGTCTGGCGTTTGGCTGCCTGGAGCCGAACGCCGGCGGCGCGGCCGGCCCTTGCCGTGCCTCCAGCACGCCTGCGGGCCGGCCACTTGCCGGCGCCACGCTCCAGATTGCCAAACGGA
>JAXDQS010000005.1:0-191227 GCA_034667725.1 Thermoplasmata archaeon
TGGCGATCTGCTCGCTCGCTGCGGCCCTGACGTGCCGCAGCGTCCGCGCGCACCTTCGGTGCGGCGCTTGAGCAGATCGCCGTCGCGCCTGGATGACCTGGCTGCCGAGCCCTTCGTGCGGCGGAGCGCGCTTCGCGCTACTCCGCGCCGAAGAAGCTGCGCAGCACAGGGTGCATTTCCATGGCTTGCTCCTTGGCGATCTGCTCATACATACGCATGAAGATGCCCACGCACAGCAGCAGGCCGGTGCCGGACGCTTGGCCGACGGTGCCGATCATGTCGGCCACGGCCGCCAGCAACCCGACGGTGGCGCCGCCGATGATGGTCAGGGTCGGGATGTAGCGGTCCAGCACCTTCTCGAGGACGCGGGGGTCGCGGCGGAAGCCGGGGATCTGCATCCCGGACTTCTCGATCTGCTTGGCGACGTCGCGGGGGCCCATGTTGGTGGTGTCCACCCAGAACTTGGCGAACATGATGGAGCCGCCGACGTAGAGCGTGAGGTAGATGCCGATCTTGACGAGGATCTGCCACCATTTGTGGTCGTACACCAGGCTGGAGTATCTCCCGTCGAACAGCGGCAGGAACCAGTCTTGCAGGCCGCGGTACTGCTGGAGGTACCAGGCGCCGCCGGCGATGGCGCTGGTGGAGCCGGTGCCGGTCTGGTAGGTGCCGATCCACCATTGGTGCCCGAGGCCGGGGATGCCGCTGAAGGTGGGGTGCTGCCACAACAGCAGGCTGAAGATGTTGATGTTCGCCAAGAGCGCCGCCATCAGGATGACGGGGATGTTCGAGGCGTAGATGAGGCGCAGCGGGTAGCGGCCGCGGGCGCCGCGGACCTTGCCGTGCGCGAGGGGCAGCTCGATGCGGGTGGCTTCGGCGTACACCACGAAGATGAAGATCATCACGGTGCCGAAGAACGCGATCAGCGGGTTGGGGAACGCCTGGTTGCCGATGAAGACGGACTCGAAGCCGCCGTCGTGCACCATGCTGCTGAGGTCGCGGTTCCAGAAGACGTAGAACAGCATCGGGACCGAGCCGACGGGCGGGTTGGTGAAGGGGTTCATGGCGCCCGCGGACGGGTTGGAGGGCTCCCAGGACACGGTGCCCTGGAACAGCGCCTGGCTGACGCCGGCGGCGATGAACAGCGAGATGCCCGAGCCGATGCCCCACTTGGAGATGAGCTCGTCCATCAGGAACACCAGGATGGCGCCGACGGCGAGCTGGGCGATGATGATGCTGCGGGCCCCGAGGTCGCCGACCTGGCCGATCAGGTTGCTGTCCGGGTTGAGGAAGCCGTACACCTGGGGGATGGCTTCGATGAAGATGAACAGCAGGACCATGATCTTCTGCGCGCCTTGGTAGATGCGCTTGTCCTCGGTCTTGGTGAGGTCGAGCTTGATGATCTTGGCGCCCGTGAACAGCTGCATCACGATGCTGCCGGTGACGATGGGGCCGATGCCGAGGTGCATCAGGGTGCCTTGGCTGCCGGCCAGGATGGCGCGGAAGCCGGCGAACAGGTCCAGCGACTGGCCCGCGATGCCGAACAGCGGGATGTTGCTGAGGGCGAAGTAGACCAGCAGGCAGACCGTGGTCCACAGCAGCTTGGTGCGGAAGGCGACGTGTCCCTCCGGCTTGGAGACGGCAGGCCACCGCTTGATGAGGGGGTCCAGCGCGTAAAGGGAGCTTCGGCGTTCGGTCTCGGCCATGGAGGAGGCACCTGGTCAGGGGGTTAGGGCGGCCCAAATGAGCGGGGCTCTTAAGGGCATGGAGTCGGAAGGTTCCGCGCTCCTGGATGATTGGGGGACGAGGCGAAAACCTTCGGTGGTTGGCTTTCGTGGGGGAGGGGGAGGGGAAAAGAAAACGGCGGGCGCGTCTAGGCCTGCTTCTTGCCGTCGGGCTTGGGGGCCTTGTCAGCCTTCGGCGCCTTGTCGGCCTTCGGGGCCTTGTCCGCCTTGGGCGCGGCCGGCTTGGCGGGCGCGGCGCCCTTGGCGGGCGCCTTGTCGGCCTTCTTCGGCTCAGGCGGGCTCAGGACCGTGACCTGGCCGCCGGCGGCCTTGACCTTCTCGATGGCGCCAGGCGAGGCCTGGTCCACCTTGACGGTGACCTTGTGCGCGATGGCGCCGGAGCCCAGCAGCTTGCCGATGCCCGCGGCCTCGAGGTCGATCTCGGCCTGGCCGGGGAACCGGATGGCGAGCTGGCCGACGTTGAGGGTCTCGGGCTTCGGGTTGCCGTCGCGGGAGCGGTACTTGAAGCCGATGCGGCCCCAGGGGCGCGCCGCCGTGTGCTCATGCTTGCCGCCCAGCAGCTGGAGCATGAGGTAGCGGTGCTTGTTGGCGCCGGCGCGGCCACGGCCGCCCCGGAGACCCGCGCCGCGGCCGGCCTTCTTGCCGCGCCCGTGCGTGTGGTTGCCGCGGAAGCGCTTGGCGCGGCCACCGGACGCCATCAGGCACCCCCGGCCTTCTCGTTGTCGCTGTGCAGCATGCGCTCCAGCAGCTCGTTGATGCCGGTGCCGCGGTAGCCGAGGGCGCCGCCGGACTGGACGGAGCGCTTGATGCCTTCCAGGCCCATGCGGGCCGGGTGCAGGCGGAACAGGGGCTTGACCTCGGGGATGTCCTTGTAGGCGAAGCTGCCCTCGACGATGGCGGCCGCGAGGGCGTCGATCGACTTGTGGGGCGTGTTCTTCGCGACGTAGGCGTCCGTCAGGGGCTTGTCGCCGACGAGGCGGCCGCGCGCCTTGATGACGGTGGCGAGCGTCTTGGCGTCGACCTCGCCCCAGGTGACGTAGTCCTTCGCGACCTGCAGCATGCCCTTCGTGGTCTCGTTGCCCGGGAGCACGACGGCGTGGTTGACGCGGTTGAGGCGGAGGAACTTGAGGGTGTCCTTCGCCTTCGGGTTGAGGTTCTGGGTGCCGCGCAGGCGGATGACCGTCACGGTGCCCTTGATGGCCAAGGGACCCTGGCGGGCCGAGATGGGCTTGGAGCTCATGCCTGGGCCTCCGGAGTGGGGGCGGCGGGAGCGGCTTCGGCCGGGGGCTGCTCGACGATGCGGGGCGCCACGGCCTTCTGGGCGCCGGCGACCATCTGGATGCGGCCGCGCTGGGCGGGCGTCATCTGCATGTCGTTGACGGCCTTGAGGGCGTTGAACAGCGCCTTGGCGTAGTTGGTGGTGGTGCCGGTCTGGCCGCGCGTGTAGATCCACGCGTCGTGGACGCCCGCGAGCCCGAGGACCGCGCGGGCGGTCTTGCCGCCGACCAGGCCGGTGCCCTGGGGCGCCGGCTTGATGGTGACCTCGGTGGAGGCGCACTTGCCGAACAGCTTGAACGGCACGGAGTTGGCGGGGGCGCCGGCGCCGGACTGCCAGGAGCCGGAGCCGCGCTTGACCTCGATCATGTTGATCTTGGCGCGGTCGATGGCGCGCTTGATGGTCGGGCCGACCTCCTTGCCCTTGGCCATGCCGAGGCCGACGAAGCCGTCCTTGTTGCCCGTGACAGCAGTGATGCTGAAGCGGACGCGGCGGCCGGAGTCGGTCATGCGCTGGACCATGTTGATGTTGAGGACCTCGTCGGCCATCTCGGGCAGCAGGGCGTCGACGATCTCGGGCTCCCGCAGGGGCAGCTTCGAGTTGAGGGCCTCGCCCATCGTCTTGACCTGGCCGGACTTGACCATCTTGCCGAGGCGGGTCTTGGGCTCCCACGGAGCCTTCGGCGCGTCGTCGTCGCGGCGGCGCCGGGGGGCGCCGTCGCGGCCGCGGGGACCGCCGGGGCCACGGGGGCCGCCGGGACCGCGCGGCCCGCCGGGGCCGCCGCGGCCGGGGCCGCCGAAGCCGCCGCGGCCGCCAGGGCCGCCGGGGCCACGGGGGCCGCCGAAGCCGCCGCCGGAGCGGGGCGGGCCGCCGAAGCCGCCGGGGCGCGGCGGGCCGCGGGGGCCGTCGCCGGCCGGGCGGGGCGCTTCACCCGCGGCGCGAGGCGCGCGCGGGGCTGGTGCGTTGGATTCTGCCATGTTGGTTCACTTCCTCGTCTAGCTCGACTTAGCTGCGACGGCCTTCTTGGGGGCCTTGGTGGGGCTCGCGGCCGGCGCCTTGCCGGACTCGATGTTGCCCTTCACAGCGTTGAAGTTCGTTTCCAGGTCCAGGAACGCCCCGTTGAGGCGCTCTTCACTGGGGTAGATGTCGTCGTCGCCGGCGGCCACCTCGACGCCGGCGTCCTTGACGCCCTTGAGGGCGGCAAAGACGCGGGAGCCCTTGGTGGGGACGCGGCGGCCGATGTCCAGGACGGCCAGCGAGACGCCGGCGGCCAGGGCGCGCTTGCCGGCCAGGAGGCCCGTCAGGTAGGCGGCGGGGGTGTTCTTGGGGGAACCCTCCCAGCCCATCTTGGCGAGCTCCTGGGCGACGGCCGTCGCCTTGACCTCGTCGCCCTCGGGGGCGCGGTCGATGAACTGGACGATGACGTTGGCGCTGGTGCGGCGGACGACGAGGCGGACCTCGCCGGACTTCAGGAGCGCCAGGCGGCGGCGGTAGTCGGTCTTGCCTTCGCGGCGGCGCCGGAAGGGAACGCGGGTGCGTGGGGACGTTGCCATTATGCCTCGACCTCCTCAGGGAGCGCGCCCTCGGTCTTCATGTGGGCGCGCAAGTGGGCGCGGGAGCGGAACTGGCCGCCCTTCGCGCGCACGTAGTAGTCTCGGTAGGTGGAGGCGTCGATGGCGCCCTTCTCGCGGAGCTCGCGGAGCTCGGAGCGCAGGGCGCGGATCAGGGACATCCAGGTGTCCTTGCGGGGGGTGCGCGCGCCGGCGGCGCCCTTGCGGGAGCCGGGCCCGCCGCGGCGGCCCTTGGCCTTCTGCTGGTCGTTCTTGCGGCCGCGGCCGCGCGAGACGCCCTGCTTCTGGACGGAGGTGATGACGCCGCCGGCCACCAGCTTGCGGATGTCGCTGCGGGTGACGGCGGTGGCGACCTCGGCCGCGCGGTCGGGGTCGATGCGGACGCGGGACTTGCCCACGGCCATGACCGACGAGGCCAGGCGGACCTGGTTCTTCAGGTCGGCCATTACAGCTCACCCCGGTTCAGGACGCGGATGCCGGCCTTGTCGGCGGCGGCCACGATGAGCTTCTGCTTGCGGGCGCCGACGGTGCCGCCGATGCGAGCCGCCTGCGTCTCCTTCTGGACCTGCGCGAGGTCGGCCTCGTTGTGCACGAGGACCTCCTCGAAGCCGCTGGGGTGCAGGCCACGGACGGCCTCGGGGCCGCGGTAGCCGATCGACACCAGGGGCGGGCGGTACTTGAAGTGCCGGCGCACCTTGGAGTGGATGCCGCGGGGGAGGCGCCAGGGGGCGTCCTTGCCGCCGAGGCGCTTGTAGCGCCACCACTCGTGGCGCCGGAAGGCCGGGCGCTGCGCGTCCTTGACGGCGCGCACGCCGAGGAGGCTCCGGGTCTCGTCGGAGAGCTTGGGCTTGGGGTTCGCCTTGTAGGGCGTCGCCTTCGCCGACGTCTCCACGGGGGCCTTCGCCTGCGGCGCGTCCTTGACGGACTTGGCGGCCTCCGCTTTGCTCGTGGACGCCGCCTTCGCGGCGCCCTTGGTCTCAGGGCTCATGCTGGCTTACTCTCCCTTCTTCGTGATGTAGACACCGTCTTGGAAGACGCGGATGTCCTTGTTGCGGATCTTGGTGCAGTTCTCGATGTTGGCAGCACTCTGGCTCACGGCCTGGAGGTCGACGCCCTCGAGGGTCACGTCGGCGCCCTTGACGGTGATCTTGACGCCGGGCTCGATGCGGGCGACGCGGGGGGCGCGCTCGCCGAGGAAGTTCTCGACGTGGAACTCGTCGCCGTGCAGGGTCATCTTGATGGGGAAGTGGTTGAACACCGCCTTCATCGAGTAGGTCCAGCCCTCGGTGACGCCCACGATCATGTTCTGGATGTGCGACGCGTAGGTGCCCGCGGTCGCCTTCTCCTTGCGGCGGGGCAGCTCCTTGGACACCACGACGTTGCTGCCGTCGACGCGGACCTTGACGGCCAGCGAGCGGAACTGCCGCTGCAAGGTGCCCTTGGGGCCCTTGACGGTCGTGCTGTTGCCCTCGGCGACCTTGATGGTGACGCCGGAGGGGATCGGGATGGTGTGGATGGTCTCGGCAAGTTGGGGCATGTCAAGTCACCTCAGTAGACGTACGCCAGAAGGCGTCCGCCGGTCCCGGTCTCCTTGGCCTTGTACTGGTCGATGACGCCGCCGGTGGTGGTGAGGATCAACGCGCCGAAGTCGCGGGCCGGAAGGAACCGCGACTCCCAGTGGTCGAACTCGCCGGTCTTGATGGCGTAGCGGGGCTTGATGACGCCGCAGTTGTTGATGGCGCCCACAAGGGTGACCTTGTAGAGGCCGCCGCGGCCGTCGTCCTGGTATTCGAAGGGCCCGATGTAGCCCTGGTCCTGCATGACCTTGAGGACGCGGCCCACCAGCTTGCTGGCGGGGGAGAGCGTGGCTGCGCCTTTGCCGGAGCGCTCCGCGTTGCGGAGGATGGTGAGGGCGTCTGCGAGGGGATCGTTTTGCATCTTGTCACCTCAGGAGTACTTGTGGAAGCCGAGGTCGCGCGCGGACTCGCGGAAGCAGTGCCGGCACAGCCGGAGGCCGTAGCGGCGCACCATGGAGCGCATCTGGCCGCAGCGGCGGCAGCCCTCGTAGATGCCCTTGTGGACCTTGCGGGTCTTGATCTGCAGGCTCATTGGACCACCTCGATGTTGAACTTGGACACGAGGAATGCCTTGGCTTCCTCGCGGGAGACGCGGTGGCCGTCGGGGACCGAGCGGGCCAGCAGGCGGCGGCGCTTGATGCGGTGGCCGGGCTTCTCCAGGGTGATGCAGACGTCCATGCCGAACACGCCGGTGTCGGGGTCGTAGCGCTCGCCCTCGAAGTTGGTGTGGTCCGAGACGCCGAACTGCAGGTTGCCCTGGTTGTCGAACGAGTACTCGTACACCTTGTGCTTGCGGGTGTAGAGGGCGCGGCCGATGAACGACTCCGCGGACTCGCCGCGCAGCGTCACCTTGCAGCCGATGGGCGCGCCGGGGCGGACGCCCAGCTCGCGGTTGTTCTCCTTGCCCAGGGTGCGCACCGGCTTGGCACCAGTGAGCTTGGAGAGGACCTTCTCGGCCTTCTCCAGCTTCTCGCCGCCGTCGCCGACGCCGATGTTGACGGTGACCTTGGCGATGCGCGGCTGCGTCATGGGGTTGACGCCGGGGTCCGCCTTGGCGGCGGGCTTGGCGGCGGCGCCCTTGGGGGCCGCCTTCTGGGTCTTGGGGACCGAAACAGTCTCAGACAATGGACTTCACCTCGACGGGGAGGTTGGCCTTGTCCCCGATGGGGAAGGCGTAGGGCTTGATGGTGGTGAAGGTCGCGTCGTTGCCCTGCAGGTGCACCAGGTTGGGCTTGTGGCTGCGGGTGACCTCGATGGCCTTGACGGGGGCGATCTCGCCGGCGTGGCGGCCGTCGGTGATGAACACCTGGGCGCCCGCGTTGAGGGGGAAGTGGCCCAGGATCTTCTGGGACGGCAGCTCCATCTTCAGCACGTCGCCGGTCTTGTAGTCGTCCTTCTTGACCAGCAGGTTGCGGCCGTCGTGCAGGTTGAGCTGGGTGGCGCCGCCCTTGATCGTCGTCTTGTCGTTGATCTGGGCGAGCTTCCAGTTGGCGTTCTTGGCGTCGATCGGGGACAGCCGGAGGCGGGCCTTCTCGTCGACCATGACGCGCCAGGCCTTGCCGACCTTCGGGACGAACACGACGTCCATGAAGCCGACCGCGAACTTGGCGTCCTTGACGACGCGGCCGTCCACCTGGACCTCGCCGGCGCCGATGACGCGGCGGGCCTCGCGGCCCGTCTCGGCGAGCTTCAGGTAGTCGCGCAGCACGGTGGCCAGCGGCAGCGCGCGCTCGACGGGGTGGCCGCCGGGCGAGGGCTTGGTGGTGTAGACGTTGGTCTTGCGGGGCAGGACCCAGCTGCGGGGGGCCGCCAGGCGCTTCATGTGCTTGCTCATGCGGTGGCCTCCTTCTTGGCGGCCTTCTTGGCGGGGGCCTTCTTGGTGGCCTTCTCGGTGCGCTCCTTGCCGGTGGCGCCGCGCTTGCCCGACTCCTCGGCGGACTCGAGCTTGGTGCGGCGGCGCTGGTCCTCCAGGTTCAGGCGGACCAGAAGCAGGTTGGAGGGGTCGATGGCGCGCGCGACCTCGGTGCCGTCGGCCTTCTTGTTGATGACGCCCTCCACGGTGACCTTGCGGGCCGAGGCGTCGATGGCGAGCACGCGGCCCGACTTGCCGGCGAAGTCGCCGCGCAGCACCTTGACCTCATCGCCCTTGATGACGGTGATGCTGCGGCGGTTGTACTTCAGCAGGAGCTCCTCGGAGAGGTGGGAGGCCATCTGCTTGCGGGCGACGTGGTGGGGCGCCGTGTAGCGCTGGAGGCGCTGCTTGCGGGGCTGGGAAGTGAAGTTCTTGGTCATGGGGATCACACAATCGTGGCGGCGGTCGCGGCGATGCGGGGCCAGCGGGCGGCGGCCTCCTTGGCAACGGGCCCCTTGATCTGGGAGCCCTTGACCTCGCCGTCGTCCTGGTTGATGATGACGCAGGCGTTGTCCTCGAACTGGACGGTGGTGCCGTCGGGGCGCTGGAAGGGGCGGCGCTGGCGGACGACGACCGCGTACAGGATCTGGCGGCGCATCTCAGGGGTGCCCTTCTTGACGGACACGATGATCATGTCGCCGACGCCGGCGGCCGGGTAGCGCTTCATGACGCCGCCGAGCTTCGGGACCATGATGATCTCGACCTCCTTGGCGCCCGTGTTGTCGATGACCTCCATGCGCGCCCCGCGGGGCAGGCCGCGCGTGACGTTGCCGGCGATGCCGCGCATTACTGGTCAGCCTCCTTGGGGGCCTTCGGGGCGGCGGCCTTCTTGGGCGCGGCGGCCTTCTTCGGGGCGGCGGCCTTGGGGGCAGCGGCCTTCTTCGGGGCGGCGGCCTTGCCAGTGGGGGCCGGGGTGGCCTCCTCGCGGCGCTGCAGGGCAGGGTTGCCGCGGTTCTCGACCACGACGAAGTTGACGGTCTTGGAGATCGGGCGGCACTCCGCGATGGTGACCTCGTCGCCGACGGCCACGTCGATGTTCGACGGCACGTGGACGGGGTAGCGGCGGGTGCGCTTCTCGATGCGCTCGTACTTCTGCACCATGCGCTGGTGCTGCTTCTCCACCACGGCGGAGCCCTGCATCTTCGCCGACACCACGGTGCCGATGATGACCGAGCCCCGGACGGGGAGGGAGCCGTTGAACGGGTTCAGGCGGTCGCCGGGCGCAGGCTCGCGCTTGGGCGCACGCACTTCGATGCCGATGTCGCGGATGGCTGCCATGCGATGTTTCTCCTGTGTGCGGCGGCAAAGGGTGTCCTCCTGGGGGAGGATTCCGTTGCCTTGGCACCGAGGGGGTAACGACTCCCCGGCGGTGCGACCCGGCCGTGACGGGCAAGTCCCTTGGGGTTGGAGGCCCCGCGGGAACGGACCAGGGCTGCGGCGGGAGACGCCGTGACCCTGTTGCTGGGCAGGGCGGAGACCCCGTGGGATATAAGGGTGAGGGTGGGCGGCTTCAGGCCGCCATCGCGTCCAGGCTGGTCTGGTCCAGCACCAGCGCCGTCACGTAACTTGCCTCCACGATGGTGGCGAACCCTTTCTCGAAGTTCTCCCGCCCCTGGGTCACTTGGTAGACGTGGTCCACCGTGTCGAGCGGCATGTGGTATTGGTCGTAGTCCGCGGCGCGCCGGCCGCCGGCGAACCGCAGGATGGGCACGCCGGCCTCCTTGAAGTTGCGTTCGTCGGAGTTGCGGTCGTGGACGTCGAGGACCTCGACGCCGTCCTCGGGGTAGCCCAGCGCCTTGTGCATGAGGTCTTGCGTGAAGGCGTAGAGCGGATCGACATGGGGCTCGCCCACCATGACGTACATCTTCCAGGCGTGGCCGGGCCAGTTGATGCCGGTCATGTCGTAGCCTAGCACGAAGTCGTAGGCGTAGCCCTCGTCGTTCTCGACCACCACGTCCTGGACGTAGGCTTCGGAGGCGGCCAGGCCGCGCTCCTCGCCGTCGAAGAAGATGCAGGCCAGCGTCCGGTTCATGGGGACGGCCGCCAGCGCCTTGCAGATGGAGTATTCGGCGGCGACCCCGGAGGCGTCGTCGTAGGCGCCGTGGACGGTGAGCGCCTCGGTGTCGTAGTGCGAGACCAGGCCGATGCGGTGGTCCGGCATCGTGGTGCCTTGCTTGGTCGCGATGATGGCGTAGAGCCGGGCGCCGTCGGCGTCGGGGAGCACGACGCCTTGCGCAGCACCTGGGTAGGCCCGGACCTCGACCTCGAGGCCGAGCGCTTCCAGGTCGGCCACCAGCCGCTCGCGCAGCTCCGTGTTGGCGGGCAGGTTCGAGTCGTGCTTCGGGTAGTTGGTGGCGACGTCCGCCCACCAGTCGACCTGGGCGGCGACGTCCCAGGAGATGGGCGGGACCTCGGCGGCGAGGCGTTCGGCCAGCGAGCCGGAATGGTCCTGGGCGGGCGGGTCGGCGGCGGGGGGAGACTGGGTGCAGCCGGCCACGGCGAGGACGGCAAGGAGGACGAGGGGCACGACGCGCATGGGTCGGCCAGGAACGGCCGAGCCATCAAGCTGATGGGGAAGGGGAGGAAGGGACGAAGGGGGAGGAGGCAAGCGGCGGCCTAGAGGCAGACGCGGAAGGTGCCGATCACGACGCCTTGGCGCGGGGGGTCGCAGCCGCTGACGGTGGGCGGGGTTTGGCAGAGGCGCTGGGCGCCGACTTCGACGCCGACCTCGCCGGGGCCCGTGCACATCTTGGGCTCGGGGACGCAGGCGCGTTGGCCGTTGACGACCATGCCGACCTCGCCGGCGGCGCAGGGGCCGGTGGTGGGCTCCGCGACGCAGACGCGCTGGCCGTTCACGATGACGCCGACGTAGCCGGTCTCGCACAGGCCCGCGGTCGGCATCGGGGTGCAGACGCGCTGGCCGTTGACGATGACGCCGACGTAGCCCGTCTCGCACGGCACCGCCGTGGGGATCGGGACGCAGACGGCTTGGCCGTTGACGACGGCGCCGACCTGGCCGGTGGGGCAGAGCCCGACCGTGGGCGTGGGGACGCAGACAGGCGTGCCGCCGACGACGACGCCGAGGGTCGGGGGCGGGGTGCCGGTGCTGCAGCTCTCCACGCTCAGGGAGCCGGTGCAGACGTTGGCGAAGCCGAGGTGGAAGCCGTTGCCTTCCGCGGGGGTGCAGGGCGTGATCGGCCCGATGCAGGTGCCCGCGGCCTCGATGCCGCCGGCCGCGCAGGGCGGGTCGTTGGTGGCGCCGTCCACGGCCTGCTCGGCCTGCTCCTGGACGTCGCCGGCAAGCTCGCCGACGGCGCCCACGAGGGCCCAGGCTTGCTCCTGGGCGTCGGCGGCGATCTCCCCGACCAGGGCGACGGCGTCGTTGACGGCGTCGATGGCGGCCTGGACCAGGGGGTCGACGTCCTGGCAGGCGGGGATGGGGCTGCCGCCCGCGACGACGAGGGTGGTGCCCTCCTGGCCGTCGGGGCAGGACTCGGCGCAGGTCGGCTGGCCGTTCACGGTGACGCCGGTGCCGTCCGTGGTCTCGCTGCCGTACCAGGTCGGGTAGCGACAGGCCTGCTCGTAGCACGCGGGCACGTTCTGGCCGGGGGCGACGACGGTGTAGCCCTCCTGGTCCGCGTAGGGGTAGTAGCTGTAGGCGCCGCAGTTCTCGGCGCAGTACGTCTGCTCGTTCAGCGTGACGCCGGTGCCGTCGGTCTTGTAGCTGCTCCAGCCGCCGTCGGAGTAGCGGCAGCCCTGCTCGTAGCAGGCGGGGACGCGGGTGTCGCCGACGACGACGCTGTAGCCTTCCTGGTCGGCGTAGTAGTCGTAGCTGTAGCTTTGGCACTCCTCGGCGCAGTAGGCGGTGCCGTCCTTGCTGACGCCGATGCCGGGGTTGTACGTCGGGTAGCCGTAGTAGTCGTCGTGGCGGCAGCCGTTCTCGTAGCAGCCGTCGCCGTGCGCGAACGGCGTCACGATGGTGTAGCCTTCGCGCTCGGCCTGGGCGGGGTCGTAGGCGGAGACGCCGCAGGGCGAGGCGCAGTACTCGTCGCCGTTGAGGGTGACGCCGTCGCCGTAGCGGTAGGGGTTCGTCTCGCTGCCGTCGTAGAAGTAGCAGTTCATCTCGTAGCAGGCCGGCTGGGAGAACCCGCTGGCGTGCAGGACGTAGCCCTCCGGGTCGCGGTAGGTGCCGGTCGCGTAGTCGTAGTACCAGGTGCAATCCTCGGCGCACAGGTCGGTGAGGTAGATGCCGAGGGGGCCGTACAGGATGGTGCCGATCACGGCGGTGGACGGGTCGCTGTCATACTCCTCGCAGGGGTAGGAGCAGACGACGTTGGCGTCGCCCGTGCCGTTGTCGGGACAGGGCTCAAAGTCGGGGCATTCGGTGCCGGCGCAGCCGAGGCCGCCGATGATGACGATGATGTCCTCGGCGGGGCCGGCCGTCGCAGGCAGGGCTCCGAAGCTGGCCAAGGCGAAGGCCGTGGCCACCAGCAGGGTCGGGATGCGTAGCTTGGAAGGGTCCATTGGGGTTCACGTGCCCATTGGCGGGCAACCACGGGACTCCCTGCCAGGCTTGCCCTTTCCGGGCGGTTCCTCGAAAACGGGGCGGCCTACATCCGGCGGCGGCGCAGGTGGCCGAAGGCCGCGACGTCGGGCGTCTTGGCTTCCCGGAGGTGGTTCTCGAACTGGGCGCGCAGGATCGGGTCGTCGTCCGACCGCTTGCCCGCCACCACCATGCCCCAGGTGCAGCCCTCGTGCGCCTTGCACTTGATCTCCAACGGCTCGCCCGTGGGGCTCCGGCGCGTCACGACGTACCCGCTCATCGGTCCCCCGGGGCGTTGTGCGCGGATAAGGCCATGGGCGCGGCGCCGGCCAGCCGGGCGTCCAGCCGCGAGCGCACCGCCGGCCACTCGGCCTCCAGGATCGAGAACACGCAGGCGTTGCGCCGGTGGCCGCCGGGCAGGACCATCTGGCTGCGGATGGTGCCTTCGGGGACGGCCCCGAGCCGCTCGATGGCGCGCCGGCTCCGGAGGTTGCGCTCGTCGCACTTGAGCTGCACCCGGATCGCTCCCAACGCCTCGAAGCAGTGGCCGAGCACGAGCCGCTTGGCCTGCGTGTTGGCAGCAGTCCGCCGCGCCGACGCCCCGAGCCAAGTGTGGCCGACCTCCATGGTGCGGTGCGGCGACAGGTCGAAGATGCTGGTGGACCCGACGGCCTGCCCGGTGGCGTCGCGCACCAGGAACGGGAATGCGGTGCCGGCGTCGCGGGCGGCGATGCGCGCGTCCACCCAGGCCTGCAGGTCGGCCGGCGTGCGGACCTCGTGGATCATGTAGTCCCACAAGGCGGGCTCGTCGGCCGCGGGCCATAGCTCGGCGGCGTGCTCCCGGCGCAGGGGCTCCAGGGTGGCGAACGGGCCGGCCAGGCGCATCACTTCACCTTCTTGGTCCTGTCCTCGGGCCGGAACTCGATGGCGCCGCCGTCCACGACCACGGTCCAGTCCTTGGTGGAGAGCTCGAAGTGGCAGCCGCGCTTGCCGATCCGGGCCTCCCTGCCGTCCGGCCGGCGCACGACGAGGGTCCGGAGCGTCTCGTCCACCACCACGCCCGACAGGCCGACGAGGCCGGGGTCGGTGCACTGCACGACGCGCGCCGCGAGGCCGACCAGCTCGCCGCGGGCAACAGCGCGGGCGGCGCCCTGGAGGCGGGGGATGGTGCGTTTCATGGAACGGCCCGGCCACGGCGGCGGCGCAGAAAAGGAAGGAGGAAAGGGAGAGGATGGAGCTTACTCGACCCGGGCCTTGTAGCCCAAGTCCTCGAGGACTTTCTGGACCCGCTTGGCGTGGTCGCCTTGCAGCTCGATGGCGCCCTCCTTGATGGTGCCCCCGCAGGCGCACTTCGACTTCAGGGTCGAGAGGAGGTTGTCGAGCGAGATGCTGGCGTCCTGGATGCCGTCCACGATGGTCATCTTCTTGCCGTAGCGGCGGGAGTCCGTCGAGATGCGGATTTCCTGCTGCTCCCGGGCGATGTCCTCGCAGACACAGATCTCCTTGGGGAGACCGCAGGTGTCGCAGATCACTTCTTGGACTCCTTCTTGCCCTTGGCCGGGGTCGCCGCCGCCTCGCCGCGGACGATGCCGTGGCGGTCCTCGTTCTGGATGGTGAGGATGCGGGCGATCTCGCGGCGCAGGGTGCGGATCTTGCCGGGGTTGGGCGTGGAGCCGCCCATGGCCTGGACGCCGCGCTCCTGCATGAGCTCGCGGTGGAGCTCGACGAGGCGGGTCTTGCGGTCCTCGCGGTTCATGGCGCGGACTTCCTGGGCCTTGAGCATTACTGGTTCCCTCCGACGGTGAACGACTTGCGCTCGCGGCGGCCGGGCACGGCGGCAGGGCCGGTGCTCGGCGCCGGCTCGCGGGGGCCCGTCGGCGCGGCGGCGGGCGGCGCGCCGGCCGGCTGGGCCGGGGTCGCCTGGCCCGCCTGGGCGCCAGCCATGTCGGGCGCGACGGTCTGGACGCCGGCGGCCGCCTGGGCGGCGCGCGCCTTGGCGGCGGCCTGCAGGGCGTCCTTCTCGCCCGGCGCGAACAGCTTGACGGTGTCGGGCAGGACGGCGTCCTTCTTCATGATGCGGACCGTGCAGCCGATGACGCCGAGCTTCTTCTTGCACTGGGCGTAGCCGACGTCCATCAGGGTGAGGGCCGTCTCGCCGCAGTACTTGACGTGGCCGGCGATGAACTTCTCGCGGCGCTTGCGCTGGCCCGTGAGCTTGCCGGCGATCTCGACGATGACGCCTTGGGCGCCCGAGGCCATGACGCGCTGGACCGTGGAGTGGCCGACGCGGCGGAAGTGCCAGCCGCGCTCGAGCGACTCGGCGACCTTGATGGCCATGATCTGGGCGTTGAGGCCCGGGTTGTAGTTGGGCTCCTCGACCGAGATCTGGGGGTTCTCGATGCCGTACTTGCTGTGCAGCTTGGAGGTCAGCTCGTTGATGGTGGCGCCGCGGCGGCCGATGACCATGCCGGGGCGTTCCGCGACGATGTTGACGCGGGTGCCGAGCGGGGTGCGCTGGATCTCCATGCCGCCGTAGCCGGCGCGCTCGGTCTCCTTCTTGACGAAGTCCTTGACGAGCAGGCGGTTGACGGATTCCTTGATGAACTTGCGTTCGACGGCCATGGTCAGGCCTCCTTCTTCTTCGCGGTCTTCTTGGCCGCCGCCTTCTTGGCGGGGCGGGAGCCCTTGGGGGTCGTCGCCTTGGCGGCGGCGTCCTCGGTGGTCTCCTCCAACTGGGTCACGATGACCTCGAAGTTGCACATGCGGTTGTAGTGGGGGGTCGCGCGGCCCATCGCACGGGGCGTGTAGGCCTGGATGACGGTGCCCTGGTAAGCCGTGGCGTGGGTGATGACGAGGCGCTCCTTGTCGAGCCCCTTGTACTCGGCGTTGGCCTCGGCGGACTCCAGGACCTTGAGGAACCGCTTGGTGACGCCCACCGGCCACTTGCCAGGGCCGAAGCCCTCGCCGCGGCGGTGGTGGATCTTGCGGTTGCGGACCTTGAAGGGGACCGGGGTCTCGAGGCGGGTGACGCTGGCCAGGAACTCCTTGGCGCGGCCGACCGGCATGCCCTTGATGGCGCGGGCGACGTTGCGGCCGCTCTTGGGGGAGCAGTCGAGGTCGCGGCCGTAGGCGCGGGCGGTCTGGGCGGGGTCGGCGGGAACGGTGCTGTAGTAGGTTGCCATTCTTTCGACCTCACTTCAGGGGGACGTGCTTGCTGCCGCGCGTTGCACCGACGCCGACGCCCGAGTGGACGCAGGCCTTGGTGGTGATGGCGAACTCGCCGAGGCGGTGGCCGATCATCTCGGGCTGGACGGTCACGTTGAGGAACTCCTTGCCATTGTGGACCTGGATGATCTTGCCCACGAAGCGGGGCAGGATGCCCATGTGCCGGTAGTGGGTGCGGATGACCTCGCCCGGCTTGGCGTCGGCGACCTTCTGGAGGAACTTGAGCTCCTCCGCCTTGACGCCGCGGGTGTACAGGCGGCGGGTGCGCGACGGCAGCAGGGGCAAGAGCTCGCCCATGGGCATGGCCTGGAGCTCCTCCAGGGTCTTGCCGCGGTAGCTGAACTCCTTCTTGGCGCGGGTCTCGATGACCGCCTTCGCCTTGCGGAGCTTGCGGCGGGCGGCGCCCGGGTTGTTGATGATGCGCTTTGCCATTGGATTACCTCCTCATGCCGGTGCGGCTGGGTGCGATCTTGCCGACCTTGCGGCCGGGGGGTGCGCCGCGGGCGACCGAGGTCTGCCCGCCGCGGAAGTTGTGGGCGCCGCCACCGTGGGGGTGGTCGACGGGGTTCATGGCCACACCACGGACGCGGGGCCAGCGCTGGCCGCGGGCCTTCATGTGATGGTAGACCTTGCCTGCCTTCAGGAACGGCTTGTCGCCGCGGCCGCCGCCCGCGACCAGGCCGATGGTGGCCCGGGCAAGCGGGTGGACGTTGCGGAACTTGCCGGACGGCATCCGGACGATGGTCCGCTCCGCGTCATGGGAGACGACCTCGGCCGCGGTGCCGGCGGTGCGGACGAACTTGCCGCCGTCGTTGGGGCGGCCCTCGATGTTGTAGATCGGGGTGCCCTCAGGGATTTTGCTGACGATGGTCACGTTGCCCGGCTGGATCTGCGTCGTGTCGGTGAACGCGACGACCTGGCCGATCGACATGCCCTCGGAGGCGATGTGCAGCAGCTCGTTGCCCTCCTCGGTCTTGAGGCGGGCCAGGATGGCGGTGCGGCCCGGCATGTGCTCGATGCCCATGACGGTCGCCTTGCCGGTCCACTTGACGGGGTAGCTGATGTTGCCCTTGTGCAGGTGCGACGGGCTCAACATGCGCGGGGCGGCCGCGCCGCGGCGCCGCGTCAGGATGCGCTTTCCCATCAGAACACCCCGATGCGCATGCCGATGTCCTCGGCAGAAGTCTCGCCGCCGAACTTGACGACGGCGCGCTTGCCGTCCTTGGTGATGCGGGTGTTGACCTCGTCCACCTGGCAGGAGAACAGCTCCTCGACGGCCGCCTTGATCTGCGGCTTGGTCGCGGTGCGGCGGACCAGGAACTCGAGCGAGTTGTTGCGGTCCATCAGCATCATGGTCTTCTCCGTCACCATCGGGTGCAGGAGGACCTCGTGGGGGGCGGGGCTCATGCGTAGGCCTCCTTCAGGGCCGCGAGGGCCCCTTGGGTGTAGACCGTGAGGCGGCCGGCGTCGCCGCCGGGGGCCAGGTGCTCGGCCGACAGGTCCTTCGCGGAGACCACGTCGACGCCGGCCAGGTTGCGGGCCGCGTCCGCCTTGCCGTCGGCGGTCACGATGAGGACCGACTTCGGGGTGCGGTAGCGGCGGCCGCGCAGCTTGCCCATGCCGGCCCGGACGTGCACGCCGGTCTTGGCGCGCTCCAGGTCGGCGCCGAGGCCGATCTTCGCGAGGAAGTCGGCGACCTCGGCGGTCTTGGCGGCCGTGAAGGCGTCGTCCGACACGATCACGGGGAACGCGAGCTTGGCGTCGACCTTGTGGCCGCGGGCGCGGACGGCCTCGCCGTTGGCGGTGGCCGCGATGGCCGAGGCGATCGCCAACTGGCGCTCCTGGCGCGGGATGCGCAGGGTCCAGAAGTGGCGGGACTCGGGCGGGTGGGCGCGGCGGCCCTTGAACGCGTTGGGCACGAAGGCGGCGTCGCTGGCCTGCTTCTTGCGCGGGGTGCGCGCCATGCCCTTGCCCTTGCCGGGCCACTCGACCGAGGGGCGCTCGCCGGCCACCGGCATGGCGCCGTAGCGCTGGCGGCGGTTGGCGCGCGCGACCTTGACGGCCTTGCGGATCAGGTCGGTCCGGAGCGGGGTGCTGAAGACGGCGGGCAGGTCGGCGTGGCCGGCGGCCTTGCCTTCCTTGTTGTAGACGTTGACCATGCGTTAGGCCCCCTGCTTGCTGGAGGTGCTGATGTAACGGATGTCGGGCGTCTGGACCTCGATGCCGCGGTTGTAGCGGACCGCGTCGCGCATCCGGATGAGGCGCTTGGCGGGGCCCGGGATGGAGCCGTGGACCAGCAGGTACTCGTTCCGGACGACGCCGTAGTGCGGGAAGCCGCCGGCGGGGGTGACCTCGGCGCCGTCGGCGCCCACCTTGAGGATGCGCTTGTTGTACTCGGTGCGCTGGTGGAAGCCGCGCTGGCCGTCGTTCGGGACCGTGCTCTGGACCCAGTTGGGGTGCCAGGCGCCCTGGGTGCCGATCATGCGGCGGTGCTTGCTGTTCTTGTGGGACAGCAGCTTGGTGTGGAAGCGCACGACGCGCGACTCGAAGCCGTAGCCCTTGGTGATGGCGAGCGTGTCCATCATCTGGCCGGTCTTCAGGGCGTCCGCGACGCTCACGACCTTGCCCAGGAGGCCCTTGGCGAACTCGAGGCGGGCCTTCAAGTCGCCGCCGCCGACGCGGATCTCCATGAGCTCGGGAATCTTGTGGTCGACGCCGGTGACCTCGACGGGCTGGGTGTGGGCCAGCACGCGGATGTCGGCGACGTTCGCCTCGGCCACGAGCTTCCACTTGGCGGGCGCGTCGGCCTGCTTGCCGAGCGGCAGGCGGTCGCCCAGGCGCTCGTCCACCTTGTCGGCCCAGACCTCGGTGAGGGTCTTGATGCCGTAGGGGGTGTTCTCGTAGACGCGGACGGCCGCGATGGCCATCGGGGGCGTCTCGATGACGGTGACCGGCATGCGCACTTCCTGGCCGGAGGTGTCGCTGGCGGGGCGGTAGTCCACCACAAGCGCATGGGTCATGCCGGCCTTGTAGCCGGCGAAGCCCTGCAGCTTGGGGGAGCCGCTGGTGTCATCCGCCCACGCCTTGACGTGGGGGACGTTGCTGCGGGCGCGCTTGCGGGGGTAGAATCCCATCGAGCCCTGGCGCGGGTGAGAGCGTTTTCCCATGTTTCGTACCTTCTGTGCGGTCCTTCAGGCAACCCCTTGTTGCCGTCCGGTCCTGGTGTCCGAGCGGGTGCCCGAGGGCCCTATCGCGCGGGACGGAGGTGACGGTTCCGCCGTGACGCCTGGCGACGGTCCAAGGGGGTCCGACAGGGTCGGACGGGACCGGCGCGGTGGGGTGCATAAAGCAGAGCCCGGCGGCGTCTGGCGAAGTCGCTATTCGCGGCGAGGAAGGGGGGGTATAAAATGATGTGGGGCGGTGAGTCCTGTCCGCAAACTGGCGGCGCATCCTCGTGGCAAGGTCGCGCGGTGCTTGCTTCGCGGGACGGTCTCCCCCCAAACGTTATCGCCCGTCCCTTTCCTCGTCCGGCTGCCCGCGTGGGCCGTGGTGTCGGAATGAACGCTTCTGCCGTGCTTTGCCTTGCCTTGTGCGCCCTCCTGTCGGCTCCCGGTTTCGTCCCTGTCGGCGCGTTGCCGGTCCAGCTTCCCGGACGGCTGGCTCCGTCGTCCGGCGCGCTGCTTCTGCCAGCCGTCGCGGACTCGCCGCTCGCCTTCGAGGCGAACCTGGGCCAATGGGACGCGGCCGCCCTCTACCGGGCCCACGCCTCCGGCTACGAGGTGTTCCTGGCGCCCGCCATGTTCGCCATGGTCCTGCGCGCCCCCGCCCCCGCCCCAGCCCCCGCGTCTGCCCCCGCCTCCGGCGCGACCCTGCCCGCTCTCCAGGGCTACGCCATCTTCCAGCGCTTCGAGGGCGCCGACCCTGAGGCCCGCGTGACGGCGGAGGCGCCGACCGGCTTCGTCACGAACTACTTCGTCGGCGACGACCCCGCCCGCTGGGCAACGGACGTGCCGCACTTCCGCCGCGTCACCTACCACGACCTCTACCCCGGCATCGACCTCGTGGCCTACGGGACGCCCGACGGGGACCTGGAGTACGACTTCGTCGTCCAGCCCGGCGCCGACCCGTCCGTCATCCGGATGCGCTTCGAGGGCGCACTCGACGTGCGCCTCGGCGCCGACGGCTCGCTTGCGGCCGTCACGCCCCTTGGCGAGGTCCGCAAATCGCCCCCGGTCGCCTACCAGGAGGACGGCGCCGACGGGCGCGTCCCGGTCGCCAGCGCCTACCGGCTGGACGCGCTCGGGACCGCCTTCGACATGGGCGCTTACGACCGCTCCAAGCCGCTCGTGATCGACCCTTACGTCGCCTACTACTCGACCTACCTCGGCGGCAGCGGCTGGGACTACGGCGAGGACGTCGTGGGCGACGCCTCGGGCAACGCCTTCGTGGTGAGCACGACCAGCTCCACCAATTTCCCGACCACGGCCGGCGCGTACGACACGGTCGCCAACGGCGGCTCCGACGTGGCCGTCACCAAGATGAACCCCGCCGGGGGCTCGCTGGGCTTCTCCACCTACCTTGGGGGAGGGGACGTGGACGAGGGCGCGGCCATCGCGCTCGACGGCTCCGGCAACCTCCACATCACCGGCGTCACGGAGTCGATCGACTACCCGCAGGTCGGCTGGTTCAACGACCCCTACATGTACACCCGGGAGGCGTTCTACGCCAAGCTGGGCCCGGCGGGCAACTCGCTGCTGTTCAGCGCGCGGCTTGGCAACTCCGGGCAGCACGAGGGCAGCGACATCCAGGTGGACGGCAGCGGCAACGCCTACGTCGTGGGCCACACCACCGGCGGCACCTTCCCCACGACGGCGGGGGCCTACCGCACGACGGCGGTGGGGGGCTACGACGCCTTCGCCCTCAAGTTCACCTCCGCGGGCGCCTTGGCCTACTCGACCTACCTGGGCGGCGCCGGGTCGGACTTCGCCTACGGGGTCGCCCTCGACGGCTCTGGCAACGTGTACATCACGGGCTACACCGACTCGGCCAACTTCCCCGTGACCGCCGGCGTCGTCCAAGGCTCCCAGGCGTCCACCTGGTACGAGGCCTTCGTCACCAAGCTCAACGCCGCGGGCAATGGCCTCGTGTACTCGACCTACCTTGGCGGCACCGACAGCGACACCGGCACGGCCATCGCGCTCGACGGCTCCAACAACGCCTACGTGACGGGCTACACCGGCTCAAACAACTTCCCTATCACGGCCGGCGCCTACCGCACCGAGCCCGGCTGGGACGACTACGGCTACGACGTCTTCGTCACGAAGCTGAACCCCACCGCCAGCGCCATCGTCTACTCGACCTATTTCGCCAGCGACGGGTCGCAGGACGACGCGGCCTACGCCATCGACGTGGACGCCTCGGGGAACGCCTACGTGGCCGGCTACGGCTGGCTCATGCCGGTCAGCGCCAACGCCTTCGACTGGGGCGGCGGCTACTGCTACTATGAGCACGAGTGCAAGGACTCGTTCTTCGCCCTGTTCAACGCGGCGGGCAGCGCCCTCGCCTACTCGACCCACATGGCGGGGGACTACGTCGACTCGGCCCAAGGCATCGACGTCGTCAACGGCATGGTCTTCGTCGCGGGCTACGCCAACAACGTGGGCTATCCGACCATCGCCGGCGCCTACCAGGCCAGCCCCCCGGCCTTGGGCAACGGCGTCCTCACCGCCTTCACGGACGACCTGACGCCGCCGTCGGCGCCCACCGTCTCCAGCTCGACCCACCCGGTCCAGACGGCCTACGGCGGGGCTTCGGTCACGATGTCGTGGAGCGCCACCGACAACACGGCGGTCAAGGGCTACAGCTACGACCTCGTCACCTCCACCTTCCCGCCGCTCGACGACGTGCAGGACTCCTCCACCGCAGGCAAGGCCTACTCCGGCGTCGCCACGGGGACCTACATCTTCCGCGTCAAGGCCGTGGACAAGGCGGGCAACTGGGGCCCCGCCTCCAGCTACACCGTCAACGTGGACGGCACGGCGCCCGCCCTCACCGCGGTCCTCAGCCCGACCCATCCGGACTCCGCGGCCTGGTCCACGGCGACGACGGCCACCTTCGTGTGGAACGCCACCGACAACCACAGCGGCATCGACGGCTTCAGCCTCGACCTGGTGACGTCCGCCACCCCGCCCGCCTTGGACAGCACCAAGGACGTCGAGGAGACCATCCTGACCAAGACCTACACCGGCCTTGCCTCGGGCACGCACACCTTCCGCATCAAGCCCCGCGACAACGTGGGCCTGTGGGGAAGCGTCGTGAACTATGCCGTGAAGGTGGACGTCACGGCCCCCTCGCAGCCGACCGTCTCCTCCCCGACGCACGCCGCGGGCGTCTTCTCGCCGGCCACCACCTTCACCGTCAACTGGGGCGCCACCGACGCCCACAGCGGCATCGACGGCTACAGCTACGACCTGGTGACGGGCACGAGCCCGCCCGCCTTGGACACGGTGATGGACGTCGAGGAGACCACCACGACGGACACCTTCGCGTCCCTCGGGCCGTTCGCGGAGTACACCTTCCGGGTCCGCGCCGTGGACAACCTGGGCAACTGGGGGCCCGTGCGCACCTTCACCTTCGGCGTGGACACCGTGGCCCCGGTCATCACCTCGCGGTCGCCCACCCCGGGCACCACGACGGCGGCAGTGTACGCCCCCGTCGTGGTCGGCTACGCCGACGAAGACCTGGGGCTTGACCCATCGCCCTCCAAGACCGTGGTGAACCCTGCGAGCGTGCAGTTCCTGGTGGACGGCCGCGACGTCCGCGCCGACTGGGCCGGGTTCTGCGCCCCCGCGCAGCCCAACGTCCCGTGCTCCTTCACGTTGACCTCCTCCGGCGTCGCCTGGCAGCCGCTCCTGCCTTGGCTCCCGGGGCAGCACACGGTGCACATCTCGCTCACGGACACGGCGGGCAACACGCTCGTGTCGCAGTGGGGCTGGACGCAGGTGGCGGCGCTCCCGAGCCCGCTGCCGAGTTCGCTGCCCGTGGTGCCGGGGCCTGGGAGCCTCACGTAGCGGCGTCCGGGACGCTCCAGGCCGCCAGCACCTGGGCCTCGCCGGCGTAGTTGACGCGCCGGACGTGGTTGCCCGCCTGCGGGCTGTACCAGGCGTGCTGCAGCGTGGCCCCGTTCGGCGTCCTCACCCAGGTCTCGACGGCGGCGAAGGCGCCCGCCGGCGTCGCGACAAGGCTCCAGCCGCCGACGGTGGAGTTCGACGGGATGGCCTGGGTGTAGCCGTTGCTCGAGGTCAGGGTGCAGGTGTAGGAGCGGTTCACGAGCGGGAAGACCTGGCCCTGGGGACAGTCGGACCAGCTGCGCAGGACGCCTTGGTCCTCGATGCGGCCGAGGGTCGCCGCGTCGAACCACGCCACCTCCCGGCGGCCCCCGTAGGCGGGCTCCGGCCGGGAGTTGTCGAACCGGACGCGGTACGCCTCGAAGCCGCGCCGGGCCTCGGCCGCCTCGACGGTCCAGTTGGACCAGGAGCCGTCGTCGAGCAGGTAGGACCACGACTGGCCTGGGACCCAGACGGGGACCGGGACCTCGCCGGTCTTCGGGAACGGCGGCGGCGCGGACGGCCCCGTGGCGAGGCAGCCGGCCAGGAGCGGCAGCACCAGCAGGACCAGCAATGCCGCCCGGCGCTCAGAAGTCATGCTCGAAGAAGGTCTTGCTCCAGGTGTGGTCGCCGATGTCGGGCAGCAGGTGGACGGGGACCTGCACGTCGATGGGCAGGCTCCAGCCGACGACCGGGGGCACCACGCTCAACACCGTCACCGGAAGCGAGGTGTAGGCCGAGGAGCCGCCGTAGTCCTTCTCCTGCAGCCCGACGCTGGCGATGTCGCCGCTTTGCGCGAAGCCGAGGACGTAGGAGGCGATGTCGCCGCTGAGGCCGATCTTGAGCGACTTGACGAGCCACTCCTTCACGGTCTTGGACTTGATGAAGTCCGCGACCCAGTCTGAGACGGCAAGCCCGATGTCCATCCCTTCCGCGAAGGCGGCCACGCGCTCGTCGATGTCCAGCAGGTGCAGGCCCGCGCCGACCTCCTGGTGCTTGTGGTCGTCGTTCGGGTCCCAGAACTTGTGGCTGTACGACTTGGTCTGGTGGGTGCGGTAGTAGGCCTCCGCCTTCAGGTTGATGGCCCAGCCGTTGCTGTCAGCGGTGGCCTTGCCCTGCGCGGGCGGGTTCTGCTTGCCCTTGCCCGAGGCGTCGGTCTTCTTGTCCTCCGCCGAGAAGGGCGCGCACGGGACGAGGCTCATGTAGCGGCCGCGCTCCGGCTGGGCGCCCGCGACGTCGGACTTCGACTCCCAGTTGGTGCGGAAGTAGCTGTAGTAGCTGCCCGTGGCCGGCGCCGACTCGGTGTTCTGGTCGAACACCTTGTGGGTCCAGCCGGGGACCTGGTTGGCCGTGTTGAACAGGGCGTTCTTCTGCCACACCACGTCGGACCAGAGGGTCGTGCTGCTGCCGTCGGGCTCCTCGCGCTTCTTGATGTAGAGCGTGTCCATCTCCTCCGGGGAGAGGTAGACGAAGGCCTCGTAGCCGTGCAGGTCGGTCACCATCCCTTCGTTGTCCACCTGGCGGTACGTGATGGTGCGGTACATCATGTCGTAGTCGTCGCGGTTGCGGTCCACCCAGAGGGTCCACATGAGCTCGCCCGGGTTGTCGGCGCCGTTGTTGACGACGATGTCCGAGTCCGCGCCAGGGTAGTGGGTGTCCGTGCCGAGGAACAGGCCGCGGGCGCCGAGGTTGCGGTCGGTGATGGTGAACGAGTTGCGCCCCTCCTGGAGGTAGTTGACGGGGATCTCGAAGCCGAGCGACTCGTGCGCGGTGCTGCTCCAGGAGCACGGCTCGAAGTCCAGGATGGGCACGCCGTTGACGGCCAGCGTGTGCGAGTAGGTCGTGTCCGCGGTGCAGCCGGAGGACTTCGCCAGCACCGAGAGCCATGCCTGGGAGACTCCTTCGTGGGCCTGGGCGTGGTACTCGAAGTACTTCGTCATGCGGTCGTTGGCGCCGCGCGCGAGGTGCTCCGTGTTGCGCTCCTCGTCGTCCAGGCTGTAGCTCGACCAGGACTGGCCCGCGGCCACGTCGTGGACGAACTCCGAGGTGATCTCGGTGAAGGTGTCCGCCTCGGGCGACAGCTCCTCGTCGGGCGTGTCGTCCCCGACCACGCGCACGTTGTCGAGGTACCAGCCCTCGTAGTCGTTGTGGTTGGCGTCCCCGCTGTCGAAGTGGAACTGGATGCGGACGTCCTGCCCGGCCTGGTTGGCCAGCGAGTAGCCGCGGCTCTCCCACTGCTGGGCCGGGTGGGACAGGGGCGCGAAGGTCTGGAGGGGCACGCCGGTCGCGGACAGGATGCTCACCGTCTTGGCGTCGTAGGAGCGGCCGGGCTCGGTCTGGTACCACGAGTCGAAGACCAGGTACGGGTCCGAGGCGGGGACCGTGAAGACCGGGCTCACGGCGCTGCCGACGGTCTGGGCGCCGGTCGCGTAGGTGCCCTCCGGCTCCTTGCCGTACCAGAGGGACTTGGCGCCCACGTCGGCGCGGCGGCCCGTCTGGTCCCAGAGGCCGTCGAGCACCCAGCCGTCGAGCGCCCCCTCGAAGCCTTCCTCCAGCTCCGGCAGGGGAACGGCCGGGACCTCGATGGTGATGTCGGCGCGGGGCGACCAGCCGCTGGCAAGGTCGCCGCCGTCGATGGCGCGGACCCGGACCGAGAAGCGCGCCGCCGAGGCCCAGGTGTGCGCCGCGTTCACGGTGGCGCCGGACGGGGCCGTGGCGGTGCGGCTGGTGGTGCCGTCGCCCCAGTCGAACTCGTAGGCCAGGCTGTCGCCGTCCGGGTCGGTGGCGGCCGCGGCGAAGGTGTAGGGCGCCTCCGTCTGCCCCAGCGTGGGCCCGGAGGGCACGCTGGGCGTGGCCGGGGCGCCGTTGGAGGCCGAGACGGTGACGGCCTTGTAGGGGCTCCAGCCGCTCGCGCCGCCGCCGACGTCCTCTGCCATGACGTAGACGTAGTAGGTGCCGCCGAAGGCCCAGGAGTGGGTCGCGGACAGGGTGGAGCCGCTGGTGGCGAACGAGGTCCAGGTGGTCGCGCCGTCGCCCCAGTCGAACATGTAGCGCACGTTGTCGCCCTCGGGGTCGGTGGCGCTGGTCGAGTAGGTGTACGACGTGGCGGGGAGCGCGATGGCGACGCCGGTGGGCGCGGACGGGGCGGCGGGCGCGCCGTTGGGGACGTTCATCGTGTAGTACAGGGTGTAGTCGCCCGCGGTCGAGCCGGAGTAGCCGCGCACGCGCAGGAAGTGGTAGCCCGTGACGGCGGGGGTGTAGGAGAGGCGGAAGTTGTTGCCGTCGCCGCTGTCGTCGTCGGCCGCCTGCTGCGCGTGGCTGCTGTCGTAGAGGTGCGCGAAGGTGTCCGTGAGGCCGGTCGCGTAGAAGGTGTAGGTGTTCGACGAGGTGGCGTAGAAGCGGTAGTAGTCCTCGTCCCCCGCGGGCTGGAGGCTGTGCGCCTGGCTCTGCAGCGAGGTGGTCGGGGAGAGCGCGACGTACTCGGAGAAGCCGTTGTCGGGCTCGTAGGAGTCGCCGGTGCTGCCGCCGGTGTGGGCCTCGTAGACGTAGAGGTCGTCGCGGACGCTCGTCTCCCAGGCGCCGACCGAGGAGCCGGCGGTGGTGTCCGTGAACTCGACGCGGACGCCGGGCGCCCCCGAGAACAGCGAGGTCGTCACCGTCGTCGAGGAGGCGTCCACGGCGGCCGTGTACTCGCTGCCGAGCACCGTGAGGCGGAAGGCGTGGGAGGTGGTGCCGCCGTTGTTGAACACCAGCGTCGTCGAGGTGCCGGCGCTGTCGGTCAGCTGGATGCGGTTGTTGAACGGCTCGAAGCCGAGGCGGACCCACTTGGCGCTGTCGTCGGAGCGCACCAGGGTGAAGGAGGGCTTGGCGACCCAGGCGCCGCCGGCCACGTTGCGCGCCATCTGGACGGTGGCGTCGACGCCGGTGCTGGAGGAGAACGCCTGCGGGATGAGGGTGCTGCGGACGTAGGCCTGGGTCTCCTGCGTCTCGCGGACGGACATCTGGAGCCGGGCGCTGGTCTCCGCCACGCCGTAGCCCGCGTTGATGACGGTCCACTTCGTGGGGGCGAGGCTGTTGTCGTTGAAGTCGTCGGAGAACAGCAGCGCGCCAAGGGTGGTCGCGCTGGCTTGGACCTGGGGGAGCGCGACGGGGCCGACGAGCTGCTTGAGGGCCGCCATCCGGGCGCTTGCGTTCTCGGCGGCGCTCTGGAGGGGCCGCAAGGCGACCTCAGGGACGGCGGCAAGGCCGGCCCGGTAGAGCTCGTTGAGCCGCTCGCGGGTCGCCGGGTCGGTCAGGCTGGCCGACGAGGTGGAGGCGGCGCCGATGCCGCCGGTGCTGCCTTCGATGCGGGTCTCCACGTCCTCCATGCTGGAGGTATGGTAGAACGCGCGCGTCGGCAGGGGGCCCTCCTGGAAGCCGATGTCCTCCAGGGGCACGTCGTCGAAGTCCACCAAGGGGAGGATGCCCGAGTAGAGCTGCTGCTTGTACGTCTCCAGCCGCTCGTCCAGCATCGCCGCCAGCGCGTTGGCGCGCAGGCTGGTGAGGGTGTCGGGCAGGCCGAGCGGGATGCCGGCCTGGCGCAGCGCCTCGTCCGCGGAGGCCCATGTCTGCGAGACCGTGCCGGTCACTTGGGTGGTGCTGGGCGTGAGGGTCGTGACGCCGCCGCCCAGGGAGGCGGGGACGGCCAGCGCGACGCACAGGAGGATCGCCAGCAAGCCCTTCGTTCCGGACGCCTTGCGTCCACGCAACCAGCCACGCATAGGCGCGGCAGGCGGGCGTCACGTTATCAGTTTTTGCGAAACCTTGTCGAATCTTCCCTCCCAACCGGCCCTCAGACCGGCCCCGGGCCGGGGAGGGCAGGGGCGGGGGCGGAGTCGTCCTCGAACGCCCAGGACCAGTCGAGGGCGCGCAGGTTGCCCGCGGCGTCGCGGACCTCGAAGTGGATCTGGTGCACGCCCGGCGTCCACAGGATGGGTTGGTAGGCCAGCAGGGTGTCGCTGAGGGTGAACACGCACAGGGGACTCAGCTTGGCGCACGCGGGGGCCCAGTCGCTGCGGATGTCCACGCCGTCCACCAGCAGGAGCGCCGTGGCAAGGACGATGGGGGTCAGCGCGGGGGAGCCGGTGTCGGCGCCGCCGTCCTCGTCGCCGAACTCGACGATCAAGGTGGGGCGGGCGGTGGCCAGCACGTTGGTGTCCACGGCGACGGTGCCGGTGGGCTCGTAGGCGACGATGTCGGGCGCGATCGCGTCGATGTTCACCGCGAAGCTCTGCACGGGGCCCCAGTTGCCGGTGTTGTCCACGGCGCGGACCCGGAAGGTCCAGGTGCCGAAGGTCCCCAGGCCGGGGTAGCTGGCGCTGGTGGTGGTCTCCTCCACGTCCTTCACCGTGTCCAAGGCCGGCGGGCTCGTGCCCGTCACCAGGTCGTAGCTGTAGCCGTCGATGCCCGAGGTGGCGTCGCTGGCGGACCAGTGGAGCACCGGCGAGGCGCTGGGATGGTAGGCCGCCGGGCTGGGGTGGGTGCTGGACCAGACCGTCGGCAGGGTGGGCGCGGTGGCGTCCACCTTGAGCACGAAGGGGCCCGCGACGGGGCCGAGGTTGCCCGCCGCGTCCTTGGCGCGCACCGTGAAGTACCAGGTGCCGTCGGTGCGGGTGCCAGGCTCGTAGAAAGTGTCGGTGGTGTCCACGATGCTGTCCGGGACGGCGCTGGAGGAGGTGCCCAGGTTCCGGCTGTAGCCCGCGAAGGGGCTCGTGCCGGGCGTGGAGGCGGTCCACTCGAAGCGGGGCGTGGCGTCGGTCTGCCACGTCGAGGCCGGCAGGGCGGCCCCGCCCGCGTTGGCAAGCGCCGTCAGGCCGGTCACGGTCTCCGCCTGGTTGTCGTAGCGGATGCGGAAGGCCTGCACCGTGGCGGTGTTGCCGACCCGGTCCTTGGTTTCGAGGGTGACGTGGTTGTCCCCTTGGTGCAGCGCGGCGGCCGAGGCCTGGAACGACGGGCACCAGCTGGTCTGCTGGCCGCTGAACGGCTGGGTCGGCAGGGCCGTTGCGGCGAGGTAGTCCGAGCCGCCTGCGCTGCTGCCCACCCAGTAGCGGACGGTGTTGGCGAGGCCGCTGAAGGTGTCGAGGAAGCAGACGCCGCTCAAAGTGGGGTTGAGGTTGGTCCAGGCCGTGTCGATCGGGGTGGCGCCGCTCACGGTGGGCGTCAAAGTGTCGTACTGGACGACCCACGCCGCGTTGGCGATGCCGTGGTTGCCCGCGCGGTCGGCGGCGTCCACGTTGACGTAGTTGCGGCCTTGGGAGAGGGTCGTGAGGGTCCACGACGGCGTCCAGGCGGCCGTCTGGCCGTCGGTGGGCTGCACCGGCATGAGGGTCGAGGCGACGTAGTCGCTCCCGCCGCTGCTGCTGCCCACGGTGTAGCGGACGTCCGCCCGGAGGCCGCTGTAGGGGTCCTGCCATGACTGCCCGTCGAGGGTGGGCGGCGTGCCGGTCCAAGGCAGCGTCGTCGTGTAGGGGACGGCCGGCGACTGCAGGTCGCACGGGCTGCGTGCGACGGTGGCGGAGACGGCGCCTTCGCCGAGCGAGTTGACGGCCGACACGCGGTAGGTCAAGGCCGACGTCTGGTAGGTTGGGACGTCGGTGTAGAAGGTGGTAACGGAGGTTCCGACCTGGGCGAAGCTCACGCCGTCCGGGCTGCGGTAGACCCGGTAGGAGGTGATGGAGGAGCCGCCGTTGCCGGGCGCGGTCCAGGAGAGGGCCGTGCCGTGCGGCGAGCCGCAGGAGCCCAGGAGGCCGGTCGGGGTGCCGGGCACGGTGGGGGCGCTCACCTTGGCGACGACCGCGTCCGCGCCGCCGGGCCGCGTGGTCTGGTAGGCGCCGGCGGTGGTGGGGAAGGTGCCGCCGTCCACGTAGCCTGCCATGTAGGCGTTGCCGGAGCCGTCCACCGCGACGCCGTAGCCGTATTCGTTGTAGACGTTGCCGCCCAGGTAGGTGGAATAGGCGAGGGTGCCCGTGCCGGTCACCTTGGCGATGAAGACGTCGGAGTAGCCGCCGCCGAAGGACTGGTACGACCCGTAAGTGGGGAAGTCCGACGACTTGGCGGAGCCCGTCACGTAGGCGTAGCCGCTGCCGTCCACCGCGATGCTGTGCGCCTCGTCGTCCGAGCTTCCGCCCATGTAGGTGGAGTAGCCGAGGCCGTTGCCGGCGGCGTTGAGGCGCAGGACGAAGGTGTCGTAGCCGCCCGACTTGGTGCCCTGGAGCGCCCCGCCGGTCACGGGGAAGTTGGTCGAGCTGGTGTAGCCCGTCACGTAGGCATTGCCCGAGGAATCCACCGCGATGTCCTGCGGATAGTCGTAGCCGCTCCCGCCGACGTACGTGGAGTAGGCGACCCCGCTGCCCGCGGCGTTGAGCTTGACGACGTAGGCTTCGTAGCCGCCGTTGTGGGTCGTGTCGTAGGCGCCCGCCGTGACGGGGAAGGACGAGAAGTCGGTCACCTGGCCGGTGACGTAGGCGTTGCCCGAACCGTCGAGGGCGATGCTGTTGCCGCAGCCGGAGCACCCGCTGTAGCCAAGGAGGGTGGAGTAGACGAGGGCGGTGCCGGTGGGGTTCATCTTCGTGACGAACTCCTCGCTGACCCCGCCGGTGCGGTACGCCCCGGGCGTGGTGGGGAAGTAACCGCCCGAAGTGCCCGTGATGTAGGCGTTGCCCGAAGCGTCGACGGCGATGGCGCCGGCCTGGTCGGTCCCCCAGTCGTCCCCGAAGTAGGTGGAGTAGGGGAGGCCCGTGCCCGCCGCGTTGACCTTCGTGATGAAGACGTCGCCGCCGTTGGCGTCCGGGGTGTTGCGGTAGGCGCCGATGGTGGTCGGGTAATCGTCGGACTGCGTGTAGCCAGTGGCGTAGACGCTGCCCGAGCCGTCGATGGCCACGCCCATCACGCCTTCCCAGCTGCTGCCGCCGATGTAGGTCGAGTGAACGAGGCCGCTGCCCGCCGCGTTCAACTTCGTGACGAAGCCGTCGGTGCTCCCGTAAGGGGAGGTGCGGTAGGAGCCCGCCACCGTCGGGTAGTTGGTGGAGGTGGTGTAGCCGCCGATGTAGGCGTTGCCCGAGCCGTCCACGGCGATGCCGCGCCCGTAGTCGTTGCCGCTGCCGCCGACGTAGGTCGAGTAGACGAGCGGGTCGATGACGAGGGGTCGCGTCGGGTCGTAGGCGCCGGGCGTGAAGCCGACCGTGCCGTCCGCGTGGATGGCGTACGCGTTGGCGACCGGCAGGGAGCCCTGCGCGGTGAGGGGCGCGCCGTGGCGGACGGGGCCGCTGCCGGTGGCAAGGGCAAGGCTGCCGTCGGGCTCCACCGCGAGGCCGTCCGCGCCCTCGAACCGGAGCCGGATGGCGGACGGGTCGGCGCCGGGGTTGACAATGAAGTCGTACTCCAGGCTGCCGTCGTCGGCGGCGTAGTAGGCCAGGTCGATGCCCGGGTAGAGGTCGTGGACCGTGACGCGGTGGAAGTGGGGGACGCTGGAGCGCCAGGCGGCGGGGTCGCCGACGAAGTAGTTGGTGTAGTAGGGGTCGAGGCCGTCCGCGGCGAAGGCGGCCTCAGGGTCCGCGCCCTCGAAGCGGAGGAAGATGGCCGTCTCGAGCACGGTGGCGGCGGGGTCAAGGGGGTCCGCGGGAGCCTCGCCGTGCAGGACGGTGACGAGCGCGCCGGCCGTGAGGAAGGCGTCGTAGCCCGGGGCACGGAAGCGGTAGAGCACCGGCCCGTCCCACTGGCCGAGGTTCTTCTCGAACAAGGGACCGTGCGACGCCCGGGACGGCGCGGCCTCGAGGGCGCCAAGCGGCAGGGAGGCCAGGCTGCCGAGGTCCAGGGTCGGCGGGGCGACGGCGGGGGCCGCCGGAAGGGACGCCGCGGCCCCGAGGGGCAGCAGGAGCACGACCGCCGCCGCGACGGCGGACTTGGAAAACTTCGTCAGGGAGCCCATGCGAACCACACGACGCCCAGGCAAAAGGCGGGAAATAAACGCTTGGAGGAAAAGGGTGCAAGCTGGCCGAAGCTTCCCGCCCTCGCCCCCATCTTTAAGTATGGGTCCTGTGTCGGCCGAGCCTGCACACCCCTGTTTTGCAGGGGGAGGCACCGATCCTGGGCCCCTTCGAGGGCCCGGGGGAGTCTACCATGGCGAACAAGCAAGAGGAATTCGGGCCGGACTTCCGGCACTTGGTCCGCATCCTGAACACGGACCTGGACGGCAAGAAGAGCGTCGGGACGGCCCTGGCCTACGTGCCGGGCGTCGGCAAGCGGCTGGCCTACGTGGTCGCCCGCAACGCCAGCCTGGACGCGAAGCAGCGCATCGGCGACATTTCGGACGCCGAGATCGCGATGCTGCACACGGTCATCACGGAGCTCACCGAGACGCTCCCCGTCTGGCTGGTCAACCGCCGCAAGGACCCCGAGTCCGGCGAAGACCGCCACATGGTCGGCCCCGAGATCACCATCATGCTGCGCGAGGACCTCAACCGCCTCAAGAAGATCCGCAGCTGGCGCGGCCACCGCCACGAGAAGCGCCTGCCCACCCGCGGCCAGCGCACCAAGAACAACGGCCGCTTCGGCGCCGCCGTCGGCGTCCAGCGCAAGGTCGAGGGCCAGGCCGGCGCTCCCGCCAAGCCTGCTGAAGGGGGCAAGAAGTAGATGGGCCAGCCCAAGTTCCAGCGCAAGCACTTCGACACGCCCAGCCACCCGTGGCAGGGCGACCGCATCAAGGCCGAGAACGAGGTCAAGACCAAGTTCGGCCTCAAGAACAAGACCGAGATCTGGAAGGCCCAGACCCGCCTGCGCGAGATGCGCGGCCAGGCCCGTGAGCTCGTCGCCCGCACCCGCAACCCCGCGGACACGCAGGCCCAGCGGGAGGCCCAGCTCCTCATCTCCCGCATGCAGCGCCAAGGCTACCTCGGCGAGGAGCCGACCCTGAACGACGTGCTCGGCCTCGACCTCGAGCGCATCCTCAACCGCCGCCTCCAGAGCCAAGTCTACCTGAAGGGCCTCGCCCGCACCCCGAAGCAGGCCCGGCAGTTCATCAGCCACGGCTGCATCAAGATCGGCGACCGCCGCGTCACCGTCCCCTCGTACGTGGTCCGCCGCGGCGAGGAGGAGCTCATCGCCATCGACCCCACCAAGGCGCTGGCCGACGAGAACCACCCGGTGCGCCCCAAGGCCGCCGGCTTCGAGCCCCCGGCCCCCGCGGCGCCCGCCCCTGAGGCGGCGCCCGCCACCAAGGAGGTCACGGCATGAGCGACAAGAAGGGCATCGCGCACATCTTCGCGAGCTACAACAACGTCCTGATCACCGTGACCGACGCCACCGGCGCCGAGACCATCGCCAAGGCCTCCGGCGGCATGGCCGTCAAGTCCGACAAGGACAAGGGCGGCCCGTTCGCGGCCATGAGCGTTGCGCAGCGCATCGCCGAGGCCCTCAAGGAGAAGGGCTTCACCACCGTCGACATCCGCGTCCGCGGCTACGGCGGCAACAAGGCCCGCAGCCCCGGCCCCGGCGCCCAGGCCGCCATCCGTGGCCTGGCCCGCAACGGCATCCTGGTCGGCCGCATCGAGGACGTCACCCCGATCCCGCATGACGGCTGCCGCAAGAAGGGCGGCCGCCGCGGCCGCCGCGTGTGAGCGGAGGCATCCCGTGAAAATCGAGATCAAGCACATCACCGACCGCGAGTGCAAGCTCGTCGTGGACGGCGTCCACCCGTACTTCGTCAACGCCCTGCGCCGCACCCTGCTGTCGGAAGTCCCGAAGCTGGCCGTCGACAAGGTGACGTTCTACGACAACACCTCCGCGCTGTTCGACGAGATCATCGCCCACCGCATCGGCCTGCTCCCCGTCCCGACCGACCCGTCCACCCTGAACCTCATCGGCCAGGCGGACGCCGACGGCAAGCCGACGTACGTCGTGCGCTACACCCTCACCAAGGAAGGCCCGTGCACGGTGTACAGCGGCGACCTCGAGCCCGAGGACAAGAAGTTCGCCATCGTCGACCCCAAGGTCCCGATCGTCGAGCTCCTGGCCGACCAACGCCTCATCCTCGAGGCCGAGGCCGTCCTGGGCCAAGGCACGCAGCACGCCAAGTGGCAGGTCTGCTCCGCTGTCGGCTACAAGTACTTCCCGACGGTCACGATCGACGCCAAAAAGATCAAGCCGGAGCAGGCCCAGCTGGCGGTCCAGCGCAGCCCCGCCGGCATCCTCGGCGTCGACAACGGCAAGCTCGTCGTCCTCCAGATGGACGAGGTCAACCGCGCCGACGAAGCCGAGAAGATCCTCGGCGACGGCTTCCGCATCAAGTACGACGACCGGAAGTTCGTGTTCCGCTTCGAGACCGACGGCTCCCTCAAGGCCGAGGACGCCCTCATGAAGGCCCTCGACCTCCTGAAGGAGCGGTTCGAGCGCTTCCAGGAAGCCGCCAGCGACCTGTAAGGTTCATCAAGCGCGACTTTTCCCCTCCACCCACCCCCGGGACGGCTGACTAACCGCCCAGGGCCGGCCCGCCGCAAAAGGCGAGGCCGAATCTCCGCACAGGTAGTCAAGTGGCCAACGACGGGAGGTTCAGGGCCTCCTTCTTCGTGATTCGCAGGTTCGAATCCTGTCCTGTGCACTAAGCAAGGGTCGCTGCGCGAAGCGCCAGCGCCCGGTCCTGGAGTGTTGGACAGGATTCGCCGAGCGATGCGAAGCGAGCGAGGAATCCCTGCGCGACCGAAGGGAGCGCAGGGTCGAATCCTGTCCTGTGCACTCCAACAGCCAGCGATGCGCAGCGAGCGGTGCTGCGGAGTCGCACAGGGCAGGATTCGCCGAGCGACGCGAAGCGAGCGAGGAATCCCTGCGCGACCGAAGGGAGCGCAGGGTCGAATCCTGTCCTGTGCACTAGAACAGACAGACGTGTGCGCGCAGCGCCACACGCTGGTTTCGAAGGGCTGGGCAGGATTCGCCGAGCGCCGCAGGCGCGAGGAATCCCTGCGCGACCGAAGGGAGCATAGGGTCGAACCCTGTCCTGTGCACCTCGCCAACGTGCGTGGCCGCCCGCCAAGAGCAGGACCCACGGTTGAGGGCGGCGCCCCCCTTGGAGGAGACATTTTGTGCAGGACCCTGTGGCGCATCCGTGGCCTGGCTGGAGTTCGCCTCCGCGTTCCTTCTCGTGCTCGTCGCGGAGTTGGGCGACAAGACGCAGTTGGCCGTCGCCGTGATGGCGGTACGCGGCAGAGCCCTCCAAGTCTTCGCCGGCGCGGCCGCCGCGTTTCTCGTGTTGACGTTGCTTGCGGTGACGCTGGGCGCGGCGGTCGCGAGCGCCGTTCCGGCAAAGTGGACCAACCTCGCGGCGGGTCTGCTGTTCCTAGGCATGGGGGCGCTGGCCTTCTTGCGCAAGGATGACAAGGAGGCGGAAGAACTGGTCCGAGGCGCGACAATGGGCAGCGCGTTCTTGGCCGTGGCCTTGGCGGAGTTCGGGGACAAATCGCAACTGGCGACGAGCGCACTCGCCGCGCAAGGGGATGCCTTCCTCGTGGGCTTGGGCGTCCTGCTTGCCCTGTTTGTGAACGCCGCCTTGGCCGCGGTCTTAGGAGCCAAGCTCTTGTCCCGTCTGCCGGCGCGGACGTTGAAGGTTGTCTCTTGCGCTCTGTTCCTGGTCGCCGGAGCCTGGTTGCTTGCCGCGGCAGCCGCCGGTTAGCCAGTTCCGGTCCTCGATTCTCTAGGCTTCGACTTGAAGTGGAATGAGGTGGCGCGGCTGGAGGCGGAGCGCTTCCGGATTCTGGCCGACCATGCCCACCTCGCAGCCACGCTGCGGCGCTGCCGCCCGTGCGGCCCAAATCCACCACTACCCTCGTTGCTCAATCCGGCTTGGCCGCTGAACGCGAGGCGCGTCGTGGCCCCGCCGGGGGCTTAAGCCGAGTGGAGCAAGGGCGGGCAATGGTCTCGCCCCAACAGGAGGGAAAGCCATGTGCCCGCCATTGCTCCAAGGCGCTTTTCCCCGGTGGGGGAATCGTGTCCTTTGGCGGCTCCGGCTGCCAGAAAAACAGGTGAAACCCATGAATACCACGAAACGCGTCATCGCCATCGGATTCGTCCTCGCCGTCTGCGCGGTCGCCCTCACCCCGTCCGCCACCGCCTGGACTGTCGTCGGCACCGGCACCAAGTTCTGCGACTCGGGGGCCGCCGTCGCGACCAACTGCACCTACTGTCGCGGCTACAGCGACAGCTACTGCCGCGACCACCCCGAGTACCAGTTCGTCTGCCAGTACATGGTTCTCGGGAACTGCATCCTGCAGTAGCCCCGACTGCCTCGGCCCTTCTCCCCTCCACCTTCGCATCCAGGTGACTTCCCATGAGGTCCATGAAGCGCATCGTCGCCCTCGGCGTGGCCCTCGTGCCGTCTGTCACCGCATGACCAGTCAGAAAACGCTCGGAATCTTCAGGAACAGGGGCAAGCCTGTCCTGTGCGCCCAGCGCCAAGGCTCCGGTTGCTTTCTCTAGCCGCCCGGGTTCCAGCTTCGGCGGCGCGGCCGCGAGCGTGCATCCATGGCCACGAAGAAGAGCGCAAAGAAGCCTGTCCGCAAGACCGCCAAGAAAGTCGCCCGGCGCGCCGTCGCCAAGCCCGCCAAGAAGGCCGCCGCCCGTGCGGGCGCCAAGGGCGAGCCCACCAAGATCTTCGTCAACCTGGCCGTGCAGGACTTGGCACGGTCGAAGGCGTTCTTCGGCAAGCTGGGCTACAAGTTCAACCCGAAGTTCACGGACGAGAACGCGGCCTGCATGGTCATCTCGGACGACATCTACGCCATGCTTCTCGTGCCTAGGTTCTTCCAGAGCTTCACGTCGAAGGCCATCGTCGACGCCCGTGCCAGCGTGGAGGCCATCCTGGCCCTCAGCCTGCCGTCCCGCAAGGCGGTCGACGCCATCGTGGCCAAGGCCTACGCCGCCGGCGGCCGCAAGTACCGGGAGCCCCAGGATTTCGGTTTCATGTACAGTTGCGCCTTCGAGGATCCGGACGGCCACCTCTGGGAGTACGTCTGGATGGATCCCGTCGCGGCGGCGAACGGCCCGCCCAAGGCGTAGGGTCGCGCGTGGGCATCGCCGCGCTCAAGAAGCTGCTGCCGACGCAGCCCTTCGACCCAAGCGCGCTCCGGGGCAAGACCTTGGCCGTCGACGCGGACAACTTGATCTGGTCGTTCGCGACGGCGCTTGCGGCCTCCAGCGACTTCCCCAAGGCTCCGGACGGGCGGACGGTCACCCATCTTTACGGCCTGGTCGCGCGGCTGACGCAGTACGCGAAGTGGGGCGCGCGCAGCGTCTGGGTGTTCGACGGCGTGCAGCCCGAGTTGAAGGAGGCGACGCTGGTGGGCCGCGCGGAACGCATCGAGGCGGCGCGCGCCGCCGGCGACAACCCGCAGGCGATGGTGATGGTGGGCGAGCCGGAGTTGGCGGAGTGCCGCGACCTGCTCACCCTCCTTGGCGTGCCATGGGTGGTGGCGCCGGGCGAGTCGGACGCCCAGTGCGCGCACCTCGTGGAATCGGGCGCGGCGTGGGCGGCCGTGACGCAGGATTGGGACATCGCGCTGTTCGGCGCGCCGCGGGCGCTGCGGAACCTGACGCTGAGCAAGACGCGCACGCCGGAGCTGCTGGAGCTTGCGCCGGCGCTCGCGCACGCGGGCCTGACGCGGGCGCAACTGGTGGACGCGGCCATCCTCATCGGCACCGACTACAACGAGGGCGTGCGCGGCGTCGGGCCGGTCAAGGCCGTGGCGCTCGTCAAGAAGCACGGCGACCTGCCCAAGGCGCTCGACGCGCTTGGCGTCCGGATGCCGGACGCGGACCAGGTGCGGCGGCTGTTCCTCCATCATCCCGTCGACGCGGCGTTCGCGCCGCGCTTCGGCACGCCGGACGAGGCCGCGCTGCGCGCGTTCCTCGCCGGGCGTGGCCTGTCGGCGAAGCGCGGCGACGACCTGCTTGGCGCCATTCGGGCCTGAGGACTTGGACGCCGGCCCCAGCGCCGCGCCGCATCGCGTGTTGTCCCCACCGTGGTAGGGCGGCTTGGCGGGGTGAGGGCAGGGCCGGCGACGCCCCAGTCGGCTTCCCGGCCAAGAGCCTACCGTCGAGCCCGGTCGATGCAGCCGGCCGCGCCGCAGCCGCACGGGGTCGCGTAGCTGCATTGGAACGGGCACAGGCCGCAGCCCCAGTCGAGGGTGTGGCCGGCGGTTCGCATCGCCTTGGCCAAGCATTGGGTGGGCAGGGTCGCCTGCATGGCGGCAGGCATTGGCTTGCGGGCTTTGGCCGCTTGCGCCAAAGACTCGTGGGGCCTCTTGCTCGTCCCGGAAAAGCTAGGCTGGCGGCACCAGGTCGGCAAGCTCGTCCAGGAGCGCCTCGATGCGGCGCAGGTCCTTGGCGCGGCCTTTCTCCGGCTTGAGGCGGACGGCGCGGAGGGCCTTGCGGACCTTGTCCGCGTCGGGGAGCTGGCGCGGCTTGCCCTTGGGCCCGGGGGCGCGCAGCGCGGCCAGGGTCTCCTGGAAGCGTGCCTCGACGCGCAGGCGGTGCTGGTCGCGGGCTTCCTTCCAGTCGCGGTGGAGGGTGGCAAGCTCGGCGGCCAGTTCCGCGGTCGGGTGCGGCTTGGGCTTGGGGGTCATGGGAGGGCTCCTTGCCAGTTGGCGAGCACGCCGACCATGCGGCGTTGCAGGTCGCGTTGGACGCTCTTGATGGTGCGGTTGGCGTTGACGACGTCGAAGCCGTGGCGTTCGGCGAGGGTGTCGAACTGGCGGCGCATCCGTTTCTGGTAGCCCAGGAACGAGGCCAGCCAGTCGCGGCTGAGGCCGAGGTCCATGCCGGATTCCCAGTAGTCGAGCTCGGGGTGGTTCCCGAGGCGGTGGTCGAGGAGGGTGCGCGGGCTGGCCTGGAGGTAGAACAGCGCGTCGGGCACGATGGCCTTGGCGTACAGGTTCTCGACCCAGGCGGGGTCGGCGCCGCGCACCAGGTCGCGGGCCATGAGGGTGAAGACGTAGCGGTCGGCCAGCACGACGGCGCCGCTGCGGAGGGCGGGCACGATGCGGTTCTCGAGCTGGTCGTAGAAGTCGGTGGCGTAGAACAGGCTCATGGTGCGCGGGCTGAGGGTGTTGCCTTCGCGCGCGGCCGCAAGCTCTGGGGCGACGAGGTCGCTGCGGCGCAGGCCGGTCTCGACGACGGCGTAGCCTTCTTTCTGGAGCCACTTGGACAGGACGCCGACGTGGGTGCTGCGGCCGGAGTTGTCCTGCCCTTCCAGCACGACGAGCAGGCCGGTGAGGTCGCGCAGGTCGACGCCGGGCGGCGGCATGCCGTAGGCCTGCTTCATGGGGCGCCGCCGCGGTTGCGCTGGTAGCGCGACAGGTCGATGCGTTCCTGGACGACCGAGCGCATCCGTTGCTGCATCGTGTGGATGCCCTCGTTGGCGTCCACCCGCACGAACGGGTACTGCCCCGCCATCTCGAGGTAGTGCGTCATGATGCGGCCTTGGAAGATCTTGAACGACTCGCGGATGTCGCTGTGCAGGTCGAGGTCCATGCCGGCCTCGTGGTACTTGAGGCGGGGGCGGCCGGAGAGGATGCGTTGCAGGCTGACGTCGAGCGGCACGTCGTAGTAGAACGTCAGGTCGGGCTCCTGCGCGAACGAGTAGAGCCGGGTCAGCCAGGCGGGCTCGCAGCCGCGGACGCGGTCGCGCGCGAACGCCGTGTACTTGTAGCGGTCGCACAGCACGATCCATCCCGCTTGCAGGCGCGGCAGGATCTGGCGCTCGTAGCGGTCGGCGAAGTCGGTGGCGTGGATCAGGCTGAACGTCGTCGGCGTCAGCAGCTGGCCCTTCTTGCCGCGCTTGGTGGCGTCCTTGACCAGGTCGCTGGAGTTCCATTCGCTGAAGTGCACCTTGCAGCCGAGGCTCTGGAGCCAAGTGTGCAGCAGGCGAATCTGCGTCGATTTGCCGGAGCCGTCGACGCCCTCCACGGCCACCAGGAAGCCTGGCGTCCCGTCCGTCATGCCCGTCCCGCCTCCAGCTGCAAGCCCACCTTGAAGATCCGCTCGAACAACCCGCCCTTCTTCTGCAAGGCCCACTGCTCCAGCAAGAGGTCGCCCTCGCCGACCGCCTGCAGCGTGAGCTTGCCACGGCCCCGCTTTACCCGCAGTTCCCGGACGGCGGCGTGGTGGCTGCGGTCGAGCGCGTCCGCCACCCGCAGCAGGGCGGCCATCCGCTCCACGCGGTCCTGGTCCTCCTTGGAAAGGGCGGCGAACGCCTCGTGGTCCGTCGTCGGCTCCTTGCGGCGGTGGTAGCGCGCCACTTGGCCCACCAGCCCGACGTCCTCCTGCGGGAAGCCCGGCAGCTCGGAGGCGGCGATGAGGTATTGGGAGTGCTTGTGGTGCTTGCGGCCCGACACGATGCGGCCCACGTCGTGCAGCAGGGCGGCGGCGTGAAGGATGCGCCGGTCGGGCGCGCCGAGGCCGTGCTCCTTCCGCAGCGCGTCGAACAGGGTCAGCGCCAGCCGCGCCACTTGGCGGCCGTGCGCCTCGTCGAACTGGTGGCGCCGGCCCAGGCCGATCGCGCCGGCCTCGACCACCTGCTCGGTGCGGCGGGGCGCGTCGCCGCCCAGTTGCCCGACCAGGTCCAGCAGCACGCCTTCCTTGAGGCCGACCTTGGGGACGTGGATGGCGGGCACGGCGGCCATGCGGGCGACGTGGAGGTAGACGTGCGCCGCGGGCAGGATGACGTCGGCGCGGTCGGGCCGCAGCCCGAGCTTCTCGACCCGCTCCTGCTCCGTCATGCCGGCGAGCTTGTCCGCCAGGCGCTCCAGCTCGCGCACCGGCAGGGGTCCGCCGCCGTCGCCGCCGGCCAGCCTGGCGAGGTCCTCGATGTTGCCGCCGGTCGCCGCCAGCCCGCCCAGCCGGCGGCCGTCGCGGCCCGGCAGCCGCAGCGGGCCAAGCACGTCGCCCACCAGGCGGGCGAACCGGGCGGGGTCGCGGGCGGCGGCGCGGAACTCCTCCAGCAGGCGGACGCTGCCCATCGGGTGCGACTCGGTCCAGGCGACCCCTTTGCGGTCGAGCAGGCTGACCTCGAGCGAGCCGCCGCCGAGGTCCATCACGAGCCACGGCTTGCCGTCAAGCTCGAGGCGGCCCGCGACCGCGAGCGCCACCAGGCGGGCCTCCTCGCCGCCGCCGATGGGCTCGACCCGCACGCCGGCCTCCTTGGCGGCGCGGCGCAGGAACGCCTCGCGGTTGGCGGCCTCGCGCACCGCGCTCGTGGCCACGATTCGCACGGCGCGCAGGTTGAGCGCGTCCATCTGCCCGCGGAAGCGCGCCAGCGCCTGGACGGCCTGGTCCATGGCGGCGGGCGCGAGGGCGCCGTCGCGGAACACCGACTCGCCGAGGCGGACGGGCGCGCGCTCCTGCAAGAGGACAGTGCTGTGGGCGGGGTCCGCGAACTCGGCGGCCATGCAGCGGACGCCATTGGAGCCGATGTCGATGCAGCCCACCCGCAGCGGGAACGGCGTGGACGCGCGAGGCATGGGGGCGGCCTGGGAAAGCCGGCCTTGCCTTTGGCTGTTCCTCCCGAGACAACGCGGCGGACGTCAGACGAACTTCATCAGCGTCGGGGTGACGTCGACGTTCCGGATGTCCTGCTGGTAGAGCGGGACCTCGCCGGTCGCCATCGGGTAGGCGTCCTCCAGCGTGGCCAGCTTGTCGTTGCGGTAGAGGGTGCCGAGCGCGATGTTGTTCTGGCCCCACTCCAGCGCCTTCTCGAACGCCTTCACCTTGTTGGTGGGGTCCCAGTCGGCGGGCAGCTTGACGCTCTGCTCCTTGTACCACGCGTAGGTGTTGACCTTGTTGAAGGTGACACAGGGCTGCAGGATGTCGATGAGCGCGAAGCCCTTGTACTCCATGCCGGCGCGGATGGTCTCGGCCAGGTGCTTGGGGTCACCGGACGAGCTGCGGGCCACGAAGCCGGCGCCGCACGCGATGGCGAGCGCCAGCGGGTTGACGGGCGCCTCGAAGTTGCCCTTCGGCGTCGTCTTGGTCTTGTGGCCGAGGTCGGTCGTCGGCGACGCCTGCCCGGTCGTGAGGCCGTAGATCTGGTTGTTGTGCGCCAGCATCGTGAGGTTCACGTTGCGGCGGGCCGCGTGCACGAGGTGGCCGACGCCGATGCCGTAGCCGTCGCCGTCGCCCGAGATCACGATGAGGTCGTTCTTGGTGTTGGCCAGGCGCATCGCGGTGGCGATCGGCAGGGCGCGGCCGTGCAGCGTGTGGAAGCCGTAGGTGTTGAGCCAGTGGGGGAGCTTGCTGCTGCACCCGATGCCGGCCACGACGCTGACCTCGTGGGGCTGCTTCTGCAGGTCCACCAGGACCTTCTTGAGCGCGTTGAGGATGCCGAAGTCGCCGCAGCCGGGGCACCAGTCGGGCTTGCTCTCGGTGGTGAAGTCCTTGACGGTGAGCTTGGCGGCCTGGGCGGTCTCGGTCATCACTTGGCCTCCTGGGTGGCGTACGACTCGGTGGCGATCGCGAGCACGTCGCTGAAGCTGCCCTTCGTGACCTTCATGAGGTCGCGGTAGAGCTGGATCGGGTTGAACGGCCGGCCGTCGAGGCGGTGGATGCGGGCGTCGCAGCCCCGGAGCAGGTGCTCGCGGATGAGGCCCTCGAACTGGCCGAGGTGGTTGGCCTCGACCATGACGGTGCGCTTGCACTTCTCCAGCATCTCGCCCAGCACGGCCGGGAACGGCCAGATGTACATCACGTGCAGCACGTTCGCCTTGATGCCGGCCTTGTGCAGCAGCTTCAGCGACTCGATGGCGGGGCCCTTGGTGCCGCCCCAGCACACGATGGTCAGGTCGGCCGCCTCGGGGTCCTTGTCCTCGACGACCTCCAGGTGCTTGCCCTGCTGCGCCCAGGTGTAGAACTTGGGCGGCGGCAGCGCCTTGGCCATCGCCTCCATCTTGCGGAACCGCTTCAGCATGCGCTCGGTGCGGTTGGTCGGGTCCTCCGTGATGTCGCCGAACTTGTTCTGCTCGTCGGACGCCATCGTGTGCAGGCCGCCGGGCTGGCCGGGAACGGTGCGGGGGGACACGCCGTCCTTGGTGAACTCCAGGCGCGCGAACTTGCGGTACTCGGGGTCCACCTTGGCCTCGCCGTGCTTCAGGAGCTTGCCGCGGTTGATGACCAGGCCCTTGGTGTTGTAGGGCTCCCAGGTCTGGTGGTGCTCGGCCAGGTTCTTGTCCGTCATCAGGATGACCGGCACCTGGAACATCTCCGCCAGGTTCAGCGCCTCGAAGGCCGCGTAGAAGCACTCCTTGGTGTCGCCGGGCGCGATCACGAAGCGCGGGAACTCGTCTTGGGACGCGTGCAGGATGAAGCGCAGGTCGGCCTGGCCGCTCCACGTCGGCAAGCCCGTCGCGGGGCCGGCGCGCTGCACGTCGACGTAGACCATGGGGACCTCGGCGATGGCCGCCAGGCCCAGGCCCTCGACCATGAGCGCGAAGCCGCCGCCCGAGGTGCCGCACGCGGCGCGCAGGCCCTGGTAGTTGGCGCCGATCGCCATCAGGCCGGCCGCCAGCTCGTCCTCGGTCTGCTTCGCGATGACCCCGTAGGGCTCGCCATACTGGATGAGCGTCTGGAGGATGGCCGTCGCCGGCGTCATCGGATAGGCCGAGTACCACTTCAGGCCGCCCTGCACGAACCCGATCGCCGTCGACTGGTTGCCCGTGATGAGCATCCGCTTCGGCGCGTCCTTGTGCTCGCCGACGAACTTGGCGACCTTGTCGGCGAAGTTCTTCTGCACGAACTCGAAGCCCGACCGGCCTGCCGTGACGTTCATCGTCATGACGTCGCCGCCCTTCTTGCCGAAGATCTCCCCGAGACCCTCCTCGATGTAGTGGAACGGATAGCCGATGAAGGCCAGCATCGCGCCGACCGCCACCGTGTTCTTCGTGATGGCGCCGCCCGCCGCCTCGGACAGCTTCTTGAGCGGGATGCTGAGGAAGAACACGCCGCGCGCTTGGTGCTCTGCGTACGCCGGGTCGTTGGCCTGGACCTCGTCGCCGTCGTACACGATGACGCCGCCCTTGACGACGTCCTTGATGTGCAGGTCGATGGTCTCCTTGTTGAGCGCGATCAGGCACTGCAGCTCAGGATAGTACGACACGATCGGCTCGTCGGAGGCCGTGACGTGGATGGCGTTGTGCCCGCCACGGATGAGCGAAGGATACTCGATGTTCGTGTAGACCCAGAGGCCGCCATGCGTGAGGCACTTGGCCAACAAGTCGCCCGAGGACATGATGCCGAAGCCAGCCTCGCCGCCGATCATCGCAGAGACGCGTCCCATACCAGGTGGCGACGATGGCAGGTTGTATCTAAAGGTAAGGGGGGCGGCGGCCTTCCCAGGCGTTGCGCTGCCGTCCGGCGGGCAGCGGTCGCTCACAACCGCGAATTGGCTTTCCCCAAACGGCACCACCATTCGCCAATAACTCTAAGTCGAATCCATCAGTCAATCGCAACAATGGGTTTCAGCGCATGGAAGGTGGCCAAGGTTTGCGCCGGCCTGTTGACCGTTGTTTCCCTTACGGGGTCCTTGTTACCGGTCCCGCCGCCCGCTCCAAGCCTTCCGCTGGATTCATGCGCAGGGGCCGCCGCCGAGGGCGCGACATTCACAAGAATCTCCACGGCCGACCTGCTGGCCGATGCCGCCGCTGGCGTTGCGCGGCTGACGCACCGCGGCAAGACCTACGAAGTCCCCGTCGAGCAAGTCTCCGTCCACGGGAACTTCACGGATGGCGTGGAAACCAAGACCTGGAACGAAGTCATCCCGATCCACTACGTTGGCGAGAACAAGACGACCGAGGTCCGCGCCTTGCTGGTCGGAACCGAGGACAACCTGGTCGTCATGTTCAGCAGTTGGCACGGCATGGTCCTCGCGACCGCCGCGTCCAGCATCGCCTCGACTTCCGCCGGCGACTGCTACCTCATCGGTGGCGCCGCCCGGGCGCCGCACACGGGAGGCGAGCTTCCAGGCGCCCATGTTCCAACGATGACCCCCTTGGAGATTCCGTCCACTGCCCCCGTGCAGTGCATTCCCTTGGCAGACCGCGACGAGGTTTGCGTCCCATCCTGTGCGGGCGGCGTGCGCCAAGTGGAAAGCACCGTGGTGTTCTGCGGCGACGAGGTCGAGCCCTGCCCAGGCGGCATCAGCCTGAGCACCAACGGCGGCGCCTTGGTGTGCGGCCGGCCGGTCCAACCATGCCGCCGGGACCCGTGCGTCCCCATGCCCGAATGCCTTGAAGGAAACCCACAGGAGGACGAGCCGGAAATCTGCGGCTACCCCATCCCAGAATGCGACCTGGACGCGAGCCCGGGGACTCCTTGCGGCCTGCACCCCTGCCAGGGCAGCATCTGCGACAACCCCTGCGTAGAGGCCCTTGGCAGCATCGTCGAGAACGGCCAACTGGCGTTCATCAGCAGCGAAGGCGAGGACGACGCGCCGGTCCTGCTTGACGAGTGCGTAGGAGGTTGCCCGCCCGCATCCCCGGAGTGCTGCTCTGCAACCGACCGCGCCTTGGGCAACTGCTGCGGCGACGCCAGCGACGACTGTTGCGACGGCGAGCTGGCGCCCATCCTCTCGGAGCTTCGGGACCTGGGCCTCCCCGGCATGTGCGAAGGCTGCGAAGGGCCGCTCGTGAGCGTCCGAGCCCTTGACGATGCGTGCCAGACGGGCGACCCATGCGGTTCAGGGTGCGACCTGTTCCTCCACACGTATGGCGACTCCAGGTTCTGCACCACGTACCACGATGACTTCTACTGGGCCTTCATGATGGGCGTCGGGACGGCCATCACGCAAGACGTATGGGACGCCACCGGGTTGAACACGCGGTTCTACCAGAACGGCGACTGCGGGACATGGAACCCCACCACGCACACTTCCACCACTCCGTGGCTGAACTCCACAACTTGTCCCACGGTGAACGACGCGGCAATCGACTTCGAAGACACAATCATGAACGATACTACCTCGACATACTACAATGACGAGCGGAACCACCTGTTCTTCCTCTACATGGCCCCCACGGCGCCCAACTTCTGCGGCGGCGGTTCGTTCTGCCCCGGCAACAAAGGCCACGCCGACATGCGCCCCCTAGGCGACCGCGGCTACGGCACCACCGATCCCGACCTCAGCGACTACGACCTGCACAACCGCCAAGCCGTGGACCTGACCTTCGTCCTGGCCCACGAACTCGGCCACAACCTCTGGGGCACACACGACGGCTGCACACCCGGAATCAACCCACGCAACGAGGACAAACCCGAGTTCGAGCCGCCAGTGCCCCAGGCCGACCGGTTCGCAGGCGCTGACGGCTGCACCGAACTCTCAAGCAGCCCGGCCGTCATGTTCAGCGAGGCTTGCTATGACATCATGGGCAGCCGCCCGACGGGTCCTGAATGGGACGACCGCGACACCATCCCCCGCTACTCGGACGGCTATCACAACGAGAACCCCTCGTTGAGCAACAAATACTACATGCAATGCGAGATTGCGTGGAAAATCACTGGCGACGACCGCTACCACACCGCCGACGGATGCGCCCAAATGCATGGAGCCACTACTGCCTTCTCGCCGGCGCTCCCATGAACAAGCTCTTGGTCGCGGCAGTGTTGCTGGCCAGCCTACTGGCGGGTTGCGGCTCCAGCGTCGAGGACCCCACGACGACCACCACCGCCACCATCCGGACAGGTCCACCGCCAACCGGACCCTGCAAGCACCTGTATCAGCCCTCCACACAAGGTCAGGTGCTGGTCGAGGTTAGTTTGAGCCAGGGGCCGGCGGAGGGGATGGATATCAGTGGCCACCTCATCCGCATCGAGGGCTCGGACATGATTCCCGGCGGGGACGCGCAGGTCGCCGGCACCTGCATGCGCGCCGAAATCCCCCAAGCGGGGCAATATTTTGTCTCCGTCCGCACGCCGGACAACTACACCGGCGGGGAGAACTGCTACTGGCACGGGGGGACGGGTCGCTTCAATTTTGACCAGCAGGCCTACAAGGAACTGCACGCGACCCTCAATTTCCAGTGCACGCACTAGACGTGACCATGAACAAGTTCTGGGTGACGGCAGTGTTGTTGGCCAGCCTACTGGCGGGTTGCGGCGGCAGCGTCGAGGATTCAACGACGACCACCGCGGCGACAGTCCGGACTGGCCCACCCCCTACGGGGCCGTGCAAGCACCTCTACCAACCCTCAACGCAGGGTCAGGTCTTGGTTGAAATACGGATGAGCCAAGGGACCACGCAAGGGCTGCAATTCACCAGCCAACTCATCCGTATCGAGGGTTCTACCCAGCTTGAGGAAGGGGATGCCCAAGTTCTAGGTTCGTGCATACGTGCCATCATCCCTCAGGCGGGGAAATACATGGTCTATGTGCGGACGCCGGACAATTACAGCGGTGGGGAGAATTGCTACTGGCACGGAGGCAAAACCTTCGATTTCGCCGAGCAGGTCTATCTCGAACTCCAGGCGGTCATGAACTTCCAATGCGCGCACTAGGCGTTGCCATGAACAAACTCTGGGTCACGGCGGTGCTGGCCGTTCTCCTGGCGGGTTGCGGCGGCAGCGTCGAGGATTCAACGACAACCACCGCGGCGACCGTCCGGACTGGTCCACCGTCCACTGGCCCCTGCAAGCACCTGTATCAGCCTTCGACGCAAGGCCAGGTCTTGGTCGAGGTCCGCCTGAGCCGAGAGGCCGAAGACCAACACTTCATCGGCCGGTTGGTGCGCATTGAGAACAACACCCCGATTACCGAGGCTGAGGCCGACGTGCAGGTCGCAGGCTCCTGCGTGCGGGCTGAAATCCCTCGGGCAGGGAATTACATGGTTTCTGTCCGAACGCCAGACAACTACACTGGCGGGGAAAACTGCTACTGGAGCGGAGCCACCAGTCGCTTCGATTTTGACGCGCAGGCATACAAAGAGCTACCCGCGACCCTCAATTTCCAATGCGCGCACACCTAGCCGGAGGCCAATCTGCGGGCCCCTGGGACGCCGTCAGGCTGCCTTCATCGTCGAGTGCACCACGACCTCGACCACGACGCTCTGGTTGGGGGCGCCCGAGTACACCGACACGAAGTAGCTCGCCGTCCCCTCAGGAACAGCAAGAACAACGCCGTCGTTGCTCTCCACGGTCCCTTCCGTCGCGGCTCCAGAGATCGCGGTCCCGTCGGGGGCGCACAAGGCGATCTCGCCTGTTCCCGAAACAAAAGTCGCCGTGATGTAGGTCGCCCCCTCGTACACGGGGAACAGCCGCGCCGCCCAGTTGGTGGCGTCGACCTGCGGGACGCCGGAGGCGCCTTCGCAGCTTTCGGCCTCGGCGACCGTCGACGGCAGGGCGCCTTGGAAGTTGGCGCCGGCGCCCAGGGTGAGGTTCAGGTCGACGTAGGCGTGGGTCCGCAGGTTGGTGAGGCCGTTGCGCTTGTCGACGGCGGACACGGTCACGTTGACGGGGCCGGGCACGCGCATCTGGAAGGTCTGGGGGGTCGAGGCGCCGCCCGAGTAGAGCAGGCGGGCGGGCATGGTGCCGTTGGCGTCCGTGAGCGCGATGGCGATGGCGGAGATGCCGTCGCCGTCGGGGTCGAACGACTGGGAGGCGTCGAAGGTGAGGTTGCCGCCCACGACGGTGACGTTGCCGGCGGCGCCGTTGGCGGTGACGTTCAGGACGATGCGCGGGAACTCGTTCGGCCTGGCCGTGGTGGTCGGGCCCGTGGTGGTGCCCGTCGTGCCGTGGGTGTGGCCGGTGCCGTCGGTGTGGGTGTCGTCCGTGGTGCCGTCGTCGGAGCCGGAGCAGCCGGCGAGCGCCAGCAGGGCGGCAAGGAGGAGGGCGAGCTTCCGCATGGGCGCCGGCAAGGGCTCGTGGCTTAAGCCTCGCGGGTGGCGCGCGGTTGACTTGTGGCGGGGCAAATGCCCAAGAACGACGCCCCGGTCGCGCCATGATGACGGGCCCTGCCGCCGCGAACCTGGAGAAGTGGTCGGTCGAGCTGGAGGCCCGGGTCGCCGCCGAGCTTGCCGCCCGGCCGGTGCGGTTCGTCGGCGACGGCGAGCGTCCCGTGTGGTCGATCGACACGCCGCCGCCCTATCCGTCGGGCAAGTGGCACATCGGCGCCGTTGCGGGCTATTCGCTCATCGACGTCATCGCGCGGGCGAAGCGGATGGAGGGCTTCGACGTGCTGTTCCCGTGGGGCGTGGACCGCAACGGCATCAACATCGAGCTGGCGCTGGAGAAGAAGGCCGGCAAGCGGATGCAGGACTGGCCCGGTGGCCGCGAGGCGTTCAACAAGGCGTGCGCGGAGGAGATCCAGAAGTTCTCGGACGACATGGTGCGCATCGCGCAGCGTGTGGGGCTGTCCGCCGACTTCACGGGGCCGCTGGCGTATGCGACCGACGCGCCGGAGTACCGCGCCTTCAGCCAAGCCTGCTTCTTGCAGCTGTTCGAGGCGGGGCTCGTCGTCGAGGACCTGCGCCCGAACGCCTACGACCCGAAGCTGGGCACGGCCATCGCGGACGCGGATATCTACTACGACGACCGCAAGACGCGCCTCAACCACGTGCGCTGGCGGCTGCAAGGGTCGGACGCGACCATCGTCATCTCCACCACCCGGCCCGAGCTCTTGGGCGCCTGCCGCGCCGTCCTGGTCCATCCCGACAACGAGGCCACGCGCCACCTCGTCGGCAAGACCGCCATCGTGCCTCTTGTCGGCCGCCCCGTCCAGATCCAGGCGCACCCGCACGTGAAGGCCGACTTCGGCTCGGGCATCATGATGGTGTGCAGCTACGGCGACCAGGCGGACGTGGCGTTGTTCCGGGAGCTGCGGTTGGAGCCCATCGCCGCCATCGGCCTCGACGGGCGCATGACGGAGGCCGCCGGCCCGGTGGCGGGCATGAAGGTCGAGGAGGCGCGCAAGGCCATCATCGAGCAGCTCGAGAAGGACGGCCTCATGGAGGGCCACGCCGTGGTGGACCAGAAGTTCCCGATCAGCGAGCGTTCCGGCGCCGCGGTCGAGACCATCCTCCTGAAGGAGTGGTACGTCAAGCAGACCCACTGCACCGACGACCTGCGCCGCATCGCGGGCGAGATGGAGTTCCACCCGCCCAAGCACCGCCAGCTCTTGTTGGACTGGATCGACACGGTGACGATCGACTGGCCGGTCTCGCGCCGCCGCTACTACCACACCGAGATCCCGCTGTGGCACGTTGTCGGCCCGAACGGCGACGAGACCGACGCTGTCGTCGTGCCCCCGCCCGGCCCGTACCACCGCCCTTGGCTGGAGCAGCCGCCCGCGGGGTCGCGGGTGCTGTCGCGCGCCGCCCGCAAGCCGCTCGGCGACCTCGGCGCCTACCTCCAAGGCCACCCCGGCCACACCGTCGTCGGCGAGCAGAAGGTGTTCGACACCTGGATGGACTCCAGCGTCTCCAACCTCTACATCCTGCGCCAGTTCCGCGGCACGGCCTGGGGCAAGGACCACGTCTGCTCCGTCCGCCCGCAGGGCCGCGACATCGTGCGCACCTGGCTCTACTACACCACCCTCAAGACCTGGCTGCTGCGCGGCGAGAAGGCGTTCGAGCACGCTTGGATCACCGGCCTCGGCATGGACAAGCAGGGCCGCAAGATGTCCAAGTCGCTGGGCAACGTCATCGACCCCGACCTCATCGTCCAGAAGGTCGGCTCCGATGCGTTCCGGCTGTGGATCGCGGGCGAATCGACCGTCGGCGACGACTTCCGCATCAACGAGGAGAAGATCGCGGGGGCGGGCAAGTTCATGCAGAAGCTCGCCAACGTGGCGGCCTTCGTGGGCAAGTTCCCCCAGCAGCCCCTCCGCCCCGCCCGCCTCCAGCCCGCCGACGAGTGGATCCTGGGCGAGCTCGACGCCACCATCCGCACCGCTGTTGCCGCCTACAAGGAGCTGGACTTCTTCACGCCCGCCAACACGGTGCGCTCGTTCGTCTGGAACACGTTCGCGCCGCACTACGTCGAGATGGTCAAGGGCCGCGCCTACAACGGCGACCCCGCCGCCTGCTGGACGCTCCACGAGGTCCTGAAGTCGGTCTTGCTGCTGTTGGCGCCCATCACGCCGTTCGCCAGCCACTACTACGCCAACGGCATCTACGGCCTCGACGTCCACCGCGCCCCCTACCCGCACCCCGTCGGCGCCCAGCACGACCCCAAGCGCACCGAGGCCATCGTCGCGTTCAATTCCCAGGTGTGGAAGGCCAAGCAGGAGAAGGGCCTCAGCCTCGGCGCCCCCCTCGAGGGCCTGCCGGTCCCCGCCGACCTGAAGCCCTACGAGCCAGACCTCAAGGACATGCACAAGCTGGCGTGACCATGGCCTCCGACGCCGCGTTCCTCCAGGTCGCCTTGCTGGCCGCCCGGGCCGACGGCAAGCTCCAGCCCGAGGAGCTGCGCGCCATCGCGCAACGCATGGGGCACCCCGCCACCGAGGCGGCGCTGCGGGAGGCCGCGGCCTGGCTCGACCAGACTGACCCGGAGGACCTGTTCGACGCGCTGCCGCGCGAGTTCCCGACCCGCGCCGAGCGGATGCAGGCGCTGGCGCTGGCGTGCAAGGTCGCCGACGCCGACGGGATGCTGGCGTGGAGCGAGACGGGCGTCCTGACCCGGATGGCGCAGGCGTTCGAGATGGACCCGCGCGACGTCCGCCGGGTGCTGGCCGGGCGATGACGCGCGCGACGACGGGCATCCTGCTGGCCTTCGCCGCCTACGCGTCGTGGGGCCTGCTGTCGCCCGTCGGCAAGCACCTCTTGGCCACCGAGGCGCCGATGGGGCTCAACGCGCTCCGCTTCACCCTCGCGGCCCTCCTGGTGCTCGCGGCCATCGGGCCGGAGGCCGTGCGCGCCTCGTTCGCCCTGCTGCGCGACCGCCGCCTGTGGTGGGCGAACCTGCTGGCCAACGTCAGCCTGACCTTGTTCCTCTACAGCCTGCAGCTGCTGCCGCTTGCGACCTACGCGACGCTCGGCTTCTTCACCGCGCCGTTGTGGACGGCGGCGCTGGCCCACCGGTTCCTGGGCGAGCGGGCGGGGCCGTGGTTCCTGCCGGCGTGCGGCGCCATGATGGCGGGCGGCTGGCTGGCGCTCTTTGGGCTGGCGGGGCCGCCCGCGGGCTTCGACGTCCTGGGCATGGCGCTCGCGGTCGCCTCGGGCCTGCTGTGGGCGGTCTACTCGGTCGAGCTTCGGAAGGCCGCCCCCTCGATCCCGCTGCGGCCGCTCATGGGCGCGTCGTTCGTGATGGCCGCCCTGTACTTCGTGGCGCTCGCCCTCGTCGTCGAAGGCCCGCCCAACCTCCTGCACCGGGACACCGCCACCTGGGCGTGGCTGGCGCTCTACGTCGCCGTGCCGACCCTGGCCTCGTTCGTCCTGTTCAACGCCGCCCTGCAACGCGCCGGCGCGGGGCCGGTCAACCTGCTGGTGGGCGCCGAGCTGGCCTTCACCGCCCTGTTCGCGTGGCTGCTGTTCGGGGACGCCTTGGGCCTCGCCCAGGCCGCGGGGCTCGTCCTCGTCCTCGGCAGCGTCACCGCCTACCTGTTCAGCAGGTCGGCGCCGGAGCCCGCCCTTTAAGCCCAAGGCGTCGGCTCCTGGCCTGCATGGAGGAGCGCGGTGCCTGGGCCGACGGCCTGGCCTCGGGGCGCATCGAGGCCGCCGTGCTGCTGCGCGGCTACGAGCGGCTGCTGGACGCCGCGTTGGCGCACCTCCGCCTCGACGAGATGCTCCCCGAGCTGCTGCAGCGCACCCGGCAAATCCTCGGCACCGACGCCGCCGGCGTGCTGTTCCTGGAGGAGGACGGCCTGCTGCACCTGCGCGCGCTGGTGGGCATCGAGGGCGTGGACGCCGGCACGGTCAGGGTCCATCCGGGCGCCGGCTTCGCGGGCCGCATCGTTGCCTCCGGCAAGCCGCTCGTGCTGCACGACGTCCAGGCCGGCACCGTGGTGCAGCGCTTCTTCGTCACGGCCGGCTACCAGACCCTGATGGGCGTCCCCCTCGTCGTCGAAGGCCGCGTCCTCGGCGTCCTGGAGGTCGGCAGCGTCGACCACCGCCCGTTCAGCGACACCGACCTGCGCGTGCTGGAGCTGGTGGCCGACCGGGTCGCCGTCGCGCTCGACCGCGCCCGCCTGCTGGAGCGCGAGCAGCAGCGCCGCGCCGAGGCCGAGCAGGCCGCCCAGTTCAAGGGCGAGGTCCTGAGCATGGCGAGCCACGACCTCAAGACCCCGCTCACGGCGCTCAAGCTCCAGTCCGCCTTGCTGGGCACCGACCTGCCGCCGGAGCAGCGCGCCAAGGCCGCCGCCGTGGTGCAGCGCAACCTGCGCCGCCTGGAGCTGCTGCTCGACGACTTTCTGGACATGGCGCGCCTGGAGGCCGGCAGCTTCGTGCTGCGCGCCGGCCCCGTCGACCTGGCCCACCTGGCGCGCGACTTGGCCGAGACCTTCGCCGGCGAGGCCGAGGAACGGGGCCTGCGCCTCCTGGTGGACCTGCCCGGCGCGCTGCCGGCGGCCGGCGACGAGCGCCGCCTGGTGCAGGTCCTGAGCAACCTCATCTCGAACGCCATCCGCTACACGCCCGAGGGCGGCAGCATCGCCGTCTCGGGCCGGGACGCGGGCGGCTGGGTCGAGGCCGCGGTCCAGGACACCGGCCACGGCCTCACGCCGCGCCAGATGGAGCGCCTGTTCCAGCCGTTCACGCAGGTGCAGGGCGTGCGCGACAACCGCGCCGGCGCCGGGCTGGGCCTGTGGATCGCGCACCAGGTGGTCGCGCAGCACGGCGGCGAGCTCGTGGCCCACAGCGACGGCGAGGATCAGGGGAGCACGTTCACGCTGCGGCTGCGGCGGGCCGGGCCGGACGGCGTGGCCGTCAGGCCGCGCGAACCGTGACGGGCAGCATGCTGCGCAGCTGCTCGTCGCCCAGCGGCTTGCGGAGCACGCCGTGGACGCCGGCGGCGCGGGCGCGCACCTCGATCTCCTGCGCCACGTAGCTCGTCATGAGGTAGCGCTTGGTGCCGGGCTGGACCGTGCGCGCCATCCGCAAGAGGGCGATGCCGTCCAGGTCCGGCAGCCGCAGGTCGCACAGCACGGCGTCGTAGTGGCGCTGCGGCAGGGCCTGGATGGCGGCCTTGCCGTTGGCGGCCGTGACCACGTCGATGCCGGGGTGGCGGGCGCGCAGGTAGGCCTCGAAGCCCTCGCGGGCGTCCACGTCGTCCTCGACCAGCAGGATGGCGGGGCGGTCGCCGCGCGACTGGCGCCAGGCCTGCATCCGGTCGCCCAGGCGCTCCAAGAGCGGGCGGTGGTCCGCGTTGGCGCGCAGCGCGGGCTTGTCGGGGAACAGGTCGCGCACCGACTCGAGGCGGGTGCGCTGCATCTCGTCGCCGTGCTCCAGCACCAGCCAGCGGGCGGACAGGCGCATGCCGCGCCAGGCGTCCTCGACGGCGTAGTCGGCGTCCAAGACGTCGCCCTTGGCGTTGAGGAACAGCTCGCCGGCGCGCCGGCCGGCCATGCCGCAGGCGGCCATGTCCTGCAGGAAGCGCTGGGCGCGGCGCTCCAGCACCGCCAGCGCCAGCTTGTCCGAGACGGTCCACGGGCCGGGGCTGTCGGCGAGCACGGGCGGCGGGAAGGTGACGCGCAGCTCGCCGTCCGGGTCCGCAAGCCAGGCCAGGCAGTCCGCGAGGACTTCCTGTTGCTGGACGATGCGCTCGCAGAGAGCCTCATAGGAGGCCGGCGGGGCGTCGGCGGCGCTCAACGGCCCAGCCTAGCGGGGACGGCCACTATCATCCACATGTCGCGTTACCCTCCTGCCGAACCGGTGCCAACGTTGTCCCTGAACCGCTATGGGCCGCCGTGGACGACGAACGCCTATGGACCGGACCCCCACCCTCCTTCTCGGCTGCTTCACCGCCTTCGCCACCCTTCTTGCCATCCCTGTCGCGACCGCCCAGGACGCCGGCGCCGAGTGTGACGTGCACACGGAGCTCCTGGCCGACATCCAGTATTACCTCGACGGCGGCCTGGTCGCCTCCGGCACCGCGCTGCAAGGCAACGTCCAGACCGGCGGCAACCTCACCGCCCAGGTCACCGTCGCCGAAGGCTGCGAGGCCCAGGTCGCGCTCGTGGCCTACGACGTCGACGCCGCAAGCGACGTGGCCGCCGCCGTCTCGGTGGACGCCCAGCTGCTCGGCGAAGGCACCCACAACCTGACCGTCGCCGTCCCCGACTGCCTGTTCGAGGTCACCCTGGTCGCCGGCGCCGTCCTCGAGGCCGCCACCAGCCCCGAGGTGCTCTACCAGGCCGAAGGGCGGCTGATCGCGTTCGCCACCGGCGGCCTCGACTGCACCGTCCAGGTGCTGCCCGACCTCCCCTGCCCCGGCAACGTGGTCGTGAGCGCCCAGGCGGACGGCACGGTGCTGCTGGAGTTCTTGGGCGCCATCGACGGCGACCTCGGCCTCGACCTGGACGCCACCGCCACCACCGAGACCGCCGCCTTGGCCGTCCTGCGCGCCACCCCCGGCGGCGCCTTCGAGACCATCGCCACCGTGTCCACGGGGACGACCTCCTACCTCGACACCACCGCCGCCGAGGGCGAGGTGTACCTGTACGCGGTCGTGCTGGTCCAAGGCGACCTCGTGCTCACGCTCGACTGCCCCGTGAACGAGGTCACCACCATCCCCGACCTGCCCACGGGCATCGCCGTCGGCGCCGCGGGCATCCTCGGCACCGGCGCCTACGCCCTGCTGCGCCGCCGCAAGGCCTAGGCCCGCCTCTGAAGCCTCCCTCCTTTTTCCCCCTCCCATAAGGGACAAGAACCGTGCACAAACCGGCCCCGCCGCCGCGCTTTCCGCCCCAAAGGACATTAACGATCCCGCCTCCTCTGCCCGTATCGGGTGTTTCTGGTGAAGGACCATCTCCTCCAACTTTACGAGGACGACCGGTTCCTGGTCGAACGGGTGGCGCGCCACCTCGCGGAGGGCGCGGCCTTGGGCGAGCCGGCCGTCGTCATCGCGACCCCCGCCCACCGCGCCGCCCTGGCGGGCCTGGCGCCGGCGGGCGTCCGCTTCCTGGACGCCGCCGACACCCTCGCGCAGTTCATGGCCGACGGCACGCCCGACCCGGCCCGCTTCGAGGCCGTGGTCGGCGGCGTCGTGCGCGAGCTCGGCGCCGGCGGCCGGCGGGTGCGCGCCTTCGGCGAGATGGTCGCCCTGCTGTGGGCCGACGGCCGCAGCGAGGCCGCCCTGGCCCTGGAGGAGCTGTGGAACGGCCTCGGCCAGCGCCACCAGATCCTGCTGCTGTGCGCCTACCCGATGGACGCCTTCGGCGGCGCCAGCCAGGCGGCGGCGTTCCTGCGCGTCTGCGCCGCCCATGGCGAGACCCGGCCGAGCGAGGCGTTCCCGCCCGAGGGCGCCGACCGCGGCCGCTACGTCGCCCACCTCCAGCAGCAGGCCCGGGCGCTCGCCGGCGAGGCCGGCCTGCGCGCCCGCCTCGCGGCGTCGCTGGCGGAGCGCGAGCGCGAACTGGCCGACTTCTGCGAGAACGCCGTCGAAGGCCTGCACAAGGTCGGCGCCGACGGCCGCATCTTGTGGGCCAACCAGGCGCAGCTCGACCTGCTCGGCTACACCCGCGACGAGTACGTCGGCCGCCCCATGGCCGAGTTCCACGCCGACCCCGCCGTCCTCGAAGGGGTCCTTGAGCGCCTGCGCCGCGGCGAGGCCGTCACGAACCAGCCCATCCGGCTGCGCGCCAAGGACGGCACCATCCGGCACCTCATGGTGTACTCCAACGCCCACCACGAGGACGGCAAGCTGGCGTACACCCGCTGCTTCATGCGCGACGTGACCGACTCGATGCGCCTGGAGCAGGAGCGCGTCCGCCGCATGGAGGAGCTGGCCGACGCCGACCGCCGCAAGGACCAGTTCATCGGCATGCTGGCCCACGAGCTGCGGAACCCGCTCGCCCCCATCCTCATGGCCTCCGAGCTGGTGCGCCGCAACCGCGCCGACCCCGACAAGGTGCTGGCCTGGACCGCCACCATCGAGCGCCAGGCCAACCAGATGCGCCGCCTCGTGGAGGACCTGCTGGACGTGTCCCGCATCACCTCCGGCAGCTTCCGCCTCCAGCGCGCCCCCGTCCCGCTCCACCAGGTCGTCGAGACCGCCATCGAGCAGGCCCGCCCTGTCCTCGAAAGCCGCGGCCACGCCTTCGCCCGCGACATCCCCCCCGACCCCGTCCTGCTGCTCGGCGACGGCGCCCGCCTCGCCCAGATGGTCGGCAACCTGCTGCACAACGCCGCCAAGTTCACCCCCGCCGGCGGCCGCGTCCGGCTGCTGGCCCGCGTCCACGAACACGACGGCGGCCAGGACCTCGCCCTCGAGGTCGAGGACTCCGGCATCGGCATCCCGCCCGAGGCCCGCACCCGCATCTTCGAGCCGTTCGTCCAGGCCGCCGCCTCCCCCGACCAAGGCCCCAGCGGCCTCGGCATCGGCCTCGCCGTCGTGCGCCGCATCGCCGAGCTGCACGACGGCACCGTCGTCGCCGACAGCCCCGGCGCCGGCCAAGGCAGCACCTTCCGCGTCGTCATCCCCCTGCCCGCCCAGCCCGCCCCGCCGACGGCCGCCGACCCGCGGCGGCCGGCAGGCGCCGGGCGGCGCGTGCTGGTGGTCGACGACAACCCCGACGTCGCCGCCTCGCTGCAAGCCTACCTGGAGGCCGAAGGCCACCGGGTGCGGACGCGAGGCGACGGGGCGTCGGCGCTCGCGGCCGTGGCCGCCGAGCCGCCGGAGGTCGCCATCCTGGACATCGGGCTGCCCGGCATGGACGGCCACGAGCTGGCCCGCCGCATCCGGATCGCCTGCCCCGAGACCGAGCTGGTCGCGCTGTCCGGGTACGCCCAGGCCGCCGACCAGGCACGCTCGCGGGCGGCAGGGTTCCAGCACCACTTGGCGAAGCCGCCGGACCTGGCACGGCTCTTGGGGATCCTGGCGCCGCGCCGGGCCCCGGCGATTGTCCCTGAAACGTGATGGGCCAGGCTGGGCAGACCCCAAGGCCATGCAACGAATCTTGCTGGCGACGGCCGCCTTGGCCGTCCTTGCCTTCTTTGCCCCCACGGCGACCGCCACCGGCTCGGACGAGTGCCCGGACCACCCCGCGGACCTGCTGGCCGACGTGTCCTACACCGTCGACGGCACCACCTACGCCAGCCTCGACGGCAACGTCGTCGCCGGCGCCGTCGTCACGGTGACCTTCACCACCACGCAGGGCTGCGAGGCCCTCTACAGCCTCGTGTCCTACAACGCCGACGCCGACTTCGACCTCGAGTCCCAGACCGTGTTCGACAGCGAGACCGTGGAGACGGGCGTGGACACCTACACCCTCACCGTCACCGTGCCCGACTGCTACTTCCAGGTGGACTTCGTCGGCGGCGCCGTCATCGAGCACTTCACGCCCCCGGAGGGGACCTACCACGGCGAAGGCCGCTTCATCGCGGGCGACACCGGCGGCGACACCGAGTGCCTGCCCCCGCCCCCGGAGCTGGCCTGCCCGACCGACCTCGCCGGCTTCGAGGCCCCCCAGGGCTCCATGAGCATCTCCTGGACCCAGGCCGAAGGCGCCACCGGCTACCGCGTCTACCTCGCGGTCGGCGACGGCGACCTGGAGATGGTGCACGAAGGCGACGCCACCCTGGCCGGCTACGGCATCGCCCCCGTCGAGGCCGGCGTCGTCTACACCTTCAAGGTGACGGCGCTCTACGGCGACGCCGAGTCCGAGGGCTGCGAGACCCTCGAGCTGACGGGCATCCCCGAGTTCCCGACCGGCATCGCCGTCGTCGCGGCCGGCGTGCTGGGCACCGTCGGCTACGCCGTGATGCTGCGCCGCCGGAAGGCGTAGGCACGCGTCAAAGTCCCTTTTCCCCTCCTCCAGAAAGAGCGGTTCGCAAAAAAGGAAGGAAAGGAGAAGGGAAGCGACCGTCGCGTCAGCACTGGCCCGAGTTGTAGGAGCCGGCGCCGCCCGCGGCGCCCGGCCCGCCGTTGGTCATGGTGCCGGTGCCGGCGCTGCCCGGCGAGCCGAGCGTCGAGGGGCCGGGCGCGCCGCCCGCCGCCGCCGCGACGCCGCCCAAGGCCGGCGCGCCGCCGGGCCCGCCGATCGACGGGCCGTTGCTGGGCGCTCCGCCGCCGCCTCCGGTGCCGCCGCTGCCGCCGGTGCCGCCGGTGGCCGTCGCCGTGCCGCCGTTGCCGCCGCTGCCGATGACCGCGGAGCCGCCGGCCCCGCCCTCGGCGTCCGCGCCGCCGCCGGCGGAGCCCGCGCCGCCGGCGCCGCCGGGGCCGCCCGGCGCGCCGCCGCCGAAGATGTTGCACGAGCCGGGGGTGCCGCTGCCGCCGTTGCCGCCGCGGCCGCCGCAGCCGCCGTGCGCGGTGGCGGAGCCGCCCGCGCCGCCGTTGTTGATGCCGGGGCCGCCGGGGCCGCCCTTGGCGGTGCCGGCGGTGCCGGGGGAGGGGGCGGGGGTGCCCGGCGAGCCGCTGCCGGTGGGCCCGTCGGAGCCGTTGGTGCCGCAGCCGCCGTTGGCGTTCACGCTGGGCCCGGGGAGGCCGTTGTAGGTCGTCGGGATGGAGTCGATGGTGTCGCAGACGTCCATGGCGGTGAAGGCGAAGCCGCCGTTGCCGCCGTTGCCCGACCCGGCCACCAAGGCCTCGGCCAGGCTGCCGCTCTTGTAGGGGGAGCCGCCGATGAGCACGACTCCGGACGAGCCGCCGCTGCCGCCGTTGGCGGCCAAGGCCGTGGGGGGCGTCTGGCTGGCGTACAGCGGCACCGAGGCGCCGCCGCCGCTGCCGCCGTTGCCCATGAACATGGTGCCAAAGCTGGTGGGGAACGCGGTCAGTTGCAGGTTGCCGCCCGCGCCGCCGTTGCCGCCGTTGGTGCTGCCTTGGTTGACGGCCATGCCGAGGCAGGCCGGCACGTTGGCGCCGCTGCCGCCGTTGCCGGTCCCGACGCACGAGCCGAAGCCCATGTTGACCGTGGGCGCCTGCAGCAGCACGTCGCCGCCGTCAAGGCCGTCGTTGCCATGCAGGAGCGAAGCCGATTGCACAGTGCCGCTGCCCGACGAGCCCGACGAGGCGGCCACGATGCCGTTGAGCTTGATGGTGTTCGCCTTCATCAGGATCGAGCCGCCGGAGCCGTCCTGGTTGGGGAGGGCCAAGAGGGCGCCGTTGACCGTGATCAAGGAGAGCGGGAAGCCCTCCGCGTTCAGGGTGAGGTCGCCCATGGCGAACCAGGCCTCGCCGGCCGGGATGGTGACCGGCCCGGTGAGGGTGTTGGTGAGCAGGAGGTTGGGCTTGTAACCGTCGGCGATGAGGGTGGACAAGAGGTTCTCGGAGGGACCGCACAGGGCGGAGGCCGCCCCAGTGGACGGCATCGGCAGCGAGGCTGCCGCGAGCATCAAGACTGCAAGCGCAAGTTTTCCGTTGGCCATAAGGACCACCGCGCCACACGCTGGGCTTCACAAAACCCTTGGTGCTGTTTCGTTCCCCGCGGGACGCGAGGCGCCTGGCCGGGCCGGAGAGAAGAAAGGAAAAGGCGCCCAACTGCCCTAGAACCCGACGCCGCCGGTCTCGGTGACACCCAGGTTGTTCTTGCCCTTGCGAGAGCCCGGGGAAATCTCCGAGCCGCTGGACGACGCGGTGTCGTCGCCGTATCCAGACCCCTCGTGGCCGCCTTGGATGGCGCCCTTGGTGTTCTGGAACTGCTGGCGGGTCGTGCCCACGATGGTGGTCGCGGTCTCGCCGACCTTCTCGATGGCGTCCTTGGTGTTCTCGGCCACCTTGCTCTCGCGCATCTGGGTGGCGAAGCCCTCGACGGCGCCTGCCGCCGCGGCCACCGCCTTGGCGACCCTGTCGCTCACGAACTTCTGGATCTCCTCCGGGGAGGACTCCTTGAAGTTCAGGTGGGAGCCGGCGCCCAGGTTGCTGGGGCGGCTGGGGCGGTAGGTCCGCACGCCGGCGCCCTTGTCGTGGGTCGCCAGGCCGGGGCTTTCGTGCTGCATCGTTCCGTAGTCGTTCGTGTTGTCGATGTTGTCCATGTCGTTCACCTCAGGTCGTTCAGGTCGCTGGGCCCGGGGCCCGCGCCTGGGTTGGAAAGAGTGGAAAGAGGGGTGGTGGGGGCCGGCGTCCAGGTGCGCGTGGCCGGGGCGCGGCCGCGGAAGGCGCGCCGGACGGGGCGCGCGACGCGGCGCACCTCCTCGCGGGCGTGCTCCAGCTTGTTGGCGGCGGCGTGCTTGCCGCGGGCCTGGGCGGCGCGGGCCATTCCAATGGTGACGGCGACGCCGATGCCGTACAGGAGGGCGACCGCCAGCGCGCCCCACGGGGCGCCAAGGATCATGCTCAGGCCGTCCACCAGGAAGACCGTGAGCACGACGAAGGCGGCGGCGCCGAGCGCGCCGGCCACGGCCCAGAGGCCGATGCTGGCGGCGAGCCCTTTCGCGTAGGCCCCCGTCGCCTCCTTCAGGTCGGTGGCGATGTGGCCCGGCGCTTCGCGGGCGCGGCGGGACGCCTCGCCGATGGCCTCGGCGCGCTCGCGCACGTCGTCGGCGACGTTGCGGACGGCGGCGCCGGTGCGCGCGATGGCGGCCTGCACCTTGCCGTTGGGCGGGGCGGCCGAGGCGGTCGGCTCCGTTCCGGTGGCGGCGTCGCGGACGCGCACCATCTCGGTGTAGGCGTTGTTGGCGTGATGCTCCAGGCGCGAGCGGCGGATGCCGTCGGCCAGGCCTTCGGCGGCGCCGGCGGCGGCCGCGGCGGCGCGCTCCAGGCCCGTGGCGGGTTGCGTTGGTTGCTGCGTGTAGGGTTCGTCCATTGTCAAGTCCTCCTCATGTGGTGCCCTTCCTTGCGGCCTTGCGGGTCTGGGCCGGCCGCGGCGGCTCGACGCCTTCCTTCTCCGGCGGCGCCTGGCGCTCCAGGACGGCTTGCGGCAGCGGCTCGCCGGTCTTGGCGGGCCGCACCTGGGCGCCGTGCCGGTTGGCGTAGACCTGGGTCAGCTCGGCGCCGTAGAGGAGCACGAGGCCCGAGTAGTACACCCAGAGCAGGAGCACGAGGACCGCGCCGGCGGCGCCGTAGCGGGTCGCGGTGGCGGCCTGGCCCAGGTAGAAGCCGATGCCGAGCTCGCCGACCACGAACAGCAGGCCGGTGACGGCGGCTCCGACGCTCACGTCGCGCCAGGCGACCTTGGTGTCGGGCAGGTAACGGTAGATGAGCGCGAACAGCAGCGACACGATGGCGACGCTGACCACGAAGTGCAGGACGGTCCAGAGCAGCTCCGCGCCGGGCATCAGGGAGCTTGCGTACTTGGCGCCCGCGGCGATGGCGGCGCTCACGGCGAGGCTCACGAGCAGCAGGAAGCCGACGCCGAGGACGCCCGCGAAGCCGAGCAGGTTGCGGCGGACGATGGCGCCGATGTTGGCCTTCCAGCCTTGCACGCGCTTGGCCTCGACCTCCCAGACGGTGTTGAGCGCCTCGCGCAGCTGCGCGAACACGCCGGCAGCACCCAGCAGCAGGGCGACGCCGCCGGCCACGAGGCCGAACAGGCCGGCCTTGGCGCGCACGCCGCCGGCCATCAGGCTCTCGATGGCGCGCTGGGCGTCGGCGCCCAAGAGCCGGCCGAGCTGCGACGTGACGGCCTCGCGGGCCGCGGTCTGCCCAAAGAGGAGGCCGGCCACGCTGACGGCGATCAGCAGCAGCGGGCCAAGCGCGAACAGCGCGTAGTACGCCAGCGCGGCCGCCTGCTTCGGGGCCTTGTCGGCCACCCATTCCTGGCCGGCGCCGCGCAGCAGGCTCCAGACCTGCTTGGGGCGCCCACGGAACCGCTCGCGTTCGGCCATGACACCCAAAACTCCTCCCCCGTTGGGCAAAAAGGGTTGGAAGCGTGGCGTCGGATGCGGGCCGCCCCCAGGCGCAGCCCAAAGAGCGCTACGGTAGGGGCGACCTGCACTCCCACTGCGCCATCACGTCGGGCGGGCAGGGGGCGTCCACGACGGCGACGGCCTTGATCAGGAACGTCAACGACTGGCCGTAGAGCGGGCTGGCCTCGTTGCCGGGGCGGGTGTAGGCGTCCTCGGGCGCCATGCGGACCACGCGCGTCGTGGACATGGGCAGGTCCTTCAGCGCCTCGTTGAAGCCGCGGATGGTGGCGAAGTAGCCGAGGCCCGCCTCGGCCTCCGGGCCGGCGAGCACGCCGCGGGCCGCGCCGAAGGCCGGCTCGGCGGGCGTGCCGCCGGGCAGGTTGCGCGACGGCGCCTTCCAGTAGGCGGGCTGCTCGCTGGCCTCCTGGTCGTAAACATAGACCGGCAGCGGCGCGTCCCCCTCCCAGACGTACCAGCTTGGCTTGGGGAACAGGAGGGACGCATCGATGTCCGGGATGTTGGTGTAGAACAGCGTGCCGTTGTCGAAGAAGCCGGCGGTCAGGACGTGGACGCCCTTGCCCGGCGCGGCGGTGGGCGGGAAGGCCGGGCCGCGTTGCAGGGCCCATTCCAGCGCGTGCGCCGGCTCGTTGGGGTCGGCGCACATGCGGCCAGGGCCCGAGCCCCAGCCGAACCAGGCGGTGCCCTGCGCGAAGACGCCGGGGACCGTGAGGTTGGCAAGGTGGCCGCCGGGGATTTCCGTGACGCCGACGGCCGTGCCGTTGCCGGCGCCGGCGCGCGGCAGGTCGGCGCCGAAGCCGTCGGGCGCGAACAGCAGCGTGTCCCACGGGCCCGCGACGGTGGACTCCAGGAAGCTCGCCGGCAGCGGCAGCGCGTGGACCGGGGCCGCGCAGTCGGCGTCGGGGGCGGGCTCCTGGGGAAGGTCGGCGGGGGCGCTGCAGCCGGCGGCCAGCAGGGCGACGGCAAGGAGGCAGAGGGCACGCATGGCGAGCCGGAGGGCGCGCGGGCTTTCTGCGTTTCCGGCCGCCTATTCGAACGAGTACGACCAGGTCACGAAGGCCGGATCGTTGACGGCGTTGAACGGCGGCGTGGCCTGGCCGGCGTTGGTGTTGTCGAACACGATGTGCCATTCGCCGGCGTCCAGGGGGCAGGTCCCGCCGCCCGCCCGCGCCGGCGCCTCGCTGCACCCAAGGTAGGTGAACGAATGCTGGCTGGAGAACTGCTGGAAGTTCGCCGCGTCCATCACGAGGGCGTCGATGTTGTGCGCCTGCGTCGAGGAGAAGCTGTAGGTCAGCGTGCCGGCCCGCTTCGCCTCGAAGGCGATCTGGTAGTATTGGTCCTCGTCGATGCCGATGGAGCCGGAGTCGCTGATGCCCGCGCAGCCTGCAAGCAGCACGGCAAGGACCGGCAGAAGTGCCGCACGCACGCGGCTGCAGCCGCAGGCCGGGATAAAACGGTGCCTAGCCCGTCGTGCCCAGCTTCTTGCCCTGGATCAGCTCGCCCGTCCACGGGTTGCGGAGGCGGCCGGGCTGGACGACCTCGAGGGGCGTCTCGGCCTTGGGAACCCAGCGCTCGCCGTTGACCAGCAGGCCCAGCACGTCGTCGTGGCCCAAGAGGTAGTCGCCGTGCAGCACGGTGGTGCGGCGGGGCACGGGGATGACGGCGTCGCAGCACTGGCAGCGCCAGCGGGCGAAGCGGTCGTTGAAGATGGTGGCTTCGCGCTCCAGCTCCTTGGCGATCTCCGCCATGAAGAACTCCTCGAAGGTGGCGGGGTCGAAGGCGCCCTTCTGGGCCTCGGCCGGCTTGAACTCGAACTTCTGGTGGCGCAGTTCGCGCAGGATCTCGGCGGCGCGGCGCAGCGACGCCTCGAGCGCGTCGTGCTTCTTCTCGACGGTGGCCGGCTTGGCGCCCTTGAGGATCTGCTTCGCGGTCTGCGGGGCCTTGCTGCGCGTCTTGGGCGTGGCGGCGGGCGCGTCGTGCTTGGCCTCGACCTTCGGCTTGGCCTTGCCCTTCGCGGCCTTCTTGGCGGCCATCAGGCGGCCTCCTTGGAGCCGAGGTAGACCTTCAGGGCCAGCTTCATGCCGCGCACGTACTCGGGGTCGGCGTGCGGGACGGCGTGCTGGTACTGGGTGACGAAGTTGGTGACGGCGGCGCGGACGTCCCATTCGTTGGACAGCTCGCGGCGCTTGGTGCGGACGGCTACCAGGACACGGCGGACGCCGTCGGCGACGGGGCCCTCCTCATGGAGGAAGGTCTTGATCTCGTCCTCGTCCTCGAGGGACTTGGCGCCGGCGGCAACCTGGCCGGGCAGGGGGGGCGTCGTCGGGGGACCCATCTCGATGCGGTTCTGGAAGAACCTGTTGTCCTTGACGCGCCGGCTCGCGGCCAGGGGCGTATCCATGTTGCGCGGGACGGTGGGCCTCCATTAAGGTTTGGTGCCGAGGGCCGAGGCGCGAACGGGTCCCTTTATCCCGAAAAACGTCCCGTGGAAACTATCCGCACCAGACATGTTTGCAAGGGGAAAGCAGCCGGCGTCAGTGCAGGTTGACGACGATGACGTCGCGCACGGCCTTGATGGCGGTGAAGGCGAACTGGAGGCGGCCTTGGCTGTCCAGGTGGAAGCCCTTGGTGTCCAGCTCCTGGGAGGGCTCGACGTGGATGCCGACCAGGTCGCCGGTCTCGACATTGGCCGAGATGTTGCGGAGGATGCCAAGGTAGCCGCCCTCGGAGGACATCACCGTCTTCCCGCGCAGCTCGGACTCGAAGACCTTCATGGGCCGCTCCAGGAGGGAGGCCGAGATAAGGTTGGCGAAACCAGGCTCAGGAGGCGGCCACGCGGACGACCTGGCCCTTCCACGCCACCGTCCACTCCGGGCCGTCCTGCCCCGTCAGGCGCCGCAGCGCGTCGTGCATCCCCTCCACGCGCCGCCCGAGGGTCTCCTCCGACCCGCCGCGCTCCAAGGCGGTGTCGAGGTGGTCCTCCAGGATCTGCGACACGGCGTGCAGCTCGCGCGCGTCGAGCGCCGTGGCGTTGGCGAGGTCGCCGCCCTCGACCCGGGCGAACGCCATGCGGCCGGGCGGGGCGGTCATCTGGTAGAAGGCGGCGACGAGGAGGCCGAGGGCGAGGACCGCGCCGATGGTGGCTGCGACGACCTTGCCGGACGCCATCAGATGGGCTCCCGCTCGGTGTTCTCCTCGTCCTCGGGGCCCAGGAAGGTGTCGTACTCCGGGGTCGCGTCCTCGGACTGGCCGACGGCGCCTTGCACGAGGGTGTAGAGGTCGTCGATGCCGGTGCCCGTCATGCTGCTGACCGGGACCAGGACGTTGTCCAGTTTCAGGGTGTCCAACAGGCGCGTCACCTGGGCGGCGAACTCGCGGCTCATGTTGGGCTCCTCCGAGACGATGTCGGACTCCAGGGCGCTGGTGTCGGCGGCCCAGCCCCGGATGGTCTCCAGCGACTCTGGGTCGACGCGGTCCGACTTGGAGAGCAGGTAGACCATGGGCTCGTTGAAGCGGAACATGGTGGTGGCGCCCAGCATCAGCTGGCTCGCGAACCCGGTGGCGGTGCGCGCCAGGAACGGATCCATGAGGTAGGCCAGCACGCTGCGGCCGGGGTTCAGCGACTCGACGATGAACTTGCCCGAGTGCCGGAACACGAACAGCTCGATCTGGCCCGGCGTGTCGATGAGCACCTGCTCGCCGCGGAAGGCGTTGATCTCCTCCTTGACCTCCTCCAGGTTGAGCGCGATCATGTCGGCCGCCGCGATCTGCGCGCCGTTCGGGCCCAGGCCGTGCTCCTCCATGATCTCGTCCAGGCGCACCCACTCCCGGATGTCCACGTCCGGCGTGTAGGGCAGCTTCTCCGCGCCGGGGTCCAGGTTCACCAGGACGGTGCCGATGCCGTGCTGCTTGGCCCACCGGTCGTAGGCCGCCACCATGGTCGACTTGCCGGCGCCGGCGGTGCCGACGAAGTAGATGGTGGTCTCGTTGCCCGACATCGCGGGCGCGGACGCGGTGGGGGTTTTCAGGGATTGGGCCCGAGAGGACCGTCAGTGCATCGCCGTCTGCCCGCCCTTGACCTCGGCCATGTGCGCCACGCGCCGCTCCAGCAGCGCCTGCGTGCCGATGTCGTGGCGGACGTAGAGGCGGTCGCCGTGGACGTGCTGCAAGCTCGCCTCGCACACGGTGTTGGCGGCCTCGATGGTGGGGCCCTCGCCCAGCACGGCCAGCGTGCGGCTCGCCATCGTCACCAACGGCCCCGACATGTGCTGCTCAATGGAACCCAAGTAGACAGCGCCGCCGCTGCGCTTGATGTTGAAGTCGTCCACTTGGATGAACTGCCCCGCCGCCGGGGTGGGGCCGCCGTAGCCCTGCGGCACGACGTACTTGACGACGGTGGCGACGCCGCGGAAGCGGGCCTGGTGCTGGGACAGGGTGCCGGTGGCCATGCCTTCCAGGATGCCGAGGTAGTCGGACTGGAGGGTGTGCAGGACGTTCATGGCCTCGGGGTCGCCGAAGCGGGCGTTGACCTCGATGATCTTGGGGCCGTCGGCGGTGAGCATGAACTGGCCGTAGATGGTGCCGACGTAGGGCGTGCCGTCGTTGCGCAGCGCGTCCACGATGCCTTGCAGAATCTGGGCTGCCGCGGAGTAGTCCTCGACCGCCAGGAACGGGAGCAGGCCGTCGGCTTGGGTGTAGCTGCCCATGCCGCCGGTGTTGGGGCCTTGGTCGCCTTCCAGCAAGCGCTTGTGGTCCTGGACGGCGGGCATCGGCAGCAGGGTCGTGCCGTCGGTGAACGCCATCAGGGTGAACTCCTCGCCGCGGGCCAGCTCCTCGAACTGGACGGCGCCGCCTTGGGGGCCGAACAGGGTGCGGACGTAGGCCTTGGCCCCTTCGACGTCGGCGAAGTGGTCGCCATGGACCTGGACGCCCTTGCCGCCGGTCAATCCCACCGGCTTGACGGCCCAGACGGGGCCGTGCTGGTCGAGGAAGGCGAGCGCCTCCTCCAGCCGGTTGAAAGGGTGGAACGCGAGCGAGCCCGGCAGGCCGTGACGGCGCATCAGGTCGCGCATGAACACCTTGGAGGTCTCGATGCGCGCGGCCGCCTGGGTGGGCGAGGCCACCGCGATGCCGGCGGCCCGGAGCCCGTCGGTCACGCCCGCCTCGAGCGGGGTCTCGGGGCCGACGACGGCGAGGTGGATCTTCTGCATCCGGGCCCAGGCCACGATGCCGGCGACGTCGCGGTCGTCGAGGATCTTGAACCCGGTGGCGGACTTGGCGATGCCCGGGTTGCGGTGCTTCATCACCACGAACACTTGGGCGCGTTGGCTGCGGCGGATGGCGAGCGCCATGGCGTGCTCGCGCGCGCCCGACCCGACCAGGAGCACGTTCAGGACCTGGCCCTTCGGCAGCGGCGCGGCGTGGACCTGGCTCGGCGGCGCGGTGGCCGGCGAGGACCGGGGAGCCACGGTTGGCGACGACGGGCGGGCGCTCGGGTCGTGGATCTCGGTCTTGCCCGAGGGCCGCGCCGCGGGCGGCAGCGCGGAGGCCGCCATCGGCGTGATGCCGCCGTAGAGCTTCTGCTGGCCGGCCGGCGGCGCGGCCGTGCCGGCGGCGCCGGCGGGCGGCAGGCCGAGCGACGAGCCGAAGCCGGCCGTGGCCGACGGCTTCTGGTAGGAGATGGAGTCGGAGGTGTCCTTCTGCGGCAAGTCCCACGGGGCGCGCTTGACGGTGTTGTACTCGGCGAAGTCCTGGCCTTCTTTGCCTTGCTTGGCGGCGCCCAGGCTTCCGCCCGTGCGCGGCGCGCCGGCCTTCGGCTCCGGCGGCAGCACGCGCTTCGGGGCGGTGATGACCTCGGTGTCGTCGTCGGCCTCGACGGTGGGGCCTGCGGGTTCGGCGGCCTTCTTGGCGACCGCGGCGATGCCGTCCTCGACGCCGGGGGCGAGGTTCTCCTTGCGGCCGCTCGGGGTCGTCCAGCCGACGGCGGAGTCCCAGACCTCGGCGTCCTCCTCGACCGACTTGGGGGCCTGGCGGCGGAACTCGGCGTCCGACGCGCCGGCGGGCTCGCCCTTCGGGTTCTCGGAGGTCGGGCCGCCCTTCTTGGGGCGCGGGCTGCCGGGCAGCTCCATCGTGCCGTCGGCGGCGTGGGCGGGCGGCTGGGTGGCCGGGGCGCCGGCGGCCTTCTTGGTGGAGGTGTAGATTTCGGCGCCGTCCGGGGCGCGGGCGGCCTCGGCCTTGGCGCGCTCCGCGGCGGCCTTCGTCTTGGGGCTGGTGTACTCCTCCCAGCCGTCGCCGCCGGTGATGCCGGCGCTCATGCCAGCGCCCCCAGCGCCTTGCGGGCCTCGGGCGTCTGCAAGAGCTGCGAGACGCGGGCCAGCGGGTGGAGATGCACCTGGAGGTTGGCGAGCGCCTGCAGGCCGCCGGCCTCGCGGTCCACCACGACGCAGGCGTGCGCCACCTGGGCGCCAGCCTCCCGCAGGACCTGGACGGCCTCGACGGTGCTGCCGCCCGAGGTGGTGACGTCCTCGACCACGAAGACCCGCAGCCGGGCCGGGTCGCGGCCCTCGATGCGCTTGCCGGTGCCGTGCTTGCGCTCGCCCTTCCGGATGATGAGCATCGGCAGGCCGGACTCCAGGCTCACGGCGGTGGCGAGCGGGACGGCGCCCAGCTCCATGCCGGCGACGGCGTCGAACGGGCCGTGCTCACGGGCCACTTCGGCCATGCGGCGCCCGATGACCCGGAGGGTCGCGGGGTCCGTCATGGCGGCCTTCACGTCCACGTAGTACTTCGACTTGGCACCGGAGGTCAGGGTGAAGTCGCCGAACCGCACAGCGCCGCACGCCAAGAGCGCCTGGGCCACGTCCATGGAGGCATCCAGGAGGGCGCACGATAAAGCGGCTCCCCTTTCGCTACGCGGCGAGGTAGGTGGCGGCATGGCCGGCGGTGCCGCAGTCGACGAAGTGGGCGTAGGCCGCGCCCTCGGGCACGTCGCCCGTGACGATGGCGGGGCTGGTCGAGACGAAGTCGCCGCCCTCGACGCGCATGCCGTCGGCGTCGTAGAAGTCGATGGCGACGAACAGCGCGCCGTCGAGGTCGCCGAAGTCGGCGGTGAACGGCAGGGCGATGGTGGCCTGGTCGATGGCGAGCTCGGCGTACAGGACGCCGGCGGCGGGCGAGCCGGGGATCATGGCGTCGTAGGGGTCGCCGCAGCCGTAGACGCCGTTGTCCCAGCTCACGGAGGCGGACTGGGACGGGCCGACGACGCCTTGGGGCAGCGCCTTGACGGGGAAGGTGCGGTTGGCCTGCTTGTCGCCGTCGGAGACGGTGGCGCGGACGGTGAAGTTGCCCGCGCTGGCGAAGGTGTGGCTGAAGGTGGCGGGCAGGGTGCTGCCGGTCTTGGCGGCGGCGCCGTCGCCGGTCTCCACGGTCCAGGTCAGGGGCTTGCCTTCGGGGTCGCGGGCGTCGAGCGTGAAGTTGACCAGCAGCGGGACGTTGCCGCCGGCGGTCGAGCCGGTGAAGGTCAGGGTGGGCGCCTTGTTGGCGGCGGGCGGGCCCGTGGTGGTGGGGCTGGTGCCGGAGGTGGTGGTGTCGGAGGCGCCTGCGTCGTCGCCGGAGCAGCCGGACAGCAGGGACAGGAGCAGGAGGGCCAGGAGGCCGAAGGCGGTGGGTTTCATGGTGGACCTACGGGAGGGGACAGGACGAGCTGGAAGTCGGCGGCGCCGGCCGGGACGGGACAGACCGCGACGCTGTCGGCGCCGGCGGGGATGGTGCCTTCGGCGCCCATGGTGGCAAGCAGCGTTTCGCCGTCCCACCACTCCGTGGCGAGGGTCGCCTGGGGCGTCGTGGTGGTGGCCTGGAAGGCCCAGGTCCCCGACACGGCCGGGTCGAACCGGACGTAGAGCTCAGGGTCGGCGACGAAGCACGCGGCGACCCCGGCCTGGACGCCCACGCCCGAGAACGTCTGGGGCTCGCCGCCGACGGGAGGCGGGGCCGACACGAGCACGCGGACGGTCTGGTTGACGGTGGCCTGGCCGTCGCCCAGGACGGCGGTGACGTTGTAGTCGCCGGGCGCCGCGAACGTGTGCGCCACGGTGGCGGGCAGGCCCGAGCCCGTCTGGGGCGGCGCGCCGGGCACCTGGACGGTCCATTGGAGCGTGCCGTTCTCGGGGTCGCTGCCGCCGAGGGTGAAGTTCACCTGCAGCGGCGCCACGCCGGCGGCCGTGTCGGCGGCGAACGCCAGGACGGGCGGCTGGTTGGGCACGGCCGGCGGGGCGTCGTCTTGCGCGCAGCCTGCAAGCAGGGCGGCAAGGACGATGGCGCCGGCCTGGAGCCTCACGCGCCCACCCCTACGCGACGATCTTGCTGCCCGACTGGTAGGTGACCTCGATGTTGGCGCCGCCGGTCGAGAACATGTACCCGAAGTCCGATCCCGGAGGGACGACACCCTCGATGACGCCGTAGCCGTCGGCGGTGAAGGTGCCGGCGTACTCCGAGCAGTCGGAGAGGTTGAAGAAGATGGTCCAGTCGACGACGCCCGCGGTGGAGGCGTCCGTGATGGTCGCCTTGAACGGCAGGCCGATGGTGGCCGGGTCGGTGGTGAAGGTGTCGTGCGTGACGCCGGCGCCGGGGCCGGGCTCGCAGTTCAGGAACTCGGGGAAGGTGCCCGCGTCGAGGGAGCCGCCGACCCACGCCAGGTTGATCTCTTGGCCGGGGCCCTCGGAGCCGGGGCCGGTGGCGGGCAGCACCGCGATGACGACGGTCTTGTTGACGTTGTTGTTGCCGTCGGTGACGACCGCCTTGGCGGTGTGGTTGCCGACGACGGTGTAGTTGTGCGAGAACTTGCTCGGCAGCGTGGTGCCTGACATGGGAGGGCTGCCGTCGCCGAGGTCCACGCTCCAGGAGATCGACTCGCCCTCGGGGTCCTTGCCGTCGATGGTGAAGTTGACCAAGAGGGGCGCCTGGCCGCTCACGACGGAGGGCAGGAACGTGATGGTGGGCGCCGGGTCGACGCCGCCGGGCCCGGTGCCGGTGCCCGTGGTGCCCGTGCCCTTGGTGGTCGTGGTCGTCGTCTTGCCGGTGGTCCCGCCGCCGGAGGTGCCGGTGCCGGAGGTCGAGGACGAGGTGCCGTCGCCCGAGTCGGAGGAGCAGCCGGCAAGCAGGAGGGCCGCGACCAGCGCGGCGACCAAGAGCTTCATGGGGCTCGGGGGGGAGCCACGGCCCTTAATCCTTGTGCTGGCCACCGATCGCCCGCGCAGCCACGTCCGCCAGGCGCACGAGGCCATGCAGCGCGGCGCGCAGCGTCGACAGGTCCGAGGCCGCGACCTCCAGCACCACCGCCGCGCCGTCGGCCGCCACCGAGGCGGCGGCCCCCTCGGGGCCGTCCGCCGCCTCGGGGGCGAGGGCCGCGGCGACGGCCTGGGCGGCCGCCGCGTCGCGGGCGGCCAGGCGCAGGCTGGCGCGGTGCGTCGGGGGGACGATCACTCGGAGCGCAGCGACTTGGCGACGGTCGGGCGTTCCTTGTAGAATAACTTCGAGCCGCAGTAGGGGCAGCGGATGCCGATGTTCTGGGCGTTGAACTCGACGCGCTTCTTGCAGACGCCGCACTTGTAGGCCATGCCGCCTTACTCCTGGGCGGGGGCGGTGGACGGGGTCGCCAGCTTGTCCTGCACGGCGCGCAGGGCCTTGTCCGCGCCCTGGCCGGCGCCGGTCTGGGGGCTGTAGGCGCCGCCGGCGAAGGTGAAGCCGCACTTCTGGCACTCCCAGATGGCGGTGTGGATGCGGTAGACCGAGACGGCGCCGCAGCGGCTGCAGGCGTGGGCGCCCTTCTGGACCTTCTCGATGTTGCCCACGGTGCGGCGGTGCAAGGCGCCGTAGCGGGGACCGAAGCGGCCTGCGGATCCGACCTTCTTGGTGTGCGACATGGATGGGTCTCCAGGGTGGCGACAGGGATGGCCCTGTCCCCGGTGCAGGGCGGGCCACGCCGGTTTCGATTTAAGCCCTTTGGCGAGAGGGCGAGGCTGGGCACCGAGCGAGCGGTCCAAGTGGCGGGCGGGGGGTCGGGGCCTCATGCAGCCGCTCACGGTCCTCATCGACGGCGAATGCGCCCTGTGCAAGCGGGCCGCCGCGTACGGCATGGGCAAGGGCCGGCCGGGGGCGCTGCGGTTCGTGGCCAACACCGACCCGGAGGCCGATGCCATCCTGGAGCGGTTCCGCCTGCTGCACATCCGCGAGGAGACCATGGTGGCGTTCGACGGAAACCGCGCCTACACGCACTCGGCGGCGGCCGTGCAGGTCGCGAAGCGGCTGCGGTGGCCGTACCGGGCGCAGGCGGCGGTGTGGCTCGTGCCCAAGCCGGTGCGGGACGTGGGGTATCGGTGGGTGGCGAGGCGGCGGAAGCGGACGGACTAGGTCAGTCCAGCAGCACCGCGTCCGTCCTGCTTCCCCGCAACTGGGAATCCAACTCTCGCCCATCGACGGCGTCCACGTCCACGTAGCCGTTGTCGCCGTGCAACCTCCAAGCCGGGCGGAAGAACACGCCGAGGTGGCGCAGCCGGACCTGCTCGGGCTTGGGCTCGACCTTGCGGCGTTCGGTGTAGAACAGCGAGTTGTTGGCGTCGGGCACGCGGACCTCGACGGTGCGGGTGTGGCGGGCGACGACGTGGGCCAGGGCGGCGGGATTGGCGCGTTCTTCCTGGATGCGCAGCACGCGCTCGGTGGACTGGTACGGGTGGTCGGGGGCGAGCAGGCTGGGGCCGTCCGGGTTGCATTGGTCGGGGTCCACTTCGAGCGCGGACTTGTCGGAGCCGTGGACCTGGACGCGGCCGTCGCGGGTGTCGCAGGAGATTTTGCCCTCCTGGAGCACGTCGACCTCGTAGTCGAACAGGTGGACGGGGTGCAGCAACACTTCCGTCATCCGCACCGAGAACAGGCGGTCCTTGACCTTGCGCTTGGCGTCCTCGAGGGTGACGCGGGCCGGCAGCACCGGCCGGGTCGGCGCCTTGCGCGCGGGCTTCGCCGGCGCGGCGGCGACCGTCGGCGGGCTCCACGGCGCCGCGAAGGGGGTGGCGGGAGCGGCAGCGGGGGCGGGTGCCATCGGGGGCGCCATCGGGGCGGGCATGGGCATGGCGATCACGGGGGCCGGGGCGGCGACGGGGGCAGCCATGGCCACGGGCGGTGTGGCCAGATGGGGGAACGGCGCGATGGGGTCCGGCTCCGGCATGGGGGGCAGCTCGGGGATGTCGAGGTCGAGGCGGGGGCTGGCGGCGGTGGGTTCGGCGACCTCCAAGATGGCCTCCATGGCGTAGGCCGGCTCGGGGTCGGGCGCGGCGGCGCGGAACGCTTCGGGCAGCAGCTCCTCGAAGGTCTCGGCCACGCGGTGGGGCTGTTCCAACGGCATCTCGGGGAGCGGGTCGCCGAGGGCTTCGGCGAGGCGGGTCTCGCCCAGGAGGCGCACCAGGGTGGCGCGGTCCCACAGCACGACGTGGCCGGCGGGCTCGGCGGCCTCCTCGCCCAGGTGCAGCAGGACGCCGCGGTCGGCGCCGACGTCCGCGACGCACCGGGCGAACTCGTCGATGGCGTCGCGCTCCAGGGGGGAGCCGTCGAGGTGGCCGGACACCACGATGGTGCCCGACTCGGACTCGGCGAGGATGGGGACGGTGTAGACGGCGCCGCTGCGGCCTTCGAGCGCGGCCTCCGGCGAAACGGTGTACCCGTGCAGGCCAAAGAGCCCGCTCAGGAGGTCGGCGACAGTGCCCATGTGCATCCCGTCGCCTCGACCGGCTCCATCGGAAATGAACCCTTCGAGTCGGTTTCGTCCGGCAAACTCCATCCCCATGGCCCGGGTCCAGCGGCCGTGGAGGGCTGGGATGACGCGGTGGCCCTGCTCGCGCGTTCCGCGGGGCGTCGTTCCACGCTCCTCCCGCCAAGCCCTTTGTTCGAGCCCGTTTCCCCGCTCGATCCCGGCCCGGTCGCCGCCGTCGACGGCAGCCACGCGGTGCTGGTCGACAACGGCGCCGTCTGGGTCGCCGCCGTGCGCGCCGCCGCAACACCTTGGCCCGGGGCCCCCCGTGCCGAGGTTCCCGTCCGGCTGGTCGCGGCGGCCGCCGCCGACGGGCCCGACCAGGTCGCGCGCGCCTACGAGGCCGCCGGCCTGCTGGCCCCGACCGTGCGCAACGCGGAGGCGTGGGCCGAGGCGCACCGCGCCCTTGCCGAGCTGGACGCCGCCCACGCCGCGCTCGACGCGCTGCCGACCGGTGGCCTTCTCCTGATGGACGGCGCGCTCCACCAGTTGCCGCGCGGCCCGCAGCAGGCGGCCGACCGGCTCCTGGCCCAAGCCGGCACGCGCGGCGTCCGCGTGCTGGGCGTCGCCAAGCGCAGCGGCCTCTTGGACCCGGCCGACCCCGCCCTCGCCGCGGCCCCCCGCTCGGCTTGGCGCCTTCGCTTGGCCGACGGCATCCACGCCTGCCGGCTTCATGGCGCCGCGCCGCACGTGTTCCGCGTCGATGGCGACGCCGCCGACCTCGGCCGCCTCCTTCCCCTGTCGCGCGACGCGGTCTATGCGGGCTATCCGTACCCGTTGGCGCTGGCGCACAACCGGGTCGCGATTGCGCAGGCGCACGCCCGCGAGCTTGCCGCCGCGCTCGACGCGCGGCTGCGCTCGGCGGGCGCCTTGCGGGCCATCGCGGACTTCCACGAGGTCCTGGACCGGAACACTTAGGGGCCGCTAGGGGCCGGTGTAGCGCAACACCACGAGGCCGCCGGAGGTCTCGGCGCCGACGACGTGGGTCGGGTCGGCCCACCAGGCGTCGAAGGCGCTGCCGCCGCCCAGGCCTGCAAGCGGGCCAGGCAAGCCGGTGCCCGCGCCGGCCAGGGGCTTGGCGTAGGCGGTGGTGCGCGGGTGCAGCAGGTTGGCTTCGTCGTGAACGTCGACGACCCAGAAGCCGCCGGCGTAGTGGGCGAGCGCGACCTTGCCGTGGGCAGCGTCGAGGTAGTGCGGCCCGCCGGTGGCGCCGCTGGGCGAGTCGCCCGGGATTTTCCAGCTCGAGATGTAGGTGGGGTGCGCGGGGTCGGTGGTGTCGAAGAAGGTGAGGTAGCCCGAGTCGGGCTGGCCGCTGATCTCCGGCTCCGCGACCGTGACGTGGCGGCCGCCGACGAGGTCGGGGAAGGGGCGCGCCATGTGGATGTCGCCGTAGGGCGCGGGGCCGAAGTCGTTGGCCTGCCCGACGCGCACAGGGTGGGCGGGGTCGGTCACGTCGAGGATGACGACGCCGAGGTCCCAGTAGGCGACGTAGGCGAGGGTCCGGCCGGTGATGGGATGCACTTGGACCGAAACGTCATGGGGGAACAGCTCGCCGCTGGCCGGATAGACGTCCGCCTCGGTGGCCTGCGGGTCGCGGTATTCCGCCAGGGTGTTGAGCCGGGCGACCGGGCCGGAGGCGTCCAGTTCCAGGATCACAAGGCGCTGCTGCTCCGGCGGCGCCACCTGGGCGTAGGCGTAGGCGAAGGCGTAGGCGCTGGCGAACACGATGTGCCGCCCCGTGATGTTGGCGTAGGTGATGGAGTGCGGGCCGTCGGGCGCGATGGGGGTGAAGCCCGCCCAGCGCGGGTTGGCCTTGTCGGAGATGTCCACGATGTGGATGCCGTGCGGCAGGTTGGCGCCGGGCTCCATCACGTTCGGGCCTTGCGCGGAGGTGGGGAAGCGCTGCGTCTCCCAGAACGCCCAGTTGCCGTCGGCGCTGACCTCGATGTCGGGCTCGAAGCCGGCGTCGAGCGCGATGTGGCCCACTTCGACCGGGTGCTCCACGTCGTGCACGTCGAAGATGACGAGGCCCTGCTCCGGCCCGGTGCGGCACAAGTAGGCGTAGCCGTCCAGCACGGCGCTCTCGACGTAGCCTTCCGTCGGCTGCGGCGTCCGCCCGGCGGCCCCCGTCACGGCGGCGACCCGCTCCAGGTTCACCTGCTCCGGCACGCCCGGCTCCCAGCCGTCGTCCCCGATGGGCCGCCCAATGGTGGCCTCCAAGGCGTCGTAGTCGAAGCGTGGCGCCGGCTCGTCGCAGGCGCACGCCTCAGGGGCCGTGCAGCCCGCCAAAAGGAGAAGCCCGAGGACAAGAAGCACGCCGCGCATCGGATTGCCGACCCCGGGGCGCGTCATGGAGTTTGCCGCCCAGTTGAAGACCGGCGGCCCGGTGCGCGGGGCGTGGACCCCTCCCCCGCCGTCGTCGCCAAGGGACTCTCCAAGAAGTTCGGGGAGCTCGTGGCCGTGGACAAGCTGGACCTCACCATCCCGCGCGGCGTCTGCTTCGGCATCCTCGGCCCCAACGGCGCCGGCAAGACCACCACCATCCGGATGATCCAGGCGCAGGCCATCCCGTCGGGAGGCTCGCTCACCGTGCTCGGCCTCGACGCCATCCGGGAGCCGCGCGCGACCAAGGCCCGGCTCGGCGTCGTGCCGCAGGAGAACAACCTCGACCCCGACTTCACGGTGCGCCACAACCTGCTGGTGTACGCGCGCTTCTTCGGCATCCCGCGCCGCAAGGCCGAAGAGCGAGCCAAGGAGCTTCTCGACTTCGTGCAGCTCACGGACAAGGCCGACGCACTCATCCCGACGCTCTCGGGCGGCATGAAGCGGCGGCTGGTGGTGGCGCGCAGCCTGGTCAACGACCCCGACCTCCTCATCCTCGACGAACCCACCACCGGGCTCGACCCGCAGGCACGCCACACCATCTGGGACAAGATTCGCGGCCTCCGGCACCAGGGCAAGACCATCCTGCTGACGACGCACTACATGGACGAGGCCGAGATGCTGTGCGACCACCTCGTCGTCATGGACCAAGGCCGCGTGCTCGAGTCCGGCTCCCCGAAGGACCTCATCGCCAAGCACACCGGCGGCCAGGCCGTCGAGCTCGTCGTCGGCTGGGAGGAGTCGGGCGCCAAGGTGGCCGCCCTCGCCGCCGAGATGACGGCGGCCGGCATCCCGCACCAGCGGCTGCCCGACCGCGTCGTCGCGTTCGGCAAGGACATCGGCGCCCGCCTCTCCGGCCGCGACGTGCAGGAGACCATCCTGCGGCGGGCGACCCTGGAGGACGTGTTCCTCCGCCTCACCGGGAGGGCGCTGCGTGACTGACATGGGCAGCATCCTGCATGTGGCCCGCACCCCCGCGGCGCCCAACCGGCCGCCGATGGACGTCTCGTGGCGCGGCTCGTGGGCGATGGTGCAGCGCAACCGCGACGTGTACCTCAAGACCTGGAAGACCAACTTCCTGCCCCCGCTCCTAGAGCCGCTCTTGTACCTGCTGTCGATGGGCTTCGGCGTCGGCGCCCTGGTGCGCGAGATCGGCGGCGTCTCCTACGCCCAGTTCATCGCCCCCGCCATCCTGGCCATCACCATGATGCAGGGCGCGTTCTTCGAGACCACCTACAACTCGTTCGTGCGGATGTATTTCCAGAAGACCTGGGACGCCGTCACCGCGACGCCGACCTCGATCGACGACGTGCTCTGGGGCGAGATCGTCTGGGCGGCCGCCAAGTCCACCATCAACGCCACCCTGATGGCCGTCGTCATCGCCGCCTTCGGCCTGCTGCCGTGGGCCATGCTCCTCTTGGTGCCTGTGGTCGCCTTCGTCGCCGGCCTTGCCTTCGGCGGCATCGGCCTCGCCGTGTCCGCCTTGGTGCGCGGCATCGACGGCTTCAGCATCGCCATCTACCTGTTCGTGACGCCGATGATGCTGTTCTCGGGCACGTTCTTCCCGCTCGCGAACCTGCCCGCCGCCGCGCAGTACGTCGCCAAGGCGCTGCCGCTCACGCACACGGTCGAGACGGTGCGCGCGCTGGCGGCCGGCGACCCGCTCGCCATCCCGGCCTTCGCCGTGGCGTACCTGCTGGCGGCGGCGGTGCTGTGCCCGCTGGGGGCGATGCTCCTCATGCGCCGCAAGCTCATCGTGTAGGCTAAATGACGGCGCCCCCGTCGTCCCGCGTGGCTGCCGGCCGCAACGCCCCTGGGGACGAAGACGCGCCGTTCGTGCCCGCGAACGTCAGCCTCGCGGAGGTCACCGTCAAGGCCGTCCTCCTCGGCATGGTGCTCTCCGTCGTCCTGGGCGCCGCCAACACCTACCTGGGCCTCAAGGCGGGCCTGACCGTCGCCGCCGCCATCCCGGCCGCCGTCGTGAGCCTGGGCGTGCTGAAGCTGTTCCGCAAGCACAACGTGCTCGAGAACAACATGGTGCAGACCATCGCGTCCGCCGGCACCGCGGTCGCGTCGGGCATCCTGTTCACCATCCCGGCGCTACTGCTTCTCAAGACCGCCAACGGCCAGCCGGTCTGGGACCACGTCCACTACATGGAGACCACCATCATTGGCCTCGTGGGCGGCATCCTGGGCGTCTTGTTCACGGTGCCGTTGCGCAAGGCTCTCATCGTCGAGGAGCGGCTGGCGTTCCCCGAGGGCGTCGCGACGGCGGAGGTCCTCAAGGCGGGCACGTCGGGCGGCGGCATCGCGGCCCTGCTGCTGGGCGGTGGCCTTGGGGCAGCCTACAAGTTCCTCCAGAGCGGCATCAAACTGTTCGACGACTCCATCCTGCACGTCCAGCAGTTCGGCGGCCGCGTCGTGACCGGCATCGGCACCGTCCTCAGCCCGGCCCTCATGGGGGTCGGCTTCATCATCGGCCTCCGGATCGCGACCCTCGTCTTCGCGGGCGGCGTCCTCGGCTGGCTCGTTGGGCTTCCCCTTATCACCGGCCTCCTCACGCCGGAGCAGATCGCCGCCGACATCCCCGCCACGAGCGCCTGCAAGGCCGACATCCTCTCCGGGGTCGCCGAGAAGGTGGCCGCCTGCGCCGTCGGCTTCGAGGTCCGCTACCTAGGTGTTGGCGCCATGCTGGTGGGCGGCGTCTGGTCGCTCGTCAAGCTGCGCGGCCCCCTCGTCCGCGCCGTCAAGCAAGGCGTCCAGAGCGCCAAGGGCAGCGCGGGCCCGAAGCAGGAGGTCGTGCGCACCGAGGTCGAGCTGTCCCCGCTCACGACGTATGCCGGCATCGCCCTGATGCTGGTCCCGATGTTCTTCTTCTACGCCTTCGTCACGGAGTGGAACTGGGGCGTCGCCGCCATCATGGCGCTCATCATGGCGATCACGGGCTTCCTGTTCTCCGCCGTCGGCGCCTACATGGCCGGCCTGGTGGGCAGCAGCAACAACCCGATCTCCGGCGTCACCATCCTCACGCTGCTGGTGTCCGCGTTCACCCTCAAGGCCCTCGGCCTGCTGCCCGACATCGGCGCCGCCGCCACCATCTTCGTCGCCGCCATCATCGCGGTGGCCGGCAGCATCGCGAGCGACAACCTGCAGGACCTCAAGGCGGGCTACATGCTGGGCGCGACGCCGCGCAAGCAGCAGGCGATGATCGCCATCGGCGCCGCCGTGTCCGCCTTCTTCATCGCCCCGGTCATCCAGATCCTGGTCGATGGCTCCACGTGCAAGGTCGGGGACCAGATGATCGCTGGCATCGAGTGCCTCAAGGCCCCCCAAGCCAACCTGATGGCGAGCATCTCGGGCGGCATCTTCAACCCGGACGTGGCCGGCCTGCCCTACCCCATCATCGGCTTCGGGATGCTCATCGCCGTCGCCCTCATCGTGGCCGACATGGTCCAGCAGCGGCGCGGCAGCAGTTTCCGCATCCCCGTCATGGCGGTCGCGGTCGGCATCTACCTCGGCATCGAGACCACCGCCCCCATCTTCCTCGGCGGCCTGTTCGCCTGGTTCGCCGGCCGCGCCTTCCTTCGCCGCACCGGCACCGAGATGCCTGAAGGCAACAACCCGGGCGTGCTGTTCGCGTCGGGCTTGATCGCCGGCGAGGCCTTGGTCGGCATCCTGGTGGCGGCGCTGGTCGGGACCGACGTGGTGCTGCGGACCCCGGGCGCCCCGTTGCTGGGATTGCCGGGCCTCGTGCTGCTGCTCTACCTTGGGTACGTGATGTACCATGTGGTGATGCGGACGGCGCGGAAGGCCTAGCGTTCTAGCGTGTCCAAGTGTTGCTGAAGGACGTTGAGGGCAGCCTGCGCCTCGCCAGGGTTCTTGGGGATGAAGTCGCGGGGCGGCCAGGCGGGACGAGGCGGCGCCGGCATCCGAGTCTCTTGGACCAAGCGTGCCACCAAGGCTTCCCGGACCGAACGCTCTCCCACGCCGCCATCGAGGGAATACTGGATTCCCTCCAAGGCTTTCGCCATGCGGAAGAAGGTGCGGATGAACAGCACCCACAGGATGAACGCGGCGACCCCGGCCGCCAGCCACAAGATCACGGGCAGGCCCAAGCTTTCGAATCCGTTGCTTGCCATGGAAATCGGAACGGGGTTTGAAGAAATCATTTCGCGTTTCCCATGCGGGAGGACGCCCGGGGTCGGCCGCGCCGAACAGGCTTAACGCGCCCCCGCCGCTCCCCGCCCCATGCAGGCCGTCCAGGTCCCCGCCACCGTCCTCGAGCACCTCCGCGCCCACGAGGCCCAGCACCTCAAGGAGCTCCAGGAGCTGGTGCGCATCCCCAGCGTCTCCGCGGATCCAAAGCACGCCCCTGAGGTGCGGCGGGCGGCGGAGTGGCTGATGGCGCGGCTGCGGAAGGCGGGCATGGAGAACGTGCGGCTCGTCCCCACCTCCGGCCATCCCGCCATCGTGGCCGACTGGCTGCACGCGGGCGCGAACGCGCCGACGCTCTTGGTGTACGGCCACTACGACGTGCAGCCGGCGGCCAAGTCGGACGGCTGGAAGTACGAGCCGTTCGACGCGCACGTGGCCGACGGCCGCATCTGGGGGCGGGGCACGACGGACGACAAGGGCCAGCTCATGTGCCACGTGTTCGCGGCGGAGGCTTGGCTCCAGACCCAGGGCAAGCTGCCGGTGAACCTGAAGCTGGTGTTCGAGGGCGAGGAGGAGGTCGGCAGCCTGCACTACAACGAGGTGCTGCAGCGCGCGGGCAAGGACCTGAAGGCGGACCTGTTGATCGTGAGCGACTCCCCGATGCGCGGCGAGGACCAGCCGGCGTTGACGCACACCCTCCGGGGCCTGGCCTACTTCCAGGTGGACGTGCAGGGCCCTAAGTCCGACCTCCATTCGGGCACGTTCGGCGGCATCCTGTGGAACCCGAACGAGGCGGTGGCGCACATGCTGGCGGCCTGCAAGGACCCCAAGACGGGCCGCGTGCTGATCCCGGGCTTCTACGACGACGTGGTGCCGGCGAGCCGCGACGAGCGCGCCCGGCTTGCGACGGTGGCGGAGTCGGACCAGGCCCTGATGGCGCAGACCGGCGTCGACGCGTTGTGGGGCGAGCAGGGCTGGACCCCGTACGAGCGCATCGGCGTCCGTCCCACCTTCGAGGTCAACGGCATCTATGGCGGCTACACAGGGGAGGGCGCCAAGACCGTCATCCCGGCCCACGCCCACGCGAAGGTGTCGTGCCGCCTCGTGGCCAACCAGGACCCGAAGAAGATGGCCGCCTTGGTGCAGCGCCACCTGGAGTCGTTGGCGAAGCCGGGCACCAAGGTGACCGTCACCGTCCTGTCCGCGGGCAGCCCTGTGCGCGCCGACCCCGAGCATCCGTTGGTCAAGGCGGTGGAGCGCGCGCTGGAGGCGACCTGGGGGAAACGGCCGGTGCTGATTCCCGAGGGGGGCAGCATCCCGCCGGTGGCCGACATGCAGCGCGAGCTGGGGGTCGCGGCCATCCTGTGCGGCTTCGGCAACCGCGACGAGAACATGCACGCCCCGGAGGAATCGTTCCGCCTGTCGAGCTTCAACAAGGGGCGCGAGGCGTGTGCGCGGATGCTGGCGGAATTGGCGCGGTAGACGGCAGGCCTGCCGCGCGGGACCGAAGGTCCCGCATGGTCGTCCAGGGGTTCCAAGGGGCGTAGCCCCTGGGACTGGGAACATGCACGCGCCCGAGGAGTCGTTCCGGCTGTCGAGCTTCAACAAGGGGCGCGAGGCGTGTGCGCGGATGCTGGCGGAGCTGGCGGGCTAGAAAGACTTGGGACCGTTTGGCAAGGGTGAGAAACCTTCGCCGTTCGGACAGGCCAACGCCTGTGCGAATCCGCCCTCCTGCCGCCATTCCTGATGCGGCTGGCGGCGTTGCCCGCCTGGAACCGCCCATGCCGCACGACGTCCTATTGGAGTACGACCCCGCGACCCGCCACTACACGGCCACGGTCCCAGGGATGCCAGGCATCCTTGCCGACGCGCGCACCGAGAAGACCGCGCTCAAGATGGCGGCCGAGGCCATCGCCGCCCACCGGGCCGCGGGCCGGCCCGTGCTGGCCTACCGCATGGTGCAGGTGGACGCATGACGCCGGCCAGCCTGCCGCCCACGCTGGAGGCCGCCGCCTTCGTGCGGCTGCTGGCCCGTGCCGGCTGGCAGGTGCGCGGCTGCCGCAACAGCCACCATCACCTGGTGCATCCGGCCACGGGCCGCCTCCTGGCGGTGGCGTTCCACCAGCGCGTCGGGCGCGCCTCGGCCGAGCGGGCGCTGGCCCGCGCCGGCGTCCCGCCGGACGCGGGGCCGCGCACCGGCACGGCTTAGGGCGCCGCGCCGTTGCAGCCCCAATGCAAGTCCGCGTGGCCTTCGACGTCCGGCGCCCCGAGACCCATCTGGTGCGGGTGGCGCTGAAGCTGCCGGCGGCGGCGCAGGACCGTCGCAGCCTGCGGATGCCGGCGTGGGTGCCGGGCTCCTACAAGATCCGCGACTTCGGGCGGCACGTGCAGGACCTGAAGGCGACGGTGGGCGGGCGGCCGGCGCAGGCCGAGCAGGTCGGCAAGGACGAGTGGGTCTTGCTGGGCTGCGCCGGCAAGGCAGTGGAGCTGACCTACGACGTCTATTGCCGCGAGCTGACGGTGGACACGAGCCACGTCACGGCGGACCACGCCCATTTGTTCCCGGTGACGCTGGTGCTGTACGACGCGCACACCCGGGGCTTGCCGCACGTGGTGGAGCTTCGGCTGCCGCGTGGGTGGAAGCATTGGACCGGGTTGGAGACGGACAAGCTCGACGGCACGTTGGAGGTGGCGGCGGACTACGACCACCTCATCGACTGCCCTATCGAATGCGGCCCGCCGGCGGACTACCATGTGGGCACGTTCGAGGTGCGCGGCCACACCCATCGCCACGTGGTGTGGCGGCCGCCGCAGGGCGTGGACTGGCGCCGCATCGACCGCGACATGCAGGCCGTGTGCCGCGAGGCCGTCAAGGTCTGGGGTGAGGCGCCCTATCGGCACTACACGTTCCTGACCCACGTGGCGGCGGACTACGCCGGCGGCCTGGAGCACCGCAACTCCACCGTGCTGGGCGCAGACCCCGCGCACCTGCAGAACGACGAGAAGGTGATGACGCGCTTCCTGCCCCTGGTCGCGCACGAATACTTCCACGCCTGGAACGTCAAGCGGGTGCTGCCGGCGGCGTTCCAGCCGTACCAGTTGCAGACCGAGTCCTACACCGACCTGCTGTGGCTGTTCGAGGGCTTCACAAGTTACTACGAGCTGCCCATCCTGCACCGTGCCGCCGTGGCGGACCAGGAGGCGTTCGCCAAGATGGTGGGCGAGGACCTGGAGATGTACGAGAAGGCCTTGGGACGCACGCGCACCAGCGTCGCGAAGGCGAGCCGCCTGACCTGGACGCTGCTCTACCAGCCGCACGAGCACAACGTCAACCGCAACGTCAGCTACTACACCAAAGGGATGTGGGTCGGCCTCTGCCTGGACGCCGAGCTGCGCCGCCGCGGGGTCGCCGATGGCCTCGACGCGGTGATGCGGCACCTGTGGCGCAAGCACGGCCGCACCGGCATGGGCCTCACCGAGGACGCGTTCCCCGACGTGGTCGAGCAGGCCACCGGCATCGACCTGCGCCGCACCTTGGAGCACTGGATCCATGGCACGCAGGAGCTGCCCATCGACAAGGCGCTGCGGACCTTGGGCTTCGACCTGAAGCGCGACTGGAAGGAGCCGAAGAAGAAGGTCGGCCTCGGCGTCGAGTTCAAGCCCGGCACCAGCGCCATCGCGCGCATCTGGGAGGACGTGCCGGCGTTCAAGGTGCTCCAGCCCGACGACGAACTGGTGGCCGCGGAGGGCTACAAGTGGAAGGCCGAGCACTTCCACGACCAGGTCGCTGGGCGCAAGGCGGGCGACACCGCCGAGGTCGCCGTGTTCCGCGAGGGCCGGCTGCGCGTGCTGCAAGTGCCGCTCACCCAGCTTCGTCCCGACAAGTTCGTCATCATGCCGCACAAGGGCGACGCGGTCGCGACCAAGCGAAGGAAGGCGTGGCTGGGCGAGGGCAAGAAGCCCAAGAAGCCGGTGAAGACCGCGAAGAAGAAGCGGGCCGCCTAGCGGACCTGGAACTCCTTGTGCCAAGCCTCGAAGCGGAGGCGGCTGGCGGCGAGTGCGGCGGCGGGGTCGCCGGCGGCTTCGATGGGGCCCAAGGCACCGGCGTCGGGCTTGAGCGGGTGGCTCATGTCCTCGAAGGTGGGACGGCTCGCCTGGAACAGCAGGCCGGTGGGGACCTTGCTGCGGTCGTTGGCGACCCGCATCGCGGCGTCCCAGTCGGAGGGGTCGTGGCCGCCGACGGCCTGGGCGTGCTCCTTGAACCAGTCGTAGGTGTTGACGAGGTTGTAGGTCACGCAGGGGCTCTGGACGTTGACGAAGCTGAAGCCGCGGTGGCGGACGGCCTGCTCCAAGAGGTCGACCAGCTCCTTCTGGTTGGCCGAGTAGCCTTGCGCGACGAAGGTGGCGCCAGCCGAGAGCGCGAGGGCGAGCGGGTTGAGCGGGGCGGCAAGCGGGCCGAGCGGGCTGGCGCGGGTCGTCATGTCGGTCGGCGTCGTGGGCGAGGTCTGGCCCTTGGTGAGGCCGTAGACCTGGTTGTCCATGACGATGTAGGTGAGGTCGACGTTGCGGCGGGCGGCGTGCAGGAAGTGCCCGAGGCCGATGCCGAAGCCGTCGCCGTCGCCGCCGGCCGCGATCACCGTGAGCGCGGGGTTCGCGACCTTGACGCCGGTGGCCAGCGGCAGGACGCGGCCGTGGATGCCGTGGATGCCGAAGGTGCGGAAGTAGGCCGTGATGTTGCCGGAGCAGCCGATGCCGGTCGCAAGCACGGTGCGGTCCGGGTCCAAGCCCAGGTTTGCCGCGGCCTTCTGCATCGCGGTGAGGACGCCGTAGTCGCCGCAGCCGGGGCACCAGTTGGGGTCCTTGCCCTTGAGGTCCTTCCAGGACTGCACTTGGCTCACGGCTCCTCCTCCAAGTGCTTCGGCCAAGGCCCGGCGACCGCGAACTTGTAGCACAAGGCGCCCGTCACGATGACCAGGACGCCGGCGCTGCCCACGAGGTAGCCCAGCATCGGCTGGTCGATGCCGGCCGCGACCAGGCTGCCGACCAGCAGCAACGCCAAGCCCACGGGGAGCTGCACGATGGCCCACAGCCGCATCCGGCGCGACCACTCGCGGCGCGTCATTGCGCGGCCTCCACGGCGTGGACAACCGGGTCGCTCGACATCGTCCGCCCGTCGTACTGCAGCACGCTCTTGGTGCGCGCGTGCACCGGGATCTCGGACTTCAGCAGGCGGGCAAGCTGCCCGAGCGCGTTGGCCTCCACCACGAACACCGGCAGGCTGGAGCCCAGCGCGGCCTCGACCGCCTCGCGCGGGAACGGCCACAGCAGCCGGATGGCGACGACCCGCACCGGGAGGCCCCGGCCCGCGAGCCGCTCGGCGGCCTCGCGGCAAGCCTCGACGGTGCTGCCCCACGACACCAGCACCGCCTTCGCAGTTGCAAGGTCGGCGCCCTCGACGACGACGGGGCGGTCCACGTCGGCGGGGATCGCGGCCAGGCGGGCGAGGCGGCGCTCCACCATCTGGACCCGGAGCCGCGGCTCCTCGGTGGTGAAGCCACCAGGCGAATGCTCGGTGGAGTTGTTGTAGTAGCGGCCGCCAGGCTCGCCCGGCAACGCGACGCGATGCGGCTGCGCGCCGGGGTCGCCGTACGGCTTGTAGGTGCCTTCCCAGGAAGTGGAGCCGGGCGCGGCGGGGCTCGGGCCGCGGGGAACGTGCTGGGCCGCCAAGGCGTCGAGCGCAAAGGGCGGCACGGTCTGCTTGAACAGGCTCGCCTGCTGGTCGAGCGCGACGAACACCGGCGACCGCCACCGCTCCGCGAGCCGGAAGGCCTCGCCGGTCGTCGCGAACGCATCGGCCACGTCGGTCGGCGCCAGCACGATGCGCACGAACTCGCCATGGCCGCCATGCACCAGGTGCCAGAGATCCTCCTGGCCGTGCTTCGTCGGCATCCCGGTCGAAGGGCCAGGGCGCTGGCAATCGACGATGACGCACGGAGTCTCGCACGAACCCGCCATCCCGATGGCCTCCGTCATCAGCGACAAGCCCGGGCCCGACGTCGCCGTGATCGCCTTGGCGCCCGCGAAGCCCGCGCCTGCCAGGACGTTGACCGCCGCCAGCTCGTCCTCCATCTGGAGCGCCGTGCCGCCCAACTGCTGAAGTCGCGGCATCAGATACTCAAGAATGTCGCTGGCCGGAGTGATGGGATACGCGGCGGCGACCCGGCAGCCGGCCGCCAACGCGCCAAGGGCCGCGGCCTCGTTGCCCGAGAGGAACAACGCAGGCGCGGCGCGGGGCCGCGGCATCGCGAAGCGCGGCTCCACGCCGAAACGCGCCACCGCCTCCTTGTGGCCCGCGTGCAGCGCCGCCCGGTTCTGCTCCACCACCTTCTCGCCCTTCGAAAGGAACTGGTCCGCGACGCTGCGGTCCAGCGCGGCGAGGTCGACGCCGAGCAGGGCCGCGGAAGCGCCGAGCGCCACCATGTTCTTCGCCCGCTCGAACCCCACCGACTTCGCAAGGCCCGTGAACGGAAACGCCTCCAGCCTCGCGCCCGACGCGGCCACGTACTTGCTCGCGACCGACTCGTCGACCAGGAGGAGGCCTTCCGGACCCATGCGGGCGTCGACGCGCGGCAACACCGTCTCGTTGAACGCCAACGCCAACTCGATCCTTTCTGGCGGAACCAAGCGGCCGTCCGGGGTGAGGCGCACGGTGAAGGTGGTGTCCCCACCCCTGATCCGACTCGGGAAATCACGCTGCGTGGTAGGCCGGAAGCCAAGGCTTGCCAAGGCGCGCGCGAACGTCTCCCCGCCCGCCTCAAGGCCCTCGCCCGCGGTGCCCGCGATGAGCCACGCGACCCCATGGCGGGACAACGGCAGACGCGGCACAGGCTCGGCACCACCGGTTGGTTCTTATGAACAACCCATGTGGCGCGACTGCTAAGCCGGGTGCAAGCCCGGTCCATCCAGCGGGGTGGGGTAGCCAGGAGATCCCGACGGGCTCATAACCCGTAGATCAGTCGTTCAAATCGACTCCCCGCTATTCAGTCTTCGGGCGACTTGTTCGTGATCGTTGCTGCGCTGGGGCCAGTCGAACGCCCGAACGCGAGCGCTTGGTCGGCGTCTCGTCGCGCAACACCTGGTCCAGTCTTGCGAAGTTCTCGTCCCATTGGCGCTGGAACTCGGTCAGGTACGCGACTGCCTTCTCGATGGGCTCCCCCCTCAACCTGGCGTACCGCCTTGGCATGGCGCGGCGCCGCACGACGATCCCGGCGTCCTCAAGCACCTTCAGGTGCTTCGATACGGCAGGCTGCGAGATTGGAAGGGGATTGGTCAACTCCTGCACCGTCGCCTCCCCTTGCGCCAACCTGGCCAGGATGAGTCGCCTGGTCGGGTCCGCGAGGGCACGGAACGTCAGGGTGAGAGCATCAGGCATGCGTGTCAAGCCATGTTCGACAGGAAGCTGTCCAAGCGCGCGAAGCCCTCGTCCATGCCGGCCTGCACGTCCATCCCCAGGAGTTCGTCGCGCAGTTGCTTCGTGGCCGTCGTGATGAGGATGGTGACCGTTGTGCGGCCGCCCGCCTCGGTGAAGGTGTGGCTGCGGACTTCGGGGGTCGGGTCCGGGTCGCGGCTTTCCATGACAAGGAGGCGGGGTTTCTCGACGTCGTGGAACACGCCGCCCGTCATGAAGGTGGAGCCGTTGGGCCCCCAGCCCCAGCGGAACTTGCCATTGGGTCGGACGTCCATCTCGCAGATTGTCATCGGGTGGGCAGCGAGGCCGTACCACTTGGGGACGAGCTTGGGGTCGGTGAAGGCGCGCCACACAAGGTCGCGTGGGGCCGCGAAGGAGCGCACGAGTTGGATGGTGGTGTCGGAAGGCAGGGTGAGGGTGGAGCCGACGGGGGAGACCGTGGGGCGGGCCATGCTGGTGGATGGGGCGCTTCAATCATAACCGTTTGGTTATGGTTGGGCGGTTCACGAGGCACGACCGTTTCCGATTTCGGCGCCCATTTTCTAGGCGAGGGGTCCAACACGACTCCCCGCTATGCACGAAGTGCGACAGGCTGGAGGGCCTCCGCGAGCAGACCGCGGTCGAGTTCCTGGTCGAGTTCCTGCTGGGAGACGAGGCCGCGCCGGAACTGGAGGTACAGCCCGCTGATGCGCTCCGTGACGCTCCGCGAGGCCGCCTCGGGCCCCCACCAGGAGGTCGCGGGGTCGACTTGCGTGATCGCGACGAGCTTTCGCACCGTCCCCCCTCTACGTGGCCGCCTTGCGCACCATGGCGGCCCCGTGCGCTTCGGCGGCGGCATCGAGCCCTTCGAAGGCCCAAGCCACGGGCACCATGGTCTCCTTGCCTTGCCGCATGCGTGCGGCGTCTTCGTTGGTGCCGAAGATCATGGCCTTCTCGCTGGACTTGAGGTAGCAGGCGTCCTGGCCGTCCTTGCGGTAGAACGCGAGGCCCCAACGCCAGACCGGTTCGAGGTCGGGGGCCGTCTTGAGGATCAAGTCGTGCAGGCGTGTTCCCATCTCGTTGTGGGGGGCGCGCATCTTGGCGATCTTGCTGCGGACCTTGGCGGACGCTTTCTCGTTCATGGTGTGGCCTCTACATCCGCTTGGGCTGGAGCATGCTGACGCGGTTGCCCTCGGAGTCCGCGAACGAGACCCAAGTGCCGATGCCGGGAATCTCGTCGGGGTCGCGCAGGATCTTGCCGCCGTTCTTCGTGACGGCCTTCATGCTGGCCTGGATGTCCTTCACGGCGATGACGACGGACGGGCGCTGCGACAGCGGGTCTTCCGTGGGGCTGTAGAAGCCGCCGTTGATGTTCCCCGGCGTCTTCACCATGCCTTGCGCGTCGGTCTCGGTCGTGTGCGCGATGAGGTATTCGCCCATCTCGGGGCCCAGTTGCTGCAGCTTCCATCCGAAGACGGTGGAGTAGAACTTGCTGGCGCGCTTCTTGTCCTTGGCAGGCATCTCGAAGTGGGTGACGGGGTCCATGTCGGGCCTCGGCCCCGACACGGGTTGCGCCACAAAAAGCAAGGGGTGGACCCGTGGAGCGAAGTCCCAAGCCTCTGGCCGTTGCCATGGGCGCCGAACGCCTCAGCGCGGCTCCTGCGCGAGGCGATGAGGATTCCTATGCGCCTGTGCTTGGCGTCCGGAGACCTGGAAATAGAGGAGAGGGGAAAGGGTCGATTTCGCCTCGGTTTCGTCCGCGATGTCGCGCTCGATTTCCGGGGAAACTACCACGTGCAGCGGCTCGCGGCGGCGGGGCAGGTGACGGTGGTGCGGGACGGCCGCGCGGTGCGGCTGCATCCGGCTGGAGCGGCGTGACGCAGGGGTCTCAGCTTCGGGATGCCTGCCAGGTCGCGGCTGCGTTGGGCGAGGGCGCCGTCTAGCCGACCACCCGCAGCACGCCCCATGCCCCCGCTTCCTGGAAGGCAAGCCGCTGGTTCCCCCAGAGGTAGTCGCCGGCGCCGCCGGGCCCTGCCGCCGGAATCCAGGCGTTGTGGGCTTCGCCGGGGCCGAGGGGCGTGGTGGCGGCGAGGTTCCGGCCGCAGGCGGGGCCGAGGGGCCGGCAGCCGGGCTGGAGGGCGTCGTCGGCCCACCAGTGGCCGTCGATGCCGTGGGCTGCGAGCTGGTCGCCGGCGCCGCCGAGGGTGCGCACGACCAAGGGTTGGCCGCGCGTGGCGAGCAGGACCGGGGTCTCGGGCTCGCGGAGGGCTTGCGCGAACGGCAGCGCAGGGTGGCGGACGTCGAGCTGCGCGAGCTGGAGGGTGCAGGCGTTGGGGTCTTGGGCGCAGCCGTCCACCAGGAAGGCCTGGAGGGGCTCCGTGCGGTAGTTCACCATCGTGTTGCCGCCCACTTGGCGCTTGTAGCTCATGGCGCTGGCGTCGTAGAGCGGGTCGTTGCTGGCGTAGAGCAGCACGTGCTCCGTGGCTTGGGTGCCGTCGGCGAGCGTGAGGGTCGCGTGGGTCCCGGTGGCGGGCGCGAAGGCGGCGCCGGCGGGCTCGACGACGATGGCGCCGTAGAGGCCGCGGAGGCTGGGGTCGGTGGCGGCGAACGGGGTCTGGAGCGCCGCGTGGGACGAGACGCGGGCGATGCCCAGCTCGCGGTCGGCGCGGTACTGGTAGGTCGCCGTGCCGCCTGGCGGGACCGTGGTGCCGTTGGTGTCGCCGACCCGGATGCCGAGGTCCGCCGCCGTCTCGGGCAGCAGGAGGCCGGCGTGGAACGCCACGGGGATCGGCAGGTGGTTGGCAAGGTTCACGGTGAGCCGCTCGCCGGCGGCCATGCGCAGCACCAGCGGCTCGGGGCGCAGCGTGCCGGCCAGGATGGCGGCCTCGTCGCTGGCGAGCGCGTAGATGTCCATGGTGGCCGTGAGGCCGAGGCGTTGGTTCAGGGTCACGGGGACGCGCAGCGCCACGACGTCGTAGGCGCGCACCGGGCCGGCCGCCACCGGGGCGGGCGCCCGGTTGCTGGGCAGGGGCGCCACGCCGGCCGTGCCGTTGGGCAGGACGCGCAGGATGCCCCAGGCGCCGCGGTCGCGCACCTCGGGCTGCGTCATGCCGTACAGGTAGTCGCCGGGCGTGCCGAGGCAGCCGCCGGCGCCGCACTCCAGCACCAGGCTGTGCTGGTCGCTGATGCCGAGGCTCAGCGTGTCCAGCGGCTGGGCGGCGGGGTCGTGGTGGCCGAGGGTGAAGCGGTGGCCGGTGACGCCGAAGGTGGCCAGCCCGCGGCTCATCGTCTGCCCGGCGTAGAGCAGGCGGAGGGTCGTCGGGTCGCCGGCGTGCGCCACCAGCATGGGCGTCTGCGGGTCGCCTTGCGGGACGCCGTCGGCGAGCGCGTCGCTCAGGAACGGGTCTGCCACGGCGCGGCTGCGCAACGGGGCGCTCCGGAGGTTGAAGGCGGCGGGCTCGCCGAACCGGCTGGGCACCAGCGGGAAGGGGCCGCCGGAGGTGCAGGACGGCGTGCAGGCGCGGTCCTGGAACTGCAGCACCATCTCGCGGAAGGTGTGGTCGCCGGCGGCCATGTGGGCGGCGTGGCTGGCGACGATGTCGGCGACGTGGCCTTCCGCCATCGTCCAGCCCGTGCAGTCGGCAAGGGCGGCAGCGGGGCGGTCGGGGCGGCACCATTGGGAGCCGTTCGGCTCCACCACGAGGCCGCCGAACAGGCCGTGCGCCCAGGAGTGGAGGCCGTCGACGTGGTCGTGCCAGTACACCATGCCGAGCTCGACGTCGGCGAACCAGCGGTAGCGCACGAACTCGGCGCCGACGCGGGCGCCGGCCGGATGCGCTTGGGCCAGCGGCGCGTCCAGGGTCGCCGTGGCGCCGGTGACGGCCAGGACCTTGCGGATCTCGGCGCCCGGCCCGGTGAGGCCGATGCCGACCAGGGTGCCGACGCGGACGGCGGCGGGGTCTGCGAGGGTGACAGTGGTGGCGCCTGGGGCGACGGCCGCGGCCAGGGCGGTGCCGGTCGCGGTGGCGGGGCGGACGCTCTGCTCGTAGTTGTGGCCGGTCACGACGCCGTCGGAGCCCTGCACGTCGAACTGCACGAGGTGGATGTGCATGTTCACCTTCTCGTCGAGCCGGCTGGTGAGCAGGACGTCCACGCAGTCGCCCTGGTTGGCGCGGATGTTGAGGCTGGTGGCGGGCTTGGTGCCGGAGGCGATGGCGGCGACGTCTTCGGCCAGCGCGAAGACGCGGCCGTTCGGGTCGGCGTGGGTGGAGTCGTAGGCGACGGCGGTGGGCATGGCGACGACGTCGTAGGCGATGCCGCGCGCCGAGGCGGGGCAAAGGGCGTCGGGGCCGCCGGGGCCAAGGTGCGGGGCGGGCCCGTGGCCCGGAGCGAAGGGCGGCCGCTTCGCCAGGTGCGGCTCCAGGAAAGGGTACGCGAGGCGGCCGTCGCGCGGGTCGAAGCCGACCGCCGGTCGCGAGGACGCGCTGGCGGCATGGTTCGGCCATGCGACCGGGTCGCCCGGCTCGCCGAGGGCGGTGAGCCCCTTCCACGCCCAGTCCCACACGGCGGCCTCGCCGGGCGCGGGGACTCCTTGGGGCGGGAGGTGGGCCTCCACCCACGGCTTCAGGTTCGTGGCCGTGAGCAGGGTGCCGTCGGGCATGGTGCGGCCCAGGAGCCCTTTGGAGTCCACGGCCCGCGGCGGCGGGACCCGGTCGGGCAAGGGGGCAAGGCCGGGCTGCCGCGTGTTGTGGACCCGCCAGATGCCCCACATGCCGGCCAGGTAGTGCTCCACGATGTGGCAGTGGTAGAGGAAGTCGCCGACGGACTGCTGCACGCCGCCCGCGCCGCCCTCGATCTCGGCCGTGAAGGCGTCGCCGGGCGCGAGGTCCTGGACGTCCACGCGGCGGCTGTCGCTTTGCACGTGCGGATTGGCCTTGACGAGGCCGTCGTCGAACTGGGTGTCGTCCGTGTGCGGGTCGTGGCGCCACCGGTCGCCGCCGCCGTGCAGATGGTGGACGTGCCCTTGGCCGGGGCCGGCGTTGACGAGGCGGAACTTGGTGGGGTCGCCCAGGTAGGCGCGGGGCAGGAAGGTGGCGGGGTCGCCGTAGGCGTAGCTGCTGAGCGCCAGCGACTTGTCGTAGGGCCGGTCGGTGCGGTTGGCCGCGAAGGCCGCCTCGGCGAACGCCTTGCGGTCATGGAACGGCTCGGTGCGCAGGTTCACGGCCTTCGTTCCCGGCCCATACTCGTTGCTATGGGTGCCCAGGATGGGCATCGGCTTCAGGAGGTGGGTGTAGAGGAGCGCCTCGTCGTGGTACAGGACGACGAACTCGCGGAAGTCGGCGCCGTGCGGGTCCGCCACGATGGCCTCAGGCCCCGACGTGGCCGGCGTGCCGGCCGGGGTGAGCCAGCGGGTGTGCCGCGGCTCCGCGACGATGGCGCCGAACAGGCCGTGGCTGGTCTGGCGGCGCGCGTCGGCGTGGCTGTGCAGGAAATGCGCCCCTTCCATCCCGGGCAGGTCGGGGACGAAGAAGCGGAATGGGACGGCCGTGCCCGGCATCGCGTAGTCGGGCGCCTGGGTGCCGAGCGCCATGCCCTGCCCTGGCTCCGTCTGGAGGCCGTGGGCGTGCAGGCCCACGGGGGCCGCCAGCAGGTTCAGCACCCGCACCTCCACGCAGTCGCCCAAGTGGGCGCGCACCACGTACGGCCGTGCCAGCGGGCTGGGCGCCAGCCGCGGCGAGGCCAGGCCAAGGACGTTCTCCACGACGGCGTCCCGCGCGCCGACCTGCGCCGGCGTCCGGGCAAGGTCGGCGGCGAAGGCGTCCAGCCGCGCCTGGAGCGCGGCGGCCGCCTCCTGCGGGTCGCCGGCGGCGAGGTCCGAGGCCAGGGCGGCCACGGCGGCCGACAGGCCCGCCTGGCCGGCCTGCGCCAGCTTGCCGGCCACGTCCGCCAGCAGGGCGGGCAGCTCCTCGTCCGGGACAAGAAGCTGGCCGAGCGGGTCGAAGTCGCCCCAGGCGTTGTAGCTCACGGGGAGGCCGACGGCGGTGGCGGCGTAGTGGCGCAGCGGGGCGCCGGCGGGGCAGGGGCCGGCGAGCGCCTCGGCCACCAGGCCGGGAAGGGGCCCGCCTTGCGCTTGCAGGCCGCCCAGGAGGGCGACGACGAGGAGGGCGGACACGCTGAGGGGAGCGGAACGGGACGGGGAGACCAACGGGACCACCGGGACCAGACGGGACGGCAAAGAGAAGGACGACCCGACGAGGAAGAAGGGGAAAGGGGAGAAAGGATGGGGCGAGGGGCCTAGATGCAGCCGACGCCAATGGGCCCGCCGACCGGCAGCGGGATGGGCAGCAGGTTGGGGCCGACCAGGGGGAAGACCTGGATCTGGCCGAAGCCGTAGGGCATGGTGGCGGGCGGGTACACGATGGTCGAGTACGACTCGAGCAGGGGCAGCGAGCCCGGGTCGGGGACGTTGGTCCAGGCCATGCCGCCGAGCGTGCCGCCGGCGAAGTGGTCCCACTGGTCGATGTTGCCGTCCGGCGGGCCGACGAAGCCGGGGGAGCCGGGGATCGAGGAGGGCATGGCGCCCCAGGGCGGGGCGCCGCCGCCGGGCGGCGCGCTGGCGAGGTCCCAGCCGGCGACGATGCCGGTCAGGTTGACGCCCAGGTTCTCGTACACGGTGCAGATCCACATGCCGCCCGTGGTCGGCGACGTGGGGGAGGTCGTGACGGGGCCGCACCATTCTCCCGGCTGGGAGACGGTCATGAGGGGCACCGGGCACGGCGCGAGCGTGTTGAAGACGAAGTCAGGGCCGGAGCAGTGGTCGACGCGCTGCTCCTTCACGGTCGTCGGGTAGGGGCCGACGATGACGTCCTGCTGGGGCGCCTTCATCGGGGCAGGCCCGGTCGGGGGGTAGCCACAGACCTGCGCTGCCGCGCCGGCGGGGCCAGGCAGCAGGACGGTCAGGGTGAGCACGGCGGCGGCTAGGATTGCGGGGAGTTTGGTGTCGATGGGGACCACCCGGCGTGCGATTCACCATCCCCCACTTAGCCTGGCCCGCGATTTTGCAGAAATCACTACGGCTGCCCGTCGGGAGGGCTCCGCACCTGCTCCCGCAGACGCGCCGCCTGCGCCGGCTCCAGGCGGACCGCGTAGCGCGAGTTGCGGCGGGTGAGCTGCAGGTAGCCTTCGTCGCCGAGGCCGCCCAGGATGCGCTTGACGACGCCGAAGCCCAGCCCGGTCGCGCGCGCCACCTGGTTCAGGCTCAACCCGTCCAGCGGGCCCTCCACGAGGAACGCCAGCAGGGCCCGCCGTCGCGGGTCGCGCACGAGGGCCGCGACCCCCGAGGGCTGGACCCCGGCGGCATAGTGGCGCAGGTCCCGGCCGTCCCGTCGGCACACGAGCTGGCGGGAGCGCACAAGGACGCCGAGATGGTAGGTGGCCGTCGAATGGCTGATGAGCAGCTGCTGCGCAACGTCGCGGATCCTGCAGCCCGGGTTGCGCGCGACGAAGGCCCGCACCGCCTCTTGGTTCCCCATTGCATCGACCTCGATCACGGGACCGACCACCATGCGTCCACGGCCCGAGGCCTACTTGAGGAACGCCAAGGCCTGGCTGAAGGCGTCCCCTGGAGGCGGTCGGCCCTAAGCCATCGTGGCCTTGCCATCGCTCTGGGGCATCGCATCAAAAAATGGGGAAAAAGGAGGTGAAGGGGCCGGTTCGGCTCGGTTTCGTCCACGATTTCGCGGTCCTCGTTTCTCAAGCGCTCGCTCAAAAACCGAGTCCATGGATGGGGGATGCGATCCACGGGCAAGACAGCTTTGAAAATCGGACTCGGCATCGACGATGCTTCAGGTGCGGCTCGCCGGCGCCTGGAGCGCGTCGGCCTGCTCCGCCGCGACGGCACGGGGCGCTTGCAGGCCGCAGGGCCGCCCGAGTCGTGAAATAGGCCGGCCCCGGTCGTTTGGCGGGTCCCCCCAATGGCACACGACCACAGCCACGCTCCCGTCCTTGCGGCGGCGGTGCGGCAAATGCAGAACCTGTTCGCGACGTCGCAGCAGGCCATGTACGTCTACCTCGATGACGCCAACAAGGCGTGCAACGCGCGCTTCGCCGACCTGCTGGGGTACAGCGACCCTGCGGCGTGGGCGGCGGTCAAGCAGCCGTTCCCTTCGGCCTTCGTCGCGCCGGAGAGCCAGGAGGACCTGGTCGGCACGTTCCAGGACGCGATGGAGCACGGCGCCGGCGGCGTGACCCCGGTCATGTGGAAGCGCAAGGACGGCAAGACCGTGGAGTCCGACGTCATCCTCGTGCCCTTCGAAGTGGAAGGACACCGCCTCGCGCTGCATTTCGTCGAGCCGGTCGAGGACGAGGAGTAGGCCTCGGGCTCGCCCGCAAGCAGCCTTTTCCCGCCCTTCCCTCCTCGCCGGCCCATGCGCCTCCCGCTTGCCGTCGTGGCCGTCGCCTTGCTTCTGGCCGGCTGCTCCCAGCAATCCTCTGACACGACGACGTCCTCGTCCCCGACGCAGCCGCCGGCCGCGGTGCCGATGGCGTTCGCGACCCATGTCCTTCCCGCCGTCCACGCAGGCCACGGCCTGTACGAGCCGACCATCGACGTCTCGGGCTCCGGCGTCCTCTACGTGAGCGCCCACTCGACGGGCGTGGACGTGCAGGGCGCGCCGGCCTTCTTCAGCGTGGACGATGGCGTGACGTGGAGCAACCTGCCGCTTCCGGGCTCCCCTGCCGGGGCGCCGGGCGAGGCGCAGGCGGGCACGACGCCGCCGAGCGACGAGATCTTCATCGTGGCGGGCACGGACGGCACGGCGTGGGGCGTCGACGTCACGCTGTTCGCGTTCCCGGTGAGCGGCTGGTGCAACGACGGCGCCGAGAACTGCTTCTACAGCCCGAACGCCTACGACCGGGCGGCCACCACGTGCGCGCCGTCGAGCCTGAACGACCGGCCGTGGGCGGCGTACGCCAACGGCACGCTGCTGATGGTCAACAACCCTGGCGGCGGCCCCGTCCAGGTGGGCGCCATGAAGGTGCCGCCGTCCGAGCCCCTCGGGGTCGGCAACCCCGCCACGGGCCCGCAGTGGAACATGTGCGCGGGCGAAGGGGGCGGCTCCATCCCCGGCATCCCCGACATGCGGGAGGACCTGTTCTTCGCCGTGCCGCAGGTGCAGGGCGGGAAGCTGGTGGTCGTGACCGGCAACGCGGCCGACGTGGGCCAAGTGGAGCAGCATGACGTCCTGGACCAGTCGACGGTCGGCGTGTCCCAGATCGGCGATTCGGGCCAGGTGGCGTTCGACAAGACGGGCACGATGTTCGTGGCCACCATGAACAACACGGCCGCCTCCGGCGCCGGCTCGGGCGCCTTCCAGGTCGCCTTCAGCACGGACGACGGAGCGTCGTTCACGGTGGGCCGCTGGTCCTTCGACCTGCCGGTGAGCTCGGTCTACATCGACGGCAACAAGTTCGGGCCCGGCCTTCTGGTCAACTGGGGCCTGGTCGACCAGGCGGGCACGGACTGGTACTTCGCGCACGCCTTCGTCGAGGACGGCCAACTCGTCCTGCGGGACGTCAGCCTCGCCGTCGACGACGGCCCCGAGGCGTCGCGCCACGTCCAGGGCGCCGCGGCCGGCCCCGACGGCCGTGCCTACATGATCATGTCCGAGGTGTCGGGCAACGACGACGCCGCCATGGCCGCCGCCGTGGGCACGATGCCGCTTTCGGTCGTGGTCCAGCAGGCGGGCCCGACGTTGCCCGTCGAGGCTTGACCGGCGCCCCGTCGCGCGCTGGTTTTGGCCGTTTCAAAAAGGGGGCGTTTGGCAAAGCTACTAGTACCGCCCGCCTTCAGCGGCATTCGTGAAATCGGTCTTGGTGGTCGAGGACGACCCCGACACCATGGAGTCGCTCGTGACCGTGCTGCGCGGCGAAGGCTGGCTGCCCCATCAAGCCACCAACGTCCACCAGGCGACCGTGACCCTGCACAGCCACAGCCTGGACGCCGTGGTGGCGGACAACTGGCTGCCGGACGGCAAGGGCAGCCAGTTCCTGCGGCTCGCGGCCGCGTTGCAGCCCTCGGCCCGCCGCATCCTCTACACGGGGCAGGAGGCGGACCCGGCGGGCACGTACCGCATCATCCGCAAGCCGGCCATCGACAAGCTGCTGGCCAACCTGCGCGGCGACTAGCCTCAGGTCCAGACGATGGTCGGGCCGGTGACGTTGGCACCAGTGGCGTCGTAGGCGCGGAACGCCACGGGCGCGCCGTTGGGCGCGTGCAGGCTCTTGGCCCAAGTGCCCCAGCTGGTGGCGGGCAGCGTGGTCCAGGCGCCGTCCGCAACCCGGGCCTCGACCTTCGCCACGGGCTTGGTCGCGGTGACGGCGGCCTCGATCCACCAGTCGTTGCCGACGGCGCGCGGCTGGAAGGTGGCCGCGAAGCCGGGGTCCTGGAACAGGAACCGGCTGGAGGCGGCGTTCCAGTGGGTCGCGAGGTAGCTGCCGGCCGGCGGGCTGGTGTGGTAGTAGTCGTCGTGGTTGCAGTCCAGGAAGCGCTCCTGGGTGGAGGCGCACCGGGTCAGCATGGTTTGGCCGGCCTTCAGCTTCCCGTCGTTGTAGCACATGCGGTCGGCGTCGTCGACGCAGTGGGCGCCGTTGGTGGCGCGCGGGGCCGAGGCCTGGACGCCGCCGAGGTTGTGCATGAGCTCGTGGGCCTCGACGCTGTTCTGCAAGCCCCAGCAGCCGGAGTCGATCCGGGCGTACATGGCGCTCTTGCCGTCGTTGGCGTTCACGGTGCCGTCGCCTTGCGGCGAGTCGTCGTTGTAGAAGTAGCCGATGCCGCAGTAGACGGTGGCGTCGGCCCACACCAGGTACTTGCGGGCGGCGGAGTTGTAGCCCAGCGCCTGCAACGCGCTGCGCATCGTCGAGATCGAGGCTAGGCTGCCGGGCGGCAGGGCCGCGACCTGGACCAGCAGGTGGCATTGGCTGTCGGTCACCCAGCGCACGTGGCGGGTGCCGCCGGTCTGGGCAGCACTCAGGGCGTAGGTGGCCTCGACGTTGCCGGCGTAGACCGGGAACGAGGTGGCGTAGGTGGCGTAGCGGTTGGGCTTCCCCTGCTCGTAGGCGTAGATGGCCTGCACCCGCATCCCGGAGCTTCCGTCCTCGCCCGGGGGGCATCGGATGGGGGTCGCCGCGGCGATGGCGGCGGCGGTGGCGGGGGCGACGGCCGCCGCGACGTTGGCCTCGGCGGGGGCCGCGTCGGGGCCGTGGGTGCAGCCGGCGGCGGCGATCTCCAGCAGGCCTTGGCACAAGGTGCCGGCCTTGCCGGGCGACAGGCCGTCGAAGACCCGCCCCCGCGCCCGGTCGTTGGCGGGCACTTCTTGGAAGCCCGAATGGGCGTCCACGGCGGCCGGCGGCAGCGCCATGGCGGCCAGCCCGGAGGTGGTCAAGGTCAGGAGGGCCAAGATGGCCCAGGCAGACTTCATCGGGCGAAACTGGGGTTCCTCTGTCTTGAGCGGCCCGGCCAGCTTTTACGTCGCAGGGGCCCGGGGAGGCTTGCTACAAGAGGGGGACGGAAGGGGCCGCCCTCCTGAACATGTTTGGGCGGGCAGGCGGTCAAGTCCTCGCGCCGCCAGAAGATAAGGCGTGATTGCATGCGCCCGGCCACCGTCGTCTTGGGGACGGTCCTCCTGGCGGCCGTCCTGACCGCCATCCTTGCGGACCAACAGCCTTGGGCGCCCAGCACGCCCGTGGACCCGACCCGGCCCCAACCGAACCGGACCGCGCCGCCGCGGCTTCCTGACCTCGTCGAGACCCCGGCGGTCCAGCCCTTGGCGTTCGGCGGCGACGGCGACGGCCTGGCGGAACTGGCCCGGCTCGGCATCCCGGCGGACTACGGCACGGTCTGGGTCGGCGATTGGACGCTCCATTGGGGCTGGAAGGAGCCCGACGTCGCGCTGCGGGGCCTGCGCGCCGCCAACGTCACCCCTGTCGTCCACTTTTACTATTGGGGCGACGACCTCGCGCGCGCCTGCTTCGACCACGGCTGCGCCGGCAAGACCCAGGCGGGCTGGGACCAGTTGGCGACGGAGCTGGCCACGCACCTGAACGACACGATGGGCGGAGCGCCGTCGCTGGTGCTGCTGGAAACCGAGTTCAACAAGGCGGACGTGGCCCGCCACAAGCCGCTCGACGCCTTGCTGGCCCAGAAGGCCACGGCGCTCGGGGCCGTCCCCGGCGTCCAGGTCGTGCTGCCGCTGGGCAACTGGAACGTGCCGGCCTGGCCGACCTGGGCCGCCGCAGCCAACGCCAGCGACTTCGTCGGGCTGCAGGCGCTGGCCGGCTCCACCCGCGACAGCCCGGAGGCGGCGGCCGCCTTGGCCGAGCGGACCCTGGCGGGCGCGCAGCAGCTCCAAGCCACCTTCCACAAGCCGATCCTGCTGCACGACCTGGCGGTGTCCTCCTACCCGGAGCCGGAATGGCGGGCCACCCAGGCGGACACGGTGGCCAGCATCTTCGGCTGCCTGGCGCCGCTCAAGGCCGCCGGCGTGGAGGCGTTGCTCTACCGCAGCCTGCACGACGTCCCGACCATGGACCTCAAGAACCACTACGGGGAGGCGGAGCGCCATTTCGGCTTGGCGGACGATGCTGGCCTGAAGCCGGCCGGCCGCGCCTGGCTCGACGGCGTCCTGCGCGAGCGGGCCTTCCCTGCCGCCGCCGCAGAGACCGCATGTTGACGAGGGGCGGCGAGCGCCGACCGCAGCGCCGCCGTGGTGCGGCTGCCGCGCCAGCACGCCAGCACCGCCTCGGCGGCCTTGCGGTCGTCCGGGGCCAGCAGGTGACCGTTGGTGTATTCCAGCAGCGTGCGCAGCCGGGCGGCCCGGGCGCGCATCAGGCCGTCGGCGCCGGCGCGGCCGCGCAGCTTCTGCTCCACTGTGGAGAGGGCCTTGAGCAGCAGCCGCAAGTCCGTGGTCCCGATGGCAGGGACGGGCATCAGGGGGTTTTCTGCCGTGGGACCCTGAAAACCCGGCCGGGACCCCAACATGTTGGCAGGCGCTAGGTCGCGCCCCTTTTGCTGGCCCGTCGCTGACCGCCGCCAGCCCAAGCACGATTTATGCCTGCCCGGCCTTGGCCGGCGGGTGTTCGGGGCTTGGCTGAACGCGGCCGCCACGGGGATCGCCGCCCTTGCCTACGCCGGCGCCGCCCGGTCGGCGCTGCGCCGGGGCAGGCGGCGCGCCGTCCCGACCCTGTTCGGCCTGATCGCGGTCTTCCTGGTGCTGGCGTCGCTGCGCCAGGTGGCCGCGGCGCTCTCGGAGGACCCGTGGTTCGCGGAGGCCGACCGCCAACTGTTCTTCCTGCTCTTGGTCCCGGCCGCCACCACCATCCTGCCGCTGGTGCACCTGCTAGGCAGCATCCTCTCGGACGACCCCCGCGTCCCGCGCCTGGCCACCGGGGTCGCCGCGCTGCCCATCGCCGTCGGCCTCTACTTCGCGTTCGCGGAGGGCGTCCACGGCCCCATCGTCTCCTGGTACGGCACCGACTGGGAGCTGGTGAGCCCCGTCACCAAGGCGATCCTGGTGGGCGTCATCCTGCTGCCCGCCACCGTGGGGTCGGCGTGGCTCATCCGGCTGGCGCGGGAGCCGGCGGTCCCGTCCCGCCGCATCCTGCTCGTCGGCGTGTCGTCGCTGGTGTTCTTCGTGCTGTTCGTGCTGGACGCCTTGACGCTCCCGGGCCCGCTGTTGATCCTGGCGCGCCTCGGCACCGCCGCCGCCGGGGTCGTGGCCTGGGTCGCGTACGCCAAGTCGCCGCCGGAGCCCGCTGAGGCCGCATGACGGTGGGGGTCGGACCCGTCCTCCTGGACATCGCCATCCTGGTGCTGGCGGCCAAGCTGGCGGGCGAGCTGTTCGAGCGGATGCGGCAGCCCGCCGTCGTGGGCGAGCTCCTGGTGGGCGCCGTCCTGGGCGCCTCCCTGCTCGGCCCCTCCATCGGCCTGCCCGACCTCGCCGACGGCCACGGCGCCAAGGCCGTCGTGCTGGAGACCTTGGCCGGCCTCGGCGCCATCCTGCTGCTGTTCAGCGTCGGCCTGGAGAGCGACGTCAAGCGCCTCGGCAAGGTCGGCGCCAGCAGCCTGCTGGTGGCGGCCATCGGGGTCGTGGCCAGCTTCGTCGTCGGCTTCGCCGCCAGCCTCGGCCTGTCCCGAGTCTGGGGCGCGTGGCCTTCCGACGTGCTGCTGCACGTGTTCGTCGGCGCCGCCCTCACCGCCACCAGCGTCGGCATCACGGCGCGCGTGCTGGCCGACCTGGGCCGGCTCCAGACCGCCGAGGCGCGCACCATCCTGGGCGCCGCCGTCCTCGACGACGTGGCCGGCCTCATCCTCCTCGCCGTGGTCGCGGCCCTCGTCGAAGGCGACGGCTTCTCCGCGCTCGGCTTGGCGCGCGTCGCCGGCATCGCCATCGCGTTCCTGCTTGTGGCCGTCGTGGGAGGCCTCCGCGTGGTGCCGCGGGCCTACGACGCCTTGGTGGACCGGTTCCGCGTGTCGGGCTTCCCCGTGGCGCTCGCCGTCGGCTTCGCGCTGCTGATGGCCTACGCCGCGAGCCTCGCGGGCCTGGCCGACATCGTCGGCGCCTTCGCCGCCGGCCTGCTCTTGGCCCAGACCCGGCACGCCCACCGCATCTTCGAGGACGCCAAGCCCATCGCCGCCCTGCTGGTCGGGCTGTTCTTCGTCACCATCGGCATGAAGGTGGACCTGCGCGTGTTCGCGGCGGACCCGTGGCCCATCCTAGGGGCCGGGCTGGCGCTTGCCGTCGTGGCGGTGGCCGCCAAGCTGGCTTGCGGGCTGGGGGTCGTGCGCAACCAGGCCCGGCGGCTGCCGGTGGGCGTCGGCATGGTGCCGCGCGGCGAGGTGGGCCTCATCTTCGCGAGCCTTGGCCTGGCCACCGGGCTGCTCAATGGCACGCTGTACGCCACGGTGGTGCTGGCGGTGCTGCTCACGACCCTGGTGGCGCCCTTCTGGCTGGCGCGGCTGCGGGACGGCTTCACGCCGGACGCCGAGGACGACGCGGGCCGCGAGAACCTGGCTCGCGTGCTCGAGGCCTAGGCGACGGCCGCCTCCTTTGCCACGACGGCCAGGATGTCGGCGCCGTAGGTCTCGGCCTTGGTGGCGCCGACGCCGCGGACGGCGCGCAGTTCGTCGAGGCTGGCGGGCCGGGCCTCCTCGATGGCGCGCAGCACGGCGTCGGTGGCGATGACGTAGGGCGGCAGCTGCTTGGCGCGGGCCTGCTCGGAGCGCCAGCGGCGCAGCGCTTCGAACACGGGGCCGCCGCCGGCGCGGACGCCGCTTGCGCGCAAGGCGTCCTTGAACGCGGCGAGGGCGGTCTCGAGGTTGGCGGTGGCTTGCGCCAGGTCGGGCTTCGGAATGCCATCGGGAGGCATGAAGGGCAGGAAGCGCGGGGCGGCCTTGGAGGGGCTCGGACGGGCCTTGGCCTGCAAGAAAAGGAGATGGACCCTGGGGCGCGCTGGCCCCAGGGGGGTTGCGTAACACCTTGCCGCAGGGAGCGGCACTCCAAACCTTGGCGCTCCTGGTTCATGACGGTTGCCCGCGGGAGGCGCGGCCGGTCGGCTTGAAAACGGCGCCTTCGTGGCGTGGGCGTGGGCGCGCGCCTCGGCCAGCATTTCCTCCGGGACGAGCGCGTGCTGGACGCCGTTGTGGCCGCGGCGGGGCTCCAGCAGGGCCAACGGGTGCTGGAGATCGGCCCCGGGCCGGGCAACCTGACGGAGCGGCTGGCCGCCGCCGTCGGGCCGTCCGGGCGGGTCGTGGCCATCGAGGCGGACCCGATGCTGGCGCGGGCGTTGCAGGGCCGGTGGCCGCAAGTGGACCTGGTGGTCGGCGACGCCGTGCAGACGGACCTGGCGGCCCTCGGCCCGTTCGACCGCATCGTCGCCAACCTGCCTTACCTGATCAGCGGCCCCATCACGGTCGCGTTCCTGGCGCTGGTGCGGAATCCCGCCACCCGCTGGGGCCGGGCCGTGCTGATGTACCAGGCCGAGTTCGCCGAGCGCCTGCTGGCCCCGCCCGGCTCCGGCGCGTACGGCCGCCTCACGGTCCACGCCTCCCGCTGGGTCGAGGTCCGCCACGTCCGCGACGTGCCGCCCGGCGCCTTCGACCCGCCGCCCGCCGTCGACTCGATGGTGGTGGCCCTGGTGCCGCATCCCGCCGCGCCGTTCGCCGTCGCCGACGAGCGCCTGTGGACCGCGGTGGTGGACGGGTCGTTCCAGCAGCGCCGCAAGCAGCTGCGCAACACGGTCCCGCCCGCCGTCGCCGCGCTTGGGGTCTCGAAGGAGAAAGCCTTGGCCGCGCTGGAGGCGATGGGGTTGTCCTCCGAACGCCCCGAGCAGGTGGCGCCGGCGCGGTTCGCCGAGCTGGTGGGGCGGCTGGCGTGAAGGTCCCCACGCCCGACGGCGGCACGCTGTTCATCGCGACCCATCCCGAGGTCTACGTCCCAAGCGACGACACCCTGCTGCTGGCCCGCGCCGTCCACGCCGAGGCCCGGCCGGGCCAAGCCTTCCTGGAGGTCGGCTGCGGCGCCGGCTACGTGGCGCTCGTGGCCGCCCGCGCGGGGGCCCGCGTGACGGGCACCGACCTGAACCCGCACGCCGTCGAGGTGGCCCGCCACAACGCCCGCGAGAACGGCCTGCGGGCCACGTTCGTCGCGGCGGACCTGCTGGCGGGCCTCGCCGGGCCGTTCGACCTGGTGGCGTTCAACCCGCCCTACCTGCCCACGGCGCCGGACGAGGTCGTGCCCGGCCCGCTGAACCTTGCGTTCGACGGCGGCCTCGACGGCAACGGCACGGTGCTGCGCTTCGCCGGCCAGCTTGGGGCGCTGCGGCCGCGGCCCGCCACCGTCCTAGTGGTGCACAGCAGCCTGTCGGACCCGCGCCCGCTGGCCGACGCCATGGCGGCGCTCGGCTACAGCATGGACGTGGCCATCTCGGAGCGGCTCGCCTTCGAGGAGCTGACGGTGCGCCGCTTCAGGCTGGCCTGAGCGGCAAGGCCCGCGAGCACCAGCCAGAGCGGGGCCGCCGGGCTGTCCTTCGGCGCGACGGCGGGGCTGGCCGGGCCCGGAGCGGGCGTCGTCGCGGCCGGGGTGGTGCGTGCGGGCTCCTCGGCGGCGGGGGCCGGCGCCGGCTCGCTCGTGGGCGGCGCCTGGGTCTCGGCCGGCGGGGGCGGGGCCTGGGCGACGGCGGCCGCCAAGGCGGGCAGCAGCAGGTCGGCGGCGTAGCCGGCGTCGGGCATCCGGTCCCAGCCGTCGGGCGCGAAGCCCGCCTGCGTGGGGCGCGGCACGCCGCTGCACGGCGACAGCACCGTGCCGTAGGTCGGGACGGCCGGCAGCTCGCTCTGGGTCTGGCAGGCCTGCGGCGAGTCGTAGGCGAACGCCCGCGTGACCCGGTAGCCCGTCGCGGTGGTCTCGGGCATGTTCAGGATGGCGTGGTCGCGCGGGACCGAGAACAGGACCACGTTCCCGTCCACCGTGACGGTGGGCGCGCCGTCGAAGGCCAGCACGTCCTCGTCGTCGATCCAGCCCATCTGGGCGCGCAGGGCGGGATCCTCGGCGCCATGCCGGTACACCACGTAGGAGGTGTTGTAGCCGGCCTGGGCGGGGGCGGGCGCGCCGTCGTCGCGCTCGACCCGGAACTCGACGCGGAACGACACGGTGGCGCTGGCGCAGCCGTCCGGGCAGGCGGACTGGTCGGCGGGCGGCTCGGGGAGGGCCTTCACCTGGAGCGCGACCTGGAGGTGGGTGGCGTTGGCGGCGAGCCAGAGCTTCTGGAGGTCCATGCTGTCGTGGCCGGCGTCGTCGTCGGGGTCGGTGGCGTTGGGGTCCCCGTCGGGGGCGGCAAGGGCTGCTGGCAGGGCAAGCAGGAGGCCCAAGAGCAGGGCGATGCGGCGCATGGCAGGGACGCGGCGCGGGGAGTATTTGTGGAGCCTGGCCGCTTCGCTGGAAGGTTCGGGGAAGCGACAAGAGCGGAAGGAGGGAAGGAGGGAGGAAGGAGAAGGGGCCGGGCTACGCGAGGCGGCGGCGGGTCACGAAGACCATCGCGGCCAGCATCGTGACCAGCTCGACCAGCGGCATGTCCGGCGAGTCCTGGCTGGACTGGGTGCCGCCGTCCGTGATGTCGAACGACGCCGTCGTGCTGGTGTCGCTGCCGCCGGTGCCGCCGGTCCCGCCCGTGCCGCCGGTGCCGCCCGGGCCGCCGGTGCCCGACACGGTCTTGGGGGCCACGTTGAGCTTCATGACGCCCTTGAAGTTGGTGTACTTCAGGGTGATGTGGAACAGGCCGGCCTTGGCGGGGACGCTCTGGGGCGTGGTCGAGGTGGCGTTCTTGTTGAGGGTGCCCGAGGCCAGCGTCTTGTTGGTGCTGTCCTTGATGGTGTAGGTCACGGTGCCGTTCGCGACCGTCGCGTTGTAGGACACGTCGACCACGGTGGCCGTCGAGGTCCAGTTGTAGACGTAGGTGTCCGACGACGGGCTGGTGAAGGTGTGCGTGATCGCGACCGCGCTGCCGGTGGCGTTCTGGTAGATGGTCTTGGTGCCGGTCGGGACCACGGTGCCGGACTGGTAGGTGAAGGTCACGGCCGACGCGTAGTCGGGGCTGTCGTAGTAGAACAGCCAGGTGGGGCCGCCGAGGACGGTGTCGACCTCGACCTCGACCGTCAGCTTGGAGGTGGCGGGGACCACCAGGTTGCCGGAGGGCGACAGCACGACGCCGAGGTCCGCGCTGGAGGCGTCGGGCGTCTGGTCGTCGATGAACTGGTTGATGGCCACCTGGGCGTCCTTGCACTGCGGCGCGTTGGCGGGCAGGTCAAGGTCGTTGGTGAGGCGGGAGCCGACGGTGGCGCCGTCCAGCTTGACCGTCACGAGGACGCGGGGGACGAAGGCCGACTGGGTGGTCTCGCTGACGCAGTAGTGGACGGTGAAGGCGTCGGTCTCGGGGCCGGAGGTGCTGAAGTCGCCGTCGCCGATCTCGCCGGACTGGGCGAAGCCGTCCTTCATGGGGAAGACGACGGGGTTCTCGACGATGCCGGCGCCGGCGCTGTGGGAGACGATGATGCGAGGCTCGCTGCCCGAGGGGGCCGTGGCGTCCAGCCAGGTGTCGCCCGCCGCGGCGGTGTTGTCGAACACCGGCTCGGTGCCGTGGAAGTACAGCGTCATGGCCGTGCCGGCTTGGGCCGTGGCCGTCGGGACAGGTGCGGCCGCCAAGGCGGCCAGGACAAGCATGGAAGCAACCAGCGTTCCTCGCATGGGCCATCGACCAACCCTCGGTGCTGATAGACGTTGCGTCGCGGCGGCCGCCGCCCGATCACACCGTCAGGCGGTGCTGCACGACCACGCTGGCCACCGCGAAGGCCGCCGCCCCGATCCGGGCCTCGCCCTGCGCCTGGGTCATGCGCGGCCCGGTGATGGCAAGGCCCACCGGCCGGTCGAACCGCAGCGCCAGGTCCACCAGGGCGCGGGCGGTGGCGTCGGCGATGACGACGTCGTGGCCGGTCTCGCCCTGGATGATGCAGCCGATCACCACGACGGCGTCCACGTCGGCGCGCTGCAGCAGGCGCTGGACGGCAAGCGGCGTGTCGAAGGCGCCCGGCACCTTGGCGTGCGCCACGACGACGGCGCCCAGCCGCTCGGCCTCCTCCTTGGCGGCCGCCGCCATGGCCGACGTGATGCCGAGGTTGAACTCGGCCTGCACGAGGCCGATGCGGCAGGCCTTGCCCGGGTCGGGGGCGGGGCGGGGCGCGTCGCTCGTGTGCGGCTGGCGCGCGGCGGCGGCCTTGGGCGGGCCCGGCAAGGCGGGCGGGACCTCGGGGATCGGGGCGAACAGGTCGTCGTCCTCGTGGTGCACGACCGTCTGGAGCGGCCCGTTGGCCGTCGGGTTGGACATGACGGCGCCCCGGCTGGCGGCGGCGACGTCGCTGGCGGCGTCCAGGAGGGCCTGGTCGTCCTCCACCTGGGCTTCCTGGGTGGCCGGGCGGTCGGGGCGGGGCGGCAGCACGCCGAAGCGGCGCGGGGTGGCGACCTGGATGTCGGGCTCCTTCCACTTGGCCAGGATGTCCTGGGCCTTGGGCTGGGGCGGCGGGTCGGCACGCAGGCCGCGCCCGGTGCGCGGGTGGACGTCGAGGTCGGGCCGGCGGTACTCCTCGAACAGGGCGTCCTCCGTGACCTTGACGGCAGGCGCGCCCTCCGCGGGCTGGGCGGGCTGCTGGCCCGGCAGCGCCGGCACCGGCCAGTCGCGCGCCGCCGCTGGCTGGGCGCGGGGAATCTCGGGCACGCCGAGGCCCTTGGCGAGGTTGGCCTTGGTGAGCGGGACGTTGGGGTCCGGCGGCGGGAACTGGTAGCCGGCCGCGCGCAAGCCCTTGGCGCGAGGGACGGGGTTGCCCTGCTCGTCGGTGCGCGGCGGGGCGGTGTACTCCTCGAACTCCTCGGTCGCATCGACCTTCGGCTCGTTCGGCTCCGCCATGGGCATCCCAGTTGCGGGGCACGGTTTCCACTAATGAATGCTTTTGGACCGGGCCATGGACCTAATTCAGGCCCTCGGCGGTGCCCAGGCGCACGACGATGGTCGGGCCGGTCGGCAGCCAGAGGTCGCAGCGGAACGTGGCGCCGGGCAAGAGGGGCGGGAAGGCGCACGTGTCACGGGCCATCGCCGTCTCGCCGGTCTCGTCCGCCTGCATGAAGGCCAAGAGCTCGCCGCGCAGCGTGTCGCGGCGGCCGGTGTTGGCGACCTCGACCGAGAGGTGCTGCACGCCGTTCTCGTCCTCGACGGGGTCCAGGTCGAGGGTCAGCTTGGTGCGCGAGGAGACGTCGACCGGCTCGGGGCGGGGGCGCTTGGGGTCGGGCAGCCCGAGGGCGGGGCCGCCGGGCGTGGGCTCGGCCTGCCAGTAGCGGACGTTCTGGAGGCTGACGGTGCCGCCGGGCGAGGTGCCGTTGAGGGCGACGCCGACGGAGGTGTGGCGGTCGCCGCGCAGCAGGATGACGTCCTGGCCGAGCGCGTCGAGCAGGGAGGCCAGCAGGACCGCGTTGTCCTCGGAGTCGCCGCCGTCGGCCGCCAGCGTCATGGCGGGGCTGCGCAGGAAGCGGTCGTCGGGGCGCGAGGCCGGGAAGCCGTCCTTGAGGGACTGGACGAACGAGAGCGCGAGGGCCGCCAGCTCGGGGTCGGTCATGCCTTCCGCGTCCGCGACCTCGAGGAGCTGGTCGGCGACCTGGCCGACGACGGTGGCGGTGCGGGCGTCGTGGATCAAGAGGTCGTAGGCCGGGCCCAAGGCGTTGCGCGGGATGATGCGGGCCTCGTCGCGGCGCAGCAAGGCGTCGGGGATGCTGGCCGTCACCTTGCGGGCGGTGCCGGCGTGGGTCCAGGAGTAGCTCTTCTCGACGACGTTCGGGTCCTCGTCGATCACGGGCGGGATGGCCTCGTCGGCCAGGTAGTCCTGGAGGAGCGTGACGTTGGTGCGGCTCCAGTTGTCGTAGACCCGGAACTGGCTGGCCTCGCCGTAGGTGACGAACCAGACGTCGCCGTCGTCGACGATGCCGGCCTTGCCGAGGTCGACGACCTCGATGGTGCCGGCGGCGGTCTCGGAGCGGGTGGGCATGGGGACGCTCTGGGCGACGCTGCCGTCGGTGGCCAGGAAGCGGAAGCGCAGGTCGCTGTAGCGGCTGCCGGGGCTGATGGGCTGGATGCGCAGCGCGTGGGTGTCGCCGACCACGATCTCCACGTAGCGCAGGAAGGCTTCCGGCTTGGAGGCCACGGGGACGTCGGGCAGGGCCGGCTTGGCGCTGTATTTGACGGACCCGCTGGTCTCGGAGGCGCTCTCGGTGAAGGTGGCCTCCAGGAAGGTGCCGTTGTCGCCAAAGCGCCAGCGCTCGCGGATGCCGCCCGATTCGCGCAGCAGCACGTGGACGGTCTTGCCGGCCTCCTGCACGCAGGTGGCGGCGAACAGGTGGCTCGGGGTGCCGAAGAAGCTGCTGGCGTCGCTGTCGGCCAGCCCGCCCAGGGCGTAGTCGTGCAGGCGCTGGGAGAACGCCGGGTCGGCCAGGTCGCGGTGGCGGGTGGCGTTGCCGGTGGCGTTGACGGAGTAGAACTCGTTGCCGTAGACGAAGTCGGTGCCGTTCTGGTAGGCCCAGCTGAACGCCTCGCGGGCCGGGTCGGCGGCGTAGACGTTGGTGGTGTTCTTGCCGGCCACGGTGCTGCGCACCTCGAGGGTCCCGCTGGCGAACCGCAGCACGTCGAGGCGGTCCTGCAGCGCGTTCTCGGCCAGGCAGGCCGGCGGCGCGGCGGTGGTGCTGCTGGACGTGGTGGTGGACGACGAGGCGGTGCTCGAGTCGGGGCCGTCGCCTGAGCAGCCGGCCAGAAGCAGGAGCGCCAGGACGGCCGTCGTGGGCAGGATGCGCACGGAGGCACCACAACGGGGTGGTTTTTAGGGTTGGCCAAGCAAAAGCGGCCGGCCGGGGGCGCTCAGGCCTTCCCGGGGCGCAGGTGGGAGCCGTCGCCGCGCCTCGGGTCGGCGGGGCCGGCGTCCTGGAAGCCCTGGCGCTGGCCGGTGCCGGCGCGGGCCACCAGCTCGTGCGGCCGCTCCACCAGCCAGACGGCGTTGACGGCGTGCTCGGCGGTGCGGTTGCGGGCCACCTCGATGAGCTCGGCGTCGCTCTTGGCCTCGTCCATGTGGACGAAGACCTCCAGCACGTGCGTGCTCGTCATGAGCTGCGCCTGCGCGATCGCCATCGAGGCCTCGTGGCCGCACTGCTTGTCGATGGGCTCCGGGCCGACCATGCCGCAGGCGACGACGATGGCGCAGCCGTCGCGCTCGACCATGCGCTTGGCGGCCACGGCGAGATCCTTGAAGCCAGGCACGGTGCGGCGCAGGATGCGCGCCTCGGGGATGCCCTGGCCGCGCAGCGCCTCGACCGCCACGGCGCCCATGTCCACGGTGCTGAAGGTGGTGTCCACGACGCCGTAGCGCACCCCGGCGGGCGGCTTGGACGTCGTCTCCTCGTAGCCGAGCGAGCGCGACTGCGCCGGCTGCGGCCGCTCGGCGCCGCGGTTCACGATGACCTTGGGCTGGGCGCGGTCCGGGTCGTCGGGTCTCCAGATGAGGCTCATCCTGGCTCCGGCCCTTCGACTCGGGGCGGCCGGTTCAAGGTTCCGGATGGCGGCGGGGGGTGCCGCTCAGGTCTGCTGGACCGGGCTCTGGGTGTTGAAGTAACGCGACGCCTGGGGGGACACCACGAGCGCGATGATGATGATGTCCAGGAACAGGTTCACCAGGTCGCCGTAGGTGCCGTCGACGATGCGGTAGAGCGAGTAGGCGGCCTCGCAGCCGGCGGCCGTGATGAGCGCGATGCGGCTCCAGCCTTGGCGGGACACGGCGCCGATGCCGCCGAGCACCATGCCGACGGCGAACAGCAGGTTGCCGATGCCGTGGAACATCGCCTTGGTGGCGTAGCTGCCCGTCGAGATGCCGACATCGTTGACGTCGCCGGCGAATTCGCTGGTGGTGAACCAGAAGATGGCGGCGATGACGCACATGCCGGCGGCGATGAAGCCGAGCACGGCGGCGGCGGTCACGAGGCCGGGGCGGGCCCAGCTGGGCTTGGCCTGGACGATGATGGGGGCGGGGCCGCCGAGGGACGCGTAGCCGGGGTCGTAGGCGATCTGGCGCTGGATGGGCTGGGCGGGGACGGTGCGCACCGCGACCTTGTGGGAGGCCTGCTTGGGGGCGGCGGCCTTGCGCACCGGCGTGGGCTGGGAGGTGGCGGGGCGGGGGCGCTGGACAGGAGGTTGGGCAGGCATCGGCGACGTTGCCCACGTGAGGGGCCCTTTATGGATTTGTCTAGCCGTCAGGTGTCTTCCTCGCCGGGGCGAAGGACGTACTGGCCGTCGCGCTGCTCCTGGGTGAGGTTCAGCAGCAGCAACAGCACCAGGAACATCACTGTGGGGATCAGCCCGACCACGACGTGGACCGTGGCCGTCAGCACCACTTGGGCGGACAGGGCGACGGCCAGCAGGGCGAGCAGGAGGTAGGTTCGTTGGCGGTTCATGCGGGGCCCTTCCGGTAGAGGCTCTGCTCGGCGGCGCGCTCGGCGACGCGCTCGATGATCTTGCGGGTGCCGTCCAGGTCGGAGACGACGTGGGGGAGGCGGACGACCTTGCATTTGTGGCCGCGGCGGGCGCATTCGGCCTCGACGTCGGCCTCGGCGTACTTCTGGTCGTAGCCGAGGGCGACGATGTCGGGGCGGAGCTCGGTGACGATGCGGTAGTAGTCGCCGAGGTGGCCGAGGACGGCGCGGTCCACGGGCTTGAGGGCCTCGACCATGGCGCGGCGGTGCTCCTCGGGCGTGATGGGGCGGTGCTTCTCCTTCTCGGCGGAGGCGTCGCGGGCGATGACGACCACGAGCTCGTCGCCGAGCTTCTTGGCCTCCTCCAGCATCCGGAGGTGGCCGGGGTGCAGCAGGTCGAACACGCCGGTCGTCATGACGCGGATGTGCGGACGCAGCGCCCCTTCTGGGGTGAGCGCCGTCACGCCACCGGGATTGCCATGCGGCTCGACCATGCGGACAGGACATCCTGGCCCGTGAGGAACACGAGGCCGTTGCGCTCCGCGTAGGCTTGGGCGTCCTTTTTAGGGAGCGCCCTGCCGCTCTGGGGGTCGAGCATCTCGCAGATGGTGGTGCTGGGGACGAGGCCGGCCATGCGGGCAAGCTCCAGCGACAGCTCGGTGTGGCCTTGGCGCTTGGTGAGGCCGCCGTCGGCGCCGTTGAGGAGGATGACGTGGCCGGGGGCGCGGAACGCGGCGCCGAAGCGGGCGCGGGCCTCGGCGTCGGGGAGCCCGGCGAGGCCGCCCAGGAAGCGGGCCAGCTCGGTGATGGTGAGGCTGCGGTCGGCGTCCGGGATGCCCGTGAACGTCTTGCGGTGGTTCACGGTGAGGCCGAAGCTGGACTTCGAGGCGTCGTAGCGCAGGTCGTGGGCGCGCATCTCGGCGAGGACCGGGTGCTGGCGGGCGGCGTCGGCCAAGAGGTCGGCCAGGAACGGCAGGCCCAGCGCCTTGTGGTGCTCGGGGGCGACGGTGGTGCAGAGCAGGCCGCCCGCCTCGGTGCGCAGCAGGCGGACCAGGTCCGGGGTGGCGTGCTCGCTTGCGACCACCAGGTCGGTCTCGCCTTCGCGGCCGTCGGAGTCGTAGAGAAGGACGGGACGGCCGGCGCGCAGGTCGCGCAGCGCGGCTTGCAGGATGCTCACAAGTGGCGCATGGCGCCGCGGAATATCAAGAACGGGTTTCTACCACAAATCGGGTGAGCCGGTCCAGCGGCGTTGCACCGGGGCTGGACTTCTCTCGTGGAGAACGGGAGGCTTACGCGGCAGGCGCGGCGTCGAGCTCGGCGGCCTCGACGGTGGCGGCTTCCCAGTTCTTGCGGTAGGTGGTGACGTACCCCGCGATGCGGTTGCGGAAGACGGTGGTCTTCACGTCGGTGAGCTGGGCCACGACCTTCTTGTTGTGCTCGAAGTCGCCCGAGAACTGGTCGTTGTACTTCTTGACCAGGTCGATCGCGACGCGCTTGATGTAGGTCTGCCGAATGTTGCCCAAGTGGTCACCGGTGCAGGTCGGCGTGAGCCGAAGCGGGATATAACGTTGACCGCGGTGGCCGAGGGGGCGGGCGGTCAGCCTAGCAACCGCCCCCCCTCCAACCGCCGCGTCGTGAACCCCGGCCCCGGGAACGCGGGGTCATGCCCCACAACGACCACGGCCGCCCCCGTCGCCGCCGCGTCCTGCACCATCTCGGCGACCCGCGCCGTGCTGTCGGCGTCCAGCCCGGTCGAAGGCTCGTCCAGCAGCAGCAACCCCGGCTCGTGCAGCAGCGCGCGCGCCAGCGCCACCCTGCGCCGCTCGCCGCCCGACATGGCCGCCGGCAGGTGGTGGAGGCGCCGGCCGAGGCCGGCGCGCTCCAACAGCCGGCGCGGGCGGTCGGCGGGCGTGCCGGGCAGGGCGCGCGCCACCAGCTCCAGGTTCTCCAGGGCGTTGAGGGAAGGGACCAGATGCAGGTCCTGGAACGCGAAGCCCACCCGGCGCAGCCGGATGGCGGCGCGCTCGGGCTCGGCAAGGTCGCGCACTTCTTGGCCGTCGAAGGCGTAGCTGCCGTCGTAGCCGGCGTCCAGCAGGCCGAGCACCGCGACCAGGGTGGACTTGCCGGCGCCGGAGGGGCCGAGGATGCGCAGGCGGTCGCCGGGGGCCACGTCGAGGTCGAGGCCGGCGAGGGCGGCGACGGGGCCGTCGGGGCCGGGGAAGGTGCGCGCGACCCCGCGCAGCCGGCACGTCGCCACGCCGCGCCAGCCGGGGCGGTTGGCAAGAACCTTATGATTCCCGTAGGTGGAGCTTCGCGTGCCGGCCCGCCTGCTGTTGCGCGGCCAGTGGCGCCGCCGCGCCGGTCGCCAGCTCTGGCTGGGCGCCGCGCTGGCCCTCGGCCTGCTGGCGTTCTTCCTCGTGGGCATGGCCTTGGCGGGCGCCGAGGAGTCGGTGGTGGAGCCGTTGCGGGCCACCGTCGTGGGCGACGTGCGCGTGACGCAAGGCAGCGTGGACATGGCGGGCGGCGAGGCCTGGCCGGACGCGCGCGGCGTGCTGGAGCGCCTGCGGGCGCCGGGCGTGGTGGCGGCGCCGCGCCTGGAGGCGAGCCACGTCACGGTGCGCGAGGACCAGCAGGACAACTGGACCGCCGGGCTCCTGCTGGGGATCGACGCGCGGCTGCCGGCCGAGCAGGCGGCGCTGGCCGACCGCCTGGTCTGGGGCACGGTGCTGCCGGCGGGCTCGCTGTTGGCGCCGGACGGCCGCGCGGTCGTGCCGCTGCTGCTGGGCGAGCCGGCGGCGCGCCGCCTCGGCGTCGTGGGGCCCGGCCCGGACTTCGCGCATCCGTTGAAGCTCTCCAGCGGCCGGTTCGCCGGCCGCGACGCGCTGCCGATCACGGCGGACGCGGTCGTGGTGGGCGTCTACCGCAGCGGCCTGGAGCCGCTCGACCGCTTCACCGCGTTCGCGCCCATCGGCGACGTGCGCCACCTGGTGGGCGGCAACGCCGGCGACCCGAGCGCCAACGCCATCGTGCTGCACGGCGCCGGCGCGGACGCGGGCCAGGCCGAGGCCGCGCTCGCCGGCCTGCCCGGCATCCAGGTGCAAGGGGCCCGCGCGTTCGCCCAAGGCTACATGGGCGGCCTGTTGGCGGTGCTCGGCATCGCCGGCGGCTTGGCGCTGGCGCTGTTCACCGTCGTCCTCGGCGTCTGGCTGCTGCATGAGGTCGCGACCCAGCTGTCGCGGGACGCCGGCGTCGTGGCCGGGCTGCGCGCCATCGGGCTGCCGTTCCGCTCCATCGTGGCGGCCTACGCCGGCCTGTCGGTGGCGACCGTCGGCGCCGCGGCGCTGGCGGCGGCCGTCGTGGCGGTGCTGGTGTCCTGGCTGGCGCCAAGCGTCTCCGTCGAGACCGGCGGGTTGCAGGTCACGGTGGCTTGGCGGCTGCGGGCGGTGGACTTGGCGTGGAGCTTGCTTGCGGCGGTCGCGCTGGCGGCGGCGGCGACTTGGCTGGCGGCCCGCCGGCTGGCGCGCGTCAACGTCGCCGAGGCGCTGCGGTCCTGAGGGCTAGTAGTTGCTGCCCATGAGGGACACGGCGCCCAGCAAGGGCACCAGGCGGGCGGCGCCCACGCCGACGATGGCGGCGGTCGCGAAGTCGCCGCCGTAGGCCGTCATGCGCTGGGTCGCCTCGGTCGTGAAGACCATGGTGGCGCCCTCGGGGATGACGGGCAGCTCGACGCCCTCCATGCCGCGCAGGAACGAGAGGGCGTTCTCGAGCGAGGCGCCGTCGAAGGTCTGCTGGATCTTGGACTGGGCGTACACGGGCAGGTTGGTGGCGAGGTCGACCCAGTAGGTCAGCTCGACCTTGTGCTCCTTGGCGACGGTGGCGCCTTCGAGCATCCGGAGCGAGAAGGTGTCCGCGACCTTGAAGGCGGGGCGGTCCTGGCCGCCGACGGTGCGGTCCTCGACGCCGAGCACCTGGGAGACGTAGCGCATGCTGACACTCTTGCCGAGGTCGTCGACGGGGCCGGTGGCCTCCAGGCGGATTTCGTCGCCCTCGGCGATGTCGAGGGCGTAAGCGGCCGTGAGGAACTGCACGAGGGTCTTGTCGGGCGCCTGGGTGCCGAGCGCCAGCGGGTAGGTCTTGCGGGGCTCGGTCTGCTCCATCCAGGGGTGCTGCTGGGGCGGCTCGGCGCCGGGGAAGCCCTCGACGTCCACGTCGCCATCGAGGACGAAGTGGTTGGCGTAGGCGACGCTCTTGATCTCGCGCTTGGCGTTGAAGGCCATGTCGAAGGTGGCGGTGGCGTCGAGGCTGGCGGTGCCGACGACGGTGCCGTCGATGTCCGCGTCCGGCGTGGTGGCGTCGAACAGGACGTCCACGTCGTAGTCGAGGCCGGCGGACATGTCGAAGTTGACGGCCTCCGGGCTGGCCTCCACCGAGAGCTTGCCCTCGATGTCCACGCCGAGGTCGATGCGGGCGTGGTTGATGTGGCCGGACGGCTCAGAGACCTCTCGGCAGTCGTAGTCGTCGCACTCGTAGCGGCTCGAGTCGGGGAGCTCCATGTCGCGGACCTCCGCCTTGAGGCTGCCCTCGGCGTCCATCTCCCAGGTGGTGGTGCCGGCCTCGGAGGCGGCCAGCGGGATGGGGTGGTTGGCGACGGTGAACCAGTTCTCCACGGCGCCGGAGCGGGCGGACAGGACCTCGCCGGCCGTGTTGACGACCTTGACGGGGCCGAAGACGCCGGCGGCGGGGCTGGGCTGGATCTTCACCAGGTCGCCGTCGCGCAGGGTGGGGCGGGTGGTGAACTTGGAGAGGGGGGCGGAGCCGGGGGTGCCGCTCACCAGGGTGTACTGGAAGGTCAGGTCGGCCGGGGCGACGGGGTCGCCGGTGTGGGTGTACTCGTACCAGACGGTCGCGAACGACGCCATGGCGGCCTCGATGCTGCCGGCGCGCTCCGCCATGTGGACGCGGTCCTGGTTGATGTCGGCCACGATGTGGCGGACCAGGCCGCTCTTGCCGGGCTGGGACTCGGCCTCGGGGCTCGTGCAGCCGGACAACAGCAGCGCGGCGACGGCGGCGACGGCGAACAGGGACGACCTCATGCGGGACCATCCGCTTCCACGATCCTCCGATATTTGGAGTTTGGCAGCGATGCCGTGCCTTCAACGCCCGCAGCCGACAGGAGTGCCGGCGCCGGCCCCGAACTCCACGGACCACGCGGGTTCGCCGCGGTGCGCGACGGCCAGGGCGTGCACCACGTCGCGCTCCGCGGCCTCGAAGCCGAAGCGGCTGCCGGCACGCACGGGCCCTGCGGGCTCCCATGCCAGCGCGATGGGCGTGCCGTCGAGGGTCGCGGTGACGTTGGCCGTGTCCCAGCCGGTGGGCGCGCGCGTGACGCACCACACTTCGTGGTAGCCCGTGCGGTCCGGCCGGGAGTCGAAATGGGTGGCCTCGAACGTCGCCTCCGTCTGGAAGGCGGGCCACGCCAGGCCGAGCAGCAGGACCCCGAGGGCCGCGGCGGCGGCAGCGCGCACGCCACCGCCAGCCGCGGCCTGGGTCTTAATGGCCGCTCTCCAAATCTGGTCAGGATTCCGGACCGGCGCGGGCCGACCGGACTCGGTGTCGGCCTCCTTGATTCCGGTCGCCCCTCGTGCTCCGGAATGTCCTGCCCAAATTCTGCGAGCGGCTTTAGCCGAGCCGGTTCACCTGGCCTTGCAGCGGCGCCACCAGCGGCGCGGCCGGGGTCGTGGCGGCCGTGCCGAGCACGCCGCCGACGGTCGCGACCGCGGTGGCCTCGGCGCCGGCGACGGTGCCGTCGGGCAGCACCGCGTAGACGCCATCGACCATCGCCTCGACAAGGCCGCCGTCCTCGAGCGCCTCGTCGGCGGGCTCGGCGGCCGGGTCGACCTCGTCGAACACGGGGTCGATGACCGGCAGCAGCAGCGAGCCGTCGAGCTCGTGGCGCAGCTCCTCGGTGAGGCCGGTCTCGCGCACGGGGCGGGCCGTGAAGCTCGCCTGGACGCGCACCAGGGCCGCGCCCCAGTCGTTGCTGGGGCAGGTCGTGATGGTCGAGTCGGTGTAGACGCGCTCGACAGCGCGGAGGCCGACGGCGAAGTTGCGGGCGACGTTGCCGCAGACGCTCGCGTCGGAGGCGCCGAAGCCGCGCAGCAGGATCGCCGTCGTCTGCGGGTCGTTGGTGCGCACCGTGCCGAACGAGGCCAGCGTGCCGCCGGCGCCGTCGGGGTCGGTGCGGGCCTGCTGCATCAAGGCGCGCAGGTCGGCGCCGCTGGAGGCGAACTCGCGCGGCACGACGAAGACGGCGTTGTCCTCGATGGCGACGGTGCCGGTCTCGACGTCGTTGAGCTGGATGGCGGCGAAGCCGTGGCCGCCGCCCGACATGGCGCGGTCGTAGAGGAACACGACGTTGTCCTTGAGGTCGATCCAGCCGTCGTTGGCGACGGGGTGGCTGTTGATGCGCTCGGCGCCCAGGTGCTCGATGGCGTCGACGATCTCGTCGGTGACGGGGTCGCGCTCGACCTCGCTGAAGTCGTCGCTCCAGATCTCGATGCCCGGGGCGTTGAACACGTCCACCCACAGCTTGCCGAGGATGTCGTTGCCGGTGACGGCGATGTGGGTCTGGTGGAAGTGCTGCTTCTCCAGCTCCCACATGTCCTCGGAGGCGGCGGTGCGGTCGTCGCCGGCGTGGTCGCGGTCCTCGTAGCGGAGGCCGTAGCCTTGCGGGTCGATGATGGTGTTGTCCGTGAACGACACCGAGGTCCAGCGCTTGGTGTGGTCGTGGTGCGGCAGCATCCGGCCGTTGGCGTCCGTCATGTAGGTGCCGTCAGGGTTCTTCATGAAGGCGACCCCGTAGTCGGAGCCGTGGTAGTGCGACTCGCGGGCGAAGAAGCCGGGCGAGTGGTGGTGGCCGTGCAGGTCGAGGTCCACGGCGCCGTAGATGATGTTGTTGTGGAAGTCGGCCTCGTTGAAGCCGTCGGCGTTGATGGCGCGCTCGCTGGGCGGCGGGTTGGCGGAGGCGGCCTCGCGCAGGTGGATGCGGCGGCCGACCTCGTTGTTGCGGAACTCGCCGTCGAAGTGGCGGATCTGGCCGATGGTGTAGAACCGGTTCTCCTCCAGCAATCCGCCGGTGGCGGCGCCGGTGCGGCGGTTGTTGCGGTTGACCCGGAGGTCGTCCACGACGTTGTTGTAGGCGTTGACGCAGATGCCGTTCCAGTCGAGGATGAGGCGGCCCGCGTTGGCGGGGTCCAGCACGTCGATGGCGGCGTCCAGGACATGGTCCACGAGCGCCTGGAGGGTCGCGAACACCAGGCCGGCGTACGCGAAGCGGCCCTCGGCCATGCTCGCGGCGGCGGCCATGGCGGCGCGCTCGGCCTCGGCCACGGCAAGCGCCTGGCCGGCGATGTCGTCGCGCAGCCCGTCGAGCGCCTCGAGCTGGGGCGCGGCCTCGCGGGCGGCCTCGTCCACGGCCTCGGCGGCCGCGGCGGCGGCCCGGGTGGCCTCGCCGAACTTGTCGGTGGCCTCGGCCAGCTTCGCGGCCAGCACCTCGACCTCGGAGTCGGCGGCGGCCTCGGCGGTCTCGGCCTCCGTCACGGCGGCAACAGCCGCGTCGGCGCTCGCCTCGGCGGCGGCAGCCGCGGACTCGGCGGCGGCCAGCTCGCTCTCCGCGCCGGCAGCGGCGGCGGCCGCGTCGGCGGCGGCGCCGGCGGCGGCCTCGACGTCCGACCGCAGGCCTGAGAGCACCGCCGCGTAGGCGGCGTAGTCCTCCATGTAGGCCTCGTAGGCGGCGCCGACCTCGTCGGCCACCGGCTCGGCCTCGTCCAGGAAGGTGGTGTAGGAGGAGGCGAAGCCCACGAGCGCCGGCGGCAGGTCCGCGGCCCCGTGGTGCGTGTCCGGCGGCGGCGCCGGCACGGCGTAGGCCGCCACGAACGCCTCGAAGTCGTCGGTGAAGGCGTCCAGGCTGTCGCGCAGCGCGGCCACGTCGGCCAGCGCCGCGTCGCGCTCCGTCCGGGCCGCGTCCGCCGCGGCGGCGGCCACGGGCACCTCGGCGGCGACGGCGTCGGCCGCGGCGACGGCCGCGTCGGCGGCAGCCAGCGCGGCGTCGGCCTCCGACGCGCGCGCGTCGCGCTGCGCGCTGGCCTCGTCGAGCGCGGCTTGCGCCGCGTCGCGGGCGGCGCGGGCGGCGCCGACCTCGGCGTCGGCGGCCGCGAGGGCGGCCTCGGCCTCGTCCAGCTTCGCCTCGGCGGCCGCGGCGGCGGCCTCGGCGGCGGGCAGGCCGTCCGTCAGGGCGGCGAGGTCCGCCTCGGCGGCGGCGAGCGCGGCCTCGGCGTCGGCCAGGACGTCGGCGAGGTCCACGATGTCGGCGGGGTCCACGAGGGGGCCCTGGATGGCGAGCGCCTGGACGACGTTGTGCCGCACCACGACGCACTTCGAGGTGTCGCGGATCTCCAGCACGTTGCGGATCAGGTAGCCCTCGATGACGTAGGGGTCGGCGGCGGTGCCGTGGCCGGGGAGGCCCATGGCGGCAAGCGCCGCGTCGCCGACGATGACCATGTCCTTCTGCTCGTGCAGGGCGGCGACGGGCAGCTGGAACGCCTCCTCGCGGTTGGCGACGTAGGTGGTGGCGCCGCCGGCGGAGCCGACGACGGCGGTGGCGAGCGGGACCTCGTCGATGGCCGGCTGGTCGGTGAAGGTGTAGGTCTTGAGGCCGGCCTGGTCGCACGGGTCGTGCAGGACGTCCGCGTGGGTGTGGCCGACCGGCATCAGGGTGCCGCCGTGGCTATGCGCCGTCGTCGCAGGTCCCAGGTGGTGGTAGTGGGCGTGCCCATCGTCCTCGGAGTGGGCGTGGGGGTCGCCGTAGATGGCGCAGTCCTCGTGCCGCGTGCCGTGGTTGAACAGGTGGGCGCTGGCGGGGATCGACACCAGGAGGAGGGCCGCGGCCAGGACGGCCGATGCGACGCGCATGGCAGCCGAAGCGGGAACACGGCATTTCCGTCTTTCGCGTCCCACGGGCCTTTCCAACGTCCATTTTCGTGCAAAATGCCGGTTTTTGGCCAATGGGCCCGCGGCTTGGCGCTAGGTGGTTCGGCGAAACGACGGGCTCCGTCGCAAATCCAGGCCAAATCCGCGGCAAGGCGCACGGCACAGGTGCGGCACTTGGCGTCGAAAAAACAGGATGGGAAAGAAGAGGAGGAGCGGACTCTTGCCGGGTTTGTGCCGCCCGCTTACGGGATGCGGCGGTACTTGGTCGAGCGGTTGCCCTCGATGAGGTCACCGATCCAAGCGCCCAGGATGAACACGACCGTCAAGATGACCACCGTGAGCACCGTGCCCACGATGCCGGTGCCCACAGGCAACGGGTTCGCGTTCAGCGCGCCGCCCAACAGGGCCAGCAGCACGGCCAGGATCAGACCGATCACAAGCCCGTTCATGAACAGCCGGCTCTTGTCCTGGCGCCCAGGCGTAAGCCAACCATACAGCAGTCCTACCACGAAGATCAACAGTCCCCACATGGTCATTCACCCTACCCAAACTTCGACGCCGCAGGTCATGTGCCTTTCCCTCGGCCCGGGGCGCGGGCTTCTTCAGGGTGGGAGCGGGTTTTCGGGGGCCGTCCAGGAGAGGCTGGCGAAGGGTTCTCGTCGGCTTGGGTCGGGACCGGCCCGGAGCATAGCGGGCTTTGCGAAGCGCGGCCCACGCGGCGCCCCTCCACGTTTTTAACCATCGCCCGCCTCGCGCCGGCCACGGAACCGAAGGCCGGACCCGCCCTTGGAGGCGTCCGGAAGCCTCCCCGTCCCGGCAACCTGTCGCCGGGGCCATGGGCGGCGAGCCTAGGTCCACCCAACGGGTGAACCCGCACATGCAGCCCACCGCCGCGACCAACTACGACCGCGCCATCACCGTCTTCAGCCCCGACGGGCGCCTGTTCCAGGTCGAGTATGCCCGCGAGGCCGTCAAGCGCGGCACCACCGCCGTCGGCGTCCGCGCCAAGCACGGGGTCGCGCTCCTGGTCGACAAGCGCATCAGCAGCAAGCTGGTGGTCTCCGCCTCCATCGAGAAGATCTTCGCCATCGACAGCCACGTCGGCTGCGCGACCTCCGGCCTGGTGGCCGACGCCCGCGCCCTCGTGGACCGCGCCCGCGTCGAGGCCCAGATGAACCGCGTCAGCTACGACGAGCCCATCCCGGTGGACACGCTCGCCAAGCGCATCTGCGACTACAAGCAGTCCTACACCCAGTACGGCGGCGGCCGGCCCTTCGGCACCGCGCTCCTGGTGGCCGGCATCGACACCTCCGGCCCGCGCCTGTTCGAGACCGACCCCTCCGGGGCGCTCATCGAGTACAAGGCGAGCGCCGTCGGCTCCGGCCGCACGCCCGCCCTGGAGGTCCTCGAGGCCGGCTTCAAGGAGGGCCTCAGCCTGGACGCCGCCATCCACCTCGGCATCAAGGCGCTGCACGCGGCCACCGACAACAAGCTCAACGCGGACGCCTTGGAGATCGCCGTCGTGGAGCCCGCCCTGGACGGCGGCCTCGGCGGCTTCCGGCGCCTGCCCGACGAGGCGGTCAAGGCCGCCCTCAAGGGGAAGGTCGAGTAGGATGGTCAGCCTGGAGAAGGCGGTGGTGGCCCGCCTCAGCCGGTTCGGCACCCACTACGAGGTCCTGGTGGACCCCGACCTGGCGGAGGCGGCGCGCGCCAAGCTGGTCGCCAACGAGAAGATCTCCCCCGACGAGTTCCGCAAGGTCACCGCCGTGGACACCGTGTTCACGCACTGGTCCGACGGCAAGAAGGCCAGCGAGGAGCAGCTCACCAAGGCGTTCGAGACCACCGACTTTTCGGCCATCGCGCGCCGCATCCTGCTCGAAGGCGAGGTGCAGCTCACCGCCGAGCAGCGCAAGAAGATGGCCGAGCAGAAGCACAAGCGCATCGTCGAGACCATCCTCCGGAACGCCTGGAACCCCCAGACCAAGACGCCGCACCCCCGCGACCGCATCGAGCGCGCCCTGGAGGAGGCCAAGTTCAAGGTGGACCCCCAGCGGCACGTCGAGGAGCAGGTCGAGGCCGCGATGAAGCTGCTGCGCCCCCTGCTCCCGATCGCGTTCGAGCGCGTCCGCATCGCCATCAAGGTCCCCGCCGAGCACGCGGGCCACACCTTCGGCGTCATCAAGTCCCTCGGCGAGCTGCAGAAGGACGAGTGGCAGCCCGACGGCTCCCTCGTCTGCATCATCGAGATCCCGGCCGGCATGCAGCCCGAGGTCTACGACCGCCTCAACTCGACGACCCACGGCCACGTCGAGACCAAGCTGCTGACCTGACATTCCAAGGAGAAACACAATGAGCAAACAAGTGGAAGAACGCAAGCTGGTGCTGCCCGGCGACAAGGTGGGCGACAAGCGCTCCGTCGCGGGCGCTGGCACCAAGAAGGTCGGCGACGCTTTGGTCGCCACCACCGCCGGCCTGCTGCAGGCCCAAGGCGAGAAGGTCCACATCCTGCCGATGAACGGCTGCTACGACCCGCGCCCCGGCGACCAGGTCGTCGGCATCATCCACGAGGCCAATACCGGCAACTGGATCGTCGACATCCGCGCCCCCTGGCTCGCCCCGATGCACGTGAGCGAAGTGCCCTGGCGCGTCGACTTCGGCGAGACCACGCAGTACCTCAAGGTCGGCGACGCCGTGCTGTGCAAGGTGCTGTTCGTGGACGAGCAGAAGAAGGTCCAGGTCACCCTCAAGGACCGCAACCTCTCCAAGCTGGAGGGCGGCGAGATCCTCGAGGTGCCGCCGTCGAAGGTGGCCCGCGTCATCGGCAAGAACGGCTCGATGCTGAACCTGCTGAAGGAGTACGTCGAGGCCTGGATGTTCGTCGGCCAGAACGGCCGCATCTGGCTCAACGGCGAGCCCAAGGAGATCCTGCTGGCGCGCGACGCCATCGAGGCCGTGTGCGCCTCGGCCCACCTGCCCGGCGTGACGGAGCGCGTCAAGGCCCTCTTGGAGGAGCGCAAGCCCGGCGGCATCGACGCCGGCATCAAGGTCGAGCGCGTGCGGCCGCAGCGCAACAACGAGGCCGCGAAGGAAGCCGCCGAGGGCGGCGAGACGGCACCGTCGGGCCAGGCCGACGGCACGGAGGAGTGAACATGGGCGTCCCCGACCCCACCAAGGAACTTGTCAACAAGAAAGGCGTCCGTCTCGACGGGCGGAAGGCGAACGACATCCGGCCGATCCACATCGAGGCCGGCGTGCTGCACCGGGCCGACGGCTCGGCGTACCTCGAGTGGGGCAGCAACAAGGTCATCTGCGCGGTCTACGGGCCGCGCGAGCTGAACCCGAAGCGCTTCCAGGAGTCCGACAAGGCCGTCGTCCAGGTCCGCTACGGCATGAGCGCCTTCAGCACCTCCGACCGCAAGCGCCCCGGCCCCGACCGCCGCAGCCAGGAGATCAGCAAGGTCATCGCGGACGCGTTCGAGAACGTCGTCCTCACCGAGAAGTACCCGCGCGGCGCCATCGACGTCAACATCACCGTGCTGGAGGCCAACGCCGGCACCCGCTGCGCCGCCTTGGCGTGCGCGGCCGTCGCCCTCGCCGACGCGGGCATCCCGATGAAGGGGCTCGTGTCCGCGGTCGCGGCCGGCAAGGCCAACGAGCACGTCATCCTCGACCTCGACCAGATGGAGGACAACTACGGCAACGCCGACCTCCCCATCGGCGTCAACCACACCACCGGCGAGGTCGTGCTGTTCCAGATGGACGGCCACCTCACCCCGGACCAGTTCGAGAAGGCGCTCGACATGGCCGTCGAGGGCAACAAGCTCGTCGTCGAGGCGCAGCGCAAAGCCCTGCTGGCGCGGTTCAACGCCACCCTCGATTCCGAGGAGAAGGGCGAGAAGGGAGGCCGCTGACATGGAAGACAACCCCCTGTCGCTCATCAAGAAGGACTTCATCCGCACCCTGGTCCGCGACGGCAAGCGCGAGGACGGCCGCGGCCCCGACGACCACCGCCCCCTGGACATCCAGGTCGGCTTCGTCAGCCGCGCCCAAGGCTCGGCCCGCATCAAGCTCGGCAAGACCCAGGTCGTCGCCGGCGTCAAGGTGCAGGTCGAGACGCCCTACCCGGACACGCCGAACCGTGGCAACTTCATGACCTCGGCCGAGCTGAACCCGATGGCGAGCCCGCACTTCGAGCCCGGCCCGCCCCGCATCGAGGCCATCGAGCTGGCCCGCGTCACCGACCGCGCCTTGCGCGAGTCGGGCGTCATCGACTTCGAGGCCTTGTGCATCGAGCCCGGCCAGAAGGCCTGGGCGGTGTTCGTGGACCTGGAGATCCTGGACTACGACGGCAACCTGTTCGACGCCTGCAGCATCGCGGGCCTGGCGGCGGTGCTGTCGGCCAAGCTGCCGGCGGTCTGCCCCAAGACCAAGTACGTCGCCTACGCGGACGGCAAGGACCGCCCGCTGCCGGTGAAGGTCGAGAACGCCACCTTCAGCACGACCTTCGTCAAGCTGGAGGGCAAGACCCTGGTCGACCCCCACCTGCACGAGGAGCTCATCGCCGACACCCGCGTCACCTTCGGCCTGGACCCCCAGGGCAACGTCCGCAGCGGCCAGAAGGGCGGCTACGGCTCCTGGACCGTCGAGGAGCTCAAAGAGTGCCGCCGCAAGGCGCAGAAGCTCGGCACCAAGGTCTTCGACAAGATCCAGAAGGCCGTCAAGACCGGGCACTACGCCGACAAGTAGCCGCACGGCCCCTCTCCCCGTCTCTTCCTTCCTTTTCCTTCCTTCTTCCCCATTTTTTGTCCGGCCAGGAGTCGCGGATACAGGCAGCAGGCCTTATCGCCAAGCCGGGGGTTTCGGCGGTGTCCTGGAGCCCCAGCATGACGGAACCGAACTGCCGAGCCACCGTTGTGCTGGCCCTCGCCCTCGTGCTCGCGGCCGCCGCCGGCGGATGCGTCGGACAGGCGCAAGAAGGGGTCGTCCGGCTCGGCTACTTCCCCAACCTGACGCACGCCCAGGCCCTCCTCGGCACCGCCACCGGCTCCTACCAGGCGGCCTTGGGCGACACCAAGCTGGAGACCTCGGTGTTCAACGCCGGCCCGTCCGCGCTGGAGGCCCTCCTCGGCGGCCGGGTGGACGTCGTGTACGTCGGCCCGAGCCCGACCATCAACGCCGTCGAGAAGGCTGGCCTCGACAAGCTGGTCGTCATCGCAGGAGCCGCCTCCGGCGGCGCCCTGTTCGTGCTGCGCGACGGCGTCCGGCTGGAAAGCGACGCGGACTACGCCGGCAAGACGTTCGCGACCCCGCAGCTCGGCAACACCCAGGACGTCGCGCTCAAGCACCACCTCAAGGAGCACGGCCACACCACCACGGACCAAGGCGGCGACGTCGAGGTCGTCAACGCCCAGAACCCGGACATCGTGTCCCAGTTCGCGCTCGGCCGCATCGACGGCGCATGGCTTCCCGAGCCCTGGGCAAGCCGCCTGGTGCTGGAGAACGGCGGCCAAGTGTTCCTCGACGAGTCCGACGCCTGGCCCGGCGGCCGCTTCGTCACCGCCCACATCGTCACCACCCGCGCCTTCCTGGCCAGCCACCGCGCCGACCTGGACCGCCTCCTGGGCGCCCACCAGAACGCCACCCGCCAGCTCCAGAACGCGACCGCCGCCACCTTGGACGCCGTCAACCGCGGCATCGAGATCGCGACCGGCAAGCGCATCGGGGACGCCATCGTCGTGGCGGCCATGCGGAACATCGTGTTCACCGACGACCCGCTCGCGTCGACCTTCGAACGGCAGTACGCCATGTCGAACGAGCTGGGCTTCGTGGGCCCGCCGCCCGCCGACCTGTCCCGGCTTTGGGACCTGGGCCTGCTGAGGAACCCATGAGCGGCGCACGGGTCACGCTGCGCGGCATCCACCATACCTTCCAAGGCGCGCGCGGCCACACCGAGGCGGTGCGCGGCATGGACCTGGAGGCCCAGCCCGGCGAGTTCGTCGCCATCGTCGGCCCCAGCGGCTGCGGCAAGTCCACGCTGCTGCACTTCGTCGCCGGCCTCGACCGCCCCCAGCAGGGCACCGTCGAGGTGGACGGCAAGCCGGTGACCGGGCCGCACGCGTCGCGCATCCTGGTGTTCCAGCAGGCGGCGCTGTTCCCCTGGCTGGACGTGGCCGGCAACGTCGGCTTCGGCCTGCGCGCCGCCCGCGTGCCCGGCGCCGAGCGCCAGCGCCGCGTCGAGGAGGCGCTCGAGCTGGTGGAGCTCAAGGCGTTCGCCCGCGCCCGCGTCCACGAGCTCTCCGGCGGCATGAAGCAGCGGGTCGCGTTGGCGCGCGCCTTGGTGCTGGAGCCGAGCGTGCTCCTGATGGACGAGCCGTTCGCCGCCTTGGACGCCATGTCGCGCGGCCGGCTGCAGCAGGAGGTGTCGCGGCTGTGGGAGCGCTCGCGCCCGACCGTGCTGTTCGTCACCCACGACGTCCACGAGGCCGCCATCGTCGCCGACCGCATCGTGGTCATGTCCGCCCGGCCCGGCCGCGCCATCGCCTCGCTCGACGTGCCGCTGCCCCGCCCCCGCCAGCCCGACGCGCACACCGTCGCCGACGCCGCCAAGGTCGCCCGCCAAGCCTTGCAGGACGGGACCTGATGCGGCGCATCGTGCTGCCGGCGCTGTTTTTGGCGGTCTTCCTGGCCGCCTGGCACCTGGTCTACCTCAACTCGCCTTGGGACGCCACCCAGTTCGCCGGCCCCCGCCAAGTGTGGGACAGCATCGTCCGCCTGTCGTTGGACGGCTCGCTGCGCGTCGGCCTGGAGGCGACCTTGCGGCGCCTGTTCGCCGGCTTCGCGCTCTCGATGCTGGCGGGCGGCCTGCTTGCCATCGGCATGGCCCGCCTGCGCCCGATGCGGGAAGGCCTCCGGCCGTTCCTGCTCGGCGCCCAGAGCCTGCCCAGCATCGCCTGGGTGCCGCTGGCCGTGCTGTGGTTCGGCCTGACCGAGGAGGCCATCGTCTTCGTCACCGTCATCGGCAGCGTGTTCGCCGTCACCATCGCGTTCACGGACGCCTTGAACTCGGTGCCGCCCGACCACGTCCTGGCGGCGCGCAACATGGGCAGCCACGGCCTGGCGTTGGTCACCCGCGTGCAGATTCCCGCCGCCCTGCCGCCGCTTCTGTCCGGCACGCGGCAGTGCTGGTCGTTCGCGTGGCGGTCGCTGTTGGGGGCCGAGATCATCATCCACACCGTCGGCCTGGGCTTCCTGCTGGACCAAGGCCGCAACTACTTCGACGTGCCGCAAGTCATGGCGGTGATGGCGGTCACGCTGGCGGCCGGGCTGCTGTTCGAGGTGCTGGTGTTCTCGACGCTGGAGAAGTCGGTGCGGCGCCGCTGGGGACTATCGCGGGACTGATCCGCTTCAGTCGGCCAGCTGTTCTTGCAGCGTGATGAGCATCTCGGTCAGGAGGTCCTCGAACACCGTGTTCTTGTATTCCTTCTGGCCGGACTCGGTCACGGTGCGGGCGATGAAGAAATGGCCTTCCTTGACGATCTCGATCTGCGCGAGCTGCTGCGGGAAGCCGGACGTCTTGTGGAGGCGCAGCGGCATCTCGCCCTCGGTCATCTGGCGGGGGCCGGCCTTCGTCGGCGCGGGGGCCTTCTGAGGGGGCGCAGGCGCGGGCGGGGCCGGCGCCTTGGCAGGTGCGGCGGCCTTGGCGGGCGCCTTGGGCGCCGCCTTGTCGGCCTTGGCCGGCGCCTTGGCAGGTGCGGCGGGCTTGGCGGGCGTCTTCTTGGCGGAGGCCATGGCGAGCCGTGGAAGCCAGCCCCCCTTAAGCCCTTCTGGGGACGGCTTTAGCGCCGGCCCGGCCGGCCCCGCGCCCCTTGGGGCGGGCCGCGCCGGCGGGCGCCCACCTTCTGGCCGGTGCGCGACTTGACGGGGGCCAGGTCGGCGAACACGCGGCGGATGTTGCGGGCGAACAGGTAGCCGCGGTGCAGGGTGCGGTTCTGGTCCGACTTGAGGGTCTTGACGACGAGGCGCACGCCTTGGACCTCGCGGACGGTGCCGACGTGGATTTCCTCCTCCGGCGGGACGTCCTCCTCGAAGCTGCGCGTGAGCTCGCCTTGGTTGAGGGTGTAGAGCAGCCGGACGGTGTCGAACACGACGGCGTACAGGACCTTGATGTCGCGGCCCAAGGCGGAGGTCGGGCGGACGCCGCCGGCCAGCTCGACGGCGGTGACGCGGACGCGATGGCCCTCGTGCTCGAACTCGTCGTTGGTGCGGACCCGGCTGTCGAGCGGCACGGCGAGCTGGATGGTGCGCGAGGCGGCGCCTTCGCTCAGGATGGCCGGCACCGGGACGTAGCGCTCCTGCTTCGGGGCTGGCAGGGTGCGGGTGGTCTTGCACTCGACGCATTGCACGGTCCAGCCGGAGGCGGCGGCGCGCAGCACCTCGTGGGGCACCAGGTCGTCGCAGGTGGGGCAGTCGAGCTCGACCAGGTCGACCTCCTCCTCCGTGTCGGTCATCAGCGGGCCTCGGCGGTCTTCTTGAGGTAGGGAAGCCCGGTGCGCTTGTTGAAGGCCAGCGTGTAGCCGGGCGGCATCTCGACGGGGACGCCGGACTTCGGGTTGCGCTGGCTGAAGAAGTAGATGACCTGCTTGTGGCCGCCCTTGAGGGCGACCTCGCGGGCGTGCAGGGTGTAGCCGTTGTGCTGGAAGGCCACGGCCCGGCCAAAACGAGGGCGGTCTTAGCCTTGCAAGGGCTCGACCCGCGTCCCCGCCGTCGCCTGGAACCACCCCTCCAGCAGAGGATGGGGTTGCGCCGCCGACACACGGATTCGTTCCGGGATCCGCAGCGTCGCGGCAGCGGCGGCGGGCACGACCACCATCGCCGGCTCGGCCCCCGCCAGCACCAGGTCCACCGTGTCGCCGTGGGCGTCCATCCGGACCAGGATGCCCGTCAGGTCCCGCGCCGTCGCCGCCGGCGGGGCGCACAGCTCCAGCCGGCCGCCGCCGATGGTCAGCTCGACGCCGCCGCGGTAGCCGGCCTTGACGGTGGCGCCGCGCAGCACGACGCGGGCGCCGGGCTGCAGGACGGGCTCGCGCAGCAGTTTGGTCTCGTCGTCCCACAGCACCAGCTCGACCTCGCCGGAGGCGTCCGCGAGGGTGACGCGGCCGAGCAGTCCTTCGCCGCCTTGCTTGCGGCGGTAGGGGCGCACGGTGCCGGCGCGGACGACCTCGGCCTCCAGGACACCCCATTGGCCGGGGGCAAGGGCCACGACCGCGAGCTGGTGGGGTCCGTCGCCCGCCTCCAGCCGCTCCTGGGTCGCCGCGTCCACCAGCATCAGGTCCAGCCAGGAGGACCGGGTGGAAAGAACCATACGGCGGGAGCGACCAAACCCAACGCCATGACGACGGAGGAGACCATGTCCAGCGTGCTGGCGCGCTACGAGTCCCGCGGATTCCGCGGGCAGTTCTCGGCCCGTCCAGGGGCCCAGGTGCGCTGCCTCGGCTGCATGAGGGACCTCCTCCCCTCCGCCGTGGGCGTGCAGGCCATCCACCGGCTCGAAGGCTCCTCCGACCCCGACGACATGGCCGCCGTCGCCGCCCTGGAGTGCCCCGCCTGCCACCAGAAGGGCACCATCGTCCTCACCTACGGCCCCAGCGGCTCGCCCAACGACGGCAGCATCCTGAAAGACCTGCACGACGAGCGCGGCCGCGCCGGCAGCTCCGGCCTCGCCCCCGGCGTCTGACCACCCACCATGCGCCTGCCCCGCTCGTTCTACGCCCGCGGGGCCGACGTGGTCGCGCGCGAGCTCTTGGGCACGATCCTCGTCCGCCGCACGCCCGACGGCCTGCGCCGGGCCCGCCTGGTGGAGACCGAGGCCTACGTCGGCCCGCACGACCTGGCCAGCCACGCCCGCTTCGGCCGCACCGCCCGCAACAGCGTCATGTGGGGCCCGCCCGGCCGCGCCTACGTCTACTTCGTCTATGGCATGCACAACATGCTCAACGTCGTGTGCGCCCCGGAAGGCGACGCCCAGGCCGTGCTGCTGCGCGCCGCCGAACCCCTCTACGGCTGGACCGCCCGCCTCAACGGCCCCGGCCTCCTGGCCCGCGGCTTCGGCGTGACGCGCGCCGACGACGGCGCCGACCTGGTGCGCGGCGGCGACCTGTGGCTGGAGCCCGGCGCGGCCCCCGCGCGCATCGTGGCCGACCGGCGCGTCGGCATCGACTTCGCCGGGCCGTGGGCGCACGAGCATCTCCGGTTCCTCGACCCGGCGTCGCCGTCCATCTCAAGACACCCGCGGGGTTCGGCGACGCCGTGGACCGCCGCCCGTTCTCCGGCTCGACCGCCCTCGTGACCGGCGGCGCCCGCCGCCTCGGCCGCGTCCTGGCGCTGCGGCTTGCGGCGCTGGGCTGCGACCTCGTCGTCCACCACCACGACTCCGCCGCCGAGGCGTTCGGCCTCGCCTCGGAGCTGCAAGCGCTCGGCGTGCAGGCCACCGTGGCGCAGGCGGACCTCCGCGAGCCGGCCGCCGCCGCGCGGCTGGTGGAGCAGGCGCGCAAGCAGGCGGGCCGGCCCCTCCGGTTCCTCGTCAACAACGCCAGCGACTTCCCGCCCGTCAAGCTGGAGGCGCTGGAGTGGCCGGAGCTGGAGGCGACGCTGCGGCTCGACGCCTGGGCGCCGTTCGCGCTGACACGCGCGTTCGTGGCGCAGGCGCCGGCGCACGCCGCGGTCGTGAACCTGCTGGACACGCGCATCGCCGACTACGACTGGGAGCACGCCGGCTACTACCTCGCCAAGCGGATGCTGGCGGACCTGACACGGCTGTGCGCCGTCCAGTTCGCGCCCAAGGCGACCGTGAACGGGGTCGCGCCCGGCCCCGTCAAGATGGGCACCGACCTCGACCACCTCGCCAAGCACCTGCCGATGCGCAAGCTGCCGCACCCCGACGACGTCGCGGACGCGGCGCTCTACCTGCTGGGCGCGCCGGCCGTGACCGGGCAAGTCCTGCATGTCGATGGCGGCCGGCACTTGGGACGCGCCGTGTACGGGTAGCCCGAGGCCAAAGGTCATCCCCCCGCGCCGGTTGCCGACCGCGATGGAGCTGAAGGAGGGCGACGTGCTGCCCGAGGTGGGCCTCGCCACCGCCGTCACGGCGCGCATGGTGGACACCACATTCCTGCGCAGCCGCAAGGTGGTCGTTGTGGTGCACGGCGCCCGGTCCACCGAGGCCCCCAAGGAGGTCGCCAAGGCGGTGCGGGCGCGCTGGCCAAGCCACGAGGAGGTCGTGCTGGTGTCCGTCGTGGACCTGCGGCCGTTCGGCGGCTTGTGGAAGCGGGTCGCGGAGGCGCAGCTCAAGGCCAGCTACGAGCGGCTCGCGGCCAAGGCGAAGGAGGCGGGGCTGCCGCCGGAGGAGCACGTGCTGGTGTGCCCCGACTGGGAGGGCACGGTGGCGGCCCGGCTGGGCGCGCCCAACGCGGACCAGGAGCCCGTCGCCATCGTCGCCGGCCACGACCTGCGGGTGCGGGCCGTGTGCAAAGGTCCCCAGATGGCCGAGGGCGTCGTGGCGGCGCTGGCGGCCGACTGAACCCCCACCGCCGCGACCCAAGCGGTTTAGGGCAAGGCGAGGGTTCCCAACGGCATGAGAGACGTCTGCGTCGTCGGCGTGGGGACCACCAAGTACGGCCGCCACGACCTTGCCGCCCGCGAGCTGATGGCATCGGCCGCCCAGGCCGCCATCGCGTCGGCGGGCATCGACCCCGCCAAGCTCCAGTCGGGCTTCTTCGGCAACGCCTTCGGGGTCGCGGAGAAGCAGGGCCACCTCGGCCCGCTCATCATGAGCGCCTTGGGCCTCGACTCGGTGCCGGCCACCGTGGTCGAGACCGCGTGCGCCTCCGGCGGCACGGCGTTCCACCACGGCTACCGCGAGGTCGCCGGCGGCTTCTCGGACGCGGTGCTGGTGGGCGGCGTCGAGCGCGTCTCGATGCTGGACACCTTGACGGCGACGACCTACTTCGCCTACGGCTCCGACTACACCTACGAAGGCGGCACCGGCTGCTCGTTCCCAGGCCTCTACGCCACCATGGCGCGCGGCTACTTCCAGCGGCACGGCGCCACCGAGCAGGACCTCGCCGCGGTCGCCATCAAGAACCACGCCAACGCCGTCCACAACCCCGTCGCGCACCTGCAGAAGGCGATCACGCTGGAGGACGTCATGGGCAGCATGAAGGTCGCGGATCCCCTCAAGCTCTACGACGCCTGCCCGTTCTCGGACGGCGCCGCCGCGGCCATCCTGTGCAGCGAGGAGATGGCGCGGGAATTGACGGACACGCCAGTCTACATCGAGGCCTCCGAGCGCCGCGGCAGCATCGCGAGCCTGCACGACCGCGAGGATTTGACCAGCCTGCCCGGCGCCGTCGAGGCGTCCCGCGTCGCGCTCGCCAAGGCCAAGGTCGGCCTGGACGACGTCGACTTCTTCGAGGTCCACGACTGCTTCACCATCGCCGAGATCGTTGCCTCCGAGGACATCGGCCTGTTCAAGCGCGGCACCGGCGCCAAGGAGGCAGTCGCGGGCACCACGGCCCTCGGCGGCCGGCGCCCCATCAACCCGAGCGGCGGCCTCAAGGCCAAGGGCCACCCGGTCGGCGCCACCGGCGTCGGCCAGGTCGTCGAGGTCTACGAGCAACTGCTCGGCGAGGCTGGCGGCCGGCAACTGGACGAGCCCCTGCGCGGCATGACCCACAACGTGGGCGCCACCGGCGGCACCGTCGTCGTCAACATCCTGGCCCGGAGGAACTAGCATGACGGCAGGCAAACCCCAGGTCGTCGTCGCGGCGCAGCACGGCCACGGCGAGGACTCCCACCTGTCCGCGCGGCCCATCATGAGCCTCAAGGAGCAGCGCGACGCGCTCAAGGACGGCCGCGTCGTCGGCTTCCACTGCGCCAACTGCAAGGTCGACCGCTTCAGCCCGATGCTGCGCTGCCCCAAGTGCGCCGGCACCAACATCCAGCAACGCGAGTTCAGCAAGACCGGCGCCGTCGTCAGCTACACCATCCAAAGCGTCGCCTCGGAGCAGTTCCTCAACGAGACGCCGTTCGCGTTCGCCGTGATCCAACTGGACGACGGGCCGAAAGTGTCCGGGTGGATTCCGTGGATCGCGAAGCCCAAGGACTTGTCGATTGGGCAGAAGGTCGAGTACGTCCCGAGCTACAAGCCGGGGATGATGTTCGAGAAACGTTGAGCATGGCATCGCTGAAGCGGACGACCCACACATCCTCGGATTCTGCGGGGTCTGTGGAATTGATGGCTGCCCCTCCATCACCCAAAGCGTCTGTGGAATCTGTGCCCGCCGGAATGCGGCGACCCACACAGATTCCGCAGATAGCTGCTCAAGCTTCCTCAAACCCTCTGTGGAATCTTTGCCCGGCCGAATTGCGCCGACCAACACAGATTCCCCAGATCGTCGCCCAAGCTTGGTGGGCCGCAAAGCAACTCCTCAGACCTCTATGGAAATCTGGGCCCGCCAGGTTACGACCCACACAGATTCCACAGACCGTTGCTCAAGCTTGATGGGCCGCAACGCAATTCCCCAGATTCTCTGTGGAATCTGTGTCCGCCCGGAATGCGACGACCCACACAGATTCCACAGACCGTTGCTCAAGCTTGATGGGCCGCAACGCAATTCCTCAGATTCTCGGTTGAATCGGTTGTCGTGCCGCATGGCCCGCGAAGGCCTCCTCGGTGTGCCGTGCTGGCTCGGCGTGACGGCCCACGACCCGGATGAACTGCAATTCCGATGAGCCGAAGTTCAGCAGGAGCCCGACGGGCAGCCGAGTCACCGCGAGGTAGTTCGCAAGCTGTCCCACCTCGCGCCGCCCGACCGTGTCCAGCGCCTTCAGCTCCACGAGGATGGACTTGTGGCAAATGTAGTCGGCCCGGAACGATTTCGTAAGTTGGACGCCGTCGTACCACACGGTCAGCGGCACTTCGGACTCCGCGGGGATGCCGCGGCGCTTGAACTCCACGCCCAAGGCTTCCTGGTACACGGACTCCAAGTAGCCTGGCCGGAGTTCCCGATGGACCTTCATCGCGGCGCCGATGATGGCGAACGTCCGCGCGTCGTTGCGCATGGGGGGCGGCACGGGCGGATTACAGTTTCACAGTTGGCTGAACTCAAGTGAAACTACTCATCTGGGAATCCCTCCCAGTCAAGCCGCTTCCACCGCCGCCGGCCGCACCGTCCGCGTCGGCTTGACCTCGGCGCGCACGACGGCGCCGTCGATGTCCCACGCGGGGCCTTTGGTGGCCGGGCCGAACGACAAGTGGCGGGCGCGCACTTCGGCCTTGAGCACGTGGAGGAACTGCTGGAGCTGGGCTTCCTGGTCGGGGCCGCAGCCGATTTCGACGTCGACCTCCTCGGCGATGGGCAGGTCCAGTTCCTTGCGGACCTCCTGAATGCGGCGGACGACCTCGCGCACGAGGGCTTCGGCCAGGAGCTTCTCGTCGCGCAGGACGTGGAGCGCCAGGATGACGTCGCCGACCTTGGTGGTGGCCCAGCCGGGGCGGTCGCGCTCCTCGAACAGCACGTGCTCGGCGCCGAGGGCGTGGTCTTGGCCTTCGACGTTGACGCCGACGGTCTTGCCGGCGGCGAGCTGGCGGTGGGCGGCGTCGCCGTCGAGGCCTTCGATGGCGTCCGCGATGGGGCCGCCGAGCTTCTTGAACGCCTTGCCCAAAGCGGCGCGGTTGGGCTTGGCGACGAACTGCTTGAAGGCGGCGGCGTCGGGGGCGGTCTCGATGGCCTTGACGTTGATCTCTTCTTGGAGGATGGCGCCGAACCGGCCGGCCTCCTGGCCCACCAGGACGGCGCGGCCGAGCGGGTGGCGGGTCGGGATGTTGACCTTGCTGCGGAGGGCGCGGGCGGCCTCGGCGAGGCTCCGGACGGTGGCCATCTCGCGCTCAAGGGCCTCCTCGCGGGCGCCGGGCTCGGGCAGGAGGGCGAGATGGACGCTGGCGGGGTCTTGGTCGGTGCGCAGCAGGGGCCACATCGACTCGACCATGAAGGGCGCGAACGGCGCCACCATGCGGCTGATCGTGTGCAGCGCGGTCCAGAGGGCGCTGTGGGCGGAGCGCTTGTCCTTGGAGTCGCGTTCGGCCCAGAAGCGGTCGCGGCTGCGGCGCAGCCACCAGTTGGAGAGGTCGTCGATGACGAAGGCCTCGATGGCGCGGGTGGCCTTGTGCAGGTGGTAGCGGTCGGCCTCGAAGCGCGCCTCGGTAAGGGTGGCGTTGAGGCGGGACAGCAGCCAGCGGTCCAGGTCGCTCCACTCCTTGGGCGGCACGGCTTGGCTGGGCGTCCAGTGGTCGAGGCCGGCGTACTGGTGGTGGAACAGGAAGGTGTTCCAGAGGGTGCTGAAGAACTTCCCGAAGGTCTCGCGGACGGCCTCCTCGTAGAACCGCTTGTCCTGCCAGGGCGCCGTGGCCGACAGGAGGTACCAGCGGGTGGCGTCGGCGCCTTGGGTGGCAAAGACGTGGTCGGGCGGGACGTAGTTCTTCTTCGACTTCGACATCTTGGTGCCGTCTTCCGCCAGGATGAGGCCGTTGACCACGCAGTTGCGGTAGGCAGGTCCCTGGAACAGGCCGGCGGCCTTGGCGTCGGGGGCTTGGCCGAGGGCGGTGGCAGACGCCAGGAGCGAGTAGAACCAGCCGCGGGTCTGGTCGAGACCTTCCGAGATGAAGTCGATTGGCCACTGGGCCTGGAGGTTCGGGTTCTGGAGGCTGGTGGCCTTCCATTGCGCGAACTGGGCGGCGCCGGAGTCGTACCAGACGTCGATGACGTAGGGCTCGCGCTCGGCCTTGCCGCCGCACTTGGCGCACGCAATCGGCTGGTCGACGTAGGGGCGGTGCAGCTCGGGGGCCTTGATGCCGGCCTTCTCCAGTTCGGCGCGGCTGCCGAGGCAGCGCTGGGCGCCGCAGGAGGTGCAGGTCCAGATTGGCAGCGGCGTGCCCCAGAAGCGGCTGCGGCTGAACGCCCAGTCCTTGACGTTGCGCAGCCAGTCGCCCATGCGGCCCTCCTGGATAGTCTCGGGCACCCAGTTGATCTGCTGGTTGTTCGCCAAGAGTTGGCCGCGCAGCTGGCTCATGCGGATGTACCAGGAGTCCATCGCGTAGTACAGGAGCGGGTGGCCGGTGCGCCAGCAGTGCGGGTAGCTGTGCTCGTAGGTCTCGGAGCGGTAGAGGGAATCCGTCGCCTTGAGATGCTGGAGGATGCGTGCCTCGGTGTCCGCCGCCTTGACGGGGAGCCCGCCGACGCCGCCGGGGACGTGGCCGAGGAAGCTGCCGTCGAGGCCGACGGTGTGCTGCGCGGGCAGGTTCTCGCGCATCCCGAGCTGGTAGTCGTCCTCGCCGTACATCACGGCGGTGTGGACAACACCGGTGCCGTCCTCGGTGGTGACGAACTCGGCGGGCACGACGACGAACGCCTTCTTGCCGGTGGGGTCGACGGCGCCGGGAAACAGCGGGCGGTACTTCCTGCCCACCAGGTCGCGGCCCTTCATCTCCGCGATCACCTGCGACTCGTTCCGAAGCGCCTTCTTCTGGAGCGCCTTGGCGACGATCAGCACCTCGCCCTCCTTGGCGTCGGCCTTGTCGGAGGCCTTGAGCACGCGGACCTTGACGTACTCGATGTCGGGCCCGACGGCGAGCGCGACGTTGCCGGGCAGCGTCCACGGCGTCGTGGTCCAGGAGAGGACGCGGGCGCCGTCCTTGTCGCCCTCGAGGTGGAACTTGACGAAGACCGCGGTGTCCTTGACGTCCTTGTAGCCGAGCGCCACCTCGTGGCTGGAGTAGCTGGTGCCGGTCTGCGGGCAGTAGGGGACGACCTTGTGGGCCTTGTGCAGCAGGCCCTGCTCCCACAGGCGCTGAAGGCTCCACCACACGGACTCGATGTAGCCGTCGTCCATCGTGACGTAGGGGTCGGCGTAGTCGAGCCAGAAGCCGACGCGCTCCGACATGGCCTCCCAGTCCTTCTTGTAGCGGAACACGGAGTCGCGGCACTTCTGGTTGAACCGGTCCATGCCGTACTCCAGGATCTGGCCGACATGCTCGATGCCCAGCTCCTTCTGCACCTCGATCTCGACCGGCAGGCCATGGCAGTCCCAGCCGGCCTTGCGCGGCACCCACTTGCCCTGCATCGCGTGGTAGCGGCAAACGGCGTCCTTCAGGGTGCGCGTCAGCACGTGGCCCGGGTGGGGCAGGCCGTTCGCGGTCGGCGGGCCCTCCAGGAACACGAACTTGCGGGCAGGGTCCTGCGCCGCGTTGGCCTTGCCCTGCTCGACCTGGCGCTGGAAGGTGCCCTCGCGGGCCCACTTCTCGAGGACGCGCCGCTCCATCACGTCGGGCACGTAGCGCTTGGGGACGGCGGGGCGTTCCATCGGCGTCCCGGGAGTGTCCCCTGGTTCAAAAACGGCTAGTGGGGCGTCACTGGACCGTCAAGGTGCCGCTCATCTGGGTGCCGTGAATCTTGCAGTAGTAGCGGACCGTGCCCTTCTCCGCGAAGGTGCGCTGGTACTCGCTGGGGCCGCCGGGGCCGCCGACCTTGCCGCCCATCTCGTCGGAGCTCCAGGCCTCGCCGGCCTCGGTGACGTCGTGGGGCGCCGTGCCGTCGAGGACCCAGACGACGGTGGCGTTGGCGGGCACGGCGGCGTCGGCGGGGACGAAGCGCAGCGCCGAGGTCATCTTGATGACGTAGCGGCCTTCGGCGTCGCGGGGCGGGGTCGCAGGGCCGGTGGTCTGGGTGGCGCAGCCCGCCAACAGCGGGGCGGCCAAGAGCAGGACCAGCAGGAATGCCTTCATGGGCCGCGGCACCGGGACCTCGCCAAAAGCGCTTGCGATGGGGCGTCAAGCCGTCCGGCGGCGCACGAGGGCCGCCCCGACCAAGGCCAGCGGCAGCAGGGCGGCGGGGGCGGGCGCCCCGTTGTCGGTGGAGCCGGTGCCGACCGGCATCCGGCCCTTCATGCCGACCCCTTGGTGGGGCGCGCAGAAGTACTCCACGACGCCGTCGGCGTCGGTGGTGAAGGTCCCGGTGGCCGACTCGCCCTTGTTCAGGAGCCGGGCCACCTGCTTGTCGCCGACGTGGAAGTCGTGCTGCATGGTGCCGTCGTTGCGCACCTCGAAGGTGTAGGCCGTGTTGGGCTGCAGCACCACGCTCGGGTTGCGGCCGGGGATGCCCTCGAAGGTGAACCAGAACTGGCCGTTGAGGTCGTGGGCCGTGACGTGGAAGGTGTTGGGCTCGCTGTGCGCGCCCGCCAGGGGGGTCGCCGCCAGGGCCGCCGCGACGGCCGCCAAGGCCAGCCCGGCGCCAAGGCGGGCCCGCATCGTCACGCCGCCTTCCGGCGGCGGACGAGGGCGGCGGCCGCCAGGAGGCCGAGGGCCAGGGCGGGCCCGACGCCGGGGGCGAGCGGGTCCTGCGGGGCGGCGTCCTCGACGTCGACGCGGCCGCGCACCGGCGGGTCGAGGGGGGTGTGGTCGTTGTGGACCAGCTCGACGATGAGGATCTGGCCCTCCTCCAGGCCGGTGTAGCGGAACGCGGTGTCGGAGGTCATGGAGTCGCCGGGGGCTTGCTTGCAGGCCTCGAAGTCGTTGGTGCGCTCGGCGCGCTCGCAGACCAGGTAGTGCAGGTGGCCGGTGCCGGCGCTGCGGGGCTGGCCGACGGGCTCGGCGAGCGTGAAGCCGCTGACGGTGACGTTGATGTCGTAGGCCTGGCCGGCGCGGGGGACGCCGGAGCCGACCGTGATCTTGGGGGCCGTCACGACCTGGACGGCGCGGCGGGCGGGGTTGTAGGAGGTGCCGTCGTGGTTCACGAGCTCGACGGCGACGCGGTCGGCCAGCTTGAGGCCGTGGAACACGAACTTGTCGGCGCCGGTGGCGGCGGGCGCGCCGCCGGAGCAGTTGCCCGTGCAGGGGACGCCGTTGAGGGTGTAGAGGAAGTGGCCGGAGGTGCGGTTCTGGGGCAGCGGCGTCGGGGTGGGGGCCACCACCGTGAAGCCGATGGGGACGGCCTCCATGATGTAGTCCCCGGCGTTGGGCGTGCTGGTGCGGATCGCGACCGCGGGCTGCTCGTTGGGGGACGACTGGAGGCGGACGCCCTGCTCCACGAGGACGGGGGGGTCGTAGCTGGTGCCGTTGGCTTGCAGCACCTCCACGCTGACGCGGTCGCCGGCCTGGAGGTTGGCGAAGGTGAAGGTGGTCGCCGTCGTGCGGTAAGGGGCGCCGTGGGCGCAGATGGCGGCGCAGGGGGCCCCGTTCAGGCGGTACTCCAGGAAGGCGGTGGCTTTCTCCTGGTCGGAGGTGGCGTTCTCGCCCAGGCTGCCGCCGGGCGCCATGAGGGTGACGTTGCCGACCGCGACCACCATGGTGTGGTCGCCGACGCGGGGCGCCGGGCTCAACACCTCCAAGGCGGGGCGGGCCGAGGCGGCGGCAGCGGCGAGCGGGACGACCACCAGGAGGGCCACCAGGGCCACCGTCGGACGCATCGCGCGAAGCAGAGGCCTGCGCCGTTTAGGCCTTCTGGGATTGGCGCCTTGCCCGCCGCGATGCCCGAGCCGGTCCCCGTGCACGACAACCACTTCCACTGCCACCCGGGCGGCTGGAAGGGGATGGGCGCGGTGCGGGAGTTCATGGCGGCCGGCGGCACCAGCATCGCCCACGTCCGGCTGCCGACGTATCCGGCGACGGTGGAGCGGTTCGAGGCGGACTGCCGGGCCCACCTGGCGTTCTCGGCCGCCATCCGGAAGGAGACGGGCTGCCGGGCGTGGTCCGCCGTCGGCCCGTACCCGTTGGAGCCGATGAAGGTGGCCGAGGCGGACGGCTGGGAGGCGGCGGAGGCGTTCGCGCGCGGCTGCTACGACGTGGCCGCCCGCCTGTGCGAGGAAGGGCTGGCCCATTGCATCGGCGAGGTGGGGCGGGCGCACTTCGAGGTCCCCGCCGAGACCCAGCACCGGCTCAACGGGCTGCTGGAGTACGGGATGGGGCGCGCGAAGGACGCCGGCGTCCCCATCATGCTGCACACCGAGCACACCGAGCCGGCCACCATGGCGGAGTTCGCCGCGATGGCCGACCGGGCGGGGCTGGCCCGGGACCGCGTCATCAAGCACTACTGCGGGCCCCTCGTGCTGGACGGCGAGACGCATGGGCTGGTCCCCAGCATCATCGCGGGCCGCAGCAACATCCGGGCCGCGTTGCAGAAGGCGCCCGGCCAGGCGCGGTTCGTGCTGGAGACCGACTACATCGACGAGCCGACCCGCCCCGACGTCGTAATGCCGTGCGACACCGTTCCCAAGCGGGTGAAGGGCTTGTTGCAGAACGGGGATTTGACGGAGACGCAAGCCTGGTCGATCGGGGACGGGATGCCCAGGAAGCTCTACGGCGAGCCGTGAAGGCGAAAGCAACGCCGGAAGCTTTTGCGAAGGACGCAGCGTTGCTTGCGGGAGTCGTGCAGGCAGGCGGCTGCGTCCCAGCGCGCTCGGTGGGATTCGAACCCACCCGCTACGGCCCTCAGGAGGGCCGCAGCGTCCGGGCGCGCTTCGCTGCCCTGTGGGCCCGACTCCCAGCCGCGCCTCTGCCCGGCGCGCTTCGCGGCCTCCAGCGCGCTCGGTGGGATTCGAACCCACGTGCTCTGGCTTAGGAGGCCAGTGCCCAATCCAAGCTAGACGACGAGCGCAGCGGCTTTTGCCACGGGCCGCGCCGTTTCAACGCTTCGCCGGTGGCCAGAAGCTCCTTGAACCGACGGCTGGCTGCCCGTCCCGTGCCCAAGCTGTGGATTGCCGCATTGCCCTGTTTGTTGCTGCTCGCCCCCGCCGTCGCCGGCGACCACCTCCAGGAGCAGGTCGTCACCCGGGCGTGCGTGGTCAAGGCCGGAGGGCAGGACGTCGCGTCCACGTGCGACTACTACCTGCAGCACTCGGTGACCAAGCAGTCGTGCAACCTTGCCACCTGCCGCATCAAGCACACCTGCATCGTGACGCTGTACGGCCACTTGGCGGAGTCGGACTACCTGTGCGGCGACGAGGCGGGCGCCCTCGCCGTGGCCCCCCTTGCCAGCTACGCCTACGCCAGCCGCACCGACGCGGACTTCCTCGCGCCCCTTGGCACCTGCTACGACTTCACGGTGTCCGGCAGCGCCCGGGCCCCGGTCGTGGCTGGCACCCCCGTCGGCACCACGGGGTCGTTCGCGCACACCATCAGCGTCTGCGCGTAGCGTCCTTCCACCAACCCCCGCCCGCCCACCCTTAAGCGGCCGCGGCATCTCCAGGCTCCGTGCTGCGCCTGCTCGCGCTGCCCCTGCTCCTGCTGGCCGTCCCCCTCGCCGGCGCCGACCCGATGCTGGTGGCCGTGGTCCCGGACCTTCCCGGCAGCGAGGCGGGCGGCGAGGCGTTCGCGGTCGGCAGCGACACGGCCGCCGACCTGTCGGGCTGGACGGTCACGGACGGCGACCGCGCCTTCACGTTCCCTGCGGGCACGGCCGCCACGCCCGGCCAGCCCGTCTGGGTGGCGATGAACCAGGCCGAGTGGGCCCGCCACGGCGGCCCGCCCGCCCTCCTGGGCGACCTGCGGCTGGGCAACGACGGCGACACGCTGCGCCTTCTGGACCCGGCCGGCGCGGAGGCGGATGCCGTTTCCTGGGAGAGCGCCAGTCCCGGCCTCGTGCTCCAGCGCGACCGCGACCCGCTCTGGGTGGACACCGACCGCCCCCAAGACTGGGCGACGCCGCGCACCCACAAGGTCGGCGAGACCGCGCTGCCGCAGCCCACGTTCACGGTCCAGGCCATCACGGCCTACGCCTCGCCGGACAGCAGCTTCGCGGTCCTCGACGGCTTGGCGCGGGGCGCGCGGGAGCGGCTGCACCTGCACGTGTACGAGCTGCGCTCGATGGAGCTGGTGGACGCCTTGGTCGCGGCCAAGGCGGCGTCCCCCGGCCTCGACCTGCAGGTCCTGGTGGACGAGGCGCCCGTGGGCATGACGGCCAGCGAGCGCCACCTGACGGCCGACGCGCTGCGCCGCGTCCAGGCCGCAGGCGGGCAGGCGTGGCTGGCGCAGCCGGGCCGCTACGACGACTGGCACCTCAAGGTGCTGGTCGCGGACGGTGTCGTCGCCCTCCAGTCCGAGAACTGGGTCGCGTCCGGCGTGCCGGTGGACCCGTCGACCGGCAACCGCGGCTGGGGCGTCGCGCTCCAGAGCCGCGAGGCCGCCGACTGGTTCGCCGGCTGGATGGCGGCCGACCGCGCCGCGTGGGACGTGGCGCCGTTCGAGCTCGCGGCCTTCGACCCCCAGTTCGAGCCGCCGGGCCGCGCCGCCGCCCGCGTCGGCGACTACGGCCCCCTGGTGCCGGCGCGCCGGCTCGACGGGCCGTTCGAAGTGGTTCCCCTGGTCGCGCCCGACCACACCGCCGACCCGCGCCGCGACCCGGTCGCGCGCCTGGTGGCGGCCGCGCAGCGCCGCGTCGACGCCCAGCAGCTCGACCTGGCCGTCGAGGCGCGCAACCAGGTCGGCTGGGCCGGCCCCGACCCGCTGGCGGCCGCCTTCGCCGAGGCGGCGGGGCGCGGCGTCGCGGTGCGGGTGCAGGCCGCGGCGCCGTTTGCCGCGACCGACGCCGGCAACGGGCCGGAGCTGGCTTGGCTGGCGGCGCGCGGGGTGGCGACCCAGGTGCTGGACCGGCCCGGTCTGGGGACGCTGCACAACAAGGGGATCGTCGTGGACGACGCCGTGGTGCTGGGCAGCATGAACGGGAACCACCACTCCCGCAGCGAGAACCGGGAGGCGGGCGTGGTGCTGCGCGGGCCGGGCGTCGCCGACTACTACGCGGCCTTGTTCGAGGCCGACTGGGCGGGCGAGACGGAGCGCGACTGGTCGGTCGTGGGCCAAGACCTGCGCGGGCTGCCTGCGCAGGGGCCAATCGTTATCCTCGGGTTGCTTTTGGCGTCCCGGAGCCGCCGTTGAGCCTGCACCCCGCTTCCTGGGCCGCCCTTGGCTGCATCGCCGCGACCATCGCCGTGGCGCTGTGGCGCCGCTGGCCGGCGACCGGGGTCCTCATCGCGGGCAACGTGGTGGTGTTCCTGCTGTCGCTGGCGGGGCCCCAGTTCGCGGAGCAGTTCCTGCTCTCGGACGGCCGGGTCTACCAGACGATGAGCCCGCTGGTGAGCGAGCAGCTGCTGTTCCACAGCGGCAACCTGCTGGAGTTCGTCCCCATCGGCGTCGTCCAGCTGGTGTCGCACCAGTTCCTGCACGCCGACTTCCTCCACCTGTTCGGCAACATGCTCATGCTGTTCTTCCTCGGCTTGCCCTTCGAGGAGCGCATTGGGGCGCGCCGCTTCGTGGCCATCTACCTGTTCGCGGGCCTTGTTGGCGCGCTGGCGGAGCTTGTGGTCGCCCTGCCCGGCACGGTGCGGATGCTGGGCGCCTCGGGGGCCGTGGCGGGCGTCATCGGCGCGTTCGCCGTCAGCCACCCCAACCAGCAGGTCCCCATGCCGGTGCCGGCGATCTTCATCACCTTCTTCGTCCGGATGCGGGTGTGGATCGCCGCCGTGCTGTTCGTGACGCTCCAGTTCGTCTACATGTACGCCTTCGGCGGCCGCGACAACACCGCCTACATCGCGCACATCGGCGGCCTGCTTGGAGGTGCCCTGATGTCGTTCCTGATCGTCCGGCGCTCCAAGGAGGCGGGGGTCGTGCGCCCGGTCGCGGTGGACCTGAAGAACCTGGCCCGGTTCGCCAACGACCCGAACACCCAGCAGGTGCTGCGCCACATGCAGGTCAACCACGACGAGCCGGCGGTGTTCCAGGCCTGGCTCGACCGGTTCTTCACCTCCGCCACCTGCCCGACCTGCCAGCACAAGGTCGCGCCCCGCCACCAGGGCGAAGTGGTCTGCACCCAAGGCCACCGCTTCGACGTCCGCCAGGCCAAAGCCTGAAGGCGACGCCGCATTGGGCCTCCGCGTGCCCGTCGCGCCGCAGATCCACCCCACCAGCGTCCTGTGCCCTGGCGCCGTCGTCATCGGCCAGGTCACCATCGAGGCGGAGTGCTTCATCGGCCCCAACGCGGTGCTGCGCGGCGACATCGAGCCCATCGTGGTGCGCCGCGGCTCCAACATCCAGGACAACTGCATAGTCCACACCGAGAAGGGCTCCCCCGTCGTCATCGGGCCGGACGCCTCGGTCGGCCACGGCGCCGTCGTCCACGGGGCCACCATCGGCGAGCGTGCGCTCGTCGGCATGAATGCGGTGGTGCTGAACGGCGCCTCCGTGGGCGAGCGGGCCGTCGTCGGCGCCCTCACCTTGGTGCCCAGCAACTTCCACGTCCCGCCCCGCAGCCTGGCCGTCGGCGTCCCCTGCACCGTCAAGAAGCAGGGCGACGCTGCGGTCGCGGAGATGGCGTTCCAGAACACCGAGCGCTACCACCGCTACCGCAACGAGCACTTGGAAGGCAAGTGGGGGACCGTGCGCGGCCCCGCGAACGACCACGGCGTCTTCCCCCGTTAGCATGGTCGCCATCGCCCCGTTCCGGGCCTTGCGCTTCCGGAACGGCCTCGACCTTGCGGCCCTCACGACGCCGCCGCACGACTGCATCCCCGAGCCGCTGCTGCGCCACTTCCGCGCCGGCGACCCGCGCAACGTCGTCCACGTCGTGCTGCCCGAGGACGCTTCCAGCGACGGGCCCGAGGCGAAGTTCCAGCGCGCCGCCGCCCTCCTGGCCAAGCTCATGGCGGACGGCGACCTGGCGCGCGACGCGCGGCCCGCGTTCTACCTTTACCACGCCACCCACGGCCCGGCCGAGTCGCGCGCCACCATGCGGGCGCTGTTCTGCCGGCTGCGCCTCGACCCCGCCCACAAGGAGGTCAAGCCGCACGAGAAGACCCTGCGCCGCGCCAAGCAGGACCGGCTCCACCTCCGGGTCGCGACCCGATGCGACGTCGAGCCCATCTGGCTGCTGTACCGCGACCCCCGCGGCTGGGTCGAGGAGCTGCTGGAGTCCAACAGCTTCGACGAGCTGGCCCGCTTCACCGACGAGGAAGGGACCGAGCATCGCCTGTGGCGCGTCGACCGCCCCGAGGCCGTCGGCGAGATCGTGGCCCAGTTCGAGGACCGCACGCTCGTCATCGCGGACGGCCATCACCGCTACCAGACGGCGCTCGACCACCACGCCCAGACCGGCCGCCCCGAGCATGGCAGCATCCTGGTCGGCCTGGTGCGCGACAACGACCCCGGCCTGCGCATCGAGGCCACGCACCGCCTCGTCCACTCCACCGGCATGACCCTGGCCCAGGCCCTTGCGAAGGCCACCCACCACACCGTTCGCCGCATCCACTCCGACGACCTGCTTGCCGACGCGCACGACCTGGCCGCCATGCCGGGAGCCGAAGGCCGGCAGGCGGTCGTCGTCGGCAAGGGCGCCGACGGCCGGCTGGAGGCGCACCTCTTGACCCTGAAGCCCGGCTCCGAGCTGGCGACCGGCCGCGGCCGGCTCGACACGCTCGCCGTCACGCGGGTCCACGAGCGCCTGCTGCGGGACGGCTGGGGCTTCGACCTGGAGAAGCCCGAGGCGCACCTGCGCTTCAGCCGCGACCCGCACGCCGCCCTCCAGGAAGTGGCGCACGGCGGCTGCGAGTTCGCGCTGCTCTTGAGCCCCGAGCCGGTGGCGGCGGTGCTGGACGTCGCGTCCGAGGGCCAGCTCATGCCCCAGAAGGCGACCTACTTCGTGCCCAAGCTGCGCAGCGGAGTGGTGCTGTCGCCGCTGGATGAGCCGTTGCCGGTGGGCTGGACCGAGGTCGCGGGCGACGGCGGCAGGCCGGACACGCGGTTGCCAAAAATCTGAAAGTCCACGCCCATGGGTCGCCGATGGCCGGCGAGGCCCGGCCCCGGCGTTGAGGGTGGCGCGTCAGCGCCCCGCTGAACGCGAAGCGGAAGCGGCTCGGTGGGTCGCGCGCGGAGCGTCGCGGCCCGCCAGGGGGTCCAAGGGGCGAAGCCCCTTGCGGCCCATCTTGACGATGGCGTCGAAGTGCGCCTTGTCCACCGGCTGCACCGACAGCCGCGACGCCTTGCCCGACGTCAGCAGCATCCCGTTCAGGGCGTCGCTGTCGCGCAGCGCCTCCAACGGCACGAGGGCGGGGAACGCCTCCACGAACCCGAGGTCCACCGCCTGCCAGACGGGGTTCTCCGGGCTGGCCTTCGGGTCGTAATGGTGGTCCTTCTTGTTCCACGCCGTCGCGTCGGGATGGGCCGTGCCGACCACCTTGGCGACGCCCACGACGCCGGAGGGGTCCGCGTTGGAGTGGTAGAACAACACTTTGTCGCCCTTGCGCATCGCGACCATGAAGTTGCGTGCCTGGTAGTTGCGGACGCCGTCCCAGGAGGTCGTGCCGTCGCGCTCCAGGTCGTGGATGCCGTAGGAGCCGGGCTCGGACTTCATCAGCCAGTAGGCCACGCGCCGCGGACTCAGGCTTTGGCGATAATCTTCACCACATCGCCCGCCCCCAGCACGTGGTCCGCCCCGATGGTGCGCTTGGTGCGGCAGTCGATGGCGCGGATGAAGTGCTCCGCCAGGTCGGTGTGGACCTTGGCCGCCAGTTGCCGCGCCGTCGTCCCGGGAGGCACCAAGTGGCAGTCGGGCAGCACGCGGTCCTGCTTGTCGGTGAGCTTGGCCTCGTCCTCGACGGGGAACACCGGGATGCGGCCCAGCAGCCGCAGCACCGCCGTCTCCAGCGCAGGCACGACGCCCGTCGAGCCGTGCGGCTTCAGCACGTGGTCGCGGATGTAGTCGAGGCCCTTCTGCTGCGGCGCGGACAGGGTCCCCTTGACGGTGAACTCGGAGCCGCCGGGCGCGTAGTCGACGAGGCCCGCGGCGGCGGCCTTCTGCAACGCCAGCTCGGACTGGGCGCTGGTGCGCACCGCCGGCAGCCCGCCCGCCTCCGCCTCCAGCTTCGCAAGCGCGGCCGGCTCGGCCAGGTCGGCCTTGTTGAGCGCCAGCACCATCGGCTTGGACGAGCGCCGCAGCGCCCGCGCCAGCTCCAGCAGCCGGGGGCCGCCGAGGTCGGTCGCCTTCAGGCCAACGAGCCCCGCGTCGCGCAGGCCCTTGGCCGCGAGCGCCTCGGTGATGCCGATGCCGCCGAGCTTCTCGGCCAGCACGACCTCCAGCTTGCGGTTCTCCATCTGGCTGCGCTTGGCGATGCGGTCCCAGCCGTCGGCCAGGATGCCCTCGATCCAATGGTCGACCTCGTCGGGCAGGAACCGGATGTCGGACGCGACGTCGTGGCCGCGCTGGGGCAGGACGTTGCCTTCGGCGTCCGTGCCGCCCGAGGCGTCGACGACGTGCACCAAAACGTCGGCCTGCGCCAGGTCGCCGAGGAACTTGTTGCCGAGGCCGCGGCCCTCGTGGGCGCCGGGGACGAGGCCGGCGACGTCCACCAGCTCGATGGGCACGTAGCGGGTGCCGCCGACGACGCGGCCGTGGCGGGGCGTGCTCTGGACGCCGAAGGCGGGGCCCGGATCCGGGACGCGCACGGCGGCGACCCCGTGGTTGGCCTCGATGGTGGTGAAGGGGTAGTTGCCGATGGCGGCCTCGGCGGCCGTGGCGGCGGCGAAGAACGTGGACTTGCCGACGTTGGGTTTGCCGACGAGGCCGACCTTCAAGGCGAGCGGCCCAGCGGACCCGGGCTCAAATCGTTGGCGGGGCGCCGCCCGGCTGGAGGGCGTCGTGGTTGGCGTGCGACGGCGCGCCGGCGCCGGGCAGGCCGATCTGCGACTGCTCGACGTCGGTCAAGAGCTCGGCGAGGCCCTGCTGCGGGAAATAGCGGTTGCTCTGCAGGCCGCGGCGCTCGTGCACCAGGCCCTCGGCCAGGAGCGGCTCGATGGAGGCGCGGAAGGTCTTGCGCGAGACGTTGACGGCGTCGCAGACGTCCACCTGGCGGGCGCCGGGGTGGTCGCGGATGAAGGCGGCGACCTCCTGGCGGCGGCCTTGGTGGAGGACGGCCAGCAGGCGGGCCCGGCCGGGCTCGACCTCCTGGGGGAAGAACCGGCGCTCGCGGCCGGCCTCGATGGCGGTGACCATGTCGGTCTTGCCGAGCAGGCTGAGATGGTACTGGACGGTGCCCCAGGGCTCGCCGGCGGTGCGGCAGAGCTCGCTGGCGTGGATGCCGGGGCGTTCGTGGATGATGGTCAGGAGCCGCCGCCGAAGCGGCTGCTCCCCAAGGCGGGCTTCTTCGACGCGGCCCACGAGTGAGCCGGCAAGCAGTTGGGCAACAAGGTCGAACATGGTGTTTCACTCCTAAGCGTACCCGCTCGCATCCCGCGGCTCGGGGGGCGAGGGGGGTCGTACTGGCGGCGCGGCACTTGTAGTTGCCGCTCTGCCCATCCTTTCCTGCACGTCCTTCAGGAGGGCGGGGGTCCGCCGAACCGCTTCCTCGAACGAGGAGCGGGCCTCCTCCAGGCGGCCCAGCTCGTGCTGGGCGACCCCTAGGACGTAGTGGAGCACGCCGTCGGTGGGGCGGCGCGTCTGGAGGTGGTGCCGGACCTCGCGCACGACGACGCGGTGCCGGCCGGACTTGGACAGCGCGATGGCGCGGCTGAGCATGGCGTCCTCGGAGTCGGGGCGCCGGAGGAGGATGCGGCGGGCGTCGCGGGCGGCCCGGCGGAAGGCGTTGGCCTCCAGGGCGGCCTCGACGTCGGCCAGGATGGGGAGCCGGCGCATCCGGCGGTAGACCAGGTAGGTGCAGGCGAGGCCGGCCACCAGGACGACGGTGCCGGCGGCGACCCCTTCCAGGATGGCGTCCGGCGGCGAGGCGTAGACGGGGCCGTCGGGGATGGGGTGGCCCTCGGCGTCCACCGGGACCAGGTCGAGGTCCAGGACGCTGCCCTCGGGGCGGGCCGCGAGCCCCTGGGGGCCGCGCAGCTCCAGCTGGGGGCTGCTGACATGCACGGGCGGGTCGTCGGCGGCCGCGACCATGCCGGTGGCGGACTGGACGACGGCGACGCCTTGGACGTAGGTGGAGAGCAGCGACGGGCCGGACCAGGAGGCGGCGGCGTCGGGGGAGCTGAAGGTGAGCACGCCGTCCTCGACCAGGACGCGCAGGAAGACCTCGCGGACCTCGTGCAGGCTCTCCTGGCCGGGCTGGCCGGGGGCAAGGGCGGACTCCCAGCGGCCGCTCTCGAAGGCCCAGGCGCGGCTCGGGGTGGCGACCTCGCCGGAGATGCCGACGGCCTCGAGGGTGAAGTCGCCGCGCCAGGTGACGGTGGCGGGGCCGGCGCTGGCCGAGTGGACGTGCGGCGAGCTGGCCTGGGGGCGGGACCAGTAGGGTGAGGCCTGCGGGCTCTGCTGCTCGATGGGGACGTTGTTGTCCGCGATGCCCATGTGGGTCAGGATGGGCTCCTGGAGGACGCCGACGCGGGGCGAGGTGGTCTGCGCGTCGTGGCGCAGGGTGCTGGCCTCGTTGAAGACGATGATGGTGAAGCCGGCCTGGGCGCCGCCGACGACGAGGCGGGCGTCGCGGCCGGAGTTCTCCACGGGCTCCGGGGCCTGGCCCAAGGAGCGCATGTACTGGCCGGTGTAGGCGGCGACCGAGTCGGGCTCGTCCATGAACGGGACGTCCTGCGGGAAGGGGGCGCGGGCCTCGTGGCCTTGGTCCTCGTATTGGATTGTGGTGATGCGGGCGGCCTCGATGGTCAAGGTCGGGGCGGGGCCGGTCTGGTTGCGCGCGAGGTGGCCGAACTGGACGAGCCCCTCCTCGCGGACGTCGGCGTCGAACACCACGGCGTCGCCGTTCAGGTTGCCGCGGGAGCTGGGCGTGGCCGAAGCCGATCCGGCGACCAGCAGGGCGGCGATCGCCGCGAAGACGAGGATGCGGGCGACCAGGCTCAGTGTGCCTTCACGCTCCGATGGGCGAGACGGTCAGGTAGGTCTTGAGGGGACCGCCGGAGGCGGCGGACGCCCAGTCGATGCGGCAGGCGTCGAGCTCGTACATGGTCATCCCGGAGTAAACCTGGACGCGGGGGCCGGAGCCTGAGCCGCTGCCGCCGAGGGGCAGGCACACGACGCGGTGGGCCTCGACGCCGTCCTCCTCGCCCTCCTCGGTGACGGTGACGGTGGCGGGGACGCCGTAGCGGGCGTCGCGCAGCACGGTCCCCACAAGGGGGCCGTCCTCCAGGACGCCGTCCCGGAAGACGCAGTTGTTGACCACGATCATGTTCAGCACCGGGTACATCTTGATTCCCGGGCGGTCGCCGGTGCCCTCGACGGGGTAGCAGGTGCCCTCCACTTGGCGGTCGGGGACCATGGAGTAGTCGACCGTGATCTGCAGCTGCACCGGGAGGCCATGGTAGGGGCAGCTGCTGTCCACGCAGTAGTCGCCGGCCGAGGCCAGGCCGCCGGGGGCCGCGACGGCGGCAAGGAACAAGGCCGAAAGGACGGCGGGGACGACCGGGCGGGCCATGGAGACGGCAGGGACATTCCTTGCGAGGGCCTATAGGTTCGCAACCGTTTCCTTTCTGCCGGCCAGAAGGGCAACAGGAGGGAAAAGTCAGGCGTAGCCGCCCGGCTCCTGGCGGGACGGGCCGCGCGCCGCCGCCCCGCTGGCGGGCGTCGCCGGCCGGGGGTCGTCGCCGAGGCGCTTCTCGACGTCCGCCTGGAGGGAGGGGGTGCGCTGGACCGCCTCCCGGAACGAGGTGCGCGCGTCGGCCAGCTGCCCAAGCTCATGCTGGGCCACGCCGAGGACGTAGAACAGGACGCCGTCGGAGGGCTGCCGGGTCTTGACGTAGGGCTCGATCTCGCGCACGACGGCGGTGTGCCGGCCCGACTTCGAGAGCGCGATGGCCAGGCCCAGCCGGGCGTCCTCCGCCTCGGGGCGGCGGTGCAGGATGCGGCGGGCCGAACGGGCGGCGCGGCGGTAGTCGCGCGACTCGAGCGCCGCCTCGACCTGGCCCATGGTGGGCACGTTGCTGCGCTGGTGGACGCGCCAGCCGCCCATGACGCCGAGGGCCAGCAGGGTGCCGGCCGCCATGACGCCCTGCACCACCGGGTCGCGCGGGCTCTCCATCACGGGCAGCGCCAGCGGCTGGCCGTCGCCGTCCAGCGGGACGACCCCGACGTCCATCTGGCGGCCGAGCGGCCGCAGCGCCAGCAGCACGGGCGGCGCCAGCTCGATGGCGGGCTCCTGGACGCGCTGCTGCGGGCCGCCGTAGGCGCCCAGCAGGCCGGCGGCGTCGGTGAGGCCCGCCGTGCCCGACAGGACGCTGTTTTCGACGTTGGGGCCGGACCACTGCAGCGCGCCGTCGCTGTCGGCGAACTCCAGGACGCCGTCCACGACCTCGATGCGCAGGAACGATTCGCGCAGCGTGGTGGCGCCGGTGGCGCCCGTGGGGCCGGCTGGGCTGACGGGGGACTCCCAGTGGCCGCTCGCGACGTCCCAGCCGCCTTCGCTGCCGACCAGGCGGCCGGACAGGCCGACGACCTCGATGGTGAACGTGCCTTCCAGGCGGAGCTTGAAGCCTTCGGGGGCGGTGGTGCGGACGTGGGGGCCGCTGGCGACCGGGCTCGACCAGTACGCCGACCCCTTGCCGCTCTCGACGCCGTCGGCATCCTCCACGCCGTCGAGGTGGTTGAGGGCGGGGTGCTCCACCACCTCGAGGCAGGCCTCGCCGAGCGAGGAGGATTGGCCGAAGGTGCCCATCGAGAACACCATGACGACGTAGCCTTCCTGGGCCTCCTCCGGCGTCACCTGCGCCTGGGTGGCTTCATGCTGGACCGGCGGCGGCGCCTGGCCGAGCGAGCGCAGCGTCTGCGCCGTGGACACGCTGTAGGGCTCGCCCACGGGCGGCGTGGCGCGCACCACGTGGCCCTCGTCCGACACCTCGTAGGTGTGGATGCGGGCCGCCGCGATGCTCCAGGCGGGGGGCTCGGAGCCGCCCCCGCCCATGTGGACGAACTGGCCAAGGCCGCGCTGGAGCACGTCGCCCTCCACGTGGGCCGTGGCGGCGGACAACGTGCCGCCGACCGGCTCGGCCGCGGCCGCCGGCAAGGCGAGCACGGCCAGGAGAAGGGCGGCCGCGGCCCGCAGGCCGGGCCAGCTCCAGCGCGACGGGTTCAACCCAGGGCCTCCAGCGACAAGTCCAGGACCACCGTGAACGTGTCCCAGCTTGCGCCGGGGACCAGGGAGCAGGCATCGAGCGCGTAGCTGGACAGGACCGCGTAGACGTTGACCGACGGCGGGTCGATGGCGCCCGCGGGCGGGCTGCACGCCACGGCGACGGCCGTCCAGGAGTCGCCGTCGTCGCTCGTGATGGTGACGTTGGACGGCATGCCGCGGCCGTGCCCGAGGCCGCCTGCCAGCACGACGGGGCCCTCCAGCATGCCCACCGGGGCGCCGACGGAGCATTGGTTGATCGTGTACATGTTGAGGACGGGGTAGACCACGAGGCCCGGCTCCTCGCCGGTGCCCTCGATGGGCTGGCACTCCTCCCTGCCATCGCGGGGACCGAGGGCCGTCATGATTCGGGCGTCGGCCTTGACGGTGGCGTCCTCCCAATAGGAAGTGCCGTAGCCCGCGGGGGCGGCGGCGGCCGGTCCAAGGGCGATGGCAAGCAACGCAGCCAGGCCGCAGGAAAAAGCGCGGGATCGCATGGAACGTGCCAGAAGAACGGGCCGCACGATGCAAGGCTTCGGACGCCGGCAATGCCCAACAGTAGGCCAAACGTCGTTGGATGTATCCAACCTGCCGGGCGAGGAGCACGCGATCGCGAGGGGGTTTGTATGCTCGTCGATGGAGGAAAGCCACGGCGGCGGCGCCCCGGGAAGCGCGGCGGGGGCGACCCTTGGAAGACGGCCTGCGCGGCCAAGGGCACGGGTTGGCGCTCGCCTCACGGGAGCGGCTGCGCGAGGAGCCCGTGGGACCGATGCTGCCGTGAGCGCCTTAGTGCTGCGACTTCTCCAGGACGCGCACGTGCTCGCCCTTGACGGTGATGGGGATCGGCACCATGGACTCGATGAGCTCCACCGTGATCTCCTCCTTGGTGTCGTCGACGCGGGTGACCTTGGCCTTCTCGCCGCGGAACGGACCGCTCACGAGCTCCACGATGTCGCCCTCCGCGATCTTGGCGACGGCGGACACCGGCGTCAGGAAATGCGCGATCTCCGAGAACGGAATGTCCACCGGAATCTTGCGGGTGACCACCTTGCCGCGGCGGTCGCGCGCGATGTTGCCGTTCTCGTCCCGGACCTCCTCCTGGCGCGTCACGAGGGCGCGGGCGTAGGAGACGCCGCGGATGCCCTTCTCGGCCTCCAACGGGTTCGAGGTCTCCAAGAAGACGAAGCCGCGCAGCTCGGCGGGGCTCAGGATGGCGCTGATCGGGAGCTTGAAGCGGCGCGCCTTGTTGCCCAGCGCCTCCGCCACGCGGCGCTCCTGGCCGACCTGGGTCTTGAGGACCAGGATCTGGCTGCCGGTGAGCGCCTCGGGCTCGGTGTCCGCGATCTCGGCGCGCTTGGCCTTCTTGCGACGCGGCGTCTTGGCGTCCTTCGGCTCCGCGGGGTTGTCCTGCGTGACGGCGGGCGTCGCGGTGGGCTTGGCCTGGGCCTTCTGGGCCAGCTCTTCCTTCGTGGGTAGGATGCCGAGGTCGCCTTCGTCCTGCATGGATTTTCACCGCTTGCTCCCGCTGGGTCCCAACAAGAGCAAGGGTCGCGACAAGGCGACGGTATTTGGGCGTTGCGCAGAAGGCGGTCGATTTCCAGGGTTGGCTCGCCGTTGGCTGCTCAACTCAGAAGATTCCCACAGAGGCCTGTGGAGTCTGTGTCTAGTTGCGGTCGCGACGAGCACTGATTCTCTCAGATTCGGAAGATTCCCACAGAACTCCGTGGAATCTGTGTCTAGTTGCGGCCGCCCACGAGCACTGATTTACCCAGATTCGGAAGATTCCCTCAAAACTCTGTGGAATCTGTGTCCAGTCGGCGGCTCCGCGACGAGCACTGATTTGCACAGATTCGGAAGATTCCCACAGAACTCTGTGGAATCTGTGTCCAGTCGGCGGCGTGTGGTTCCACCGACCCCGTCCACGCCCTGAAGAATCCTGCCCGGCTCTTGCTGCCCATGCACCCGCTCCACCTTGCCCTGCACGCCGACGGCGCCTGGACCGCCACCTGCGGCGACGACGAGCTGGACGGCATGGCCTTCGGCGAGACGCCCGCCATCCGCGCCACCATGACCCTCTGGGGACCCGCCACGCCGGGCGTCCTGCGCGCCGTCGCCGCCTGAGCTTCCTGTGCAACCCGCGGCGATCTGCCGCCGCCCCCGCCCCCATCAGCCGGGCTTCCGGCACGGAACCCCCAGCGGCCGGTGGAGGCAAGGCGCGGAACGCGGGTGCTCCACTGGAAACCCTACCGTTGTTTCCGACAAGCCGGGGTCTCTGCGATGGGGTTTTGTGGGGACCTGTGGTTCGCGCCCCGATGAGCCCGTTCCCCATCGCCCCACCTCGTAGCGACGACCGCGACGCCTGGATGTCCTTGCAGGAGAACCCGCACATCGACGGCGACACTGCCCACGACCTCATGCGCCTGGGCATCCGCCGCGGCGAGGACCTCACGGACAAGGACCCGCTGGACCTCTACCGCCGCCTGTCCGCGCTCGACCAGGAGTCGCACGACGTCCGCAAGGCCCGCCTCTACGCCATGGCGATCGAGGCCGCCCGCCGCGAGCCCGACCTCGGCCCCGCCGCCGGCACGCGCCGGCCGGGCGGCTTCCTCGCGCGCTGGCGCCACAAGTAGGCCTACAGGACGCGGACCTGCGCCGCCGCCCGCTTCGCCTTGGCGCGCGCCTCGGAGATTGTCGCCCCACTGGCAACAATCACGCCCATGCGGCGGTTGCGGTGCGCCGCGGGCTTGCCGAACAGGCGGATGGCGGTGCCGGGCTCGGCCAGCGCCGCCTCGACGCCTTCGAACGCCGGCGGCTCCGACGACGCCGTGGCGAGGATGACGGCGCTGGCGGTCGGGCCGAGGTGGCCGACGTCGGGGATGGGCAGGCCGGTGATGGCGCGGACGTGCAGCGCGAACTCCGACAGGGTCTGGCTGCCGAGGGTCACGAGGCCGGTGTCGTGCGGGCGCGGGCTGACCTCGGAGAACCAGACCTCGTCGCCGGCGACGAACAGCTCGACGCCGAACAGGCCGCGGCCGCCGAGCGCCTCGGTGACGCTGCGTCCAATGGCTTGGCTGCGCTGGAGGGCGACGGGGGACATGGCCATGGGCTGCCAGGACTCGCGGTAGTCGCCGTCGACCTGGACATGGCCGATGGGCGGGCAGAAGGTGGTGCCGCCGGCGTGGCGGATGGTGAGGAGCGTGATCTCGTACTCGAACGGGATGAACGACTCGACGATGACGCGGCCGGTGTTGACGCGCCCCTGCATCGCGTAGGCCCACGCCTTGTCCACGTCCGCGTGCGCGCGCACGACGCTCTGGCCCTTGCCGCTGCTGCTCATGGTCGGCTTGACGACGCACGGGAACCCGATGGCGGCGACGGCGGCGCGGAACTCCTCCGGGCTGCTTGCGAATTGATAGCGGCTCGTGGGCAGGCCCAAGGTCTCGGCGGCCAGGCGGCGGATGCCTTCGCGGTCCATCGTGAGGCGGGCGGCGCGCGCGGTCGGCACCACGTGGAACCCCTCGGCCTCCAGCTTCTCCAGCTCGGCGGTGGCGATGGCCTCGATCTCCGGCACGATCCAGTCCGGGTCCTCCTGCTCGATGACGGCGCGCAACGCCTTCGAATCGGTCATGTCCACGACGTGGCTGCGGTGCGCCACCTGCATCGCCGGCGCGTTGGGGTAACGGTCCACGGCCACCGTCTCGATCCCCAGCCGCTGCGCCTCCAGCACGACCTCCTTCCCAAGCTCGCCGGAGCCCAAGAGCAGCATCTTGCGGGCGTTGCTGGCAAGCGGGGTGCCCCAGGCCACGGCCGCCGTGCGCGAAGCCACCGATATAGACGTTTCCACGCCGGTTCATCAAGCTCCCGCCCCCCAAACGGGGGCCCATGCGCCTTGAACAGCGCGTGTGGGACGCAGCCGAAGGCTGGCATGGCGAAGCAGCCCTCCCGGAGGCCCAGCTCGTCCTGGTCTTCGGCGGCCGCGACGGCCTCGCCCCCGCCTCGCTCGACCGCTTGGCGCACGACTACCCTGGCGCCATCCTGGCCGGCTGCTCGACCGCCGGCGAGATCGCGGGCACCCACGTCCACGACGACCACGCCGTCGCCACCGCCGTCCGCTTTGCCGGCACCCCCGTCCGGGCGGTCCACATCGACCTCCAGCAAGGCGAGGCCTCGGAGGCCGCCGGCGCCCGCCTGGCCGCCCAGCTCCCCGCCGCCGGCCTGGTCCACGTCCTCGTGTTCTCCGACGGCCAGCACGTCAACGGCAGCGCCCTCGTGGCCGGGATGCAGCAGCGTCTCCCCGCCGGCGTGCAGCTCACCGGCGGCCTGGCCGGCGACGGCCCGCGCTTCCAGCACACCCTCACGGTGGCGGCCGGCGAGGCGCGCGAGGACCGCATCGTCGCCGTCGGCTTCTACGGCCCCCGCCTCCGGGTCGGCTTCGGCTCGCTCGGCGGCTGGGACCCCTTCGGCCCGCAGCGCCGCGTCACCCGCGCCGTCGGCAACGTCCTGTACGAACTCGACGGCCAGCCCGCCCTCGCCCTCTACAAGCGCTACCTCGGCGACCAGAGCGCCGGGCTGCCCGCCACCGGCCTGCTGTTCCCGTTGAGCCTGCGGCGCGACGACGGCGGCGAAGTGGTGCGCACCATCCTCGCCGTCAACGAGGCCGACCAGTCGATGACGTTCGCCGGCGACATCCCGGAAGGCCTCATGGTGCGCCTCATGAAGGCCAACTTCGACCGCCTGGTGGACGGCGCCCACGGCGCCGCCGAGACCAGCCAGGCCGCCCTGGGCTCCGACCACGCCGAGCTGGCGCTCCTGATCAGCTGCGTCGGCCGCAAGCTGGTGCTCAAGCAGCGCGTCGAGGAGGAGCTGGAGGCGGTGCAGCAGGTCGTCGGCCACGGCGCGGCGCTTGCCGGCTTCTACTCCTACGGCGAAATCTGCCCCGCGGCCCCGGCGGCCAGCTGCGAGCTGCACAACCAGACCATGACCATCACCACCTTCGCCGAGGCATGAATGCACAAGCTCCTGGAACGGCAGCTCCGCAGGGCCTTCGGCGGCCCCGACGGCGTGCCGCCAGGGCTCCAGCCGCTCCTGGACGCCATCGACGCCACCTACCGGGGCAACGACGAGGACCGCGCCCTGCTGGAGCGCTCGATGGAGCTGACCTCCCAGGAGCTCCTGGCGCTCAACGACGAGCTGCGCGGCCAGCGTGACCAGCAGCGCGTCATCTTCGACTCGGTGCCCGCCCTCATCTTCTACAAGGACACCGAGAACCGCATCCTGCGCCTCAACGCGCCGGCAGCCGCCGTCTTCGGCGCCAAGGTCGAGGACATCGAAGGCAAGTCCACCTACGACCTCATGCCGCACGACGCCGCCAAGCGGCTGCACGACGACGACCTGGAAGTCGTCCGCAGCGCCCAGCCCAAGCTCGGCATCCTCGAGTCCCACCCCGACGGCGCCGGCAACCTCCGCTGGGCCCGCACCGACAAGGTGCCCTACCGCGACGCCGCCGGCAAGGTCGCCGGCGTCCTCGTGCTGTCGCAGGACATCACCGAACGCCGCCGCGCCGAGGCAGCGCTCCGGGAGTCCGAGCGCCGCTACCGCCTCATCGTCGAGACCGCCACCGAAGGCATCTGGAGCGTCGACACCGAAGGCCGCACCACCTACGCCAACGCCGTCCTGGCGCAGATGCTCGCCGTCACCCCCGAGGAGATTCAGGGCCGCAACGTCCTCGACTTCATCGGCCCGGACGACCGCGCCGCCGCCGAGAGCCGGCTTGCCCGCCTGTTCGCCGGCGGCAGCGCCCGCATGGACCTCCGGTTCCGCCGCGGCGACGGCGCCGTCCTGTGGACCCAGGCCTCCGGCTCCGCCATCCGCGACGGCGACGGCAAGGTCGTGGGCGCGCTCGGGATGCTCACCGACATCACCAAGCGCCGCGAGGCCGAGGAGGAGCTGCGCGCCGCCTACACCCGGCTCCAGCAGGTCGACCAGTCGCGCATCCACTTCCTCAACACCGCCGCCCACGAGCTGGGCACCCCGCTGACGCCCTTGGTCCTGCAGATGCGCGTCCTCAAAGGGATGCTCGACGCCGCGCCGCCGGAGACGCGCCGCAGCCTCGCCGTCGTGGAGCGCAGCGTGCAGCGGCTCCAGTCGCTCGTGCAGGACCTGCTGGACGCCGCCCGCCTCGAGTCGGGCCAGCTCCGCATGAACCTGCGCGACCTGGACGCCACCCTGCTGGCGCACCAGGCCGCCGAGTCGTTCGCCCACGTCGCCCGCCAGGCGCGCGTCACGCTCGACGTGCAGGCCAAGGGCCGGGTGGCGGTGCGCGCGGACCCGGCACGGCTCGGGCAAGTGCTCGACAACCTGGTCGGCAACGCCCTCAAGTTCACGCCGGCCGGCGGCCGCGTCGTCGTCCGCGCCGAGGCCGACGGCGACGCCGCGGTGGTGTCGGTGGCGGACACCGGCATCGGCATCCCGGCGGACGCCATCCCCAAGCTGTTCCAGCCGTTCTCGCAGGTCCACGACCCCATGAAGGTCAACGCCAGCGGCACCGGCCTCGGCCTCTACATCAGCAAGGCCATCGTCGAGGCGCTGGGCGGCAAGGTCGAGGCCACGAGCGCCGGGGCGGGGCGCGGCACGACGGTGACGCTGCGGCTGCCGCTGGTGCAGGTGGAGCGCGAGCATCTGGTGGCCTAGCCCGAGGGTTGGTGGCGCCAACCACCACCCTTAACCGCCCGCGCGCTCACGCAGCCTCAAGTCAGAACGAGCAGCGTTCATGGCCGCAGGCGTGCGTCGCCCAACCCCCAACGGGGTCCGCCGCCTGCTTTGTGTCCCGCTTGGGACGGGTCCGGGCGACGATGCATCTCCGCCCAGACCCAGTGAAACCATGCAGTCCAACCCTGCGGCCCCGGCCGCCCCCACGTTCAGCCAGTTCCCCCTCAGCGCCGGCACCCTCGACGCCATCGCCGCCATGGGCTACGAGAACCCCTCCCCCATCCAGCTGGATGCCATCCCGCACCTGCTGGCCGGCCGCGACCTTCTCGGCCAGGCCCGCACGGGCACCGGCAAGACCGCCGCCTTCGGCATCCCGCTGGTCGAGAAATGCCGCACCCTGAAGAACGCCGGCGTCGCGGCGCTCATCCTGGTCCCCACCCGCGAGCTCTGCCTCCAGGTGGCGCAGGAGCTCTCCGAGATCGCCAAGGCCTCCGGCCTGCGCATCGTGACCGTGTACGGCGGCGTCGGCATGGGCAACCAGACCGCGGAGCTGACCCGGCACGGCGGCACCATCCTCCTGGTCGCCACCCCCGGCCGCCTCCTCGACCACGTCCAGCAGGGCACCGCCCGCCTCGAGAAGGTCAAGTTCCTGATCCTGGACGAGGCCGACCGGATGCTCGACATGGGCTTCCTGCCCGACATGGAGCGCGTGCTGCGCGCCGTCCCCAAGGTCCGCCAGACGATGCTGTTCTCGGCCACCGTGCCCGAGCCCATCCGCCGCCTGACCTCCAAGTTCCTCACCGACCCCGTCACCGTCAAGGTCGAGGCCGGCCCCACCGCGACGCCGCTGTGCGAGCAGTTCAAGGTCCACCTCGAGAAGACCCAGAAGACCCGTGCCCTGCTGGCGCTGCTTGCGAAGGAGAAGCCGGAGCGCACCATCGTCTTCACCCGCACCAAGCACCTCGCCAAGCGCCTGGCCCCCCAGCTCTCCAAAGCTGGCCACAACGCCGTCGCCCTCCAGGGCAACATGAGCCAGAACCAGCGCGAACGCTCGATGCAGGCGTTCCGCGACGGCGAGGCCACCCTGCTGGTCGCCACCGACGTCGCCAGCCGCGGCATCGACGTCCCCGAGGTCAGCCACGTCGTCAACTACGACCTGCCCGACGAGCCCGAGGCCTACGTCCACCGCATCGGCCGCACCGGCCGCATGGGCCGCACCGGCCGCAGCTTCACCTTCGTCCAGAGCGACGAGCACCGGGACCTGAAGAACATCGAGCGCATCTCGGGAACCCAGATGGCGCAGTTCGACGTCGGCGAGCTCCCGCCCGAGCCGCCGCAGGTCGTCCCCGAGCGCCGCGAGCGGCTCCCCGGCCCGTCCGGCGGCTACGGCCGCGGACAAGGCCGCGGGCAGGGCAGGGGCCGCGGCTCCGGCCCGGGCCACCACGCCAAGAAGGCGCCGCAAGGCCGCCGCTGGTAAACCCACCCATCGCCTTGGGGGCCGCCGCGCGCCTCGGGCGCGCAGGACCGAGCACGCCCGCCTGCGCGAGCGCCAGCGAGCGCACGGGCCGAGGGAGCGGCCCCCTCGTCGGCCGCGCGCAGCGCCCCCAGGCGGACACGCGAGTGGAACGAGCGTGTCCGTTCACGACAGAGGCTATAACGCACCCCCGTTGTGGCAAGCCGCCATGACGGATCGCGCCCACATGGACAGGCCTGCGGCGGCCATCGCCGTCCTGTCCGGTGTCCTCTTGATCGCTGCCAGTCTGCCGTTCGCCATCCTGGCGCTGCCGCAGAAGCCGATCGAGTACAACGTGTTCTGGACGGAGGAGGAGGCGGGCCGCGCCCCGTTGCAGGCGACCGGCGACAGCCAGACCAAGTCCGTCACGCTGCACGTCGCCGGCCACCTCGCCAACGTCACGGTCTCCATCGCGGCCCAGGCGTGCCAGGACGGGTTCGAGCCGGACGCGCCCTATGGCCAGAAGCCGGTCCGCGTCACGTGGCGGCTGCTGCAGGACGGCGCCAAGGTCCACGAGGAGTCCGCCTTCACCTGCGCCGACGTGGCCGCCGGCCGCGAGCGCACCTTCACCATCGGCAACGGCACCCACCCCGACCTCGGCTCTCTCAAGGCGCTCAACCGCACCGAGGCCGAGCGCGTCTTCGGCGCCAAGACCGACGACACCCTCCGGGACGTCACCTACACCCTGGAGGCCACCTGGGCCCGCGGGGCGGCCAGCCCCACGCTGCCGCCGCTGGGCAGCCTGCCCGGCGTCACGCCCGCCACCACCTTCAGCCTCACCCTGAACCTCGCCGCCTCCAGCTGGGACGCGCGCATCGAGGAGAAGCCGGAGGTGGGCAAGTGAGCTTCCTGCGCCGCGGCATCGCCCGCATGGCCTACCGCAAGAACGTCGACCGCCTGCTGGAGGAGGCCCACAGCAAGCAGGGCCTCGCGAAGACCCTGGCCGCGAAGGACCTCATCGTCCTGGGTGTCGCCGGCATCATCGGCGCCGGCATCTTCGTGCTGATCGGCGAGGGCATCGAGAAGGCCGGCGTCGGCGTCATCCCGGCGTTCATCGTCGCGGCCGCCATCTGCGCCGTGGCCGGCTACGCCTACGCCGAGCTGGCCTCCGCCATCCCGGCCTCGGGCTCGGCCTACGCCTACATCTACACCGCCATGGGCGAGCTGCCCGGCTGGATGGTCGCCTGGGCGCTCATCCTGGAGTACGCCGTCGGCGCCATCGCGGTCGCCGTCGGCTGGCGCAACAACCTCTTGGCGCTCGTCAACCAGTTCAAGGACTCGGACCCAGCGACCGACATCTTCGCGAACCAGTCCGGCTACTGGTGGACGCACAGCCCCTTCGAGTCCGTCACCTTGGACGACGGCACCGTGCTGCAGGGCATCGTCAACATCCCCAGCGTCATCATCGTGCTGCTGTGCACCCTGCTCTTGATCCGCGGCACCAAGGAGTCGGCCCGCTTCACCTTCGTCCTGGTCGTCATCAAGGTCGCGATCCTGGCGCTGGCCATCGTGGGCGGCTTCCTGTTCTTCGACGCCGCCAACTTCAGCGACCCGCTGCCCCACTACGAGATGGACGACGGAACGCTCTACGACGCCCGCGGCTGGCTCCCCGCCATCCAGTCGGTGTTCGCCGCCGCCGCCATCATGTTCTTCGCCTACATCGGGTTCGACTCGGTCTCGACCACCGCCGAGGAGACCAAGAACCCGAAGCGCGACCTGCCGAAGGGCATCATCGGCAGCCTGCTCATCACGACGGCGCTCTACATCCTGGCCGCCGCGGCGCTCTCCTCCAGCAGCAACTGGACCAACTTCGCCGGCGACTCGGTGGCCGCCACCAACGCCCGCGGCGAGCCGTTCGGCTACGTGTTCGAGCAGAACGGGTTCCTGACCGGCAGCAACGTCTTCGGCGGCGCGGACGAGTTCGCCTACGGCGCCCTCATCATCCGCATCGGCGCCCTCATCGGCACCACCTCGGTGCTGCTGGTGCTGATCCTGGGCGGCGTCCGCGTGTTCTTCAACATGAGCCGCGACGGCCTGCTGCCCGGCTGGATGAGCCGCGTCTCCGCCCGCGGCGCCCCCGCCGCGACCACCCTGCTCTACGGCGCCTTCACGCTCTGCTTCGCCGCCTTGCTGGACCTCGGCGCCGCCGTCAACCTGGTGAACATCGGCACCCTGTTCGCGTTCTTCATGGTCATCCTGGCCGTGTGGCGCTTCCGCCGCAGCCGCCCCGACGTGGAGCGGCCGTTCCGGATGCCGCTGTGGTCGATCGACGACCGCCAAGGCCGCCCCATCGTCGCGTTCCTGCCGCTGCTGGGGATGCTGGGCGTCGCCGCCCTCATCGTGAGCCTCGACGGCTTCACGCTGCTGGCGAGCCTGGTCTGGGCCGGCATCGGCCTCGTGGTCTACGGCCTCTACGGCGTCCGGCACAGCCGCGAGGCCGGCGAGCGGCTGGCCGAGGCGCCGGTGGCCGCCACGGCCCGGGCCCGGCGCCGCAAGGCCGCCGAGCCGGAAGAATGACCTGAAGTCCTCCGCGGGGTCCCCCTCCGCCGATGGCGGAGCTGCTGTGGGTGCTGGCCGGGCTGGCCGCCCTGCTGGCCGCCACCGGCCTCCTGTGCCAGCGGCTGCGCCTGCCGCCCGCGCTCGGCTACCTCGTGGTCGGGATCGCGCTGCCGGCGGCGCTGCCCGGGCTGGGCGCCCTCGTCCAAGTGGACCTGCTGCGCGACGCCTCCCACGTGGCCGTCCTGGTCCTGCTCTACTTCATCGGCATGGAGCTGGACGTCCGCACGCTGCGCCGCATCCTGGCCGAGACCCGCGTCGTGTCGGTGTTCGACCTCCTGGTTCCCGCCCTCGTGGTCGCGTCGCTCGCGCGCCTCTGGGGCTGGACGCTGCTCCAGTCCATCGTGCTGGGCCTCAGCCTCGGCCTCAGCTCCACCATCTTCGGCGACCGCCTGTCCGCCGGCTCGCGCTTCCCGCCCGCGGCCCGCCACCGCATCTTCGGCGTGCTCCTCGCGGAGGACATCGTGGCCGGCGGCATCCTGGCCGTGCTGGCCGTGCTGGCGGGCGGGGTCGCCAACGGCGGCTGGATCGCGCCGCTCCAGACCGTCGGCGTGCTCCTGGTCGGCATGGCGGTCCTCGCCGCCGTCGCGCTCCTGTTGGTGCCGCGCCTCCTGGACCGCATCGCCACCACCCACATGCCGGAGCTGGTCGTGGTCGGCGCCCTCGCCATGCTGCTGGTGTTCGCGGCCGCCGGCGACTGGGTCGGCTCCGCCGAGCTGGGTGCCTTCCTCGCCGGCATGGCCGCCGCCGAGGCCGGCTCCCGCTTCGTCGTCCGCAACGCCCTGTCCGGCCTGCGCCACATCGCGCTCGCGGTGTTCTTCTTCGCCGCCGGCGTCGTCGTGGACCCCCGCCTCGTGCTGGAGCAAGGCCCGTTCGTCCTCTTGTGCATCCTCGCCGTCGCCGCCGCCAAGCTCGCCGTCCACGTGCCCGGCGGGCTTGCCGCCGGCCTCGGCCTCGCGGACGCCACCCGCGTCGGCGCGGCGCTGGCCACCGTCGGCGAGTTCGGCCTCATCCTGGTCGCCGCCGCCCAGGCCGGCGGGCTCGCGCACGACGCCCTCGGCGCCACCGTCGCCGGCACCATCGTCGGCCTGCTGCTGCTGGCGCCCGTGCTGATGCGCGCCGCCAACGTGCCCGCCCGCCTCGTCCAGCGGCTGCCGGCGCGCCTGCGCACCAGCCTGGAGGGCGGCGTCCAGTCGATGCGGCGGCTGCGCCGCAAGGGGACGCACGGCGCCGCCCGCCCCGCGGCCGGCGAGGGCTCGGTCGCGCGCGCCATCGCCACCGTCCTGCTGCTGGCGTTCCTGGGGGCCGCCGCCGCGTTCCTGCACCAGGAGGTCCTGGCCCGCTTCCCCGGCGTCGACGCCCTCTGGGCCGCGGTCGCGACCTACGGCGTCGCCCTCGCGCTCGCCACCCCCCTGCTGGTGCGCGCCCACGCCCGCTACCGCAGCTTCCTCCAGGCGTTCTTCCAGGTGCGCGGCGACACCGCCGTCGTGTCCGCGACCGCCCGCTTCGGGATGCGCCTCGTCGACGCCCTGCTGCTGCTCACCGCCGCCCTGATCGCCGTCCTGGTGGCGCTCCTGATGTCCGCCTCGTGGGAGGTCGTGGCCGCCACCGCCGCCGTCGCGGTCGCCATCGCCGCCTTCGCCGGCCGCCAGATGGCCCGCATGACCGGCGCATTGGAGACCAGCCTGGCGCGCGTGCTGGGCGCCGACGAGCAAGCCCAAGCCGTCCTGCTTGGCGAATCGCTTGCCCAATACGGCTGGGGCGTCGAGGCCGCCGCCGTCGCCATCGGCCCCCACTCCCGCTTCGTCGGCAAGAGCCTCGCCGACACCCGCCTCGAAGCCTCCACCGGCGTCACCGTCGCCGTCCTCAAGCGCCGCGGCCACGAGTCCGTCAACCCCGACGGCACCGAGAAGCTGCGCGAGGCCGACACCTTGGTGCTCGTGGGCGAGCCGCAGCAGATCCGCCGCGCCGAGGCGCTTTTGGACGAAGGCGAAGGCATCCTGCGCCTCGCCGCCGAGACCCGCGCCGCCGTCGTGACCGAGATCACCGTCGAGACCCCGTTTCTGGGCCCCCGCCCGCACCTGGAGCCCGCCTCCGGCACCCGGATCCTCGGCTACGTCCCGACCGGCCAGCCGTCGCCGCGGCCCTGGCACCCCGGCCTGGTGCCGCAGCCCGGCGACCGCCTCATCGTCCTCGGCAGCCCGCTCCAGGTCGAGCGGCTGCGGGCGGCGATGCGCGAGTCCGCACCGGACGCGCCATCGCAATCCTGATTATTTTGTGAAGAAATTTTAAGAAAAGTATTTTGAGGCTGCAGGCGTGGCTCTGGCATGGACTGGAACATGGTCGCCGCGCTCTCGGGCGTGGGAGCGGCCGTCATCGCCGCCGTCGCCTTCTGGGCGGAAGGCCGGCGGTCGCGCCAAGCCCTGCAGGTCGAGCAACTGACCCGCTTGGAGGATCGGTTCCAATCCGATAGCATGTTACGCGCCCGCGCCGCCGCCGGCCGCACGCTGCGGACCACCGCCAACGACCCTGACGAAGTGCTGCTCGGCTTCTTCGAGGTGGCAGGCATGCTGCTACGGAAGCGGGCCCTCGACCCCCAGATGGCCTGGCATTCGTTCGAGCACTGGGTCGAGCGCTATTGGCTCGCCAGCGAGCCGTTCATCCAGGCTTGCCGCACCCGCGACCCCAACCTGTGGAGCGAGTTCCAGCACCTGCGCGAAGTGCTCATGAAAATCGAGCGCAAGCGGCTTGGTCGTCAGCCCGCGCCCATCACCCCCCAGGAGCTTGCCGAGTTCCTGGCTGAAGAAGAGGCGCTGATGGCCCCGGTCCTTTCCATGGGCGACGATCCTCCGCCCACGCGTGGAGGGCCCAACGTCGAGCTTGTCCTTCCCCGCCCGAGGTTCGCCGCCCCGAAGTCCTCATAACCCCCGCCCCTGTCGGAAGGCTGCAATGGAGCCGACCCCTGCCCCGAAGGGCTTCGTGGACAACGCCTGGGAGGTCCAGCACCGCCTTGAGCGCCGCTGGGACGGCCTCGGCAAAGGCCGCATCGCCCGCGTCCTCAAGATGGCCCGCAAGCCCGAGCCCGAAGAGCTCCGGCAATCGGCCTTCATCGTCCTCGTCGGCATCGCCATCATCGGCGCCTTGGGCTTCTTCACCTACCTGCTCATGAGCGCGCTGGTGCAGGCGATTCGGCCGATCTGAAGCGGGATCCCGCGCAGGAACCCTTCCGCCCCTGCCGTCGCGGGCCACGACTGGACACAGATTCCACAGAGTCTGTGGGAATCTTCCGAATCTGTGCAAATCAGTGCTCGTCGCGGAGCCGCCGACTGGACACAGATTCCACAGACCTTCTGTGGGAATCTTCCGAATCCGTGAAATCGGTGCCCGTCGCAGCTAACGTCCCTGCACGCTGGACTTGTACACCCGGTAGCTCAGGAAGCCGAACACCAAGGCCCCCAGCGCCGCCGTCCCCATCACGATGCCGATCTCCGGCCACGGGTAGTGCTCCACCATCGCGGTCTTGGCCTCGTTGGGGATGCCGATCATCAGTTCGCGCAGGCTCCGGACCAGGTAGTCCACCGGGTTGAGGTCGATGACCGTCAGGAGCCAGTCCTTGTCGATGAGGCCGCGCGCCTGGAACGCCGTGCTCAGGAACATGAGGACGAAGAACAGGGGGAACGCGGACTGGGTGGCCTGGTCGCTCTTGGTCTTCATCGCGAGCGCCATCACGCCGAGGCCGTCAACACACGCGGAGAACACGGTGGCGATGACGATCATCAGCAGGGCGCCCACGATGCCGGACTTCACCGAGGCGCCGAGCATCAGCGCGATGGAAAGCACGAAGGCGCCTTGCAGGGCGACGCGGGTCATTTCGGCCATCATGCGCGCCACCAGGACCTGCCAGGGGCGGGCGGGGGTGGTGCGGAGCTTGTCGAAGTAGCCGGTGCGCAGGTCCACGATCAAGGCGGCGCTGGAGTTGGCCATGCCGACGAAGATGGTGAACAGGATGACGGCCGGCACGATGTAGGACTCGTACTTGACGCCCGGGTTGTCCTCTTGGAAGCCGGGGCTGTTGGCGATGCCGGAGAACAGGTTGCCGAACAGCAGCAGCTGGATGATCGGCATGACGACGCCGAAGACCAGCACGACGGGGATGCGCGGGAACTGCCGGATGTTGCGCATGTACATCAGGCCGAGGTTGCGGACGGCGCTCATGCGGCCACCTCGGGCTTGGTGGCGGCCTCGTCGAAGCGGGCGCCGGTGAACTTCAAAAACGCGTCCTCCAGCGTCGGGGTCACGACCTTGGTCTCGCGGATGGCGACCCCTTGCTCGGTGACGAGGCGCAGGGCGGGCACGAGGGCGCGGGCGCCGTCTTTGACGCGGATGTCGAGGTGCTCGCCCTTGTGGGTGATGTTCTGGGGGCCGAACACGCGCTGGAGGCTCGCCCAGGCCGGCGGGGCGATGCCGTTGGCCAAGGTGACGCGAACAGTGTCGCTGCCGACGGCGCGCTTGAGGTTGGTGGGCGTGTCGATGGCGGCGATGACGCCCTTGTTGACGATGGCGATGCGGTCGCACAGCGCGTCCGCCTCGTCCATGTAATGCGTCGAGAGCATGATGGTCATGCCGCGCTCGTCCCGCAGCTTCCGCAGCACGGCCCAGAGGGTGCTGCGCGACTTGGGGTCCAGGCCGGTCGACGGCTCGTCCAGGAACAGCACCTCGGGCTCGTGGATCAGGGTCACGGCCAGGTCGAGGCGGCGCTGCATGCCGCCGGAGAAGCGGGTGACGCGACGGTCGCCGTGCTCCACCAGGTCGAAGGTCTGCAGCAGCGTCTCGCCCTTGGCCTTGGCCTCGCGGCCGGACATGCCGTAGAGCTTGCCGTGCAGCGCCAGCATCTCGCGGGCGGTGGCCAGGTCGTCCATGCCGACCTCCTGCATGGCGAACCCGATGCGCTGCTTGACGGCGCCGGCGTCGTGGCGCACGTCGAGGCCCAGCACCTTGGCGTCGCCGCCGGTGGCTTCCTGGAGCGTGCCGAGGATGCGCATCGTCGAGGTCTTGCCGGCGCCGTTGGGGCCGAGGAAGCCGAAGATCTCGCCGCGGCGGACGTTGAAGGTGATGCCCTTGACGGCCTCGGTGCCATCGGGGTAGGTCTTGCGCAGGTCGCGGACCTGGATGACGGGCTCGGCCACGCGGCGGCGACACAGGGCTTTGCTTTCAAGCTGTTGAATAGAGATTGACATGTCTCGTTCCGGTCCTTCCCCAAGCTCCAAGAGGCAGGGCCGAAGTGGGCACACCGTGGCCTTCGACCTGGCGCGCGTCCGGTCTGACTTCCCCATCACGCGGCGGACCCTGCGCACCCGCGACGGCGCCGACCGCCCCCTGGTCTACCTCGACCACGGCGTCACCACCCACCCGCCCCAGGAGGTCCTCGACCAGGTGGTGGCGTTCTGCTCCTCCTCCCACGGCGCCGTCCCCCGGGGCAGCCACACCCTGTCCCGCGAGTCGAGCGACGCCTTCGACGACGCTACCCGTGAGCTGGCCCGCTTCGTCGGCGCCGACCCCGCCACCCAGCCGGTCCTCCTTGGCCAGAGCACCACCCAGATGCTCGACCTCGCCGCGCACCTGGTGGCCCACCGCCCGGGCGTCACGCTCACGACGCTCGCCGAGCACCACAGCAACGACCTGCCGCACCGCAAGCACGGCCCCGTGGTCCACGCCGCCATCGACGACGACGGCCGCCTCGACCTGGACGACGTCGAACGGAAGCTCCAGCAGCACCAGGTCAAGCTGTTCGCCGTCACCGGCGCCGGCAACGTCACCGGCCTCCAGCCCGACCTGCCGCGCCTGGCCCGCCTCGCCCACGACGCCGGCGCCCTCATCCTGGCCGACGCCGCCCAGCTGCTGGCCCATGCCCCCATCGACGTCAAGCCCGCCGGCCACCCCGAGCACATCGACCTCCTCGCCGGGGTCGCCCACAAGTGCTACGCGCCGTTCGGCTCCGCCATGCTCGCGGCCCCCGTCGAGCTCACCGACGAAGCCCCGCCCTACCTGCCCGGCGGCGGCACCGTGCAATGGGTGGACGAAGGCGGCGCCCAGTTCAAGCTCGGCCGCGACCGCCACATGGGCGGCACCCCGCACACCGTCGGCGCCGTCGCGTTCGCCGCCGCCACCCGCTACCTCTCCCGCCTCGGCATGGCGGAGGTGCAGGCCCACGAGGCCCGCCTCACCCGCCAAGCCCTGCGCCGCTTCGAGGAGCTGGAGGCCGACCATGGCGTCCGCGTGCTCGGCCCAAGCGGCGCCGGGACCCGCAAGCTCGGCGTCTTCACCTTCCTCGTCCCCGGCCGCGAGCCCGCCGAGGTCGCCGCCCAGCTCGACCAGGACCACGCCATCGCGGTGCGCAACGGCTCGTTCTGCGCCCACCCGATCCTGAACCGCCTCATGGGCCGCCCCGGTGGCTCCCCCAACCCCGCCGCCACCCGCGCGACCTTCGGCGTGTTCAACACCCAGGCCGAAGTCGACCTGATGGCCGACGCCGTGGCCGAGGTGGCCCGGCAGGCGAAGGCGGGCGTGCCGCTCGCGGCCACGGGGGCGAAGCCATGCTGAACCCCATGCGCCTCCGCCTCGGGCTTGCCGTGGCGGCCACCGTGCTGATGGCGGTGGCCGAAGCGGGCTCCTGGCTAGTGCGCCCGCCCGGCCTGCACGTCTGGTGGGCGTCGTGGGCGATCCCCGCCTCCGCCCTCGGCGCCACGGCCGCGCTGCTGCGCCGCCGCGACTGGGCGACCCTCGCCACCGTCCTGGCCTTCACGCTGCTGGCCATCGACAACGCCCTCATCGCGTCCGGCGTGTTCCTGTTCGCAGGCTGGAACTCGGTCTACCTCTACGCCGTGCTCGCCGCCGCCCTCGCGCTCGGGCTGCAAGGCGCAACCCAACGGGGAACCGCGCGGGCCGCCGCATGGGCGCTGGCCGTGGCGCCGCTCGTGCTCGCCGTGCTGCTGCAACTGCCGCCCGACGGCCTCGCCGAGGCCCGCCGCGCCGCCACCAACGCCACCTGGGTGGGCCTGCCCGCCTGGCTTGCCGTCGAGGCCTGGTGCGCCCGTCGCGTCCAGGAAGGTCCAGCCGCCTCCGCCCAATCGCTTTAACGCGAACCGGGCCTGCGCGCGACCGTGTTCAAAGGGCTGCGCGACCGCCTGAAGGGCGTCTCCAAGAAGCTGGAGGACGAGGTCGAGAAGCAGCTCGGCGACAAGTTGGAGGCGGAACTGCAGGCCGCGATGACCAAGCCGGCCCCGCCGCCACCTCCGCCCACGCCGCCAGCTCCCGCGCCGCTGGCGCCGACGCCGCCACCCGCGCCCGTGCCCAAGCCGGAGCCGGTCGCGCCCGCGCCGCCTCCAGTCGCGGCGCCCGTCGTCGCGCCTCCGGTCGAACGCCCCCCTCCGCCGCCCGCGCCGACGCCAGTGGCCGCCCCCGTCCCCGCCCCCGTCCTCCCGGCCCCGCCGAAGACCGAGGCCCGCACCGGCGGCCGCAAGCTGCTGTCCGAAAGCGAGATCGAGGCCCGCCTGATTCGGGAGCTAGGCGAGGCCGTCGAGGTCCAGAAGTCGGTCGAGGAGGTCGTCCAGCAGGAGGCGCCCGCCGCCACCCGCTTCACCATCAACGAGTCGGTGCTGGAGGACATCCTCTGGGACCTGGAGGTCGGCCTCTTGGAGTCCGACGTCGCCCTGCCCGTCATCGAGGCCATCAAGGCCAACGTCAAGGAGCAACTGCTGACGCTGTCGGTCGGCGGCAAGCGGCCCGAGGAGATCGTCGAGAAGGTGCTCCGGACCGCCATCAAGCGCGTTCTGCAGGTCAACCCGCTCGACTTCGACGTCTTCGTGCGCGAACGCATCGCGTCGGGCAAGAAGCCGGTCGTCGTGATGTTCGTCGGCGTCAACGGCACCGGCAAGACCACCAGCATCGGCCGCATCGCCCACCGCCTCAAGGAGCAGGGCGTCTCGGTCTGCATGGCCGCGGGCGACACCTTCCGCGCCGGCGCCATCGAGCAGTTGGCCCTCCACGGCGAACGCCTCGGCGTCACCGTCATCAAGCACAAGGCCGGCGCCGACCCCGCCGCCGTCGCCTACGACGCCATCGAGCACGCCAAGGCCCGCAACAAGGCCGTCGTCCTGCTGGACACCGCCGGCCGGATGCAGAACAACTCCAACCTGATGGACGAGATGGACAAGATTCGCCGCGTCGCCAACCCCGACCTGTGCGTGTTCGTGGGCGACTCCTTGGCCGGCAACGACGCCGTCGAGCAGGCCCGCAAGTTCGACGAGGTCGTGGACATCGGCGGCGTCATCCTGACCAAGGTGGACGTGGACGCCAAGGGCGGCGCCGCGCTCTCGGTCGCCTACACCATCAACAAGCCGCTGTTGTTCGTCGGCGTCGGCCAGAACTACCCCGACCTGAAGCCGTTCGACGCGGACTGGATGGTGGACCGGCTGTTCGGGGGAGAAGCCGAGACCGAGGCCGTCGCCTCGACGTAGGAGGGGCGGTTCGGCGGCTTTCGAGAGAATCAGGTCTAGGCGGAGCCAGCGTGATGCACCCATCTACGCGCAAACGAGATAGGCGCCGCTTCCATCCGTGACGAAGCAGATGGCAAACCCGTTCACATCTGTCTCAAAAAGACGCAGGTGCGGCTTCCAAAAGCGGTCGTATGACAGACGCGGCTTGCGGCCGCACAAGTGGTTGCGGTTCCAGTGGCATCCGTGTCCGTCCCACCGAGGTCGGGTTGTTTCCGACGACTGCACAAATCGTCCAATCTCCTCCGACCACGGTTTCAAAAACGCAGGTCCGCGTGGGGGTGACATCCACGCAAACGTCCCCGTTCAGTGCACATGCGGCATTCGCGGGTTGACTCGACAGAACGGCGGCCAGCAATGCGCTGATAAAAAACATGGTCTTCAGATTCATTGCAGGCTAGATGGCGATTCTTTTTGTCTTGAAATATTTTTTCTCCTTGCGGCCCAGCTTCCGCGATGCGACTCTACAAGGCTTAAAGCCAAAAGCATCGTGGAGCGACCCGGTACGCCGATGGCACGCCTCCTTGCCGGGCTCATGCTAGTCCTGTCCCTTGTGCTTGGGGCCTTCGCCGTCCCGGGCGCGACCGCGGGCACCGCCGCCGCGCCAGAGGTCGACGACCCCTGCGGCGACCGGGTCATCAACACGCTGGACCCCACGACCCAGGTTCCCTCCGACGTCGCTGGCGCCGCCGACCTGGACTTCGCCTTCCTCCAGGAGAACGCGACCCACCTGCTGGCCACCGTGGCGGCCTGCAACGCCATCGAGCCGGGCTTGATTTCCCAGCTTGGGCAGACGGCCAGCTACTCGTTCAACGTCCACTTCACCATCCAGGGCACCGAGGTCGAGGGCAGCGCCGTCGTCTCGGAGGACGGCACCGCGCCCGGCGGCGTGGCAAGTGCTGCGACCCTGAACGGCACCTCGGTCCTCATCGCGATCCCCAAGACCGCCCTGCCGGCCTCGGCGGCGGGCACCCTGCTCACCGGGCTGCACGTCGAGTCGTCGGGCACGGCGCCGCCCGTCCCGGACACGGCCTTCGAGATCACCGACCGCGCCCCCGACGGCGAGGACGAGTTCGGCAGCAACTACACCATCACGGGCGGCAGCGACCCCGTGGCCAACCCGAACGACACCGACGGCGACGGCCTCAACAACACCTTCGAGCAGACCCACTTCGGCTCGCCCACCAGCCCGCAGAACGCCACCGGCGACCCCGACGGCGACGGCTGCAACAACCTGTGCGAGCAGAAGGCCGGCACCGACCCGAACAAGGCGGACACCGACGGCGACGGCTTCAGCGACTCGGCGGAGCTTGCGGCGGGCACCAACCCGAACGACAAGAACTCCAAGCCGGCGACCGGCACGACGTCGACCACGACCACCACGACGTCGACGACGCCGACATCGACCTCCACCTCCACCGGCACCAGCGACACCTCGTCCAGCACCTCCGCGAGCCCCGCCGACAAGCTGCTGAAAATCGACGCCCAGTACACCTACGTCGCCGCCGGCGGCGCGCTCTTGGTCATCGTGCTTGCGGTCATCGGGCGCTTCGGGAGGTGGGGCCTGTGACGGACGACGCCAACGTCACCGAGCGCCCCACCGGCGAAGCCAAGCACGCGCACCTCAAGGCGAACGTCCGCCGGCGCCGCGGCCTCTACGCCCTCATCGTGTTCCTGGCCATCGCCACCTTGGCGCTGGCCCTCGTGGACATCGCGGTCCTGCGCGAGGACCCGCCCAAGGACCGCATGATCGAGTACGCCGTCTACGGCCTGCTCGCGGTGCTGTTCCTGTGGGCGTTCTTCATGCTGTTCAGCGGCAAGCGCCAGGAAGCCCCCCTCCAGGAGGAGGTCGAGGCGGCGCCCCGCGACATGTCGCGCGCGCTGCTGCAGTGCCCCGACTGCAAGTCCGTCTTCCAGTACGGCGCCATCAACTTCACCGACGCCAAGAAGACCGCCTTCAGCTGCCCCGTGTGCGGCGTCTACTCGCAGCTCCCCGACCCCGAGGCCGAGCCCGTCAAGGTCGTCCGCCCCGAGGGCGAGTTCAAGGAGCTGCAGTACCACTGCACGCACTGCAACGAGGACCTGGCCGTCGGCACCTTCGGCGAGACCCCGCTGCACCTGGTGCGGTTCCGCGCCTGCCCGAACTGCGGCGAGAAGGGCTTCATCGAGCGGCTGCCCGCGAGCCCGCCGGCGCACTTCGAAGGCCAGTCCGCGTAGCCGCTACAGCGACTTCGCGCGCTTGGTGTCTTCCCACGGCAGCTTCAGGTCCGGGCGGCCGAAGTGGCCATACGCCGACGTGTCGGTGTAGAGGGGACGGCGCAGCCGCAGCTCCTCGATGATGGCGCCGGGGCTGAAGTCGAACTCGCGGCGCAGCACCGCCTCGAGCGCCTCGTCCGGCGTCTTGCCGCGGGTGCCGGGGACGGTGGCGGTTCCGAACGACTCCACCGCGATGCTGACGGGCTGAAGGCTGCCGATGGAGTAGGCGACCTGGATCTGCACCTTGGCGCACAAGCCGGCGGCCACCAGGTTCTTGGCGGCGTAGCGGGCGAAGTAGGCGGCCGAGCGGTCCACCTTGGTCGGGTCCTTGCCGGAGAAGGCGCCGCCGCCGTGGGGGATCCAGCCGCCGTAGGTGTCCACGATGATCTTGCGCCCGGTAAGGCCGCAGTCGCCCTTGGGGCCGCCGATCTCGAACTTGCCGGTGTGGTTGATGAAGTACTTCGTGCCCTTGTGCAGCCAGCCTTCCGGGATGACGGCGTCGATGCAGTGCTCGCGCAGCTCGGCGTGCAGGTCTTCTTGGCTGATGTCCGGGCTGTGCTGGGCCGCGAGCACGACGGCGTCCACGGCGACGGGGTGGCCGTCCTCGTAGCGCACCGACACCTGCGACTTGCCGTCCGGCCGCAGCCAGGAGAGCTTGCCGTGGCGCAGCTCCGTGAGGCGGCGGGTGAGGCCGTGCGCCAGGCTGATCGGGATGGGCATGAAGTCGGGCGCCATGCCGTTCTCCAGGTTGGCCTGGGCGTAGCCGAACATGAGGCCTTGGTCGCCGGCGCCGATCTTCTTGTCCTTGCGCGACACGACGCCTTGGGCGATGTGGGCGGACTGGGGGACGATGCGCGACGTGAACTGGGCCGTGTCCCAGCCGATGCCGGTCTCGGGGGAATCGTACCCGATGGCCTTGATGGCGCGGCGGGCGATGTGCTCGTGGTCGACCTCGCCGGTGGACGAGATTTCCCCCGCGACGCAGATGAACTCGGTGGCCACCAGCGACTCGCAGGCAACACGGCTGGCGGCGTCCTTCCGGAGGTAGGCGTCCAGGATGGAGTCGCTGATGCGGTCGGCGACCTTGTCCGGGTGTCCCTCGGTCACGGACTCGGAGGAGAAGACGAGGCGTCCCATCGGCGTGGCGCGGACGCCCGGGCTGATTGAAAAGGGAGGAGGTTCCGCCAGGGCCTACATCAGGCGGCCCATGTCGACCAGGTCGGCGCCTTGGACGCCGGGGAGGCCGGTGAGGGTCTGCTCGACGATGTCGTTGTTGCCCTCGACGTCCTGCACGATGAGGGACACGACCAGGACCTTCATGCCGAACACGAAGGGCTGGATGTCCGCCTTGCTCACGCGGCCGACGCTCGCGGGCAGGGCCTTCCGGACGGCGGCCTCAAGCTGCGACATGTCGGTGGAGGCGTCTTCAGGCGTGAGGCGGTACTTCAGGAGGACTTCACCCATAGGGCACTTCCAGGGTCGCGACTGGGGCGCGATATATCATGGTTGGCGCCCCGACGCGCTCCGCCCAACCTGTTTCTTGCCGACACTTTTCTACCCCCCCGCCGGTGCCTTCGGCATGCGTTTGGCCCTCGCGTCCACCGCCACCCTTCTGCTCGCCCTTGGCCTGCTTGCCGTCGCCCCGGCGCCGGCCACCGCCTACGACTGCGAGGCCAACCTCGGCTCGACCATCGGGTTCGTCTGCTACGGGACGTACTGGTGCGACAGCGGCGGCATCTGCGCCCAGGAGATGTGCGTCTTCGAGACGCGCGCCGGGCAGTTCGTCTGCGTGCTGTCGCCGCCGTAAGCCAGGCGCCTCCGCCCCGGGAGCCCTACTTCAGCAGCTTCGCCGCCTTCTCCATCGTCGGCCAGTCCCGCGTCGTCGCGCGCACGCCGAAGGCCTTCTCGATGACCTCGTTGGGGTAGACGCCGGTCTCGTCCACCCGGCGCCGCACCCCCAGCGCGAACCGGCCCTCGACGGCCAGCACGCGCACTCCCCAGCCCTTTCCTTCGGGCGCCTCCAGGGGCAGCGCCACCCTGCCAGGCTCCTTGGAGAGCGCCGTCGCGAACCGCCTGGCGCCGTCCGGCGCCTTGAGCGCCTCTCCTGCAGCGAGGGCGGCCTGCACGTCCTTGGCCGCGACGACGAGGACCTCCGGCTCGAACGGCATAGCGTCCGCGAGCCGCTTGCGCAGCGTGGACTCGGCGACGCGCTTGCCGACGACGAAGGTGCCGGCGGCCCCGATGCTGCGGACCTCCAGGTCGGCCAGCGCCGCCTCGACGGCCTTGGGGGAGAAGCGCTTGGAGCCGAGGTTGGCGCCGCGCAGCAGGGCGAGGACGGGCATCGTCGCGGCAGCGGCCGTCGGGTCATCAGGTTCACGCAGGGGCCCTGGTTGAAGGACTGGCCAGGTCATTACCCGCCCCGCCCCCTCCAAGCGAAAGCAAACTTCATGCCCAGGCAGGGTCTGGTGTTCCCGTGCGCGTCCTGCTGGCCTCCTTGCTTTGCCTCCTTGCCGCCGCCGTCGCGGCCGCCCAGGTCGCCCAGACGTCGAGGCCGACCTGCGAACTGGCCTCGCCTCTGCCGTCCACGATGGAAGAAGGCGACACCGTGGTGTTCAAGGTGGACTGCAGCGACCCCAATGGCGACCTGAAGGGCCTGGAATGGAGCGACGGCCAGACCCAGCAGGCCCTGGACGGCTCGCACTCCCGGTTCGAGCGCGGGTTCACCCCCGAGGCGGAGGGCGTGGCCGAGTTCGTGGTGACCGGCATCGACGCAGCAGGCACGTACTCCGCCCCGTTGCGCTGGAGCATCGAGGTCACGGCGGCCGGAGGAGGCGTCAGCGGCGGGGACGTCGCGACCTGGGTCGGCGGGGCGGCGGCCTTGGGCGGCGGCGCGTACGGTGTGCGGCGCTACCAGAAGACAAGGCACGCCAGGGCAGCGGCCAACGTCCAGGCCGGCATCAACACGGGCAGCATGGCGGCCTCCGCGTCGGGCCCCGCCGTCGGCAGCAACTCCGGCGCCGTCGTGCAGGGCAACTCGGGCACCATGATCCACGGCAACACGGGGACCATCGTGATGCAGGCCCAGACGCCGTCCAGCATGGTCCCGCCTGGCGTCCCGCCCCGCCGCCAGGAGCTTTACCGCGCCTTGGACGAGGCCCACGAGCTGCTGGACACGTCCGAAGGCGGCGAGCGCGTCATCGTCGCCCGCGACATGGTGGACGAGGTGCTGGCCGACCTGCGGGACGGCAAGAGCCCCAAGGCCGGCAGCCGGGCCTACACCGCCGACGCCATCGAGCGCGCGCTCGAGAGCCCGGCGCCGCGGGTCCAGGCGGGCGCCGCGACGCTTCGGGCCGCGGCGGCCGAGCTTCGCAAGTGAGCCGCCGGAGGGCCCTCCAGGCGCGCCACACAAGCGCCGCGGGCCCGAACGGCAGGGCGTGGCCAGCCGCTTGCGCCCTCCCCTTGATGATAAGCTGATTGGCTAACCGTGGCCGAATCGGGAGAAGCAAGGTTCATCCTTCGGCGCGCAAGTGCTAGCAGGTGCGTCTTGCTTCCCCCTGGGTCGCCTTGCCCCTGGCCGCGGCCGCGACCCTCCTGGCCGTCGCCCTCGTCGCGGCCGCCGAGGACGACCCCAATGCCCCCCGCTGCCACATCGAGAAGCCCGACGAGCTCTCCTACGACAAGGCGCAGGACGCCCAGTTCCTCGTCGACCTCGGCGCGGCCCAAGAGTTCACCGTGGACTGCTTCAGCGGCAGCGAGCTGAAGCAGTTGACATGGTCCATATCCCGCCTGCGCGCCGACTTCACCGGCGAAATCCTGGCCGAAAACTCGACCTCTCCGTCAGCCCTTGGGCCGTACGGCGGCACGTATGTGTTCAAGGTCCCGTTCCTGACCCCTGGTCCCCAGTTTCTGGCCATGCGCGTGGAGAGCGCCGGCAACAGGACCTTCCTCCCCACGGTGTACACCATCGTCCACAGCCCGCCGGACTGCCACATCAAGGCCCCCAGGGACGGCAACCTCCGGCTGGCCGTGGGCGGCTCGCAGTCGTTCGAGGTGGAGTGCACGGACGCGGACGGCGACCTGAGCGAAGTGGTGTGGTACGTCAACAACAAGGAGTACCAGCGGTCCCCCCTGGCGGGCGGCAACCCCCGCGACCATGTCTTCAGCCTCAACATCACGTTCTCCAAGGCCGGCCCGCAGAACGTCCAGGCCATCGCGTCCGACGCCCGCAAGAACCGGGACCAGGACGACACCCTCCTGGTCTGGAAGGCGGAGGTCGGGTCCCTGGGCGGCCAGCCGGAAGACCCCGCCGGTGGCGGCCTGGACGGCGGCACGGCGGCGACCCTCGGCGGCGCGGCCGCGGCCACCGGCGGCGGCGCCTACGGGGCCGTCCGCTACCGCAAGGCCAAGCGCGCGAAGGCGACCGCCAACGTGGGCGCCGCCGTCAACAAGGGCAACATGGCGGCCTCCGAGTCCGGCACCGCCGTCGGCACGAACTCCGGCATGGTGGCGCACGGCAACAGCGGCACCGTCATCAGCAACACGGGCACCCTCATCATGCAGGGCCCGCCCCCTGCGCACCTCCCGGTGCCGTCCGGCGTGCCCCCGCGCCGCCACGCCCTCTACCAAGCGCTGGAGGACGCCCGCGACGTGCTCGACGCCCCGGAGGCGGGCGCCGCCGTCGTCAACGCCCGCGACATGGTGGCCGACATGCTGGGCGACCTGCGCGAGGGCAAGAGCCCCCTGGCCGGCCAGCGGCAGGCCATCGCGGAGGCCATCGGGCGCGCGGCGCAGGCCCAGGTCCCGCGCATCCAGGAAGGTGCCGCCATGCTCCAGCAGGCCATGGAGGAGCTGCGCAAGTAGCTGCTCCCGTCATCCACAAACCCCATAACGGCCCGCCCGAACCCCGGGCCCATGCGCGCCGCGCTGGCCCTGCTCCTCGTTCTGCCCCTGCTTGCCGGCTGCGTCTCCGACGACGACCAGGCCGTCCAGCCCAACCCTGAGCCGCAGCGCGCGCCCGACTGGGCCGCCCGCGCCATCTTCCTCGGCGCCGACCCCGCCGACACCGACGGCTTCCCCGACCACGACCACCACAACCGCACCCTGCACAAGGGCGTCAGCACCCCGAACTTCGAGGTCGTGGGCCACGCCGCCTCGGACTCCGCCTACTACCAAGGCAACGCGCCAGGCACCGGCTACTGCGGCGACGTCTCGCAGCACAACGGCACCAGCCGGCAGCTGGCCGTGTCGCACTCGCTGCTGTCCGACGTGGGCCTGTCCGTCTACGACGTGGCCGACCGCACGGCCCCCGTGCTGCTGGGCGAGCTGGTGCTGCCGCTGGCGTTCACCTACGACGCCGCCATCTTCGAGGACGGCAGGTACGCGGTCATCGCCGCCAACCCGGACGCCGGCCTTGAGCAGGACCCCGCCGTCCCGCCCGTTCCCCTGACCATGTCCTGGCGCGACGCCTGCACCGGCACCGAGCGCCCCGTCGGCTCCAACGTCGACTACACGCCCTACGGCTACTCCGCCATCCTGGTGGACCTCGCCGACCCCTCCAACCCCACCGTCGCGGACTTCTACGAGTACCCCGGCGGCCGCAACGTCCACTCCATCAGCGCCACCACCATCGACGGCATCCGCTACGTCGCGACCTCCGGCCTCGGCGCCGTGCCCTGCACCGTCCCCAGCGTGCCCGGCCTCCCGCAGCCCCCGCCGCCGGTCCCGCCCGTGGCCGCCCCGCCCTGCCCGAACATGGTGCAGGTCCCGCGCTACGGCAACCTGCTGTCGCACTACGACTTCCTCACCGTCGAGGAGACCGCCTCGGCCCCCGACGCCCGCCTCCAGGCCCGCCTCGTGCCGTTCGCCGTGTACACGCCCTCGGACCAGACCCACATCGACCCGAGCCTGCTCTACCTCTCCAACGGCCACACCGACGCGACCCTCCAGAAGCACCCCGTCACCGGCCAGGTCATCGGCTACCTCGCCGACTGGGACGGCGGCCTGCACACCATCCGCCTCCAGAAGGCCGCCGCCGAAGTGCCCGACGGCCTCCCGGGCCAGGCCATCCCGCTCGGCAGCTGGGGCGCGGCCCCCGGCGACGACCCCACCCAGAACCGCGGCAACATCCACTCCGCCAAGCCGATCGCCGGACTGCGCGACGGCCACCACTACACCCTCACCGGCCAAGAGGTCGTGGGCCGCCCCGGCGGCCGCCCCACCGGCCAGATCGTGCTCTTGGACACCACCAACCCCGCCGTGCCCTACCCCAAGGCCCGCTGGACCCTGCCCATCGACGTCCAATGGCCCGGCAGCCTCGGCCTCGCCTTCAGCACCCACTACCCCATCCTGGTCGAGGACACCCTGTTCGTCGCCATGTACCACGGCGGCGTCTGGGCCGCCGACGCCTCACAGGAGAACTGGCCCGACCTGCCCTCGCTCGGCGTCTTCATCCCCGACGCCGACGTGGTCGGCACCCCGGCGCACGCCAGCCTCGCCCCCGAAGTCCTGGAAGTGCTGGACCTCGGCGACGGCCACTTGCTGGTGTTCGACGGCGACTCCGGCGCCTACGTCGTCAAGTTCACCGGCCGCCACCCCGACGTGCCGCCGGCGATGGCGTGGGACGAGACGATCGGGTTCATCGGCTGAAAGGCTCGCTGCGCTCGCCTTTCAGGATGCCTGCGGCGCCGACTAGGGGGGCCGCGCCCTCGGCCCGTGCGCTCGCTCCGCTCGCGCAGGCGGGCGTTCTCGGTCCTGCGCGCTGGCGCGCGCGGCGGCCCCCGGTCTTTTCAGGTCCCCCTGTCTCGCCCGGACAACTGGGGGATTGGCCTAGCTCGGTATGGCAGCGGACTTTTAATCCGCCGGTCATGGGTTCGAATCCCATATCCCCCGTTCTGGCGACGATGGTGAAGGGTGCGCCGTCAGGCGCCGCCGAAGGCGAAGCCGAGGCGGACGGTGGGTCGCGCCCGGTTCTGAATCCCATGTCCCCCGTTTCGCGGACTTGGCCAACAGGCCGATAACCTTCGCTCGCCCGCTCCTGTCGATGCGCGTGGTGGCGGGGGTGCTGGCGACCTTGGTGCTGGCCGGCTGCGCGTCGTTGGCCCCGCCGCCGGGCTTGTCTGCCTCCCCTGCGGTGCCTGCCGACCTGGAGCCCTACCTTGCCTGCACGTGGCCGGCCGAAGGGCTTCGGGGCTCGTGCGGGCCGTTCACCCCCACCCAAGAGCTCGTCCCTGTCGAAGCCCCGACGCCGCCGGGGGACTGGCGCTGCTACGCGCTCGGCAAGATGCCGGACTGGCCAGAATGGATGCTCATGGGCCGGCTGGAGGCTGGCGACGGGCTGGTGGCGCCGCAGATCCGGTTGGGTTTGTGGTACAACCTCACGGCCTACGCGGGCGGGCCACTGGAGGGGCACTTCGTCCGCTGGACGGCGCCGGAGGTCGTCCTCGACCACTGGACGACGGCGGGGCCCAAGGGGTTCGTCGCGTTCCCGCAGCCGGTGGGGGAAGACGTGTTCCATTACGAGGTCTCGCTGTCGCCCGCCAACGTCCAGCCGGAGCCGGCGCCGTTCGAATGGTCGCGGGCGCCGGAGGAAGGCGGCGACTGGCTCGAATGGAAGAACGCCTCGGCCCGCGTCCACGCCGACGGGCTGGGCGGCGCCGGCGGCCTGCGCGTCGACTGGACGGTGCTGCCGGGCGCGGGCGACGACGCGCCGCGGCTATGGCCGACCTTCGCGTGGCAGGCGGCGGCCGGCGAGCTGCACGTGCCGACGACGGCGCACGGCTGGCCTGGCTTCTCGTTCGGCGGCACCGGCGGCGCGGGGCATGGCTACGCCTACCTCGGCGAGGTCTACAAGGCCCGGTTGGTCGGCGAGGGCCATCTGTTCCAGGCGGAGCTGCGGCAGGCGGCGGGCATCGGCGGCGCGGCGGAGACCTGGAGGCTGGCGGAGTCCGACCAGCTCTGCCGCTGCTTCCAGGAGCCGTTGGCGTCGGTGGAGCGCGCCAAGTGCACGCTGGGCGTCGAGTGAAGGGTCCACCCGCTCGTTCGCAACCTTCAAGCCCCCTCACCCATTCGCTCCCTGTTTCGCCGGGGGCTCAATGCTTTAATACCCCCCCCGCGTCGCGCGAACCCGCAGCGCCGGATTCCTCCAGGCCGAGCCATCGGTCCAGGAGGAGCGAGGAGATGCCGAAAGGCGGAGTCTCGATGTCCAAAGTGCAGGGTGAAACTGTGAGCGACGAGGTCCAGCAGAGCGCCAGCCGGTTCAATGTCCTGAACCACTTGAACGTGCCCTTGCACGAGGTGCTCCCGGAGGCCGACGCCAAGGCGCTCCTGAAGCAGTACGGCATCGTCAAGGAGCAGCTTCCCAAGATGCGCTCCAACGACCCGGCGGCCCGCGTGATCAACGCGAAGGCCGGGGAGATCGTCAAGATTACGCGCCGCAGCCCCACCGCCGGGGTCGCCGTCGCCTTCCGCCTCGTCGTCGAGGCCATTTAGGAGTGTCCTGTCATGCGCGAACTTGTTGATGCCTTCTACGCGGAACGCTCCATCGTCAACCACCACATTGCGTCGTTCAACGATTTCCTGGCGCACCGGCTCCAGCACGTCATCGACAACATCCGGATCGGCGACGAGGAGACGTCCGAGCGCGGCGTGGTCCAGACCGACATCGAGGGCTTCTTCATCAAGCTCGGCAAGGTCCAGGTCGGCCGCCCGGTGGTCAAGGAGGCTGACGGCTCGCTGCGGCCCCTCACCCCGATGGAGTCCCGCCTCCGCAACCTCACCTACCAGGCGCCCCTGACCCTGGAGTTCATCCGCGTCATCGACGGCATCGAGCACGAGCCCGAGCTGGTCAACATCGGCCGCCTGCCGATCATGGCCCACTCCAGCCACTGCAACATCACCCGCAAGGCGCTGGAGGAGGCCGAGGGCCGCTCCATGTCGGACGAGGAGTTCAAGGCGAAGCTCGTCGAGATGCAGGAGGATCCCCTCGACCCCGGCGGCTACTTCATCTCCAACGGCACCGAGCGCGTGCTGATCACCCTCGAGGACCTGGCGCCCAACCGCGTGCTGGTCGAGAAGGCCACCCGCTACGGCACCGACGTCGAGATCGCCAAGGTGTTCTCGCAGCACGAGGGCTACCGCGCCCTGGTCGTGGTCGAGCGCAAGAAGGACGGCGACCTGATGGTCACCGTGCCCTCGGCCTCCGGCCAGATCCCGCTCGTGGTGCTGCTGCGCGCCCTCGGCATGGAGTCGGACGAGGAGATCGTCCACGCCATCATGACGGACAAGAAGGAGCAGGGCGCGATGGAGCCCCTCATCTTCGGCAACATCGAGTCCGCGGCGGAGGAGTACGGCGTCACCACCCGCGAGGACGCCATCGCCTACCTCGGCAAGCGCCTTGCCGGCGGCCAAGCCAAGGAGTACCGTGTCAAGCGCGTCGAGGCGCTGATGGACCGCAACCTGCTGCCCCACCTCGGCCAGGAGCCCGAGGACCGCATCACGAAGGCCATCTTCCTCGCCCGCATGGGCTCCGCCGTCTTCGAGCTGTTCCTGGGCCTCCGCGAGGAGGACGACAAGGACCACTACGCCAACAAGCGCCTCAAGCTCGCCGGCGACCTGATGGAGGACCTGTTCCGCGTCGCCTTCATGGCGCTCTGCAAGGACCTCAAGTACCAGCTCGAGCGCGCCCACGCCCGCAACCGCGACGTCAAGATCCAGACCGCGGTGCGCGCCGACGTGCTGACGCAACGCCTGCTGCACAGCCTGGCGACGGGCAACTGGGTGTCCGGCCGCGCCGGCGTGTCCCAGCTCTTGGACCGCACCTCCAACCTGGCCGCGTTGTCGCACATGCGCCGCGTCACCAGCCCCCTCACCCGCAGCCAGCCCCACTTCGAGGCCCGTGACCTGCACTCGACCCAGTGGGGCCGCCTCTGCCCGAACGAGACGCCGGAAGGCCCCAACTGCGGCCTTGTCAAGAACCTCAGCCTGTGCGTCGAGATCTCCGAGGGCTTCCCCGAGCGCGAGGTCGAACGCGTGCTGCGCGACTTCGGCCTGCGCCCGGTCGAGCGCGACTCCCAGGACGGCCAGGTGTTCCTCAACGGCGACCTCGTCGGCCTGCACCCGGACACCATCGACCTGGTCCGCCGCATCAAGGAGCGCCGCCGCGCCGGCCTCCTCTCCAACGAGGTCAACGTCTACCACGACCAGGACACCAACGCGGTGTTCCTCAACTGCGACGCCGGCCGCGTCCGCCGCCCGCTTCTGGTCGCCGAGGGCGGCAAGCTGCGCTACACCAAGGAGTTCACCAAGGACCTCAAGGAGAAGCGCGTCCGCTGGTCCGACCTGATCAACGAGGGCATCATCGAGTACATCGACGCCGAGGAGGAGGAGAACCTCTACATCGCGCTCGAGCCCGAGAAGCTCGGCCGCGAGCACACCCACTGCGAGATCGACCCCATGATCATCCTGGGCATCGGCTCCAGCCTCGTGCCGTACCCCGAGCACAACTCGTCGCCCCGCATCACGATGGGCGCCGGCATGGGCAAGCAGTCGCTGGGCTTCGGCGACGCGAACTACCGCATCCGCCCCGACACCCGCGGCCACCTGCTGCACGCGCCGCAGGCCCCGCTGGTGCAGACCCACCCGGGCAACTACCTGCACTTCAACGAGCGCCCCGCCGGCCAGAACTTCGTCGTCGCGGTGATGAGCTTCCACGGCTACAACATGGAAGACGCCATCGTCATGTCGAAGGCCTCCATCGAGCGTGGCCTGGGCCGCAGCACCTTCTTCCGCACTTACTCGACGGAGGAGCGCCGCTACCCCGGTGGCCAGGAGGACCGCTTCGAGCGCCCCGACCCCGAGTGCCGCGGCGTCCGCCCCGAGGAGATGTACGCCTACATCGAGGACGACGGCCTCATCTCCCCCGAGCGCAGCGTCAACGGCGGCGACGTCCTGATCGGCAAGACCTCCCCGCCCCGTTTCCTGGAGGAGCCGACGGATTTCCTGACGCCCCAGAAGCGCCGCGAGACCTCGGTCACCGTCCGCCACGGCGAGATGGGCTGGGTCGACACCGTCATGCTCACCGAGTCGGTCAACGGCTCGCGCATGGTCAAGATCAAGGTCCGCGACCAGCGCATCCCCGAGCTCGGCGACAAGTTCGCCTCCAAGCACGGCCAGAAGGGCGTCCTTGGGCTCATGGTGCCGCAGGAGGGCATGCCGTTCGACGAGGACGGCATGACGCCGGACATCGTCGTCAACCCGCACGCCATCCCGTCGCGCATGACGGTGGCGCACGTGCTGGAGATGATCGGCGGCCTCGTCGGCAGCGCCGAGGGCCGCTTCATCGACGGCACCGCCTTCTCGGGCGAGCCCGAGGAGTCGCTGCGCACCGCGCTGTTGCAGAACGGCTTCAAGCACAACGGCCGCCGCCGCCTGCACGACGGCCAGACCGGCCGCATGTTCGAGGTCGACATCTTCGTCGGCTGCATCTACTACCAGAAGCTGCACCACATGGTGGCCGGCAAGATCCACGCCCGCAGCCGCGGCCCCGTGCAGATCCTGACCCGCCAGCCCACGGAAGGCCGCGCCCGCGACGGTGGCCTGCGCTTCGGTGAGATGGAGCGCGACGCCTTGATCGGCCACGGCGTCTCCATGGTCATCAAGGACCGCCTCCTGGACGAGTCGGACCTCACGACCCAGTACGTCTGCGACCGCTGCGGCCACGTCGCCATGCTCGACCGCCGCGGCTTCTACCGCTGCACCGTGTGCGGCGACGAGGCCGACATCCACCCCGTCGAGATGTCGTACGCGTTCAAGCTGCTGATGGAGGAGCTCAAGTCGCTCATCATCGCCCCGCGCATGCGCCTGGAGGCGCTCGTCTAGGAGGACTTTCCCATGGTTGCCCCCGTTCCCACCCAGCGTCTTACAAACCAGCCGAAGAAGATCGGCCACATGGAGTTCGGCCTGCTGTCGCCGAAGGAGGTCCGCGGCCTGTCGGCCACGAAGGTCATCACCGCGGACACCTACGACGACGACGGCTTCCCGATCGAGATGGGCCTCATGGACCCCCGCCTGGGCGTCATCGAGCCCGGCCTGCGCTGCAAGACCTGCGGCCAGAAGGTCGGCGAGTGCCCCGGCCACTTCGGCCACATCGACCTCGCGATGCCGGTCATCCACGTCGGCTTCGTCCGCGTGGTGCGCGACATCCTGCGCGCCTCGTGCCGCGGCTGCGGCAAGCTGCTGTTCAGCGAGCGCCTGCGCCAGGACTTCGACAAGGACCTGAAGACCTACATCCAGGAGGAGAAGGACACCCAGATCCTCGCCAAGCGCGTCGCCAAGGAGGCGTCGAACGTGACCGTGTGCCCGCACTGCGGCCGCGAGCACGGCACCATCGACGTCGACAAGCCCACGACGTTCCGCGAGAACGGCCACAAGATGACCCCGTCGGAGGTCCGCGAGTGGCTCGAGAAAGTCCCCAACGAGGACCTGCCGCTTTTGGGCCTCAACCCCCAGGTGTGCCGCCCCGAGTGGATGGTCCTCACCGTCCTGCCGGTGCCCCCGGTCACCATGCGCCCCTCCATCACCCTGGAGTCGGGCGAGCGCTCCGAGGACGACCTGACCCACAAGCTCGTGGACGTCATCCGCATCAACCAGCGCCTGCAAGAGAACCGCGACGCCGGCGCGCCGCAACTGATCGTCGAGGACCTGTGGGAGCTGCTGCAGTACCACATCACGACGTACTTCGACAACCAGACCGCCGGCATCCCGCCCGCGCGCCACCGCTCCGGCCGCCCCCTCAAGACCATCAGCCAGCGCTTGAAGGGCAAGGAAGGCCGCTTCCGCTCGAACCTGTCGGGCAAGCGCGTCAACTTCTCGGCCCGCACCGTCATCTCGCCGGACCCCAACCTCTCGATCAACGAGGTCGGCGTCCCCATCGAGTGCGCCCAGGAGCTCACGGTCCCCGTGCGCGTCACGCCGTCGAACTTCCAGTACTGCATGGACCTGATCCTGCGCGGCCCTGAGCCGAAGTTCAACGCCGGCAAGTACGTGCCCGGCGTCAACTACGTCATCCGCCCCGACGCCCGCCGCGTCAAGGTCACCGACAAGAACGCCGACGAGGTCGCCAAGCGCCTCGAGGTCGGCTCCATCGTCGAGCGCCAGCTGGACGACGGCGACGTCGTGCTGTTCAACCGGCAGCCCACGCTGCACCGCATGTCGATGATGGCGCACACGGTGCGCGTCATGCCCGGCAAGACGTTCCGGTTCAACCTGCCGTGCTGCCCGCCCTACAACGCGGACTTCGACGGCGACGAGATGAACCTCCACGTCATCCAGGGCGAGGAGGCCCGCGCCGAGGCCGAGATCCTGATGAAGGTGCAGGAGAACATCCGCTCCCCGCGCTTCGGCGGCCCCATCATCGGCGCCATCCACGACCACATCTCGGGCAACTTCCTGCTGACCTGGAAGAACCCCAAGCTGCCGCTCGAGGACGCCACCCAGGTGCTGTCGCGCATCGGCTTCAAAGGCCAGTCGCCGCCCATCCACGAGGAGAAGGACGCCAAGGGCGAGACCCGCCGCTTCGTCTACGGCCGCGACCTGTTCAGCACCCTGCTCCCCCCTGGCATCAACCTTGCCTACTCGTCGGCGGCCCGCCCGTCCGGCCAGAGCAAGGAGGACGCCAAGAAGCCGGAGAACGACTTCTGGGTCGAGATCGTCGACTCGAAGCTCCTCTGCGGCGGCATCGACAAGGCGTCCATCAGCTCGGAGAAGGGCAAGCTCTTGGACCACATCAGCCGCCGCTACGGCAACAACGAGGCCCGCCGCTTCCTGGACAAAGTGACCAAGGTCGGCAACGGCTTCCTGACGCTGCGCGGCTTCTCGACCTCCATCGAGGACGAGGACCTGCCCGCCGACGCCCGCGCCGAGATCGAGGACAAGATCAAGCAGACCAAGGAGCGCGTCGACGCGCTGCTGAAGCAGTTCAAGAAGGGCGAGCTGCAGAGCCTGCCCGGCCGCACCCTCGAGGAGACCCTCGAGATGGAGATCATGCGCGAGACCGGCCAGGCCCGTGACGCCGCCGGTGAAACGGCTTCCCGCTCGCTCGGCATGGACAACTCCGCTGTGCTGATGGCGCGCTGCGGCGCCCGTGGCTCGATGCTCAACCTGTCGCAGATGGCCGGCCTCGTCGGCCAGCAGGCCGTCCGCGGCAAGCGCATCCACCGCGGCTACCAGAAGCGCACCCTGCCCCACTTCAAGTGGGGCGACCTCGGCGCCGAGGCCAAGGGCTTCGTGGGCGCCTCGTACAAGTCCGGCCTCTCGCCGACGGAGTACTTCTTCCACTCGATGGGTGGTCGCGAAGGCCTCGTCGACACGGCCGTCCGCACGAGCCGCTCCGGCTACATGCAGCGCCGCCTGATCAACGCCCTGGAGGACCTCAAGGTCGCCCAGGACGGCACCGTGCGCAACACCGCCGGCACCGTCATCCAGTTCGTCTACGGTGAGGACGGCGTCGACCCGACGCGCTCCACCGGCGGCGACCCGGTCGACTTCGAGCAGATCTTCGCGGAAGTCTCGCGCAATGCCAAGGCCAAGAAGGGAGGCAACTGAGATGGCGAACGCCCAGACCATCAAGTCGTTCCAGAAGACCTACGCCTTCGACCTCGACACGGCCACCCGCCTGGCGGAGGCCTTCACGGTCACCAAGGCGAAGGCCGCGACGAAGAAGGAGTTCATGGACGCCGGCTTCACCGGCAACGAGGTCGAGCAGATCCTGCTCAAGCTTGGCAAGGCGAAGCGCGAGGCCATGGCCCGCCGCTCGACGCGCACCCGCGTCGAGGACGAGCGCGCCTACGAGGGCTACGTCGAGCGCGCGGAGACGCGTGACGCCGACCTCCTGAAGAAGGACAAGGTCCTGATCAAGCACTGCGAGGAGCAGGGCACCGTGCTGCCCCAGTCCATCATCCGCCGCCTGGTGGATGGCGGCCTGGACCGCGGCTTCTCGGACGCCCAGCTCAAGGTCTGCGCCGACCTGGCCATCGCCGAGTACAACAAGGCGCGCGTCGACCCGACGGAGGCCGCCGGCATCGTCGGCGCCCAGTCGATCGGCGAGCCGGGCACGCAGATGACCATGCGCACGTTCCACTTCGCCGGTGTGGCGGAGATCAACGTCACGCTCGGCCTGCCCCGCCTCATCGAGATCGTCGACGCCCGGCGCACGCCGAGCACGCCGACGATGACGATCTACCTGCGCGAGGACGTCAAGGGCGACCGCAAGGCGGCCAGCCGCATCGCCAACCAGATCGAGACCACGACCCTGAAGGACATCGCCGCCGTCGAATCCGACCTCGGCACCCTCGGCATCAAGGTCATCCCCGACGCGCAGAAGATGGCCGAGAAGGACATCACGCTCGAGGACGTCGGCAACGCGGTCGGCGCCGTGCGCCGCATCACGACCAAGACCGTCGACGGGGACAAGAAGAAGGGCTCGCACATCGAGGTCACCCTCGCCGAGGCCAACTTCAAGAACCTGCAGAAGGCGGTCGACGACCTGAAGAAGGTCAAGGTCAAGGGCATCGACGGCATCACCCGCCTCGTCGTCTCGCGCGACGAGAAGGAGGGCGGCTACATCCTCTAAACCGAGGGCTCGAACCTGAAGGAGGTCCTGGAGATCGACGGCGTGCTGCACAGCCGCGTCAAGACCAACGACATCCTGCAGATCCAGGACGAGCT
>JAXDQS010000006.1:0-93569 GCA_034667725.1 Thermoplasmata archaeon
CTTCGGCACCCGCACCACGTTCCTGCCGCCGCAGCCGGCCGCCGCCCCCGGCGCCGCGCCGCAACTGCAGTTCCGCTGCCCGCGCCAAAACCTGCCCGCCTCGCCGCCCGACCCGCAGAACCTGGGCGACAAGACGACCTACGGCTGCCCCTACCGCGTCTACGACGGCTCCGACGCCAAGGACGGCTTCCCGCTCGGCAACCCCCAGATCGCGGTCAACCCGAGCAACGCCGCCGAGGCCGCCTTCGTGTCGCTGCACGACCAGCCGGCCCCCAACGGCCCCACGCCGCGCGCCCGCCAAGGCCTCACGCACACCACCTTCACGACGGCCGACCAGGGCTTCGGCTGGGAGGACCAGCCGACGCAGTACGGCGGCTCCGCCGACGGCGTGGCCTACCTCGGCGAGTCGGCCAGCATCGCGATGGACCCCTCCGGCAACATGTACATCGCGTACCTCTGGGTGCTGCCCAACGGCAACGAGACGACCGGCTACGGCGGCGCCATCGGCCTCTTCAAGGCGGGCACGCCGCACGACCGCGGCTCGGTCTCCGCCAGCTACAGCAACCAGCGCACCATCCCCAGCCGCACCAGCCACAACATCATCCCGCGCGTGGACGTCGTCTACGTCCCGCCCTACGTCCCCCCGGTCGCCAACGTCACCGCCGAGAACGGCACCCTCGTCCCCGCTACCGACGCCGAGGCCGGCCAGGAGGCAGTCGTCGTCAACCACACCCGCGAGCGCGTCGTGGCGATGTGGTTCGAGAAGGCGGCCGACTGGCGCAACAGCACCACCGGCATGCCGGGCTGGATCGACGCCGCCGTCACCGACACCTCCAGCCGCAACAGCTGGCAGCGCCTGGGCAAGGAGCAGCTCATCGGGCCCTGCCGCGACGCCAGCAACCCCGTGGCGTGGAATGGCCTCGTCTACGTGGCGTGCCAGGTCGAGCGCGGCTACGACGCCCGCACCCGCGCCCGCATCGGCGACATCGACGTCTGGGCGCTCGACCCGATGACGCACAACACCACCCTCGTCTCCACCACCGGCCTGCGCGGCGGCCACCCCATGCTCGCCGCCACCGCCGACGGCTACATGGTCCTCCTCGCCGTGACGCACCGCCCCGACGAGACGCTCGACGTGAACAGCGCCTACGGCTGGTACGGCCGCGGCTGGGCGCCGCACGGCAACCTCGGCCCCGAGCTGCACCGCATGGGCGGCAGCATCCCGCTCCTCGACGCCTCCATCAACGCCGTCGCGGTGAGCGAGCGCGAGAAGACCGTCGCCGTCGTCTACATGGAGTGGGCGCAGAAGCAGGGCGCGCTGCCCGCGCAGCCGGCGCCGGCCCTGCCCGACCCGAGCAAGCCGACCGCGACGCCGACGCCCATCCTGACCGACTTCCGCAAGTACGTCGTGGCGTTCAACGAGTGCACGTTCCCGCTCGCCAGCAGCCAGATGCAGCTCGGCACGAGCGTGGACCCCAACAACCTCAACGCCTACATGCAGAAGGCCAGCATCTTCGACGACTTCCAGGACGGCCTCGTCGCCTACCGCGAGCCGACCGGCGAGGACCTGTTCTACTTCGCCGTCGACGACTACGGCGCGATGCAGTACGGCGCCGTCGTGACGCAGGCCGTGGGCTCGTTCTGCCCGCTCACCGCGCCGCTGTTCTCCGCCTCCCCCGCCGCCATCCCGCAGGCCCTCACCGTCGCCTCGCCGACCTCGATGGCCATCGGCGCCACCGCAGGCGTCGCGGCGGCCGCCATGGTGGCCTACATCCTGACCGTCAAGCGCCGCGTGGCGCACTTCGCCGTCGCCGAGGACAAGTAGATGCCAAGCAAGACCAAGGGCGCCCCGCGCGCCGAGAAGGCCAAGCCGGCGGGCGCCCTGCACCACGCCGACCCGCACGCCTGGGTCGTCCAGGAAGGCATCGACGACACCGCGCGCGTGCCGCTGCCCGACCTCCTCATCGACGAGGTCATCGGGCAGGAGGAGGCCGTCGAGGTCGCCAAGAAGGCCGCCCGCCAGCGCCGCCACCTGCTGCTCCTGGGCGACCCCGGCACCGGCAAGTCGATGATCGCGAAGGCGATGGCCCAGATTCTGCCGCCGGTGGAGCAGAGCGACGTCCTGGTGCTGCCCAACCCGAAGGACCGCAACCAGCCCGCCGTCCAGGTGCTGCCCGGCGCCAAGGGGCGCGAGTTCGCCACCCTGATGCAGCACAAGGCCCGCACCCGCGGCCGCGTCTACCTCGGCATCGAGGTCATGATCACCTGCGTCCTGCTGGGCGCCGGCTTCTACGCCTTCCTCACCATGGGCGGCATCAACAGCATCCTGGTGCTCATCATCTGCGCCATCGCCGCCATCCTGTTCTTGGGCATGAGCCGGCAGTTCGGCCAGAAGGCCGGCAAGCTGGTCCCCAACCTCTTGATCGAGCGCTCCGCCGGCAGCAGCCCCGCCCCTTACGTGGACGGCACCGGCGCGCACGCGGGCGCCCTCCTGGGCGACATCCGGCACGACCCGTTCCAGTCGGGCGGCCTGGAGACCCCGACCCACCTGCGGGTCGAGCCCGGCGCCATCCACCGCGCCCACAAGGGCCTGCTGTTCATCGACGAGATCAACGTGCTGCGGCTGGACTCCCAGCAGGCCCTCTTGACCGCGATGCAGGACCGCAGGTACGCCATCACCGGCCAGTCCGAGCGCTCCAGCGGCGCCATGGCCAAGACCGACCCCGTCCCTTGCGACTTCATCCTGGTGGCGGCCGGCAACATGGACGTCATCGCGCCCACCGACAGCCGCTACACCGGGCTGCACCCGGCGCTGCGCTCGCGCATCCGCGGCTACGGCTACGAGGTCTACGTCCGCTCCGTCATGGACGACACCGACGACAACCGCCGCAAGCTGGTCCGGTTCGTCGCCCAGGAGGTCCGCCGCGACGGCCAGATTCCCCACTTCTCGGGGGCGGCGGTCGCCGAGGTCATTCGCGAGGCCCAGCGCCGCAGCGGCCACACCGGCAAGCTGACCTTGCGCCTGCGTGAGCTGGGCGGCCTGGTGCGCACCGCCGGCGACATCGCCCGCGACGGCGGCGAGCCCGAAGCCACCATCGACCACGTGCTTGCGGCCAAGCGCATGAGCATGAGCCTGGAGCACCAGGTCACGCTGCGCGGCATCGAGGTCGCCACCGCCCGCGAGGCCATGGTCGTCGGCGCGCCCAAGGTGGGCGCCGCCATCGGCTGCGCCTTCCTCGGCACCGGCGAGACCGGCGAGCCCGCCGGCATCGTCGTCCCCATCGAGTCCGACGCCACCCCGTCCAGCGACCGCAGCAAGGGCAGCCTGTTCCTCGGCGGCGGCCTGGAGAAGGACACGGGCGTGTCGGACACGCTGGGCTCGGTCCTCAAGCGCGTCAAGGGCGCGGAGCTGGCCGGCATCGACGTCCACGTCCAGGCACTGCTGCAGCAGGTCAACGCCGACGTCGGCGCCTTGGGCGCCGCGGCCGCCATCGCCAGCCTGAGCGCGCTGGAAGGCCTCGCGGTGCGCCAGGACACCGTCATCATCGGCGCCCTGTCGGTCAACGGCCGCCTGCGCGCCGTGGACGGCATCACGCAGATGGTCGAGGGCGCCTCGGACCTGGGCTACGCCCGCGCCATCGTGCCCGCCGCCAACCGTGACGACATCCTGTTGGAGCACCGCTACCGCGACGCCATCGAGGTCGTGCTGGCCGAGGACATCGCGGCGGCCGCCGCGGCCGCCATGACCGCCTCGCCCGCCCGCCTCGCGCCCCTGCGGGAGGCGCTGCGGCGCAGGGTGGAGGCGGCCGCGCCGGCGGCAGCCCCGGCCAAGCGGGCCAAGAAGGCCGCCTGAGGCCGGCTGGACCCTCTGCCGCCATCCGGCAACGTCAAGCATGGAGAGGGATTTTCTTTCCCTGGCATGGTTGCAAAGGGCGTCGAGCTCGGGACCGAGGACCTTCGACGCCTCAACGAGGTCAAGTCGCGCTTCCTCAACATGGCGGCGCACGAGCTCAACACGCCCATCACGCCCATCCGGCTCCAGCTGCACCTGCTCCAGGCGGGGGCGCTGGGCCGGCTGGAGGCCGAGCAGGCGCGCGCCGTCGGCATCGTGGCCCGCAACGTGGACCGCCTCGCCGCCCTGGTGCAGGAGATCCTCGACGTGGCCCGGATGGAGGGCGGCGGCCTGCGCCTCAAGCTGGAGCCGGTGCCGCTCGACCAGCTCATCGGCGAGACCTGGGAGTCCTACGAGGAGCCGGCCCGCCGCGTCGGCATCCGGCTGCTGCGGCCCGCCTCCACCAACGCGGTGGTGCACACCGACCGTCAGCGCATGCTGCAGATCCTCTACAACCTGATGAGCAACGCCATCAAGTTCACGCCCGCCGACGGCGAGATCCGGATGACCGTCAACCGGCGCCGCGACACGGTCGAGATCTGCGTCATCGACTCGGGCATCGGCATGACCGCGCAGCAGATCGCCGGCCTCTACCGGCCGTTCACCCGCCTGCACGAGGACGACTCCACGGCCAGCGGCGGCAGCGGCCTCGGCCTCTACATCGCGCAAGGCCTCGCGCAGCAGCTGGGCGGCCATCTGGCCGCCTCCAGCCCCGGTCCCGGCAAGGGGGCGACGTTCTGCCTCACCATCCCGCTCGAGCCATCGGTCGCGGCGCACATCGCGCAGCCGCAGTCGGCGGAGGCGGAGGAGCTGGCCCGGAGGCTCCGGCAGCTGATCTGAATGAACCTCGCCCTCGACACGGCGCTGCAGGTCGCCACCGCCGGCCTCTACCTGATGCTGGCCCTCGCGCTTGGCCGGCGCGCCACCGAGCCGTCGGTGCGCGGCGCCCTCAACATGTTCCGCGCCTGGTGGTTCCTGCTGGCCGCCGTCACCCTCACCGAGCCGCTCCAGGTGCTGCTCTACCTCGACGGCCTGCTGCCGATCTGGCTTTACTTGACGCTCGTGCAGGTGAACCTCCTGGCCATCTGCGGCGCCTTGGCCGCGCTGCTGTGCTACCTGGTGTACGCCTATCAGGGCTCGACCCGTTCCTGGTTCCTGGTCGCGGCCGGCTACGGCGCCTTCGCCGCCTTCCTGCTGGGCGTCGTGAACCACGCCGGCACCCCGGCCAGGATCGCGTTCGGGCCGAACGGGCTGGACCGCGACCCCCCGATCGACCTCGCCGGCCCCGTCGGCATCCTCCTCATCGCGCTGCTCTTGGGCCCGCAGATCCTTGCCAGCATCGCCTACCTCCGGCTCTACCCGAAGGCCGACACGCCGACCCAGCGCTACCGCATCGTCCTCATCGGCGCCGCCATCTCGGCCTGGTTCACCGTCAGCTTCGTCGGCGCCGTGCTGCGGCAGACCGGCCCCGAGTGGCAGACCGCGACCCGCGTGCTCGGCCTGGCCGCCGCCGTGCTGGTGCTCTTGGCCTACTTCCCGCCGCCGTCGTTCCAGCGCCGGTTCCAGGTGCGCCCGCTCGGCCGTGAGGAGCCGCCCGCCGTCGCCAGCGCCCACCCCGCCGTCTCCCTCGCGCCCCAGGATTCTTGAGGCCGCCCCCGCTGGCCCGGCCCGCCGTGCTCGAACGCGTCCTGGTGGCCAACCGCAGCGAGATCGCGGTGCGGGTCATCCGGGCCTGCCGCGAGCTCGGCATCGGCGCGGTCGCCGTCCACTCCGACGCCGACGCGGGCGCGCTGCACACCCAGCTTGCCGACGCCGCCGTGCGCCTCGGGCCCGCCCCCAGCCGCGAGTCCTACCTGGTGCAGGAGAAGGTCGTGCAGGCCGCCCTCGACACCGGCTGCGACGCCATCCACCCGGGCTACGGCTTCCTGTCGGAGAACCCGGCGTTCGCGCGCGCCGTCGGCAAGGCGGGGCTCGTCTTCGTGGGGCCGAGCCCCGGGGCGATGGAGCAGATGGGCGACAAGACCCGCGCCCGCGCCAACGCGGCCGCCGCCGGCGTCCCGACGGCGCCGGGCTCCGAGACCCTGCGCGACGCGCAGCACGCGCGGGAGGAGGCGCGGCGCGTGGGCTACCCCGTCATGCTCAAGGCGGCGGCGGGCGGCGGCGGCATCGGCATGCGCATCGTGCGGCGCGAGGAGGACCTGGCGCAGGAGTTCGCCTCCGCCACGGCGCAGGCGGCGTCGGCGTTCGGCGTCCCCGACGTGTTCCTGGAGAAGTTCATCGCGCGGCCGCGCCACATCGAGATCCAGGTCCTGGGCGACCAGCACGGCCACGTCATCCACCTGGGCGAGCGCGAGTGCAGCGTCCAGCGCCGCCACCAGAAGCTCGCCGAGGAGGCCCCAAGCCCCGCCCTGACGCCCCAGCAGCGGACGGACATCGGCGCCAAGGCGGTGGCGCTCGCCAAGCGGGTCGGCTACGCCAACGCCGGCACGATGGAGTTCCTCTACGAGGACGGCCGGTTCTTCTTCAACGAGATGAACACCCGGCTCCAGGTGGAGCACCCGGTCACCGAGCTCGTGACCGGCATCGACCTGGTGGCTTGGCAGCTGCGCATTGCCGGCGGCGAGCGGCTCACTCTCCGGCAGGAGGACATCCAGTGGCGCGGCCACGCCTTCGAGGCCCGCATCAACGCCGAGGACCCGGTGCGCGGCTTCGCGCCCTGCCCCGGCCCCGTGCGCGGCCTGCGGCTGCCCGGCGGGCCCGGCGTCCGCGTCGACTCCGGCCTGCGCGAAGGCTGGACCGTGCCGAGCGCCTACGACTCGATGGTGCTCAAGCTCCTGGTGCACGCCGGCACCCGCGAGGCCGCCTGCGACCGGATGCTGCGCGCGCTGGCCGAGCTCAAGATCGACGGCTTCGGCACCAACCAGGCGTTCCACCGCGCCCTGTTCGCGCATCCGGCGTTCCGCGCCGGCGACCTCTCCACCCGCTTCCTCGACGAGCACGACCTGGTGGCCGGGCTGCAACGCGACGCCCGCCACGACGCAGCGCTCGCCGCCGCCGCGCTCGCCTCGGCCCCCGGCGGCCTGGCGGCGCTCCACTTGCGGCAAGAGGCGCCGCGCAAGGTGGCCGCCGGCGGCGTGCGCGACTGGGAGGCCGCATGACGCGCGCCCGCGCCCGCCTCGAGCTGGACGGCCGCGGGTTCGACGTCGAGCTGGAGCGCACCGCGGACGGCTGGGCCGTCACCGTGGACGGCGAGCGGTTCGAGGTCGCCGCCGCGGCCGTGGCCGGCGCCCGGGTCGGGCCCGGCACGCTGGAGCTGGACGGCGTGGCGCACGCCTGGCGGCTGGCCGCGCTCCAGTCGGGCACGGTGGCGGCCGGCGGCAAGGCGGCGGGCCCCAGCAAGGTGCGTGCCCCGATGACCGGCCGGCTGGAGTCCGTCAAGGTCGCCCCCGGGCAGGCGGTCGCGAAGGGCGACGTGCTGTTCGTGCTGGAGGCGATGAAGATGCTCAACGAGGTCCGCAGCGCCACCGCGGGGCGCGTGGTGGCCGTCCACGCCAAGGCGGGGGCGACCCTGGAGCCGTCGCAGGTCGTCCTTGACTTGGAGCCGACGTAGCGCGCAGCGGCGGACGATTCGACAAGCCATGTGCAAAGGCTAAGAACGCGGGCGGGGGGTCGAGCCCTATGAAGGCGTGGCTGGTCGCCGCCGTCCTGGTCGCCGTCCCGTGCGTGCAGGCGCTGGCGTTGCCGGGGCTCCCGTCCTTGCCGACGCCCGCGGCCTTGGCCGACGAACCGCCGGGCGACAAGCGCATCGAGTTCATCTGCCCCAGCCCGGCGGACGGCAGCGCGCAGTTCCGGACGCCCGAGATGAACGTCGTCTACACCTGCCCGATGCGGATCTACGACAACACCATCGGCGGCAACTCGGGCTGGCTGTTCGGCAATATCGACCTCGCCGTCCACCCCACCGACCCGTCCCAGATGGCGTTCTTCACGCTGCACGGTTCGCCGACCGACGACGGCCCCAACCCCTACTCGCGCAGCGGCCTCACGCACAGCATCTTCAGCTCCGCCGACCACGGCATCGGCTGGACCGATTCCTGGACCACCGGCTCGGACTACCCGGGCAGCGAGTGGCTTGGCGAGATGGCCACCGGCGCGTTCGACGACCTGGGCAACGTTTACGTCGCGTTCCTCTGGAGCATGAGCACCGGGGTCGCGGGCGAGGCCGCCGACTCCCTGCTGGGCGCCTACAAGATGCCACCCGTGGACCAGGCGTCCGACTACATGGGGCAATACGGCGAGAACGTCATGGAGTTCCGGCCCAGTTTCCCGGGCGGCTTCATCACGCGCGCCGACATGGTGCACATCCCCGGCCCCGAGGCGGCCCCCGCTCCCGGCAACGGCACGGCCACGCCTGGCCAACCCACCGACAACCGCACCATCGGCCCCGGCGACGTCGTCCTGGCGTGGCACCAGCGCGCCGCCAACAACACCAACACGCCCATGTCGGCGTGGATCGAGTTTGCCGCCACCCACACCGGCCCCGGCAACTCGGACAAGGACTGGCACCGCACCGCCCCCACCGACCTGGTCGGCCCCTGCCGCGACATGTCCAACGTCGTCGCCTACGCGGGCAAGGCCTACGTCGTCTGCGCCGCCGACCTGGGCTACGACGACCGCCGCGGCGCCGACGTCGGCGACCTCGACCTCTGGGCCTACGACCCCGCCACCGGCCGCGCCGAGTTCGTGAGCACCACCGGCATCAACGGCGACAACCCGCAGCTCGCCGCCACCCCGGACGGCTACTTCGCGGTCTTCGCCAGCCGCCTCGAAGACGCGCAGGACGTCGACGTCGTCGGCGCCATGGGGTGGTACGGCCGCACCTGGGACGCCTCCGCCCCCGGCCTCGGCGCCATCCTGCACCAGGCGATGGGCGGCCACCCGATGCGCTCCGCCCACGTCACCGGGGTCGCCGTCCTGGAGGAGTCCAAGACCGTCTTCGTCACCTACAAGGAATGGAACGAGATGCCCGAGGTGCCGGCAGTGGACCCCAACGACCCGACCGCGGTCCCGCGCCTCACCGACTTCCACAAGTTCGTGTTCACCACCAACGCCTGCGGCGAATTGATCGCGGGCGCCGAGCTGGTCCTCGGCACCAGCCCCGACGTGTACCAGCAGGAGGGCGCCAACCAGAACCAAGGCGCCTTCGACGACCGGCAGGACGGCCTCTGGGTCGTCCGGATGCCCGGCGGCGAGGAGCGCGTCCAGTTCGCGGCCAGCGACTACGGCGCCGCCCAGTTTGGCCAGATGCGCGGGGCCACGGGCGCCGCCGACGACGTGTGCGGCCTCCTGACGCCGCCGCCCCCGATCCCCGCCCCGGTCATCCCGCAGGCCGTCTCGCTGGCCAACCCGGCGCTGGCCCCGGTCGGGATCCTGGTGGGCACCGCGTCGGTGGCGGCGGTCGGCTACCTGATGGTGCTCAAGCGCAAGGCGGCGGTGGCGGCGTCGGTCAAGGCCTAGCGACCCTACTGGACACAGATTCCACAGACCTTTCTCAGAGGTTCTGTGGAATCTGTGTCCAGGGGGAAGCCGAGGGCGAGGTGGACGGCTTCTTGAACGCCCCGCCCCTTTTCGCCCGCGTGCAGACCCAGGAGGCCGCCGCCAGCCGCGAGGCCCGCATCGCCGCCGACATCGCCCGCCTCCGCCTGGGCGGCCTCCAGAAGTACAAGGACAAGCTGGCCGACGACGGCAAGCTGTTCGTGCGCGACCGCTTGGAGCTGTACTTCCCCGGCGGCCTGGAGTTCGAGGACGGCCTGTTCGCGAACAACCGCAAGGCCGACGAGGGCCTGGCCGCGGACGGCATGGTGACGGGGGTCGGCAAGATGGAGGGCCGGCCGCTGTTCGTCATCGCCAACGACTACACCGTCAAGGCCGGCAGCATGGCGGAGCGCGGCGTCGAGAAGTTCATCCGCGTCCAGGAGCGCGCGCTACGCGCCAAGAAGCCGATCCTCTACCTCATCGACTCGTCCGGCGCGCGCATCACCGACCAGTCCGGCTTCTTCGCCAACAACCGCGGCATTGGGAAGTACTTCTACAACCACAGCATCCTGTCGGGCAAGATTCCCCAGGTGTCGGTGCTGTACGGGCCGTGCGTCGCAGGTGCTGCCTACACGCCGGTGTTCTGCGACTTCAGCATCATGGTGCGCGGCATGAGCGCCCTGTGCATCGCGAGCCCCCGCATGGTCGAGATGGTGACGGGCGAGAAGATCGGGATGCAGGAGCTGGGCGGCGCCGACTTCCACATGGAGGTCTCCGGCTCGTGCCACATGGTGGTGGACTCGGAGGAGGAGGCCGCGCTGGCGGTCTGGCGCCTCATGAGCTACCTGCCCGACAACTGCGACCAACGCCCGCCCCGCTACGAGACGGCCGAGCCCGCCCGCAGCCCCTCGGAACTGGCCCGCATCGTCCCCGAGGACCCGAACAAGGCGTTCGACATGCACGACGCCATCGACACCCTGGTGGACGCGGGCTCCTGGTTCGAAATCAAGGCCGGCCACGCCCAAGAACTCCTGACCGGCTTCGCCCGCGTCGGCGGCATGGTGGTCGGCCTCGTCGCCAACAACACCGCCGTGCGCGCCGGCGCCATCTTCCCCCAAAGCGCCGACAAGGCCGCCGAGTTCATCCTCGCCTGCGACGCCTACAACGTCCCCCTGCTGTACCTCAGCGACACGCCCGGCTTCATGGTCGGCAGCGAGGTCGAGGCGCAAGGCATCCTCAAGCGCGGCAAGAAGTTCATCTACGCCACCTCGACGGCCACCGTGCCGAAGCTGTGCATCGTGGTCCGCAAGGCCTACGGCGCCGGCATCTACGCCATGTGCGGCCCCGCCTTCGAGCCCGACGCCACCCTCGCCCTCCCCGGCGCGGAGATCGCCGTCATGGGCGCCGAGGCCGCCGTGAACGCCGTGTTCGCCAACCACATCGCCAAGATCGCCGACCCGAAGGAGCGCGCCGCCTACGTCGAGCAGAAGCGCACCGAGTACAAGGCCGACATCGACATCCACGTCGTCGCGGACGACCTGATCGTGGACCACATCGTGCCGCCAGCAGAGCTGCGCCGCGAGGTCATCGCCCGGCTGGAAGCGTACCAGGACAAGCACCTGGCGCTGCCGAAGCGGGGGCATGGCACCGTGATCTAGCGCGAATGGACGCCGTCCATCCGGATGCACGGGGGCTTCGCCCCCTGCGCCCCCCACGGCTAGGAGGCCGCGCCCTCGGCCCATGCGCTCCTGGCGTCGCGCAGGCGGGCGCCCTCGGTCCTGCGCGCTTGCGCGCACGGCGGCCTCCGGCTCGGCGCTACGCCTTCGGCTGCTTGCCCTTCTTCGGCCCGGAGGCGTTCTTGCCCTCGATGTCGGCGGCCGCGATGTCGCGCTTGGGCTGCGTCGTCCAGACGGACTCGTGCTCCATCTTGACCTCGAACTCGGTCTGGCCGGGGTTGGAGAGGTCGGCGGCGTCGCGCTCCTCGCGGTCGAGCTGCGTCTCGTAGGCCTCGGCGTCGGCGGCGCTGCGCATCTTGGGCAGCTCCTTGCGCTCCCAGGCCAGCTTGGCCTCGTAGGTGTCGACGTCGGCGGCGCTGCGCATCTTGGGCAGCTCGCGGCCTTCCTTGGCGATGCGGGCCTCGTAGGACTCGACGTCCGCCGCGGACTGGAGCTTGGGCATCTCGCGGTGGTCGCGGGACAGCTTGGCCTCGATGGCTTCGCCGTCGGTGACGTTGCGGAGCTTCGGCAGCGGCTTGGCCTCGGCGTCGCGCTTGGCGTGGATGGACTCGCCGTCGGTGACGTTGCGCAGCCTGGGCAGCGGCTTGGCCTCGGCGTCGCGGCGGGCCTCGATGGGCTCGGTGTCCGTGACGTTGCGCAGCCTGGGCAGCGGCTTGGCCTCGGCGTCGCGGCGGGCCTCGAGGGCGCCGTCGGTGACGTTGCGCAGCTTGGGCAGCGGCTTGGCTTCGGCGTCCTGGCGGGTCTCCAGGGCGTCGTCGGTGACGTTGCGCAGCTTGGGCAGCGGCTTGGCCTCGGCGTCCTGGCGCGTCTCCAGGGAGTCGTCGGAGACGTTGCGGAGCTTCGGCATCACCTTGTGCTCGGAGTCGCGGCGGGCCTCGACGGCCTCGTCGGTGACGTTGCGAAGCTTCGGGAGCGGCTTGGCCTCGGCGTCGCGGCGGGCCTCGACGGCCCCGTCGGTGACGTTGCGGAGCTTCGGCATCACCTTGTGCTCCGAGTCGCGGCGGGCCTCCAGGGCGCCGTCGGTGACGTTGCGCAGCTTCGGGAGGGGCTTGGCCTCGGCGTCCTGGCGCGCCTCGACGGTCTCGTCGGCGGCGTTGCGCATCTTGGGCAGCGCCTTCGGCTCGGCGTCGCGGCGGGCCTCGAAGGCCTGCTCGCCGAAGCGGATGCGGGGGGCGGCGCGGGACTCCTTGTCCTGGCGCGCCTCGACCTCGGTCTCCTGGATCTTGAGCTTGGGGGCGGAGCGGGTCTCGCGGTCGACGCGGGCCTCGAAGCTGGCCTCGCCGGGCGCGCGCAGCTTGGGCGCCTCGCGGGTCTCGCGGTCCTGGCGGGCCTCGAACTTGGCCTCGCCGGGGGCGCGGAACTTGGGAGTGTCGCGGTGCTCGCGGTCGACGCGGGCCTCGATGGCGGAGTCGGCGGCGTTGCGCATCTTCGGGGCGTCGCGGGCCTCACGGTCGAGGCGGGTCTCGAAGTGCGCGCCGGCCAGGGCGGACAGGTTGGGGGCAGCGGGGCGCGACTCGGCGTCGCGCCTGACGGCGACGGCCTCGTCGCCGGCGCCCTTCATCTTCGGGAGGGCCTTGGGTTCGGCGTCGCGCCGGGTCTCGACGGCCTCGTCGCCGGGGCTGCGCATGCGGGGCAGCTCGCGGCGCTCCTCGCGGCGCACCTGGGCGTGGCCCTTGGGGAGCGGGTTGGCGGCCGGCTTTGAGGCCTTGGTGGGCAGCTCCAGCGGGGTGGCGGCGCCCAAGACCTCGGCGACCTTGTCCATGGAGGACTTGGCCAGCTCGGAGCTCTGGGCGTCCGACTTGACGGCGAACTCGTCGGCGTCGGCCGGCGAGACGATGCGGAACTCCTCCTTCTCGTCCTTCGACAGCTTGACCTCGAAGTCGTCGGTGTCGGCGGGGGAGCGGATCTTGCCTTGGCTGGCCTCGGCGGCGTCCTTGCGGACCTCGAAGCCGCCGGCGGCGGTCTTGCCGGTCCCGGTGGGGACGTGGTGGGGCTTGGGGGCGCGGATGTCCACCGTGCCGGCGTCGCCCGCGAGGGGCGCCGTGGGCTTGGCGCCGGGCTTCTGGACCTCGAAGTCGCCGGCGTCGAAGCCGGCGGCCTGGGCGGCGGTCTTGGCCTTCGGGGCCTTGACCTCGAAGGCGGCCTCGTCGACGTCCTCGTGCTGCACGCGGGCGGCACGGGGCTTCTGGACCTCGACGTCGCCCAGGCTCGCCAGCTTCGCGGCGGCGTCCTTGGCGGGCGTCGAGGAGTCCGGCACGTCCGGGCGGTCCACCGCGGCCGCCGCCATCGCCGCAAGGCGCTTGGCGGACAGGGCCGCGGGGGCTGCCGGCTTCGGGGCCGGGGCGGGCTCGGGCTCCGGCGCGGCGGGGAGGGTCACGGACTTGCCGTGCTTCTTCTCCTCGGCCTCGACGGCGGCGTCGATCTCGGCAAACAGCTCCTCGTCGGAGATGGTCTTGACGTTGGGCTTGGGGCCAGGGGCGGCGCCGCCGCCGGCGGCAAGGTTCACTTTCCCCGTCTTGGGGTCGTACTCCTTGCTGCCGGCGGAGCCGGACTTGGCCTCGTTGAAGGAGCGGACGGAAACGGCCGCGTCCTCTTCATCTGTGACCTTGGCGCTGAAGGCCGCCATGCGGGCCGCCCTCTGCTTTGCATCCTCGGAGGAGGGGGTGGGTTTGCTCATGACGATCGCCGCCTAGCCGGCGGCTCTCAGTTGGAGCCGCCCTTCTTGACCTTGGGGAGAGGCTGTTCGTCCTCGATGACGACGGTGCTGCCGCGCTTGGGCAGGCTGGCCGCCTTCGCGACCTTGGCCGCGGTGTCGGCGGGCGCCTTGCCGTTGCGGGCCGGGGCCGCGGGGGCCGCCGGGGCCGCGCGGGTCGCGGCGGCGGCCGGCTTGTTGCGGCCGGTCAGCGCGTTCCAGAAGCGGCGCCAGAAGCCGACCTTCGGGGTGTAGAGGGTCGGGTTGGCGGCCTTCTGCTTGCGGAAGGCGATGAGGGCGCGGGTGGACTCGTCGGCCCACTCGCCGGGGAGGGCGCCGCGCTTGTTGGGGCGGACGCCCGAGAGCTGGGCGACGCCTTCGTCGACCTGGGCGGCGTCCACCTGGACGACACGGGCCTTGCCGAGGCCGCCGATGACGGCGCCGGCGCCGAGGGAGTCGGGGATGTTGACCTTCATCGCGCTGGAGTTGGCGGAGGAGCCGACCAGCTCGACGCCGAACTTCTTCATGGCGTACTCGATGTCGCGCTCGACGACCCAGTCGGGGACCTCGTAGCCGGGGCCGTAGGCCTCGTCGTCGTCCTCGGACTCCTTGGTGGCGGTGCCCTGCAGGCGGCCGAGGTAGTAGCCGACGACGCTGGAGATGATGGCCGCGAGCATGAAGCCCAGGCCGATCACGAACAGGCCGACGTCGAGCCAGGCGTAGTCGGTCTTGCCGCCGCGGGCGCTCACGAAGATCTCGTTCGGGTAGTGGACCACGAACAGGATGGTCGCCATCAGGGTGGCGCTGAAGCCGGCCCAGGACGCGACCCGGAGGCCGGTCTTGGTGGGCAGGGCCACCGTGATGCCCAGGAAGAGGCTGGGCAGCGACAGGGCGCCGAGGGGCAGCGCGACGCGCCGCCAGGCAATCTGGTCGGTGGCCGGCTGGCCCAGCGAGATGAAGAAGAGAGTCAAGGCAGCGAGACCGAGGAGGACACCCAGGCCCAGCAGGAAGAATCCTGCTTGGAGCTGGCCCTTGGAGGTCTTGGTGCCGAACAAAGCGCTGTATCGGTTCTCAAGTTCTGACATGGAGCGATCCTCGGTGAGGCGGGGGAAGGTAAGACCAACCAGGGGGGCTGGGGGTGAGTGGGAAGGAAGGAGCGGGGAAGGGGAGAGGGAAGGAGGTGGAGGCCCGCACGCGGCGGGGTTCAGCCTTGCGGCTTACTTCTTGCTGTCGACGGCGACGAGCTCCTCGAGGGTCTCGGCCTCCTCGGCGCGCGCGGCGACGAGGGTGCCCATGGCCACCGAGTAGAGCGGGCTGCGGGCCATCTTGACCTTCGAGATCTCGAAGGGCAGGTTGGCCTCGTAGATGCGGCGCTCGAACAGGTCCTTGAAGCCCTTGCACGAGGCCGTGCCGCCGGTGATGGCGACCGGGATCGTGAGGCCTTCCTCGACCTTCGCCTTCGCAAGCTCGCGCTTGAGGGTGCGGATGGCGTACTCGACGAGGTTGTCGTAGTAGATGGTCAGGGCGCTCTGGACCTCGCCGGAGGGGTTCTCCGGGTTGATCTCGAACTCGCGCTCCTTGATCGCGGTGACGCGGTCCTTGGAGTGGCCGGTGGCCTCAGCGACCTGCTGGTCGATCCAGTCGCCGCCGCGGGCGACCGCGGTGGTCATGACCGGGAGACCGTAGTGCGAGACGCACATGTTGGTCATGCCGGCGCCGAACGAGACGCCCAGGCCGGTGAACTGGTTGTCGGCCAGCTCGGAGTAGACGACGGCCATGCCCTCGTTGATCACGCGGGGGGTGTAGTCCAGCTTGCGCAGGATCGACTCGATGGTCTTCTGGTGGTACAGGACGTCCTGGTTGGGGGCGTCGACCGGGCGGGCCGGCGAGGTGTAGTAGAGAATCTCGCCAGACTCCTTCGGGGCGCCGACCAGGCGCTCGATGATCAAGCGGATCATCGGGATGGCCGACTTCTCGTCGCGCGACAGGATGCCCTTCTGCATGGGGCGGCGGGTCGCGGTGTTGAAGATGTTCGCGAAGTTGAGGGCGTCCTCACCGACGATGAACACCTGGTTGTCCTTCTTGATGTACAGCACGTCGCTGCGGGCCAGCATCTTCTCGGCGACGTCGGAGTACTCAATCTCGACGAAGGAGTTGCGCTGCTGCGTGAGCGTCGTCTTGTCACCGTGCCTCTCGGCGGCGATGATGTTCATCGTGCCGACGTCCAATCCCTTTGCCATGTGGTAGCCTCCAAATGTGGTAGCCCGGAATGGCCAGGTCGCGTCCAGAAGGACGTTTCCTGTCATCCGTGGTTGGAAGCGCCCAAGGATGGGACCTATTTACGGTTATGCCCCAGTGCTCGTTCCTCCTGGAAACGGGCCGTTTTGGCCCACACGGGAATCATGCACGGCGAGGATCGATTGCCGGCGGCCGTTTTTCGGCCTCGGCCGGCACCTCGGTTTCCCATGCAAAACCCTATGGCGACGCGCCGGCTCGCAAGGCATCGGGAGGGATGGGGGACGCGGATTGTCAAGAAGACCCTGAAGGGCGACCTGATGGGCCGCACCGGGTTCAAGGAGGTCAAGCAGCCGCGCCGCAAGGCCGGCGACGAACCCGAGAAGGCCGCCGCGCCGACGCCTTCCTCTCCTGTTGCGGCGGCCCCCCCCAAGGCCACCGACGCCACCCGCCGCATCCTCGAGGCGCTGCGGGACGACGACGTCGTGGTGATCACCGAGCCGCTGCACCCGCGCCACGGCCGCGCCATCGTGCTCGACCGCGACCACCGTGAAATCTCCAGTGTCGCCCAGCAGGCGCCCAGCGGCACCGACGCGAACCTGGCCGGCGCCCCTTCGATTCCGCCGGTTCCGCCCATCCCGCCGCACGCGGCCCCGCCCAAGCCGACCGCGCCGCTTTCTTCTCCTCGCAAGAAAACAATCCAGGCAACCGCGCTCCAACAGGAGGCGGCGGCCCCCACCGCGCGCACGCTGCAGCAGGCCGAGGCCGCCCCCGCTCCCGGCGCCGCAAGGCGCGCCGCGGAGCTGGACGGCGGCGCCATCGCGCTGGCGCGCAGCGTCATCGCCGAGGCCGTGTACCGCGAGTTCGGCGCCGGCGGCTCCAAGGTCCAGCAGCCCAAAGGCATGAACTTCCTGCTGCACCCGCGCCGCCCCGCCGGGGTGGTGCGCACCCAGCACAACCTGATGCTGCCCCTTCCGTCGGGCATGGCCACCAGCCACCACGCCGACGTGGTCGTCGAGCTGGAGAACGGCGCCGTGCTGATGCTCGACGTCGTGCCCAGCAGCGTGTCGGTGACGGAGCTGAAGGCGCGCGCGTTCGACGCGCTGCAGCTGCGCCGCCTCGACCTGGCGTTCTCCATCCTGGTGTTCGTGCGCGCCCCAGGAGGGATGCCGCAGGAGCAGGCCGAGGCCCTCGGGCACGGCTACGACTTCCACTTCGGCATCGCGGAGGATCAGGTCCACTCGGAGCAGTCGTTCGCGGCGCTGCGGGCGCGAATCGGGTCCTGGCTCGACGCGAACGGGGCGAAGTAGCTCCCGTCTGATTGGACAGCGCGCCTCCTGGACACAGATTCCACAGACGGTCTGTGGGGATCTTCCGAATCCGTGCGAATCAGTGCTCGTCGCGCGCCGCCGACTGGACACAGATTCCACAGATGGTCTCTGGACACACAGACTCCACAGACGGTCTGTGGGGATCTTCCCAATCTGAGAGCATCAGTGCTCGTCGCGGGCCGCCGACTGACACAGATTCCACAGAGCCCCTCTGGACGCAACACTCCACAGAGCGCCTTCTGGACGACGAACCCCATGGACGGTCTGTGGGAATCTTCCGAATCTGTGCGAATCAGTGCTCGTCGCGCGTTCCCTGGACACAGACTCCACAAGATGCTCTGTGGGAATCTTCCCAATCTGCGGGAACCAGTGCCCGTCGACGGACCCGTCGAAGCGAGGTTCCCAGCCCGAAAAACAAGGAGAAAGGAAGAGGAGGCGACGCTTTGCCTAGGCCTTGCGGCGGCGCAGCAGGAGGAGGCCTGCCAGGACGGCCACCAGCAGCATGGGCAGCTCGAAGCCCGGCACCGGCTCGTCGGCCTCGGTGGTGGTGTTGATGCCCCCGAGGGGGTAGAACTCGACGTAGTAGTCCGCGGCGGCCGTGGTGGCCGGGGCGCCCTGGAAGACGGCGAGGCTGCAGGTCATGGCGGTCGCAGTGGCGGTGACGTTGACGGGGACCTCGGTCTCCTGGGCCACGACGCCGGCGTCGACCACGATGCTGGCGCTGAAGGGGTAGCTGGCGCCGCCGTTGGCGGTCTCGGTGGGGCCGACGGTGGCGGTGAAGGTGCGGGGCAGGACCTCGACGGTGGCGTTCTGGGCCTCGGCCGCGACGGTGATGGTGACGGTCTCGCTGCCGCCGGCGCAGGTGTTCTCGGCGACCTGGTAGGTGACCTGGATCTCCTGGGTGTGCTGGGTGCCGTTGGCGACGATGCGCTCGGGGGCGCCGGAGATGAGGAGGGTCGCGTTGCCCTCGAGGGGGACCTGGGCGGCCGCGGGGGCGACAAGCAGGAGGGCGACAAGCAGGAGAGGGAGGATCGGGCGCGTCATCTGGGGGTCACCGGCGGAGGCGCCGATTCGATGGTCCTAGATAAGTTGCCTGGAGGCCGTGGCGTAGGCAATTTTGATGGCGGCCACCCGCCTCGCCTGCGGCATGAAGCCCACTTGGGCGGTCGCCGTCGCCCTTGCCCTGCTGCCCTTGCTGGCCGGCTGCATGCAGTCCGCCCAGGAGCCGCCAGCGCCGTTGCCCGAGGCCCGCCTGCGCATGGTGGGCGGTGTGCGCAACCAGCAGGTGACGGTGGACCCGCCGACCCGCCAGGCCAACGAGCTGTCGGTCGCGGTCGACCCGACGGACGCGCGCAACCTGCTGGCCACCGGGAAGGACTACACCCAGCCCTACGCCGGCGAGTGCGTGTGGGACGGCATCTACGTCAGCCACGACGGTGGCGCCTCCTGGAGCAACGGGAACCTGATGGGCTCGCCGTGGAAGGCCCGCGCCGACCTGGCCGCGGGCGGCGAGCCGGAGACGCACGCGCAGCTGTCGCGGTTCTACTGCGCCACCGATCCGGTGGTCGCGTGGGGTCCCGACGGCACCGCCTACTGGAGCGTCATGCCGTACCAGTGCGACCCGGCCTCCGGCTCCAAGACCGGCGCCGAGCTGCTGCCGGGCGTCGGGCTGCCTCCGGGCGGCGCCAACGACTGGCTATGGACCTGCAGCAGCATGTACGTCCTTGCGTCCGAAGACAAGGGCGACACCTGGACGACGGTGTCCGAGGTCGCCTTCGGCCCCCGCCTCCAGCACGACAAGCAGTGGCTCGCCGTGTCGCCGCCGCTGCCCGGCGTCCCAGGCGGCCGCGTCCTTCTGTGCTGGGACCAGGACGACTGGGCCTCCGGCGCGCTGGCGGACGACTACGCCGCCCTGACGCAGGACTCGGACGCGCCGCCCTACCCGGACGACCTCGTGGTGCCGGACCAGCCCGTGCCCACCGCCACCGTCTGCGCCACCTCGGAGGACCGCGCCGCCACCTGGAGCCCGCCCGCGGTCGCGCACACCAGCCTCGCGCTGCCCTGGGTCGAGTTCGGCCCCGACGGCACCGCGTTCATGCTCGGCGTCAACGGCACCCACGTCCTTGCCAGCCACAGCCGCGACGGCCTCGCCTGGCACGCCCCCGTCCCCGTCGGCGGCTACACCGACCCCGCCAGCACCATCATGAACGGCTTCACCGCCCTCAACGGGAGCGTGTTCCGCACCTTCGCGCTGCCCAGCCTGGCCATCGACCGCAGCGACGGCCCGTCCCGCGGCACCCTGTACGCCACCTGGATGGACGCAGCCTCGGGCCTGGGACGCACCATGCTCGCCGTGAGCCGCGACGGCGGCGCCAACTGGACCTCGCAATGGATTCACGGCCTGCTGCTCGACGACGGCAACGCCCGCGGCGACCAGTTCATGCCCGCGGTCTCCGTGGGCCCGGACGGCACGGTGGACCTCTCCTGGAACGACCGCCGCATGGACCCCACCAACCACCTGTTCGACCTGTACTACGCCTACTCCGTCGACGGCGGCCGGACGTTCAGCAAGGCCCTCCGGGTGAGCGACGTCGCAAGCGACGAGCAGTACAGCCACCACCAGAACGGCGCCATCTTCCTCGGCGACTACCGCGACCTCGACTCGGCGGCGGGCACGGCGCATCCGGTGTGGGTGGACACCCGCAACGGCAAGGCGGACGTCTACACGGCGACCATCGAGCGGCCGTCGGCGAACCAGTTGGCTCCCTGAGGACTCTGCGTCTTCGGGCTCCTCGGTGGGTTCGGTGGACAAGTCGGGCGAAGCGCCGACCCATCCACCGAGTCCACCGAGACCCCCGCGGTCATTCGGCGTCGGCCACGACCCGCTGCGCCTGCCGGACCACGGGAACGTCCACCATGCGCCCGTCCACCGTGACGACGCCGCCCTCGCCCACCTCGGCCGCCTCGACGGCGGCGAGGACCTTGCGGGCCCACGCCAGCTCGGCCTCGCCGGGCCGGAAGGCCGCGTGGACGGGCGCGACCTGGCCCGGGTGGACGACCATCTTGCCCCGGAAGCCGAAGGCGCGCGCCTCGCGGGCCTCGGCGGCGGTGCGCTCCAGGTCGCGATAGTCGGCGGTGATCATGTCGATGGCGGGGACGCCGGCGGCGGTGGCGCACAGCACGACCCATTGGCGGGCGGCCAGCACCTCGCGGGCGTCGCGGGTGCGGGGCATCCCGACGTCGGCGGCCAGGTCCTCGGCGCCGAAGCAGACGGCGGCGACCCGCTCGCTGGCGTGCAGGATGTCGCGGGCCGCGACGACGCCGGCCGCGGTCTCCAGGATGGGCACCAGGCCGATGGGAGGCGCCTTGTGGACGGCCTCGAGGCGTTCCAGCTCGGCCTGGACGGCCAGCAGCCCGGCCGCGGACTCGACCTTCGGCAGCACCAGCAGGTCGGGGCGGGCCGGCACCAGCGCCTCCAGGTCGGCAAGGGCCCACGTGCCCTCCGACTGGCCCCAGGCGTTGACGCGGACGGCGCGGCAGGCGGGGGCGGCGGGCACGGCGCGCAAGGCGGCGGCGACGTTGTCGCGGGCCTCCTGCTTCTGGATGGGCGGCACGGCGTCCTCCAGGTCGGCGCACACGATGTCGGCGGCCCCGGTGGCCCAGGCGGTCTTGAGGCGGTCGGCGCGCAGGCCCGGCGTGTAGAGGAGCGTGCGGACCTTCATGCGGCCACCATCACGATGCGCTTGAAGCGGCACACCTCGTCGCCGTGCTGGTTGCGGACGGTGTGCAGCAGGGTGACGATGCCGCGGCCGGGCTTGCTGCTGGGGCGCTTGTCCACGACCTCGGTGCGGAACGCCAAGGTGTCGCCGGGGAACACGGGCTTGGGGTGCTGGACCCCTTCGTAGCCCAGGTTGGCGACCAAGGTGCCGGCGGTGGTGTCGGCGACGCTCACGCCCACGGCGGTGCTCAGGGTGTAGAGGCCGTTGACCAGGACGTCGGGGAAGCCGGCGTCGCGCGCGGCGGCGGCGTCCAGGTGAAGCGGCTGGGCGTTGCGGGTCAGGCGGCAGAAGGCCACGTTGTCCTCGAGGGTCACGGCCACCCGCTCGGCGTGCTCGATGGCCTGCCCGACCTGGAACTCGTCGAAACGCCGCCCGGGCACGGCCTCGCCAAAGCCCTTCCTCTTTTAAACTCGGATTTCCCATTGCCCCTCGGTCCCATATGGCGACGGTCCGCGGCAAGAAGACGTCCTCCCGAAAGAGCTCGGGCTCCCGCAAGGCGGCCTCCAAGGCCACCAAGAAGGCGTCCGCGCCGGCACGCAAGGCCGCCGCCAAGCGCGCCAAGCCCAGCAAGGCCGCCAAGAAGCCGGCCCGCCGCCCCACGAAGGCAGCCAAGAAGGCCGCGGCGCCGGCCAAGCGCCCCGCCAAGGCGGCGGCCGCCCCCAAGAAGGCGGCGCCCCCGGCCCGCACCAACACCTGCCCCGCGCTCGACCCGTTCGGCGACCCCTGCCAGAACACCCCGCGCTACGGCTCCCGCTACTGCGGCGTCCACAGCCACCTCGAGTAGGCGGAACGCGCGTGCCCACGCCCGCGCCCACGCCGCGCTTCGTCGCCTTCGAGGGCATCGACGGGTCCGGCAAGTCCACCGCGCTGCGCCACGCCGCCGACGCCCTGCGCCGCAGGGGCGAGCGGGTGTGGGCCACGCGCGAGGAGACCGACGGCCCCACCGGCGAGCTGGTGCGCCGCAGCATCGCCGAGCATTGGCCTCCCGTGGCGACCGCGTTCCAGTTCCTGGCCGACCGGGCCCGCCATGCGCACGAGATCGAGGCCCGGCTGGCCGCGGGCGAGCGGGTGCTGTGCGACCGCTTCCTCCACTCCACCCTCGCGTACCAGGCCGTGACCCTGGCCGGGGTGCTGCCGGAGCCGCGGGCGTGGCTGCGCGGGCTGCACGACGGCTGGTGCCCCATGCCCGACCGCGTCGTGCTGTTCAACAGCGACCCGGCCAAGGCCGTCTCCCGCATCGCGGCGCGCGGCGCCGCCACGGCCTACGAGAAGGCGGCGTTCCTGGGGAAGGTGCGGGCGGAGTACCTGGCGCTGGCGCGCGAGGAGCCGGAGCGGTTCGTGGTGCTGGACGCGGACGCGCCGATGGGGGTCTTGGCGCAGCGGGCGCTGGCGGCGTTGGACTGACACAGATGATCAAAGCAGGAAAAAAGGGTCGTTCGGCGTAGGCTGGGGAAGTCCTCGAAGTCGGGGACCATCACCCACGAGCAAAGTTTCCGCCAAATCCAAGGCTTGACGCCCCTGCCCTTCCGTCACTGTCGGATCGCCATGCGCGAACTTGTTCCGAATCCCACGGATGGGCCGCAACTGTTCGAACAGTTCTGCTTGCAACATACCCGCCAGTTGCAGCACTTCGCAGCGGACGTCAACATCCCAGTCAGTCCCTTCGAGTTTTTCTCGACGGCGGTTCGAGACGCCTTTGGATGCAAGAAAGGCTTGCCAGATTTCGGCCAACTTGGTCTCGATGATAGACCAAGAAAACAGGAACGACTGGGCGGCTTCTTGGCTCTCCAAGTGCGTCAGTGCCTCCAAAAACAGTGGAATCTTGTCCGCATAGGCCATCCGTGAAAGTTCCTCTGCGTGGCACAACACGCGCTCGAATTCTTGGTTTGTGACACGATGCTGGGCAAAGGCATCCCTTCCACGTCGTCCGTTCGAAGGATAGGAGCCGCCCCAACTCGGACTCGAATCAGGGGGCGGATAGACCGAAGCAAGGTCCCTATTTCGGACGATTGCCGCGGGGAGTCCTTCCCTCAGTAAACCTGCCATCACGAAATTGAACCATCGATGCGCGGCCGCCTCGTCTGGGGTTTCAATCCCAATGAAGCCGTTGTGGGTCGCCATGACTGCCAGACCGCCCAGTTGTCCTCTGAAGACTAAGACTCCGGGGAAAGAATCCTGGTCCCGCGGCCAATACCAGTCACTGAGTCGATTGCTTTCCACCTTTCCAATCCTGATGTTCGCAGGCAGGAAGGCACCCCGGACTGGCGGGATGGGTTCAGGCGAAGGGACGCTGGACAGAGTGCTTGAAGGGGTTGGGATAGATGCGTGTGGAGCCCTCATCCTTGCCCGCTCCTCGGCGTCGCGGAAGGCTTCGTCGATCCACACTCTCGGGTCGATTTCTTGGAGCGGCCCGATGTGATGGAACACAGTGCAGGCTTCAGAGATGAGGTTCGTCTGAACAAACTTGTGCGGGTCCATCAGGAATGAAAGCCGGGAATAGCTGCTCACGCTGTCAATCGCCTGAAATCCCATTTCCCGCAAAGTCTTGAACTGCAGTTCCTCAATCCCTTCTCCTAGGGATTCGTCCCATAACGGGAGGGCGAATGCGGCCTCCATGGTCTTGCTCAGTTCGGGGCCTCGAACGTCCCCCCATGTCCTGATGTTGCCGTCCTCCGCCCTCGGGATTCGAACCGCAATGAAGGACTGCCAAGGTGGATTCTTCCGCGAGAACGCAAGAAACTGGACGGGGGCGCGGAAGTCTCGCCATCGGACGGCCTCCTTCTGAACCTCAGCGGGCGCCTGACTGAAGCGCTCCCTGAAATGCGCCACCGCGAGCTGAATCCATTCCTCTAGCTCCACGCCCCGGCACCGGGCAGGCGACTAGATGAGGCTGCCAGGGTGCGAATGGAACTACTTGGGCTCTAGCGGCCGCTTCGGCTTCGCCTTGACCTGGTAGCTCCAGTTGCGCTTGGCCATGATGCTCGAGAACCAGTAGCACAGAAGCGTGAAGCCGACGGTGCCGACCGCCCCGATGACGACCACGTCGAGCCAGGTCAGGTCTGCCATTGGGCTCGCATGGCCGTGGACCCCACAAAAGGGGTGTGGTCATGCCTTGGAGCCGTCAGTGCTGGTGCTCGTCGCCCATGATGCGCATCGCCGCGATGTTGCAGTCGAGGGCGCGGTGGAGCTCGGAGGCCGCGACGCCGCGGAAGCCGTCGTAGGCGAAGCAGGCCATCATGCCGCCCGGGTGCTGGTCGTCGTTCATGGTGGCCAACCCATTCTGGTCATGCACCATCCAGAGGCCGGGGTTGTCCATCGTCATGAGGACGTCGTAGCGTTCGCCGGGGCCGATGGTCAGGGTGTCGACCGTGAAGGGGGCCGGCAGGGCGTAGCCGTCGCGGTGCGTGACCTGCATGTTGTGGCCGTGCGGGTGCCAGGAGTGCATCTGGTTGCCGGCGTTGATGAGGCGGAACAGCACGACCTCGCCCTCCTCGACGTGGAACACGGGGGTGTCGGGGAACGCCTTGCCGTTGACCAGGAAGGTGTTGTAGAGCGGCGTGTAGACCGGGGCGGTCTCGAACCACCAGGAGCGCGGCGTCTGCTGCAGGGGCGGGTTGCCGTGGCCGTGGGTGACGCAGCCCATGACGGTCATGAGCTGGTCCTTGACCCGCTTCTCCTCGTCGGTCACCTCCGGCAAGTCCTCGATGGCGGGGCAGCTTGCGTCCTTCACGGGCTGTGGCACTTGGCTGCCGGCCTGGTTGCCGACCTGGTTCTGGGCGAGGTAGTCCTGGATGAAGCGCTCGGTGCAGTCGCCCTTGACGAACAGGGCGCCGCTCTGCTCGCCGCCGGTGACGGGGTCGAGGTTGCCGTGGACGTGGCAGTTGTCCATCTCGTCCAAGAGCACGACGTACTCCCGGTCGAAGTGGTATTGCGGCTCGCGCTCCTCAACGATGAAGGCGCCGTACATGCCGAAGTCGATGTGGTGGGCGCCGTCGACGTGGCAGTGGTACCAGTAGGTGCCGGCCTTCATGTTCTCGAAGACGTAGGTGCGCTCCTCGCCGGCCATGATGGGCATCTGGGTGAGGTAGTCGACGCCGTCCTGGTCCCACGGGATGAGGCCGCCGTGCAGGTGGAAGGTGTGGCCGAGCGGGTTGCTGTTGCGGATGGTCAGGCGCACCGTGTCGCCCTCCTGGACGCGCAATTCGGGGCTGGGGATGGCCTCGTCTTGCTGGTCCGCGTCGCGGAACGTGATGGCGACGACGCGAGACTGGTTGCCGTCGTTGAGCTCGTACAGCGCCGCCGTGTTGCTGGTGCCGGCCGCGACCTCCAGCACGAACTCGCGGGTCCGCCCCTCGACGCGCTCGCCCTGGGTTGGCGGGTTCGAGCAGCCGCCCAGGAAGACCACGAGGACGGTCAAGGCGGCAAGGGCGGCCAGGAGGCGCATGGCGGTTCCACGACGCACCCCTCTTTTAGCGGTTGTCGAACGAGCCTGGCGCGTCGGCTGACCCGCAAAGCGCCGCTCTGGACACAGATTCCACAGGGCGCCCCTGGACACAGATTCCACAGATATCTGTGAGAATCTTCTGAATCTGGGGAAATCAGTGCTCGTCGCGCGCGCCGCCGACTAGACACAGATTCCATAGAGGGTCTGTGGGAATCTTCCGAATCTGAGGGAATCGGTGCTCGTCGCGGGGCCGCCGACTGGACACAGATTCCACAGACCCTGACTTTGGACCTGGCGGGGCCTAGGGCGGAATTCCACAGATGGCCGGAGACTCTGCGTCCGTCCGCTCAGAACAGCCGCACGACCGCCGCCACCGCCGCCTCGCCCAGGTCCCGGAGCGGGTCGCCGGTCCACTTGAGCTGCTCCTGGATCGGGCCGGTGTTCTTGCCGTCGAGGAAGATGTGCACGACGGTGAACAGGATGGCCGCGACGGTGAGGCCGTAGTGGGTCCAGCGCCAGGTGGCGTAGTTCCACTTCCGCACCATCGGGACTTGCAAAGCGCCGGTGACGCCGAGCAGTAGCATCGCAAGCAGCCCGAGGCCGCCCCACAGCAGGCCCCAGCCCCACGCGTAGGAGGCCTCGACGATGAACAGCACCGTGTGGACGGCGGCGGCGAGGGTCAGGCCGTAGGACAGGAAGTTGTGGAACGCGACGCGGCGCTTGGCGGACCCGAAGAGGCCGTTGAGGGAGCGCCGGGTGGCCTTGCCGAACATGCCGCCGCTCCAGATGCTGGAGAGCAGCAGGAAGGCCGCGGCGTAGCCGACCGCCTCGGAGACGGTGACGATGGTGGCCGAGTCGATGGTCTCGGGGCGCACCATGACGGCGTTCTCGTTGACGAGCTGCACCATGCCGCCGCCGGGCTTGACGGCCACCACGGAGAGGTGGGTGACGTTGTCGTCGTCGCCGGTGGGCGGCGTGGAGGCGAGGTGGTCGTAGTAGGCCGTGACGTTGGCGAACAGCCGGATCTCCTCGGGCTGGGCGGGCTCGGCGGCGGCCACCAGGGTCCAGGTGTAAAGGGCGCTGAGGCCGGCGTTGACGGTCTCGGCGCGGCTGAAGCCGAGGCTGGTGAGGCCGGCGGTGTCGAACTCGGCCTGCTCCACCACGTCGAAGTCCACCGGGGTCAGCACCGGGGTGCCGGGGACGTTGGGCGGGTTGGCGGCGACGGGCGTGAAGGAGGCGCCGACCTTGTAGGTGCCCGAGCCCATGGCGGCCAGCTCGGCCCCCGTGAACCCATGCTCCTCGGGGAGGCCGGGCCCGGCGTCGTCGAACTCGAGGGCGGCGCCCGACGGCGGCTGGACGACCATGACGAGGTTGGGCGCGGTGTTCGGGTTGGTGTCCACCGGCACGACGGAGAAGAACAGCCGGGTCGCCCCGGGCGGGAGGAAGAAGTCGGTCGTCACGGGGTCGGTCGGCTCGCCGGCGCTCGTGAGCACGGGGGAGATGCGCAGGCCGGAGGTGCGGTTGTCGATCGGCGCATGGCCGCCGGCGAAGCGCAGGCTTGGGGCGCCGGACAGGTCCAGGGTGGGGGAGGCGAACACGACGCCGGCGCGCCAGGTGTTCTGGAGCTGGACCTTGTACTCGAACGGCTCGCCGACGGCGGCCTCGACCTTGTCGGGGGGAATCAGGACGGCGACGGCCTTCAGGGGCGGCGTCCAGGAGGAGTGGCACTCCCAGCAGGTGGACTCCTCGACCGTGGCGTGGGGGCCGAGCTCGCGGGCCTGCACGGCCACCAGCAGCGCGACCACCGCCATGGCCAACAGGAGGCCTGTCCGACGCATTGCGGGCGCGACCTTGGTGCGGCTCCTAAGGCTTGTTGTCCCTGGCATCGGCGGAGCGGTTGGCGGCGCGGGCGGTCTTGAGGCTTGTTGTCGGGCTGGGCAACGATGCTACTGCTCAAGCTCCAGCAGCGACTCCGCGGCCAGCCGCACCGCCTGCGCCGAGGTGTGCTTGGGCGTCCAGCCCAGCGTCCGCAGCGCGTCGATGGCGAGCCCCATCACCTTGACGTCCCCGGTCCAGCCGCCGCCGTCCTTGGTGCCGCCGGTGAAGCGGTGGGCGGGGCGGACGCCGAGCACCTCCTCGACGATGCGGGCGAGCTCGACGACCGTGATGGCGTCGAGGCTGCCGATGTTGAACGGGTGCGACGCGCCGGGCTTGGCGGGGACGCGCGCGACGGCGTGCAGCATGGCGTCCACGGTGTCCTCGACCGAGACGTAGGACTTGGTCTGCTGGCCGTCGCCCAGGATCTCCAGCACCTTGGGGTCGGCGCGCAGCTTGCGGGTGAAGTCGACGATGACGCCGTGGGTGCTGCGGGGGCCGACGACGTTGGCGAAGCGGAACAGGAACGCCTCCATGCCGTAGGTGGCGGCGTGGGCGCTGGCCATGGCCTCGCACGCGAGCTTGGCGCCGCCGTAGACGCTGATGGGCAGGAGCGGGCCGTAGGACTCCGGCGTCGGGATTGTGGACGCGGTGCCGTAGACGGTGCTGGTGCTGGTGAAGGCGAGGTGCTGGACGTCGTGGCGCCGCATCCCTTCGAGGACCTGCCAGGTGGCGGCGGTGTTCTCGCGGTAGTGGGCGCCCGGGTCGCCGGCGCCGCTGCGGACGTCGGGGTTGGCGGCGAGGTGCCAGACCGAGTCGGTGCCGGGCAGGAGGCGGTCGAGGGTGGCGGGATCGGCGCAGTCGCCTTGGACGAACGCGATGCGGGCGCGGGAGCGGGCGAGGAACTGCTCGCTGCCGGCGCTCAGGTTGTCGAGGACGGTGACCTTGGCGCCGTCGGCGACGAGGCGGTCGACGAGGTGGCTGCCGATGAAGCCGGCGCCGCCGGTCACGAGGACCTTCTTGCCGCGCGCCCAGGTCATGGCTTCTTCACCACGAAGGCGCGGTGGTCCTGCTCGAACGGCTCCAGGTCCACCTGGGACAGAATCTGCAATCCGGCGGCCTTGAGCTGGCCTTCGACGTTGGCGTAGGTCTGCGTCAGCGTGGCGCTCACCGAGATGCTGCGCGACTTGACGACCAGGATGCCGAGCCCGCCTTGACGCAGGAACGGCAGGTTGCGGAGGAAAATCTCGACCTGGTGGCGCTGGGCGATGTCCTGCACCACGACGTCGACGGGGCGCGCGATGTAGGCCGCGTAGCGGGCGGGCTCGCCGGCGTCGGCCAGGATGGGGACCACGTTCTTGCGCGGCTCGACGTTCCACAAGAGGTCGCGGACGCTGCGGGGCGAGAACTCGACGGCGAACACGGTGCCGGCCGTGATGTCCGACAGGTGCGACACCGTGGTGCCTGACGCGGCGCCGAGGTAGAGGATGTCGTCCTTGCCGCCGAACCAGGGCGTGTCGGGGCGGTTGCGGACCAGGGCCGCGAGCTTGCTGCGGAACGGGTTCCAGTTGCGGTACTCCTTGGCGCCGGCCTTGCGCAGCCGTTCGCCGTAGACCGCGTGGCCCGGCACCTTGTTCTCGGTCCAGAGGAAGCCCTTGTCCTCGTAGCACCCGAACGCTTGCAGGCCGCGCACTCAGCCACCTCCCCGGCCGGGCGGGCGCGCCGGCGCGTTGTCGGAGCGGAACGCGCCCTGCGGCTTCTTCTTCCACGGCCGGCGGTCGGGCCCGTCGCGGGGCGGGCCGCCGGGGCCAGGGCCGTCCCGAGGCGGCGGCGCGCGGGGCGGGAAGTCCCGTGGCGCGTCGCGCGGCGGCGGCGCGCGGGGACCGTCCCGCGGCGGGTAGGACCGGGGCCCGTCGCGGGGCGGGAACGAGCGCGGACCGTCGCGCGGCGGCCCGCGGCTCGGGCCCCGTTGCGGGAACGCCGGGCGGCCGCCCTTCTGGCGCGGGTCGAAGCGGGGGCGCGGCGCCGGCTTGCGCTTGGCGATGCGCTCCATGTCGGCCGCGAGCTGCTTGGCAAGGAAGTCGCGGAGGTCGTTCTTGGTGAAGGCGTCGGCCTTGGCGCCCGTGGCGGCGGCGAGGGCGAGGGCGCGGGCAACAGCGCCGCGGGACCACGGCGGGGCCTGGTGGACCGACGGGTGCTGGAACAGGATGCCGTGCTTGGGCGGGCGGGTCCCCTCCTTGAGGTGGCGGAACAGCGCGGTCTCGGCGCCCAGCAACTGCACCGTGCCGGAAGGCCAGGTGGCGAGGCGGGTGAGGCCGCCGGAGATCGCGATGAGGCGGGCGCCCAGGACGGGGCCGACGACGCTCGCGACGTTGGGGGCGACGGTCGCCATGAGGTCGGTGACGCGGGCCTCGAGGCTGCGCCAGGACTCGTGGACCGCCTTGAGGGCGCCGGCGAAGCCTTGCAGGACGGCGAGGTCGGCGGGGTCGAGGTCGGTGCCGAGGCTGGTGGTCGCGGCGGTGGCCATGTCGAGGGCGGCCATGACGGCGGTGCGGTCGCCTTGGTCCGCGACCAGGCGGGCCAGCTGCTCGGCGTCGGGGACGGCGCGGGTGGCCTCGGGAGCGTGCAGGGCATACCACTCGCGCAGCCGCTCGACGAGGAGGTTGGCGGTGCGCACGAGGTCGTCGATGGCGCGGACCTCCTGGGCGAGGATGCGGTCGGCCTCGGCGTGCGACTGGGCCAGCTGGGTGCGGGCGCGCAGCAACGCGGCCTGGTGCAGCACGGCCATGTCGGTGCCGGGCGGGAGGGCCACGGGCTCGAACTTCAGGGTCCCGGGCTTGCCGTGCTCCTCCAGGTAGGCGGCGACGGCTGCGGCGTCGGGGGCACGGTCGGTCCACACCGGGCGGGGCACAGCGCAGCCACGGCCCCGACCGCTTTAAGGGAGTGGTCCCTGACAGAGGGCGTGGAGGAGGCCCGCGCCAAGTGGCTGTTCGCGCTGCTCTTGTGCCCGGCGTGCGGGCTGGGGCTGCTCTGGAGCCTGGGCGGCGCGGGGCTGGGGGCGGCGTTTGCGGCCAACGGCTGGGTGGTGGCCGGCATCGTGGCGCTCGTGGCGGGCGTCGTCGCCGCGTTGGTCGTGCGCCGGCGCCGGCGGGCGTGCTGATTCAAGTCCGGCCCCGGCCTGCCGCCCCCGTGGACCTGCGGACGACCGTCACTGGCGTCGCCTTCGCCAACCCGCTGCTTTTGGCCTCGGGCATCCTGAACGAGACGGGCGCCAGCATGGCGCGCGCGGCCCGCGAGGGCGTCGGCGGCGTCGTCACGAAGTCCATGAGCCTCCAGCCGCGCACGGGCCACGCCGGCCCGAACGTCGTCGAGGTCGAGGGCGGCCTGCTGAACGCGATGGGACTGCCCGGCCCCGGGCTCGACCATTTCGCCGAGGAGGTCGCGGTCGCGAAGAAGGGCGGCGCGGTGCTGGTCGGCAGCGTGTTCGGCGGCACCGCGGAGGAGTTCGCGGAGGCGGCGCGCAAGATGGCGGCGCTCGGCACGCCCGCGTTGGAGCTGAACGTCAGTTGTCCGCACGCCAAGGGCTACGGCTCCGAGATCGGCTGCGACCCGGCCCGCTTGTCCGAGGTGGTGCAGGCCGTCAAGGCCGCCGTCCAAGTCCCGGTCTGGGTCAAGCTCACGCCCAACACCGACAACGTCGCGCGGCTGGCGAAGGTGGCCGTCGAGGCGGGCGCGGACGCGTTGGTGGCGACGAACACCCTGAAGGCCATCACCATCCACCCGGAGATGCGGCGGCCGGTGCTGGGGAACCGCGTCGGCGGCTTGTCCGGCCATGCGTTGAAGCCGGTCGCGCTGCGGGCGGTCTGGGACTGCCATGCCGCCGGGCTGGGCGTTCCGATCGTCGCGAGCGGCGGCATCTACACCGCGCGGGACGTGGTGGAGTATGCGTTGGCAGGCGCCAGTGCGTTCCAGGTCGGCACAGCCGTCATGCACGAGGGATGGGGCGTGTTCCGGCGGATTGCAGGCGACCTGACGGCCTGGATGGAGGCCGAGGGCGTGGGGTCGCTGGAGGAGATTCGCGGCGCGGCGCACACGGCGGGGGCGCCGGTGCTGTCGAAGCAGGTGGGGACGGCGGGCTGAGCCCTACTTCTTCTGCCGTTCCTCAAGCACCGCGTGCGCCGCCGCCAACCGTGCAATGGGAAGCCGGTACGGCGAGCAAGACACGTAATCAAGGCCAGTCCGGTGGCAGAACTTCACCGAGTCGGGGTCGCCGCCGTGCTCGCCGCAAATCCCGACCTTCAGTTGCGGGCGCGCCTTGCGGCCTTTCTGGGTGCCCATCTCTACGAGCTGCCCGACGCCGGACTGGTCCAGCGTGGAGAACGGGTCGGCGGGGACGATCTTGTGCTCCAGGTAGTGGCCCATGAAGGTGGCGGCGTCGTCGCGGCTGACTCCCAGGGTCGTCTGGGTGAGGTCGTTGGTGCCGAAGCTGAAGAACTCGGCGTTGCCGCGGGCGGGGTCGGCGATCTCGTCGGCCGTCAAGGCGGCGCGGGGCAACTCGATCATGGTGCCGACGAGGTAAGGGACCTCGATGCCTTGCTCGGCGAACACCTTGCGGGCCTCGTCGCGCACGCGGGTCTCCTGGTGCTTGAACTCGGAGGCGTGGCCGACGATGGGAATCATGATCTCGGGCTTGACCTGGATGCCGTCGCGGGCGACGGCGCAGGCGGCCTCGAGGATGGCGCGGGCTTGCATGCGGGTGATCTCGGGGTAGGTGATGCCGAGGCGGCAGCCGCGGTGGCCGAGCATGGGGTTGGCTTCCCGGAGGCTCTCGATGCGGTCCCGCAGCTCGGGCAGGCCGATGCCCATCAGGAGGGCCATCTGGCGTTGCTCGCGCTCCTCGTGGGGGAGGAACTCATGGAGCGGCGGGTCGAGCATCCGGATGGTGACGGGCTTGTCGCCCATGGCGCGGAAGATGCCCTCGAAGTCGGCGCGCTGGAGCGGGAGGATTTGCTTGAGGGCCTCCTCGCGCTCGGGGCGGGTCTCGGCGAGAATCATCTCGCGCATGTGCTCGATCTTGCCGGGCCCGAAGAACATGTGCTCGGTGCGGCACAGTCCGATGCCTTCGGCGCCGAACGCGATGGCGGTGTCGGCCTGGTCGGGCTGGTCGGCGTTGGCGCGGACGCGGAGCTTGCGGACGCCGTCGGCCATCGTGAGCAGGCGGTCGAACATGCGGTAGACGGGCGCCTCGGCGGGGGCGAGGGTCTTGTCGACCAGGACCTGGACGACTTCCGAGGGGAGGGTGGTGACCTTGCCGAGGATGACCTCGCCGGTGAAGCCGTCGATGGAGAGCCATTCGCCCTCGCGCACGAGGCGGTCGCCGACGGCGAAGGCCTTGGCGCGCTGGTCGATGCGCAACGTGGAGCAGCCGGCGACGCACACCTTGCCCATCTGGCGGGCGACGAGGGCGGCGTGGCTGGTCATGCCGCCGCGGGCGGTGAGGAAGCCCTCCGAGGCGTGCATCCCGTGGATGTCCTCGGGGCTGGTCTCGTCGCGCACCAGGATGACCTGCTCGCCCTTGCGGCGCCACTCGACGGCGTCGTCGGCGGTGAACACGACGCGGCCGGTGGCGGCGCCGGGGCCGGCGTTGAGGCCCTTGGCGAGGATGCGGTGGGCCTTGACGGCGGCCTCCTTCTCCTTGGGGCTGAAGATGGGGCGCAGCAGCTGGTTGAGCTGGTCGGGGGCGACGCGCAGCAGGGCCTCCTCGGGCTTGAGGATGCCTTCGTCGATCATCTCGAGGGCGATGCGGACGGCCGCGAACCCGGTGCGCTTGCCGGTGCGGGTCTGCAGCATGTACAGCTTGCCCTTCATCACGGTGAACTCGACGTCCTGCATGTCGCGGAAGTGGCCTTCGAGCTTCGCGGCGATGGCGAGGAGCTCCTTGTGCGCGGACGGGATCTCGTCGCCGAGGTGGGTGATGGGGCGCGGGGTGCGGATGCCGGCGACGACGTCCTCGCCTTGGGCGTTGCGGAGGAACTCGCCGTAGAACACCTTCTCGCCGGTGGAGGGGTCGCGGGTGAAGGCGACGCCGGTGGCGCAGTCGTCGCCCATGTTGCCGAACACCATCATCTGGACGTTGACGGCGGTGCCCATCTCGTGCGGGATCTTGTTGAGGTCGCGGTAGGTGATGGCGCGCTTGTTGTTCCACGACTGGAACACGGCCTCGATGGCGAGCTTGAGCTGCTCCTTGGGGTCCTGGGTGAACGGCTTGCCGGACTTCTCGCGGATGTAGGCCTTGTAGTCCTCGCAGAGCTGCTGGAGCGCCTCGGCGGGGACCTGGGTGTCGCGGTCGGTGCCGAGGCGGGCCTTGGCGGCCTTGAGGCGGTCCTCGAAGCCGTGGTGGGGCAGGCCCAGCACGACGTCGCCGAACATGGTGAGGAAGCGGCGGTAGGAGTCGTAGGCGAAGCGCGGGTTCTGGGTGAGCTTGGCAAGCCCCTCGACGGTGGCGTCGTTGAGGCCCAGGTTCAGCACCGTGTCCATCATGCCGGGCATCGAGATGGCGGCGCCGGAGCGCACCGACACCAAGAGCGGGTTCTGGGGGTCGCCGAAGCGGGCGCCGGCCTTCTTCTCCAGGGCGGACAGGGCGGTCCAGATCTCCTGCTCAAGGCCCGGCGCGAACTGCTTGGCCTTCTGGTACTCGATGCAGGTCTGCGCCGTGATGGTGAAGCCTGGCGGGACCGGGAGGCCGATGCGGCTCATCTCGGCCAGGTTGGCGCCCTTGCCGCCCAGGGTCGCCTTCATGCTGGCGTTGCCCTCCTCGAAGGCGTAGACCCGCTGCCCCATCGGGGCCTGGATGGCGGTCGTCGCGGCGGCCTTCTGGACCGGGCTGGACTTCACGGCGCGTCCACCCCGCGGACCTGTAAAAGGGCGCTGGGGCGTAACCTGGCCCCTTCCAGAAGAAACGGTTCCCGGCCGTCGCGCGCCGACATTTAAGGACTTGGCCGCAAGTGCTTAAATCCCAGGCCGTGCCCAACCCGGTCGATGAGCCGCCTTGCCCCCTCTGTCGCCGTGCTTGGGCTCGCGATGCTGCTGCTGGCCCCCGGCGCCCAGGCGTTGGCGGCGCCCCAGCTCTACTTCCTGCGCGACCCTGACCCGCAGGCCCCCGTCGTCCCCACGCCGGCCGGCCCCGTCGGCGGCGGCAACCCCGTCCTGGACGGCATCCTGCTGCGCTACACGGTCCAGCCGGACAACCGCCCCAACGCGACCACCGCGCAGACCCGGCTGGTGCTGCCCGCAACAGACGCCGCGGCCCCGGTGAAGTTCACCTCCTCCGGCGACATCGGCGCCCAGGCCCGCATCAAGGGCTCCCCGCTCATCGGCATCTGGGCCGGCGCCTCCGCCGTCGCGCACGGCAACCTCACCGTCATCCTGTACGAGTCGCACGAGGACGGCACCCTGCGCAGCCTGACCGAGGCCACCTTCAACCTGGACGTGGACTACAACAAGACGCCGGACCCCGCCCTGCTGGTGCCGCCGGTGCCGACCGTGGACCCCGCCAACCCGCAGAACGCCGCCCTCCAGGCCGTGTTCTACGAGTACGCACAGCTCGCGCCGTTCCTGTTGAAGGCCCCGCTGTGGAAGTTCCTGCCCCCGCTCGACACCACCTTCAACGCCACCAGCCAACTGGTGCTCGCCTTCCGCCTCGACCCGGCCCCCGGCGACGTCCCCACGCCAGCCCCGCTGCCCTTCCCGATCACCGATCCGCCCGCCCCCGTCGCGGCGTTCGCCCAGCTCGAGTACTTCGCGGCCGCCAAGCCCAGCTTCGTGCTGGTCCCCTGGGCCGCGCCGGACCCCGAGAAGCCGCCCGTGCAGCCGCCCTCGACCTCCAGCTCCACCAGCCGCCCACTCACCTCGAGCGGCGGCACGGGGCCGGCCGGCGAGAGCCAGGCCTCGCCCGCCCCGCTCGCGTTCGCGGCGGTGGCGGTGGCGGCCCTGCTGGCGCGCGCCCGCCGCAAGACCCGCTGACAACCCCCAACCGGGGCGCCCTGGGGCCGCCGTTCACCCGGCCCTGGGGTGTTCCAGGGGGATTTCGACGATCTCGGGCAACCCCTCGCCCAGCGCAAGCCGGCCTTCCGCCGCGGCCACGACGTCGCGGTCGCTGGAGGTGGCCGGGTGGCGCGGGCCCAGCAGGTCGCACAATTCGGGGCCGACGCTGGTGTCGTGCGAGCCCCACGCCTTGGCGAGCCGGATGATGTCGGTCTTGTCGAGGCCGAGCACGGGCCGGAGCACGGGGCGCTTGGCCGCCGCCTCCAGCGTCACCAGGTTGGAGAGCGTCTGGCTGCTCACCTGGGCGAGGTTCTCGCCGGTGGCGATGGCGTCCGCGCCCACTTGGTCCGCAAGCGCGTCGGCGAGCCGGTAGAACAGCCGCTTCTGGAGAAGGAAGTAGTAGCGGTGCGCGTCGCGGTCGTGCGGGATGCGGCCCAGCGTCTCGCCGATGCGCGCCACCCACAGCCGGGACAGCCCCATCTGGCGAGCGAGCACCTCGGCCTTGCGGACGGAGGCGTCGTCGGTGACCGGCTCGAAGCTGCAATGGAGCGCCTCCAGGCCGACGCCTTGGCGCAGCAGCATCCGGCCAGCTACGGGGGAATCGAAGCCGCCGGAGAGCAGAAGGACCGCCTTCACGGGCCGTGCGACGGGGTGGGCGACTTCAGGCCTTGCCTTCGCTCGGGCCGGCCAAGGTTCCCGCAGAGGGTCTGTGGAATTTGTTGCTGGCCCGCCAGGCCCAAAGCCAGGGTTCTGTGGAATCTGTGTCCACTCGGCGGCCCCGCGACCAGCACTGATTTCCCCAGATTCAGAAGATTCCCACAGAACGTCTGTGGAATCTGTGTCCAGTCGGCGGCGCGCGACGAGCACTGATTTGCACAGATTCGGAAGATTCCCTCAGAGATCTGTGGAATCTGTGTCAGGGGGCGCTCTGTGGAATCTGTGTCCAGGTGGGGCGCTCTGTGGAATCTGTGTCCAGGGGTCCGTAGAATCTAAGGCTCCTCGGTCCGCTCGACCCCGAAGCTGACCTTCAGGTTGACCTTGTACTCCAGGATTTCGCCGTCGCGGCACTTGACGCTCATGCCCTCCACCGACGCGCCCGTGATGCCCCGGGTGGTCTCGCGGGCGTCCTCCAGGCAGTTCTGGATGGCGCGCTCGAAGGAGTCGGTGCTGCTGCACACCAGCTCGACGATCTTGGCGGTGCGGTGGGCGTGGACCTGCCCCTCGCCGCTGCCCCAGGAGGAGTCCGTCATGCGGTCCTGCTCGGCGGTGGTGGCGCCGGCGCGGCGGCCGGTGGAGCGCTCGCTGGAGCGGCTGTTGTTGCTGTTGCTGCGGGAGTTGCGGGCCATGGGTTGCACCAGGCCGGCAGCATGGGCGCGGCGCTTTGGAAGGCCGCCTTCGCGGCAACCGCCGGCGCGCGGCCCGCGGCGACGGGTTTTAGGGGGCGCCGCCGTCGGCGCGGCCGTGACGCTGCTGCGGCCGTGCGCCACCTCCGCGGGCTTCACCGCGACCCCGGAGCCGCTGCGTCGCGTCGACATGCGCCGGCTGAAGGCCGCGCTGGCGGGCGCCGGCTACACGGTGGTGGTGGACGCCAGCATCATCCTCATCGTCCGCAAGGGCGTCGAGTCGAGCTGCTACGACAACGGCAAGGTGCTCCTCAAGACCACCGACCGTGAGGCGGCGGAGCGCGCCTACGCGGAGCTTGCGCCGCTGGTGCAGGCCGCGTCGCGCTAGAGCGTGGCGGCGCCGCGCCAGCCGGGCGCCGGGTCGCGCTCGCCGTAGAGGTAGGTCACGGTGGCCTCGCCGGAGGAGCCGTCGGCCTCGACGACGGCGTGGGTGCGCTGGAGGCGGGCGTCGCGCACGACGGCATCGAGCGGCACGGTGCGGTCGCCCTCGGTGGCGTCGTAGGTGGCGTGGATGGTGCCGTCGCGCTGCCATTGGGCGTCCTTGAGCGCCATGCGGGGGAAGCTGCGGTCGCCGGAGACGGCGGTCAGCTCGGCGGCCAGGCGGGGGTTGTCGGCCAGGACGCGCTGGACGGCGGCGCGGAACGCCTCGGCGTCGGCGGGCGCGGGGCGGCAGGCCGCGACGGGGTTGGCGGTCTCGGCGTCGGCGTCCTTCAGCCCGAGGCCTTCGCCGTCGGCCACGCGCACGACGACGCGCTCGGGCGTGCAGGCGATGGCGATGCGGGCGGCCTGCGCGGCGGCGGTGAGGTTGCCGCCTTCGCCCTCGAGCCGGGTGTAGCGCAGCGTCGTCGTCCAGGCGTCGCCTTGGTGGTAGACGGTCTCGCCCTCGACGCCGATGCGCACCGCGGGGTCGTCGAGCCGCAGCACGACGAGCTGGGCGCGGGCGGCGCCGCCGGGGCCGAGCGCCTGCTCGGTGGCGGCCGGGGCGGCCGAGGCCTGCTCGCGGGCGAACGCGGGCGACGGCGACAGGCAGCCGGCCAGGAGGAGGGCGGGCACGAGGGCGAGGGCGGCGAGGCGCACGCTCCCCATGCCGCGCCGGCTCCCTTCAGGCTTGCGCTCCCTCAGCCGCCGAGGCTCACCGGCACGGGCGGCACCACGACGGGCGGCACGGTCAGGGGCAGCGGCGGCAGCGGCACGGGCAGCGGGGCCGGCGTGTCCATGTGGAACGTCGCGGTCTCCGACGGGTCCGAGTCCAGCCCGGCCGTGACGGCGACGACCTGGTAGTAGTTCGTCGCGTCGGAGGGGTTGGGCAGCGTGTCCTCGCAGGAGGTGACCGTGCCCGGCACCGTGGCGATGACGGTGCCCGTGTGGAACGGGTCCGGGCTGGTGCCGCGGTACACGCGGTATTGGTCGATGGCGCAGTCGCCCGCGGGGGTCGCGGCGGCCCACGCGACGTGGACCCCGCCGGAGGCGCCCAGCGTGGCCGTGACGCCGCCCGGCGCGCTTGGCGCCTGGGGGGCGGCCGTGACGCCGACGACGCCCGAGGTGCCGCTGCCGCCGCCTCCGTTGTGGGAGGTGACGCGGTAGCTGTAGGCGCCGCAGGCCACCAGGCCGGGGTGCGTGAGCGAGGTCCCCGTCGTGGAGCCCAGCGGATACCATGCGCCCTCGCTGGCGAGGTTGTACTCGACGTCGTAGCGCTCAGGGCAGGCGGAGCCGGCGGCCCAGGAGAGCGTGGCCTGGTTGAGGCCGGCGTCGTAGGAGGCCGTGAGGCCCACGGGGGCCGAGTCGTCCGGCACCGTGACCTGGAGGTGGTCCGTGGTGAAGGCGGTCATGCTGTAGGTGTAGGGCGGAACGGCGGGGTTGTTGCCCACGCCGACCTTGAGGTAGCGCGTCTGGCAGGGAACCAGCGACCAGCCTGGGACCTTGATGCTGTAGCCGCTCACGACGCCATCGGTGTAGGTCTCGGTGTAGTCCAGGATGGAGAAGCCCCAGCCGGCCGAGTAGGGGCCCGCGGGGTTCGTGCTGGAGTAGACTGTGGGGTGGTAGTCGGCGCAGTTGGCGGAGTTCTCCTGCGCGAACGACAGCGTGATGCGCAGGTCGCTGCCCTCCCGGGCGACCGTGCCCGAGAACAGGCCGACCGCCTCCGGGATCCAGTGGTAGGCCTTGAGCAGGCGCGGCGTGCCTGGCAGCCAGTAGTAGGGAATGTCGTCGCCGGGGCTCATGGTGTCGTAGGTCCACGCCTCGTCCGGCTTGTAGGTCAGCGTCGAGTACTCGTACTGGTGGCAGGCGAGCAGGCCCTCGTGCAGCGCCCACGAGCCGGTCCCGTGCCCGACCTTGCCGGCGGGGATGAAGTGGTCGTAGTAGATGCCGAGGAACGTCCACGGCGCATGGCTGTCCGGGTCGGCCGTGAGGTCGTGGTAGCCGATGACGTGCTTGTAGTTGCAGCCGTCGTTGGCCCAGTCCAGCGTCCAGCTCGGCGAGGGGGCCGGGTGGCGGCCGGACAACGGCAGCGCCCTGATGGGCGCGTAGGGCGCCGTATGCGCGTTGTACCATTCCATGTCGCACGCCGAGGCGGACGAGTAGAAGTCGCACGGGTGCTGGGGCGAGTCGGCGTAGTTGTCGGTCGAGCCGGCGAGGTCCACCGGGTTGCTGCCGCGCCACTCGTGCATCGTGACGCCAAAGGTCTGGAAGATGCCGTCGCGGCAGATGGGCTCGTAGACGTACAGCGTGAGCGAGTTGCTCGGCCAGTCCGCGATCTTCTGCGGGAAGGTGCCGTCGACGCGGTGCAGCTCCAGCCGCTCGCCGCAGTTGGGCATGGCGCTGATGCGCAGCAGGTAGCGGTGCGAGGCGGCGTCGTGGCTGTCCACCGAGAGCGTGACGTCGGTGGGCGGGCCGGTGTACTCGCCCGCCGAGCTCGGGGCGCGCCAGGACATCAGCAGGGGCGTGCCGGCGCCGACGCTGTTGTGGGGCGTGACGCGGATGTCCACCAGCTCGCAGTCGCCGACGGGCTCGAGGTCCACTCCGGCCGTGAGGGAGTGCTCGCCGACCGGGACCGTGTAGGACTTGTGGTAAGCGCCGATGGTGGTCTCCACGACGTAGCGGGTGGGCCGGCAGTCGTTCTGGTCGATGTTCCAGGCCAGGCGGGCGCTGTGGGTGCTGGCGCGGTAGTCGGGCTGGTAGCCGGCGTCCACCCACGGGGCGTTGGGCGGCTTGGTGGGGGTCGTGGTGTCGGTGAAGGGGAAGGCGCGGGCGTTCTTGTTGTCGCCGCGCTCCGTCCAGAACGCCTCGGCGACGTTGCGGCCGTAGAGCGCCTCGTTGACGGCGTCCTTGGTCTCGACTTGCGCCTGGTACCGGGTGCACCATTGCAACGGCAGGGCGCGCGTGGTGCCGGTGCCCAGGGCCGCGTCCGAGTTGGTGCGCTGGCCGTAGCGGGTCGCCTCGACCTTGTGCAGGTTGTTCCAGGTCGGGACGGTGGGGGCGAGGTAGTTGCAGACCGGGTCGAGCCAGTCCCAAGACAGCGTCTTGCTGGCTTCGTCGATGGTGGCGGTCATGCCGCCGCCCGGGGAGTATGCCACGTCCCAGCGGCCGCATTCGCTGTCGCCGTAGGGGTCGCAGGCGTCGCCGGCGCCGTTGGCGTTGGCGTCGGCGGCCGTCCCATAGAGCTCGACGCAGGGGTCGGAGCCGTCGGCGAGGCCGTCGCAGTCGTAGTCGCCGGCGGTGGGGGTGTCCATGGCGACGTCCAAGGTACGGATGGCCATGTCCTCGAACGTGCTCTCCGTGAGGCGTTCGCCGAAGGTCACGAGCACCCGATAGGGGGACGCATCCATCGGGACGGGCATGGTGCGGGTGAAGGGCAACGTGAAGTCGGCGCGCTTGAACTCCTCCCGCCGAGGGGACGCATCGACGAGGTGGCGATTGACGTGGCGGGTGTCCTTGGCGAAGCTGTCGTAGGAGACGATGACGTCCTTCCAGGCGGGGTCCCAGGCGACGGCCGAGATGGTGAGGGACACCCTGTTGCAGGAGCTGTCGAGGCTCCAGGTGACGTCGCCGCTGCCGTCGTTGTGGTTGGCGGCCTGGGTCGAGGCGGCGATGGCCGCAAGGGCCAGAAGGGCAAGGAAGGGAAGCAGGCGAGCTCGCAGGGGGACCACCAAGGCGCAGCTACCTGGGCGCCGCTTTGAAGGTTGCCAGGGCGGAGGCTTCGCGCCTAAGCGTGCAGCCAGACGCCGCGGGTGGGCGACTCGACGCGGACGAAGCCGAAGCGCTCGAACTGCACGACGCGGCCCGGCTCGGCGACGGCGGCGGCCTCGACCATGCCGTGGATCTCCAAGAGCGGCGGGACCTCGATCTCCTTCTGGTCCTTGCCGGCGGGCGCCTCGCCGCCTTCGTCGTCGAGCGCCGCGGCCTCGTCGTCGGCCAGGAACGCCGGCTTGAGGACCGTGAACGGCTTGGCCTCCGACCTGGGGAGCCACTGCACGATGCCCATGGTGCGGTCCATGGCGTCGCCGGCGAACGACGCGCGGGCGCCTTGGACGGCGATGTTGCCGAGGTCCTTCAGGCGCAGCTGCGGGGCCAGGTCGCCTTTGGGGATGTAGATGTCGGGCTCGGCGGCAAGGACGCGATGGCCGGCGTCCGGCGTGCTAGGCAGCAGCAGCGGCTTGGCGACACGGCCGGCGATGCCGTCGACGTGCAGCGGGGCGGGGTCGGGGACGAAGAAGTAGCGGCGGGCCTCGGGCTCGATGGCCTTGGCGTCCTCGGCGTCCAGGTTGCTGAGGCTGATCGCGATGTCCTTCTCGGTGAGGCCCAGGGACACCCAGAAGGCGCGGATGGCTTGGGGAGCGTAGCCGCGGCGGCGCAGGGCGGCGAGGCAGGGGAGGCGGGGGTCGTCCCAGCCGGAGAACTTGCCGGCCTCGATGGCGCGGCGCATCATGCTGGTGCTGAACTTGCCGAACTCGTGGACCGACACGCGGCCCCAGTAGAGCGTCTCCGGGTAGGTCCAGCCCATGTGGGCGTAGAGGAACGCCTGCTTGCGGGTGGAGTCCATGAGGTCCTTGCCGCGGATGACGTGCGTGACGCCTTGCAGGTGGTCCTCGATGGCGCTCTGGAAGTCCAGCAGGGGCCAGGCGTGGTGGCGCGGAATCTCGCCCTTGCGCTCGCGGGGATGGATGGCGTCCTTCGCCACGACGCGGAACGCGGTCCAGTCGCGCAGCCCCGGGTGCGGGTGGGTGATGTCGGTCTTGACCCGGAGCACGGCGGCGCCCTTCGGGGTGGTGCCGTCGCACATGGCGTCGAAGCCGGCGAGGTTGTCCGCCACGGACTGGCCGCGGTGCGGGCACGCCGTCTTGGCCTCCTTGAGGGCACGGAACGCGTCGCCCTCGCAGCCGCAGACGTAGCCGCCGCCGGCCCGGATCAGGTCGCGCGCGGCCTCCTGGTAGATCGGGATGCGGTCGCTTGCCCGCAGTTCCCGCGTCGGCGCGCGGCCGGTGAGCCACTGGAAGTCGTCGCGGATCATCTGGTAGCCGTCCCAGCCGCGCTTGTCGTCCATCAAGGGGGGCTTGACCTGGGGGTCGGTGTCGTCGAAGCGCAGCAGCAGCTCGGAGCCGGGATAGGTGCGCCAGTATTCGGCCAGGATCGACACGCCGCGCGAGTGCCCCAGCGACAGCGGCCCGTTCGGGTTGGGCGCGAACCGCATCACGACCTTGCCCTGGACGTTGGGCAGCTCCTTCAGCCCGGCCCGCTTCTCCTTCTTCTGGACCTGCAGCAGCTCGGGCGCCTCGGCCTCCAGCGCGGCCTTCTGGGCCTCCGGCGCCATGGCGTTGACCGCGGCGGCGGCGGCCTCCAAGGCGGCGGCGACGGCGGCGGCCTGGGCCCGCAGCTCGGGCTGGCTCGCCATGATGCGGCCGACCAGCTGCTTGCCGTTGGCCTTGCCGCCGTGCTGGACGGCGTTCTGGAGGCACATCCGGCGCGCCAAGGTCTCCAGGTCCACGGCCGCGGCGAGGCAGGTCCTTGATAAAGCAGGTTCGTCCTTCAAGACCCTTTGCCTCCGAGGTTTATCTCTGGAACCAAGAGACTCCGGTCATGGACAAGCCTCATCCGGTCGCCCTCGTGGTGGAGGACGCCAAGACGGACGGCGAGGTGCTTTCCCGCCTGCTGGCGGCCTTGGGGTGCCGAACCGACTGGGTGCGCGACGGCCGGGCCGGCGTGCTGGCCGCGTGCAGCGGCTCCTACGACTTCGTCTTCATGGACATCGAGATGCCGCGCATGAACGGCCTGGCCGCGACCCGGGCCATCCAGGAGCAGCTCGGCCCCAACAGCCCCTTCATCGTCGCCGTCAGCGGCCACCGCGGCAACTCCGACCGCCAGGCCTGCGCCGACGCCGGCATGGACTACTTCATCGAGAAGCCGGTGCGGAAGCGGAACCTGGAGACCATCCTGGCCTGAGCCTCTGACCTCGCCCTCTTAACCGACCCGGCCTTCGGCGGCCTGCCATGGATGCCATCCTCCTCGCGGGCGGCTACGGCACCCGCCTCCGCCCCCTCACCTACACGCGCCCGAAGCCCCTCCTGCCCGTCGCGGGCCGCCCCATGGTGGAATGGGTCATCGACCGGCTGCCGCCGGAGACCCGCCGCGTCGTCGTGGCCGTCAACTGGAAGGCCCAGGCCCTCGGCGCCTACTTCGCCGCCCGCGAGCGCAAGCGCGGCGAGCACCTGGAGTTCGTCGTGGTGCGCGAGGAGGAGCCGCTCGGCACCGGGGGTGCCGCCAAGAACTGCGAGCGCCACCTGGAGTCCGACCGGTTCCTGGTGCTCAACGCCGACATCGTCTCCTCCATGGACCTGGCCGCGATGGCGCGGGTCCACAAGGCCCACGGCGGCGTCGGCACCATCAGCCTGAAGGAGGTCGCCCCCGCCGAGGTGGTCAACTTCGGCGTCGTCGAGCCCGGCCCGCCCCACCCGTCCGGCGCCATCCCGATCAAGTCGTTCGTCGAGAAGCCGAAAGACCCCAGCCTGGCCCCGAGCCGCCTTATCAACGCCGGCGCCTACCTGCTGGAGCGCCGCGTCCTCGACCTCGTCCCCGCCGGCCGCCTGGTGTCGATGGAGAAGGAGATTTTCCCGCAACTGATTCCCCAGGGCTTCTACGGCCACCCGTTCACGGGCCACTGGATCGACGTCGGCGATCCCCAGCGCCTGCTGCAGGCGGCCCACCAGCTCGACGCGCGCTACGCCGTCGGCCCCGGCAGCCGCGTCGACCCGAGCGCCAAGTTCGAGGGCTCGGTCGCCGGGCGCGACTGCACCGTCGGCGCCGGCGCCACGGTGGAGCGCTGCGTGCTGGGCGACGCCGTCACGGTGGCCGCGGGCGTGCGGCTGGCGGACTGCGTCGTCGGCGACGGCGAGCGGGTCGCGGCGGACGCGACCGGGCAGCGAATCTGGTCGAAGCCGGTGCCGGCGGGGTACCCGCAGAAGCAGGTCGGGAACTCGCTGGCCGTCTGAGCCGCCACGCGCACGGCGGACACAGGCTCACAGAGCGCCCCACCTGGACACAGATTCCACAGAGGCTCTGTGGGAATCTTCCGAATCTGTGCGAATCAGTGCTCGTTGCGTGCCCGACTGGACACAGATTCCACAGAGCGCCCAACCTGGACACAGATTCCACGGATCTCTGAGGGAATCTTCCGAATCTGAGGAAATCAGTGCTCGTCGCGCGCCCGACGCACACAGATTCCACAGACCCAGACTTTGGTTCTGGCGGGGCCTAGACAAAAATTCCACAGAGTTCTGAGGAAATCTTCCGAATCCGTGCAAATCAGTGCTCGTCGCGCGCCGACTGGACACAGGTTCCACCGGCCGCCGCTGCCGGGCAGGCTAATCGAACGACAGCTTCGCCTGCGGCGACTTCTCGACGATGCGCACGTCGCTGAGCTTGCCGCGGGCGCGGATGCGGCGGCCGTAGTGCGTCAGGATGGTGCCGACGACCAGGAGCAGCAGCGACACCGTCGCCATGACGACGATGAGGCGGACGGCGCCGTTGTCGACGCCGGTCGCCAGGTAGTAGCGGTCGGGGTAGACGTAGGCGAACGTGACCAGGGTCGCGATGCCGGCGAGGGCGCCGAGGATGGTGGTGGCGAAGCCGACCGTGCCGAGGCGGCTCGTGGTGTTGGCGAGCTCCAGGTCGACCTTCTGCTGGACGTCCACCTCGCCGCGGGTCTGCTGGTGGGTCTCGATGTCGAGCACCAGCACGTCGTCGGCGGGCAGGCCGTCGGGGTCGGGCTCCTCGTAGATGACGAGGTAGTCGTGGTCCTGGGGCGGCGGGGCGGCCGGCTCCGGGGGGGATGCCTTGCGGGCGGGCGCCTTGGCGGCGGGCTTGGCGGGCTTCCGGGCGGCCATCAGTGCATGACCTCCAGTTCCTTGGTGGCGAACTGGTCGAGGCGGCCGGAGCCGAGGACCGTGCGGCCGTAGAAGAAGCTCGACGTCCCCAAGAACAGCAGCACGATGCCGCTGCCGAGGAACAGGACGGCCTGCTTGATGACCTCGCGCGGGGCGGCGCTGGGGTACTGGACGCCGAAGATGACGAGGCCGACGAGGGCGGACAGGACGCCGAGCACCAAGGCGACGACGCCGAAGACGGCGAGGCCGGTCATGTGCGAGTCGACGGCCACGTTGATCTCCGCGTTCAGGTCGCGGCGGTCCTCGAGGCGGGTCGGGGTCAGCTCAGGCTGGATGTTGACGCGGATGCGGTTCTCGCTCATGGTTCACCGCAGGTTCTTCTCGATGTCGATGGGCATGGAGGCGATGACGTTGCGGCCCTCGGCGGCCAGCTTCTGCATGGCCTCCTCGCGGCTGGCGGCGCGCACCCGCAGGATGCGGACGCGCTTGCGGGGCTGGCCCTGCTGGGTGTCCGCGCTCGGGTTGCCCACCATGTCGACGTCGGTCGGGTAGCCGTCGCCGCCCTCGGCGCTGCGGCGCAGGAACGGCCGGCCGGTCTCGGGGTTCTCCGCGACCTCGTAGCCTTCGGGGATGGCGGCCGGGTCGCCGCCTTCGGGCGTGCCGCGGCTGAAGAAGTAGACGCGCTGGGGCTGGTCGCCGCGCAGCTCGTCGCGCTTGTAGAGCGTCCAGTCGCCGTACTGGAACGGCTCGTCGGGGGAGCCGACCGCCTGCTCCCAGGCGCCCTCGTCGCTGGCCTGGGCCTGGGCCTGCGCCGGCGGCGCCGCGCCGGCCGCGAACTCGCCGGTCGCCGGGTCCGCGACCTCCCAGCCTTGGGCCTGGAGGCGCTCGGCCTCGCGGGCCGGGTCGAGCGGCTCGGCGATGGCCTCGTTGACGTCGACGGCCTGGAACTCGACTAAGGGCTCGCCGACCTGGAACTGTTCGCCGGCGGCCGTGCCCGCCGCGCCGGCCTCGCCTGCGGGCAGGTCGAGCGTGCTCGAGCCGTCCGCGGGGGCCGTGCCGGTGAAGTCCGCGCCGCCGTCGCCGGCGGGCGCGACCTCCGCGCCGCCGACCGGGGCGTCGGTCTTGAGCGACTCGAGGTCGAGCTCGGTGCCCGAGCCGTCGCCTTCGCCTTCGGCAGGGGCGCCGTCGGGCACCTCGACCGTGGCGTCCTCGGCCTTGGCGGCGTTGTCGCCCCAGTCGTCGAAGTCGGACAGGTCGCCCTCGGCGACCAGGCGGTCCACTTCCTCCATGGAGGGGCCGCCTTCGAAGACCTCCGTGCCGGCCTCCATGCCGGCGCCGAGGCCGAGCGGGTCGGTGGCAAGCTCGCTGGCGTCGACGCCGATGGCGAGGCTGAACTGGCGCAGGCCGGGGCCGGTGTACTCGACCTCGATGCGGCGCTCGCCGTCGTCGGGCGCTGCCGTGCCGGTCGGGGCCGGGGCCGCGGGGGTGCCGAGGCGCTCGCCGAGGGCCGCGCTGATTTCGGCCTCCGAGTAGCCGAGCCGGCGCAGCATGGACTCCAGGTAGGGGCGGTCCGAGGCCGCGGCGGGGTCCAGCGCCAGGGTGTCGAGCGTGCGCCGGACGGGATCGACAGCAGTCGCCATGTGCGTTGTTCCAAGTTGGGGCCGCTTCATGAGCCTTCCCTTTCCGCCCAGGAGAGAACCACCTGCCGAAACGGGGTTTACTTGTCCAGGACGGGCGTCCGCTGCGGGACCTTGGCCAAGACGTAGCCGGCGCCGCTTGCGGCCAGGAGCTCCGCGAAGCCGGGCGGGGTGTCGGGCACGAACACGGCCCCCTGCGCCAGGCTGTGGTAGGCGTACCAGACGAGTCCGCCGAAGGCCGCAAGGCCGACCAGGGTGAACAGCAGGAACTGGATGCGGGTGCCTTCCTTGGCGGTGTCGTCCGCCACCTCGTCGCCCTCCAGCATCTCCCAGAGCCGCGCCTCGGTCGGGCAGACGTTGCGGTAGAGGGCCCCCGTGCGGCGGGTCGCCATGTCGTGCAAGGTGTTGGCCTGGAGGACCGTCTGGAGGCGGGCCCGCAGCTCCTCCCCCGCCAGCTTCGTCGCCTCCTCGAGCGCCCCCAGGCCCGTGGTGGCCAGGCCCTGGACGATGGCCTCCAGCTCCCCCACCGGGTCCGCGACCTGGCCGTGCCAGGCCTGGATGCCTTTGAGAAGCTGCTCGACCTCGTCCTTGTCGGTGGCCCCCGCGTGCGCCTTCGCCTTGGCGGGCGTCGCGGCCTTGCGGGGCTTGCCGGCCAGGTTCTCCTTGGCAATGGCGGAGAACCGGGTGGCCAGCACCCCCATGCGCAAGCTGTCGTCCTTGGCGTCGATGGCCGGCGGCGGCGCGGCCGTCAGGGTCTTCAGGAGCGACTCCGCGGCCGCGGCGGGCTGGGCCGCCACCCGGCCCTTGGCGATGCCGCTGACCTTGGCGAAGTCCGGCACCTTGCGCTTCTTGTTGGCCAGCACCATGGCCGAGCCCGTGACGGTGCCGACCGTGGCCACGGTCTGGCGGGCGACGCCGACCAGGGTCCCTTGGGGGGCGCCTGCGGTGTCGGCCCCGGCCAGCCCATCCGGGTTCCACCAGCCGACGGCCAGGATGACGGAGGCCAGCAGGACCGACCACGCGATGACCTGGAACACGCCGAGGCTGGCGACGTTGCGGCTGCTGACCACGATGCCCAGCCAGGTGCGCCGCCAGGCCCACCCGAGCAGCAGCACGGCGAGGGCGAGGCCGGCAAGCAGCAGCAGCCAGGCGTAGGCGGCGCCCATGGGCCAGTGCCGTTTCGACTCCAGCCCGGCGTAGAGGGCGCCGGCCGCCAGCGCCCAGAGCAGCAGGCCTGGGCGGCGGGCGCGGCAGGAGTGCTGGCCGGCGCCGGCCCGCATGGGGCAGTCCGTGCGGTACCAGAATCCAAGCCAACCGAGGCCCATGCCCTGGTCCACCGGGAGCCCCTGAAAGGAGCTTGTGGCCCATTCCGCCTCCTTGGGCCCCGTCTGAACCTTTTAAGGGGACCCCCCGTAGCGGCGACCCGCCCCATGATCACGTTCGGTCCCGCCGGAATCCCGCTGTCGTGCAAGGGCCGCACGGTGCGGGACGGCATCATCTACACCCGCAACCTCGAGCTGGACGCGATGGAGGTCCAGTTCGTGCGCGGCATCCGGATGACCGAGGAGGAGGCCGTCAAGGTGCGCGAGACGGCGGAGCAGGCCGGCGTCGAGCTTCATGTCAAGGCGCCCTATTACATCAACCTGGCCGGCGACGAGGCCAACGTCGAGATGTCGGCCAACAAGATCCTGGCGACCGGCAAGCTGGCCGACCTGATGGGCGCCCAGACCGTCGTGTTCCACCCCGGCTTCTACGGCGACCTGTCGAAGGAGGAGACCATGGCGCGCGTGGTGCGCAACGCCCGCGACCTGCGCAGCCTGTTCATCCGCGAGGGCTGGAAGCCCCGCCTCGGCATCGAGATCATGGGCAAGCGCAACGTCTTCGGCAGCCTGGAGGAGGTCGTCGAGGTGTGCCAGAAGGTCAAGGGCGTCGTGCCCGTCATCGACTTCGCGCACATCCACGCCCGCGGCAACGGCATCCTGCAGAACCCGGAGGACTTCCTGGCGGTGTTCGAGAAGCTCGCCCCGCTCAAGCTGGAGCACTACCTCATCCACTTCACGGGCATCCACTACGAGAACGGCAACGCGCGGTACCGCCTGCCCATCAAGAAGGGCGACCTGAAGTTCGAGCCCCTCGTGGACGTCCTCTTGGACCACAACATGTCGGCGACCATCATCTCGACCTCGCCGATCCTTGAGCACGACGCGATGTACATGAACATCGTCTTCGACCGCGTCAAGGAGCGCCGCGACGCCCGTGTCGCCAAGGAGCTCCAGGAGGCCATCCAGGCGGAGGAGAAGGAGAAGGTCCGCCAGCAGAAGGAGGCCGAGGCCGCCCGCGTGCGCGCCGAGAAGGAGGAGGTCGCCGCCCGCGCCAAGGCCGAGAAGGAGGCCGCCCGCCTCGCGACACTGGAGGCCAAGCGGCGCGCCGAGGAGGAGGAGGCCGCCCGCAAGGCCGCCATCCCCGACTGCGAGGCCCTCACCAAGTCCGGCCAGGCCTGCAAGAAGAAGGCCGACGGGCGCGGCAAGTTCTGCATCCAGCACAAGGGCTGGCGCGGCCAGACCATCTGGGACCTGCCCGAGAACCAGACCCCGAAGGTCGTGCAGTCCACGCCCAAGAAGCGCGTCCAGGTCCAGGTGGACGACTACAAGCTGTGGAAGAAGGACGAGCGCCTGGTGTTCGCCAAGGACAAGAAGGACGGCTACACGGCCATCTTCAAGGTCCCCGACGGCAAGCAGGTGCGCTACAACAAGCAGAAGGTCCCCGTGCTGCGCTCCCTCACCGACGACGCCGAGGAGTGAGGCCGGTGCAGCTCGGCACGCCGCTCGAGCACATCCTTGCCGCCGCGCGCACCACCCTCGACATCGAGGAGAAGCCGCTCGCGGAGTTCCTGCGCGTGCTGCAGCCCGCCCGCCGCGTGTTCCTGTACGGCCGCGGCCGCTCCGGCTTCGTCGCCCGCGCCTTCGCGGTGCGCCTCATGCACCTCGGCTACCAGACCTACGTCGTCGGCGAGACCATCACCGCGCCCGTCAAGCGGGACGACGTCGTGGTCCTGGTCTCCGGCTCCGGCAGCACCTACCCCGTCGTCATGACCGCCGAGCTCGGCCGCCGCCAGGGCGCCACCGTCGTGGCCATCACGGCGCAGCCCGAGTCGGAGGTCGCGCGCCTTGCCCACGTCGTCGTGCCGCTGTCGCCGCCGGACGGCAACGGCGAGCGCGCCCGGCTGGCGCCGCTGGGCACGCTGTTCGAGACGAGCGCATGGCTGTTCTTCGACGCCGTGGTCGCGATCCTGATGGAGCGGCTGGGCGAGTCCGAGGCGTCCATGCGGAAGCGCCACGCCACGCTCGAGTGAACGCGCCAGCGCCCGCTGGCCGCGGAGGGCGCGGACCGTATGGGCTCCGCGGGCGCTCCGCGTCCTCCGCGGCTGCTGTCGATGCGGGCGCCTATCGCAGGCGCCGCCGCACGGCCACCAGGGCCACGGCGACCGCGCCCACCAGGGCGACGACCTCGAAGCCCGGGATGAGGCCCTTGCCGGAGGCGGGCGTGTTGTTGCCCGGGATGCCGGAGGTCGGGATCGACGCGTAGCCGGGCACGTACTGGCTGTTCAGGTCCTCGATGTAGCCGCCGGCGGCGTCCATCGAAGTGTACGCGGTCACGAGGTACTGCGACCCGGCGGGCGGGTTGATGTCGCGGAACGCCTTGGTGCTGGGCGACACGTCGAGGAGCTTGACCCAGGGGCTGCTCATGCGCCAGACCTGGTAGCCGGCGACGCCGGGCTGCTGCTGCCAGGAGACGATGACGTCGTTGCCCTCCGGGGTCGCCTGGATGGAGGCGCGCAGGGCCGCGTTGATGGCGGCCAGGTCGCCGGCCGCGGGGCCGGTGCCGCTGGTCGAGGTGGTGCCGGAGTCGGTGGTGGCGGTGTCCGAGCCCGTCGTCGACGTGCTGGTGTCGGTGGAGGTCGTGGGCGGGGGCGGGGGCGGCGGAGCGACCGGGGGCGGGGCGCCGCCGCCGGAGGTGCTGCCGGTGGCGCCGCCGGTGCCGCTCACGCGAACGGCGTTGACGGGCGGCGGGGCGTAGTCCTTGGTGGTGCCAAGCACCAGGTAGGCGACGTCGTCGTTGGCCTGGGTGGCGTCGGCGCCGTCGAAGCGCTGGTTGCCGTTGGCGTCGAAGTAGCGGATGAACCAGGTCAGGCCGCCGCCGGGGGTGGCGCAGGTGGTCTGGCCGCTCGTGAGGTCGGAGTTGCCGGCCAGCAGGATGGTGCCCGCGCCGTGCAGCGCCGTGCCCGTGGCCGGGTACGGGGTCGCGCGCAGGTCGAACGACTGGATGGTGCCGGTGGCGCCGAAGGGGGCGCCGAAGTCCACCGTGTCGACCTCGATGTAGACGGGATCGGTCGAGGACAGGCCGGTGCGGCCGTCGACGTCGATGTAGCACAGGCGGGTGCGCAGGCTGGCGCTGTCGCGGGTGAACGCGGCGCCGCCGGTGACCTCCTGCGAGTAGCTGGTGTCGCCGGTCTTGATCAGCGTGCCGGCCGCGGAGGCGCCGCTGGCGGTGAGGCGGATGTCGTTGACCTGCAGCGGCAGCGCGCCGGCGAAGCTCGCGAAGAACGAGTCGTCGGCCGCGGAGCCCGAGTCGCCGCGGTTGAACCGCACCAGCGTGAAGCTGCCGGCGAGCTCGCGCAGCACGGGCACGAAGCCGGTGGTGGCGGGCGTCACGCGGGCGCCGAAGGTCGAGCCGTAGAGGTAGGCGTCGCCGACGGCGAGGAACGGGAAGCAGGCGGCGGGGCACAGCGGGTCGTAGGACACGGCCACGATGTCGCCGGTGGCGAGGTTGATGCCGGTGGCGTCCGCGTCGGTGTTGACGACGCTGGTGCCCGCGACGCCGCCGACCGGGTGGTCGATGACGCGCACGTCGCCGAAGTCGACCCGGTCGTTCTCGGAGTCGTAGATGTACTCGGAGGAGCCGGCGTCGTAGGTGGTGTCCACGCCGGTGACGCGGATCTTGGCGTAGGCGGTGAGCGCGGTGCCGCAGTCGGCGTCGCCGGGGCACACCACCGGCTGGGCGGGGCCGTCGGCGAGCGAGGGGTGGAACAGGCGCATCATGCCGTTGACGACGGTGGCGCCCGAGCCGGTGTAGAGCGCCTCGGTGCCGGGCTCCCAGCGGCCGGCGACGGCGCCGAGGCCGTCGGACAGCAGGGTGCTCGCCATGGCCCGGAGCGGGGTGACGTCGGAGTTGTCGGCGTCGAAGCGCTTGACCACGAGGGCCGCGTCGGTGACGAGGGCGAGGCCGAGGTCGGAGTCGCCGGCCTTGGCCTGGGTGCCGGCCGCGAACGCGGGCAGCGCGGTCGTGATGCGGACGTCGCCAATCTCGACGGTGGCGGCGACGTTGCCGGCGCGCTTGAGGTAGATCGGGTCGTTGGCCGAGAAGCCGGCGGGCGACTGGTCGTAGTAGCGCAGCTGGCCGGCGAACGAGGCGGTGTAGGTGTCGATGCCGGTGCCGTGGCCGGGGGAGGTGGCGCTGGTGCCCTTGGTCGTGACCAGGACGCCGCCGCTGCTGCCGGAGGGGCCGCGATAGAGCGTGACGTCGCCCTGCAGCAGGACGGCGTTGGTGCCGTCGGGGTCCGGGAAGTGCAGGAACATGTGCTGGTTGGCGAGGTTGGCGTCGGCGGTGTTGGTGATGGCAACACCGGGGGCGACCTGGCGGTAGGTGGGCTTGGCGTCGACGCCGGTGGCCGTGGTGACGACCGTGCCGTAGTCGAGCGAGCTGGAGAGCAGGTTGACCGTGGTCTGCATGACGCGGACGTCGCCGAGGTCGGGGTGGATGGTGTTGGCGCCCGTCGCAGTGGGGGCGGAGGGGCCCTTGAGGAAGAACGCGTCCGAGGTGTTGATGGCGCCGGAGTTGTCGGCGTCGTACCAGGCGAGGTTGAAGGCGCCGGTGGCGAAGCTCAGGGTGATGGGCTTGGTGCGGTCGGCGTCGTTGGCCTCCACGATGTCCTGGTCGCCGGCCATCACGATGCGGGCCTTGGTGCAGGTGGTGCCGGAGCAGGAGAACTCGGCGGTGGCGCCGAGGCCAGGAGGCACGATGCGCAGGTCGCCGGCGGTCAGGGTGCCGGAGGCGCCCACGTCGACGTAGAGGCCATCGCCGAAGGTCCAGCCGGGCTTGCCGTCCGACTCCAGGTAGCGCACCAGGGGCTCGATGGGGGCGAGCACCAGGGTGCCGTCGAAGTTGGGGGTGGCGGCGTCGGGGTCGCCGGGGCCGACCCAGGCGCCCTCCTTGGCCGTCGTGGGCGTGCACGCGCCGCTCGTGAGCACGACGCCGCAGGTCAGGCGGAAGGTGCGGCCCGCGGTGGTGAGGGCGGTGTCGGCGGCGGCGCCGAAGTGGATGTAGTAGGCGTCGTCCGCGTGGTCGGCGGCGATGCCGATGTCGCGGCGGGCCAGGTAGGCGTCGGTGACGCCGGCGAGCGTGTAGGTCAGGGTCGGGACGAAGTCGGGGTTGCCCGGCTGGACCTTGGTGCCGAGGCTGCCGTAGGAGACGGCGGCGGTCTCGGCGCCCAGGAGCAGGATGGTGACGATGGCCAAGGCGGCGATGCCGGCCTTGGTGGAAGCCCGGGTGGACATGACGGCCGTTCAATGGCTGGCAAGCGATAATAAGCTCCCGGTCGCGACGGCCACGGCGAAGCGCCTGCCGCGGCAGGTCGAAACCGAACAAAAGGGAGGGAAAGGGAAGGAGGGGGAAAGGGAGTTCGCGCTAGGCTTACAGCTTGCGGCGGACCAGGATCAGGGCCGCGCCCAGGACGGCGACCAAGGCCACCAGCTCGAAGCCGGGGGTCTGGGTGCTGCTGGTCTGGGGGCCGGTGACGGTGTCCGTGCCGGTGGCGGTGCCAGTGCCCGTGCCGGTGCCAGTGCCCGTGCCGGTGCCGGTGCCCGTGCCGGTGCCAGTGCCCGTGCCGCTCGTCTGGGTGTTCGAGCCGCTGCTGGCGATGGGGCCAGTCAGGCGGATCGAGTACAGGGGGAACAGCGCAGGGACGCCGAACGCCGCGCGGGCCAGGATGACGGAGTCACCGAGGTCGAGAGCGCCGTTCAGGTTGGCGTCGAAGAAGCCGATGCCGTCGGCGCCGCCGGTGATGACCGCGGCCGCGCCGTAGCTGACCAGGTCCGAGTCGCCAGCCGCCACCAGGGTGCCGGCAGCCTTGCCGCCGGCGGGGGTGAGGCGGATCGTCCAGGCGCCGTTGGCCGTCGAGGCCACGATGCCCGGGGCCGCGGCGGTCGTCAGGTAGACGTAGTCGCCCATGTCGTAGCGGCCGTTCTGGTTGACGTCGGCGTAGCGACCGGTCGCCGTGTAGCCGGAGGCCACGAGGCCGCCGGTCTTCAGGGTGAAGTCGTTGTCGCCGATCAGGATGCCGGCAGCCTTGCCCTGGCAGCTGTTGAGCAGCAGGTCAAAGTTGGTCACGGTGCCCGTGGCGTCCGCGTCGTAGACGAAGCAGTTGTCCTGGACCTCGAGCGGGGTGCCCAGGTCGATCTCCAGCACGTTGGCCGCCGCGAGCGGGGTGCTGGCGCCGGCCGACGTCGGGACGAAGTCCGCGTCGCCGAGCTTGACCTGGGAGCCGAACGCGCCCGAGCCGCCGACGAGGCGGATCGAGTACAGCGGGATCAGGACGCCGGCGCCGGTCGCGATGCGAGCCAGGTAGACCGAGTCGCCCATGTCCAACGCGCCGTTCAGGTTGGCGTCGAAGAACGTGATGCCCGAGGCGCCGCCAGTGATGACCGCGGCCGTCGCGTAGCTGATCAGGTCCGAGTCGCCAGCCGCCACCAGGGTGCCGGCAGCCTTGCCGCCGGCGGGGGTGAGGCGGATGGTCCAGGCGCCGTTGCCGGTCGAGGCCACGATGCCCGGGGCCGCGGCGGTCGTCAGGTAGACGTAGTCGCCGAGGTCGTAACGGCCGTTCTGGTTGACGTCCGCGAAGCGGGCGGTGCCAGTGAAGCCAGAGGCCACGAGGCCGCCCGTCTTCAGGGTGAAGTCGCTGTCACCGATGAGGGTGCCGGCGGCCTTGCCCTGGCACGAGTTCAGCAGGACGTCGAAGTTCGTCACGGTGCCCGAAGGGACAGTGTCCGCGTCGTAGACGAAGCAGTTGTCCTGGACCTCGAGCGGGGTGCCGAGGTCGATCTCGAGCACGTTCGCGGCGGCCAACGCAATGTTGGCGCCGAAGGCGGTGGGGACGAAGTCCGCGTCGCCGAGCTTGACCTGGGTGCCGAACGCGCCCGAGCCGCCAACCAGGCGGATCGAGTACAGCGGGATCAGGGCGCCGGCGCCGGTCGCCGCGCGGGCGAGGTAGACGGAGTCGCCGGTGTCCAAAGCGCCATTCAGGTTGGCGTCGAAGAACGTGATGCCGTCAGCGCCGCCGGTGATGACCGCGGCCGTGCCGTAGCTGATCAGGTCCGAGTCGCCCGAGGCGACCAGGGTGCCGGCAGCCTTGCCGCCAGCCGCGGTGAGGCGGATGGTCCAGGCGGCGTTGCCCGTCGAGGCCACGATGCCCGGGGCCGCGGCGGTCGTCAGGTAGACGTAGTCGCCGAGGTCGTAGCGGCCGTTCTGGTTGACGTCGGCGTAGCGGCCGGTCGCCGTGTAGCCGGAGGCCACGAGGCCGCCCGTCTTCAGGGTGAAGTCGCTGTCGCCGATGAGGGATCCAGCGGTCTTGCCCTGGCACGAGTTCAAGAGAACGTCGAAGTTCGAGACCAGGCCGCCACCGTTCGCGTCGTACACGAAGCAGTTGTCCTGGACTTCAAGGGGCGTGCCGAGGTCGACCTCGAGCACGTTCGCGGCGGCCAACGGAATGTTGGCGCCGAAGGCGGTCGGGACGAAGTCCGCGTCGCCGAGCTTGATCTGCGAGCCGAAGGTCGACTGGGTCGTCTGGGCGGTGCCGAGGGGCATCGCGGCCAGCGTGGCCACAGCGACAACGGCGAGCAGCAGCTTGCTGTTGTTGTTCATGTGTTTGTTCCTCCAATTGTGGTCCAGGGTTGCGTCCGGTCTGGGCCATCACCGATGGCGACGTTCCGGGGCGTGGACCCGTGAGGGCCCGGCCTTGGACTCGGGCTCCGGTTACATTCGACCCATATAAAAAGGAGTCCCTTAAACTAGATAAGGCGCCCTTCGGCCCGGGCCGCCCCTTTCCTACTGGGACAGGTTCATGTTCCAGTGGAACGGATGGAAGCCGCCCGCGTGCTTCCAGGAGAACCTTCGCTGCCGGTGGAATCAATCGGCTAATCGAGCCGGCGCCGGGCCATGGCCAAGGCCGCCGCCAGGCCGGCCGCGACCGCGAACGCGGCCGCCGGGCTCGACTTGGTCGACGTGGCCGGGCCGGTGCGCGGGTTGCCCTGCGGGTAGCTGGGCGCCGACGAGGACGAGGTCGGCGGCGGGGGCGAGGTGGTCGTCTCCGACGGGTAGGTGATGGTGAAGCTCGTGCTGGACGGCGTGGTGGTGCTGGCCGAGCTGGAGGTGGTGCTGGAGCTCGTGGTGGACGAGGAGCCCGCCTTGACCTGGGAGCCGAACTGGGTCTCCTCGAGCCGGAGCGCGCCCAGCGGGATGGTGCTGCCCGCGGGGTGGCCGGTGGCGGCCGTCGGGAGCAGGAACGCCTCGTCGGCGGGGCCGAACAGGGTGTTGGCGTCCTTCTCCAGCCAGGTCACGGACGGGGTCGCAAGCGGCACGGCGCCTTGGCCGGTGCCGTAGTAGTCGGGGTGGTTCGAGAACACCAAGGTGCCCGCGGGCAGGTCGCCGGCCGGCGTCAGGCGGATGGTGGGCGTCACCTGGGAGCCGCTGGAGCTGGTGGGCTTGAGGCCGGGGGAGCCGTCGGCGTCGAGGTAGAGCGCGTCGCTGTCGTCGTAGTTGCCGTTGGTGTTGCCGTCGACGTACTTCAGCGTCATCGGGATGATGCGCAGGTTCGTGCCCGAGAACAGCTCCGCCGCGTCCTCCGACACCACCAGGCTGCCCGGCGCCTTGTCGTAGCAGACCGAGCCCTCGCGGAACGAGCGCAGGATGCGGACGTCATGCACCGAGACGCCGCCGCCCGGGTTGCTCATCTCCAGGTAGGCGCAGTCGTCGTACGGGTCCCCGGTCAGGCCGAAGTCGATGTAGGCCACCGAGACCTCGAAGCTCGCGACCCCGGTGGTCGCGGCGGGGCTCTGGGCCGCGCCGGGCATGGCGGCCGCGGCCAACAGGAGGGCGAGGGCGGCCGTGGCCAGGAGGGACCTGGATTGCATGCGCGGGCGACGGAAGGCATGCGTTTAAGGAGGTTGCGTGCCCGGCATCCGGCAGGCCCGGGCAAGGCCTCAAGTCCCGCGCCCCATCGCGCCGAGCGTGCCCATCCGCGCCGTCCTGTGGGACCTCGACGGCACCCTGCTGGACTCCAACCCCAGCATCCGCGCCACCATGAACCACGTCCTCAAGGAGCGCGGCCTGCCCGTGTTCGCCAAGCAGGAGCTGGACCTGCTGGTCGGCCATCCGCTGCGGGAGATCCTGGCCACCAAGTGCCCCGACCCCGCCGTGGTGGAGACGATGGCGCACCGCTACCGCGCGGTCTACAACGAGTCGGGCTGGCTCACCGTCCGGCTGCACGACGGCGTCCCCGAGCTGGTGGACGAGCTGGAGCGCCGCGGCGTCCGCCAGGCCCTCGTCACCTCCAAGGGCCAGCAGGAGACGGAGACCCTGATAACGGACCTGGGCTTCGCGCACCCTTGGGACGCCATCGTGGGCGACGACGACGTCCGGCCGCTCAAGCCCGACCCGGCGCCGGTGCTGGAGGCGCTTCGGCTCCTGGACTGCCTCCCCGGGGAGGCGGCGATGGTGGGCGACACCCGGTTCGACATCGGCGCCGGCAAGGGCGCGGGCGTCCTCGCGGTGGGCGTGCTGTGGGGCAACGGGTCGGCCGAGAGCCTGCGGCAGGCGGGCGCGGACGCCTTGGTGCGCGACCCGAAGGAACTGCGGAAGCTGCTCTTGAAGTGAGCCTGCTTCAGGCCGTCGTCAGGCGCCAGTAGTGGTGCAGCAGCAGGACGCAGACGCCGGCGACACCGGCCACGATGAGGACGATGCTGGGCCGCACCTTGAAGGCGGTGTCCTCTTCCGCGTCGAAGTAGCGGATGAGGCCGGCCGCCGACTGGATGCCCGGGCCCTTGTTCTTCTGCGCCATTGCGCCGGCCAGAGAGGGGGTCTTGATAGGTTCTTCGCAGCCGCCTCTCAAGCGGGCCCGGCGCCGCGTGGCGGCAGCAGCAGCCAGCCGCCCGCGGCCACGAGCGCGACGGCGCCGACGTGCAGCGGCGTCACCGTCTCGCCCAGCACCAAGGCCCCGCCGAACGCGCCCACCAAGGCGGTGGTGGCGACGTTCATGGCGCTGGTGCGGCCGGCGCCGATGCGCTTGAGGGCGGCGTAGAACAGCAGCGAGCTGACGGCGATCGAGACGACGCCGAGCGCCGCCATCGCGCCGGCCCCCGCGGGCTGCGGCCGCGGCGAGCCGAGCAGCAGGGCGGCGGCGAGGGTGGCGAGGCCGCCGAGCAGCGCCTTGGCGGCGATCAGGCCGGGCGCGGCGTGGGCACCGACGAGGCGGGTGCTCACGACGTTGTCGACGCCCCAGGCGAGGGCGGAGGCGGCCACCAGGAGCGCGCCGAGCGGCGTGGTGCGGCCGCCGGGGCCGGCTTGGGCAAGCGCCACGGCGGCGGAGGCGGCCAGGAGGGCGGCAAGGCCGAGGAGGTGCCGGCCGGCGAACCGCTCGTGCAGGAACGCGGCGGCCAGGATGGCGGTGGCGACCATCTCCAGCGTCAGCAGCAGGCCCGCGTCGACGGCGGCGGTCTCGCGCAAGCCCAAGAACAGCAGGACCGGGGCGAGGCCGCCGCCCACCAGGCCCATGGTGAGCACCTTGGCGAGGTCGCCGCGGGCCAGGCGCAGCCGGCGCAGGAACGGGGACAGCGCGGCGGCGGCCACGAGGTAGGCGACGGCGGCCTTCCAGAGCGGGTCCACGTCGACGGGCTTGGCCAGGACGTTGATGGCGCCGTACAGGATGCCGGAGCCGCCGGCCAGCAGCAGGCCGGTGCGTCGCGCATCCACGCGCGCGGCAGGCGGGCGGGCTTGAAAGCCGCCGCTAGAGTCTGAAGCAGAAGTCGTCTTTCCGTTTGGCAATCTGGAGCGTGGCGCCGGCAAGTGGCCGGCCCGCAGGCGTGCTGGAGGCACGGCCAGGGCCGGCCGCGCCGCCGGCGTTCGGCTCCAGGCAGCCAAACGCCAGACGACTTCTGCGCAAGACTCCTAGGCCGGCGCGACCTGCATCGGCGCCGCCATCGGCATGGGCGCCGGCTCAGAGGCAGGGAGGGCGCGGGCGCGGCCGTCGAGGGCGGGCATCGCGTGGCCCGGGAAGTAAGCCACCGTGCGACCCTGGCGGACCACCTGGACGAGGTTCGCCTGCGTCAGGCGGGTCACGTGCCAGTGGGCGATCGAGGGCGGGATGGCCAGCTGCGCGCACAGGGTCTTCTGCATCATGCCGGGGCGGGCGCGGATGGCCTCGGCGACGGCGCGGCTGCGGTCGTTCTGCAGGACGGCGTAGGCCTCCTTCTGGTCGTGGCCGTAGCGGCCGCCGTTCTCGAAGTAGTGGCGGCCCCGGCCGACGCGGCGGCTCACGATGAGGTGCTGCTGCTCCAAGAGGCGGAGGTGGTGGACGACGGCGGTGCGCGACAGGCCGGTGGCCTCGCCGAGCGCCTGGAGGCTGATGCCGGGCTCCTGCAGGATGCGGGCGTAGAGCGCCTCGCGGCGCGGGTGGCCGAGGACGGTGTCCTTGCCGAAGCGGGTGAACAGCGGCGAGGCGTACGGCAGCAGGCGGCGCATCTCGGCCCCGCCCTTGCTGGCGGCCGCGGCGCCCACGGAGCCAGACGAGCCGGCCATCCAGAAGACGGCGAAGGTGGCCGCGGCGGCGGCGCCGACCGCGATGAGGGTGGCCCCCAGGACCAGGTGGGTCGGGGTGGCGACGGTGACGGCGCCGCCGTCGGTCTCGGCGTCCCCGGCTTGCTGCTCGCCGGTGGCGGCGAGCGTGGGCAGGGCGCGGCGGGCCTCGTCGGCGGCGCGCTGGGCGCGTTGGGCCAGGTCGAGCACGACATCGACCGGCAGCTGGGCCAGGACGGTGTCGAGCGAGGCCTGGACCGGGCGGGCCAGGCCGGCTTCGGGCGTGGGTTCGGCGGCCTGGTCCTCGCGGGCGTCGCGGGACGGCGGGAGGGGGGACTGGGGCGGGTCCACGGACGGCCCGCTGTCGCGCAGCCAGTGGAAACGGGCCAGGGACACGGGGCCCTGGTTGCCGCCGGGGCTGCCGCCGTCGCCGGCGCCAGAGCCAGGGTCGGTCCAGCCGAGGAACGTCCAGACCGTGTCGTCCACTTCGCTGGACGCGGAGTCGTAGACCCGGCCCGACACCGGAGCCACGAGGAGCAGGATCAGCAGCCCGGTGGGGATGACCCCCCGGCCCAACCGCTTGAGGAACACGCAGCAAAATCCAGAAGTCCCCACATAAACCGAGTGGTCATGTCCTGAAACTCTCAGGAGAGCCTCTCCTGGACGCGGTCCACCAAACCGTCGACCGTGCCTTGCGGCGCATCCAGGACGTCGCGGCTTGCCGGCGCCGCCGCCTCGGCGGCCGGCGCGTCGCCTCCCCAGAGGCCGGCGACCGCGTCCGCGAGGGCGGCGAAGCCGTCGCCCACCGCCTGGGCGGCATCGGCGGCCGTGTCGGCGACCGCGCGGGCCGCTTGCGCGACCCCGTCCACGGCCGTCGCGGCGGTTTGCGCCACGCCGTCGGCGGCCGCGCCGACGGCCTGGGCGACGCCGTCCACGGCGCCGCCGACGCCTGCGCCGAAGCCGGCGGCAAGCGCGCGCACCGCCGCGCCAACGGCGTCGAGCGCCGCGCCGAGGGCGCCGGCGGCCGCGTCGAGCGCGGCGCCCACGGCCCCGGCCACGGCGGCCACCATGTCCAGGAGGCCCGTGACCAGGTCGACGACGAACTGCACGAGGAAGGCCGCGAAGCTCGCGACGGCGGCGACGAGGGCCTCGAGCTGGGACGGCGCGGTGGTGGGATCCGCCACGATCTGCTCGACGGCGGACAAGGTTGCGTTGGCGAGCGCGCCGGCCTCCGCGGTCACGTTCTGGACGGGCTCGGGCAGGACGGCGGTGGCGTTCTCGGGCTCCTCCTGGGCCGGGGTCGCGTGGCCGGGGGGCGTGAAGTAGGCGGAGCAGACGGGCTCCAGCACGGGGCCGCCGGTGGCCTCATAGGCGGTCCAGCAGGCGATGTAGCCGGCCTCCTGCGTCTCGTTGGCGACGGCGTCGGGCGTGGCGGCCTCCTGCGCGTAGGCGGCCGGGTCGGCAAGGGCGCGGGCGGCGTGGTCCTGGACGTGCTCCTGGGCATAGGTGAGCGGGTCGGAGCCGGGCGCCGGGCCGGGCTGGGCGGCGGCCGCGCACGCGACGGCCAGGAGGAGGGCGGTCAGGCTCCAGGCGGCTCGGGTCCAGGTGTTCAACATCTCGGAAGCCTCCGCCTGCACCGCCGCCGGCCGGCACATAAGGCGTCGCGTGAGCCCGCTTGAACGACGGAAACCCTCTTGGGCGCCCCCTGGGTCGCGGCGCCCATGCGCGTCCTGGTGACCGGCCCCCTGAACCCCATCGGCTCCGCCGTCGTCCGGGCCTTGGCCGCGGCGGGCCACCAGGTGCGGGCCTTCGGCGTGCCGGCCGGCGAGGACCCGTTCCACGGTGTCGCCAACGTCGAGTGCTACCCGGGCCATGTGGCGTTGGGCGGCAGCATCGAGCCCGTCGCCGTGGAGTGCAAGGCCATCGTCCACTGCGCCGCCTTCGACGCGCCGGGCAAGGACAGGCACGCCCACGCCGTCCACATCGAGCGCGGCGCCCTTTACACCCGCTTCGGCGCCGAGCGCGACCCGGCCGAGCGCTTCGTCGCGCTGTTCCCCGCCAGCCCCGACCGCGCCTGGCACAAGGTGGTCGCGCAGGCCGAGGGCCACGCGCGCGGCACCCACCCCATCGTCGCCCACAGCATCCTGCGCGTCGCCGACCCCGACGAGGCTGCCTCCAAGGTGCTGCAAATCCTGGCCCAGCCCATCGTGCGCGCGGCCTAACGAAGCAGCTCCAGCAGCCAGTCGCCGAGCAGGCCGCCGAGGCACACCGCGCCCAGGCTGGCCGCGGCGCCGCCGAGGCCGCGTGCGAACAGCCCCCACGGCGCGCCCCGGTGCCGGAGCCATTCCCACCAGCCCGCCGTCGCGGCCAGCGCCGCCACCGTGGCCAGCGGCAGCGCGCGGGGCCTGTCGGCCCGCAGCGCCGCCAGGCCGCCGGTGCGCGCGGCCTCGACCACGACGATGCCCAGGCAGGTGCCTGCGGCCAGGGCCGCCAGCACCGCGAGCGCCACTTCTGCAACGTCGTCGTCCTCGGCAACTGCATGCTTTAGGCCCAAGGCCGCGCCTTCCCCCTTTTTTCCTCCCTTCTCCTCCAAACGGCTTGCACGGCAACCCTCATAACTGGCCTGGCGTGGAAAGCGCCGTGCCGAAGCTCGTCCTGGTCGATGGGTACGTGGACGAGCCGTCCGCCTTCGGCGTCCCGCCTTACATCTCCCCGCACGCCCGCTACGCCGCCGGCGCCGCCATCGCCGCCGGGGCCGAGGTCGAGTACCACACCATCGACAGCCTGCGCAAGCGCCCGCAGGAACTGCAAGGCGACGCGCTCGCGGTGTTGGCGTCGTGCGTCGTGCCCGGCAAGTACCTGCGCGGCAAGCCCATCATGCACCACGAGGCCGTCGAGCTGTTCCGCGACTTCAAGGGCGAGCGGCTCCTGTATGGCGCCAACGCGGCCTTCGGGTTCGCGGACGACGGCGGCGGCCACGCCACGACGCGCGTCCAGCCCCTCAAGGACCATGTCGACCACTTCATCACGCGCGACGGCGACGCCGCCATCGCCGACCTGTTCGCGGGCAAGACCGTGGTCAACCGGTTCCGCACCGCCGATGAATGGGCCAGGCACGCGGTCGCCGGCGCGCCCGTCGTGGCGCAGCATCCGGACATGGGCGCGGGCATCCTCATGGCCGAGATCGACACCTTCCTCGGCTGCGTCCACTACCTCTCCGGCGGCTGCGGCTTCTGCAAGGACGCCAAGACCAAGCCGTGGTATCGCGAGGAGGAGGACATCATCGCGGAGGTCGAGACGCTCTACGCCAAGGGCGTCCGGCATTTCCGGCTTGGTGGCCAGTCCTGCTTCTGGACCTACAAGGCCATCGGCGTGGGATTGACGGACGAGCCTAAACCGAACGTCCCGGCCACCGAGAAGCTCCTCGTCGGCATCGACGCCGTGGCGCCCGACCGCAAGGTGCTGCACATCGACAACGCCAACCCGGCCGTCCTTGCCACCCACCCCGAGGAGGCTCGCGCCATCGCCCGCCTTTTGGTCGAGCACGGCACCGACGGCAACATCGCCGCCTTCGGGCTGGAGTCCGCCGACCCGGCCGTGTTCAAGGCCAACAACCTCAACGCGACGCCGGAGCAGACCATGGACGCGATCCGCATCCTCAACGAGGAGTCCGGCCACCGCGGCCCCAAGGGACTGCCCTACTGCCTTCCCGGCCTCAACCTCCTGTACGGCCTGCCCGGCGAGACCGCGCTCACCTACGAGCTGAACTGGAAGTTCCTCATGGACCTGAAGGCGAGCGGCCTCCGGATCCGCCGCCTCAACATCCGCCAGCTGCTGCCCATCCGCGGCCAGAAGGAGACAGTCGCCCCCGAGCTGCGCCACACCTTCCGCACGCACAAGCAGCAGGTGCGCGAGCAGTTCGACCGCGCCATCCTCCAGCAGGTCGCCCCCGTCGGCACCGTGCTCCGGGACGTCTACCTCGAGGCCCACGAGCCCGGCCTCACCTACGGCCGCCAGATCGCCACCTACGCGCTCTTGGTCGGCATCCCGTTCGAGACGCCCCTCAACCGGTTCGTCGACGTCATGGTCACCGACCACGGCTACCGCAGCCTGACCGGCGTCCCGGTGCCGTTCCACGTGCCGTCGGCGTCGATGAAGATGCTGGAGTGCCTGCCCGGCATCGGCAAGAAGCGCGCCGTCAACCTGAAAGTCAAGGCGCCGAAGGACTTCGCCGCGTTCGCCAACATCGTCGCGGACCCGGCGGTCAGCGAGCCGCTGCGGGCGCACCTGAGCTTCTGACGCGGACGCTATTCTTCGGCGTCCTCGCCCAGCGCCTGGACCGGCGCGTCCGCCGCCAGTTCCCAGCCCGCCTTGCGCGGCGGCGCCGGCTCCGCCTTCGGCGTGCCGGGCAGCACGCGGTCGAGGGCGCGGTAGATGTCCTTGGTGGCCTCGCCGACGATGCGCTCGGTGAACAGCACGCCCTCGGCGACCCGGGCGGCCTGGTCGGCCATGGCGCGGCCGCGGGGCGTCATGCTGCGCGACACACCCATCATGCGGAACGCGCGCCAGACACTGCGGACCACGAAGAACGCGATGCCGACCCAGACGCCGATGACCATGTAGCTGATGCGTTGGGCTACGAGGTCCTCGACGGCCAAGTGCTCGCTGCGGAAGTATTGGGCCTGGGCGTGGGCGACGATGGCGTAGCTGGCGGCCAGCAGGATGGCGGCCCACGGCGCGGCGTTGCGGCCCTGCACCAGCAGGTGGGCGCGCTGGAGCGTGGTGTAGGAGACGTAGACCCAGGTGCCCAGCAGGACGAGGTAGGCGACCAGGCTCGGGATGAGCTCGCTTGCGGCCTGGAGGTACTGGATGCCGTCGAGCAGCAGGGCGGCCATCAGGATGCCTGCGACGAACAGGTGCAGCTCGCGCAGGATGGTGTGGCGGCGGTCGATGTTGTTGAGGCTGCGCACGAACCACCAGACGGCAAGCAGCAGGGTGGTGACGACGGCGGCGACGGCGGTGGCGGGCAGCTCGGGGCCGCCGTGGCGCATCCAGAACGGGATCGCGAGCGAGAGCGCCGTGACCAGAAGCAGCGGCAGGATGGCGTGGCGGTGGCGGCGGCCGAGGAACAGGCGGTGGGCGTCGTACACCATCTCCTCCAGCACGAACACCAGCTCGAAGCCGGCCAAGGCGAACACGACGAACGCCACGATGACGGAGACGATGTACAGGTCCTGGAGCGGGCCGTCCTGCACGGCGGCGCTCTTGAGGGTGAAGGCGGTGATGCCGTAGATGCCGAGCACCAGCACGGCGGAGATCGCCATGGCGCGCTTGCTGAGGCCGATCCACAACCCGGGGGCGGCGACCAGGAACACGAGGGCGCCGAGCACCAAGAGGCGTTCCGTGACCAGGGCGGAGCGGGCCCAGACGAACGGCAGGACGGTGAGGATGCCGAGGCTGACGATGCCGAGGACGGCCCAGGGCGCGATCTGGCGTTGGCGGAACGGCGTCGTGCTGTGGCCGATGCGGACGGCGGCGGCGCGCAAGCGGGCCAGGATGGGGTCGTGGTCGCCGCGGCCTTCCACGCCGCGCCTCAGTAGGTGTAGAAGCCGCGGCCGGACTTCTTGCCGAGGTGGCCGGCCTGGACTTTCTGCACCAAAAGCGGGCATGGCCGGTACTTGGGGTCCTTGAAGCCGTCCCACAGGACGTTGAGGATGGCGAGGCAGGTGTCGAGGCCGATGAAGTCCGCGAGCGCCAACGGGCCCATGGGGTGGTTCATGCCGAGCTTCATGATCGCGTCGACGTCCTCGGCGGTGGCGACGCCCTCGTGCAGGCAGAAGACGGCCTCGTTGATCATCGGCATCAGCACGCGGTTGGAGACGAAGCCGGGGAAGTCGCGGCAGCTGTGGACCTGCTTGCCCATCTTCTGGCCGGCGGCGACCACGGCGGCCAGCGTCGCGTCGGAGGTGTCGGCGCCGCGGATGACCTCGACGAGCTTCATCAGCGGGACGGGATTCATGAAGTGCATTCCGATGAAGCGGTCGGGCCTCTTGGTCGAGGCCGCCAGCAGCGTGATGGGGATGCTGGAGGTGTTGGAGGCCAGGATGCATTCGGGGCCGACGATGCCGTCGAGCTCCGCGAACAGCCGGCGCTTGACGTCGGCGTTCTCGACGATGGCCTCCACGACGAGGCCGCAGCCGGCGAGGTCGGCGTTGCGGGTGCTGGTCCGGATGCGAGCGCGGACGGCCTTCGGGTCCTGCCCGCCCAAAGCCCCCTTCTCCGCGAGCTTGGCCAGCGACTTGTCGATGGTGGCGAGGCCCTTGGCGACGAACTCCTCCTTGAGGTCGACGAGGGTGACGTCGAAGCCGGCCAGTGCTGCGGCCTGCGCGATGCCGGCGCCCATCTGGCCTGCGCCAACAACCCCGACTTGCTGAATCATGCGGCCACCTCCGGCGTCCAGTGAAGGGTGGGAAGGCGATGTGGGGCTGAGCTTGCGAAGCCCCACGACGCAAAGCGCCGGCCGATTTTGCGGCCGGCACGCATCTGCCCGGCGCCGACGACGCCCACCTTCTGGATGCTCATGGCAGGCGGGGACGTTGGGGGGCCGTCAAAAAGGGCTTCCCTTGCGCGCGGGCCTCGGGTGGATGCGGGAGCGCCCACCGATCCACCGAGCCCACCGAGGACACCGAGCTATTTCCGCAGCAGCAGCCGGTCCCGCCGGAACGCCCGCCGCGCCGCAAGCAGCAGCAAGGCGTCGGCCGCCGCGAGGACGGCCATGATGGTGAGCAGGAACAGCACGGGGCCGACGGCGTCCTGGTAGCGCACGATGGCGCGCCCCGCCGGCGTCTGGGTCAGCAGCATGCCGCCAAAGCTCGGCAAGAGGTAGAACGGGATCAGCAGGTAGGCCATGATCTGCTGGCCGTTCTTGACGGTGGCCACGCGCATCCCGACGATGGCGCCCGCGCCGCCCACCAAGAGGCCCACGAGGACGGCGAGGATCGGGCCGGCGAGGAGGATCGGGGCGTAGCCGAAGGCGGGGAGGCCCAGGAGGACCAGGCCCACGGTCTGCTGGACGAGGACCTCGAGGAAAGCGGAGGCCGCGACGAACAGCTGGATTGCCAGGATCTTGCCGACGAGGATGGCGCGGTCGGGCAGCGGGCCGGCCAGCAGGGTCTCCAGGGTGTGGCGCTCGCGTTCGCCGGCGAAGGCGTCGATGATGAGCGACGAAGTGACCACAAGGCCTTGGAACGCGGCCGCGAACAGGCCGGCGGTGGCGAGCGCCGAGACCACGGCGCCGATGGGCAGGAAGCGGGAGGTGATGACGATGACGGCGATGGGCGCGATCAGGCCGAACAGGGCCACCATCACGAGGGCGGCCACGACGGTGCGGCTGGGGCGGCCGCGGCGCAGGAAGTGCTCGCGCCACTCCTTCCACACGACGGTGCCGACGTCGCTCATGGGGCCTCCACCAGGGCGAGGAAGTCTTCCTCCAACGAGGTGCGGGCGCGGCGCACTTCCTCGACGGCGACCCCGGCCGTGACCAGCGCCTCGACGATGGGCGCGGCCTTGGCCTTGGGGAGGAGCGTGAGGTGGAGGGCGCCGTCGCGCACTTCGGCGCCGGCGACGTCCTTGCGCTTGCGGAGCCCGGCCAAGAGGCGGGCGCCGAACGGGCCGCCGCGCACCTCCAGGCGCGGGGCGTCGTCGCCGCGCAGGCTGCCGGGCCGGCCGACGGCCAGGAGGCGGCCGTTGCGGAGCACGGCCACCTGGTCGCAGACGGCCTCGGCCTCGGGCAGGTTGTGGGTGGTGAGGAAGACGGTGACGCCTTCCTTGCGGACGAGGGTGCGCAGCTCCTCGCGGAGGGCGACGGCGGCGGGCGGGTCGAAGCCGGCGGTGGGCTCGTCGAGGAACACGACCTCGGGGCCGTGCAGCAGGGTGCGGGCGATGGCGAGGCGCTGCTTCATGCCGCGGCTCCAGGTGCCCAGGGTGTCGTCGCGCCGTTCCCAGAGGCCGATGCCTTCCAGGAGGTCACGGGTGCGGGACGCGGTCTCGGCCCGGCTGAGGCCGTGCATCCGGGCTTGCAGCTCGAGGTTCTCGCGGGCGGTGAGGCGCTCGTAGAGGCCGTTGTGCTCCAACAGGGCGCCGCAGCGCCGGCGGACGTCGGTGGGGTGGGTGCGGACGTCGAAGCCGGCGACCTGGGCGGAGCCGGCGGAGGGCTCGACGATGCCCAGGAGGAGGTGGAGCGTCGTGGTCTTGCCGGCGCCGTTGGGGCCGAGGAAGCCGAACACGATGCCCGACGGGACGTTGAGGGTGAGGCCTTCGACGGCGTGGATGCTGCCAAAACGGCGCGACAGGCCCTTGGCGGCGATGGCCGTGGGCAAGGTGCTACCGCTTGTTCTTGGCCTTGAGCTGGGCCTCGATCTTGGCGCGGGCCTTGCGGTGGCGCTCGGGGGACAGCTCGCCGCGCGCCTTCTGCTGGTCGAGGGTTGCAAGCAGGCCTTCGAGCTCGGTGCGGCTGCGCTCCTCCAGCTCGTCGCTGGGCAGGCGCATCTCGACGGTCTCGTGGCGGCGCACCAGGAGGGAGCCGAAGACCACGACGGCGGCGGCGACGACCCACCAGACCAGGTTCATGGGGTTGCTGGCGCCGTCCGCGTCCTTCTGGGTCATGAACAGCCAGAGCCCGATGGCCGCGAGCAGGATCGCGACCGGGACCGCGACCTTCAGCAGCGGGTACGTCTTGCGGGACACGGAGACGGACATGGGCCTCGCGTCGTCGGAACCGGCGGCAGGCAATAAACCGGCGCGGCCGGCCCTTCAGGCGCAGACCTCGACGCCGTCCTCGACCCAGCGCCATTCGACCCGCTCGCCGGCCCGGAGGGGACGCGCGTCGGCGGCCAGGCCGACCCACTGGGAGTCGATGCAGTAGTTCCAGCCGCCGGTGGCGGTCTCCGTGAACGGCCCGATGCCGCGCACGTAGGCGCCGAGGGCATGGGGCTCGACCTCGATGGGGAACCGGCCTTGCGCGGCCGCCGCCTCCAGGGCGCCAAGCGGGGTCGCGCCCGTCCCCACGGCGACCGTGCCGTTCCACCAGATGGCGCCGTCGGGGCTGACGATCGACACCGGGTAGGCGCCCGCCTCGCCCAAGGACGGGTCGGGCTTGGTGGCCAAGAGCAGCGTGGCCCCCGCGGCCAGCACCGTCGCCGCCGCGAGCGCCAAGAGGAGCCGGTTCGCCACGCGCACCACAGTCAAGCAGGCTTGACAAGCCTCAGCAACAGTTGAAACACGAAAAGGCTTGGCCGCGGCATGGAGGAGCTGCTGCGGAGCCTGCGCGACCGCACCGCCACCACCCGCCTGTTGATCCTGGCCACCCTTGGCGCCCGGCCCGGCTGCACCCTCTCCGAGGTGGCGCAGCGGCTTGGCATCACCGTCCAGGCCGTGTCCGCGCACGCCAAGGAGATGGTCGCCGACGGCCACCTCGAGGTCGCCGACGGCCGCCACACGCCCACCGCCCGTGGCCGCCAACAGCTCCACGAAGGGGTCCGCGGCCTCCGGGACGCGGTCGCCGCCCTCGCCCAGCCGCTGGAGGTCATCCAGGTGACAAGCGCCGTCGCCGCCGTCCCCATCGCGGCCGGCGACCAGGTCGGGCTCTGGATGGTCGACGGCGACCTGGAGGCCCGCCCCGCCCGCGAAGCCCCCAGCCGGGGCCGCGCCCTGGCCGCCGCCAAGCCGGGCGACGAGGTCGTGGTCGGCGAACTGCGCGGCGTCGTCAAGCTGGAGCCCGGCCGGCTGCGCATCGTCACCGTGCCCGGCCCGGCGGAAGGCGGCGTCGCCCGTGTCGACGCCCCAAGCCTGCTGAAGGCAATAGGGAAGCTCCCGGCCACGGCCCGCGTCGGCGCGCACGGCACCGGCGCCCGCATCCTCGCCCGCCGCCTGGCCGGCAAAGGCCTGCCGCGCCTCGACTTCGAGTTCGCCGCCGACACGGCCGCCTTCAACGCGGCGGAGCGCGGCCTCGACGTCCTGCTGCTGGTGACGCGCGACCGGCTCGCCGAGGTGCTGCAGGGCTTCGAGCGCCTGAACGCCGCCACGATCCGGCGCGTGGCCGTCGAGGTCACGGAGGCGCCGGAGCGGCATGGATGAGCCCCTCGCGCAGGCGCTCGGCGTCCCCGCGGCGACCGGCGCCGGCACCGTCGACCTGGAGGCCCGCGCCGGCGAGGTGGTGCTGCTGCGCGGCGGCAACGGCGCCGGCAAGACCAGCCTGCTCCGCCGGCTCGCGGGCCTGGACGCGCCGGTGCGGCCGCGCCAGGTCAAGGTCGCGGCCGGCCGCCTCGCGTTCGCGCCCCAGCACGCGCGCGACGGCCTGGTGGGCCTGACCATCGCCGGCGAGTTCCGTCTCCGGCGCCAGCCGGCCCCCACGGCGCTCGGCCTCGATGCCGGCCGCCCGGTCGCCGAGCTGTCGGCCGGCGAGGCCCGGCGGGTCCTCCTGGCCACCGTCGTCGGCGCGAACCCGCGCCTCCTGCTGCTGGACGAGCCCGCCGAGGGGCTCGACCGCGCCCGCATGGAGCTGCTGCGCGCGACCGTGCGCGGCGTGGCGGCCGCGGGCGGGGCCGTGGTCGCGGTGGACCACACGGGCTGCCTTGCGGACCTGGCGACCCGGACCCTCGACCTCGGGTCGCTGCCGGCGCCGCCCGCGCGTCCGCTGCCGCGCCCGACCGGGCCGCCCGTCGTGGGCCGGTGGGGCCCCGGCCTGCACCTGGTCGCGGGCCCCAACGGCAGCGGCAAGAGCACGCTGCTTGCGCGCACGGCCAAGGACCCGGCGGCGCGCTGGCTGCCGTCCGACGCGCGGCTGCTGCTGTCCCAGCCCACGGTCGCGGACGAGCTGCACGGCGCCGACCCGGCGGTCGCGGGCCTGCTGGTGCCGCCAGCGCTCAGGACCCGCCACCCGCTGACCCTGTCCGGCGGCGAGGCGCAGCGGGTCGCGCTGGCCTCCACGCTTGGCCGCCCCGCGCGCGCCTACCTGCTGGACGAGCCCGAGGCGTACCTCGATGCCGCCGGCCGCGGCGCCCTGCTCACAGCACTTGCCGCCCGCCTCGACGCGGCCGCCGCCGTCGTGGTCGCCAGCCACGAGCCGATGTGGGAGCCGCTCGCGCAGGACCGCCTCGACCTGGAGGCGCCGACCGCGTGAGGCCCATCGCCGCCTGGCTGCTGGTCGGCGCCACCGCCGCCGCCACCGCCGCCGCGTTCCTGCTGCCGCCGGCCGCCGTCGCAGCCCTCGCCGTGGCAGGGTTCCTGCTGGCGCCGACCTGGGGCATCGTCGTGTTCGCCGCCGTCGCGCTCGCGTTCCAGGCCCTCCTGTTCGGCCTGGTGATCGGCGAGCCGACCTGGACCTGGGGGCCGGTCGCGCTGCGCGCCGACGGCGCCGTGCGCGGGGCCCAGGCCGCGTTGCGCCTGGTGGCCGCCGTCGCCGTCAACTCCGCCGTGCTGCGGCGCGTCGGGGTCGCCCGCATCGTCGACGGCCTCCGGCTGCCCCGCCGCGCCACCGCCGTCCTGGCCGCCATCCTGCTGGCGGCGCAGGAGGTCGCGCGCGACGCGGCCCGCTTGGTGGACGCCCGCCGCCGCGTCGGCGCGTGGCCGCCCGGCCGGCTGGCGCGCGTGCGCGCCGCCGCCGGGCTGCTGCCCGCCATCCTGGTGGCGAGCCTGCGCCGCGCCCGCGTGCGCACCGAGGCGATGCGGCTGGCCGGCCTGCGGACGCGGCCGGGCCTGGAGGCCGTCATCGCGCTGGCCGCCGTCGCGCTCGCGGGCCGCCTCGCGACCACGGGCGTCAACGTCAGCCTCGCCTACGCCGTGGTGTTCCTCGGCGGGGTGCTGTTCGGCGCCCGGGTCGCGGCCGCCGCCGGCGCCCTCGCCATGCTGCTGTCGGACCTGCTGCTGTCGGGCCTGGCGCCGGCGGCGTTCGTCAACGTCCCCGCCATGGCGGTGCTGGGCGTCCTCGGCGGCGCGCTCCGGCACCTGGACTGGCAGGGCCGCTCGCCCGCCGACCGGGCGGCGGTGCGCGTGCTCGCGGCCTGCACCGGCTTCGTGGCGACGCTGGTGTTCTCGGTGGCGGCCGACGTCGCGACCTGGCTCCTGGTGCCGGAGCTGGCGGGCTCGGGCGCGACCTTGGCGGCGCTGCTGGCCAGCGGGCTGCTGTTCAACCTGGCGCCCGCCGCCGTGAACGCGGCGCTGTTTGCCGCCGCGGTGCCCGCGACGGTGGCGGCCTGGCGGGCCGTGGCTACTTCCAGCGCCGCAGCGCCCAGCCGGTGAGGCCGACGCTCAGGAGGCTGAGGGCCACCACGGCGACCGCGATGCCGAGGAACGCCGGGCTGCGGACGAAGCCGCCGAGCGACCCGTCCTGCGCAGCCTCCGCGTCGCGGCCGAGGCTGCTGCGCGCCTCGTTGCCGGACAGCAGCGCGTGCGCGCCCTCGGGGATGCCGACGTCGTCGGCGGCGTCGCAGGCGTCGCCGGTGCCGTCGAGGTCGCGGTCCTCCTGCTGCGGGTTCGGGCTGCCGACGCAGTTGTCGAGGATGGCGGCGGGGTCGGCGGAGCGCTCGGGCATCCGGTCGCCGTCGGCGTCCTCGTCGCACAGGTCGCCGCGGCCGTCGCGGTCGAGGTCGCGCTGGTCGCGGTTCGAGACCTGCACGCAGTTGTCCTGCGCGTCGGCGATGCCGTCGAGGTCGAAGTCGCTGGTGTCCGTCAAGCCGTGCGGCAGCACCGAGGGCGGCGCGTTGGGGTCGCCGGCGCCGCTTGCGAGCATGCAGGCGTCGCCGCTGCCGTCGCGGTCCTGGTCCGCCTGGTCGAGGTTCTGCGCGCCGGCGCAGGTGTCGGCGTCGTCCGCGACGCCGTCGCCGTCCATGTCGACGCGGGCCTGGCCGAGCCGGATCTTGACGGGCTTGCAGGTCGAGTCGGTGGCGCCGTTGTCGTCCGTGACCTTCAGGCACACCATGTAGCCCGGGTTGACGTTGCTGGTGAAGTAGAGGTGGTGCACCTGGGCGCGGCTGTCGCCGCCGGAGCCGTCGCCGTAGTCCCACTGCCAGTCGACGACGTAGCCGTCGCGGTCGGTGGACTCGTCCAGGGGCCGGATGCCGGTGCCGGCGAGGTTGTACTCGTACTCGAACGCGGCGTCGGGGGGACGGTTGTTGACCACGACGTCCTTGCACATCGGGCCGAGGGTGCGCACGTAGCCGTAGCGCGAGATGACGATGGTCTCGCAGACGCGGTAGGTGCCGGCCTTGGAGTACCAGTGCAGCGGGGAGCGCTCGAAGCCCCAGGCGCCGTCGCCGAAGGTCCAGTTGCGGTAGACGGACAGGCCGTCGAGCGGCGGGAAGTCGATGTGGTCGGTGTACTGCACGAAGTCCAGCGTCAGGTTGTCCGGCGAGGTCTCGACGAACTTGTACGTCCAGTTCATGCTCGGCTCGGGGATGGTGAGGCCGTTGAACGCGAAGATGAAGGTGTTGGGGCCGCCGTCCAGCGGGGTCGGGCCGCCGCCGGGGTAGGTGCACTCGGGCCGGCCGCCGCCGCACTTGCCGAGCGACCAGACCTGGGCCGAGATGAGGTCGAGCGCGTTCATGGCGTCGGTGTGGTTGTCGCCGGCGCCGTAGTAGATGTTGAACTCGCGGGTGTTGCCGGAGCCCAGGCCGCCGAAGTTGAAGTCGAAGGCGGCGCCGTGGTCGCGGGGGCCGACGTCGATGACGGGGGGCGCGAACGGCGGGCCGACCGCCCAGCCGCCCCACGTGGTCATGGGGCAGGAGGAGGAGAGCGGCGTCGAGACGATGAAGCCGCTGGTGAAGCCGTTGGTGCAGGAGTACTGCAGCACGCTCGGGACCGGGAGGATGGTGTCGATGGTCGAGTACTCCTGGAACGGCGTGGGCTCGACGTCCCAGTCCATGGTGCGGCGGTAGGTGACGTTGTCCATGGGGTCGGGGCCGATGTTCTCCAGCGTGACCTTGACCTGGTAGAGGCGGTCGGTGCGCGTGTCCGGGTGGAAGTCATGCGTGACCTTGAGGTCGCCGATCTGCGTGACGGAGAGGGCGGTGGTGGCCGTGCTGGAGAAGCTGATGAGGGTCACGCCCATGATGCCGCCCGAGTCGAGGCTGGCGCCGCCTTGGACGGTCGGCGCGGCGCCGATGAGCCCGTAGGCCGCGCCCCAGGCCTCGCACCGGCAGCCGGCGGCGGTGGCGTCGCAGCCCGTGGGCATGTAGCGCACGCCGACGGTGAAGGTGCCCGAGCAGGAGGGGCCGCTGCTGCCGTAGTTGAGGTGGCCTTGGTCGTTGACGCCGAGCATGACGACGGTGTTGTCGATGAGGGCGCCGCCCTCGGCCTCGGGCGTCAGCGCGAACGCGACGGCGGCCAAGGCCAGCAGCGAGGCTGCGGCGGCCAGGGGAATCATGGGGCGGGGGATTGCGGGCATCGACGACCAACCTCCGGTCCTCCGACCGGAAACCACCCAGGGACCGAAAGGTGCCCAGTTAAGCCTTGTCGGGCGGAGCCGGCCCGCGGCTGCGGGTTGCGCCCGGCCGCTCACCGTTTCCGCAGCCAGGCCGCGGACCCGGCCGCCCCCGCGAGGCCCAGCGTCGCCCAGAAGGCGATGAGGCCGGCGAGGCCGCTGGCGCCGGCCGGCGCGGGGGCGGCCGTGGGCGCCAGGTAAGGCTCCAGGGAGCGCGGCGCGGCCAGGGCGCGCGCCTCGGCCGGCAGGGCGCAGGCGTCGCCCAGGCCGTCGCCGTCGCGGTCCTGCTGGTCCAGGTTCGGCACCAGCGGGCAGTTGTCCGCGAAGCCGGCGGACGGGATGCCGTCGCCGTCGGGGTCGTCGTCGCAGGCATCGAGCAGGCCGTCGCGGTCGCGGTCGAGGCCGTCGCACGGGTCCGGCGCGGCCGAGGGCGCCACCAGGAGGGGCGCCTCGTTGAGGGGCGGGCGGGGCGGCAGCACGTCGACGGCGGGGTCGCAGGCGTCGCCCGTGAGGTCGGCGTCGAGGTCCACCTGGGCGGCGTCCGCGGTGCCGGCGCACAGGTCGGCGAAGTCGGCGATGCCGTCCTGGTCGGAGTCGCGGGCGATGTTGTCCACCAGCACGACGACGGTGCGCGCGGCGGCGCCGCCGTAGGGGTCGTGGACGGTGACGACGAACTCGTGGGGGCCGAGCTGGCCAGGGCCGGGGCGCCAGGCGAGCCGGCCGGCCGCGATCACGGCGCCCTCCGGCAGCCGCTCGGTCGTCCAGGTCAAGGCGTCGTCGTCGCGGTCGTAGGCCTGCAACGGGAGATTCAACAAGGTGCCGACCACCAGGTGGCGGCCCGCGATGAAGCGCAGCGTCGGCGGGAAGTTGAACGGCCCCGCGACCCAGGCCTCCGCGCACGAGCGCGTCGCGGCGCCGTCGTCGTCGGTCGCCGTCAGGCAGACCGGGACGCGGCCGCCGCGCGGGAAGTCGTGGTCGACCGACGCGCCCGTGGCGGTGGTGCCGTCGGGCAGCTCCCACGCCCACGCCACGATGGCGCCGTCCAGGTCCGCGCCGGTCGCGGCCAGGCGGGTCGTGGCAGCGGTGAGGTTGGCGGCGGCGAAGCTGGCGGGCGGCGGCCGGTTCTGGATGGTGAGCGGGACGCAGGCGGTCCAGCTGCGCCAGCCGACGCCGGACAGGACGTCCTGGTGGGCGCAGGCGCGCACCGGGCCGTCGTCGAAGTAGGCGTGCGCCGTGGCCAGGCCGGCGCCGGTGGCGCCGTCGCCGAACTCCCAGCGCGCCGCGCGCTCGGCGGCGCCGGCGGGCAGCGGGTTGCGCAACCGGAGCTGCACCGGCTCGACGGTGTACGGCGCGGCCGGGGCCTCGACGTCGGGCAGGGCGCAGCCGAGGCCGCCTAGGCCGTCGACGGCAAGGAGATGGACGGCCGAGCCGTTCGACTGGGCCAGCACCCAGGCCTGCGCGCCGACGGCGACCAGCAGGGCGCCGGCGGTGGCGCCGTCCGGGGCGCGACCGTACCAGAAGCGCACGCTGGCCTCGTCGCCGGGGCCGAGGCACCCGAGCGCCGCCTCCAGCGCGCCGCCGAGGTCGCCGGGGCCGCTGGTGCCGGAGGCGGCCGGCGCCATCGGGCTTGCGGGATCCGGGCTGGCAGCACCGTCGGGCGACATGCCGGCCAAGAGCGGCGGCGACGGCGCCGCGGCGGCGAGGGTCACGGTCTCCTCTCCGGGCGAAGGGCCGAGGTCGAAGTCGGCGACGCGCCGGTAATGGACGCCCGCCACGGCGGCGGGGCCGGGGTTCGTGATGGTGACGTCGAGGGTGAACAGGCCGGGCAGGGCGGCCGCCTGGAAGCGGTGCGCGACCCGCAGGCCCGCCGCGTCCACCACGGACACGGCGCCGCCGGAGCCATTGGTGAACGAGACGACCGGGACGGTGGCGGCGCCGTCGCGGGTGGCCGCGTGGCCGCCGGCGTGCGCAACACCCCAGCCCTCGCACGGGCACGGGCCGGCGAACGCGGGCTCGCCGTCCGCGCCCGCGAGGGCAGCGACCGTGCCGTCCGGATGGACCGTGAGGACCGCGTCGCCCGACTCCAGCGTGGCGCCGTGGGCGAACGCCGCCAGCGCCAGCAGCGCGGCCAGCAAGCCAAACGCGCCTGCAAGCCACGTGACGTGGCGAGGTGCGGATGACGTGGCAGGCGCCATGGGGGACCCCGGCTTCCGCTGGAGCGCAGGCAATTCCCTCCAGGCAAATATAAGCATTGCCTGTGGACGCGAACTGGCGGCCGCGAGTTGCGCGGGGGTGGGTTCAGAAACGCCGAAGACCGGGCCTGGCCTGCAGCTTGAGCATGGGCCGACGGGCGGTGTCCAGCACGGGGCATCGCTTCGGATTCACGCGTTTTCGCCCTACCGTCCCCACCCAAGCAGCCGCCGGCGCGCGGCGTAGAGCACGCCGCCGAGCGCCGCCGCGGTGCCGGCCGTCACGGCCGCGCCGACGGCGACGGCCGGCGGGCCGGCCTCCGCCGACGCCTCGACCTGGAGGCGGGTGCGTTCGCGCGGGCCGGCGCGCGGGGTCGCCGGGTCGGGGTCGCAGGCGTCGCCGACGCCGTCGAGGTCGGCGTCGAGCTGCTCCAGGTTGGGCCGTTGGAGGCAGTTGTCGAGGGTGTCGCCCACGGTGTCGCCGTCGGCGTCCGGGTCGCATCCGTCGCGCACGCCGTCGCCGTCCGCGTCGGGCCCCGCCGGGCAGCCGCCGCCCGCGTCGGCGGGCCGGCGGCCCTCGCGGCGGCCGGGCGGGTCGGGCCGGCCGCCGGGCGGGCCGGGCGGGTCGTCGCAGGCGTCGCCGACGCCGTCGCGGTCGCGGTCGTCCTGGTCCTGGTTGGCGACGCCGGGGCAGTTGTCGGCGTCGTCCTGGACGCCGTCGCGGTCGTCGTCGTGGCGGCTCTCGGTCGGCGGGATGGTGACGCGCAGCCAGACGACGCATTGCTCGGCCTGCTGCCCTTGGTCGTCTTGGCCGAGGATGACGAGGAGGTGAAGGCCGAGCTCGTCGCCGGTCGGGCGCCAGGTGAGGTTCATGGTCGCCTCGAGGCCGAGCGGGGACGAGGGGCTGACGCCACCGGCCGGGAAGAAGCGGGCGCCCGCTTCGAGTCCCATGCCGGGCGGCAGGCCGAGGTGCAAGAGCTCGACCGGGCGGCCGTTGCGGGAGGCCAGCGTGAGGCCGGCGGCCCACTCGTCGTTGACCGGGAGGCGCAGCTCGGCGCCGCACATCAGCGGCGGCAAGAAGTCGGGCGGGCCGTCGGGCTCCACGAGCTGGATGAAGAAATCGAGCGGCGTCTCGGCGGGGCCGGCGCTGAGGACGACCTGGACCGAGTAGAACGTCGGCCCGCTGGGGTAGACCATGGCGCCGGTGGTGTTCCACTCGACGACCCCGGTCCACGGGTCCACCGTCAGGTTCCACGGCGCCTCGGGGCTGCCGGGCGGGTGGTACGTGGTCTCGTTGCCGTAGACCAGCCAGGGCTGCGCGCGCCACTGGGACGCGAGCTGGTAACGGATGGGGTCGCCGTCGGGGTCGAGCGCCGGGATGACGAAGCGGCACACGGACTCGACGGGGCATTGCACGATGGGCGGCAACAGCGCGCGCGGCGGGCGGTCGAGGCTGGGCAGGTCGAAGCGCGCCTCCAGGTGCATGCCCTGCTCGCCGTTGTTGGCGTGGCCGGACTCCTCGCTCAGGCGGCAGCAGGCGTCCCAGCGGAGCCCATAGCGCGGCGACGGGTAGGTGTAGGACGACGGGAAGCCGGTCGGGAAGTGGTCCTCGGAGCAGCAGGTGGACGACGAGGTGGGCGTGCTGCTGGAGGAGTGGTGCGCGGTGGCCGGCTCGCCGTGGTCCGACGACGCCGGCGGCGGGCTTGGGCCTGCGCTGCTGGCGGTGAAGCAGTCCGGGCACGGGGGCGGAGGCGGCGGGGGCGGAGGGGGAGGCGGCGGGGACGGCGGAGGCGGGGGCGGGCAGTGCGGGTGGCACGGCGGAGGCGGCGGGGGCGGCGGGACCGTCCAGGTGACTGACTCCGAGTTGGCGGGGCCCGCCAGGATGCGGCCGAGGAACCAGTCGGCGGCGTGGTTGACCGTGACCACCTCCAGCGCGATCGGGACACGGTCGCGGCGCCAGGTGTAGGTCCGGTTGCCGTCGAACGTGGTCTCCTCCCACGGCACGACGAACCGGCCGTCGTGGGCGCCCGGCGGCAGCAGCACCTTCTGGCCCGGCGCCGTCACGTTGGGGAAGTAGCCGAGCCGGTAGGCCTGCCAGCCCTCGATGCGGGCCTCCTGGCCGGCGCTCATCCCAAGGACGGGGTCGACGTGGAGCGTCCCGCCCCGGAAATGCGTCCCCTCCGCCGGCGCCGTCGCCAGCAGGACCACCGCCAATGCAAGCGCGGGAAGGGCCAGGCCCCATGCACGTGCGACCACGACCCACCCATCCGCCTGGATTTCATCAACCGTGGCAGAAGGTTCGGTCGGCGCCGATCCCGCGACGGCTGGCGGACCCTACCCTTTATCCGGAGCCGGCCTTGCCCGCCAGGTCCGACGCGATGGGACATCCCCCCACCCCAAAAACCGCCGCCCTTGACCGCCCTGCGTTCCTGGTGCTGGAGGACGGCACCGTGGTGGAGGGGCGTGCGTTCGGGGCCGCGAAGACCGTCTACGGCGAGCTGGTCTTCAACACCGGCATGACGGGCTACCAGGAGTCGCTCACCGACCCGTCGTACCACGGCCAGGTCCTGATGTTCACCTACCCGATGGTGGGCAACTACGGCGTCAACGCGGACGACTGGGAGTCCGACCGGGTGTGGCCGCGCGCCGTCGTGGTGCGGGAGTGGTGCCGCGAGCCCAGCCACCGCAAGTCCACCATGACCTTGGATGCCTGGCTCGTCCAGCAGGGGATCCCCGGCATCGAGGCGGTCGACACCCGCGCGCTCACCATCAAGGTGCGCGAGAAGGGCTGCCTGCGCTGCTTCGTCACGCATGACCCCAAGGAGGTCCCCGCCCTGCAGCAGAAAGTCAAGTCGATGCCCTCGGTCGAGGCCGAGAACCTCGCTGGCGAGGCCTCGGTCCAGAAGGTCCACGCCTACGGCCGCAACGACGCCGGCCGCCTGGTGGACGGCTCCCCGACCGACAAGGCGGCGCCCACGGTCGCGGTCATCGACACCGGCATCAAGCGCAACATCCTGCGGAACCTCGCGCGCCGCTTCAACGTCCTGCATTGCCCCTGGAACGTCTCGGCCGAGGAGGTGCGCCGTCGCGGCGCCGACTGCTTGTTCATCGCCAACGGCCCTGGCGACCCGGCCCATCCCGACATCGCGCGCTTCACGCTGCCCACCATCCGTGCCGTCAGCGAGCGGGTGCCCACGTTCGGGATCTGCTACGGCAACCAGCTGGTCTCGCTGGCCTGGGGCGCCAAGACGCAGAAGATGAAGTTCGGCCACCGCGGCGCCAACATCCCGACCCGCGACGAGTTCAGCGGCGTGGTGCGCATCACCAGCCAGAACCACGGCTTCCACGTCGACGCCCAGAGTGTTGCCGGCACCGGCCTGGTGGTGTGGGAGCGTTGCCCCAACGACGGCGTCGTCGAGGCGGTCCGCCACGAGACGCTGCCGATCTTCACGATGCAGTACCACCCCGAGGCCAGCCCCGGCCCGTGGGACTCCAGCCACTTCTTCGACCAGTTCCTCGCCATGGTCGAGCAGTGCAAGGCCGGCAAGTGGACGCCCGGCGCGTTCCCCAAGGTCCCGGGCGCCCATTAGGCCTGGCCGCTTTCCTCGACGTTTTCGCCCCAGGCCCGGTCTGGCCGTCCATGCAGCAGGTCCCCTGGCTGGCGGCGATGCTGGCCGGCCTCGGCGTGGCGCTCGCCCTCGGCGGCGCCGCCTTGGTCGTCGTCAACGTGCCGGACGCAAGCTCGCCGGTCCCCATCGTCACCGGCCTCGCCCTAGTGGCCGCGGGCGGGGTCGCCGCATGGGCCGCCCTCGCCGGCCAACGCGCGCCGCTCCTGGTGGCGGCCGCGGTCGCGGCGGCGGTCGCCGTCGTGCACGCCACCGGCGCGGTCGGCCTCCTCGTGGCCCCGGCCGCCGTGCTCTTGGCCGTCGGCGCGTTCGCGCTGCCGCGCGCGCCTGGAGACGATTTCAAAACTCCAAGAAGGCCTGCGGCGATTTCCGGCCATCGCAGTCCAAGGAAGGGGGTCCGCCAGCGGGCTGGAGGCCCGCCAAGGACCCCCTGACGCCGGAATGTGTGGCCGGAAACCGCCCCGAAGGGCGCGCCGCTTTTGCGGCGGATTGCGGCGTCAGGCCGGTCTTGCCGTGCCCCCAGCACGGCAAGACCGGCCTTCCTTGCACTCCTTGCAAACCGGCGCGCGCAGGCCACTTAGAGTTTTGAAAATCGTCTCTAGCGGGCGCGGCGCCGGCGCCGGGCCAGGATGAGCAGCAGGCCGGAGGCCGCCAGCGCCCCGAGCCCAAGCAGCAGCGGGCCGCCGGGGCCGGCGTCGCCGCCGGCCCGGCGCACCGGCTGGGGCGCGCCGGCCGCGGCCACGGGCTCGCGCGCGTCCGCGCTGCGCGCCGCGGGCACGACGGCGCCGGCGTCGTCTTGCCCCGCGGGCTCCGTCGCCACGGCCGGCGGCGGCGTTTCGTCCGCAGGCTCGCCCGGCTCGACCTGGTCGCGCGGCGGCTCAGGCGACGGGCGCGGGTCTTGGCTCTCGACGGGCGGCGGGCCGCAGCCGGTGTTGCCGAGCGGGAGGGTCTCGAGCGCGAACGCCAGGCGGGCGGTGGCGCCGTCGCTGAAGGTCAGGATGAGCTGCACGGCATAGGAGCGGCCGGGCGGGTAGGCGTGGGTGGCGTCCTTGGTGGTCGCGGTGGCGCCGTCGCCGAGCTCCCACCACCACGCCACGATGGTGACGGGCAGCGGCGGGACGCTGCGGTCCTCGAACCGGTAGAGCACGCTGCCGCAGCCGGCAGCGATTGGCACGACCTGGAGCGCAAGGACGGGCTCGGGCCGCGGGTCGAGCCGGATCAAGAAGTCGAGCGGGACGTTGGTCTTGTTGTCCACCACCATGACCTGCATCGAGTAGTAGGTGCGCGGCGAGGTCGCCGAGAGCGCGGCGCCGCGGGTGTCCCAGGCCACGATGCCGGTGGCGGCGTCGATGGTGGCTGCGTTGAGGGCGGCGGGCGGGCCGGGCTGCACGAACGGGTCGTAGCCGGGGACGTAGCCGGCGGCCTCGGCGGAGGTGGACAGGCGGTAGCGGGGCGCCTCGCCGTCCGGGTCGGTGGCGACGATGGGGAAGGTGCACACGGTCCCGATGTGGCACACCTGCAGCACGATCGGCGTGGCCTCCGGCGAGTGGTTCGCGTTCAGCAGGTCCACCTTGGTCTCGAGGCGATACCAGCCTTCGGGGTTGTTCATGTGGCCGTCCACGAAGTTGAGGCGGTCGCCGGTGCTCCAGGAGACGGTGTACGGCGTGCCCCAGTTGTTCGGGGTGCGGTAGGTGTGCGTGAGCGGGCCCGTCGTGCCGGGGGCGACGATGCGCACCACCATGTTGTCGGCCGCCACGTCCACCTCCTCGACCAGCATGTCGAACCGCGAGGTGCCGTCGCCCCAGGCGATGTTGTCGCAGCACGACCAGCCCGGGATGATGTCGCCCACCGTCGCCGACGCCGCGGTCGGGTAGTAGAACGTGGTTCGGTAGACCAGTTGTCCCGTGAGCGAGATTCGGGTCAGGTCGTCGAGCATCGCGGTGGGCCCGGTCGCCTCGACGCGGTGCCACTGCAGCGTGCCGCCCCGGTAGTGGTTCGCCTCTGCGTCCGGCAGCAGGGCCACCACGGCGACGGCGCCGCACAGCGCCAGGCCCGTCCAGGCCAGGCTTCTCCAAGCAGGCGTCTGCATTCCGACCGCACGGCCGCTCGTTTGCGGGCGCATAAGGCTTTCCAGCAGCCTCTAGCGGTCGCGCCGGCGCCGGCTCGCCGCCAGGGCGCCTGCCCCGCCGAGCACCACCAAGGCGCACATCGCCAGCAGCGGCAGCAGCTCGCCGGCGGCCCGGCGCACGTCGGCCGGGTCGCCGAGCTTGGCGCGGTCGCCGCCGAGGGGGGTCGCCGAGCGGAAGCCGCCGTCGGCGCCCTCGGCCGCCTCGCCGGCGCAGAGCGCGTCGCGCGGGCACAGGTCGGCGACGTTCGGGCGGCCGTCGCCGTCCCAGTCGCCGTCGCAGGCGTCGCCGCGCCCGTCGCGGTCCAGGTCCTCCTGGCCGGCGTCGGGCAGCCCGGGGCAGGCGTCGTCGTCGTTGCCGACGCCGTCGCCGTCGAGGTCGGCGTCGCACTCGTCGCCGCCGCCGTCGTGGTCGCGGTCGTCCTGGCCGGCGTTGGTGACGCCGGGGCAGTTGTCGAGGCGGTCCTGGACGCCGTCCGAGTCGCGGTCCGCGTCCCAGCCCTCGGGGTCGGGCGCCACGTCGTCGCCCGGCGGCTCGGCCTCGGGCGGCACGTCGGTGGAGACCACCGGGGGAATGGGGCAGGGCCGGTCGGGGAGCGTGATCTTCTTCCAGGTGGTGCCCGGCTCGCCGTTGCTGTCGGTGACCAGGAGCGTGACGTTGTAGGTGCCGGGACCAGGGTAGGCGTGGACGCCGGCGGGGACGTTGTCGGTGCTGGCGTCGCCGAAGTCCCAGTACCAGGCCGCGATGGTGGTGCCGGCGGGGGCGGCGGTGCCGATGAGGCTGAGGTCCTTGAAGCGGACGTCGTAGACGCCGCAGCCGCCGAGGTCCTCCAGCTCCAGCGCGGGGCGGGGCGCGACGTTGGCGCGGGCGATGCGGATGAAGAAGTCCACCGGCGTCTTGGTCTCGCCGTCCTCCACCATCACCTGCATCGAGTAGTAGGTGTAGGCGCCGGCGGCGCGGGTCAGGCCGGCCAGGTCCCAGGTCACCCAGCCGGTGTTGGGGTCCAAGACGGCGGCGAAGGTCGAGAACGGCGGGCCGGGGGAGATCCAGCCGGCGGCGCCGATGGCCTCCAGGGAGGTCGCCTCGCGGAAGCGGATGGCGTCGCCGTCGGGGTCGGCCGCCACGATGCGGAAGCGGCACACGGCGACCCCGGTGCACATCTGGATGGGGACCAGCTTGGCCACGGGCGAGTGGTTGGGCGTGAGCAGGGTCACGCTGGTCTCGAGGCGCCAGGCGTCGTCGGGGTTGTTGATGTGGCCGGCCATCCCGCTCAAGCGCGCGCTCGAGGTCCAGTAGACGATGTAGGAGGTGTTGGTGAGGTAGCCCGACACTGCGGTCGGGGCCGGGAAGTCATGCACCAGGTCGTCGGTGGTGCCGGGCGCCACGAACCGGACCTGCACGACGTCCAGCGTCGAGTCCACCGACAGCACCAGCATCTCGGCGTTGGAGGCGGGGGTCGAGTCGCCCCAGGTGATGCTGGCGACCTCGGGGGTGCCGCCCGTGTTCAGCAGCTTGGCGCCCACCACGGCCGGCGAGTAGTATGTGGCGCGGAACGCGACCTCGCCGGTGAAGCCGATGCGGGCCAGCTCCTGGGGGCCGACCACGGGCAGCTCGTCCGGGACCTTGTACCACTCCAGGGCGCCGCCGCGGAAGTGGCTGGCCTCGGCCTCGCCGTGGACGATCGCGACGGCCGCCAAGCCAGCCGCGGCCAGCAGCAGCCCTCGCCACGCCCACAGCCCGGCCGACCCCATACGGGTGGCAGCGGGCTTCGCGCTACTTGATGGTTTGCCTGGGGAACCCGAGGGGCCCTAGCGCCGGCGTGCGAACCACGCCAGCCAGCCTGCGGAACCCAGCAGTCCGCCTGCGCCGGCCACGACCAGCGGCAGGACGCCGGAGGACGGCTCGGGGACCGCCCGGCCCTGCGGCGGGGCCTCGCGGAGCGCGGGCCCGGCGCCGAGGGCGGGGTCGCAGGCGTCGCCGACGCCGTCCCCGTCGCCGTCCTCCTGGCCGGGGTCCGGCACCAGGGGGCAGCGGTCGAGGAACGCGCCGGCGGGGCCGAGGTTCGCGACCCCGTCGCCGTCGAGGTCGGGGTCGCAGGCGTCGCCGACGCCGTCGCCGTCGAGGTCGGTGGGCTCGGGGTCGGCCGTCAGCGGGCAGCTGTCCACCGTGTCGGGCCGGCCGTCGAGGTCGCGGTCGGGCGGGGTGGCGGCGCGCGGCCCGGCGTCCGTCGGCTCGGCGCCGAAGCGGCCGGAATCGCCGTCGCAGGCGTCCCCGAGGCCGTCGAGGTCGCGGTCGGACTGGCCGCCGTTGGCGATGGCGGGGCAGTTGTCGGCGTCGTCCTGGACGCCGTCGCGGTCTTCGTCGCGGGCCGCGGGGCCGCCCTCGTCCGCCGCGGGCGGGGCCGTGCTGGGCGGGGCGCTGGAGGAGGACGAGGTCGTGCCGCCCGTGCCGGTGGCGGCGGGAGGAGGGGGCGCGGGCTCGCCGGCGCCGCACGGGGCCGGCATGGAGAACACGGCCGCCGCGCCGGCGTTGTCGTGGCCTTCCACGGCCGCCATGCCTTGGTCGCCGACCGCCAGCAGGCCGTCCGCCATCGCGAGCGCGCGGCCGAAGCCGTGGTCCGCCTCGGGGCCGAGGGTCGTGTAGCTGCGCGCGAGCGTCACGTTGGCCCCGCTGGCGTCCAGGACGTAGAGATAGGCGTGGCCGTCCGGGCCCGGGGTGGTGCTGGAGGTTCCGAAGTCGCGCCCCATCGCGCCGACGGCGAGGCAGGGCCCGTCCAGCGCGACGGCGGTGCCGAAGCGGACGCCGGCGCCGCCGGGCTCCACCAGGTCGGCCGCCTTCGCCCAGCCGCCGGCCGCGCCGTGGTGCCAGACGCTGGCCGCGCCCTTGGCGACGGCGCCGGCGAGGTCGGCCATCTCGGAGGCCACGACGGCGAGGTCGCCGTCGAGCGCGACCGCCTCGCCCGCGTAGCCGTAGCCCGCGCCGGGCGCCAGCACGGCAACCTCGCTCCAGGCGCCGCCGCTGCGCTCGAACAGGTGCGCGCGGGCCGTGCCGGGCGCGCCCACCAGCAGGCGGTCGCCGTCCAGGTCGAGGGCGAGGCCGAAGCCGGCGCCCGTCTGGGGGTCGGCGGCGCCGAGGCGGGCCTGGGGCTTCCAGGCGCCGGCCGGGTCGCGGACGTAGACGTGGACGGCGCCCGCGTCCTCGATGGCGGGCAGGAGCGGCGACAGCGGGTCGGGCTGGGCGGAGCGCCAGGCGCCGACGGCGAGGGTGCCGCCGTCGAGGTCGATGGCGACGCCGTAGTTGCCGTAGCCGGGCGGGACGGCGGGCGGGTCGGGGTCAGCCAAGGTGGCGGCCACCGACCAGACGCCGCTGGCGGGGTCGCGCTCCAGCACATGGGCCCGGTAGGCTTGGCTCTCGCCGACGGCCGCGCGGAAGCCGTCGAGGGCCACCGCCTGCTCGCCGAACAGGCCGCCGTAGGCGGGGACGGGCGCGTGCAGCGTCTGGGTCCAGGACCACTTCGACGACGACCTGGTGAACGCCTGGACGGTGCCGGGGCAGCCGGCCACGGTCGCGCTGCAGATGCTGCTCACCAGGAGCGTGCCGTTGCCGAGGGCAAGGCCGCGCCCGAACAGCTCGCCGCCGAAGGGCGCGCCGGAGACCACGGGGGCAGGGGCCATCGGGGTGGCCGCCACCTGGAGGGCCAGCGCAAGCCCAAGGATGACGAGCACGGCCCTCCCATGCATGGGCCGCGCCAGGAAGGGCTCTCCTACAAGACGGTTGGCAGGCGGGACCTGAGCGCCGAACCGGGAACATGGCCGCGGGGTCCGTGGCCCGGGGGCACCCTTTATCCGGAGGCGGACTTGCCCGCCAGGTCCCAACTTCATGGTGACACCCCCCAACCCCCACGAGGCCGCCCCGAGCGCCGTTGTCGTGGAGGTGGCGTGATGCCGAAACGCGGCGACGTGCGCAAGATCCTCATCATCGGATCGGGCCCCATCCAGATCGGCCAGGCCGCCGAGTTCGACTTCTCCGGCTCCCAGGCGTGCCGCGCCGTGCGCGAGGAGGGCTACCAGGTCGTCCTGGTCAACTCCAACCCGGCCACCATCCAGACGGACGTGGAGACGGCAGAGGCGGTCTACGTCGAGCCGCTCACCGTCGAGTCCTTGACTGCCATCATCGCGAAGGAGCGGCCGGACGGCGTGCTCGCCGGCATGGGCGGCCAGACCGCGCTCAACCTGGTGTCGGAGCTGGCGGAGGCCGGCGTCCTCTCGAAGTTCGGCGTCAAGCTGCTGGGCACGCCGCTCACGGCGATCGAGGACGCCGAGGACCGCGACCTGTTCAAGAAGGTCATGGAGCGCATCGGCGAACCCGTGGCGAAGGCCGACGTGGCCCAGTCGATCGACGACGCCCTGCGCATCCAGCGCGACTTCATCGGCCGCTACCCCGTGCTGGTCCGCCCCGCCTACACCTTGGGCGGGCTGGGCGGCGGCGTCGCGCACAACGACGGCGAGCTGAAGGAGCTCGTGGCGAAGGGCCTGGCCTACTCGCGCATCCGGCAGGTGCTGATCGAGGAGTCGCTCTTGGGCTGGCTGGAGTTCGAGTACGAGGTGATGCGCGACGGCAAGGACAACTGCATCATCATCTGCAACATGGAGAACCTCGACCCGATGGGCGTCCACACCGGCGAGTCCATCGTCGTGGCCCCCAGCCAGACCCTGTCGGACCAGGACCACCAGAAGCTGCGCTCCTCCGCCCTCAAGTGCATCCGCGCCCTCAAGATCGAAGGCGGCTGCAACGTCCAGTTCGCGCTCCAGAAAGCCACCGGCGATTACCGCGTCATCGAGGTCAACCCCCGCGTGTCCCGCAGCAGCGCCCTCGCGTCCAAGGCCACCGGCTACCCCATCGCCCGCGTCGCCGCCAAGATCGCCCTCGGCATGACCCTCGACGAGATTCCCAACGCCATCACCGGCAAGACCGTGGCCGCCTTCGAGCCCACGCTGGACTACGTCGTCACCAAGATCCCGCGCTGGCCGTTCGACAAGTTCCGCACCGTCGACCCCCGCATCGGCACCCAGATGAAGTCCACCGGCGAGGTCATGGCCATCGGCCGCTGCATCGAGGAGAGCCTGCTCAAGGCCGTCCGCAGCCTGGAGATCGACGCCGACTCGCTCGACCCGCCCGCCCACTGGGACGACGCCAAGCTGGAGGAGGCCGTCCGCGTCGCCACCCACCAGCGCCTGTTCGCCGTCGCCGAGGCCCTGCGCCGCGGCTGGCCCGTCGCGAAGGTCCACGACCTGTCCGGCTACGACCCGTTCTTCCTCCACAAGATCGCCAACGTCCTGGGCCTGGAGCGCAAGCTCGCCGCCACGCCCGACGATGCCGCCCTCCTGGCGCAGGCCAAGCACTGGGGCTTCAGCGACAGCCACCTCGCCCGCCTCCTGGGCCACGGCGAGGACGAGGCAAAGGTCGCCACTTTCCGCCGCGCCCACGGCATCGTGCCCGACTACAAGATGGTCGACACGTGCGCAGCCGAGTTCGAGGCCCGGACGCCGTACTACTACACCTCCTACGAGCCGCGCTTTGCGGGCTCGACCACGGATTTCACGGACGCCACGGAACCGAAGGTGTCCGTGCGATCCGTGGTTCCGGCAATCGGCGGCAAGAAGAAGGTCCTGGTCCTCGGCTCCGGCCCCATCCGCATCGGGCAGGGCATCGAGTTCGACTACTGCTGCGTCCACGCCGCCTGGGCCATCCGCGAGGAAGGCATGGAGGCCATCCTCCTCAACAACAACCCAGAGACAGTGAGCACCGACTTCGACACCAGCGACCGCCTCTACTTCGAGCCGCTGACGTTGGAGGACGTGATGCACTGCATCGAGCGCGAGCGCCCCGACGGCGTCCTGGTGCAGTTCGGCGGCCAGACCGCCATCAACCTCGCGCTGCCGTTGGAGGCCGCCCTCGCCGCCCGCCCCGACCTGCCCACCCGGATCTGGGGCACGCAGCCGGCCGCCATCGACCTCGCCGAGGACCGCGACAAGTTCAACCGCCTGATGCAGGACCTGGGCATCCCCCAGCCCGCCGCCGGCATCGCGTTCGAGGCCGAGGAGGCCGTCCGCAAGGCCGCCGGCATCGGCTACCCCGTCCTGGTGCGCCCGAGCTACGTCCTCGGCGGCCGCGCCATGCAGGTCGTCCACAACGAGGCCGAGCTGCGCGACTACATCCGCGACGCCGTCCGCGTCAGCCGCAAGACGCCGGTGTTGATCGACCGCTTCCTCGCCCGCGCCATCGAGATCGACGTCGACGCCGTGTGCGACGGCAAGGACGTCCTGGTCGGCGCCATCATGGAGCACGTCGAGGAGGCTGGCGTCCACTCCGGCGACTCCACCACCGTCATCCCGACCCAGAACGTCGCGCCCGAGACCCTGCGCACGCTCGACGAGTACACCCGCAAGATCGCGCTCGCCCTCGGCACCCGCGGCCTCATCAACATCCAGTTCGCGGTGCAAGGCCGCACGGTCTACGTCCTCGAGGCCAACCCGCGCAGCAGCCGCACCGTGCCCTATGTTGCCAAGGCCACCGGCCTGCCGCTTGCCAAGGTCGCCGCCAAGGTCGCCGTCGGCCGCACCATCGCCGAGCTCAACGTCCCCGTCCGCCCCCGCCTCAAGCACGTCGCCGTCAAGGCCCCCGTATTCCCCTTCCTCAAGCTCCCCGGCGTCGACGCCGTGCTGGGCCCCGAGATGAAGTCCACCGGCGAGGTCATGGGCATCGCGATGGACTACCCCACCGCGTACGCCAAGGCGATGGAGGCCGCCGGCAACCGCCTCCCCGTCGAAGGCACCGTCTTCGTCTCGGTCGCCAAGCAGGACCGCCCCCGCATCCTCGGCACCGTCGAGCAGCTCGGCAAGATGGGCTTCGAGCTGGTGGCCACCGCCGGCACCGCCGACGACCTCCGGGCCGCCGGCTTGCAGGTCACGACCGTCTACAAGGTGTCCGACGGCAAGAGCCCCGACGCCATCGACCTGATTCGCCAAGGCAAGGTCCAGCTCATCATCAACACCCCGAGCGAGCTCATGGAGGGCCCGCAGAAGCGCGACGGCTTCCAGATGCGGCGCGTGGCGGTGGAATGCCAAGTGCCGTTCCTCGCGACCATCGAGGCCGCCCAAGTGGCGGTGCAGGCCATCGCGGCGCGGCGGCGCATCGCGGGGCCGTTCGAGGTGCGGAGCTTGCAGGAATACGCAGCCGCTCGCTGATTCCGACGCACCCCGACGGGCCCTGATTTTCCCAGATTCGGAAGATTCCCACAGAGGGGTCTGTGGAATCTGTGTCAGGTCGGCGGCCCGCGACGAGCACTGATTCCCCCAGATTCGGAAGATTCCCACAGAGCGTCTATGGAATCTGTGTCCAGTCGGCACGCGACGGGCACCGATTTTCCCAGATTCGGAAGATTCCCACAGACGCTCTGTGGAGTTTTCTAGCTAGGCACCGCCACATCCGATGTCGGGTCTGTGGAATCTGTGTCCAGTCGGCGACCCCATGACGGGCACTGATTTTCACAGATCGGGAAGATGCCCGCAGATCTGTGGAATTTTTTGGCTAGGCCCTGCCAGGCCCAATGTCGGGGTCTGTGGAATCTGTGTCCAGAGGGCGGCGCGGTGACACTCTACCGCACGAGCCGAGGCCTGTTGACGGCCTTGCGGCGCGAGAGCATGCTGAGAGGCGCGAACACCACCCATTCCAGCACCCAGAAGGCGACGATCCACGCGACGACCAGCAGGGTGGGGATGGCCAGGAACGCGACGAGCAGCAGGCCGACGAGGGCGACCGCGAGCCCTTGCAGCACGCCGGCCCGCCAGAAGCTGCCCCAGCCTGCGCCGAAGCGCACCGCGATCCACATCAGCCAGCGGCGCAGGAAGCTCACGCCCAGCTCGCGCATGGCGCGGCGGAAGATGCCGTCGGCGTGGTGCCGGTCGAAGGTGCCCTCCTGCGACCGCTTGCAGAGATGGTCGTGCAGGATGGCCGCGCGCGTGTAGCGGCCGTAGCGCGGCACCAGCCAAGTCAGGAACCCCGGGACCGAGGCGAAGTCGGTGCGGAAGCCCTTGTCCACCACGAAGGTCTCGTCCCGGCCTTCGTAGACCAGGTCCTCCATCAATTCCCATTTCGTGTCGGTCACCTGCTTGACGGCCAGGGTGGGGCTGCCGAAAGGCATGGCCGCGGCCAGCCGCCGCCCCGGCAATTAATCTTACGGCGCTCGATTGTGGACAACCAAACTGGGAACATTTCGTCGTTGCTCCTGGGTTTGGCCAAAATGGCGCGCCAAACCCGCGGCAAGCGGCGCCACGGCGAGCCTGAAGTATCGCCCCACGCTCGCCGCGCCCGATGCGCAAGGAGCTGCTGGACATCGTCTGCTGCCCCGTGCACAAGACGCCCCTCGTCCTCGCCGCCACCCAGACCGACGAGGTCGGCGACGTGGTGGCCGGCACCCTGCGCTGCAAGGCCTGCCGCTTCGACTACCCCATCGAGGAGGGCATCCCCAACCTGCTGCCGCCGGAGTACCACCTGCCGCAGGTCAAGGAGAAGCAGGCCAAGGGGAAGGCGAAGTGACCCGCGCCTGCCTGCTGGTGTCGTCCGACCTGTTGTGGCTTGGGAAGGTGCGCGCCGTGGCCGACCGCTCTGGCTGGCACGTGCTGGTGCCCGAGCGCAAGACCGACATCACCCAGATGCTGCTGGACGACGACACCAAGCTGGTCTTGGTGGACCTGCACCACCCGCGCTTCGACTTCGTCGAGACCATCCGCCTGGTGCGCGGCACCCGGTGGGACACGGAGCTGGTCTGCTTCGGCCACCACACCGACGAGGCCCGCCTGGAGGAGGCCCGCGCGACGGGGGCCCACAACGTCTGGGCCAACTCGGAGCTGGACCGGCGGCTGCCGGAGCTGAGCTCGTGACTGGCAAGCTCGGCCAGGATGCACAAGCTGGCGGCGCGCGCTGCGAATCGCGGCGGCGTAGCGGCGGCGGGTGCGGAAGTTGCGGTCGGTCTTGGCGCGGTATCTCCAGCCCTTGCGGTAGTCGTTGGTCAAGGGCACTCGCTCTCCTGGATGTGGCGTTGCAGGACCAGGCCGGCGTAGTGCCAATACTCGGGCCAGGTCAGCGTCAGGTAGAGGCGCTGTTGTTGCAGGAGGGCGAAGTCGGGCGACCGGATGCGGGTCTTGAGGGTGCGCGGGCGGCCGTCCAGGCGTGACCGCAAGACGGCCACAAGCTCGGGGTCGCCTAGGGTCTCGGGCGACTGGGGGCGTAGCAGCTTGACCATGCTACGCCTCCGGGTCCATGGGGCGGGCGGCGGCGAAGCGGCCGGTGCTGACCCAGCCCCATTGCCCGCACTTGCAAATCGTGGTGATGCCGGCGGGCTGCGGGCTGGGCAGCAGGGCGATTCTGCCGCACACGGGGCAGGTTCGTTCTACGGTGTAGCGGGGGCCTGGGTGCGGCCCGTCATGGTTGGGGACCATGCCGCCGTGTTGGGGCGGCTGGGGCGGCCCTCGTTTCCCGGGGGATGATGCCCGGGTGTCTGGTTGATAAGTCGGGTTATGAAGTGTAAATCACTTCAGGCGGCCTTCTTCAAAGAGGCGCAGGACGACGTAGTGCCAATAGTCGGGCCACGCGATGCCTAGGCGGGTGTGGTCGGCCTCGAACCTGCGGCGGTCGGCGCGGCGTAGCCGGGTCTCCCACTCTTCCGCCTTCTCCGGTCGCTGTTGGGCTTTTCGGAGGAAGGCGTCAGATGCACGTCGGGGGGAGGGTCGGCCATTTGCCAAGGAGTCATGCTCCTATGGAAATAATAACGAGAAAGTCGGTTTGGCGCTTCTTGAGCCTTATGGCGACTCTGTTGAAGTATGGGAAACTTCCCAACGACTGGCGAACCTTCAAGTCCCTTTTATGCTAGGATTTACGCTTGCCTTCCTGCTCGCGCGCTTGAACAACCGCCCAATCAAAGAAGTGGGTGTAGCCCGACCACCGCTTGCCGGCTCCGACCTGGGGGTCCAGCCAAGCCCGCGATTCCGCCGAGGGGGTGATGTTGATGTTCCGCTTCTTGTCAGTGGGCGACCGTCTGGGACGGCCCTTCTTTGCTGCGCCCGGCACGGCCTCAGGCCAACCGTGTAGGCCGATAATCATCTGCGCGTTTCTGGACATTTGTGCCCACTTAGGCTTGCTCGCATTAGCCAAAGGGGTTATGCGGCAAATGTGCCGTCGAAGTGCGGGGCCTTAGGCCCCAGAAGGAAAAGATATGAACCTCAAGACCGCCCTGCTTGCCGTGCTGATGCTCGCGGCGACCGCCACCCCTGTCACGGTGGCCGACACTTCCGACGTGACCGCGTGCCCCGTGCTGCACCGCCTCGATGGCTTCGCCTTGACCGGCCGGCCCACCCCCAGCCTCCCGGTGAACGTCGCCACCGCTGCCGACCCTGAAGCCGCCTGCGCGGCCATCATGGGCCTGCGGGACGCCGCCACCTGCGACGGCGACGGTGCCGCCTGCGACCCGGCCTGCCTCGTGGACCTCGGACGCGGCGGCGCTGGCGGCCCCAGCTTCCCCAGCCCCACGCCCCGCGGCCACGCCGACTTCAACGTCGCCGCCGTCATCACCACCCCCTGCATCGACCCCGCCACGCCCTACATCGGCGGCGGCGTGACGGTCGGCACCCTCTCGGACCCCTTGACCATCAACATCTCCGGCGTTTGCATCGACACCGACACTTGGCTTGACTGGCGGGCCGACGTGACTTGGACCGCCGACATCGGGGACGCCACCTACACCGGCTATTTCCCGGTCATGTCCACGCTCGCCAAGATGGACATCACCTTCGACATTTTGGAGGCAGGGACGGGCGGCATCAAGTCCGGAAACTCCGTGACCGGGGAGGGCTGCGAACTGGTCAAGCTGGGCCTCATGGGCGAAGCCTACGGCGAGGCCATCGCCTGGGCCAACTCCAAGCTTGACCGCGTGCCGGTTGATGTCGAAGGGAGCCTTGGCTTCCTCGACAGCCCCAATGGCCCCATCGTGGACCTGAGCGGCCCCGGCACCGGCACCGTCCATGTCGGCTACACCCTGAGCCGCGACGTGACCACCATCGGCTCGGTCCAATGGGACTTCACCGCCCTCTGGCAAGGCGAACTGCAATGCTACTGGAGCGTTTGCGCCGAGGGCGCCGTGAAGTCGATGGGCCGCTCTGACGACCTCGTGCAGCTTCCGCTGCCCATCCTGGGCTGATACCCATGCGCCGCGTCG
>JAXDQS010000007.1:0-57133 GCA_034667725.1 Thermoplasmata archaeon
CGCAGAAGTCGTCTGGCGTTTGGCTGCCTGGAGCCGAACGCCGGCGGCGCGGCCGGCCCTTGCCGTGCCTCCAGCACGCCTGCGGGCCGGCCACTTGCCGGCGCCACGCTCCAGATTGCCAAACGGACAGACGACTTCTGCTTCAGACTCTAAATCAGCGGAAGGACAAGCCGCGATCCGCCCGTGAAGGTCACGGTGTAGTCCGCCGGCAGCGGCAGGAACCACGACAGGTCGTTGCTGGCCACCCGCAGCACCAGTTGCTCGCCCGGCTCCAGCACGGCATGGGTCCACGGGAACCGCAGCGTCACCGACGTGGCGTTGCCCGCCAGGTCCGCCGCCGCCGCGTGGCCAAGCACGCGGGCGTTGCCGGCGGCGTCCACGTGGTCCAGCGTCGCGACCACTTGGAACGCCGGGCCGCGCCCGACCTCCAGCACCACCTCGGCCGAGCCCACGAGGGTGGCGGCGTGGTCGAGGCGCCAGGCGAACGCGGTGGCCGTCGGGTCCTCCCGGAGCTGGTTCGGAACGGCGTTGTTGGGCTGCCCGGCCTGGTCCCAGAGCGCGCTCGGGTCTTGCAGCGGGCTGCCGACGAAGCTCTGGCGCACCTCGAAGGTCGCGTCCGACGGTCCCTCGCCGAGGTCGGGGGCGCGCAGGTAGCGCAGGGTGGGCGCCGGCTCGGGGTACGATGTGTAGCCGCGCACCGTCGCGCCGTCGGCGTCGATGGTCTCCAGCGCGGGCCAGGAGTCGACGCGGGTGTCGAGGCCTTGGAGGAAGAAGCGGAACCAGTCCATGGTGCGCTCCCAGCAGCCCGCGTCGGCCTCGCCGTGGCCGCCGGTGTAGCCGTAGGCGCGCACGAAGCCGGCGGCGCGCTGGGCGTCGCCCATCTGCGGGAACAGCGTCTCCTGCAACCCTTGGCAGACGAACAGCGGCTTGGCCGTCGCGTCGAGCCCGAGGTGCGCGACGCTGCGCTCCCGCATCTGGCGCAGGATGGTGGGCATGTCGGTGCGCAGGTGCGCGTCGACGTACCAGCGGTCCACGATCGGGTCGTAGGTGCCGCCGTTGGCGCGGCCGTAGCCGTAGAGGAACTCGCCCCAGGCCAGCTTGGGCACGCCGCCCGGCGCCAACCCCTCCGCGAGGTCGAACCAGCCGTAGTGCGACACCGCGGTCGTGACGTCCGGGTTCTCGGCCCATGCCAACAGCGCCTGGCCGCCGCCGTAGGAGCCGCCGACCAGGCCGATGCGGCCGACGTCGTAGCGGTCTTGCAGGGTGTCCAGCAGGAAGGCGAGGTCGTCGCGCTCCGCGACGCCCGCCACCGTGCTGGCGCCGGTGGAGTCGCCGAAGCCGCGCGCGTCGTAGGCGACGGCGAGGAAGCCGGCCCGCGCCGCCTCGTCCAGCCGGGACGCGAACGAGGCCTTGCTGCCGCCCCAGCCGTGCAGGAACACGATGGTGGGCAGCGGCACCACGGGGTCGGTGGTCGGCACGTGCGCCACCATCGCAAGCATGGTGCGGCCGTCGAACGAGGTGAGGTTGTCCTCCTGGACCCGGACGCCGGTCACGCGCACGAAGGCGGGGTCGAAGCCGACGTCGGCGGGGGCCACCGCGCGGCCGGGCGCGTCGTCCGCGCAGCCGGCAAGGCCTGCCACGGTCACCAGGAAAGCCACGACGACGGCGCCACGCACGCTGGGCGACCCGCCGAGGGCCCGCATAAGGCTTCTTGCGTTCCAACCATTGACCAATCGCTCAAAATAGGGCAAGCGCGACGCGGGGGTGTGCCCCGAGCCCTTCTGCTAACGTTGCTCGCGCTGCTGTTGCCTGGCGCCGCGGCCGCCGCCAGCCTCTCCGTCCACCCCGACGGCGGGCTGCGGATGCAAGGCCCGCCCGGCGGCGCCAACCTGGCGGCCGCGTGCGAGGGCACGCCGGCGGAGCCGACCTGGCGCGTGGGCGCCGACGGCTTCCACGCCGGCGAGGGCGCCGACGCGGTCCTGGTGCACCCGCGCTTGGCGCGGGCCATCCAGTCCGGGTCGCCCACCGTCGGCTGGAGCATGGCGTGGGACGCCGCGGACCTGGGGTTGTCCGCGCCGGCCAACGCCGCCGTCGAGGCCACGCTGCTCGCGGACGCGGGCGCCGGCTTCGAGCCGCTTGCGACCGGCACCTCGTCGCCGCGGCTGCTCCTGAACGGCGAGTCCACGTTCCGGTTCCCGCTCTCGGCCGACGCCGTCCTGCTGCCGGCCGGCGCCGTGCTGGCGCTGGAGGTCGTGCTGCATGGCACCGAGGCCTGCGCCGACGGCGACGCCGGCGTCGTGCTGACGGGCGGCAACGTCGACATCCCGGCGGGCTGGGACTTCCGCGTCGAGGTCCAGCCGCAGCAGACGGACGGCCAGACCGTGTTCTGGGCCTCGGTCACGAGCGACTGGGGCGGCTACGACGAGGAGGAGCTGATGGCCGAGCTGGAGCTGGAAGGGCCCAGCAAGCTGGAGAGCCGCGCCGTCGAAGGGCCGTTCGGCCACTTGCAGAACGCCGCCATGCGCGACCGCGGCGAGCGGCTGTTCTCCTGGACTTGGAACCCCGGCAAGCAGGGTGCCGCGCCGGGGACCTACGAAGCTTTCGTGTCGGCGTACCCCACCCGCGGCATCGCGGAGTTCCCGTTCGGGACCGGCGACGCCAAGGTCGAGGTCCATGCGCCCGCGGCCGCGCCGTCGCCGGCGGTCCTCGTGCTGGTGCTGGCGCTCGGGCTGGCGGCGATGGGACGGCGGCGGTTCGACGCGCCGGTTCCATGACTTGCTACAGCAACGCCAGCAGGTCCGCGACCGCCTTGCGGACGTCCTTGCCCTGGTACAGGATGCGGTAGATCTCCGAGGTCATCGGGAGGGGCACCTGCTCGCGCTCGGCCAGCTCGTGGACGAACTTGGCGGCGAACACGCCCTCCGCGACCTGGCCCTGCATCGACGCCAGCGCCTCCTTCATGCTGAGGCCCTTGCCCAAGAGCTCGCCGACGCGGTGGTTGCGGCTGCGGCTCGAGGTGGCCGACAGGATGAGGTCGCCGAGCCCCGACAGGCCGGTGAAGGTCTCCTTGCGGGCGCCGTGGGCCACCCCGAAGCGCACCATCTCGTCCAGGCCCAAGGTGATGACGGCGGCGCTCGCGTTCTGCCCGAAGCCGATGCCTTGGGTGAGGCCGGCGGCCACCGCCGTGATGTTCTTCATGACGCCGCCCAGCTCGACGCCCACCAGGTCGCGGCGCGGGTAGGCCTTGAACACCTGGGTCGTGAACAGGTCGCACAGCAGCTCCAGCGCCGCCGGCGACTTCGAGGCGATGACGGTGGCGCCTGGCATTCCGCGCGCGATCTCCTCCGCGAAGTTGGGGCCGCTCATCGTCGCCACCGGGGTCGCGGCGCCCAGTTCCTGGTGCAGCACCTCGCTCATGCGCAGGTAGGTGTCATGCTCGATGCCCTTGGCGACGTTGAGGACGCGGGCGTCCTTCTCCAAGAACGGGGCGGCGGCCTGGGCGGTCTCGCGCATCGCCTGGCTCGGCACGGCCATGACGACGACCCCCGCGCCGGCCACCGCGTCCTGAAGGCTGGAGGTGATCCAGGTGGTGATGGGCAGCTTGACGCCCGGGAGGTACTTCTCGTTCTGGCGGGTGTTGGACAGCACCTGCGCGTAGTCCGGGCTGCGGCACCAGAGCCGCACCTCGACGCCCTTGCGGGACAAGAGCGAGGCCAGGCAGGTCCCGAAACCCCCGGCGCCCACCACGGCGACTGGGACGTCGGACGACAGGCGGGCCAAGGCGGCCTTCGACAAGCCCCGGCCATAAAAAGCAAGGCGTAGGCAGCCGAAGTTTTTTCCCGACCCCGCGGTGCGTTGCCGCGATGCGCCTGCCTGTCCTGCTGGTCCTGACCCTCCTGGTCTTCGCCGGCTGCGCCGCCAAGACCAACACCTCGTCCTCGACCGACGCCCCCGCGAACGGCTTCGTCGACCCGACCTGCGACCTGCCCTCGACGGTCCCCGCCGCGCCCGCCAACCCCCGCGTCGTGCTGAACACCACGCTGGGCAACATCACGCTCGAAGTGTTCCGCGAGCAGGTCCCCGTGACCGCCAACAACTTCCTGCAGCACGTCCGCGACGGCGTGTTCGACGGCACCAAGTTCCACCGCATCATCACCAACTTCATGATGCAGGGCGGCGACCCGAACAGCAAGGACGCCGACCCCGCCAACGACGGCCAAGGCGGCGCCGGCAGCCCCATCGAGGACGAGTTCCACTGGAAGCTGCGCCACGACGCCAAGGGCGTGGTCTCGATGGCCAACCGCGGCCCGAACACCGGCACCAGCCAGTTCTTCATCACCTTCGCGCCCACCACCCACCTCGACGACAAGCACGCCATCTTCGCCAAGGTCGTCGACGGCATGGCCGTGGTGGACCGCGTCCAGGCCGAGGCCGCCAGCCAGTCCGGCACCCCCCGCGTGGCCGTTGTCCTGAACAAGGCCACCATCCTCGACCCGGCGCCCGCCAGCGGCGGCCCGCTCGGCCTCGCCCTCTGGACCCCCGACCCGAAGAACAACGCGGCCGGCGGCGCCACCCGCTTCCTGCTGGTGGCCAGCAACAAGGCCGACCGCAGCGTCCCCGTCTGCGTCGACTTCACCGCCCCCGACGGCGTGACGGTGCGCGTCGAGCCCGGCCACGCCTCGTTCGACCTGCCCGCCGGCCAGCGCCACGCCTTCGTGGTGGAGGCCCGCCTCGGCGACGCCGCCCCCGACGAGGCGCTGATCGTGGCCAAGCTGCGCACCGTCGGCGCCACCGCCACCCAGGAGCTCACGGCCGTCCGGGTCGCGGCCGGCCCCAAGGCCGGCGACGGCAACTCCGTCGTGGTGGACTACATCGGCCTGAACACCGACGGCCGGCTGTTCGACACCTCCGTCAAGGACGCCGCCGAGCGCGCCAAGGCCGCCGAGTTCGGAAGCGCCGTCAAGGGCTCCTACGCGCCCATCACGTTCCAGCTTCCCGGCGGCGCCATCAAGGGCTTCGAGGCCCTGATGCGCGAGACGCCCGAGGGCGGCAGCAGCGCCGTCCGGGTCGCGCCCGCGGACGCCTACGGCGCGTCGGGCACCCACCAACTGGCCGGCCGGACCCTGATGTTCCAGCTGGAGATCCGCGACGTCAAGTAGGCACGAGCGGGGTTGTCGACCGCCCCGGCGTCCGGCATCCCTCGACGCAGGTCCCCACCGCGGTAGGGCGCCGTCAGCCGGCTGCGAGCAGGGGCTGGTCGGCGCCGCGAGCGCCAAGCCGCGCTTGAGCTTGCGCTAGGGAAGAGGCAAAAGCCAGGCCGCGCGACCCCGTCAGTGGGTCTTGGCCCAGTTGTAGCTGCGCAGCTTGGCGGTGGCGCCGAAGCCGCACTGGGAGCAGCGCTTCTTCTGCATGTGGTACGCATGGCGGCCGCAGCGGCGGCAAATCATGTGCGTGCGCTTGCCACCCTTCATCGACGGGGTTCCGGTTCCCATGGAGACTCACCGGCGGATGCCCGCCGAATGGAGCGCGCGACAGGGGGGGTGCTCATAATGGTTTGGCACGGGCGGGCGCAAGGCTTTCTCCCGACCGCGCCGATGCCCGTCCATGCGCGGGGAGGTCGTCCACTTCAGCCTCTATGACGTGGGCGCCGAGCTGCGGCTGGAGAAGGTCCAGCGCATGCTCGGCCGCGCCCCCGCCCCCGCGCCGCTCACGACCGAGAGCCCGACGCCCGCCTACGTGGGCTTCTCGCAGCCGCTGGAGGTCGCGTGGACGCCGGAGGGCGCGTCCACGCCCGGGATGCGGGTCGAGGTGCGCCTGCACGCGGTCGGCGTCGTGGCGGTGCGCATCCGCCTGCCCGTGACGGTGGCGGCGATGGAGGAGCTGCCGGGCGCGTCCAAGGCGGCGCGCATCCAGGGGCGCACCTTGGAGGAGGCGTCGGCGGGCTGGTTCCGCGCGTTGGAGGCAGAGCTGAAGCACGCCTTCGTCGAGCCGTACCAAGGGTTGCCCCAAATGGAGACCTACCGCGCGTTCTGCCTGGTGGAGGCGCCGTCGGCGGAGGATTTGCTGGCGCACGGCCGCGAGGACTTGGCGTCGCTGGTGGCCGGGGAGCCGCGCGGCGTGCTGGTGCCGGACACGGTGGCGGGCGCCCTCAAGCACACCATCCACTACTACCGCGGCCACTGCGCCATCCTCGGCTGGGACAACGCCTTGGTGGTGTCGCCGACCAAGGACTACGAGGACCTGCTGGACGTCTTCGAGGTGGCCAACCTGGAGCTGTTGGAGTTCCGCACCTACGATGCCTACCTCGACCGGCGCCTGGAGCAGAGCTTCGCCGCCCTCGACCGGCTCTGGGCCCGCGGCGGCATCTTCCGCAGCGCCCGCGCCCCGCTCAAGGAGCTGTCCGAGCTGCGCGTGGACCTTGCCCGCCTGACGGACAACCTGCACGACACCGGCAAGGTGTTCGGCGACTGGTACCTGGCCAAGGTGCACCAGCGGCTGCAGGAGCGGTTCCACATCGGCTCGTGGGAAAAGGCGGTCGAGAACAAGATGGCGACCATGGAGGACATGTACCAGCTCGCGGAGGAGGAGGCGAACCACCGCCGCAGCCTCATCCTGGAGGTCATGATCGTCCTGCTGTTCATCCTCGACGTGGCCCTCCTGTTCATCCTGAAATAGCGCCGGTTCCTCGAAGGCCCCGTGGACGCGCTGGCCCTCAAGCTGGTGGCGACCCCGCTCCTGATGGCGGCGGTCACGCTAGCAGGGCGAAGATACGGCCCCGGCGTCAGCGGCTGGCTCGCGGGCCTGCCGCTCACCTCCGGCCCCGTCTCGCTGTTCCTCGCGCTGGAGCAGGGCCCCGCCTTCGCCCGCGACGCGGCGCCCGGGATGCTGGCGGGCTTCCTCGCGTTCCTCGCCTTCCTTGCAGGCGCCGCCTGGGCCGCCCGCCGCGCCGGCTGGGCCGGCACCGTCGCCGCCGGCCTCGTGGCCTACGCCGTCGTCGAGGCGCCGCTGCTGTGGCTCAAGCCCACGCTCTGGCCGGCGTTCGCCGCCGCCGTCCTGGCCACCGCCGTCCTCGTGCTGGCCTTGCGCCGCGCGCCCCCGGCCGTGCCCGTGCCGGCGCCGCGCTGGGACGTCCCCGTGCGGGCCGCCACCGCCACGGCCGTGGTGCTGCTGGTGACCGGCCTGGCGGCGTCGCTCGGCCCCCGCATGGCCGGCCTGCTGTCGCCGGTGCCCGCCTTCGCCGCCGTCCTGGTGGGCTTCACGCACCACCAAGGCGGCGGCGAAGCGGCCCGGGCGACGGTGCGCGGCATCGCGGCGGGCGCCTTGTCGTTCACCGTGTTCTTCCTGGTGGTCGGCCTCGGCCTGCCGGACCTCGGGCTGGCGCTGACCTACGCGGCCGCCGCGACGGGCGCGGTCCTGGCCAACGTCGGCACGCTGCGGCTGGTCCGTCCCGCGGCCGTGCCGGCTAGGTCATAGCGCCCCTCGCCTTGCGCCGCGCGTGTCCGAGGAGCCCCGCGTCCGCCGCCGCGCCAGGCTGCGCAACAAGGAGGCCGCCGAGCTGCGGGCGGCCCTGTCGCAGCTCTTGGGCGGCGCGGCGCTGTGGCCGGAGACGGCGGCGCTCGAGTCGGGCGAGTTCCTGGACCGCGCCGTGCTCCTGGTCGACAACAAAATCCACGGCCTGTGGGACGGGCCGGCGCCCGAGGGCGCCCCGTTCCTGTCGATGCGGGGGCTCCTGGCCTACCGGCCGCAGGCCCGCTTCGTCACGGTGGACATGGGCGCCGTGAAGTTCGTGGCCAACGGCGCCGACGTGATGGCGCCCGGCATCGTCGAGGCCGATCCTGCCCTCCAGCCCGGCGACTGGTGCTTCGTCCGCGACGAGCGCAACAAGCAGCCGCTAGGGGTTGGCAAGGCGCTCGTGCCCGGCGTGGCGATGGTGCGCGGCAAGGGCAAGGCGGTCAAGTCGGTGCACCACATCGGCGACAAGCTGTGGCTGCTGGAAGCGGCTTGAGGCCAGCGGCCGTCCGAGTTCACCGCCGTCCTGGGACGTTTCATCGGGCAAGGGGCGCTGCTGCCTGCCATGGACTGGCCGGAAGCGGCGGTGCTGGTGGGCGTGCTGGTGGCTGCGGCCGGCGGCGCGTTCACCGTGCTCCACGGGCGCGTCGAGAGGCTGGACGAACGGATGCGCCGGGCGGAGAAGGACCTGGCCGTGCTGGAGCCCGTCCTGGGCCTGGTTTCGGTGGAGGCTTCCCAGGGATTAAGTGGGCTGGCGCGCAGTCGGAGGCGATGACCGTGGCGTTGGCGGACCAGCGGCGCATGGCGGAGCTTCTCCTGAAGGCCGAACGGGGCCGGCTCACCCCCAAGCAGGAGCGCGACCTGCGGACCCTCGTCGTCCGGCACAACCCGCGCGCCGCCGACCTGCCGCACGACTGGCTGGTCAAGGCGGGCCTCGTCGTGATCGGCGTGGAGCTGCTGCGCAAGGCCCTCCATTCCACGCGCTGAGGCGCCCGTGGACTCCACAGGAAGCCAAGGCGTCGGCCGCAAAAGATTCCACCAGGGTTATACGGCGACGTTTCCTGTGCGAACCCCAGAAGGGATGCGCATGGGCCTCAAGTCGCTCTTCAGCCAGAAGCAGGCCGCCAAGCCGCGGACGGACGGCAAGGACTACATCGACCTCGAGGAAGCCTCGGGCGCCGAGCTGTTCGACGGAACGGCCAGCATGATGGTCCGCGTGGCGGAAATCCAGAAGTACGACGACCTGCGCGAGTACGCGAACTACGTCTACCAGGGCAACCTCCTGCTCCTGGACTTCAGCCCGATCGCGGGCGACGAGATCGTGCTGCGCCGCGTCACGGGCGACCTCAAGAAGCTCGTGGCCGACATCAACGGCGACATCGCGGGCCTGGGCAAGACGATGCTCATCATCGCGCCCACGGGCGTCCGCATCGACCGGCACAAGCAGAGGGGCGGCGGCCGTTAGGCCGACGCACCTCCGGCCGCGGCCCGCTTGCGGGCCGTGGCTTGCGCGGCGCCGCTAGACAGCCGAACCCTCTGCCACTCCTTCCCCCCTTTCTTTTTGGTTTCCTTCAGGCGGCCTTGGCCAGGTTCCGGGGCCGGTGCGCGTACCCCTTCTGCACCAGGCCGGACAGGATCCAGGTGTAGGCCCCGCAGCGGGCGATGACGGCGACCCCGACCGGCAGGTAGAGCGCCGTGTCCGCGACCTGCGGGCTGACCGCGAAGAAGGTGAACAGCGCCAGGAACAACGCCACGTCGGCGGCGACGACGGCGGCGCGCTGGCCGTCCCGCAACGGCAGCAGCGCCAGCAACGGCAGCGCCCACAGGACGTACTGGATGCTCTGGACCTTGTTGAACGCCAGGAAGGCGAACACCGGGATGGCCGCCGCCGCCAACGGCTCCAGCCGGCGGGTCGCAGCCAGATGGCCGGACACTACCAGCGACCCCAGGAACAGCAGCATGGCCACGACGCTGGCCGCGGCCTCGTCGCCCATCGGCTCGAACACGCCCAGGCCGTTGTGGCGCCCCAGGTGGCCGAGGACGAAGTAGGGGGACTCCAGGTTCGGCCCGCGGCCCATCTGCCATGCGTAGGTCTCCCACCAGCCGGGGAAGTAGGCCAGCATGAAGGGGAGGTTCACCGCCAGCCAGGCCGCCACGAAGCCGCCGCCGAAGGCCCAGCCGGAACGGTCCAGCCGGCCGCCGGCGCGGGCCACGAGGGCCAGCCCCAACGCCGGCATCAGGAACGCCGGGTACAGCTTGGCGGCAGCCCCCAGGCCCAGCAAGGCACCGGACAGGAGGAACCGCTCGCGGCGGTAGGCGAGGATGCCGAGGACGCAAAAGCCCACGGCCAGCAGGTCCCATGAGTAGAACGCGTACAGGAACAAGCCCGGCGCCGCCGCCCACCACAGCACTTGCTTGGGCGGGGCCAGCCGGGCAAGGACGGCCGTCGTCGCCAGGGCCAAGACGCCGAGCAGCACGGCCTGCACGCCCATGTAGGCCCCGATGTTGTCCGTCAGCACGGCGGCGAGGTACATCGTGAGGCCGGTCAAGGCCGGGTACTCGTTGAAGCCGGGCTCCCCCAGCAGCCCCGAGTAGGGCACCGGCACGTCGTGGCCGCTGTTGACCCGGAAGACGTACTGGACCTGGATGTCCGAGTAGCAGAAATGGCGATACTCGAAGCCGTCGCCCCACGGCTGCGCCAGGCAGTTCGACTTGAGCCACCAGGCCATCAGCAGCACCACCAGCGTGGCGCCGCCCAGGACGGCAAGCCAGCGGCGGGGCACGGCCACGCCCGCCCCAGACGGCCCAGGCCGAAAACCCCTCCCAGTCGGTCGGGTCATCGGCCCCTGCCGCGGCCGCCCGCGTTCCGGCCGCCCTTGGGCGCATACGGCGTCTTGGCGCGGCCGGCCTCCGCGTCGCCCCGCACCGGCAGCCCGAGGGCCTTGCGCGCCGCCTTGGCGTCCGCCTTTTCCTTGGCCGAACGGGAGGAGGACATGGACGTTCCAAGGGACAGGCTCTTAAGAGGTCCGCGGCCCCCACGGGGGCCTCATAAACCTATTCCGGGCCGCTTATCTGGGAAACGGCCCAACAGAGGAGGTTGTGCCCGACCCGTTGTTCTTCGACGCCTACCGCCGCGGCAACCCCCCGTGGGACATTGGACGCGCCCAGCCTGCCTTCGTCGAGCTTGCCCAAGCCGGCGAGATCAAGGGCTCCGTGCTGGACGTCGGCTGCGGCACCGGCGACCTCGTGCTGGAGATGGCGGAGCGCGGCCACGACGCCTGGGGCGTCGACGTGGTCCCCATGGCCATCGACCAGGCCAAGGCCAAGTCCCAGCTGCGCGACGTCGAGGCGGTCTTCCTGGTGGGCGACGCCTTGGAGCTCGAGCACCTGAACCGCTCCTTCGACACCGTGCTCGACTGCGGCCTGTTCCACATCTTCAGCGACCCCGAGCGCATCCTCTACGCCCGCCAGCTGGCCAAGGTCGTCGCCCCCGGCGGCGTCCTTCACCTCATGGCGATGAGCGACTGGGAGGACCCCGGGTGGGGCGGCCCCCGCCGCATCAGCCAGGCCGAGATCCTGGAGATCTTCTCCACCGGCTGGCGCTTCGAGGACATCCGCGAGGCCCGGTTCGCCACCACCCTGCAGCGCGTCCGCGGCCACGCCTGGCTCGCGACCTTGGTGCGCGAGGAGCCCAAGAAGGGCCGCAAGAAGGCCAAGAAGCTCCCGCCCCAGACCGAGGAGCACCCGGCCAAGCCGCCCAAGGCCTCCAAGCCCAAGGCGAAGCGGACCATCGAGGAGCACCCGCACAGCCGCTAGGCCGGGCCACGAATCCAAGCCGCTATGGCCACGCCCGTGATGGGGGCACGTGGCTGAACTGCTGTGGGTGCTGGCGGGGCTGGTCGCCCTCCTGGCCGCCACCGGCTGGGTCTGCCAACGCCTGCGCCTGCCCCCCGCGCTCGGCTACCTTCTGGTAGGCGTCAGCCTGCCCGAGACGGTCACGGACGAACGCCTGCAAGAGATCGTGCACCTGGACGAGGCCGCGCACATCGCCGTCCTCATCCTGCTGTTCTTCATCGGCCTGGAGCTGGAGCTGCGGACGCTGCGGCGCATCCTCCGGGAGACCCGCGTCGTCTCCATCTTCAACATCCTGGTGCCCGGCCTCGCGGTGATGGGGCTTGCGCGCCTGGCGGGCTGGCCCCTCGTGCAGGCGGCCATCCTCGGCATCGCCCTCAGCCTGAGCTCCACCATCTTCGGCGAGCGGCTGTCGGCGGGCACGGCGTTCCCCGGCGAGGCCCGCAAGCGCATGTTCGGCGTCCTCCTGGCCGAGGACCTGGCCGCGGGCGCCCTGCTCGCCCTGGTCGCCGTGCTGGCCGGCGGCGCGGGCGGCGGCGAGCCCAGCACGGGCATCCTGGAGCCCGTGCTTGCCATCGGCGTCCTGCTGGTCGCCCTCGTCGTGCTGGCCGCCGTGGCGCTCCTGGCCGTGCCCCGCATCGTCGACGCCTTGGCCATCCTCCATCAGCAGGAGCTGGTCATCCTCGGCTCCGGCGCCTTGCTGCTGCTGTTCAGCGCCGCCGGCGACTGGGCCGGGTCTGCGGAGCTTGGGGCGTTCCTGGCCGGCATGGCCGTCGCCGAGGCCGGCTCCCGCTTCGTCGTGCGCAACGCGCTCTCCGGCCTGCGCAGCATCAGCCTCGCCCTGTTCTTCTTCGCCTCGGGCCTCGTGGTGGAGCCCGAGGTCGCGCTCGCGCAATGGCCGCTCGTGCTCGCCTGCGTCGCCGCCGTGCTGGCCGCCAAGCTCGTCGTCCACGTCCCCGCCGCCATGGGCGCCGGCCTGCCGCTCGCGGACAGCCTGCGCGTCGGCTTCGGCATGGCGACCGTCGGCGAGTTCAGCCTCATCCTGGTCATCGCGGCCTCCGACGGCGGCGTGGCGCACGCGGACCTGGCCGCCACCGTCGCCGGCACCATCGTCGGCCTGCTGCTGCTGGCGCCGCCGCTCCTGCTGCTGGCGCCTCGCGCCGCCCGCGCCCTGCTGCGCCTCCCCAAGGGCGTTATCCATCCGGCGCACGCCTTCGTGCAGACGCTGCGGCGCCGCAGCCAGGCCGGCGCCGGCAAGGCCGCCCCCAGCACCGGCCTGCCCCGGCTGGCCGCCGGCGCCATCCTGGTCGGCACCATCTTCGCCGTCGCCTTCGCCCTCGACGCCTGGCTGTCGCGCCAGCTTGCCGACGCCGACCCGCTCTACCTGCGCAGCATCCTCTACGGCGCCGCGTTCGCGCTGTCGGCCCCGCTGGCGGTCCAGCTGTTCCGCAGCTACCGCCGGCTGTCGCGCTCGTTCGTGGCCCCCGGCGACACGCTGTCTCGCCTCGATCGGTTCAAGCTCGGCGCCGCGGACGCCTTGGTCGCCCTCGTCTTCGTGCTGCTCTGCCTCGTCGTCCTCGTGGCGGCCGAGGCGCCCGTCCTGCTGGTCCTCAGCAGCATGTTCCTCGCGGTCATCGTCGCCGTCGTGGCGTGGCGCCGCCTCACCCAGGCCGTCGGCACCGTCTCCACCACCTTGGCCCGCGTGCTTGGCGCCGACCTGGAGGTGCCGCCCGTGCTGCTGGACCACGCCATCCAGACCTACGGCTGGGACTTCCGCGTCCTCGCCCTCGCGCTCTCCCCCGCCTCGACGGTGGCCGGCCGCAGCCTCGGCGAGTCCCGCATCCGCGAGGCCACCGGCGCCACCGTCGCGGTCATCAAGCGCGGCCCGCGCGAGCTCGTGAACCCCGCCCCAGGCGAACGGCTGCGCCCCGGCGACACGGTCGTCCTCATGGGCGACCCCAGCCAGCTGGCCCGCGCCGAGGCGCTCTTGGAGGCGGGCGAGGAGCCGCTGCGGATGGCCGCCGAGACCCGGTCGGCGGCCGTGACGGACCTCGCCATCGAGGACGGCTCCTGGTTCGCCGCCAGCCGGCCGACGCAGGAGCAGCTCGAGGCGCGCACCGGCGCCAGCGTCCTCGGCTACTGGCCGAAGGACAGCGAGCGGGCGCGGCCGTGGACCGGCGCCGGCCCTGCCCCAGGCGACCGGCTGGTCGTGCTCGGCACGGCGTTCCAGGTGGCGCGCCTTGCCAAGCTGCTGCAAGCCCCGTCTGACGAGGACGCCGCCGCTTGAACCGCCGTCCCTCGGTTCTCGACTTGTTTTATTAGCACGGGTCCGTGCGCGCCCCAGGCGGGGTCCGTTTTCGTGTACCAGCTGAAGGAAGGCCAGATCGCCTACATCCTGCACCGCGTCTCCGGCGTCGCGGTCATCCTGTTCCTGTTCGCCCACCTGGTGGAGAACTTCTTCCTGCTGCTGGGCCGCGACGCCTACAACGCCGCCATCGGCATCTACGACACCTGGTATTTCCGCCTCGGCGAGTTCGGCCTCATCGCGGCCGTGACCTACCACGCCCTCAACGGCCTGCGCATCGTGGCCATCGACTTCTGGCAGGCCTCGACCCGCCACCACAAGCAGATGTGGTACGCCGTGATGCTGCTGTCCGCGGCCATCCTGCTCTACGTCGCCTACAAGATGCTCTGGCTCTACCCTCACTGGCCGTGGGGCTCGCTCGCGGGAGGCCACGCATGAGCTACGCGGCAGGCTCGGCGCGCCCGGTCGGCGGCGGCCGCGGCGAGGTCTTCCTCTGGTACTACATGCGGCTCTCGGGGCTGCTCCTGGTCTTCCTGGCGTTCTTCCACCTCTGGCTGAACCACATCGAGACCGAGGTCGGCGCCCTCAGCTACGACCTGGTGATCGGCCGGCTCGGCAGCTTCCCCTGGCTGCGCGTCGTGGACTTCCTGCTCCTGTTCCTCGGCCTGTCGCACGGCGTCAACGGACTCAAGAACGTCATCGACGACCGCGTCCACGGGGCCCGTCAGCGCGCCTTGTGGCTGACCTTCCTGCTTGTGATGTTCGCCGTCTTCATGGTCGCCGGCACCGCGGTGCTGTTCGTGCTGCCCGCCTCGGGAGGCGCGTGAATGGCGTGCCACAAGTTGAGCCTCGTGGCCGAAGGACGCGAGGCCACAACGTCGTGCGGCGTCCAAGCCACCGCGAGCGAAGCGAGAGGTGCTTGACATGGCCTACCACAAGTTCGATGCCTTGGTCGTCGGCTCCGGCGGCGCCGGCCTGATGGCGGCCTACGAGCTGTCGAAGCACAAGGACCTCAACGTCGCCGTCATCACCAAGCTCTACCCGGTGCGCAGCCACACGGGTGCTGCCCAAGGCGGCATCTCGGCGGCCCTCGGCAACGTCAACGAGGACCACTGGGAGTGGCACGCCTACGACACGGTGAAGGGCTCCGACTTCCTGGGCGACCAGGACGCCATCGAGATCATGTGCCGCGACGCGCCGGAGACCATCATCCAGCTCGAGCATATGGGCCTCCCGTTCGACCGCCTCGAGAACGGCAAGATCTCCCAGCGCCGCTTCGGCGGCCACACCCGCGACCACGGCAAGGCCCCCGTCGAGCGCGCCTGCCACTCCGCCGACCGCACCGGGCACGCGATGCTGCACACCATGTACCAGCAGTGCCTCAAGAACGGCGTCCGCTTCTTCAACGAGTACCAGGTCGTGGACCTGGTCGAGGGCCGGGACGCCAAGGGCCGCAAGGCCGCCGCCGGCGTCGTGGCCTACCAGATCGAGACGGGCGAGCTGCACACCTTCCACGCCAAGGCGACCATGTTCGCCTCGGGTGGCTACGGCCGCGCCTGGAAGGTCACCTCGAACGCGCACGCGCTCACCGGCGACGCCATCGGCATCGCGATGCGGCACGGCATCCCGATCGAGGACGCCGAGTTCTACCAGTTCCACCCGACGGGCCTGTGGCGCATCGGCGTCCTTCTGTCCGAGGCCGTGCGCGGCGAGGGCGGCATCCTCCGGAACAACACCGGCGAGGCGTTCATGGCCCGCTACGCGCCCACCATGAAGGACCTCGCGAGCCGCGACGTCGTCAGCCGCGCCATCTACACCGAGATCCGCGAGGGCCGCGGCATCGGCCCCGTCGGCGACCAGTACGTCGTCTGCGACATCACCCACCTCAGCCCCGAGGTCATCGACAAGAAGCTGCCCGAGGTCACCGGCTTCGCCCGCACCTACCTCGGCATCGAGCCCAAGACCGAGCCCATCCCGGTCGCGCCGACGGCGCACTACGCCATGGGCGGCCTGCCCACCAACGTCGACACCGAGGTGCTCGCGGACGCCAAGGGCACGGTCGTCTCCGGCCTGTTCGCCGCCGGCGAGGTCGCCTGCGTGTCGGTCCACGGCGCCAACCGCCTCGGCACCAACTCGCTCTTGGACCTCGTGGTCTTCGGGCGCCGCGGCGGCCGCCGCATGGCCGAGTTCTGCGCCCTGGCCGACCACCTGCAACTGCCGCAGGCGCCCCAGGCCGCCGCCGAGGCGCAGGTCAAGGCCCTGCTCGCCAACAACGGCGGCGAGTCGGTGGCCCGCCTGCGCGACGAGATGCAGGTCGCGATGATGGACCTGTGCGGCGTGTACCGCACCGAGGAGTCGCTCACGAAGTGCAAGGGCATCCTCCAGACCCTGCGCGCCCGCTACCGCAACGTCAAGGTCAGCGACAAGGGCCGCCTGTTCAACACCGAGCTGCTGGAGGCGCTGGAACTGGGTTACCTGCTGGACATCAGCCTCGCCGTCGTCGAGTCGGCCATCGCCCGGCGCGAGTCGCGCGGCGGCCACGCCCGCGACGACTACTCCAAGCGCGACGACGCGCAGTGGCTGAAGCACACCTTCGCCACCTTGCAGGGCGACCAGGTCGTCCTCGACTACAAGCCCGTCACCATCACCCGGTACCAACCCGTGGAGCGTGTCTACTGATGCAGACCCAACTGGAGAAGCTCACCGTCACGCTGCGCGTGGCGCGCTACAACCCCGAGGCCGGCGACAAGCGCGCCCGCTTCGAGGAGTACCGCCTCAACGACTGCACCCCGATGGACCGCGTCCTCGACCTGCTGATCCGCATCAAGGGCGAGCAATCTGGCTCGCTGGCCTACCGGCGCTCGTGCGCGCACGGCATCTGCGGCTCGGACGCGATGGTCATCAACGGCAAGAACCGCCTCGCCTGCAAGACCCTGGTGCGCGACCTCAGCGGCACCATCACCGTCGAGCCCCTCAAGGGCCTCCCGGTCAAGAAGGACCTCATCGTGGACATGGAGCCGTTCTTCAAGTCGTACGAGTCGGTGATGCCGTACCAGGTCACCAAGCACGAGCCGAGCGGCAAGGAGCGCCTCCAAAGCCCCGCCGACCAGGCCAAGATCGACGACCAGTCGAAGTGCATCATGTGCGCCGCGTGCACCACCAGCTGCCCCAGCTTCTGGGCCAACGACCAGTTCGTCGGCCCCGCCGCCGTCGTGCAGGCCAGCCGCTTCCTGTTCGACACCCGCGACGAAGGCAACGCCGAGCGCCTCCAGGTCCTCAACGACTACACCGGCGTCTGGCGCTGCCGCACCATCTTCAACTGCGTCGAGGCGTGCCCCCAAGGCATCGACATCACGCGCCACATTGGCAACGTCAAGAAGGCGCTCTTGTACGGCAACACCTCGTTCCTGCCGGACCTGCCGCCGCCTCCGTCCCATTAGGCACGCAGGTTGAAAGCGCAGCCTCCCTTGCCCGGCAGGCCGGCGCGACCGGCACGTGAACCCCATGGCTGCCCGCAAGTCCGCAAAGAAGGCCAAGCCCGCCAAGTCCGCCAAAGCCGCGAAGCCCGTCCGCAAGGCCGCGCCCAAGAAGGCGGCGGTGCAGGCCACGCGCAAGATCCGCCCTGGCTTCATCTCGCACACCGAGTTGGTAAGCTCCGACCCGGCCGCCACGAAGGCCTGGGCCGCCGCGACCTTCGGCTGGGACATCTCGTCGATGCCGATGCCGGGCGGCAGCCCGTACCATATGTGGCGGTTCAACGAAGGCCAAGGCGGCGGCATCCGCGCCAACAACCCGCCCGAGGCGCCCGGCACGATTGCCTACGTCGAGGTCCCCGACATCAAGGCCGGCTTCGCCAAGGCCCTCAAGGGCGGCGCCCGGGAGATGCTCGCGCCCATGGCCATCCCTGGCGGCGGCTGGATGGCCATCGTCCAGGCTCCGGGCGGGCCGGCCGTTGGCCTGTGGGGCACGAAGTAGGTCAGGCGTCCTCGGCCAGCCCGCCTTGCGCCCCTTCCGCACCTCATAGACGACGTAGGGCGCTCCTGCACGGCAACACTTCGTTCTTGCCGGACCTGCCGCCCCCGCCGCCGTCGCATTAGGCGTCCGCGAATCGCCGACTGGACACAGATTCCACAGAGTTCTGAGGGAATCTTCCGAATCTGTGCGAATCAGTGCTCGTCGCGGGCCGGCGACTGGACACAGATTCCACAGAGTTCTGTGGGAATCTTCCGAATCTGAGGGAATCAGTGCTCGTCGCGGGGCCGCCGACTGGACGCAGATTCCACAGAGTTCTGTGGGAATCTTCCGAATCTGAGGGAATCAGTGCCCGTCGCGGGCCGCCGACTGGACACAGGTTCCGCAGAGTTCTGTGGGAATCTTCCGAATCTGAGGGAATCAGTGCCCGTCGAGCGCCGCCGCCTTGCGTGCCTTGCGCCCCTTCCGCACCTCATAGACGACGTAGGCCACTAGGAGCACCAGCAGCACCACGCCGACCAGGTCGAGGTAAGGCTTGGCGGCGTCGATGGCGGCTTGGCCGTAGCGGTAGCCCAGCCAGAACAGGAACATGTTCCAGATCGTGGCGCCGACGGCGGTGGCGGCCAGGAACGGCCCCAGCGGCATCCGGGCCGCGCCGGCGGGCATACTCGAGACATGGCGCACGCCCGGAATGAAGCGGCACAGGAACACCGCCCAGACGCCGCGGCGCGCGAAGAACGCGTGCGCCTTGGCGACGTGGTGCGGCTGCACGAAGACGTAGCGGCCGTAGCGCTCCACCAGCGGCAGCAGGCCATGCTTGCCCATGAGGTAGCCGAGCCACGAGCCCAAGAGCGAGCCCGCCGTCGAGGCCAACAACACGCCGAGGACGGACATCTCGCCGCGCGCCGCCGCCAGCCCCGCGAACGGCATGACGGCCTCGCTCGGCACCGGGAACACCATGCTCTCGGCGGCCATGAGCAGGAACACGCCCCACAGGCCGGTGGCCGCGAGGACCGCCTGCGCCGTCTCGGTCAGCCAGTGCAGGAGGTCGCCGACGACGCCCACGCCCAAGGGAGCGGCGCGGGCGCTAAAGCCCTGTGGACGCCGCCACCCATAGCAGCCGCAGCGCGAACACCAGCAGCAGGTCGGCGCTCAACACCTCCAGCATGGGCGTGAACCATGGCCACCGCAGGGCGCCGCGCTCGACCAGCCACGCGAAGCCGGCGACCCAGGCGAAGATGCCGCCGAGGAAGCCGACGATGCCCCACGCGCCCTGGTCGGCGAGGAAGGTCGGGCCCGCCGACAGCCACCACGCCAGCTGGAACGGGTTGGTGAGGCTGAGGGCGAGGACCGCCGTGAAGCTGCGCGGCGGCGAGGTGGCCCCTTCCCGGACGCGCACCGTCGCCCACGCCAGGTAGGCCATCAGCACGGCGCCCGCGCCGGCCATCCACGGCAGCGCCGCCGTGAGGTCCACCACCTGCGGCAGCCCGAACAGCACGAGGGCGAGGTACACGGTGTCCACGACCGGCGCCGCGAGGCCGGCGGTGAAGCCGCGCCGCCAACCGTGCGCGGCCGTCTGCTGCGCGATCAGCGTGTTGATGGGCCCCGGCGGGGCGGCCAGCGACAGCCCGATGGCCAGGCCGGCGGCCAGCTCCAGCAGCATTCAGTAATGGTAGTCGCGCTCGGTCTCGCCCTCGAGCTCGACCCCGAGGCCCAGGCTGAGGCGGTTTGCGAAGTTGAAGTAGGAGACGATCTCGGCGGTCTGGAGGATCTGCTCGTCCGTGAAGCCGCGGCTGCGGAGCGCCTGCACGGCCTCCTTGCTGCCCTTGCCCGGCGTCTTGGTGAGCGCGACGGCGAAGTGGACCAGCGCGGCCTCGCGCTCGTTGAGCTTGGCCTTGGTCGGGTCGGTGGCGACCGAGCGCACCCAGGCGGGGTCCTTGGCGTAGCGGTCGAGCGCCTCGGCGTGGTGGGTCGTGCAGTAGGCGTCGCCGTTGGTGGCGGACACGACGACGGCCAAGAGCTCGGCCTCGCGGCGCGACAGGCCGCCCTTGCCGAACACGGTCGCCATGTAGAGGTCGAGGTGGGCGCGCAGGCTCTTGGGGTTCAGGCTCTGGATGCGCAGGATGTTCGAGACCCGGCCGCGGTTGCGCTGGATTTCGTCGTAGACCTCGAACAGCTTGCCGTCCGCCTCGTCTTCGGTCACGTGCCGAATGTGCGCCACGCCCCGGCAAAGCCGCCCGTCCCTTAAAGGAGGCGGGGCGCTGCCAGGGCATGGAGACCTGCCCGCCGACGGCCGCCGTCGCCGACGCCTTGGCCCGCCTCGGCCTTCCCGTGCGCGCCCTCGGCCTCCGGCCCGCCTTGCCCGGCGCCGCGGTGGCCGGCCGCGTCCTGCCCGCCCGCCACGCCGGCTCGGTGGACGTCTTCCTGGAGGCGCTCCAGGCCGCCGCCCCCGGCGACATCTTGGTCGTCGACAACGCCGGCCGGCTGGACGAGGGCTGCGTCGGCGACCTCACCGCCCTGGAGGCGCGCCACCGCGGCGCCGCCGGTCTCGTCGTCTGGGGCGCGCACCGCGACCAGCGCGAATTGGCGGGCATGGGGTTCCCGGTCTGGAGCCTGGGCGCCTGCCCGAACGGCCCGCTCGAGTTGCGCCCGCGCGCCGCCGACGCCTTGCAGGCCGCACGGCTGGGCCCGCATCAAGCCACCCGCGCCGACGTGGCCGTCGCGGACGACGACGGCGTCGTGCTGGTCCCGGCCGCCCGCTGGCCCGAGGTGCAGCAGGCCGCCGACGCCGTCGTGCGCACCGAGCGCGCGCAGGCGGAGCGCGTGCGCGGCGGCACCGGCCTCGCCGAGCAGCTCGACCTCAAGGGCTACCTCGCGGCGCGGGCCAAGGAGCCGACCGCCACGTTCCGCGACCACCTCAAGCGGCGCGGCGGCGCCATCGAGGCCTAGCGCCTGGACTGCCAGAGCACCCGCGCCGCCACCGAGCAGTAGGGCGACCACGCCGGCCCTTGCTCGCGCATGAAGGCGGCCGCGTCCTCGGGGGCCACCCCGTAGGTGTTGGCGACCGCGAGCCGCAGGCCCAGGTCCTCGGGCGCCAGCACGTCCGGGCGCTGGAGGTGGAACATGAGGAACATCTTGGCGGTCCACACGCCGATGCCCTTGACGGCGACCAAGGAGTCGGCGACGGCGTCGTCGGCCATGGCGGAGAACGCGGCGAAGTCCACCTCCTTCGACTGGGTGCGCTGGGCGAGGTCCAGGATGTAGGCGGCCTTTGCGCGCGACAGCCCCGCCTGGCGAAGCTCCAGCGCGTCGCGGTTGAGGACGCGGCGCGGCGTCACCTTGCCCCCGAGCGTCTTCACGAGGTTGGCCGTGATGGTGCGGCCCGCCGCCAGCGAGACCTGCTGGTGGACGATCGAGGTCACGAGGGCCGCGAAGCCGTCGTCGCCCGGGATCGCCTGCTCGGCGGGCAACGGGTTGGCCTTCGACAGCCGGTGCATCACCGGGTCCGCCTTCTTCCAGTGGCGTTCGGCCTCGGGCTGGAGTGCGGACAGCGGCGCGGGGGCGGGCACGCGGGCGCACCGGCCGGCCGTCTCAAGGTTTCCGCGTCGCGTCCGATGGCTTTATCGCGCGCGCCGGCGCCGCCTTGCCGTGCGCGTTTGGCTGGTGCTCCTCGCCCTGCTGGCGCCGGCCGCGTCCGCGACCACCCTGCACGCGGGCTTCGACGCCGCGGGCGCGGGCTTCCTGTCGTACCCGGACACGCCGCCCGCCGCCTCGCGCGGCGCCTGCGACCAGGACACGACCCGGTGGACCCTGGCGGGCGTGGACGCGCTCCAGGCCCCCGTCCGCCTGGCGGGCGGCTTCGTGGCGTGGCAGCTGCGGTCCAGCGCCCCGCTCGACCTGCGCGCCGAGGTGGCGGCGACCCTGCGCGTCCCCGGCGAGATGGAGCGCGTCGTGGCCGTCGGCGCTGCCTCAGCCGTCCTGTCCCCCGGCGAGACCAACCTGCTGCTGCCGCTCGCCTTCAACACCACGCGGACGGTGCAGCAGGGCGAGCACCTGGTGCTGGACGTGGCGGTCGCCGGCGTCCCCTGCACGCTGGAGGCGCTGGAGGCCACCTCCGGCTCCCGCCTGGACCTGGACGCCCACGACCCGTTCCTGGTGCAGTACCTCTACCCGGAGATTGTCGGCGACCAGCTGCAGGTCGATGCGTCGCTGGTGTCGCCTTGGGGCCGCCAGGCGTTCGGCCCCGAGCCCGCCCGGCTCGTCGGGGAGGGCCTCGCGTTCGAGCGCGGCCTGGAGACCGGGGGCCGGCGCGCCTACCCGCACCGTGACGGCGCCTACGTGCGCTTCGTGCTGGACCTGGCGGACGTCCCCGACGGCGACCACCCCATCTACCTGCACGCCAACGACCTGCTCGGCCACACCACCACCGTCGCCGCCTCGTTCCACCTGGACGGCGCCGAGCGCTACGGCGTGGACGAGGCCGGCCGGGTGGTCCCCGCCGTCGAGCCGGGCCTGCCGGCGCCGGCGCCGCTCTGGCTGCTGGTGGCGGCCCTCGCGTTCATGGCGCGAGCTTGCGGCGGCCGTGCCGGGTCATCCCGCGCGGCTTGAACACCGACAGCACCGTGGCCACCAGCATCAGGACGATGGCGCCCGCCGCGTCGAACACCAGCTGGAGGCGCGTGCCGTGGTGGTCGTCGGCCGTGAAGGGATGGTCGGCCGCAAGCTCCGCCAAGTGGCTCACCGGCTGGAGATGCAGCAGCAGGAACGCCGTCGCCACCACCGTGATCCCGAGCTTCACGATGACCCAGTAATGCCGGAACAGGCCCCACTCGGTGCCGAGCGACAGGACGACGCCGGTGCCCAAGGCGGCGAAGCAGAACGGCACGATGGCGGACCAGCCCACGACGTCCATCGCGGCGTAGACCGCCTTGCCCTCCAGCCCAGCAAGCGCCAGCGCCAGGAACGCCGCGACGGAGCCGAGCCACCCCAGCGAGGCGGCGACGTGCGCGACCAGCGCGGCCTTGCGGAGGCGGGGCGAGAACACCATGGTCATGCGTGGCCGAAGCCGCCGCCCGCCAAGTGCAGTCCGAGGAACACGGCGGCCGCCACGAGGGCCAGGATGCCGAACACCTTCACCCAGCGCGGCATCGGCGGGTCGTCCACGGCCCCGGCAGCGCCGCAACCCAGAAATAAGCCGGTCCTGTCGAAGCGGCCATGCCCTTGGTGCTGGCGGAGCGCGACTACAAGCTCTTGACGCTGTTCACCAAGATCGCGGGCATCTTCGTGTTCGCGGGCGGCTCGGTCACCCTGCTGGACCACGGCCGCGTCGTGCTGGGGCTGTCGCTCATCCTGCTTGGCACTGTCATCACGCTGGCCCCCGTCCCGATGACGGTCGTGCGCCCGGACACCTACCCGGCCGACGAGGACGACGGCCTGCTCACCGTGCAGGAATAGCGAAACGGAACCGAGGGCCTAAGTGCCGCCCGCCGGCTTCCGGAGCGGATGCCTGCCCTGCGGCCCCCGCGGCCCCGCCCGGTCCCCGACGTGCTGGACGACAGCCCCGTGACGCATGTCGCGGCGGCCTAGGTCGAACTGGAACACGGCTTCGGCCACCAGCGTGCCGCCGCCCACGGCCCGGCGCCGGTAGAGCGCGTACTCGGCCAGCAGCCAGCCGGCCAGCGCCACGGCGATGCACGCCGCCAGGGTCGCCATCAGGCCGAGCGGGTGGCCGACGAGGCCGGCCCAGACGCGGGCGAAGCCTGGCGCCTGGTAGGACAGCAGGTTGCCGGCGAACGCCAGCACGCTCACGGCCAGGGTGGGGGCCACGACCATGCGGCCGAGCAGCCAATGGGCGCGGCGCCGGCCCGGGGTGCGCCACAGGATCTGGTGCCAAGGATAACGGCCCTCCAGCAGGAAGTGGGACAGGAAGGGGCGGAAGGCGAGGCCGGGCTGGGACGGGGCCAGGCCGGAGGTCAGGCGGAGCGACCGGACGAACAGGAACGCGAGGCCGGCCAGGACCAGGAGGTTGAGGCCGACGAGGCCAAGAAAATCGAAGCCCAAGAGGGCGTGGGCGAGGTTCTGCTCCCCGTCCAGGGTCGGGTCGAGGGCGTGGGTGCTCCAGAGGTCGGCGGCGCGGGCCCCGGCCATGGCGCCGCACGCGGCCGCCACTTGGGGCCAACGGAGGGAACGACCAGCCGCCACGAGGTTTCGACTTGGCTTCAGGCACAAGACCTTTGCGTCGGCGGGACGGCGGGGGCCAAAGGAGGGAGGCTGGACTTGTCAACGAAGAAGCGGGAGGTTCAGGCCTTGCTCAGGTCCTGGAAGTAGCGGGTGAGGGCGGAGCTGACGATCTTGGAGAAGTTGCTGCCCTGCTTCATGCGGGCGTAGTGCAGCCGCATGATCTGGTCCACGGGCAGCTTGACCTTGACTTCCCGGACCTCTTCGTCCAGGGACACCTGCGTTTCGGTTGCTTGCTTGTCGTCCATGAGAACCCTCGAGTGCGATGCTTGAGGACGGCAGCGCCGCCTCCCGGGAATCCATCCCCGGCTCCTTCACACCGAAGCCGCCATGCGCCCCCCGCAGGCTTAGACCTCGACGGCAAATCCTTAAATGGCCAAAAACCGGCCCCTCTGGAGGAGCCAGATTTCGGGCCGCCTTAACGACGCGCAAACATGTTCCCGTGCCGCAAGTATCAGCTGAACGAAAACAGGCTCGGCATGATGGACATCAGAATCAGGCCCATGCCGACGCCGGCGGCCACGTTGATGGCGGCGTGCATCGCAGCGCCCTCCAGCCGCCCGCCCTGCACCATCGTGAAGAACAGCCCCGCCAGCAGGCCATGGGCGGCCACCAGCAGGACCAGGATTTGCTGCGCCGTGTCGGAGTCTTGCTGCGGCACGACCGAGAACAGGCCCTGCTGCACCAGCAGCTCGCCTTGCCCGCCGAACAGGCCGGACAGGCTGGACAGGATGCCGGAGCCCATGAACATCACGAGCGCCAGCCCGATGCCCAGGCCCAGGAGCATGCCGCGGAAGGTGCCGGCGGTGGCGCGACGCGTTGTCCTGAGGGCCAACACGTCGAGCATGTTGTGGCTGATGATGTCGCTGATCGGGCCCGGCTTGCCGCCGGCCGCGATGCCCTGCACGAACATGTCGGAGAACGAGTCGATGAGGCGGCTCTCGGTCTGCTCGCCGAACGACTTCCACGCGCGGGAGTCGTCCACCCGCCACATCAGGCGGCGGTGCAGGTCGCGCACCGGCTGGGTCAGGCGCCCCAGGTTGTTGGCCTGGAGGCTGCCGAGCACGCTCCGCACGGCCCCGCCTCGGGCCGCCGCGGCGGCGCCCAAGCTGCGGATGAAGGCCGGGTAGTCGGCCTCGCGCTGCCGGATGGCCTTCTCCTCGCGGTTGGCGTAGAGGCCGGGGACCGCAAGCGGGATGGTGGCCAGCAGGATGGCGGCGCCGAGGCCGACGAACCAGAAGGCGGCCACCGCGATCACGAGCGAGGCGCCGGCCGAGACCATCAAGAGCTGGCGCAGGCGCTGGGCGAACGGCGTGCGCACCGGGCGGTTGGGTGACAGGCGGTCGTGGGGCAGGCGGTCCTGCAGCACCACGCCCATGACGATCTCCAGCAGGATGGTGAGGCCCGCCACCACCGCGGTGTAGACCACCGTGTTGCCGCCGGCGAACAGCGGCATGATGGTGGCGAACATCGACAGGAACGCGACCGTCATGAGCGAGTTGGTGTAGATCTCCTTCCAGGCCTCGACCCGGAGCAGGTCCGCCTCGTAGATGCTCTTGTACTCCGACATGACGACGCGCTGCTCGCCCATGAGGAAGGTCTCGAGCTGCTGGCCGGCCTCCAAGGCGTGCGCCAGCCGCAAGAGGAACGCGGCGAAGGTCTTGGACGGCGTCGACTGGGCCACCGCGCGCACCGCGTCGGACAGGCCGAGGCCCCAGTCGGAGGTGAGCCGGAGGATGCGGCCGACCTCGGCGGCGATCTCCTTGTACTCCTTGTTCTCCGACAGGATGCGCAGCACCTCGCCGCGCGGCAGGTTGGAGGTCGCGAGCACACCGAAGTGCGTGATGAAGAACGGGATGTCGTCGTCGATGCGGGCGCCGTGGCGGGCGGCCTGGAGCTTGGGGGCCGCCAAGCCGAGGGCGACGATGGTGGCGCCGCCGCCGAGCCCCAGCACCATGTCGATGAAGAAGCCGAACGGGGCGACCACGAGGACGCCGACGCACAGCGCGACGCCGACCACGACGGAAATCCAGCCTTGGCGGAGGGTCTGCACGGCAGCCTTGGCCTGGGCGCCGAGGCTAGTGGTGTCCAGCTTCACCGGCTCCCTCCAGCTTGAACGGCAGCGCCTTCTCGCCCTGCACCGAGACCTCCATCATGATGCGCGCGACCTCGGCGGCGTCGAAGATGCCGCGGCGCACCATCTCCTCCAGGATCAAGGTGCGGCGGGCCAGCATGTCGTACACCTTGCGGGTGTCCTCCATGCCCAAGAGCGGCGCGATCTTCTTCTCCAGGATGTGGCTGTTGTTGAGACCCTGGAACCGCAGCGTGTCCTCGACCAGGTCGTGCGTGAACACCGGGATCGCGACCACGCCCTCGGGGGAGCTGCCGGCGATCTCGACGATCTTGGTGACGCGCCGGACGCGCCGGCCGTTGACCATGCGGGCCTCCTGGAACAGCGCCACGTTCAGGTTGTCGATGAAGGTCATGGGCACGCTCATGGGCGCCGCCCCCAGGCGCTGCACCAGTGTCGTGGCGTCGGTGGCGTGGAACGTCGCCAGGGTGGCGTGACCGGTCTGCATCGCCTGGAACGCCACCGCGCCCTCGGCGCCGCGGATCTCGCCCACGACGATGTAGTCGGGGCGGCTGCGCAGGGCCGCGCGCAGCAGGTCGAACATCTTGACATGGCCCTCCGGGGGGCCGGTCTCGCGGGTCAGCAGGCGCTGCCAGATGCGGTGCGGCGGCCGGACCTCGGGCGTGTCCTCGGCGCTGTAGATCTTGCCGCGCGGGTCGATGAACGGCAGCATCGCGTTGAGGGTCGCGGTCTTGCCGCAGGCGGCCTCGCCGCACAGGAACATGCTCATGCCCTGCTGGAGGCAGATCCAGACGTAGGCGGCCGCCTCCGCCGAGATGGTGTTGAGCTGGATGAGGCGGGTGATGCTGAACGGCGCCTCCTTGCCGCGGCGCAGGCTGATGCTCGGGCCACGGCGCGACACATCCTCCGAGTAGACCAGGTTGAGGCGGCTGCCGTCGGGAAGCACTGCGTCCACGATGGGCGTCGAGTCGCTCACCGGGCGCCCCAGCCGCTCGCACAGCAGCCGGAGGAAGCGCACCAGGTCCACCGGGTCCTCGAAGCGGACGTTGGTGGGCATCATGCCGTGGATGGTGTGGATGACGTGCACCGCGTTGGTGCCCACGACGTGGATGTCCTCCAGGTGGATGTCGCGCAGCAGCGCGTCGATGGGGCCGTAGCCCGCCATGTCCTGCAGGACACGGTTCACGACGGGGTCGCTCGCGGGGTCCGCGCCCGGCCGCAGCGCCTGCACGATGCCCAGCAGCGCCTCCTTCAGCGTGCCCTGGCGGGGCTGGTCGCCGCGCCGGGCCGCCTCGGCGCCGACCTCGGTGCGCAGCTTCTCGACCTCGACGAAGTCGTTGGGCCCGAGCTGCGGCTGCACCACATCGTAGCGCCAGAGGTTGTCGGCGCGCCGCAGGTGCGCCCACGCGCCGCCGCCCAACGGGTACACGACGTCCGGCGGGCCGCCGGGTTTGAGCTGGGCCGCGTCCGCGAGCACCAGCGGCGTGCTGCCGTCGGCGGCCACGCGGCGCAGGTGCGCCTGGAGGGTCGCGTCGCTCATGCCTTCGGCCTCCGGCGGGCCGCCTCGATGGCGTCGAGCGTCACCTGGTCATCGAACGCGGCCAGGCCGGGCCGGCCGGCCCAAGCCATTCCGTTCACGTCTTCGGCCTCCGGCGGGCCGCCTCGATGGCGTCGAGCGTCACCTGGTAATCAAACTGGCCGCGGCCGACCAGGTCGTCGAGGATGGCGCGGCGGCGCTCCAGCTCGTCGTAGACCTGGCGCGGGTCGTCGAGGCCGAGGCGGGGCGCCACCAGGTTCTCGAGGACGTAGGAGTTGTTGCGGCCGCTGAACTCGTGCTTGTCCTGGACCGGGTCCCAGCGGAACACCTGGCGCGTGACCGGGCTCTTGAGGCGGCGGGAGTAGCTCTCGATCTCCTCGATCTCGATGACACGGCGCAGGCGGCGGCCGCCGACGTGGACGGCGAGCTGCACCAGCACGACGTTGAGGTTGGGCATGAACTGGCCCGGGACGCTGATGGGCGCGCTTGTCATGCGCTGGATGAGCTTGCCGACGCTGGAGGCGTGGAAGGTCGCGTAGGTGGCGTAGCCGGTCTGCATCGCCTGGAACGCGACGGCGCCCTCCTGGCCGCGGATTTCGCCGACGATGATGCGGTCGGGGCGGCTGCGGAGGCCCACCTTCAGGAGGTCGCCCATGTCGACGCGGCTGCCGGCCTCGCTGGAGTCGCGGGTGACGAGCTGCTGCCAGTTGCCGTGCGGCGGGCGCACCTCGGGCGTGTCCTCGGCGGTGAGGATTTTGGCGTCCTTCGGGACGAACGGCAAGAGGCCGTTGAGGGTGGTGGTCTTGCCGCTCGCGGTCTCGCCGCTCACGAACACGCTCATGCCCTGCTCCATGCAGAGCCACAGGTAGGCGGCGATGGTGGTGTCGAACGTGCCCCACGCGATCAGTTGGGTGACGGCGGTGGGGATGTCGCTGAACTTGCGGATGGTGAAGCTCGAGCCGCCAACGCTCACGCCTTCGCTGTAGATGATGTTGATGCGGCTGCCGTCGGCAAGCGCGCCGTCCACGATGGGGCGGGACTGGCTGACGGGGCGGCCCATGCCTTCGGCCAGGTCGGCCAGGAAGGCGTCGAGGCGGCGCACGTCGGGGAAGCGGATGTTGGAGCGGCAGGCGCCGAACACCTTGTGGACCGGCCACAAGTCGGTGACGCCCATGGCGTGGATGTCCTCGATCCACGGGTCGCGGATGAGCGGCTCCAGCTCCTTGGCGCCGACGACGCGCTTGGCCGTGTGGTAGCGCACCGCCTGGCGGGTCGCCCCGGCCAGGCCGTTGGCATCGAGGATCTGCTCCAGCATCGCGCCCAGCGCCTTCTCGAAGTCGCCGTGGCCTTCCGGCAGCGGCGCGCTGGTCACGCGCGCGAACACGGCGTCCTTGGCGGCCTGGACCTGCGCCTCCATCCCCTCGTCCAGCACCGGCTCCAGCGCGGTGTAGTTGGCGAACTGCGCGCCCTCCGTGATGTGGACCCAGATGTCGTCGTTGACGCGGTAGAGCAGGTTGTAGGGCCGCTTGTCCTTGGCGCCGCGGGTCAGCTTCTCCAGCATCTCGGGCTGCGGCTTGCCGGACTGGACGTGCCGCGCCACGTGGGCGGCGACGTGGGGCGGGACGTTCAGCCCACCACCGCCTTGATCTCGATGACGATGCCGACGCGGGGCTCGACGCGGAAACCGATGGTCTCCGAGTAGCGGCGCGCGGCGCGGCTCATGCGCTCGACCACGATGCGGCGGTTGGTGGCAGCACCCACGCGCTCCTTCTCGAGGCGGAGGAAGATGTCGGCCGCGACCGTGAACGGCTCCAGTGCGTGCGGGTCGGCCTGGGTCGGGTCCAAGGTCAGCACGATGGTCTTGCCGGCACCGGTGAGCCGCTTGAACAGGTGCAGCACGGCCTCGACGGTGTCCATCGCCGTGGCCATGTCCGGGTTCTCGGCCATGTGGTCGCCGACGATCTTGGAGAAGGTGTCGAACAGGATGACGTCGAGCTCGTAGAGGCGGCGGGCCTTCAGCAGCCGGGCGAGGCGGTCGCCGCGCGGGGAGCGCTCGCCGATGATGGGGTGGGTCGGCACGAACACGAAGCGCTCGGCGGGGATGGCGTCCCAGGCCTCGCCGTAGCCGAGGCTGTCCATCTGGTCGAGCATGCCGCGGGTGGTGAGCTCGGTCGAGACGTAGGCGACGCGGACGTTGCTGCGCAGCAGGCCTTGGGTGATGCGCTGGCACAGCACCGACTTGCCGGCGCCGACCGGGCCGTCGAGCACGATGAGCGCCCCCTTGGGCAGGCCGCCGCCGAGCCGGGTGGCAAGGTCGTCCTGCTTCAGGTCGAAGTGGTGGAAGGAGTCCTCGCCCATGGTCTCACGCCGTCGAGAACTCCAGTTCGTCCATCGTGCTGGCGCCGGCCAGGACGACGACGCGGTGGTCGCTGCTGCCCGGGATGGTGAGGCCGGAGCTGGTGAAGGTGGCCAGCTCGCCGGGCTTCACCACGGTGTCCGCGACCCCGCCGACCGTCATCGTGAAGGTGCGCGGCACGCCGTCCACCAGGATCACGAACGACTCGCGGTTGACGTCCTGCGAGCCGGTGTTCTTGAGGTAGAGCAGCAGCGGGTTGACGTCGACGTCGCCCGGGTCGTTGACGATGGCGACGCGGGTCGTGTAGTCGCGTTCCAGGGAGGTGGTGCGGTCACGCAGCGACGACGTGTAGCCGGCCGCGACCGCGCCGAGGGCGGTGGCGACACCGGCGGCGGCCACGATGGCGCCGATGAAGATGATGATCTCCGCGGCCGACGAGGCTGCCATGCTAGGCCCCCCAGTACGCCGCGGTGCCTTGGGTGGTCGAGACGCCGACGCGGTTCGGCAGGGCGCCGTTGTAGCGCATGGTCAGGTCGCTGGCGGGCGGCCACACGTCCGTGGTCTTACCATCGACCTGGCGGGTCACGCCGGTCGTCTTGGGCACGCCGTTGACGAGAAGGTCGACCTCGCTCACGTCGAGGGTGCTGGAGCCGGTGTTGGTGACGGTGACGGTGACGAAGGCGCCCTGGCGGTTGACGCTCACGATGCCGATGGTGGCGCCGATGCGGTCGCCGTCGAGCCGGGCGCTCTGGGCTTGCGCGTCCTGGAGGGTCGCCTGCGACTCGATGTAGCTGAAGGTGACCGCGAAGCCGGCGGCGGCGATGGCGAGCCCGACGACCCCGGTGGCGGCCACGACGCTGAACCCCATCTACGGCTCCCCCAGGAGGGCGTCCAGCGTCTGCTGCAGGTACTGGGCCTCGCCGTGCTGGAGGGTTGCGCCGAAGATCTTGTCGAGGACGCGCAGGTTGCGCAGGTGGTTGGCGGCGAGGCGGCGGGCGTCCAGGCCGTAGTCCGCCCAGGTGGCGCCTTGCTTGCGGGTGGCAAGGCCGCGGGCCAGGCCTTCGAGCCAGTGGTGCTCGGCGGGGCCGAACCAGCCGGTCTCGCGGTAGTGGTCGAGGTAGCAGAAGATGACGCTCGGGTCGGTGCCCTCGGCCAGGTACGTGAACCAGTGGATGGCGAGGAAGGTCTCGCGCGGGCCGCCGACCGGGCGCACGACGCTGAACAGCCGGCCCTCCGCCGGGGCAGGCTCCGCCACGGGCATCGGCGCGGGCGCCGGCGGGGCGGGCGCCTCATCGTGCTCGTGGATCGGCTCCGGCTCGGGGACCGGGGCGGGGAGGCGAACCGGCATCGGCTCGGCCTCCGGCAAGGGGAGAGCCTCGGCGGCCTCGGGAACGCGCTCCTCGGAGCGCACGCCCAGGCGGCGCATCAGCAGGTCCGCCGCGGTGTGGCGCTCCTCGGGCGAGGTCTCCTCCGCGGCAAGGAACGGGTTGTACTGCACCGAGATGATTTCCGACAGGTCCCGGAGGTCGTGCAGCTTGGCGAGCGCCGACTCTAGGCTCTGCATGCGCGCGTCCATGCCGCCCGCGGGCGGCGCGGCGGCGACTGCGGCGGTGGCAGGCGCCGGCGGCGCGGCAGCGGCCGGCGCGGCCGCCGGCTTCGCCGGGGCCGGCGCCGGAGCGGCGACAGGCGTGGCCGGCTCAGGGGCGGGGGGTTGCCGGGCCGCCTTGGCCTTGCGGCGGGGGCGGCGGGGTAGGGGGGCCGGGGCGGCCGGCGCGGCAGGAACGGGAGCCGGCGGTGGCGCCGCGGGCGGGGTCGGGGATGCGGGGCCGGGGACGCCTTCGGGCGGCGGGCCGCCCGCAGCGTCCTGCACCCTGGCAAGGAGGTCTGCAAGCCGGCCCTTCCGGGACCCCGCGTGGAAGCGGAAGGCCATGGAGACACCTGGGTCGGGCTTGGAGTGAGATCGGAAGGGAGAGGAGGGGGAAGGAGGAGAAGGGCGATCCTTGGAGCCGGCTCAGAAGAGGCCGATCAGGAGGGAGTCGCCGAAGCCGTCGGGCGAGGTGAAGCTGACGACCGCGCTCGAGCCGTGGGCCGGGATCAGGCTCACGGTGACCTTGGTCGCCGTCTCGATGCCGCCCGCGACGGGCAGGGCATTGGCGGGCGTGGCGGTGTCCGCCAGGCCGAGGTGGATCTGCACCAAGTCGCCGGCGGTCATCACGCCACAGTCCGTGGCGGAGCCGCGCAGCACATCGGTGGCGAACTCGGCGTCCTCGTCGGCGACCTCGCCGCCGGAGGCGCAGGAGACCAGCTGGACCTGTCCTTGCCCGTCATCCAGCAGGATGGCGAGCTTGCTCAGGTCCACGGGGTCGGCGCCGGCGGCAAGCTGGACCGTGAGGTCGAGCTGGTCGATCGGGTCGTTCGCGGCGTCGTCGCTGCGCAGTCCATCGACCCGCATGACCGTCAAGGCGGAAGCCACGTTCTGGCTTGCCTCCGTGCCGGTCTGCTGGCTCTTGGACTGCAGTTTCTGGGCGGTGTTGATGAGGACGCCGGCCGCGATGGCAGCGACCAGGATCGCGGCGATGAACACGATCATGGTGCCGATGCCGACCTCGGCCGCTTCATCCTTTGTCAGGTTGTGCGTTCTGCGGGTGCGGGAGTCCATTGGACAATCACCTACCCCAGCATTGGCGCGCTGGGTAGTTCAAACGCCGAGAATCCGGGACAAGGGAAGAGTCCCCTGCTCGTAGGGAGTTAAGAGCATGGCCCCGGCATCCCTCCCCCATGTCCGCGCGCCTGAACCCGCGTGCCGTCCTTGCGGTCTTCGTGGCCGCGGCCCTCGCACCCGCCGCCTCTGGAGCCAACTACGTGCCGGAATTCGTGATGGGCACCACGGTCCCCGCCTATGTGACGGGGGTTGCCGTGGGCGACCAGGTCACCTTGGCCATGGCCGGCCTGTCCGCCAGCAAGACCGCCACCACCGCCACCGTCTCCCTGTCGCTTGCCGGCGTCCCGGCGGGCCTGCACGAATACACCTTGTCCATCCTGTCCAACGGCGTCACGACCTCCACCTCCGGCTTCGTGCTGGTCGAGACCCGCATGGAGGACGTCTACGGCTCCGTGCTGGGCCACAAGGAGGACGACCGCGCCGTCCAGGCCACCGAGAACGTCACCAAGGAGCTGCAGGCGATGGAGGCCCGCGTGCGCGCCAACGAAAACGCCACCCGCCTCCTGCTTGCGCAGGCCTGGGCCACCGAGAACGCCACCAAGGCCAGCCTTGCCGACCTCCCCGGCCAAGTGGCGGACGGCCTCGCCGGCGGCGTCAACGTCACCGTCGACGAGCGCGCCGACGCCCAAGTGCTCGCCCGCATGAACCAGCTCCAGGCCGGCAACGAGGCCGTCCAAGAGAGCGCCGCCGCCGCCCAGCAAGCCAGCAACTACGGCGTGTACGCCGTCGCCGCCCTCGCCGTGCTCGCGCTGGTCTTCGTCTGGATCCTGCTGCGCCAGGGCCGCCGCGCCCGCCGCGAGACCCTCGTCATGCTGATGCTGCTGGCCACCAAGGCCGGCATCACGCCCGGCTCGCCCGAGTTCCAGCACGCCATGGAGGCGTTCGACGGCAAGAAGCCGAAGAAGCTCAAGGGCAAGAAGGCGCTCGCGCTCGAGGCGAAGACCAACTAGCGCCCAACGGACCTGACAACGGACCTGACACAGATTCCCACAGATTGGTTTTGGAAACCTCTGTGGAATCTGTGTCAGGCTGTGTTAGGCCGGATGAATTTGCGCCCTACCACACTTTGACGACTTTCGCGCCCATGTTCTCGATCAAGGCGTCGCCGAACTCGCTGCACTTCAGCAGCGTGGCGCCGGGCATGAGGCGCTCGAAGTCGTAGGTGACGCGCTTCTGGGCGATGGTCTTCTCCAGGGAGGCCTCGATGAGGTCGGCGGCTTCCTTCCAGCCCATGTGGCGCAACATCATGACGCCGGACAGGATGACCGAGCCGGGGTTCACCTTGTCTTGGTTGGCGTACTTGGGCGCCGTGCCGTGGGTGGCCTCGAAAATGGCGTGGCCGGTGAGGTAGTTGATGTTGGCGCCGGGCGCGATGCCAATGCCGCCCACTTGGGCCGCGAGCGCGTCGGACAGGTAGTCGCCGTTGAGGTTCAGCGTCGCGATGACGTCGTACTCGCTCGGGCGGGTGAGGACCTGCTGGAGCATGGCGTCGGCGATGACGTCCTTGACGACGATGCCGCTCGGCAGGCGGACCCATGGGCCTTGGTCGATGACCTGGCCGCCGAACTCCTTCATGGCGACCTCGTAGCCCCAGTCGCGGAAGCCGCCCTCGGTGAACTTCATGATGTTGCCCTTGTGGACGAGGGTGACCGACTTGCGCTTCTGGGCGATGGCGTAGGTGATGGCCGCGCGCACCAGGCGCTTGGAGCCCTCCTCGGACACCGGCTTGATGCCGAGCGAGCTCGTCTCGGGGAAGCGAATCTTCTTGACGCCGAGCTCCTTCTCAAGGAAGTTGCGCAGCTTCTTGACCTCGTCCGAGCCGGCCTTGAACTCGATGCCGGCGTAGATGTCCTCGGTGTTCTCGCGGAACACCACCATGTCCACCTTGTGGGGCTCCTTGACGGGCGAGGGCACGCCTTCGTACCAGCGCACCGGGCGCAGGCAGGTGTAGAGGTCGAGCTGCTGGCGCAACGCGACGTTGAGGCTGCGGATGCCGCCGCCGACGGGGGTCTCGAGCGGGCCCTTGATGGCGACCTTGTACTGCGTGACGGCGTCCAAGGTGGCCTGCGGGAGCCAGTCGCCCATCTGCTGGTACGACTTCTGGCCGGCGAGGACCTCCATCCAGGCGATGCGGCGCTTGCCGGCGTAGGCCTGCTCGACGGCGGCGTCGAACACCCGCTTCGAGGCGCGCCAGATGTCGGGCCCGGTGCCGTCGCCTTCGATGAAGGGGAGGATGGGCGTGTCGGGCACGCTGAGCTTGCCGTCGGCGCCGACCGTGATCGGCTTGCCGTCCTTCGGGACCGTGGGGGCCCAGGCCATGGAACCGGCTGACTGAAGCCTGCTTATCAGCGTTGGGGACCGCGCCGTCACTAGAGCGAGCCGTAGGCCGGGATGAGCGGCCCCAGCTCCAGGGTCAGCTTCCACTCCGTGCGGCACGGGCACTGGACGTCCTCCAGGCACTTGGCGAGCCACTTCTTGTCCTGGGTGGCCTTGTACTTCTTGAGGTAGCCCGCGACCGTCTCGTCGCACTTGCCGCAGTTGTGGGCGCCGCGGCTCTGGCCGGACGCGACCACGTCCGACTTGAGCATCCCGGCGAAGCCGGCGGCCTCGGCGGCGGTGCGGCCGTCCAGGAGCGCCTGCACGATGGTCCAGAGCCAAGGCGGGCGGTAGCTGCCGCGCTTGTAGAGCGCGTCCACGATGGTATTGCCTTGGACGTTGGTCGGGTTCAGGCTGACCATCTGGCTGTGCGGCGCCGCCTGGATGATGGTGTGGGTGGCGTCCACGAGGGCGTCCGACTCCTTCAGGAACGGCGGCTTGCACATGAGGTAAGCCTTGACGGAGACGCCGTGGCGCTTGCACACCTCGGCGGCCTTGGGGAAGGTCTCGAAGCCGTGGCCCTTGTTGATGGAGTCCCGCAGCACGCGATGGTTGGCCGACTCGACGCCGATGCCCACCTCGAGCTTCTGGCAGATGCCGCCGAGCGGGGCGAGCGCCTCGTCGGTGACGAAGCCGGGCAGCGACTCGAACGCGACCTTCTTCGCCTTGCCGCCGATGGTCTCCAGGATGGCCTTCTGGGCGCCCGGCATGACCTCGAAGCGGTCGAGGAACGAGCCGGAGGTGTAGATCTTGACGAGCTCCTCGTTGTTGTAGCGGGTCCAGGCGCGCTGGAACTGGGCCACGAGCTGCTCCTCGGACACCTTGGTCCAGGCGGAGTCGTTGGCGTAGCCGCACATCGTGCAGCCGCCGGCGAGCGCCCAGGTGCAGCCACGGGTCTTGAGGATCACGACGAGGGCGCGGCACGGCTTGTTGTCGAGCACGTCCTCCTCGCTCCAGCACTTGGTGTACTCGGTGAGGTCGCCGGGCTCCCACCGCAGCGAGATGCGGCGGCGCAGCTCGCGCGCCTCGGCGTTGAGCTCCTTGTTGACGACGTTGTAGTCGATGAGCTTGAGCGCCGCGGGCTCCAGCGTGCTCTCCTTGCCGTCGGCCTGCGGGCGCAGCGCCACGGTCTCCGTCTCGGTCATGCGGTCGCCTCCGCGTGGCGCAGGGTGACGGCCACACCGCGCTTGAGGTGGGTCATCTCCTCGGCCGACATCTGGGCGACCCCGCAGGCGCGGACCTTGCCGTCGCACAGCACGACGACCTCGTCGCCGGCGCGCACGTCGCCGTCGGCGCCCTTGACGCCGACCGCGAACAGGCTGCTGGTGCCGCGGATGGGGAAGTCCTGGATGTGGACACGCTTGGTGCCGGCCTCGGCGAGCGCCTTGGCGCCCTCGATGGTGAGCGACAGGACGCCGCGGCCCGGCGTCGTGGTGCCGAGCTGCACGCCGTCGGCGCGCACCAGCTTGACGTAGGGCATCCGGCCGTGCGCCTCGGCGCCGTCGGTGAGCGCCACGGCGACCTCGGGGCCGAACTGGAAGGTCGCAAGCGCGCGCAGGTCCTCCAGCTTGCGGGCGCGGCCGGCGAGGGCGGCGTCGATGGCGCCGACGATGGGCTTGAGGCGCTCCAGCTCGGTGGCGAGCCGGACGAGGTCCTCGGGGTCCGTCGGGTGCGTCATGCAGGTGTGGCGGACGTTCTCCTCGGGCAGCAGGTGGCGGATGACGTCGAAGGTGGCTTGGCTGGTGTGCACGACGACGTGGTCGTAGGTGTGCTTGTCCAGGAGCGCCGCGATCTGCTCCTTGACGATGGCCTCCTCGTCGCGCAGCCAGTGGCCGGTGACGGGGATGTCGTACTGGTTGGCCGGGTAGACCTCCTCGACGTCGCGGGGGACGAGGCCGAGTGGGCTGGTGACCATGACCTCGTGGACGAGGGGGCGGATGCCGGAGTCGTCGAGGACGCGGCCGAAGATGCGGTGGCTGCGGCTGGTCTTGTACGGCTTGCGGGCGCTGCACGGCATCAGCAGCAGCACCTTGGCGGTGCGGGGCGGCTGGTAGGCGTCGCGGAAGCGGCGGCGGAACGACTCGACCTCGGGCGACCAGAGCGACTCGCCGGTCATGGCGGGCAGCGGCACGTCGCGGTGGCGCGGGGTCGCGGCCTCGAGGTAGCCGTGCTCGCGGTCGAAGCGGCGCAGCAGCTCGACGCTGGCGGCGCGGGCGTAGCAGCGGCGCTCGACGAGGGCGCGCAGCGTGCCGCCCTCCATCGCGTTGCGGACGACGGCGAGCTCGCGCCGGGCCGCCTCCAGGTTGTGCGCGACCAGGGCGTCCTGGTCCCATGGCGTGCCGTCGCCGAGCACCTTCTCGGCCTCCTTGAGGGGCAGCACGCCGTCGATGGTGAGCGCCTCGCCGCGGGCGGCGGCCAAGAGGAGCGGGCTGGCGTCGAACAGGTCCACGCCGAGGTAGGCCCAAAGGGCGTAGTCTTGCGGGGTGCCGAGGGCGGGCGCCCACAGCAGGCGGCCGGGCCCGGCTTGGCGGCGGGCCTCCATCAGGATGGGGACGAGCGAGCGGGGGTTGGAGGCCCAGCCGACGGCGTCATGCAGGACGGCAAGCTCCTCGCCGACCGAGAGAAGCTGGAGCTGGCTGGTCGGGCCCGGCATGACGGCGGGGACTTGCAGGCTGCCGGTGGCGCCGCTGGGGTGGAACCAGGTGCCTTCGGAGACCAGTTCGATGCGGCCGGCCGCGTCGCCCAAGGGCTTGGTGGTGAGGACGGCCTGCGCCCACGCGGGCGCCGGGGCGAACGTCGTGTCAGGCCACAGCAGGCCGGGGGTCTGCATGGCGGCCTTGCCCTGGGCGGGGACCCATTGGCAGGAGCGGCCCCTCCCGTCTGCGACCTTGACTTCCAGCATGAACTGGCCCACTCGTCCCCCCCTTAGAAGCTTGGGGTGAGGGACCCGTCACTTCGAACGCTTGCGGCCCGTGGAATCCGCGGCCCGTTTTGAGGACGTTCCCTTCTTGCCGGAGCTGGCCGACGACTTGGTGTGCGTCGTGGTGGTCGTGGTGCGGCTGAAGGTCTCGACATGGTGGCCCGCGGCCTCGCCGGGGTCCCAGCCCTCGGAGGAGGACGGCATGGAGGCCGGCAGCGAAGACTCCACCGACACGGCGCGGAACGACTGGGTCGCCGGAGTGGGCGTGGGCGTCGGCGCTTCGACGGGGACCGCGGTCTCCGGGCCGGTCTCGGCGGGCGCCGCCGACTCCGCACGCTTGCGGCCGAACAGGCCGAAGCGGCGCTTGGGGGCCGCCTCGCCGTTGCTGGGAGCAGCGGCTTCGGTCCCTTCCGCCAGCGGAGCCTCGGGCTCGGGCTCGGCGGGCGTGCGGCCGATGGCCTGGTCGACGAGGCCCTCGTGGAACGGGCGCTCCTCGATGCGCTGTCCGCGGCGCTGCGTGATGGTGAGCGTGGGGTTCGGGCCGTCGTAGATCCGGACCTCGTTGCCCTGCTCCGTCGTGTAGAGGGTGCGGGAGCGGGTGCCGGGCGGGTTCAGGTTGGCGCGCGACGGGCGGCCAGCGAACGCGGGGTCGGGGCGGCCGAGGCTGTCGATGCGGCTCCGGATGTCCTCGATGTCGCCGCGCGGGCGGACGGGCTCGCGCAGGGAGGAGGGTGCGAAGGCGCGGGCTTCGGGCTCGGCGGCGGCCGCGCCGGGCTCGGGTCGGCTGGGCTCGCTGCCCTCGAACACGATGTGCTTCTTGGGGCCGGGCTCGGTCACGAGCTCGATCGGGCTCGGGTCGAGCGAGGCCGGCTCTTGGGCGGGCTGGACCTCGGCGGGCGCGGGGGCGTCGTTGTCGATCTCGAACGCGGCTTCGGCGGCGGGTTCGTCGGAGCGGTTGCGGGCCATGGCAGGGCTTCGAAAGGAGGCTCGGTTTATACGTTGTCGTGGCCCCTGGTCTGGCCGTGCGCGTGCTGGTCTGCAACCGTGGCGACCCTGCCAGCGTCAACCTGCGCGACCGCATCCTGGAGACCGGCGACTGGGAGGTGACGAACCGGCGCTTCCGCCACGCCATCGTGTGGTCCCAGAGCGAGGCCATCCTGGTGGAGGTCGAAGGCCCCACCGTCACGGACGAGCAGTTGGACGCGGACCTGCGGGGCCTCCATCTTCCCCTGCGCGACGTCTGGTTCCTCTCCAAGCACGCCGCCCAGTCCGGCACCCCGAGCCTGACCGTCCACCCGATCGGCAACTGGGGCGACGAGGCCCGCTTCGGCGGCGCGCCCCGCACCCTCTCGCCCGCCGCCGCCCGCGACATGGGCGCGCTCTTGCGCCGCGTCCGCCAGCGTGCCCAGGAGGCCGGCCTGCCGCACGAAGTCACTTACGAGGCGACCCACCACGGCCCGCGCATGAGCCTGCCCAGCCTGTTCCTGGAGATCGGGTCGAGCCCGGACGCCTACGCCGACGTGCCCACCGCCCGCGCCATGGCGACGGCCGTGTGCGACGTGCTGCGCGGCGAAGGCAAAAGCGTCGGGCCGGTGCTGGTCGGCGCCGGCGGCGGCCACTACGCGCCGCGCGCCACCGACGTGGCCCTCGCCGGCGACGCCGACTTCGGCCACCTGCTGCCGACGCACGCGCTCGAGGCCGGCGACCCGCTGGATTTGCTGCGCCGCGCCGTGGCCGCGACGCCGGAGTGCGCGGGCGTCCACCTGCACCGCAAGGCGATGAAGGGCGAGCTGCGCGCCCGTGTGCTGGCCGCGTGCGCCGAGCTTGGCGTCGAGCCGTGGAACTAGGCCGCCGGCAGCCGGCCGCGCGGATACGCCTGCACCGTGCCGGCCACGAACCGGCCTCCTTCCCAGTGGCGCTGCTCGACGGCGATGCGCTGCTGGTCGGCGTGCACCAGGTTGTAGCTGTTCGGGGCGCCGCGCATCCGCCGGCTCACCGCCGTGCCCGCCTGCACCACGACGAGGCGGTGCGGCCCGCCGACCGCGAACGCCCGCGTCTCGCTGTGGCCCGGGACGTGATGGTGGCCCGCCAGCACCACGTCGACGCCGGCCGCCTCCATCGCGGTGATGCCGCGCTCGCGGCCGCGCACCAGCGAGTGGCCGCCGGCCGCCCCCGCGAACGGGTGGTGCGCGACCACGACGCGCAGCCGGTCGCCGGCGGCCGCGGCCCAAGCACCCACGAGCACGAGGTGGCGGGCGCGCACGGCGCCGCCCTTCCACATCGTCGGCTCGACGGTGTTGAGGCCGAGCACCGCGACCTCGCCGTCGGCGTAGGTCGGCTCCATGTCGGCGGCGAACAGGCGCTGGTAGCGCTCGAACGGGCGCAGCAGCCGGCGCGGCAGGTCCAGGAGCGGGATGTCGTGGTTGCCGGGCACGACCAAGGTCGGCATCGGGAGGGCGCGCAGGAAGCGGGCGGCGGCCGCGAACTGGTCCGGCTTGGCGCGCTGGGTGAGGTCGCCGCTCACGGCCACCAGGTCGGCGCGCATCCGCTCCAGGTCGTGCGCGAGGCCGGCGACCACCTCCGGGTCCTCGCGGCCGAAGTGCAGGTCGGAGACGTGCGCGATGCGCCGCATCAGGCTGCCTCCGGGCCAAGCAGCCGGAGGGCGCCTGGCCAGCTCTCGAAAGCCAGCGGCGGCCGCAGCCGGACGACCTCGCCGTCGAGCGCGACCCGCACCAGGGCGCGAGGGCTTTGCAGCACGACGGTGCGCGCCTCCTCGGCCCTGAAGTCGCGGGCGGCGTCCAGCCGGCCCAGCGCCGCGCGGACCCCGAGCCCCAGGATGGCGGCGCGGCCCGGGCGGGCGACGTGGTACACGCCCAGGCGGCCGCCGGTGAGCGAGGCGCGGTGGCCCAGCCGCCCGAAGCTGGTCTCGTAGGCGTTGTTGCCGACCATCACGAACGACGTGGTGCGCTGCACCGGCCGGCCGTCCACGGACATGACGAGCCGGTGCGCGGGCATCCGGCGCAGCACCGCCCAGGCCGCGCGCGCCATCGCCAGGCGCTTCGAGTGGCCGGGGACGCGGCGCTGGTCGCGCTCCACCACGGCGCGCGGGTACACGCCGATCGAGGCGTTGTTGACGAAGACGCGGCCGTTGACGCGGGCCACGTCCACGGGGCGGGGCTGGCCGGCCGCCGCGATGGCCGCCGCGGCCTCCAGGTCCTTCGGGACCTTGGCGTCGCGGGCAAAGTGGTTGAGCGTGCCCAGCGGCAGCACCGCCATCGGCGTGTCGGTGCCCGCGAGGGCGGAGGCGACGGCGTTCACGGTCCCGTCGCCGCCGGCCGCGACCACGGCGTCGGGGCGCTCGGCAAGGGCGGCGCGCGCGGCCACCTCCAGTCCGGCCCCCACCACGCAGCGGACCTGGGGGAGGACGCCGGTCGGGCGGAACGCGGCCTCGATGGCCCGCACCCGGTCGGGCGGCAACGCGCCGAAGCCGGAGCCGCAGTTGGCAAGGACCACGACGCGCGGCACAGCAGGGCATCGCGTCGCTTCGCGTTAAGGCGATCGCCGGCGGCTGCGGGCGAGGGCGGGCAGCGACATCGACAGGCCGCCGACGGCGAGGCCGAGGCCGGTGCCGGCCACCACGTCGCTGAGGTAGTGGACGCCCAGCAGCACCCGGCTGCCGCAGACCAGCAGCATCCAGCCGGCGGCGCCGGCGGTGGCGGCCAGCACGACGCGGCGGCGCGGGTCCTCCGCGACCAGCCAGACCGCGAAGAAGCCCACCAAGGCGGCGAGGGTGGCGTGGCCGCTGGGGAAGCTCAGGCCGGCGGCGGCCGCGAGCGGGTCGTCGGGGCGCGGGCGGGCGATCCAGAGCTTGAGGCCTGAGATGGCGGCTTGGGCCAGCACGACCGCGACGACGAGGGCGGCGGGGCCAGGCCGCTGGCGCCGCCACAGCACGTAGGCGACCCCCAGGAGGACGGGGCCCACGATGGTGAGGCTGCCCACGATCGCGACAACCCCCATCGCCGCCACCACCGTCGGCGTCGCGAAGCCATGCGTCCAGGCGCCCACGGCCGCGTCGCCCGGGGCGCGGCCGCCGCCGTCCACCACCGCGCCGAGCGCCAGCAGGAACAGGCCGCCGCCGCCGACGCCCGCGATGAGCGAGCCGGCCTGGCGGCGCGTCAGCTCGCGCCCCCGCGCCGTGCGCATCGCGGCCAGCAGGCCGGCGAGAGCCGCGACGGCGGCAAGCGGGAGCCAGAAGGTCACGCCGCGGCCCTCCGCAGCAGCCCGCGCAGCACCTCGACGGGCTGGGCGCCGGAGACGGCGAAGGCGCGGTCCACGACGAAGAACGGCACGCCGCGCACACCCAGTCCATGGGCCTCCGCCTCGTCGGCGCGCACCTGCCCGGCGAACGCGTCGGAGGCCAGCAGGCCCGCCGCGCCGTCGGCGAGCCCGGCCAGCACTTCGCGGTCCCCGAGGTCGAGCCCGCGCACGAAGTGGGCCTCGAACAGGGTCGCCAGCATCTGGGGGCCGCCCCAGAGCGCCAAGCGGTGCGCGTCGAAGGTGTTGGCCGCGATGGCCTGCTCGGGCCGTAGGGTCAGGCCGTCGGCCGCCGCCACCGCGCGGACGTGGGCCATCATGCCGTCCGCGGCGGGGCCGTGTTTCTTGCGCAGCATGGCGGACGACGGCTCGCTGGCGGTGCGCCCGGGGTCGAGCTCGAACGCCCGGTGGACGATCTCGGCCTGGACGCCTTCCAGCCGGATGGCCTCGCGCAGCCGGTGGTGGCCAAGGGCGCACCACGGGCACACGACGTCGGCCCAGACCTCGACGCGCACGCCCGCCGGATGCGGCCGGGGGTCAAGGAAGCATTGCCGGCGCCTGCACCTTCAACCTGCCCGCACGATGACCGAGCGGCATGGCCTCCCAACGCAGCGCCCAGCCCCAGACCCACGCCTTCGCAGGCAAGACCCTCCGCTGGACGTTCGAGGACGGCCCCACGGCGGGCACCACCTTCGAGCACAGCTTCGGCGCCGACGGCGGGGTCGCGTTCCGGGTCGCGGGCAAGGACGGCCCGTGGACCAAGGCCAAGGAGTTCGGGGTCGCGCAGGTCGCGGAGGACGTCTGGGTCGTGTCCTACCTCGCGCCGGAGTCGGGCTACACGCTGACGGTCGCGCTCAACATGCGCGAGGGCACCATGGCGGGCTTCGCGTCGGACGGCAAGCAGTGGTTCCAGCAGACGGGCGCCTTCGACATGGTGGCGTGACCCTCAAGACCGGGCCCGGGCTGGAGCCCGCGTGGGCAACAACGAGCTGACCGGCATCCTGTCGGGCACGGGCGCCAAGATGAAGGGCGAGGTCCTGGACGACCACGTCGTGTTCCGCGGCGCCGTCAAGGCGGAGGTGCCGTTCGAGGAGATCGTCGCGGAGGCCCGCGGCACGCTTTTGGTGCTGTCGTTCCGCGGCCACGTCGTCGAGCTTGGCGCCGGCGCCCGCGCCAGCGCGCTGGCCTCCAAGGTCCGCAGCCCGCCCAGCCGGCTCGACCGCATGGGCGTCCAGCACGGCGCCTCGGCCGCGGTCGCCGGCCCCGTGGACGCCGGCTTCCGCCGCGAACTGGAGGGCCGCGCCGTCGTGGCCGCGGGCCCGCCGCGCTCGCCAGTGGACCTGCTGGTGTTCGCCGTCGAGGCGAAGGAGCAGCTGGCGCCGCTTGCGAAGCTCGCGCCGCTGGTGGCGCCGGGCGGGTCGCTCTGGGTTGTTTACCCGAAGGCGGCCGTCCCGGAGTCCCAGGTCGCCGCGGCGGCGAAGCAGGCAGGCTTGGCGGCAGGGGCCAGCGTGCGCTTCTCGGAGACGCACGCCGCCGTGCGGCTCACGCCTCGGCCGTCGTGACGCCCTTGCGCGGCTCCGGGCGCTCGTGGCCGGCGCGGCGGGCAGCCGTGTCCTGGCCGTGCTCCTTCAGGGTGCCGTCGCGCACCAGCTTCATCGCGTGGCTCCACTGGAGAAGCTGGTCGAGCATGGTGTGGAGCGTCTTCTCGTGGCGCGGCTCCGGCTTGAAGACCTTGTAGTCCTGGAAGTCGGTGGCCAGCGACAGCGCGACCTGGGTGCGCACGGTGGCGACCTGGAGCTCGGCCATCGTGATGCGCAGCGACTCCACCGCGCGGCTGCCCATGAGGCTCCCGTAGCCGACGAAGCCGGCGGCCTTGTTGTTCCACTCCTGGTAGAGGAAGTCGAGGGCGTTCTTCAGCGCCGCCGAGGTGCCGTGGTTGTACTCCGGCGTCACGAACACGAAGCCGTCGAACGGCGCGATCTTGGCCGCCCATTTCTTGGTGTGCTCGTTCTGGTACTTGCCCTGCGACGGCGGGATCGGCTCGTCCAGCAACGGCAGGCCTTGGTCCACGAGGTCGATGAGCTCGAACTCGGCGTCGGTGCGCTTGCGGGCGGCCTCGAACACCCACTTGCCGACGGCCTCCCCGTTGCGGCCAGGGCGGGTGCTTCCGATGATGACGGCGATGCGCAGCATACGGCCCCCACCCGGGTGCCCCGCGTGAACCTCCCCATTGCGGCAGGCCGCGCCGCCGAGGCTCGTCCCTCAAGGCTTGTGGGCGGGCCGAGCGTTTCCTGCGAGCGACCGCCATGCGCCTTCCCGCCTTCCTTCGCGTCATGCTCCTGCTTGCCAGCCTCGTCCTCGCCGTGCCCGCCAGCGGCCAGACCGAGCCGCCCGAGCTGTGCGCGCCGGCCGGCTTCGCCGCCGAGCCCCTGGGCGTCGTCGTCCACCTCACCTGGACCGAGACCGTGGGCGCCACCGCCTACCACATCTACAAGATGGAGGCCGGCAGCGACGAGGAGTTCGCCTTGGCCATCAGCATGGACGCGCCCGCCAACGAGACCTTCGACACCCAGGTCGAGGGCGGCGTCACCTACCTGTACGCCGCCGTGGCCGTGGTCGGCGGCGTCGAGACCCAGCCGTGCGTCGTCGTCGAGGCGACCGCCAACAGCGCCCCGTGCGCCCCCGCGTTGAGCGCCATCGCCGGCGACGGGCCCCGCGTCGACCTGCAGTGGACGGCGGTCGCCATCGCGGACAGCTACAACGTCTACCGCGCCGAGGGCGACAGCGACGAGATGGAGCTCATCGGAACCACCGACGCGAGCACCCAAGCCTTCACCGACACCGACGTGGAGGCCGGGCTGGTCTACCGCTACGCCGTGACGATGGTCGAGGGCGGCAGGGAGCGCTCGCCCTGCAACGCCGTCGAGGTGACCACGATCCCCAGCTTCCCGACGGCGTTCGGCCTGCTGGCGGCGGCCGGGCTCGGGGTCGGGGCGTACGCGGTGATGCGGCGGAAGCGCTAGTCACTTCTGGGCGGCCTGGTGGCCCTTCGCGGTCTTCCGGACCTTCAGGCGGGGCAGCCCATCCAGGACCTTGTGCAGCGGCGTGCTCTTGGCGAAGCCGAAGGTGGCCGCGCGATGCTTGGTCGGGATGCGCTCCCCCAAGGCCTGGACGGCGACCCAGCCCTCGTCGTGCTGGCCGGCGCTAATGGCGGCATCCAACGCCCCCAGGACGATGGCCTGGAAACCGTCGGCGTCTTTGGATGGAGCTTTGCCGGGCGGGTCGATCAGCTCGACATGGCCGCCTTGCCGCCGCAGCCGGCTGGCCAACGGCTGGAAGTCGGAGTCGCCCGACACGATGCAGAACGCCCGGTAGCCCGCGCCGTGCAGGAGGTCCATCGCCCGGACCTGCCCACGGCGGCTTACTTCGGCGCCCAGAACCCGACCGGCACGCCGCCGGGGGCCTTGACGACGGCGATCCAGCCCATGCCGCCGGGAACCTGGTCGGGCGGCATCATCTCGGTGGCGCCCGCCTTGATGGCCTTGGCGTAGGCGGCCTTGATGTCCGGGACCTCGCAGTAGGGCGTCGAGCCGCCGGGCTCGCCCTTGTTGGTGTTGCGGATGCCGCCGCCGACGTTGTCGCCGAAGCTCCACATGTGGTAGTCGCCGGCCGGGGTCGGCATCGACGGCATGAAGCTCCAGCCGAGCGCCTGTTCGCACCACTTGCGGGTCGCGGCGGGGTCGCTGCTGGCCAGTTCCGTGTGCGACACGAAGCCCGGACGAATCTTGCGGTCGGAGGGCGTCGATACCTGGGGTTGGGTGGTGTTGGAGGCCATGCGCGATGCACCTGCCGGACCAGCCGGCAGCCAAGAACGCCGGGTGGCCTAGAGAAGGCCTTGCGGGGCGGCAATGGAAGCTCGGGCGGCCTTCCAGGAAAGCAAGCGCCAGCACCGCAACGGTTTTTCCAGGAGGACGCAACCCCCCGTCCATGCGTGGCGGCTTCCGCACCCTCGTCCTGTTCGGCGTGCTCACCGTGCTCATGATGGGCGCGGGCTGGGTGGCCTCGGGCTACGGCCTCGTCTCCGGCGACCCCTGGACGGCGACGTTGATCTTCGCGGTGCTCGCGGGCGCCCTGAACTTCATCATGTACTTCGCGAGCCACAAGTTCGTCCTCTGGTCCTACAAGGCCAAGGTCGTGACGGCCGCGGACGAGCCCCGCCTGCACCGCATCGTCGCCAAGGTCGCCGCCAAGGCCGGCCTCCCCATGCCGACCGTCGCCGTCATCCCGATGGACGTCCCCAACGCCTTCGCCACCGGACCCAGCCCCAAGAAGGCCGTCGTCGCCGCCACCCGCGGCATCATGGCCATGCTGGACGACGACGAGCTGGAAGGCGTCATGGCCCACGAGATCGGCCACGTCCGCAACCGCGACATGCTCATCATGACGGTGGCCGCCACCGTCGCCGGCGCCATCACCTTCGCCGCCCGCATGCTGTTCTGGAACGCGCTGTTCGGCGGCAACGGCAACAACCGCAACCCGCTCTCCATCGTCGTCGGCATCCTGTTCATGATCCTCGCCCCCGTCGCGGCCCTCGTCGTGCAGCTCGCCATCAGCCGCCGCCGCGAGTTCGAGGCCGACAAGGCCGGCGCCGAGATCTCCGGCAAGCCGCTCGCCCTCGCCTCCGCCCTGCGGAAGATGGAGCACTGGTCGCAGCGCGCGCCCCTCGACGACCGCGCCGCCCCCAGCGCCACCGCGAGCCTGTTCATCGTCAACCCGTTCAGCGGCAAGGGCATGGCGGCGATGTTCCGCACCCACCCGCGCACCGAGGACCGCATCGCGCGGCTCGAGAAGATGGCACAGGCCTGACGGCGCTCGCCTCTTCTGCACCACGGATTTCACGGAACGACGACATTCCGTGGAATCCGTGCGATCCGTGGTTGGGCACGCGGCAGCGTTGACCGCTCCATCCCCGGCCCCGCACGCCTTATGACGCCCCAGCCGACGCCCCGCGCGTGACGGCCTGGGGCCTGCCCGCCCGCCATCCCTGGGCGACCCTTGCCGTCGCGACCCTCCTCCTGGCGGGCGCCATCGCGGGCATCCCCCGCCTCCGGGCCCAGGTGGACTTCGTGGACACCGTGCCTGCCAGCGCCGACGTCGACGCCTACCGCGCCCTGCTGGACCGGCTGGAGGGCGTGCGCTTCGTGGCCGTCCACATGGCCGCCAAGGAGTCGTACCGCACCGACGCCGGCTTCGACGCCCTCGTGGCCGAGCAGCAGGACCTGACCGCGTTCCTCACCGGCACGATGCCGCCAGGAACGTTCAGCCACAGCCTGTCGGCCTACGAGGCGATGCGGCAGGGCAACTACATGCTCGCCAAGGTCGCCACCGCCGGCAACCCGCCCGCGTCCGCCTACGCCCTGCCCTCCAACGACGTGGCGTGGCGCTACGTCCGCGACGAAGTGCGCGGCGAGGCCGGCGCCGACGTGCTGGCCGCCGACGGGTCGAGCGCGCTGCTGCTGATGTTCCTGGCCACCAAGGACCCCGCCGAGGCCCGCTCGCTCGCAGGAGCCGCGGCCGGCGCCACCACCCTTTGGAGTGCTGCCAAGCCGCATCCCGCCACCACCGCCGCGCAAGCCTCCGGCCTCCTGGTCTCCAGCGGCTACGTCGACGACCGCAACCAAGAGGACCTGCGAATCTGGGGCCTCGCCTCAGGCATCGCCGTCGCGGTCGCCCTGCTGGCCGTCGTGCGCCGCCCCACCAACATCCTGCTGGCCACCCTGAGCCTGGCCGCCGCGACCCTCGCCACCTTCGGCGTCCTCGGCTGGCTGGGCACCCCCATCAGCTTCCTCACCGTGTTCCTGGCGCCCATGGTGACCGGCATCGGCATGGACTACGCGCTGCACATCCTCCACCGCCAAGACCAGCTCGTGGAGTCGGGCGCCCGCCCGCGCGCCGGCCTCGCCCAGGCGATGCGCGACGTCGGCCCCGCCACCCTCGCCGGCGCCGCCACCACGGCCGCGGCACTCCTGGTGCTGGTGCTCGTGCCGGCGCCCCTGTTCGCCCAGGTCGGCGCCATCGGTGCCCTCGGCGTCGCGCTCGGCTTCCTCACCAGCATCACGCTCGCGCCCGCCCTGCGCGCCGCCATCCCCATGCGGCAACCGCGCCCGCGCCGCGACCGCATCGGCCCCGCCGTCGGCGCCGTCGGCTCCTGGAGCCTGCGCCATCCCGCGACGGTGGCGACCCTGCTCGCCGTGCTCCTGGTGGGCGGCGCGGTGGCGGCATGGCAAGGCACCCGCCTGGAGTCGGGCAGCGCCGAGAACGAGTTCCCCGCCCACGACCCCGTCCTCCTGCTGCAAAAGCGCATCGAGAAGGAATACGGCGCCTTCCAGCGCGCCTACCTCATCGTGCAAGGCCCGCTCGCCGACGCCGACGCCCTCGCCGCCCTCGACCAGGCCGTCGCCAAGGCCGCCAGCCTGCCGCTGTTCCGCTCCGCCAGCGCCGTCACCACCCTCCTGCGCGCCGACGCCGCCACCGACCAAGGCATCCTCGACATCGCCCGCGGCGCCGCCGGCATGGGCGACGGCCTCCCCGCCACCGACGCCGACGCCCGCGCCGCCCTCGACCGCCTGTTCGCCGACCCGCTCTGGCGCACCCTCGCCCCCTTCGTCGTCACCCGCGACGCCACCCTCGCCGTCGTCGCCATCCAGGTCGACCCGTGGGACTCCCAGACCCAGCTGTCGGAGCTCGACGCCGCCCTCCACGCCCAAGCCTCGGAGCTGCGCGGCGCCCTCGGCCCCGGCTACACCGTCCACGCCGCCGGCGCCCCCGTCAACCGCGCCGCCGTCCTCGACCAGACCCCCGCCGACGTCCGCCTCGCCACCTTCGGCGTCGCGGCCGTCGTCGTCGCCACCCTCGCGCTCGCGTGGGCCCGCAGGCCCCGCGGCGTCGCGGTGGCGGTCGCGGCGGGCGGCATCGTGCTGGCGGCCGCGCTGTTGCTGGTCGCGACGGTGCCTGCGCTGGACGCCGCGTACCGCTGGTCCGGGACCGGCAACTCGGCCGCGCTCAACGACATGTTCCTGCTCGCGTTCGCCGTCACGGTGGGCGTCGGCGTCGACGGCTTCCTGCAGATGGCGCACCGCAACTGGGAGACCCGCGACCCGGCGCGAGCCATGCGCGAGACCGGCCGCGCCGTGTTCGGCACTTGGCTCACGACGGTGGCCGCGTTCGCGCCGCTGGCCGGAGCGTACTTCTTGCAGACCAAGAACCTGGCCATCCTGATCGTGGCCGGCTCCGTGTACGCCTTCGTGCTCACGCTGCTGGCGGGGCCGTGGGTGATGCGGTGGGCGAATGGCGTCCATTCGCGCCGGGGGCCGCAAGCATGATAATGACTTGGGGAATCGGCTGGTTTGGTTGCACGGTCGGCTTGGCATCATTTTGGTCTGCGCTGCGTTGATGGTAGGCATTGGCGCAACGGTTTTTATCGTAAATTCGATGACCGATTGCGAGCGCTTTGAATGGACCATTGGCACTGGCGTGGACGACCAGGTCCGCATCGACCTCAACGGGGATTGGCGCCCGGGGCTGACGTCCAACGTCATGGCCATCCCACGGAGTTGCCCGCTGGACGAAGCCCAGTTCCATTGGACGGTTCGAGGCCCAACGCCTCAGCAAGTGCGCCAGTTTGAAGGTGAATCCATCACGGTTCCGTGGGAGTCTCCTGGTGAGTACTTGATTGCCTTGACCGTGTCGAAGGCCTCAGGGGAACTTGCCTACTCTGGAACGGGGCCTGCTGCCTGGAGCTACGTCAGGGAGGCCACCATGGAAGCCACCAACTCGACCATGTCGCTTCGGATTCCCGTCACATGCTGTGCACGCTACTTGGATGTCGCATGGTTGAACGCTGCAAACCTAGGCGCCAATGCGCGCTTTTCACTCTACGATGGCGCTGGCAAGCCGATTGTCACCGGTGCCAATGAAATCCACATCGGACAAACGTTCTCGTGGCCCAACGACATCGTCTACGGCGACTTCCTGCTGCTGGTGGAGCAGGACGTGACGCCCGAGGCCAGGCTCGGCCTTGGCCAATCCCGCGACTTCGGGTTGCGGGTCCACTATTCTCCTGGATACACACAATGGTGAAACAATGAACCAAACGACAAGGATAGTGGCTGTTGCGCTTTTGCTCGCAGCCGGCAGCCTGCCCACGTTCACGAACGCGGCCCCTCTCTGCACCGATGCCGTGGCGCTGCTGGCGCTGGCCGGGCAAACCTCGACGCTCGACGCCCAAGACTCGGACGGTGACCACATCAGTGACTACGCGGAGATGAATTACCTGAACACCAGTCCGTGCAATAGCAATTCCGACGGTGATTCTGTGCCAGATGGCATCGACGGCACGCCCAACGCCCAAGGCGTCAAGATTCCGTTCAACCTTGCAGTTCTGGCCATCAACCAAATCGAGTTGGACAATGAATGCGACGAGGGTTCCAATTGGGACCCTTACCTCACGGCATGGAATGTCGAGGTCCGTCCGCTGTCGCTCAACAAACAGGTGTCCGCGCTCGATTGGACGGAGGGCGGGCACCAAGACAACCGCCCCAACGAGAACACCAATCCGACGCTGTTCACCAACGGGCAGGACGCCGCGGCAAGCGGAAACCTGCTCACGTTCCAGCTCGACCCGAACCTGGACATGTGGGGCCTGTTCACGGGGGACGTTGGCGTCGGGCTGGCGGGCGGAGTGATGGCAGTTGACCATGATGACACGCGCCACGACCTGATGCCCTTCAATGTCGGGGAAATCAAAATCATCCCCTCGGCGACCGGTGGGCCCACATCCGTCGTTTGGACATCGCAATTGGCTACAGACTCCGACACTCCGACGCCCTTCAAGTGCCGGACCCAGATAGTCATGGAGGCCAAGGTCAGTCTTCCGGCGGAGATTGAAGAGACCTTCGAAGCCCTCCAAGCCATTGGCCCCGACAACTTCGTCGACTGCGGCGATGAGATCGACTGCACTTACCATGGCGGAAATCCGGGGTCCCCGATTCCCATCATCGGCGCTGCTCTTCCGTACTCCCCGGGCAGCAACATCTGCGACGACTCGCTGCTGCATACGCCTGCCGCCCTTGGAGCCCAGTTCAACGCCGCGGTGCCCGCGCCGAGCCAAGCCTTGGGCCAGTGCGAAGCACGCCCGGTCGATGGCGGGCATGAAGACCCCTTCCAGCCCGCCTTGTGCATGGACGGCAGCGTCGATGTGCTCCCACGCTACCGGTCATTCTACGCAAGCGCCCCGTCCGTCAGCATGGGAACCTATGTCGAATACCTGGTCAACCTGCGCGCGACCTACACTTTGGCGACGGCAGCCGGGCCACGGACGACGAGCTACGACTCCTGGTTCGACCTTGCCCACAAGCAGGGCGATCCGCAGGTTGGCTTCGCGGCGATGCCTGGCTGCTCGATTTCTGCTGTCCAAGTCACCGTGCAAGACATCCAGGTCAGGACCGCGACCGGCACGCTGCATTCCATTGCAATCAAGAACGGCTGCCAAGCGCTCGCCTCAATGCCGGCAGTCTCGCTTCAAGGGCTGCAGTTTGCGTATGTCCTGCCCGAGATTCGGCTCGCAGCGGCGACCGGCCTCGTTGGCGAGAGTGGCGAATGCCTCATCGCCGACGACCCGATTGGCGGCCAGCTTGGAACCGCGGACGGCGCCGAGTTCTTCGCGGCGTTCGCCTGAGAGCAAGGACTTCCCTTATCCCCTCGTCCTTTGATTTTTGCCCGCGCTGACGCATGTTTGCCCTTGATGGGGTTTCCTTGCTGCACCCGGCTCGCTGAACTGACGAATCGATGATTTCAGCCGCGCCTTCGGCGCCGGCCTAGATGACCTGGACTTCGTCGATTTCCCCTTGCGGCCGATGCCCCTCCGATTCGCTGTCCTTCGCTGTCGCTCGGACCAGCTTCACGGTGCGGCGCGACCGCAAGGTCCGCTCGCCGTCGCTGCGCTCGGCTCGCTGAGATCGACGAAGGCCGCGCATCTGGGCGCTGCGAGCCTCAGATGACTTGCACCCCTTGCGGCCGCCCTGACGGTCGGCCGCAAAGGTCCGGCGCGGCCGCTTCGCGGCCTGCCTGTGCAAGTGCTCTGCCCTCGCCTTCGCTGCGCGCTCGGCTCGGTCAGATCACTTGCACTTCGTCAATCTCGTGGTGCCGCTTCGCGATGTGGCGAATCGACGCGATGTTGCGGCCCTGCTTGCCGATGGCCTTGCCTTTGTCCTTCGCCTCGACCTCGACAATCGCCCTAATCTTGATCTTGGGCTCGGGCGCGGGAGCGTCGGGGTTGCTGGGGTCCGGGGGCGGGGTGAGCGCCAGGGACTCCATGCGGATGGAGGCGACGTCGAACGGCTTGAACAGGTTCCGGATGAAGACCTGCTTGTCGTCGTCCCATTCGACGAACTTGACGTCCTTCTTCAGAAGCTCGCGCATCATCTGGAGGTTCTTTGCCTCCTTGCCGAGGGCTTGGCCGAGGTGCCCTTTCTCGGTGATGAAGACGATGCGCTCGCCCTCGTCGACGGCGTCCTTGATGCGGGCGCGCAGGCGCTTCTCGGCCTCGGTGATGAGGCCGATGGTTTCCATGGAAAGGGAGAGGTCCGCCATTGTGGTGTCCCCTGGCTACTTGGCCAGCTGGAGGACGTCGGAGGTCCCGGCGTCCAGCACCGCGATGGCGGAGATGGAGAAGGGCTTTCCGCACGCGGGCCCGAGCTGCGTCCCCATGCCTTCGAAGGCGTAGACGGGGATGCGCTTCTTCTGGGCGGCGGCGCGGAGGCCCTCGGCCTCTGGGGCGTTCTGGGCGAGGATGACCAGTTTGGCCTCCCCACGCGCAACGGCTTTCGCGGTCTGATCGGCTCCGATCAGGACCTTGCCGGTGGCGATCACGGTTCTCAGGCTGCGTTGTACGTCCATGTCTACTCCTCCTTGGAGGCGGTCTCCGCCTCGCCCTTCTCTTCGGCGAACTCGGGGCCGGCCTCGCCCTCGATGGAGAGCGTGGCGGCCTCTTGCACGATGGGGATGGTGCTGATCGGCGTCGGCATGGTCTTCTTGAGCTGCGCGAGCTTCTTGATGTCCATGGCGAGGCGCACGGCGCCGGTGCCGAGGTTGACGGGCTGGCCGACGATGATGTTCTCGGCCACACCGTTGAGGGGGTCCACCTCGCCGATCATGCCCGCGGTCAGCAGGTGGTCGACGGTGATCTCGAAGGCGGCGCGCGCCAGGATCGAGGACTTCTGGCCCGAGACACCCTGGCGGCCGATGGCCTTGACCTCGCCGTCGGCCGTCATGACGTCGGCGACGAGCATCAGGTGGCGCAGGTCCACTTGGAGACCTTGGCCCTTCAGGGTGCCGAACGCCTCGTCCATGATGGCTTGGCGGGCGGCCTCGATGCCGAGCTGGTCCTGGATCTGCAGGATGTCGTTGGTCTGGACGCGCGAGTGGTCGATGCCCTGGATCTCCAGGATGGCCTGCAGGTTGCTGCCCTCGGTGAAGAGGATGTAGCCCTTCTCGCCCTCGTCGCGGCGGATGACCAGGCGGGTGATGCCGTCGATGCCCTTGACCTTGACCTTCTTGAGGTCCTCGACGGCGCGCTGCAGGTTCTTGAAGTTCGGCTCGGCGAGCTTGACCAGGATCTTGGGTTGGGCCTTCTTGCCTTCGCCCTTCTCCTCGGTGGCGTTGATGCGGCGCACCGCGTTGACGGCGGTGAGCACCTCCTCCATCGAGATGTCCTTCTCGGCCATCTTGTCGGTGTCGGGGATGACGCGGATCTCCAGGTTGCCGAGGTCGGCCTCGACGGCGGCGATGTCCTTGAGGCTCGTCGTCTCGATCATGTTCGCGATGCGGGTCGCCGTGGCGCGGTCGGCCTTGACGTCCGGCTTCAGGAAGATGGTCATCGTCGGAGTGCTCGGGGTGCGCCGGGCGTCCACGATCTCGATGAGGCGCGGCAGGCCCAGGGTGACGTTGATCTCGGCGACACCGGCGAAGTGGAAGGTGCGCATGGTCATCTGGGTGCCCGGCTCGCCGATCGACTGGGCGCCGACGATGCCGGCGGCCTCGGTCGCGTCGACCTTCGCCTTGCGGTACTCGGCAAGCGCCAGGTCGACGGCCAGCTTGAGCTGGGCGTCGGAGAAGTCGCGCTCGAGGCCGCCGTCCACGATCTTGCGGACGATGCGCTGCGGCAGGGCGGCGTCCTGCTCGGCGAGGTAGGCCACGAGGATCGTGTCCTTCTTGAGCCGGGCGGGGTCGCGGGTCTCCAGCTTGGCGACGTAGCCCTCGTAGGCGCGCGCGTCCTCGACCACCGCCTTCTTGGTGCGGCGGGCGGCGGCGTCGCGCTTGCCCTTCGAGAGCTTGAGCATGATCTGCTCGACCTCGTTGCCGGTGAAGCCGGCGTCCATGAACTTCTTCTTGTCCGCGGACTTGGCTTGCGTGACGGTGAACGCCTCGGCCAGCCGGCTGGCGGTGTCGTGGTCGAACCCGTACGTCTTCTCGAAGGACTTCACGGTCTGCGCGTTGGCCATCTACTTGCCTCCCTTCTTGGCGCCCTTGGCGTCGCGGACGACCTGGGCGAAGATCTGCTCGAAGTCGACGGGCTCGCCGCCGACGGAGCGCGTGGGGTCCACGCCGTCTTCACCGTAGGTGAACTGGATGATGGTGCCGGCGGTGTTGCGCACGGTGCCGTCCTCGGCGACCTTGAGGTCTTCGAGGGCGTTGATGAGGCGGCGCTGCATGTAGCCGGAGCGGCTGGTGCGGACGGCGGTGTCGACCAGGCCTTCGCGGCCACCCATGGAGTGGAAGAAGTACTCCGTGGGCGTGAGGCCGGTCTTGTAGCTCGCGGCCACGAAGCCCTTGGCCTCGGCGCCGAGGTCGCCCCACTTGAAGTGGGGGAGCGTGCGCTTCTGGTAGCCGCGGTGGATGCGCTTGCCGCGGACGGCCTGCTGGCCGACGAGGCCGGCCATCTGCGACAGGTTGAGCATCGAGCCGCGCGCGCCGCAGCGCGCCATGAGAACGGCCGAGTTGTCCATGCCGAGCGACCGCGAAGCCGTTTCACCGGCGGCGGCACGGGCCTGGCCGGTCTCGCGCATGATCTCCATCTCGAGGGTCTCCTCGACGGAGCGGCCGGGCAGCGCAGGCAGGTCGCCCTTGGCGTACTGCTTGAGGAGCTCGGCGACGCGGACCTTGGTCATCTTGATTTTCTCGGCGATCTCGTGGGCGGCCTCGGGCGGCAGGTCCTCGTCCTCGATGGAGGTGGAGAAGCCGCGCAGGGTCAGGAAGCCGTTGCCGACCTTGGTGACCTTGTCGAGGAACTTGCGCGCCTCGTTGTTGCCGTAGCGGCGGGCGATGTGGTCCAGCAGCTTGCCCTTCTCGGACGCGATGGCGGACTTGTCGATGCCGCCCTGCTTGAGCTGCGAGTCCTCGATGACGACCCAGAAGTCGTTCTCCGGCTTCTTGGCGTCCTCCTTGCCCATGCCGCCGGGGCAGGCGTTGGCCTTGAAGCTCAGGTTGATGCCCGGGGGCAGCAAGGTGCTGAACAGGTCGCGGCCGAAGACGAAGCGGCGGGTCTCGCCGCGGGCGTCCTTCTCCTCATGGATGGCGGGCAGCTGGCCCTTGAAGCCGACGCGGGCGAGAACCTGCGTGGCGTCGTCGAGCTCGAGCTTCGGGTTCTTCCACGTGAGCAGGAAGTTGCCCGAGATGTGGTCGTGGATGGCCCCGATGATGGGTCCGCCGAAGCGGGGAGAGCGGATGTTCTCCTGCACCTTCATCAGGATCTCGGCCTCGGCGCGGGCCTCCTCGCCCTGGATGACGTGCATGTTCATCTCGTCGCCGTCGAAGTCCGCGTTGTAGGGCGGGCAGCACGGCAGGTTGAACCTGAACGTCTTGCCGGGCATGACGCGCACCGTGTGCGCCATCATCGACATGCGGTGCAGCGTCGGCTGCCGGTTGAACAGCACGACGTCGCCGTCATCGAGCTGGCGCTCGACGATGGATCCGACCTCGAGGCGCTTGGCGACCTCGTCGGCGTTCTTGTCGGTGACCTTGACGCGGCGGCCGTCCGGGCGGATCACGTAGTTCGTGCCCGGGATGTACTTGCCCTCGGGGCCCGGCTTGGGCTCGGGGCCGCGCAGGATCATGTCCATGCAGTACTGGAAGTTCGCCGGGGTGACGCGGATCGGCACCGTCAGCTCCTGGGCGCACTCGGCCGGGACGCCGACCTCGTTGATCGAGAGGTTGGGGTCGGGGCTGATGACCGTGCGGGCCGAGAAGTTGACGCGCTTGCCCGACAGGTTCGAGCGGAAGCGGCCTTCCTTGCCCTTCAGGCGCTGGCTGATGGTCTTCAGCGGGCGGCCGGAGCGGTGACGGGCAGGCGGGATGCCGGCCGTCTGGTTGTCGAAGTACGTCGTGATGTGGTACTGCAGCAGCTCCCACAGGTCCTCGACGATCAGCTGCGGGGCACCGGCGTCGCGGTTCTCCTGCAGGCGCTGGTTGATGCGGATGACGTCGACCAGCTTGTGCGTCAGGTCGTCCTCCGAGCGCTCGCCGGATTCCAGCGTGATCGAGGGGCGCATGGTCACCGGCGGCACGGGCAGCACGGTCAGGACCATCCACTCGGGGCGGCAGACGCTCGGGTTGAGGCCGAGCAGGTGCAGGTCCTCGTTGGGGACCTTCTCGAGCCACTCGCGCACTTCCGACGGCGTCATCTTGTGGCCGTTCTCGCGGAAGGTCGTGGGTTTGTCGACGTCGATGGTGCCGTGCTCGCGCCCGCAGTGCGGGCACACGGTCACGTTGGAGGCTTCCTTGGCGACGCGCTTGGCCAGGAGCTGGGTGTCCTTCTCCTCCTGGATGTACGTCTTGAGGGACTTGTCGAAGTCCTGGCGGATGCGCTCCCCGAAGAGGAGCTTGC
>JAXDQS010000008.1:0-7850 GCA_034667725.1 Thermoplasmata archaeon
CGCAGAAGTCGTCTGGCGTTTGGCTGCCTGGAGCCGAACGCCGGCGGCGCGGCCGGCCCTTGCCGTGCCTCCAGCACGCCTGCGGGCCGGCCACTTGCCGGCGCCACGCTCCAGATTGCCAAACGGAAAGACGACTTCTGCTTCAGACGCTTAGACGTCGAACCGGATTCCTTGGGCCAGCGGCAGCTGGGCGCCGTAGTTGATGGTGTTCGTCTGCCGGCGCATGTACGCCTTCCACGCGTCGGAGCCGGACTCGCGGCCGCCGCCGGTCTCCTTCTCGCCGCCGAAGGCGCCGCCGATCTCGGCGCCCGAGGTGCCGAGGTTGACGTTGGCGATGCCGCAGTCGGAGCCGGCGACCGAGAGGAAGCGCTCGGCTTCGCGGACATCGTTGGTGAAGCAGGCGCTGGACAAGCCTTGCCGGACGCCGTTCTGGAGGGCCAGGGCGTCGTCGAAGCGGTCGGCCTCGAAGACGTAGAGGATGGGCGCGAACGTTTCCTCCTGCGCGAGCGGGAAGTCGCCCTTGGGCGCCGCGATGACGGTGGGCTCGACGTAGCACGGGCCGAGCTTGGGGAGGGCCTTGCCGCCGAACAGCACGCGGCCGCCTTGGCGCTGCGCCTCGGCGACGGCGTGCTCGAAGCCCTTGACGGCGGCGACGTCGATGAGGGGGCCCATCTGGTGCTTGCCGTCGAGCGGGTCGCCGACCTTCACCTGGGCGTAGGCCTTCAGGAGGCGTTCCAGGAACGGCTTGGCGATGGCTTTGTGGAGGATGAGGCGGCGTGTGGTGGTGCAGCGTTGGCCGGCGGTGCCGACGGCCCCGAACAGGACGGCGCGCAGCGCGAGGTCCAGGTCCGCGCTCGCGGACACCACGAGGGCGTTGTTGCCGCCCAGCTCCAAAAGGGCGCGGCCGAGGCGCTTGCCGACGACCTCGGCGACCCGGCGGCCCATGCGGGTGCTGCCGGTGGCCGACACGAGCGGAATCCTGCGGTCTTGCAGCAGCAGCTCCCCGACGGGGTCGGCGCCGCCGATGACGAGGCCCGTGATGCCGGGGTGGCCGGCCTCCTTGGCGACCTCCATGAGGGTGCGCTGCACGGCGACGGCGGTGAGCGGGGCCTTCTCGGACGGCTTCCACAGGATGGTGTCGCCGCACACCAGGCCGATGGCGGCGTTCCAGGCGTAGACCGCGACGGGGAAGTTGAAGGCGGAGATGACGCCGACGACGCCGAGCGGGTGCCATTGCTCCATCATGCGGTGCTCGGGGCGTTCGCTGGGGATGGTGCGGCCGCCGAGGGTGCGCGACAATCCGACGGCGAAGTCGCAGACGTCGATCATCTCCTGCACCTCGCCGAGCCCTTCCGGCAGCGACTTGCCCATCTCCAGGCTCACGAGCCGCCCGAGGTCCTCCTTCTGGGCCCGGAGCCGCTCGCCCCAGCGGCGCACCAGCTCGCCGCGCTGCGGGGCCGGCACCAGGCGCCAGCGCTGGAACGCCTCCTCCAAGGCGGCCACGACGCGGTCGTACTCCTGCGCCGTGGTGTCGCGCACGGTGCCAAGGAGGTTGCCGTCGATGGGGCTGCGGATGGCGCGCTCGGGGCCGGCGCCCATCCAGGCGATGCCGTCGCTGGTGGCCGGCATGGCCTTGCCTTCGAGGCCAAGGCGGGCTAGGACGGGGTGGACGGTGGCGGCGGCCTGCTGGGGCATCGGGGCGCGGAGGGCGCCGCGTCCTAAAACCGGTGGCCTACAGGTAGCAGTTCTCTTGCGCGTCCGGCCCGATGGCCTGCGGGCGGCGCTCCTTGCGGAACTTGGTCATGTGGTTGCCGAGCGCCTGGATGCGGTCGCCGAGGCGGTCCTGGACGTCCATGAACAGGTTGGCCTCGCAGAAGGTGACGTGGGCGCGCAGGGCCTCGGCGCAGGCGCGCAGGGCGGGGCGGAAGTAGGTCGGGTCCATCATCGACACCCGCAGGCCGTCGGCGGCCTCCCGCAGGACCTCCTCGAGCATGTTGAAGCGGCCTTGGATGCCGGAGTCGCTGGACTGGGGGACGACGAACTGCGACTCCTCGTCGAGGTGGTCGATGCAGGCGCCGGTCCAGTAGCTGAGGAAGTTGCGGGCGGCCTTGAGGGCGGTCTGCGGGTCGGTGTCGGCGCCCTGCTGGAGGCGTTGGGCGTGCAGCAGCAGGGTGTGGTGGTCGCGCGACAGGTCCTGGAGGGCGGGGTGGCGCTTCACTGGGACCACGCATCCTCGTGCTCGACGTCGCGCTCGGCCTCGGCGCGCAGCAGGTCGCTGCGGGTCAGGATGCCGAGGATGCGGTCGGGGGCCTCCGGGTCGACGACGACGAGGCGGCCGACGTCCTGCTTGTGCATCCGGTCGCGGGCGCGGAACAGCGGCTCCTCGGGGAAGGCGGTGACGCGGCGGCCGGTCATCAGCTCCGCCAGCGCGGTGGCGCCCTTGCCGCCCTGCAGGTGGAGCGAGATGTCACGCCGGCTCATGACGCCCTTGAGGCGTCCTTCCTGGTCCACCACGGGATATCCGGTGTGCCCCAAATCCAGCATCCGGTTGAAGGCTTCGCCCACCAGGATGGAGTCGGGCAGGCTGTGGACGTCGCGCTGCATGACGTCCTTGACCTTGAGGAAGTCGAGCGGGCTCTGGGTGCGGTCGTGCTCGTAGTGGATGCCCTTCTGGGTGAGCTTGATGGTGTAGAGCGACTCGCGCGACATGCGCACGGACACGGCGTCGGCCACCACGCCGGCCAGCATGACGGGGAGCACGATGGCGTAGTCGCGGGTCAGCTCGGTGAGCATCACGATGGCGGTGAGGGTGGCGCGGGTGGCGGCGGCGTAGAACGCGGCCATGCCGACGAGGGCGTAGGCGGCGGGGGAGCTGACGGAGCCGGGGAACACGGTCCACATGACCCAGCCCGCGAGGCCGCCGACCACGACGCCTTGGAACAGGCTGACCGAGAACATGCCGCCGCCACCGCCGGAGCCGACGGTGATGCTGGTGGCCAGCGGCTTCATGACCAAGAGCAGCGCGAGCAGGCCGAGGAGGCCCGTGAACCGCTCCGGCGACGCGGTCAGGATGAGCGTGATGGTGGCGTAGCCGGTGCCGAAGACGTGGTAGTTGCCCGTCAGCCAGAGCATCGCGTAGCCCATGGCGCCGACCAGGAAGCCGCCGAGCGCCGGCCGCGCGATCTCGGGGACCTTGAAGGAGCTCCAGAGGCGGTAGCTCGTCGTCATGAGGCGGATGAAGCCCACCGCCGCCAGCCCGCACAGCAGGCCCAAGAGGGCGAACGAGACCAGCTCCCAGCCGGAGGCCAGCACGAAGTCGGGGACGTCGAACGTGGCCTGGTCCGCGATGAACAGCTTGCCGACCGCGACGCCGACGACGGTGGCGACCACGAGCGGGATGAAGGCGTGGGTCGAGAACTCGGGCACCACCAGCTCGAGCGCCATGAGGACGCCGCCGAGGGGCGTGTTGAAGCTGGCGGCGATGCCGGCCGAGAAGCCGCAGCCCAGGAGGACCTTGACGTCGCGGGCGGAGAAGCCGAGCCGCCGCGCCGCGGTCGAGCCCAAGGTGGCGCCGATGTAGCCGATGGGGCCCTCGCGGCCGGTGGAGCCGCCGGTGCCGACGGTGATGGCGGAGACGAGGGCGTGGCCGAGGCTGCTCTTGGCCTTGAGGACGCCCGACTGGGCCTGGACGGCGGCCATGACCTCGGTGACGCCGTGCTGCCGCATCCCCGACCAGAAGCGGCGCACCAGGCCGATGAGCAGGCCGCCGGCCGTCGGGACCAGGACGACGAGGGCGCCCCAGGGGCTGATGAGGAACTGGTTCTCCTCGCGGGCCGTGGCCGACACGACGCCCAGGAAGGCGAGGTGCTGGACGAAGTCGATGGCGTAGCGCAGCAGGACGGCGGCCAGGCCGGCCAGCCCTCCGACCACGATGGCGCTGCCGTTCAGGACGGTGAAGCGCCGGCTCATCAGCACGGGCCGTGCCAACGTCGGGTCGGAGAAAAGGGCCCCGGAAAGGCCGCGTCAGGCCAGGAGCCTGCTCTGGACCGGCTTGGCCTCCTCGTCCTGGAAGATGAGCCCGCCGTCGGCGGCGTACTTGGTGAAGGTGGGGAACGGCACGAGGGGGCTCACGCGCATGGTGTCGTGGAAGCTCCGGAACGGCGCCATGCCGGGGGGCACCAGGTTGGGGGGAAGCACGGCGAACGGCGACACCCAGCCGCGCACCTTGCGCAGCGACTCTTGCACTTCGAAGACCCGTTGCCGGCGCTCGACGTCCTCCTTCTTCCAGCGGCGTGCGTGGCTGACGGCGTGGCACCCTTCGCACAGCGTCATGAGGTTGTCCCAGCGGTAGCTGAAGGTGACGGCGCGGTGGTGGCCGGCGGCGCGCACGAAGGCGACGGCGTCGGTGATGTGGGCGACCTCCAGCGCCTCCTTGGCGCCGCAGGCACGGCACTTGTGGGCGTCCCGGGCCAGGATGTGCGGCCGCCACTTGGCCTGGAGAGGGGCCCGGTACTTCTGGTAGGGCTCCGGGGGCGGGCGGCGGGGCACGTTTCACTCGACTGGGCGCAATGGATATGGGGCTTTCCTGAGGGTCGGTGAAGGTTTCTCTTGGAAATCAGGGGTCAACGGGCGCCGAAGTGGTCACATGGGGATGCGGATGGCGACAAGCTTCAAGCCGTGACCCTCGCATCCGAGGCCGGCTCTGTCCCCAGAGCCAGTGAAACCATGCCCCCACGCACCAACGCCCACCTCCTCCTTGCCTCGCTCCTGGTGGCCACCCTGACGGTCGGGCTCGCCCCGCCCGCGACCGCCGCGCCGTGCAGCCTGCCGGGAGGCTACGACCTTCTGCTGACCGACCCGACGTTGACGCATTTCGACCTCGGGCAGGGCCAACTGTCCATCCCCAACTACGGCGGGCCCCTGGACATGCACTTCCAAGGCGTCCCCATTGGCACCTACTCGTTCCAAACCGGCACCTTCGACGTAGGCCCCACGGACACCATCATCCGCCGCAGCCCGGCGGACACCATCGCCTCCATCGAGATGGAACGGCTGTTCCTCCAGTCGGTCGAGGCGCCGGACATCTTCGTGACGCTCCAGTCCGACCGCGGGCTCAACGCGGGCGACCCCGAGCCAGGCCCCGCCAGCACGGGCACGCTGACCCTCAGCTACGACACCACCTGCGCGACGGGCACCCTGGACTCCAGCCTGAACGTCCTCTTCGACGTCCGCCAAGGCGCCATCAACGGCCCCATCCTGGGCTCCTCCGGCTCGTTGGCCATCCCCCACGCGACGCTGAAATCCGTTGGCACCTCCTGGACGACCACGCCGGCAATCCTCCAGGACTTCACCGAGCAGGCGTCCCAGACCAACGAGGCGCACCATGTCCGCTGCCCCAGCGTCGTCATCCCGGGCATCAACGACGGCTTCTGCCCCGGCAACCCCCGCGCGGTCTCGTGCAGCGCCGAAGCCCTCCGGATCCAGGTCCGCCAAGGCGGCGTCACGAAGCTGGACGTGCCCATCGCCCAGAGCGCCCTGTGGGGCCCCGCGGTCGCCGGCGCCTATGCCCTGCCGCCCGGGCCCGCCCCCCGCGCGCCGCCCGCGCCGATGTACCACGACGAGGCCGGCGTCATCGCCGTGAGCCCCACCGTGGCCGGCGTCACGGTCCAGGCGCGCGGCCTCCACTCGCGCTGCGACGCCACCGCCCGCCTGCCCGGCGGCGGCACCTTCGCCGACGTCTATGGCCAGGCCGGCGTCGAGGAGCTTGCCATCACGGCCGCCGGCAACACCATCCTCCTGGAGGCCGGCGACTTCAAGGAGCAGGCCTTCGGCAACCCGGCCGCCACCAGCGCCCGCTGGGCCTGCAACTCGGCCACCGTGGGCGTCAATCCCCCGCCGTACAACCCGAAGCTGTGCAACCTCGGCGCGCCGGGCCTGCCACCCACCGTCACCGTCGTCGCCGGCGAGACCACGGCCCCCGTGCTGGTGCAGGGCGAATGGGTCTACACCGGCAGCAACCACCACGTCACCGTGACCGTAGGCCCCCTGGAGGTCCATGTCTACGTCGGCAAGGTGCGCATCGGCGTCGTCGGCGGCCCCGCGACGGCGGCCACGCAATGCCTCGCCTGCCCGTGATGGCGCCCGCGTCCCCTCCTCCCCTTCTTCCCTTCTCCGCCGGTTTTGTCCGCTTCCGTGCAATCGACGAGGCGCCGCCGGGGAAACCTTGATGAAGCCCACGCGCCAACATACTGCCGCTTCGGAGCCTGTTTCCGAAGTAGGACAGTCTCTTCGGGGATTGGCCCTTCAGCGACCAGGAGAGGAGCGCGGCTCACTCGCTCCCGGCCTTCCGGATGCCCTGCATCCCCTAGGCTAAGTGAACCAGAGGACAGGAAGGCAATCCAAGATTGCCTGGCCAGACGAGGCTTCGGCCTCCGATGGCTGACCGGCATCCTTCGGGATGCCTGGGCGACGGCGCCAGCCGCAGCCGACAGAACCCAGCCCAATGCTGGGCCGAAGGTCAAGGGTCGCCCCGCGGCCCACGGGACCACAAGTCCCCCTGCTCAAGGGAAAAACCTGGATGGACCGGAACGATGGTTCTGGGAACTCGAAAGAGCTGAGGCAAGTGGACTCGTCTCGCAGCCGCACGGGCCTGTCCACGCAGAATCCTGTTCTAACGCCTAGCCCACGTGCGCCACGGCCCTGGCGCGGTGCAGCGTGGCCTCCACGCCCGGCGACGTGTGCGCCAGCTCCGGTTGCGCGCCCGCGAGCACCGCCGGCAGCGCCCCCGGCGCAAGGACGCGCGCGTTCGCGGCGTCCAGCGGCCAGGGGGCGTGCCGCACGTCGGTGCGCAGCAGGCGCCGGCCCACCACGCTGTACGCCGAGTAGCGCTCCACCAGGAACGCGTCGAGGCCCAACCCCGGCGGCCGCGCGCCCGACGACCAGGTGGCGGCGAACGGCGCGGCGCCGCCTTCCGGCTCGCTGCGGACGCCGTCGGCGCCCAGCGTGATGCGGGCCGCGCGGTAGGGAATCCCCATGCGGCGCGACACGGCGCAGAACCAGCGGTCGGCCGCCTCGTTCTGGAGGAACCAGACGCCGGCCACGCCGTCATGCGTCACGTAGGTGCGCAGGTTGAGCACCGCGAAGTCGGGCGAGGCGAGCGGGAGGGGCCCCAGCCGCAAGCCGACCATGCGCAGGGCGACGGCGGAGACCCAAGCGGTTTGGCCATGGGTGTCGAGGGCAAGCGGCTCCGGCACCAAGGCGCGCAGGTCCGAGGCTGGGATGGGCCAATGCAGGAACGCGACGTCGCGCCAACCCATGCGGCCCGGCATGAGGACGGGATGGGACGAGGGCGTTTAGCGTAGGCGCATTTGGCGCTCTGCTCGCTCGCTTCGCGCTACTCCGCGCCGAAGAAGCTGCGCAGCACCCCCTGCGGCCGGCTTCGCCAGCCGCAGGGTCCGCTCGGCGCTGCGCGCCATCGCTGTCTTGCGGAGCCTGCGTTCGCCTCGTCCGCTTCGCTTACTCGGCTCCGAAGAAGCTCCGCAAGACCGGGTGCATCTCCATGGCCTGCTCCTTGGCGATCTGCTCGCTCGCTGCGGCCCTGACGTGCCGCAGCGTCCGCGCGCACCTTCGGTGCGGCGCTTGAGCAGATCGCCGTCGCTGCGTGGATGACCGTGCCTTGGCTCTCGGACTCAGGTTTGCCTTCGGCTCACTCTGCGCCGAAGAAGGACCGCAGGACGGGGTGCATCTCCATGGCCTGCTCCTTGGCGATCTGCTCGCTCGCTGCGGCCCTGACGTGCCGCAGCGTCCGCGCGCCCCTTCGGTGCGGCGCGTGAGCAGATCGCCGTCGCGCC
>JAXDQS010000009.1:0-21147 GCA_034667725.1 Thermoplasmata archaeon
TCCGTTTGGCAATCTGGAGCGTGGCGCCGGCAAGTGGCCGGCCCGCAGGCGTGCTGGAGGCACGGCAAGGGCCGGCCGCGCCGCCGGCGTTCGGCTCCAGGCAGCCAAACGCCAGACGACTTCTGCGGAAGACGCTAGGCCGCCGACTCGGGGACCGCGCCCGATGCGTCCGGCACGGGGTCGCCCGGCACGTCGCAGAACGCGGCCTCCTTGTCCTCGCAGTAGACCTCGAGGCGGCCGTACTCGATCGTCACGACGGTGATGTGGATGCGGTTGCCGCCCCGCATGAGGTGGCCCTTGAGGTGGAGCGTCACGTGCGCGCCCTTGGCGAACACGAACGGCTTGTCCTGGGAGATTTCCTGGAGCCGGACGCGGCCGGCGGAGATGGAGGCAGGTGGGTGCAGGATGCCGTTGACGACCACCTTCGGCGGGGCCACCAGCGTGGCGTTGCGCAGGGTGTTCTGCAGCGTGAACGCGAAGCGGCCCTCCCCGGTCTCCCGCAGCGATCCGCGGCGGTAGAGTTTCCGGAGGACGAAATCCGGAATCTGCACGCAGATGATTGGCCCAGAGGGACAGAAATAGCCTTGCAATCGCACCGAGCGGAGGGTTTTCATGGCGCCCCGAGGAAAGCACGGGCTTCCGCGGCTTGGAGGCCCGGCGGTTCGGGCGGTTTCAAGGTCTTCCCGGAACCTAGCCGCCCATCTCGCCAGCGGTCTCCGGCGACTGGAAGCCTGACCCGGGGGCTGCGCCCCGCGGGTCGCCCGCGCTAGGGCCCCCGCTCGCTACGCTCGGGGGGGCCATCACTGCCCGCCCATCTCGCCCGCCGTCTCCGGCGACTGGAAGTCCACCAGCGTCCCCCGCAGCGTCTGAAGGTCCACCAGCGGCATCCGGGCCGGGTCCGGCGTGAAGTTGAGCATCTTCTGGTAGCCCGTCTGGCTCTGCCAAGTGCCGCAGTTGACCATGTGGACGCCGCGGTAGGTGTCCATGCCCGGGACGTGGACGTGGCCGGTCACGAACAGGTCGGGCACCTCGCTGATCACCAGGTAGTCGTGGTGCTCCGGCGCGATCGGCGTGCGCGAGTGTTCGCCGTAGAGCGGCGCGAGGTGGCGGCTCTGGAGCATCTGCTTCATGATCGGCAGCGGCTTGGCGACCTCCAGGTTGGCGCCCGAGGTGGCGAAGTCGATCAGGCTCGTGCCGTGGTACCCGAGGGTCGTGACGCCGTGCAGCCGGAAGGTGGCGGGGTTGGCGATGAAGCGGGCGTGGTGGTGGTCGAAGCGGGCGCGGATTTCCTTCGAGAAGCCCGGCTGCGGCTCGGCGGGGCGGGCGGCGTCGTGGTTGCCGGGCTGGACGACGACCTCGACGTGGTCGGGGACGCTCTTGAGCCAGTCGCCGAACGCGGTGTACTGGTCGTAGATGTCGGGGATCGACAGCTCGTTCTGCTGGCCGGGGAAGATGCCGACGCCGTCCACCAGGTCGCCGGGGATCACGAGGTACTTGACGCGCCCCGCGGCGTCGCGCTCCCGCTTCGAGTGGCCGTGGCCCGCGAGCCAGCGCAGCATCCGCTTCCAGTTCTCGTTCAGGAACGTGTGCGAGCCAACGTGGATGTCTGACAGGAACGCCGCCATCACGGGCGCGTCGGCGCCGCGCTTGCGGTTCGTGTCCGGCAACGGCACGTCCGGCCGCACGATCGACTCCAAGAACAGCAGGTCGCCCTTGCTGGACGCCTTGCCGACGACGCCGACGACCTCGTCGGGGATGAGCGTGTCCGCGAACGCCAGCAGCGGGCGGTCGTCCGCGCGCACCAACGCCGTGATAGCGCCGCTCTCGTCCTCCAGCTCGATGCGGCGGTGGCCGTTCTTGGTGGTCTCGACCTCGATCACCATGCCGATGGCCTGGACCTCCTGCGCCCCCGCCTTGATGCGCTCGATGGGCGCCGCGTTCCGCAGCTCGCGCCGCTGCCGCAGCATCTTGGAAATCTGGCGGTAGCGGTCCTGGAAATAGGTCACGAAGTCGGCGGTCGTGCCCTCGCAGGTCGAGTTGCCGGTCATGTCGGCCACGACCTCGAGCCGCCCCGCGTGCTCGGCGGCCACCGGCCGCCACTCGCCCCGCGGCGCGACCCGGAACGCGCGCGCCTCGACGGCGGCATCGTGCGCCTCCGCCTCGACGGCGCCGGCGGCCTCGGCCTCCTCGGCGTCCTCCTCCTTCGGCGCGCTGTCGTACACCAGCTCGGCCGCGCGCCGCAGCGCCTCGCGGCGGGCGCGCTCGGCCTCCGGGTCCCGCCCGGCGGGGGCGGGCGGCGGGGCCGGCGGGCCGGCGCGCTCCAGCGCCTGCTGCTCCAGCCGCTGCCAGAGGTCCGTGGTGAAGTGGAACGGGACCTCCTGCAAGGCGCCGAGGATGGCCTGGACGCGCGGCGGGCCGTCGGGCGAGGAGGCCAGCTCGGCCAGCAGGGCGGGGTCCGCGAGGGCGCCATGCGACCCGAACAGCGCCACGAGCTCGGCGCGGCGGTCGGTGCCCTCCAGCACGGCCTCTGGCATCCCGTCCGTTTGGACTCCGGCGCGGGGGAAAAGGCCTCCCCCGGCTACCCGAGAACGGGCAAGACGTCCGCCAGCACCTCGGGGTTGCGCGCCGGCTCCAGGAAGTGGCCGCCGCCCGGGATCAGCGAGAGGCTGGCGGGCCGCGGGAAGGCGGCGGCGAGGCGGCGCGCGTCCTCGAACGGCACCAGCGGGTCGCCCTCGCCGGCCACCAGGTGGACCCGGCCGGCCGTGCAGCGCCGCGCGTCGTCGAGCGGCGCCAGCCGCGACTCCATGACGTCGACGGGGGCCGCGACGCCCACGAGCGTCGGCACCGCGGCCTCGGCCGCCAGCCGGCACGCGACGGCGCCGCCGAACGAGTAGCCGACGACGGCGGGCGCCTGCCCGGTCGCCGCGCGCAGGTGGTCCCACGCGGCGCGCGCGTCGGCCGCCTCGCCGACGCCGTGCGCGTAGCGGCCCTCGCTGCGGCCGACGCCGCGGAAGTCGAACCGCAGCGCCCGGAAGCCGGCGGCGCCAAGCCCCGCCGCAAGGTCGTAGACCAGCCGCGAGCCCATCGTGCCGCCGAACAACGGATGCGGGTGCAGCAGCAGCACCGGCCGCCCCGCGGCGGGGCCGTGCAGGCGGGCGTCCAGCCGGCCGGCGGGCCCCTGGAGGAACAGCGACTCCAACGGGGCCGTCCAGGACCCGCACGGCCATAAGCGAGGCGGGGCATCCTTCGCCTGCGATGCGCCCCCAAGGCCCGCCCAGAAGACGGCAGTGAGCACTGCATCCCTGGGCGCGTGGCCAAGCTTGGATACGGCGCCGGCCTTCTAAGCCGGAGAACGCGGGTTCGAATCCCGCCGCGCCCGTGCGAAGCGAGCCGGGCAGGAGCGGGTTCGATCCCCGCGCCCCCTCAATGCCGCGTGTACGGCGCCGACGTCACCCGCGCGTAGTAGTACTTCGCGTCCTGCACTTGGCTGTGGATCTCGACTTCCTTGCCGAACGGCACGGTGCGCAGGTCGAGGTGCAGGGTGCATTGGGCGCTGTCGCCGGGGACCATGGCGCCGACGGGGCATTTGTCGGAGTCGAGGTAGCGGCCGTCGGCGGCGGCGATGCCGGCGAACATCTCGATGCCGGTGGCGTCCGCGGAGCCGACGGCGTGCGCGGTCAGGGTCAGCGCCTGGATGCCGCCCTCGACGGCGCCGTACTCGACGTCGAGCGTGAACAGCGGCTGCGGGACCAGGTCGAACACCTCCATCTCGGTGCCGGCGTACTCGTCGGGGACCTCGCCGATGCGCCAGCCGTGGCCGGTGGTCTCGGCGTAGAGGTAGGGCTGGGAGCCGACCATGATGGTGCGGCCGTCGGAGACCTGGGCGGCAACGCCGACGCCCATGTGCGCCGGGGGCGACAGCAGCACGGCGCCGTAGCCCAGCGCCTGCACGAGGCTGGCGTAGAGGATGCTGGTGTCCTCGCAGTCGCCGCCTTCGTCCACCAAGGTCTCTAGCGGATAGCGGGGGTATTCGTCGTAGCCGGCGGTGACGGCGTCCTGGGTGTAGGTGAGGCTCTGCACGAACGCGAGCGCGAACGACAGGGTCTCGTCGGTGCTCCAGCCCTCCTCGTCGGCGGCCTCCTGCAGCCGGGCGGCCAGCTCGTCGATGTAGGCGTCGTCGTCGGGGGTGGTCACGAAGATGTCGTAGGCCATCTGGCGGACCCGGACGCCGTCCTCGTCGAAGTTGCGCACCGGCCGCTCCGCGCCGTGGAACCGCGCGTACACCTCGTCGGGGATGCGCAGCTCGAACGTCCAGGTCAGGCCGCCGTAGTCCCAGGCGTAGCTGCGCAGGTAGGCGCCGTCCACGGCGGGGGCCGGGTCATGGGGCGGCGCCGTGTCGGGGCCGAGGCTGCGGAAGCCCGGCAGCTGCTCGTCGGAGACGTAGCCGAACGCCATCATGCCGGCCACCGCCGCCAGCCCCGCCAGCGACAGCACCAAAAGCAGCGCCACGGCGGTGCGCAGCCCGCCTGGGGGCGCGCGCCGGGGGCCGGGCGGGCGGCCGCGGTTGCGGCAGCGCGGGCAGCCGAGGAGGCCGTTGGCCTGGCGCACCGGCACGACGGCGGCGTGGCAGAACGGGCAGGTGCGCTCCTGCAAGGCAGGCGAAGACCTTCGGGCGGCCGGTTAAGCATTGGCCACGGGTCCATGTGGGCAAGGTGATGAACGGGGGCGCCGTTGCCGCGGCCATGCAAGCCAACGTGCTGCTGGACGGCCTGTTCGGCGTCATTCCATGGTCCATCGTGGCCATCCTTGTGGTGGTCGCCATCGGCCTGCTGTTGATCCGGGCGGCCTTCACGTTGGTCAAGGTGCTGGTCATCGTCGCCATCGGCGTCGGCATCTACCTCATCGTCAAGTTCCTGCTCAACGACTTCGCGATGTGAGGGGCAGGCCCGCCAGGATGGCGCGGGCCACCGGGTCGTCGGCCGCCAGGTCGCCGGCCACCCACGCGGACACCTCGGGCATGGGCAGCCCCGCGGCGCGCACGGCGTCCAGCGCCGGCCCTGCCGCCTCGAGGGCGTCGCCGGGGTCGCGGTTGGTGAGGGCGGCCACCCGCACCGGCGCCTCCGGGGCGTTCGGGTCGTCGTCGGGGTGGCGCCACAGCACCAGCCGCGTGACGCCCGCCGGCCACAGGTAGGCGCGCGCCACCGTCGCCGCCACCGCCTGCCGCAGGTCCGGCACCACCAGGCAGTCGAGCCACGCCCCCGCCGGCGTGCCGGGCAGGAAGCGGGCGGCCAGGTCGCGGCCCGGCCGCACCGCCTCGACGGCGCCGAGGGCGGCCAGCTCGCGCACGGCGCGGCTGGCGACCGTCGGCGCGACGTCGGCGAAGCGGGCCAGCTCGCGCACCGTCCAGGCGCGGCGCGGGTTGCGTCGCAGCGCCTCGACGACGGCGCCGCGGCCGCGCCGGCCCAGCAGGGCCAGCAGTGGGTTCTCTTCCAGCACAGGCTTTGCACCAAATCTGGCACAAAAGCCATTCCCTCCTGGGCTGGCGGCGCGTGGTGGTTTGCCTTGCCCCCGCTCCCTCTTATACGACCTGTTTGTCGCCCGCGACCATGGCACTCGCCCGCGCCCGCCAGGCCGCCCGCCGCACCAAGGACCGCTGGAAGTCGAAGCAGTGGTTCAAGGTCACCGCCCCCGCCAGCTTCAACAACACCGTGCTCGCCGAGACCCTCGCCGACGAGGCCCCCAAGCTCCAAGGCCGCACCGTCGAGGTCACCCTCACCGAGCTCACCGGCGACATGAAGCAGATGCACATCAAGCTCAGCTTCCAGGTCACCGACGTGCAGGACCTCAACGCCCGCACCCAGTTCGTCGGCCACACCATGACCAGCGACTACATCCGCCGCCTCACCCGCCGCGGCAACTCGAAGATCCCCGCGGTCTTCGACCTCCAGACCAAGGACGGCAGCCGCGTCCGCGTCAAGCCGTTCGCGGTCACCGACCGCCGCTGCCAGACCACCCAGGCGCAGGAGATCCGCCGCATCATGGGCGCCCTCTTGACCGAGTCCGCCGAGAAGAACAACCTCTCCGGCTTCCTCGCGGACGTCCTCATGGGCGACCTCACCAACCGGATGTTCAAGGAGGCCCGCAAGGTCCACCCCGTGCGCCGCATCGAGATCGCCAAGAGCGAGATGATGTCGGCCCCCACCATCGAGGTCGACGAGACCCCCGTCATCAAGCTCGCCGCCCCCGAGGCGCCCGCCGCCGAGGGCGAGGGCGTCGCCCCGATGGACGCCGGCGAAGAAGGCGAGAAGGTCGTCGAGGACCTCGCCGCCGGCGACGAAGAGGAGTAAGGCTCCCCTTCCGTCCCTTTTCCCCTCCTCCTCCCGTTTCTTCGGCTACGCCTTGGGCTTGCGCGCCCGCGGCGCCGGCTTGCCGTGCCCGCACGCGGCGCACACCGGCTTCTGCCCCGCCTGCACCGCCACCGTGGCCGAGCACTTCGGGCACACCAGCACGCGGGTCGCGACCTGGAAGCCGTCCTCGTCGGGCTGGGCCTGCGCCTGCGTCGGCACCGCGACCAGGCCGGCCGCCGCCACCGTCGCAAGCGGGCCGTGCGCGGCCAGGCGCGGCAGGTCGTTGCCGTCGAAGCCCTCCGGCACCTCGCCGGTGGTGGCGTACCAGTAGAGCACGGCGCGCATCGCGGCCGCGGTGCTGGAGGCGAGCGCGAACAGGATGGCGCCCGACACCAGCACGATGCTGACCGACACCCACTCGTCGGCGCCCATCATGCCGCGCAGGATGCTCTGGGCGAACATGTTGAACAGGAACCAGGTGGCGCCGAACGCCAGGCCGGTCCCGACCAGGAGGCCGCTCCAGGTCTTGCGGACGTTGCGCCACGCCGACTTGAAGGCCCCCACCGCGCCGGCGCGCTCGTAGATGATGATGGGCAGCATGAGGTACGTCACGGCGGTCAGCACGAGGCGGACGGCGCCCCGGATGAAGCGGCCCAGGAGCGGGATGCGGCCGAGGACGAAGGTGAGGCGGTGCACCAGCGCCAGCACGAAGGCGTTGAACATCGCCAGCAGGAAGATGCGGTGCAGGTTGCGGCCGGCCAGCCTGAACGCCGCCCCGAAGTCCACTTGCCGGGTGCGGATCTGCTGGGTGGCGACGTCCATGCCGACCGTCGTGAAGAACAGCGTCGCGGTGAGGGCGAAGGTCATCCAGACGCCCCAGAGGATGTAGCCCTCGGTGATGAACGCCCACACGGCCGCCTCCTGGTTGCCGTCGTTCCACATCCCAAGCGGCACGGCCCACAGCCACTCCATGAACGCCTGGAACTGCGCCGGGTTGTTCTCCGCCTGCCACACCAGGAACTGGATGGGCGCCACGATCAGCGCCGCGACCGTCACCAAGGTCAAGAGCGGCAGCAGCAGGACCACGGGGTTGCGGAACACCAGGCGGAACGACGCCCCGGTCAGGCGGAGGCTGGTCGAGACCGACTCGAACATGCCCTGCGACCTGGATTCCCGCTAGAAGAACGTTGGCAACGTCGCCATCAGGCGCGGCGCCGCTGCATCTCTTGGATGGTCTCGACGATGTCCGTGAGGTAGGTCAGCGCCTGCTGGGCGTGCTGCGCCTTCTCCCCCAACGAGTCCGCCTCCTGGGCCCACAACAGGAGGATGCGGATGTCCTCGATGTTCTTGTTGACCGTGAGCTTGAGGGAGTCCTCGTAGAGCTGGTTGTCGCGGGGCGGGGCGGGGAAGCCCGGCGGCATGGCCATGGCCCCGTCCACACCGCTGTACCTCTTGAAGTGGCTGGAACGCGTCAACCTGAGGGCGCAGCCGCCGGCGGCCCGTAGGTCCCGCCCGTGCCGGACGTCGCGCCGCCCGTCGACGACGGCTGCGACGACGAGCCGGAGCCCGTGCCGGTCGGCCCGCCCCCGCCGTCGTAGCCCCCGCCGCCGTCGCCGCCCCGCCCGTAGACGAAGAACAACGCCAGCAGCACCAGCGCCACCACCACGACAGCCAGCACGACCCACATCATGTTGCCGCCGCCCGCCGGCTCCCCGCGATCCTCCTCGATGGCCATGGGTCGGCAACGCCGCGCGCCACGTAAGCAGGAGCGATGGCGGCAGCCGCGCGGGAGGAGCCCTTTTTCCGCAAAGGGGCGTCCCGCCGGACAAGGACCCATGGGCTAGCTAGGATAGACTTCCGGCCTTCGAAGCCGGAGACGAGGGTTCGAATCCCTCTGGGTCCGCTGCCATTTCGCCCGGTCGCCTGGCGCAGGCGGTCTCATCCGCGACACGCTTAACATCCCCCTCTTGCCCTGGGGTTCCTACTCCGGGAGCGGGCCCGCAGGCTCCGCACTTCGCCTCAAGGCGGAGCTTCTCGGAGCAAAAGGAGGCCAGGAGAACCCCCCAAAAAATGAGCAGACAGACCCACGCAAGAATGCTAGTCGCGCAGATCGTCCTGGTCCCCCTGTGGTGGGCCGTTTGGAGCCTGCTCGACTACGCCCAGGGAACAGTAGTGAAAGTGGTCTGCGGGTAGGCAGGCCGCGAAACCCGTGCGCAGGACCCAAGGGTCCTTGCGGGTGAGCACCCCACCGGGGACCGGGTCTTGGCGCCAAGCAACCGGTCCCCGGGGTTTTTAACAGGTGCGCACGCGGTTGGGGCCGTTTGGCCCTTTTTGTTTTTCTTTTTCGCCAAGACAGTTGCCTGCGAGAGCCAAGGCTCGGCCAAAAAAGCGCAGAAGGAAAAGGAAAGAGAAGGAAAGGAGGAGGGGCTCGCGTCGCCTTACGCCGTGACCACGGTGGCGTCCACCGTGACGTCGTTCTGGAACGCCAGCAGGTGCAGCATGTGCGCCGCGACCTCGGTGGCCGACTGGAAGCCCTTCACGAGGTTGGCCTCGCCGCCGGCCATCGCCGTCATGGTCTCGACGGTGTCCTCGAGGTGCCAGAAGGGGTACACGCCGGCCGGGGCGGGGGTGTGCACGTCCTGGGGCGAGTCGCCGGGGGCGGCGACCTCCTCGAAGGCGCTGATGAAGAACACGGTGGGGATGGGGCCGCCCTCGTCCTTGCCGACCTCCCAGAAGCGGGCGTAGTCGCTGGAGCCGAGCTGGAGGCCGTCCTTGCGCACGACCTGGCCGTCGGGGAAGCCGAGGGCGCCGGTCTTGTTCTGGACTTCCTTCCACAGCAGTTCCGAGTTGGTCATGACGTTGATCGGGTTCCAGGTGCCGGGCCAGTTGATGCCGATCATGTCGAGGTCGACGTCGCCGACGATGTCGACGTGGCCGTAGGGCGTCGCGAAGGTGCCGTCGTCGTGCTCGGCCTCGGTCATGAAGTCGCGCACGAAGGCCGCGGCGCCCTGGGTGCCCAGCTCCTCGCCGTCGAACAGGACGTAGGCGATGGTGTAGTAGGGCGTGGCGTTGGCGAACTGGCGGGCCAGGTGGACCGTCATCATGGTGCCGGAGCCGTCGTCGTAGGCGCCCTGGCTGAGGGCGCGGAGGGCGCAGGGGTTCTCGGCCGGGGGCAGCGGGTCGGGGGTGCCGCCCACAAGGCAGTCGTCGGTGACGGTGTCGTAGTGCCCGCCGACGACGACCCACTGGTCGCGCTGGACGCCCCACTGGATGCCGACGATGTTGGCCTGGTTGGCCAGGGCGCCGGTGGTGAAGTTGTGGCGGTAGCTCTCGAGGCCGAAGCTGTCGAAGGCGGCCAGCAGGTCCTTGCGGGCCGACTCGTGGGTGGGCAGGTTGTCGGCGCGCTCGCCGTTGGCGGTCACGAACTTGGCGTGGTCGGCCAGGAGCTGGACGGCGTCCACGGCGGGGACGGCGGGAACGTGGTAGGCGTTGTCCACGGGGTCGGCGGGCGGGGTGGGCTCGTCGGCGGGCTGCGTGCAGCCGGCCAGCACGGCCATCGCAGCAAGGGCGAGGCCAAGGAAAGCGCGCATGGGCGGGGCCGACCCGTCCATTGGTAAAGCGGTTGTGGTGGGCGCCGTTTTCCCTGGCGGCCCTAGCTGAACCCTTGCACGGAGAACCCGACGCGCTCCGGCGTGCCCGTCGCGGTCGGCACCGTCGTCGGCTTCGGGAGCCGGCCGGCGCGCACCGCCTCCAGCCGGTAGACGGTCGGGTGCAGGCCCGCCAGCCGCCCGGCCATGCCGCCGACGTGGCCGTCACCCAGCACCGCCAGGCCGTGCCGGGTCCCCGGCATCAGCCTGAGGATGCGGTCGGCCATCTTGCGGTCGCGGTCGATGATGACGACCCGGTGGATGGTCGGGAACTGGCGCGCCAGCTCGCCCATCATGGCGTTCGGGTCGCCCTGGTAGCGCGCCAGCTCGGCCTCCAGCTTGGCCTTGGCGCGCTTGCGGCCGCCGGGCCAGAGGGAGCGCAGCGCGCCGCCGAGCAGCATGCCGAGGCCGCGCATCCGCTCGCGGAAGGTCAGTTCCTTGAGCGCGCGGCGCAGCGTGACGTCGGCCGGGTCGTCGATCAAGGCCAGGCGCGCGCCGACGGCCTGGGCGGCCTCGACGGCGGCCAGCATCTCGCCGCCGACGTCGGCGCCGTACATGCCGGCGACCGATTCCTGGAACTTGGCGAGCTTGCGCTGCACCAGCGTGCCCTGCGGCGCCGGCGGCTTGCCGTCCTTGCTGCCCTTGCGGCGCTCCAAGAGCGCCATGAGGCGGGCGCGGTCGAGCTCGACGAACACGACGTCGGGCCGGAGGGCGAGGATGGCGTCGCGGATGGTGTCCTCGATCCGGAAGACGTGGCCGGCGCCGATCAAGGTCAGGGCGCCGGGGGGTGCCGCGTCGGCCACGTTGCGCCGACAGCCGGGCTCCTTAAGGAAGCCACCCATGCCGGGCCGCATGGAACGCCCCCGGGTGGTGATGAACTGCGCCAGCAGCCTGGACGGCAAGATCGCGGCGCCCGACGGGCAGGCGATGCCGCTGTCGGACGAGCTGGACTGGCGCCGCGTCCACCTGCTGCGGGCGAGCGTGGACGCCATCCTGGTGGGCGTCGGCACGGTGCTGCAGGACGACCCGAGCCTCAAGGTCAAGGAGGACCTTGCGCCGACGTCGCCCCACCGCAAGCTGCTGCGGGTCGTGATGGACACCAAGGGCCGCACGCCGCCGGGCGCCCGCGTCAACGACGGCTCCGCGCCCAGCCTCATCGTGCACGGGCCCAACGCCCGCCCCGCCGTGCGGAGGGCCGAGACCATGGAGTGCCCCGTCGACGCGGCGGGCCGCCTGCAGATCCCGGCCATGCTGGAGCGGCTGCACGCGCGCGGCGTCCGCGACCTCCTGGTGGAGGGCGGCGGCCAGGTGCTGCGGGCGTTCTTGCAGGCCAGCGTGGTGGACGAGTGGACGCTCTACATGGCGCCCGTACTGGTGGGCGGGTCCGGGCCGAGCATCTTCGACGGCCGGCCCAGCATGATCGGCCGGCGGATGCACGTCGAGAACGTCGAGCCGCGCGGCAAGGGCGTCCTCTGGACCCTGCGGCCCTGACGCCGCGACAAATCGGGGCGTTGGCCCCAAGTTTTCACGGCCGGCCCTCAAACTTCAAAGAGGGCCAACGCCACCTTGGGATTCGCGTGCGGCCCCTTCTCCACGGAATCAAGCGTCTTGTTAGCAAACCCTATCTAGCATCGCCTTTGGTCGAACGCCCGACCATGGGACCCCGAGGCCTGCTCCTGCTCACCGCGCTCCTGCTGCTGGGGCTGCCCGCCCTGGCGGCCGAGCCGGCCGAGGCGAGCACCTTGCCCGGCGGCCTGGAGCGCGCCGCCGCGGTCTGGGTCGGCAACGACGCCTACCTGTTCGGCGGCGACGACCCCGCCGCCCGCGACCAGATCGTCCGGTTCTCGCCCGCCACCGGCGCCGCCCTCGTGGTCGGCACCCTGCCCGCCCCCGCCAGCGCCCCGAGCGCCGTGTACGACGGCACCGCCATCTACCTGTTCGGCGGCTTCGATGGCGCCTGGTCCGACGCCATCGTGCGCTACGTCCCCGGCGGCGCCGCCACGGTCCTGTCCGCGAAGCTGCCGACCCCGCGCGACGGCACCAGCGCCGTCTGGGACGGCACCCACGCCTACGTCTTCGGCGGCCACTCCGCGGCGGGCCGCCTCGCCGAGGTCGTCCGCTTCGACCCCGCCACCGGCGCCGTCGTCTCGCTCGGCCCCGTGCTGCCGTTCGGCCGCGCCGAGACCAGCGCCGTCTGGGACGGCACCCACGCCTACGTCTTCGGCGGCTACTCCGGCGCCTTGCGCCTCGACGAGGTCGTCCGCTTCACGCCCGGCACCGGCGCCGCGACCGTCGTGGCCCACCTGCCCGACCAGGTCACCTGGACCGCCGCCGCCTGGAACGGCGACACCGCCTACGTCTTCGGCGGCCAGCTCGGCAGCACCGCGTCCAGCACCGCCTCGGTCTTCACCTACACGCCGTGCAGCGGCGCCGTCGGCACCGCGGCGCCCCTTGCGGGCCCGGACCGCCAGCGCGCCGCCGCGGCCTACAACGGCGCCGGCACCGCCTACGTCTTCGGCGGCCGCCAAGGCGCCAGCACCCTGCTGGACGACGTGACGCCGTACCAGACGCCGAGCCACGCCTGCGCCACCGCGCCGCCGCCCACCAAGGACGACGCCACCGGCACCCGGCCCGCGCCGGCCTCGACGGCCCCCGAACCTGCGCCCCCGGCCAACAACCGCACCCAAGGCGCCGCGCCCGCCTCGGCCGACGCCGACGGCGACGGCGTCCAGGACGGCGCCGACAACTGCCCCAACCTCCAGAACCGCGACCAGGCCGACTGGGACCGCGACGGCGCCGGCGACGCCTGCGACCCCGACGCGCAGCCCACCGAGGCCGCCGACGCGCAGGCCGCCACCGCCGAGGCCGCGCAGGCCGACGCGGACGGCGACGGCGTGCCCGACCCGCACGACGGCTGCCCCGACCTTGCCGACCCGGACCAGCGCGACTTCGACCAGGACGGCACCGGCGACGCCTGCGACCTCGACGTGGACGGCGACGGGGTCGCGGAGGGCATCGCGGCCCGCCACGGCGACAACTGCCCCGCCATGGCCAACCCGAGCCAGGCGGACGACGACGGCGACGGCCTCGGCGACGCCTGCGACCTGCCGCCGCCCCGCCCGGCCTTCGTGCGCGAGCTGCGCCGCGGCGCGGCACCCGCCAGCGCCGGCAAGTCGGGCGGCGCCGCCATCGCGTTCGGCGTCTTCGGCGGGCTGGCCGCGGCCGGCGCGGTCGCGCTGGCCTGCCTCGTGGTGCGCGCACGGCGCGCCGCGTAGGCTATTCTTCCGAGTCGTCCGTCGCGGCGACCGCCTCGTCCTCGCCGTCGGCCGCGGCACCCTTGAAGCCCTTGGCCACCAGGTAGATCTCGCTGCTGGAGCGGCGGCTGGCCGGCGGGTGGAACTGGTACACGCTGCGGAAGTGGCGCCGCACCTCGTTGCGGAACTGCTGGAAGTCCGCGCCCTCGAACACCTTGCAGACGAACCGGCCGCCCTCGGCGAGGTGCTGGGTCGCGAAGTCGAGCGCCATCTCGCCCAGCTGGATGCTGCGGACCTGGTCGAGCTCGTAGTTGCCGCTCATGTCCGGCGCCATGTCGGACACGACGGCGTCGAGCTGCTTGCGGCCTTGGTCGGCGAGCGCCGCGGCCAGCCGCTCATGGGTCTCGCGCTTGGTGAAGTCGCCCTGGATCAGTTTGGCGCCGGCGATGGGCTTGACGCGCTGCAGGTCGACGCCGACGACGGTGCCCTCCTTGCCCACGGCCTCCACCAGCACCTGGCTCCAGCCGCCCGGCGCGCAGCCCAGGTCGGCCACCGCCTCGCCGCGCTTGACCACGCCGTACTTGGCGTTGATCTGCTGGATCTTGTAGGCGGAGCGGGCGCGGTAGCCCTCCTTCTTGGCGAGCCGGTAGTAGCCCTCCTTCATCCGCTCCTGGTACCAGCGGGTCTTCGTGCTCAACGCCGGCTCCAGCCGCCGCGGTGGCTTAGGCTTTCGGAGCCGGCCTACCGGCGGCGGCGCGCCGCCAGCAGGGCCACCGCGAGGCCCAGCGCCGCCATGCTGAGGGCGGGTGCGGGCTCGGTCGTGGTGCCCGTGGGCGGGGCCGTGCCGGTGCCGGTCCCGGTGGCCGTCCCTGCCGGTCCCGTCGAGGTGCCGCTGGGGGTCCCGGAGGCGCCGGTCGCCGTGCCCGTCGTGGCCGGGCGGGCGTGCAGGAACAGCTCATAGCTTCCGGTGAAGCCCTCGCTCGTCAGGGTGACCGTCCAGTTGCCCGGCTTGCCCGTGAGGACCTTCTCGGTGGTGGCGTTGCCCGTGAACAGGGTCGTGCCGGCGCCGTCCTGGACGCGGGCCTGGAGGGTGCCGTTGGTGGCGGTGACGGCGAAGTCGAAGTCGGCGGACGCGGTGGTGGCGGTCCAGTTGTAGATATCCACCCGGCTGGCGCGCGTCAGGTTGCCGGCGGCGGGCGTCGCGCCCAAGGCATGGTAGGCGATGCGGGTCGGCCCGGACTGGACCTGGTAGTCGCGGCCGACGTTGGCGTCGGGGGCGCGGTCGTCGAGCACGAAGTCGCCGGCGGCGGCCTCGCCGTGCGCCGTCACGAACAAGCCGGTCAGCAGGTCGCCGCGGTGGGCGCCGACGGCCGCCTTCGGGACGGTCCACAAGAGGGCGTTCGCGGTGGCCACGGCGCTGGTGGCGTTGCCGCCCGCCGTGATGGCGCCGGCCGAGTCCATGGCCGCGGTCGCCGTGTAGGTGGCGCCCTCGAGCTGGAAGGTGAGGACGTAGTCGAACGAGAAGCCCTGGGTCCCCTTGAACCCGGACGTGGACTTCAGCACCAGGTGCAGGAGCAGGTTGGCGGCGTCCTCGTCGACGAAGCCGGCCTGGATGTCCACGTTCGGCCACAGGAAGTCCATTGAGGGGCAGGGCGGGACGCTGCCAAAGCCGCCGGAGCAGGCGCCGTTGACGTCCACGTCGTCGACGCCGTCCCCCATCTCGGGGTCCTCGGCGGTGCCGGCGGTGGCGGCGAGGGCGATGGCCAGCACGAGGCTGGCGGCAAGCAGGGCGGGCAGGGTGGGCTTCATGGGTTCAGCTCTCGATGGAAAGGCGGCGGGACAGGATCTGGTTGCGGCCGTCGGCGTCATGCTCGACCCACAGGTCGGCGACCCCGCCGGGCACGGGCGCGATGCCGAAGTACTCGCCGCCGTCGCGGTGGAACACCGGCCAGGTGAGGGAGTCGGCGCGGGCGGTGGCGGCGGACTGGGCCGCGGCCGGGTCGGCGGCGACGTCCCGCGCCTGCTGCACGACGCCTTCGGGCGTCGGCACCGCGTTGCCGGGCAGCAGATAGGAGCGGTCGGGCCCGGTTTCGGACAGCATCAGCGCCTGGGGCCAGGTGGCGCCGTCGTCGCCGGAGACCGCGACCCAGGCCTGCTTGCGCAGGCTGGTGCCGTCGCTCAGGACGAACTGGAAGGCGAGGTGGCCGAGCGCGTCGCACGCCAAGGTCGGGTGGACCTGGTTGCATGGCGCCTCGAGCTGCTCGCTGGTGCCGCACGCCGCCGAGACCACCTGCGGGACCGCCACCTCCTCGAACGTGCGGCCGCGGTCGGTGCTGCGCCACAGCTTCGACAGCGCGCGGCTCTCGGTGCCGAACGGGCCGGCGGCCTCCGCGTTCTGGTACTGCTGCGCGGCCACGAACACGGCGCCCGTCACCGGGCTGATTGCGAGGGAGGGCGCGGCCGCCTGCGGGGCGCTTTGCATGTTGGCGGGCGCCGCGCCCAGCTCGTCCTGCAGGTGCACCACGGCCCAGGTGCGCGCGCCGTCGTTGGAGTAGAGGATGCCGACGCCGGGCGGGGCCGGGTTCAGGTTGTCGGCCTCGAGCGCGCCGCCGCTTTGCCACAGCACGTAGGTGGTGCCGGCGGCGTCGCGCTGCACGCCGTTGCAGCCCGCGGACATGCCGGGGAACACGGTGGCGGTCCAGTTGCCGCCGCGGTCCAGGCTGTGCAGCACCTGGAACGCGCCGCCTTGCTGGTAGCAGACCACCAGCTCGCCGGCGCCGAACGCGCCGATGGCCCCTTTGATGGGGGAGCCGCCGGTCGGGACCAGCCGGGCCTCCTCCCAGGTGCGGCCGCCGTCGGCGCTCTGGCCCAGGAGCATCCCGACGCCGCTTTCGCTGCACGTGAGGTAGGCGCGGCCGGTGGCGTCGAACGCGACCCACGGGTCGGTGTCCTCGCGCACGGCGGCGTGGCCGGGCAGCGCCGGCACGGCCGTCCAGTTGCCGCCGGCGTCCGCGGACCAGTAGGCCGCGCACTGCACGGTGGCGTCGCCGGAGTCCCAGTCCATCGCCGTGGCCAGGAGGCCGCCGGGGTGGACGGGGTCGGCGGCGACCGTGAACTCGCTGGTGCGGTGGCCGGCAACGCTCACCAGCACCGCGGGCGCCGCCGCCAGGCCGAGCACGGCCGGCGGGCGGGCCGGCGGGGCGGTGGCGTTGGCCGGCGGGCCCTCGGGGTTGCTGGGGGCGGTGCCGGTCGTGGCTGCGGGCTCGTCCAGCGGCTGGCCGCAGCCGGCCAGCAGCAGCAAGGCCAGCACGAGGGCGACGGCGACGGCACGCACGACCCGAGGTTTGGCCTGGCCGCTATAACGGTTTCCGCATTGTTCGAACGGATCATTCCGCCGGCGCCGGCGCCGACCCGTCGGTCCAGACTTTGGTGGGCGCGTCGGTCACCAGGCCGCGGACGGTCCAGCCGACCTCCGTGAACAGCGCCGCGCCCACGGCCCGCTCGGCCCCCGTCACCTGGTTGTCCTCCAGGGTGACGTTGCCGCGCGACAGCTGCCGCAGCCAGATGCCGGTCGGCGCGGCCAGGCCCCAGTCGAACGGGCAGGCGGCCTTCACGAGCGCCGCCGCGGCGCCGAGCGGGTCGCCCACCACGTCCGCGTGGTAGGGCGTGTACTCGACGACGTTGCGGCGCAGCGCCAGCGTCATGCTGTCGGCGGAGTCCACGTGCAGGGCGCTGCGCGGGTCGTGGCCGCCGCCGAACGAGACCAGGCACAGGTCGTCGTCCATGCGCTCCTGGTACTGGACGAGGTTGTCCTCGATCGCCATCGTGACGAAGGTGCCCTTGTGCAGGCCGTCGGGCGCCCCCAGCATGTCCACCCAGATCTTGCCGCCATCGACGTGGTTGCGCGCGATCACGAAGTCCTCGTGGTGGACGTGGCTGTAGTCCAGCGCCTCTGTCGTCTCGGAGGTGGCGGTGCGGTCGTCGCCGGCGTGGTTCTGGTCCTCGTAGCGCAGGCCGTAGCCCTCGGGGTCGATGATGCGGTTGTCGGTGAAGCGCACCGAGGTCCAGCGGTCGGCGTGGTCCTCCGCGGCGTGGGCCTTCGCGGCCGCGTCGCCGTGGTAGTGGCTGTGCGGCGCGAAGAAGCCGGAGCCGTGGTGGTGGCCGTGGAAGTCCAGGTCCACCGAGCCGTGGAAGGTGTTGTGATGGATGTCGCCTTGGTTGAAGCCGTCGATGTTCGCCACCCGCGGGTCCCAGAACAGCCCGTACGGCGTGGTCTCCAGCACCTGGTCGAACACGTCGGAGGCGGTGTGCGGGCCGACCACGTTGTCGCGGAACTCGCCGTCGTAGTGCCGCAGCTGTCCCACGAACGCGATCTTGTTCATCTCCATGAGGCCGCCCGTGGCGTAGCCGGTGCGCGCGACGTTCTCGTTGACCCGCAGGTCGCGCACGAAGTTGTGGTGCACGTGCAGGCACTGGCCGTTCCAGTTGAGCGCGAGCTGGCCGTCGATGTAGTTCTCCGCCACCACGACGCAGGCGTCGGTGTCCGAGAGCTCCAGCGTCCCCGTGACGTGGAGGCCGCGCAGCACGTACGGGTCGGCAAGCGTGCCGCTGCCCGTCAGGTTGGCGTCCGCGAGCGCCCGGTCGCCGTCCAGGAACAGGCTGCCGACGCTCTTGAGGCCGGACCCGCTGGCCGGAACCTTGCCTTGCGCGGGCGGGAACGCGGGCCGCTGCATCCCGGTCTGCTCGTGGCCGTGGACGTCGCCGGCGGTGCCATGCTCCAAGTGCTCCTCGTCCGCGCCCGCCTCGTGGTCGTGCGCCTCCTCCATGGGCGGATGCTCGTGCGCCGCTTCGGGGTGCACGTGGGCTTGCGGTTCGGAGACGGGCGTGCCAGGGCCGGCCATCGGGTTCGTCCCCGTGCAGCCGGCAAGCAGGCTGGCGGCCAACAGGACGCCAAGCAGGAGCGCAGTGCGCATGACGGAAGCCATCGGCCAGGCGTATTTCACGAACCTAGTCGCCTGGCGAAAACTTGCAGGCGGAGAAACGGGAGGAAAAAGAGGGGAAAGGATCGACAACGGAGGAATCAGCCGTGGACGTGGCCCTCGTGCGTGCCGTGCGCGTCGCCCTGGTCCGCCATGGTGGGGTCCTCGACGGCCGCGGGCTCCTGCTCCGACGGCTGGTTGACGACCGAGTCGTCCCAGTAGACGGGGTGGGCGCCGTCCATGGCGTTGCTCCACACGATCCAGTAGGCGTCCTCCGCCATGTCGCGGGCCGCGACGCCGTACTCGAAGCCGGTGGCCTTGTTGCCGGCCACGGTGACGTTGGCCAGCGCCAGCCGGTCGAGGTGGATGGCCGTCGGCGCCGTCTGGTCGGCGGCGAAGAACGGTGCCGCCTGGTTGATCATGTCCGACAGGGTGGCGACCGGGTCGTCGGTGGCGGGCGCCGACTGGAACGACAGCGTGTTGCCGCGGACGTCGATGCGCGCCTCCTTGGCGGCCCAGACCCGGATGCCGGTGTTCTGGTCGTAGAGCGGGCCGAAGAACACGTTGCCCAGCAGGCCGGGCTTGCGCTCCACCATGGTCACGGCGTTGTCGAGGATGGACAGCCAGCCGGGGTTGCGGCTGGTGTGCAGCTCGTCGTCCGCGTTGAAGATGTCCACCAGGATGCCGGCGCCGTCGACCTTGTTGCGCAGGATCTGGGCCCAGGTGTGGTGGACATGCTCCTTCTCCAGCATCTCGGTGGACTCCGAGCTGGCGGTGCGGTCGTCGCCGGCGTGGTTCTCGTCGGTGTACCGCAGGCCGTAGCCCTTGGGGTCCACGATGTCGTTGTCGGCGAACACGACGGACTGCCAGCGGTCGGTGTGGTCCTCCTCATGGGTCATGCGGGCCTCGTCGTCGCCGTGGTAGTGGCTGTGGGTGGCGAGGAAGCCGGTGCCGTGGTGGTGGCCGTGGATCTGGAGGTCGATGGAGCCGACGAACCGGTTGTGGTGGAACAGCGCCTGGTTCCAGCCGTCGATGTTCATGACCCGGGTGTTCTCCTCGAAGGGGAACGGGTTCTCTTCGAACACCTTCTGCAGGCCGTCGAAGATGTCGCGCGGCGTGAAGGGGCCGACCTCGTTGTGCCGGAACTCGCCGTCGTAGTGGCGGATCTGGCCGACGAAGGCGATCTTGTTGAGCTCGATGAGGCCGCCCGTCGGCTGCCCGAGGCGGGGGATGTTCTCGTTGACCCGCAGGTCGCGGATGAAGTTGTGGTGGACGAACACGCACTGGCTGTTCCAGTTGAGGCTGAGCTGCCCGTCCAGGTAGTTCTCGCGCACCTCGAAGCAGGCGTCGGTGTCGGCGATGTAGAGGTCGCCCGTCACGTGGTAGCCCGAGATGACGTAGGGGTCCGCCAAGGTGCCCGTGCCGCCGCGGACGCCGTTTGAGGGGTTGAAGCCCTTGTCCGAGTCGATCTGGAGGAAGCTGGCCTCCTCCAGGGACTTGGCGGCGTCGGCGGTCGGGATGGTGCCGGCGCGCTCGGGGAAGCGGGGGCGCTCCATGCCAAGCTGGGCATGGGGGCCGTCGCCGGCATGGCCGTCGTGCAGCCCTGCGGCATTGGTTTCAGGGTCGGGTGCCGCGAACGGCGCGACCCGGACGACGACGAGGCCGGCGGCGGAGGCCGCCAGGAGACCGGCCAGGATGGTTGCGAGGATGGGTGCTTTCATGCTTGTCTCCTGCCCGAGAACAGACCCGCTGGGAACCTTACTTAACCTCGTTGGTGAGGCCGGGAGCTTTCCAAAGCCCCGCCGCCGTTCCAAAACGGGGGAGGGTCCATAAGGGAAGATAAGCCGATGCCGCCCCGCGTGGAGGGGACGGCTGCTAGACCCAGAGAGGGGCGGGGGGAGCGAGGAAGAACGGGCAAGGGCAGCCCTTGACTTTGCAAGGTCCAGTCCCACGCTGGCCGGAGGGTCCCCGGAAATGCCCGTTGCGTGGGTCGCCGTGGCCTGCCACCACCTCCGGGTGTCCGCAGCCCGGCTGCTGGCAGAACAGGTGGGGCATTTTGCTTCCCATTGCGGCGCGGGCCATGCTGGCGGCTTCACCTAGGCGGGGAGAGCATCGAACCCGAAGATGACGACCCTGAAGTCGTTGGAGTCGGGAGCCGTGCTGTTCAGGTCGAACCGGAGGCGTCCCCCAGGGCCGTCCAGCACTTCATAGGGGCGTCCCACGAGCAGGTAGCTGGCTTGGATGGCGCCGGAGATGTCCAACGTCCCGTATTGGGTCGCCCCGTAGCTGTCCACCACGAGAACGAGGCGGTCGGACGCATAGGTCGCCTCATAGGAGCCTGATACGGTGGTGGCTGCGTCCTTGATGCCGGTGGTCGCGGAGAAGCCCGCCCCCCCTTGCATGGAATCGTGCATCACGAGGTCCAGTTCGTGCCCCAAGCCCTGCAAGGCAACGGTGGCAGATTCGGGGCAGGCCACGGCGAAGCTGAAGGGGGCGTCCGCGAGGCCGCCCATCCCCACCGCGTAATGTCCCGACGACCTTAGCGGGTTGCTAGGTGCGGTGACGGTCACGACCTCGCCGTCCTCCCAAGTCGGCCGGGTGTCCACTCCGGCGGGCGTGGCGTGGGCATGGCTTTGCCATTGGGAATATTTGCCCCCTACTTGATAGCCGGATTCGCCCGGCTCCGAGTCCAGCGTGACGAACCAGGAGGATACCCGGACACCGGCGTGCTGGGAGTAGCGGTAGCTCATGGTGCAGTTGTCGCTGGGCGGCAGGTCGCGAATCTCCAGCAGGAACGTCATGTTCCGGTCGGGGTGGTCGGTGCCGAAGGAGTAGAGGTTAGGGGGAGGGGGGAGAGGGGTGGTGGTCGTGTCCGTGGTCGGGCCAGCGCAACCGGTGAACAGGGCGGCGAGGATGAGGA
>JAXDQS010000010.1:0-487170 GCA_034667725.1 Thermoplasmata archaeon
GCCGAACTGGCGCGCCACGAAGAGGAAGAAGAGCATCACGAGGATGCACATCACCATCGCGATAAGGCCGGCGGTGCCCCCGAAGGCGTACAAGGCGTAGAAGCCGCCGCCCAAGAGAGCCACGGAGATGAGCGTCTCCACGATGATGAAGAGGCGGGTGAGGCGCTTGGCCACGCGTTGGCGCTTGAGGGCGAGGCGCCGGCCTTCGCTGCCGGGCAGGACGCTGATGTGGGGGACGTTCTGGTCCTTCAGGTTGGGCAGGCAGACGACGTCCTCGAGCTCGGCGGGGGGGAGGATCTGCGCCATGGCCTTCGCGATCATGGACTTCCCGGTGCCGGGGTCGCCCAAGAGGAGCAGGTGGCGGCGCTGGCGGGCGGCCTTCTTGGCGACCTCGACGGCCTCCTCCTGGCCGATGACCTCGTCGATCAGCAGCTCGGGGAGCGCCAGGTCCGCCGTGGTGGCAAGGCCCTCGGCGGCGATCCACTTGTGGGGATCGACGTGGCCGAGCGCGTGGCCGTTGGCGCGCTTGGGCGCGACCCCGCCCGCGACCCCCGTCGTGGCCGCGCGGGGCTTGGCGGCGGCCGGCTTGGCCACGGTCTCTGGGGCGGCGGGGGCCGGCTGGTCCGGCGCGGGGGCCGGCGCGCGGGTCGCCAGGAACGCCACGCCGGCCGTCAGCAGGGCGCCCACCGGGAGGGCCACCCAGCCGAACTCGAGCGTGTAGGTCCAGGCCGCCTCGAAGGCGCCGAACGAGAGGCCCCAGAAGCCGACGGGGTCCTGCACGCTGCGCAGGGTGGGGAACGCGAGGTTGCCCCAGGCGAACGCGAAGCCGAAGGCCAAGGCGGCCCACGCCGCCACGGCGCCGGCGACGGCGCCGACGGCGAGGGTGGGGCCGCGGGGCGCCAGGCGGGCGACCTCCAGGGTGGCGCCGACGGCGACGCCAGGGAACAGGACCATGGCGACGCTGGCCCAGAAGCTCGCGGTGACGGCCGCGCCGGCCTCGACCCCGGTGTACCCCAGGAGGCTGGCGAGCGCGACGGCGCAGGCGACGGTGGCCAGGAGGCTCGCGGCGGCCGCGGCCGCCAGGGTGGTTCGGGCAAGGGGTCTAGGGGTCATGTTCACTTGGCCTCCGTGGTGACGTAGGAAGGGGTGCGGCGCTTGGCCAGCATGAGGTAGGTGACGGCGCTCACGGCCGCGAACGCGACCATGGCGCCGGCGACGGTGACCGCGGGGCTCGTGATGGTGAGCGCCTGCGGGAACGCGGGGACGGTCGGGATGGGCGGCGGCGGGGGCGAGGGGCAGAACTGGGCGGCCAGGGGCTGGAACGCGCCGTACTGCATCGCGCCGTAGTCGTTGACGGCGAAGTAGAACACGTCCATGCCGTTGTCCTGGCGGTGGCGCACGAGGCCGTCCTGCTGGTCGTCGAACAGGCTGGGCTGGGTCGCGTAGGCGTCGGCGTTGGAGGCGTCCACCTGGGTGCCGAGCTGGAGCAGGCTGGCGGCCACGGGGAAATTGCAGGAGTCGAAGGTCACGATGGCCTTCTTGTAGTCGTTCAGGGAGTAGAACGCGAGCGGGTTGTCGGGGTCGGGCGCCGGGGGCGCGGGCGTGCCGTCGTCCGGCTGCTGCCACTCCATGTAGATGAGGGCCGCCACGGGGGAGCCGTCGTAGGTGCCGAGCTGCATCGCGGTGACGCCGGCGTCGAAGGTCTGCTTGCCGCCCAGCATCCGGTTCAAGAGCCCGCCCACGTCGCCGGGAATCGGGTTCCAGTCGTTGCCGTACCAGGAGAACGCGGCGCGAATCTCGGCGCCGCCCTGCCCCTCCTCCGGGGTGCGCAGGCGGCTCGTGACCAAGGCGAAGTAGCCCGCGTCGGTGACGGACAGCGACGGGTGGCCGCCCGCCAAGGCGGTCGGGCCGACCAAGGTCGCGTTCCCGGTCAGCGGGTCGATGCGCCACAGGTCGTGGTCGCCGATGCGGGCGCGGCTGCGGGCCGAGTAGCCCGCCTCCACGGTGCAGACGACGTAGACCGCGCCGTCGTAGGCGACCGCGTCGCTGGCGTCCATGCACGGCCCGATGGGCTTCGTCAGGCCGGTCCAGGGGTCGCGGGCGCCGGTGCCGCTGAAGCGTGCGTCGATCCAGCCGGCCATGCCGTCGCCCTTGCCTTCGGCGGGCACCATCGCCTTCTCGTGCCAGACGGCCGCGATGCGCTCCAGCGTCGGGTCGTAGGGCTCGGCGAACTCGCCTACGTCCTCCGCGGTGGAGGGCGCGTCGGGCGTGCTGTTGGCAGGCGCAGGCGGCGTCGGCTCCGGGTGCGGGACGTCGACGAGGTGGACGCGGGTGATCGGGTTGGTGGGTGCCCGCGACTCGAAGCAGGAGCCGCCCGAGTAGGAGGCAAGCGCCGCGCTCTCGGTGCGCGGGCTGGAGGCCTTGAACAGGCAGAAGGCGGAGGCGTGGCCGGTGGTGGCGTTGCCGTTGGCCTGGTGCCACAGGTAGCCGAGGTACATGTTGCCCGCGGTGTCGAACGCGACCGTGGAGGCCTCGCCCAGGCCGGCGCCGTTCGGGATGGGCTGGTCCTGCCAGGTGACGCCCTGGTCGCGCGAGGTGAAGGCGGTGTGGGAATACCCGGCCACGCGGCTCCGAGGCGACGGGCCGTTGGTGGGCGCGCTGTGCAGGGAAGTGAACACCATCTCGCGCTCGTCCAAAGGATTCACGGCAAGGGCGGCATTGCCGAAGTAGTAGTTGCCGACCAGGTTGGTGTCGTAGATGCGGAACGGGCAGTCGGTGTAGACGAAGCGGTCGGTGTCGGCCGCGTTGCCGCCGTCGGTCGGCAGGTTGATGGGCTGGCCGTTCGGCGGCGTCGGGCAGCAGAACATGATGGGCGGCACCGGGCCGTTGGCCTGGGCCTGCGCGCAGTCGCCCGGCGGCGCGTCGCCCGCCAGGCCCGCCGTGCCGAACAGCGGCCGCGGCGCCGGGCCGGCGACGGCGGACTCCAGGCCCGCCAGATCCTCCGGCTGGAGCCAGAAGGGCAGGGGCGCGGGGGCTGGCGTCGTGTGCGACTCGGCCAGGGGCATCGTCGACAGGGCGGAGTGGGCGCCCGCCAGGGGCGCGGCCACGGCCGCCGCCAGCAGCGCGGCGCCAAGCCACGCCGTTCGGCGCATCGTCATTGCCGCACGACGGCCCCCTTCCCCTGATAACGATTCCCGTCGCGGTGTCGCAGGTCGTCCGGGCGGGCTACGAATCCATCTGGACGGGCGGATAGGCCGCCGGAAGCATCCCGGACCCCTTGGAAATCATGGGGACACAATCCGGCAAGCTTCCTGATGGAACCAATGGCCGCAGGGCTTGGCACTTGGTCACCCACTCGGAAACGCGAGGTCGCATGGCAAGAGGGATTTGCTCCGGCTTTGGCGCTCCACATTCTTCACGGCAAGGCGTGCAAACACCATCGACGCAGATGAGGTCGGCTGGAGGAACGCCGCATTCGAGCCCTGAGGAGTTGTCTGCGTTGAATGAAGAAAGCATGTTATAGGTCGGCGATTCGCCAACAAACAGGCAGCCAATCCAAGGAGCTTTCGGCGACAGGTTCGCAACGACCCCGCTTCCGTGCTCGCTGAACGCGCCGGTTTCCTGGATGAGTACGGCAAAGCTGCAGAGTTCCTGCGCCTCGCATGTCCCAAAGCCAAATGCAGAGACGCATGTGGGTTCGCCCTCCACGATTTCGCAGTCAATGAATGCGGGCGTGTATAAAATTCCATAACCCGCCCAAAACCCGCTCGTAGTGGCTTGGCCATTGTAAAAACCGTCATCGGTCGGCTCGTCTGCAAGAGCAATGACAAGCCCAATCCTTGGAGTCACTCGAACCGGGCCGTCAGGATAATACGTGTAAGAACAAAAAGTGTCCCGGTTTGCTTTGCCACCACAGTTGTCAAGCATCAGCATGGCGCCGCCCTGAGGTAGGGAAATTACCGTAAACACCAAAGCCAGCGTCAAGGTCGCGCGAGGAGCCATGTTGCGCTGAGAGGTCGCCTCTAGAAAAACCAGCACGCCCAGCGCCCAACCCGAAGTTTTTCTGGAGCATCTTGGTGCATCCTACCCGATGAGCGACCCCAAGAAGCCCGACCCGTGGGCGAACTTCCCTGGCGGCAACCCCTTCGGCCCCGGCGGCCCGTTCGCCGGCGGCAACCCGTTCGGCCCCGGCGGCTTCAGCGACCCCAACATGGAGGCCTGGTTCCGCAGCATGGGCATCGACCCCGGCGAGTTCCGCAAGCTGGTCGAGGAGATGCAGCGCAACCTCCAGGAGGCGTTCAAGGAGTGGGGCAGCGACCCGAACAAGTCGTTCGTCTCCGGCTTCAGCGTCAAGGTCGGGCCGGACGGCAAGCCCAGCTTCAACACGTTCGGCAACAAGCCGCAGGTCAAGCCCAGCAAGCCCGGCGTCGGCGTGCCCGGCATCCCGTCCGTCGTCAGCGACGAGCGCGAGCCCCTCACCGACGTCATCGACGAAGGCGCCCACGTGGCGGTCACGATGGAGCTGCCCGGTGTAAGCCGCGACCAGATCGACCTGCGCGTCAACGAAGGCGACCTGGAAATCTCGGTGGACACCGAGCGCCGCAAGTACCACAAGCGGGTCAAGCTCCCCGCCGCCGTGGACCCGGCCACCACGAAGGCGACCTACAACAACGGCATCCTCGACGTGACCATCCAGAAGAAAGGCGGCGGGACTCCGGGCGTCAAGGTCCACGTCGAATAGCCGAACCGTCGAGCCGGGGGCCGCCGTGCGCGCGAGCGCACAGGACGAGCGTGCCGGCCCGCGCGCGCAGCGGCGCGCCGGCGCGAGGAGCGGCCCCCAAGCCGTGGGGGCGCAGGGGGCGAAGCCCCCGTGCCTGCAAGCGGATAGGCCGCAGCCTATCCGTGGTCAGTCTTCTTCCTCGTACCCGCACTTCTTGCAGAACCGGATCACGAACCTGCCCTCGACCCGGTATTCGAGGCTGATGTTGTCCTTCGGGCACACGTGCTTCTTGACGCCGGGGCGCAGCACCGTCTCCGTGTCGTCGGTGTCCTCGTTGAACAGCTCTTCGCCGCTGTCGTCGACCTCTTCGAATTCCTCTCCCATGCGTCAATGCCTCAGGGCGGGGACCGAAGCGCTCGCGTCTGTTATCACCCTTCTGGTGGGGCGGCGCGCGGTTTCCGCGGCGATCAGGCGGGCGCGCGGGTGGTGACCAGGCAGCCGTCCTCGGTGATGACCAGGGTGGCTTCGGTCTGGGCGACCATGCCGCCGGAGGCCTCGGACAAGGCCGGGTAGTGCCGCAGCAGGGCCTCCTTCTGGAGCTGCTGGAGGTTGAAGCCCAGCTTCTGGGGCTCGATGGCGCCCGCGTCGGCCAGCCAGCGCTCGGCGAACGGCAGCCGGGGGTGGGCGCGCTCGATGTGCGACTGCAGCTTCTTCATGCTGGGCAGGCGGAGCGGGCGGCTGCGCTGGTAGTGGTAGATGTTGCCGGGGCCCGAGTTCTCGACCCGGGCGGTGAGGCCGTCGGTCACGAACGGCTCGCAGGCCAGCACGTCGCCGATGCGGGGGCGGCGGTTGACCTTCATGCCGACGTTCGGCACGGTCAGGCCGGCGTGCAGGTTGAACGTCTCCAGGCTGTGGCCGGTGAGGTTCTGGATGGTGCGGAGCCCGAAGTCCTTGGCCGTCATCTCGATGGCCGCCCCTACGGTGCCGAGGTCGCAGTTGGGCCCGATGATGCCGATGGCCTCCTTCAGGCACGCCTCGGACGCCTGGATGAGGCGCTTGTGCCGGCCGTCCGAGCCGGCCCCGACCTCGACCGTGAGCGCGTTGTCCGAGAGCGCCCCCTCGACCTCCGCGCCGCAGTCGATCTTCACCAGGTCGCCTTCCGCGAACACGGTCTTGTCGTCGTGGGTCGGCGTGTAGTGCGCCGCCACCGCGCCGATGGAGAGCGTGCAGGGGAACGCCTGGCCGCAGCCCAGGTCCCGGATGCGCTGCTCCACGGCGGCGGCGACGTCCACCAGGCGGGCGCCGGGGACGCACAGGGCCTTCCCAAGCTGGAGCGCGTCGGCGGCGGCGTGGCCGGCCTTCACCCAATGCTGGAAGACCTGGTCGGTCTCGACGACGGGCACGGCGACGGCCACTTCGCCCTTCGGGATAACGGTGTCGGACAGGGTGGCCATCACGGCTGGAGGTCGGACTACGCCACCGTGATGGGGAGCAGCATCCCACGCGCGAAGTGCGGCGCGCCGGAGGCCGGGTCGTTCAGGAAGCACAGCATCACGTAGCGGCCGGCCGTCAGGGTGGCCTCGACGTAGGCGGTGCCGCCGGGGCCCATCGGAGGCAGCAGGCCGACGAAGCGGGCCGGCGGGGCGGCGGTGGCGTTGGGGCCGAGCGACTCCAGCAGCGACGCCACGGTGGCGCCCGTGTCCAGCTTGGCGAGGACCGCCTCGTGGGGCTGGCCGCCCTGGGAGAGAATCTTGAAGGTGTGCGTGCCGGCGGCCGTGGTGACGGGGGCGGAATAGCCGAACTCGTGCATGTCGAACGCGATGTCGGCCGACGGGAGGGCGTAGGCCGTGTCCGGGCTGCCTTGCACCATCACCTCGCGCACCATGCCGTCCGCCATGTGGGGAACGCCGTGCTCGCCAGGGATGAGGCAGAGCAGCAGGTGGCGGCCCGGCTGGAGCTTCAGCACGGCCCAGCCCTCCGCGTTGGGCTCGAACGGCCCGACGCCGCCGGCCCAGTGCATCCAGTCCGCGAGCTCGTCGCGCTCCAGCACCGCAAGGGCCTCCGCGGCGGTCTTGCCCTCGTCCAGCCGAAGCAAGGCGACGTGGTGCAGCATGGGGGCGCGGTTCTCGAAGTGGAGCTTCACCCAGCCGGCCGGCATCGTGGCGGGCGCCTCGAAGGCCATCCCGACCGCCTGGACGTAGACGTCCGGAGGCGGCGGGGACGCCATGCAGCCGGCGAGGAGGGCCGCGGCGAGGACGGCGGCGACGGGAAGCGGGGCCAAGGTGCGAGGCACGCCGCGGCAGCCTACTTGCCCTTCTTGTCCTTGCCCATCGCGTCCTTCAGCAGGTCGCCGATGGTGAGGCCGGCGCCGGCCTTCTTCTTGTCCTGGCCGCTCAGGACCGGGGCCGGGCCCTCGACCTTCTCCAGGAGCGTGATGCCCAGCTCCTTCTCCAGCTTCTTCACCAGGTCGTCGCCGGGGCGCAGCTTGCCCGCCTCGATGTGCTTGAGCTCGGGGACGCGGGCGCTCACCTTGTTGCCGAGCTGCTCGTGGCTCAGGCCCTTGGCGTCGCGGGCCTTGTGGATGCGGGCGCCGTAGTCGTCCACCAAGACCTCGGAGGTCTGGGCGTCGTACACGTTGCGGCTGGTCATGCGCTGGGCGCGGCGCTCCAGGCCCTGCTGCATCGCGGCCTGGGTGCCCACAGGGGCCGGGGCGTCCATCGGGGTGCCATACTTCGAGCACTCCAGCCCGAGGTTCATCACGGTGCCCTCCACCATGTAGCGCCGGGTCCCGACCTTCTTGCCGCACATCTCGCATTCGCCCATTGCCGTCACCGGGGACCCTCTATGCCACCCAGGCCCTTCCCGACAGGTGGGCCGGGCAGCAAAGGTCCTTACGACAAGCCCTAAAGGGCGGCTCCATATGAAGCAAACCGCCGTGAAGGCTCCCAAGGATTCGGACACCCCCGTCCCGGCGCAGGATCCGGTGGCCGACCTCGAGAGCCGCAACGCCGAGCTGCGCGACGACAAGCGCAAGGCCGCCAGCGAAATTAAGCACCTCCGGGAGGAGGTCCGCGGTCTCACCAAGGAAGTGCAGCGCCTCACCATCGAGCTGGAGAAGGTCAAGCACCCGCCGCTCATCGTCGGCTCGGTCCTCGACACCCTGGTGGACGGCCGCGTCGTCATCAAGTCCAGCACCGGCCCCAACTTCGTCGTCCCGGTCGCCGACTTCGTGTCCCGCGACAAGCTCTCGCCCGGCACCCGCGTCAGCCTGAGCCAGACCAACCTCACGGTCGTCGGCATCCTCCCCAGCAGCAAGGACCCCTTGGTCGCCGGCGCGGAGGTCGTCAAGAAGCCCGACGTCACCTACGCCCAGGTCGGCGGCCTCCAGTCCGTCATCCAGGAGCTCCGGGAGACCGTCGAGTACCCCCTCACCAAGCCCGAGCTGTTCGCCCGCCTCGGCGTCAAGCCCCCCAAGGGTGTCCTGCTGCGCGGCCTCCCCGGCACCGGCAAGACGATGCTCGCCAAGGCCGTCGCCAACGCCACCGACGCGACCTTCATCCGCATCGTCGGCAGCGAGCTGGTGCAGAAGTTCATCGGCGAAGGCTCGCGCCGGGTCCACGAGGTCTTCCAGCTCGCCAAGGAGAAGGCCCCCGCCATCATCTTCATCGACGAGATTGACGCCGTCGGCGCCCGCCGCACCGACGACGGCACTTCCTCGAACCGCGAGGTCGAGCGCACCCTCATGCAGCTGCTGGCGGAGCTGGACGGCTTCGAGCCGCGCGGCGACGTCCGCATCCTGGCCGCCACCAACCGCAGCGACATCCTCGACCCCGCCCTGCTGCGCCCCGGCCGCTTCGACCGCATCATCGAGGTGCCGCTGCCGACCCCCGAGGCCGTGCAGGAAATCTTCCGCATCCACACCACCGGCATGACGGTGGACAAGGACGTCGACCTCGCCATCGTCGTCGCCCGCCTCAAGGCCGTCAGCGGCGCCGACGTGGCCGCCATCTGCACCGAGGCCGGCATGCGCGCCATCCGCCACGAGCGCGACGCCATCGCCCAGACCGACTTCCTGGCCGCGGTCAAGAAGTTCGAGAAGGGCGAGTTGCACTCGGCGCACCAGCCCGCCGCGGCGCTCTACGCCTGAGCGGCCGCCGCACGCCTTGTCGGCACGCGATGGTTCATCACACCCCCGGGCGTTCACGGCTCATGACCGCGTCCTTTATGCCGAGCTCCCCGGTGGTCTTGCCGATGGAAGCGCAGGAGGCCCTCCGGCAGGCCGAGGCCCACCTCAAGAACGCCGTCGAGCTGGTGGGCCGCCCCGTGGGCAAGGAGGAGCTCCTGTACATGTGGGACAACCAGATCACGGCGCTGGACAATTTCCTGGCCGACACCGAGTCGGTGCAGTCGGACCAGCTCAAGGCCCTCCGCCCCCAGTTGCGCGAGGCCAAGAAGAAGCTCACCGACGCCGTCGTCGCCTTCGAGGCCCAGGCCGCCGGCGAGGCCATGCCGACCGACGAGCCCACCAAGGAGGAGTGGGTCCAGGCCTACCTGGAGCAGTCGCAGGACATGATCGCCCTCGTCAAGGAGGCGCTCGCCGAGAAGGTCAAGGGCGTGCAGGACCTGGTGAAGTGGGAGGAGCCGCTCGCCGTCATCAACGGCTACCTTGCCGACTCCGAGCCGTTCCAGGACGCCAGCCGCGAGCTCCGCAAGGCCCGCAGCGTCGTGCGCATGGCCCGCAAGGACCTCAAGGCGTCGATCGAGGGCGTGTTCCAGCAGTGGAAGGCCGCCGACCGCGCGTCGGCCACGACGGACAGCGACGACGACGAGGACTGAAGGCCCGCCAGCGCCGGGCGCCTGCCGCCACCGCCAGCGAGCCCATGGCCAGCGCCGGGCCGCCCCAGGGCGCCGGCTCCGTCCGCTGCGCGCCGGTGCCTGGCCAGGCGGAGACGGCCGCCGTGCCGCCGCCGAAGGCGAGCACGGTGCCGTCCAGGTCCGCCGCGACGGCCTGCGCCCGCGGCTCGGCAAGCGGGGCAAGCGGCTCGAAGGCGCCGGTGCCCGGGTCGAAGGCGATGGCGGTGGCGGCCGCCGCGCCGGTCTTGCAGTCGGTGCCTCCCAGCGCCAGCAGGCGGCCGTCGTGCCCGAGGAGGGCGGCGCCGTAGGCCGGCAGGGTCGCCTCGGAGGCCGCGTAGGTGGCGGCGTCGCGCTGCGGCGCGTAGGCCAGGATGCTGGCCGGGCAGGTGTCGGGACGGCCCGGGACCGGCATGCAGCCGGCGACCAGGAAGACGGTGCCCATCCACACGGCTTGGCCCTTGGCGCACGGGAACGGCAGGCGGGCCTCCATGGACTCGACGCGGCCGAGGGCCTCGTCGTAGCGCAGGATGCGGTCGCTCGGCCCGGTGGCGGTGAGGCCGCCGAAAAGGTAGCCGCAGCCTTGGGCGCAGGCCGAGCCCGCGGGCATCCAGGCGTGCGCCGCCCAGGAGACGCCCTCCGGCAGCGCGGCGGCCTGCAGGGTCGAGCGGCCGGTGGCAGGGTCGATGGCCTCGATGGTGTTGGAATGGCTGGCGCCCCGTGCGCCCCCAGCCACCAGCAGGACCGTGCCGGTCCAGAAGAGGGCAGGCGCCTCCCGGGCCTCGCGCAGCCGCATCGGGGTCCCGGGCCCGCCGTCCAAGGTGTACGGCAGGATGGTGTCGTGGGTGGCACCTCCGGCCAGCCACGCCGTGTGGCCGTCGGAGGCAATGGCAGGGGACTGGAGGGGGAAGGGAAGAGGCTGCGGCGCCCCGCCCTCGGCTTGGCTGGCGGCGGGCGCCAGCACAAGCGCCAGGAGCAGGGCGGCCGCAGGGAGGGTCCGCATGGCGCTGCGCCTCAGAGGCCTTGGCCGGGGTTGCTGGCGTCCACGTTGCGGACCTTGATGATGGGGCCCGCCTCGTGGACGGCCATGGTGGGCGTCTCCTCGTCGCGCGGCTCGTGGTGGACCTTGTGGCTGTACCACACCACGATGTCCTGGCCGTTGATGCTCTCGCCGCTGGCGTAGGCGTTGATGGGCGCGTCGCTGGTCGGGTTCGCCGGGACCTGGTAGCCCATCTCGCAGCCGTTGGACACGCCTTGGCACTTGTAGCGCACGGCCCAGACGTCATGCGTGGACATGGGGTCCACGGCTCCTTGGCTGTCGGACATGATCTCGATGCTCTTGGGGTGGCCTTTGCTGTTGGTGGCGCCGAAATCGACCTGGCGCCACTTCGTGAAGGTCGCGTAGCCGCGGTCGCGGAACGTCTCGGTGCCGAGGGTGCACCACGGCGAGGCGGGGCAGGCGGCGTCCGTGTTCTGGTTGGAGTAGACCACGGCCGTCTTCGTGAACTCCTGGAACTTGTCGTTGGGCCAGCTGTTCATGTCGATGTCCATCCGCCAGTAGATGTAGTGCTGGTGCTGCCAGCTGGTGGAGCCGCCGCCCGAGTTGGCGTCGGCCAGCGTCCCTCCCAAGAGGACCTTCGGGAGGAAGGTGCCGTCCTGGCGCAGCTCGTAGGACGCGATGAACTGGTAGTTGTAGACGTTGAACTTGCTCCAAATGAAGACGCGCGGGTCCTTGCCGGTCAGCAGCTTCTCGTAGCAGACGCGGTTGTTGCCGTACAGGGTGCCCGAGCCGAGGAACCGGGGGCAGTCGGCGTTGGTGAGCGTCACCGCGCCCAGGCCGTAGCCTGGCACCGTGCTGCTGGCCTGGCCCAGGATGTCCTTGTACGGGCCGGCCATGCCGCCCTCGTACCGGGTCATGCTGAAGGGCACGCCAATGTTGTAGAAGATGAAGGTGCCGTCGAACGACACGGAGTAGAGCTCGAGGCCCTGGCCGCGGGCTTCGTCCAGGTTGTAGCAGAACGACCACTTGACGTCCGTGAAGCAGCCGCTGACGGCGGTGCTCTGGGCGATGGTGCCGGGGAAGGCGAGGCCGGCGGTGGCCAGGAGGAGCATGGCGGCGCAGATGTATTTGCTCGTGTCCATGGGCATCACCCGTACCAGACGTCGTCCACGGCCATCGCGCTCAGGTTGAAGCGCGCGTGCAGGCCCTCGATGGGCTGGAGGTCCACCATGTTGGCGCCCGAGTTGTGCACGAAGCGGGTCTCGAAGCAGCGCGAAAACTCGCAGGGCGTGCCGATGGTCTGGACGGCGCCGGCGTTGATCAGCTCCAGGTCGTTCAGGTCCCCGGCGTAGGAGGAGACGCGGGAGTCGGCCAGGAGCACGGGCTTGGCGGCCTGGAGCTCCTCGACGACCATGACGGGCTCGCGCACCTCGGTCTGGAAGTCCGCGACCCGCAGGGCGGACAGGTCCACGCGGGCGGTGAGCGTGTCATGCACGTCATAACGGTAGAACTGCACCTCGGCGGCCCGCAGCACCGCCGCGAGCGGCTCGACCTTCACTGCGGGAAGCGCCAGGCTGGCGCCGATGGTGACGTGCCGGAAGGGCGCCAGCAGGTTCTGGATGTTGGGGTCGCCTTGGGCGACCTGGACCGCCAGGAGGCGCTCCACGGGGGTGAGGGGGGCAAAGCCGGCGTCGGTGCCAACGGACGGCACGGGGGCAACAACGCTGTGGGTGATCTGGCCTTTGGCAAGCGCGGCCGCAAGGACCAGCGCAGCCAGCAGGATGGGGGCTCGTGTTTTCATGCAAGACCTTCGCGGCTCGGCGCCGCCCGGAGAGAAAATCTTCGCAAGTCAAAAAGATAGCCAGCCGGGCGCCGCCGACCGCGAAGAAAGTAGTGGCCGACCTGGGGCCTTCGCCTAGTTGATGTGGGTACAGGCGCGGCGCATCGCGGTCCCGGGTTGTGAATCTGGGGAAATCAGTGCCCGTCGCATGCCGCCGACTGGACACAGATTCCACAGAGGTCTGTGGGAATCTTCCGAATCTGTGCGAATCAGTGCTCGTCGCGTGCCGCCGACTGGCCACAGATTCCACAGACCTTGGATTTGGCGGGGCCTAGCCAAAAAATTCAACAGACCCTCTGTGGAATCTTCCGGGTCTGAGGGGGAATCCGTGCTCAATGCCCGTCCGGCGCGCGCAGCCGGTCCACCGCCAGCACCGCCACCATCACGATGCTGAACATCAGCACGAACGACGCCAGGTTGAACGGCGCCAGGAACTCCCCCGACATCCCCTCCAACGCCCCTGGCGGCGGCATCCGCAGGTGGTACGCCCACACGAACGAGGCCAGGTGCGCCGCCGTGAACACCCACCACAACGGCCGCGGCAGCCCCGCCAGCACGAACAGCGGCAGCAGCCAGAGCGTGTACTGGGGCGAGAAGAACTTGCCCGCCACGACGTAGGCCGCCAGGAACGCCGCGGCCAACAGATGGACCTGCACCGTCCGGCGGCGCAGCGCCAGGCCGGCGATGAGGGCCGTCGCGCCCACAGTCGCCACCAGGCTCGCCAGGTTGAACTGGCCAACGGTCAGGCCGTAGCCTAGGCGCGGCATGACGACGTACTGGTCGAACAGGTAGTAGAGGGTCTGGAACGAGGTGCCGCGCTCGGCGTGGAACTGGTAGGTCCGCAGCCACAGCTCCGGGTTCAGCATGGCGTACGCCAGGTTCAGGGGGAGCCAGCCCAGCGCGAAGCCGCCGGCCAGCAGCGCCACTTCGCGCCGCCAGCCCTGCCCGGCGCGGCCGCGGTTCACCACCACCAAAAGCATGGCGAGGCCCGCCACCGCCGGGAACAGCTTGGCCGCCGTGCCCAGCCCGATCAAGAGTGCTGCCAGGAACAGCCGGCCGCGCTCGAACGCCACCAGGCCGGCCACCATCAGGAACACCGCCCACAGGTCCCAGTTGGTGAAGCCGTCCGCCACGATGGAGGGCGCCAGCACCCACGGCGCCGCGGAGCGCCAGTCGTGGCCCGCTTGCACCAGGAGCCAAGTGACGCCCAGGCCGGCGGCGAACAGCAACGCCGCGTTGGCGTGCCACCAGGCCGCGTGGCTGTCGAACAGCAGCGCCAGCACCCAGGCCAGGCCGCCGGTCAGCACCGGATACTCGCTCTGGACCGTGACGTAGGGGATGCCGCCGTCGGCGTAGCCGTTGATGAAGTAGAGCGGGTGGAGGTCGTTGTAGCAGAAGTTCCGGAACTCGAAGCCGCCGCCCCAGGCATGGTCGAGGCACCGCGCCTTGAGCCAGTAGCCCAGCGCCAGGATGAGGGCGGAGAGGCCCAGCGCCGTCCAGAGCGCGTCCCGGCGCATCGCGGGGCCCACCGCCCCCAGGCTTTCAAGCCCAACCATCCCAGCGTCGTTTTGTAGGGCCATCCTGTCGGCCCACTGCCGTGCCCCTCCTGTCGGTCGTGATCCCCACCTACAACGAGGCGGCCAACATCGCCCCGCTCTTGGCGGCGATGGAGGAGGCCCTCGCCGGCGTGGACGCCGAGTTCGTCGTGGTGGACGACAACTCGAAGGACGGCACCGCCGAGCTGGCCCGCAAGGCAACACCGCGGGCGCGCGTCATCGTGCGCACCGCCGAGCGCGGCCTCGCCACCGCCGTCGTGCGCGGCATCGCCGAGTCCAAGGGCACGTTCGTCGCCGTCATGGACGCCGACTTCCAGCACCCGCCCGCCACCGTGCGCGCCATGCTGGACCGCGCTGTTGCCGCCGACCTGGACCTCGTGGTCGGGTCGCGCTACGCCGCCGGCGGCTCCGAGGGCAGCTTCGGGCTGGCGCGCCGCACCATCAGCAAGGGCGCCCGGGCGCTCGCCAAGCTCGCGCTGCCGCCCATCCGGCGCCACCGGCTCACCGACCCCATGAGCGGCCTGTTCCTGGTGCGGCGCGAGCGGATCGACCCGGACGCGCTGCGGCCCACGGGCTACAAGATCCTCCTGGAGGTGCTGGGGCGGGCGCGGCTGGAGCGGGTCGAGGAGGTCGGCTACACCTTCCAGGACCGGCGCGGCGGCGCCTCCAAGCTCGGCAGCAAGGTCATCGTGCAGTACCTGGCGCACGTGGCCATGTTGGGCCTGGAGGATGCCGAGAACCAGCGGCTGCTGCGGTTCCTGTTCGTCGGCGCCTCCGGCGTCATCGTCAACTTCCTGTTCTTCACGTCGCTCTGGCTGGCCGGCGTCCAGCAGCACCTGGCGCTCCTGGCCGGCATCGAGGCCAGCATCCTCAGCAACTTCATCCTGAACGACCTGTTCACGTTCCGCGACCGCGCCAACCGCCCCTGGATCGCGCGCCTCGGCCTGTTCCACCTCGTGAGCCTCGGCAGCGCCGTGCTGCAGTTCGTCACCGCGACCTTGCTGGCGGACCTCCTCGGCGTCCCCCCGCTCGTGGCCGTCCCGGTCGGCATCGTGGCCGGCGTCGTGCCCAACTACCTCGGCAACCTCAAGCTCACCTACGCCGGGAAGGACGGCCCGCCCGCCCGCGCCTGGGTGCCGCTTGCCGTGCTGATCGCCGTCGCGTCCGGCCTCTACCTCACCGGCCTCGGCCCCGCCCAGTTCGGCCCCCTGGAGCCCGTGCTGCAAGGCGAGGCCTGGGGCATCAAGGACATCTACTTCGACGAGTCCTACTACGTCGTCGTCGCCCACCAGATGGACCAAGGCGTCTGGACCGACCCGTGCCACAGCGGCAGCGAGGTCATCTGGGGCATGACGGTCAACAAGGACCTCTGGCCGGTCAACTTCGAGCACCCGCCGCTGGCGAAGCTCATCATGGCCGCCTCGGTGCACGCCTACGAGACCAAGCACGGCATCTTCGAGGGCTGCCGCGCCCCCGACGACGACCACAACGGCGGCCGCGAGCGCTTCGAGGCCTGGAAGCAAGGCCTGCGCGAGGACGGCAACGCCTGGGCCTGGCGGGCGCCCTCCGCGGTCTTCGGCGTCGCCACCGTCGTGTTCGCGGCCCTGGCCGCCCGCCGCATCTACGACTCCTACCTCGCCATGGCGCTCGCCGGCAGCTTCGTCGTGCTCGACAACCTGGTGTTGAGCTCCAGTCGCATCGCCCTGCTGGACATCTACGCCACCGGCTTCGCCGTCATCGCCGTCTACTGCGCCACCTTCGCCAGCCGCCGCGGCGTCCTCATGACCGCGCTGTTCCTGGGCCTCGGCTTCGCGAGCAAGTTCTACGTCCTGTTCGCCGCCCCGCCCATCCTGCTGCTGTCGCTCTGGATCCACTGGCGCGCCGGCGTGCTGCGGAAGCGCTGCTTCGACCTGCATCTCCTGGCCTACCCGCTGGGGTCGCTCGGCGTCCTGGTGGCCACCTACACGCCCTGGTGGGTCATCTGGATCCGGGCCAAAGGCATCGGCTACGCCCTCTGGACCTTCGTCGCCGTCCAGGCCGGCGCCATCAAGTGGGACGCCACCGGCCAGCAGGAAGGCAACCTGGTCAGCCAGCCCAACGAATGGCTGCTGATGACGACGCCCTACCAGTACATCTCGAGCTGGCGCACCCCCGACGGCGGCGAGACTCTGTACCGCTTCATCTACGCCCTCGGCAACCCCTTCCTGTGGTGGGCCGCGTGTGTCGCCGTGCTCTACGTCCTCGTCGACTTCACCACCGATTGGCTGACGCAGCGCCGCCATGCCCCCAACGTCCCCGCCATCCTGGCCACCGCCCCCGTCGCGGACGCCACCCCGCCCATGGCCGCCATCCCCGTCGAGACGCCGGCCGCCACGCGCGCTCCGTTCCTCGGCCCCATGCGGTTCTTCGCCAGCCTGCCGCGCATCCGACAGGCGCTGCTCCTGGGCGCCTTCCTGCCGCTCTTGACCTACCTCGGCTTCCTCGGCCTCAACGCCACCGGCGGCCGCGACATGTACCTGTTCTACATGACGCTCATCGTTCCCCTCATGGCCATCGCGCTGGCCGGGCTGCTGGCGCACGTCTGGTTCCGCTTCGGCTGGCCCGGCCGCATCGTCGTGATGGGCGTCTGCGCCGCCGTGGCGTTCGCGTTCGTCTGGTTCCTGCCCGTGACCATCTACAACCCCGAGGTCAGCGAGGCGCAGTTCCACCGCATCTTCGACCTCGTGCCGTGGATGCGCGAATGCGGCAGCGCGACCATCGAAGTCGCGGGGGAGCTGGTGCACGAGTGCCCGTTGCAGGGCTGAGTCCGGCTACGCCTTGAGGTGCGCCTTCAGCGCCTTGATCTCCCGAATCTCCGCCGGGTCCTCGCCCTTGAGCTGCGCGACGTACACCGAGGTGTAGTCCAGGAACTGCATCAGCCTCGCCTGCTCGACGACGTGGCTCTTGAAGTCCGTGATCGGGCCGGCGCGGCGGTCCAGCCAGGGCACGCCCCACTCGCCGTAGCGTTGGCGCATGTAGTCGACGCGCTTCTGGAGCTGCGGGTTCTGGGCGCCGTGGCTCAGGCACAAGACCGCGAAGTGGCGCCGGTTCGCAAGGTCGCCGCCCCAGCCGGTGAGGTCGTTGTGGTTGCACTCGGGCAGGAGGTCGCAGTCGGCGATCTTCTTGGCGTTCTCGTTGAGCATGCTGCGGAAGTGCAGCCCGATGCCGTGCAGCGCGGGGCTGGCGTAGATCTGCGGGATGGGCGCCAGCAGCTTGCGGGCGAGCTGGCGGGCCTCGTTGCGCTCCTCGGGCACGTCGGGGCCGCAGGCCTGGTCGACGGCGCGGACGGCGGCGGCGGCCTCGCGCACGGGCACGGGCTCGGCCAGCAGGCCGGCGCCTTCGAGGAAGCCGAGCAGGCTGAACCATGTGAAGGCGAAGGCGGCGCGCGGCTGGAACCCGGGCGGCTGCGGGACGACGTGGGGGACCAGCTTGGCCACGGCGCCGCCGGTCGTGAACGCGGTGACGCCGAGGTCGCGGGCGACGGCCGCCTTGGTGACGGCGAGGGTCTCCTCGGTCTCGCCCGAGTAGGTGACGGCCAGCACGTGCCAGCCTTTGCGGGCGTGGCGGGGAACCTGGTAGTGCTTGACGATGGCCACCGGGACGTCCATGACGCGGGAGCAGGCGTCCATGGCGACGTCGGCGCCCAGGCCGGAGAAGCCCATGCCCGCGATCAGCAGCCCCGCCGGCTGGAGCTTGGCGGTGGCGCCCGCCTTGCCCGCCGCGAACCCGTCCTCCACCAGCTTGGCCTTGGCCTGGATGGACGGGAGGAACCCGCTGGGGTCCCGCAGTTCGGGGATGGCGCTCAGCACGCGCCGCGCAAACGGCCCGGCGGCTCAAACGTTTCGGGGGAGGCGTCCCCTGCCGAACACCTCCGAGGGCAGGCGCATCGATTCAGCAACGCTTCTATCAAGGGCGCCGGTGGGAGCATGGGGAGCATGGCTCGCGACGCCCGCCTGTGGAAGCGAAACCTGTTCGTCATCCCCGGCGGGCTGCTGGCGACGTACAGCGGCCTGTTCCTGCTCGACCTGCTTCTGTTGCGGCCGAGCACCGGCCCGTGCCAGGACCCCCACCGCATCCTCTACCACGGGCTGTGCTACAATGTCCTGCCCTGGCTGGCTGCCTTGCTCCTGGTCGGCCTGGTGCTGGTCGCCATCGGCGCCTTCGCGTTCCGCGGCCGCCCCCAGACGCTCGCCGGCCACCTGGAGCACGGCACCCCCGTCCACTTCGCGCTCGCCCTGCTGGTGAGCTTCGCCGTCGTCCCCATCCTGGCCGCCGGCATCGCGATGTACTTCCAGAGCGCCCAAGGCAACGTCTTCGTCACGGGCTTCCGGGGCAGCTCGTTCCGCACCGACTTCCTGCTGGGCATCGTCGCCGTCGTGGGAATCTGCCTGCTGCTGCCGTTCGCCCTCCTGCTGGCCTCGCAGCGCCGCCTCCGCCTCGACTTCCTGGCCGCCGCCGAGGCGGGCGAGGCCCCCGAGACGTTCCCCGGCGAGCCGGGCGGCGACGACGGCTACAAGGAGGAGCCGTGGCCCGAGAGCCGGGCCGCCGAGCACGCGGCGCTTGCGGCCGCGACGCCTACCCCCGCCGGCGCGGCGGCGGCGCCCGTGGTCAAGCAGGCCGGCGGCTGCAAGTACATGCTCGGCACCGGCTCCCACTGCGGCGCCGAGGTCGGCCCCGGCGGCCTCTACTGCCTCCGGCACGCCTGCCAAGGCCAGACCGCCAGCGGGGCGGCCTGCCGCAACCCGGCGCTCGCGGGCACCTCGCGCTGCCGGGCCCACACCGCCGGAAACCCTTAACCCGGCGGCTTCGTCGGCGCCGCCATGGTCCTCGGGCTCGGCACCCAGGAGCTGGTCATCGTCGTGGTGGTCGTGCTCCTGCTCTTTGGCGCCACCGCCATCCCCAAGCTGGCGCGCAGCCTCGGCCGCGCCCAAGGCGAGTTCAAGAAGGCCAAGACCGAGTTCGACGCCGAGCTCCGCAAGTCGTCCGCCACCGCCCCGGTGGACGGCCCGAGCGAGGAGCAGGTGCGCCGGTCGGCGCGCGACCTCGGCATCGACGAGGCGGGCAAGCCGCTCGACGAGGTCAAGCGGCTGATCGCGCAGAAGCTGGCCTGACGTCCCCGACCTCCCGATTAGACACAGATTCCACAGAACCTTTCCAAGATGTTCTGTGGAACCTGTGTCTAGTGGGCTAGTGAGCGCGCGTAGGCCTTCGCCGCCGGCACCGCCAGCGCCGCGCCCAGCAGGTACAAGCCCAGCAGGGGCGCCGACACCAGCATCTGGCTCACGGGCGTCGGGTCCGGGGTCGCAAGCGCGGCGATGAGCACGATGGCCACGACAGCGTGCCGCCACTTGCGGAGGTAGCCGCGCGGGGTCGCCAGCCCGACGCGCGCGAGGCCGTACATCACGAGGGGCGTCTGGAACGCGGCGCCGGTGAGCAGCATGAACAGGAGCGCGAACGACACGAACGCCTCCACGTCGAGGAAGGTGGCGGCCCCCAAGGTGTCCGCGAAGGCGTACAACGCCGCGAACGCGGACGGCAGCACGAAGGCGTAGGCGAACAGGATGCCGAGGACGAACAGCAGGAAGGCCGGCAGCAGCAGCCGCAGCAGGAGGGCGCGCTCGTGCCGCCGCAGCGCCGGGCCGAGGAAGCCCGCAAGCTGGGCAAGGACGTAGGGCAGGCTCACGACGACGCCGAGCGCCAGCGCGACGTTGAACAGCGCCACGAAGCCGGCCGTCGGGGCCGTGACCACCAGCGCGACGCCGTCGGGCACCAAGTCGGCGGCCATGCGGCGGAACACCTGGGCCGCCAGGTTGTCGTAGGCGTCGAAGCCGACCCAGGGCGCCACCGGCTCGATGCGAATCAGGAAGGCGACCAGGATGCCGGCGAGGACGCCGAGGACGATGCGGACCAGCCGGCGGCGCAGCTCCCCGAAGTGGCCCCAGAACGTGGCGTCGGCGGCGCCGCGGCGCGTGCCGGCCACCGCGCCGACCGTGGCCGCGAGGGCCGCCAGGATGGCCAGGGCCAGCACCGCCGCCCAAGTCGCCCAGGCGGGCACGTCCAGGCCTGGGGGGCTTGCCACGGGCCGGCCACTCCAGGGATGCGGCTTAAAGCCCGCGGGGGGCCTGGGGGCTTGTCGTGCGCGGTCTGTCGGACCTTCGGGCCATCTGCTCCGCCCCTGGCAAGGTGATCCTGTTCGGCGAGCACGCCGTGGTCTACGGGCACCCTGCGCTGGCGGCCAGCACGGACCAGCGCACCCAGGTCGAGGTGGACTGCTGCGGCGACCGGTTCACGGTCAACGGCTACCGCATCCACGACCGCTACCATTCCTACCTGCTGACCGCCGTCGAGCGGGTGTGGGGCCGCGCCGAGCCGATCCGCCTCCAGACCGAGGGGGGCGTGCCGTCGGCGTCGGGGACGGGGTCGAGCGCCGCGCTGACCGTGGCGACCGTGGGGGCGCTGCACATGCTCCAAGGCCGCACCGACCTGCCCGGCGTCGCGCAAGACTCGTTCGAGGTCGAGCGCACCACCCAAGGCGGCGGGTCGCCGACGGACACCAGCATCTCGACGGCGGGCGGCGGCATCGCCATCGCCGGCACCGCGGACCCCCCGAAGGTCGGCACCCACCTGTGGGACATCACCTGGAGCCAGCCCGACCAGGAGCCGCGGGGCTGGACGGTGGAGCGCATCGAGATGCCGCAGCTCACCATCGTCATCGGCAACTCCGGCGTCAAGGGCCGCACCGACGAGCAGGTGGCCAAGGTCGCCAACGCCGCCCGCAAGAACGCCATGGTGCGCGACTCCCTGTCCGAGATCGGCCGCCTGACCCGCCAAGCCGTGCCCGCCCTCCGGACCAAGGACTGGGAGGCCATCGGGCGGCTCATGGACAAGGCCCACAGCGCGCTGCATACCCTGGGCGTCAACCACCCGGCCGTCGAGCAGCTGGTGCAAGCCGCCCGCGCCACCCCCGGCACGTTCGGGGCCAAGCTCACCGGCGCAGGGGGCGGCGGCAGCATGTTTGCCCTCACCGAGCGCCCCGAGGCCGTGGCAAAAGCCATCCTCGAGAAGGGCGGGACGCCGTTCGTGGTGCGGCTCGGCGGCCCCGGCGTCCAGTGGCACGAGGCCGGCCAGAGCCCGCCCCGCCTTGAAGCGACTTCATAAGCTTTGGCCATCCGAGGCTTAAGCCGGGAACCCGCACCCTCCGCTCGTGCGAACCTTCTGGCTCCTTTTGATGGCCTTCGGGCTGGCCGGCTGCAGCGAAGCAGAAGAAGACCTCGTGGCCACGGACGGCACGACGGCGACCGAGGGGACCGGGACGGCCCCCCGAGAGTCCAGCACTTCCACCGCATCTTCGGCCGCCCCTGCGAACGGCGGGGCCATATCCACCACGACGGCGCCGGCGGCCGCAACGACCACCACGGGCCCCAGCACCGGCGCCTCTGGCTCCACCTCCCCCGGGACGACGGGCGCGTCGTCGAGCACCGCCACCGCATCGACCAGCTCCAGCAGCACGAGCGTCCTGCCGCCGCTCCCGCCGCCTCCGCCCCTGCCGCCGGCCCCGCCCCTCCCCCCGCTCGGGATTTAGGCCATCAGCGAAAGCGCGAAAGCCAAGCCCCCCGTATGGCGCCTGCATGTCGCGCCCCGTCCTCTTGAAGCTGGGCGGCTCGCTCGTCACCCAGAAGGCCAAGCCTGGGACCTTCCAGCGCGGCGTCGCCGGCCGGCTCCTCCAGGAGACCGCCAAGGCCGGCATTCCCGTCGTGCTGCTGCATGGCGCCGGCAGCTTCGGCCACCCCGCCGTCGCGCGCAGCGGCCTCGGCAACGGCCCCCTCGACGCCCACCGGCGCGAGGCGGCCTCCGAGGTCCTGGCCGGCTTGGCCCAACTGGAGGGCCATATGCTGACCGCCGCGCACGGCGCCGGCCTCCGCCCCGTCCCGGTCCCGCTCCACATCAGCGTCCAGGACACCGGGGAAGCCCTGGACGGCCTGCCCATCGAGGAGGTCCGGGCGCTCCTGGACGACGGCATGACCCCCGTCCTGCACGGCACCCTGGTCCGCCACGCCCGCACCGGCTGGTGCGTCCTCGGCGCCGACCGCATCCTGGCGGAGCTGGCGGCCCACCTCGACCCGCGCCTCTGCCTCTGGGCCACCGACGTCGATGGCGCCTACGACGGCGACCCCAAGGCGCACCCCACCGCCAAGCTGCTCCCCAAGGTCTCGCCCGCCACCATGCCGGAAGGCCGCCAAGGCACCGGCGCCGACGTCACCGGCCGGATGCACGGCAAGCTGGAGCACGCCTTCGCCGCCGCCCAGTTCGCGCCCACCCTCATCGTCAACGGCATGGTGCGGGGCCGGGTGCTGGATGCCCTGCGCGGCAAGGCCGTCGTCGGGACCCGCGTCGAGGCTGGCTAGAACGAGCAGTTTCAAGAGGGGACGGCTTGCGGGCCCCGAGGCCCAGTCATGCCCGTCATCCCCGGCGCCACCCCCCAGCAGCAGAAGGTCTACGACTTCCTCCACTCCGGCGGATACCTGAACGAGAACAAGCTCCAGGACGCCGACAAGATCGCCCTCGGCGTCAAGCTCCCCAAGGGCATCGTGGCCAACGCGCTCGCGGACCTCGAGAAGCAGGGCTACGCCCGCCGTGTCGCCCGCGGCAAGGCCGCCGGCTACTACATCACCAAGGAGCCCGGCGCGATGGCGAAGGTCAAGGGCGACGGCGACTTCAGCGCGGAAGACATCTTCTGACGCGGACAGGCTGGCGCCTGTCCGCCCTGGCAGGGGCCCTCCGGGCCCCCGCACCCCCCTCGGCGACTGGGGGGCCGCGCCCTCGGCCCGTCCGCTCGCCGAGGTTGCTCGCTTCGCATCGCAACCCGTTCGCGAAAGCGTGCGGGCTTTCGCTTCGCACTCGCGCAGGCGGGCGTCCTCGGTCCTGCGCGCTCACGCGCGCGGCGGCCCCCGGTCCAATCTCGTCCAACGCGGCCCCCGGTCCAATGGCTGGCTGTGGCGGGGTGTGCGAAACCATCCTAAGCAAGGCCACGGTGGGCCGCACGTGCCCAAGCCTTCCCGAGCCGTGCCGACATCCCAAGCGGCCGAGACGGAGCGGCGCAAGGAGGAGCACCTCCGCATCCCCCTGGAGAAGGACGTCCAGTCCATCCCCAGCCCATGGGACGGGGTCCGCATCCCCCACGACGCCGTCCCCGAAGTGGACCGGGACGCGGTGGACCTCTCCACCAAGTTCCTCGGCCGCAAGCTGGAGGCGCCCATCCAGGTCACTGGCATGACGGGCGGCGCCGCCAAGGCCAAGGAGTTCAACGCCCGCCTGGCCGCCGCGGCCGCCGCGCACGGCCTCGCCATGGGGGTCGGCTCCCAGCGGGCCGCCCTCGAGAACCCCAAGCTAGCCGACACCTACACGGTCATCCTGGAGCATGACGTCCCGATGCGGATGGCGAACCTTGGCCTGCCCCAGCTCATCCTGTGGGGCGACGAGGCCGTCGCGAACGCCAAGGAGGCGGTCGCCATGGTCGAGGCCCACGCGCTCTGCATCCACCTCAACTACCTCCAGGAGGCGGTCCAGCCGGAAGGCGACGCGGTCGCGGCCGGCGGGCTTGCCGCCATCGCGCGCGTGGCCAAGGCCCTCAAGGTCCCGGTCGTCGCCAAGGAGACCGGCGCCGGCGTCTCGGCGGACGCGGCCAAGCGCCTGGTGAAGGCCGGCTGCGCCGCCATCGACGTCGGCGGCCTCGGCGGCACCAGCTTCAGCGCGGTCGAGCACCACCGGGCCGTCCAGCAGGGCGACGCCGCCAAGGCCCGCATGGGCCGCACCTTCTGGGCCTGGGGCATCCCGACGCCAGACTGCGTCCGCGAGGTCCGGGCGGCCTTGCCGAAGACGCCCATGGTGGCCACGGGCGGGCTCCGCCACGGCCTGGACGCGGGCCGCGCGCTGTGGCTTGGCGCCGACCTTGCCGGCTTCGCCGGGTCGGCGTTCCGCGCCGCCGCGCAGGGCCCCGATGCGGCATCCATAGAATTGGGGTTGGTGAAAGAAGAGTTGAAGACCACTCTCTTTCTGGCGGGAGCGCCGCGCCCCTCTTCGCTGAGGCAGGTCCCCCGATGAACCTTGAAGCCGCCCTGCGTCCGTACCTGGACCAATTCAACGACGAGATGCAGAAGTACCTCGTCAAGCGGGAACTGAAGCCCGAGGCGCTCTACGACGCCATCCGGCACCTGCCCATCAAGGGCGGCGGCAAGCGCCTCCGCCCCATTATGGCCATCCTGTCGGCCCAGTGCGTCGGCGGGGACTCCAAGAAGATCATGCCGTACGGCGTGGCGCTGGAGATCCTGCACAACTTCACGCTCATCCACGACGACATCATGGACGAGTGCGACACCCGCCGCGGCCTCCCCAGCGTCCACAAGCAGTGGGGCGTGCCGATGGGCATCCTCGCGGGCGACACGATGTTCGCGATGCTGTTCGAGATCCTCGACCAGCTCGAGATCGACGACAAGATGTACCGCTCCGTCAGCCTCGACGTGGCCCGCCTGGCGCGCGAGGTGTGCGAGGGCCAGTACTGGGACATGTTCTTCGAGGACCAGAAGAAGATCGAGGAGCTCCAGTACTACCACATGATCGAGCGCAAGACCGCCACGTTCTTCGAGATCGCCATGAAGAACGGCGCGGAGCTTGGCGGCGCGGAGCCCAACCAGGTCAAGAAGCTGGCCGAGTGCGGCCGCCTGATGGGCCTGGCGTTCCAGGTGTGGGACGACTACCTCGGCGTCACCGGCAAGGAGGAGACGACGGGGAAGCCGCAGCACTCGGACATCTACCAAGGCAAGAAGACCCTGGTCTACGTCGCGACCCACGGCAAGCTCGACCCCTTCGACCGGCGCCAGTTCGTCGACCTCTACAAGAAGGAGGACAAGACCGAGAAGGACGTCGAAGCCATCCTCAAGTTCATGGAGAAGTCCGGCGGCCTGGAGTTCGCCCGCAGCCGCGCCCGCGAGTTCTCCAGCTTCGCCAAGGCGACCCTGGCCGAGATGCCCGAGACGGCCGCCAAGCGGCTGCTGCTGATCTTGTGCGACTTCGCGTCCAACCGGACAAAGTAGGCAAGCGGTCATAGGTCCTCAAAGGCCCGCGGGGCCTGGGGAGAGGGCCGGATGGATGGGACCTTGTGCGGCCCCGCGGGCAACCCAAGCAAGCCCCCAGGGTGGAAGGCCGCGAACGGCCACGCCAGCGCCTGTCCGAATCCACCGCGCCCCCTGCAAGGATGAAGCCGGCCCGCGGGCTGTCCGGCCCGTGCCCGCCTCAATCGCCGCGCGCAGGCTGCCACCGGGGGTGCGACAGGCGCCGTAGCCACTCGTCGCCCTCCGTGTGCCTGGGGAACCGGCGCTCGTCGCGCAGGAACTCAGCCGTGTGGATGCGCCGCTTCGAGCCCAGGCCCATCCGCACCGGGTGGACGATGTGCAGCAGCTCATGGTACACCACGTAGTCGAGCACGAACTCCGGCACGCGCGGGTCGTCCAGCACCTGGCTGATCACGATGGCGCCATGGTCCGGGTCCCAATGCCCCAGCCGCCGCCGGCTCATGCGTTGGCTCCACGACAGCTTCGGCACCTGCGGCAGCACCAGGCCCATGTCCATGCTCACGCGCAAGAACGACTCCAGCAGGCTGCGGTGGTGCCCCACCGGGTCGATGTGCTTCCGGCCGCGCGCCTCGGGACGCATCGCCCCGCGAGACTCCTCCATGTACAGCTTGTAGGCCCGCACCTGCGCGGCATCCGCGCGCGCCGCCGGCAGCCGGTGAATCTTGCACAACAGGACGCCCACGACGCCCTCCAGCACCTCGTCCGGCGCGCCCTGCAGGCGGTCGCTCAGCCGGAACACCAACGCGCCCTCGCGCTCGCGAACCGTCGACTTGCCGTCCGTGTAGGGATAGAAGGTCAAGAGCGCGGGCCGCGGCGGGCTCCGGAGGCGCGCCTGCACACGGCGCACCAACTCCTCCAGCGCCCCCTCCACGCGCACGGCACGGCCACGGGCTTTTCAAGAGGCCCGGATTGGGCGCGCCTCGTGCAGGACCCCTGCCACGGCCTGTTGGAGCGGCCGCGGGCGACCACCATCGAGGCCGTCGCGCGCGAGACCGGCCGGCACGTCACCATCGCCTTCCACGACCCGCTCTTGGCGGCCGCCCCCGCCGGCACGTTCTGCATGGTGTGGGTCCCAGGCGTGGACGAGGTCCCGATGGGCCTCGGCTACAACGACACGGCCGGCCGGGTCACGCTCACGGTCGAGGCCAAAGGCGACGCCACCAAGGCGCTCGCGGCCCTGGGCACCGGCGCCCGCATCGGCGTGCGCGGCCCCTACGGCCGCGGCTTCGCGCTGCCCAAGGCCGGACGCGTGTGCTTCGTCGGCGGCGGCACCGGCATCGCGCCGATGGCACGCGGCGCCCAGGCCGCCCTCGCCGCGGGCCTCGAGGTCACCGTCATCGCTGGCGCGCGCAGCCGCGACCTCCTGCTGCTGCATCCGGTCCTCGGCGGCTGGGCCGACGACGGCCGCATCGCGTACGAGCCCTGCACCGACGACGGCTCGTTCGCCTTCAAGGGCTTCACGACGCAACGCCTGCAGCAGTTGTTGGACGAGGACGAGTTCGCCTACGTCGCCGCCTGCGGCCCCGAGAAGATGATGGTCAAGGTCACCCAGGCGTGCGAGGCCGCCGGCGTCCGCGCCGAAGCCTCCCTGGAGCGGTACATGAAGTGCGCCACCGGCATCTGCGACGCCTGCACGGTCGGGCCCGGCCTCCGGCTGTGCGTGGAAGGCCCCGTGTTGTCCACGGCGCAACTCAAGACCGTGCAGGAGTACGGCGTGGGACACCGCGACGCGGCGGGCATCCTGCACCCCTGGTAGGCTTATGGCGCAAGGGCGGCTCGCGCGGCCCAACGGGCCTTTGGGGTAGCTTGGTATCCTTGGAGGTTTGGGACCTAAGGGCTCTCTTTGGTGCATATCCCCAAGGATGTGCGCCCACCATGACCGAGCAGAACCCCGAACCGGCGACCTACGACAGCCAGCAGGCCCTCCTGGCCTCCCTGCGGCGCCAGACCGAGCGCCGTATCGCGGAGTTGCCGCCGGCTTGGCAGACCCGCATCCAGGCGGAGTGGCTCCGGCGGGAGAACAAGGGCCGCAAGCCCGGCACGAACCGCTCCTGGGCCCAGGCTTGGGCGACCCTGGCCCGGACCATCGGCAACCGCGACCCCGCCACTGTCAGCGCGGACGAGTGGGAGGTCATCATCCACGGGTGGCTCAAGGACCACAAGCGGGCCAGCGTGTCCGTGCGCTGCGTGAACATCAAGCAGACGCTCCCCCGCTTCTTCCCGGACAAGCGGCTCCCGGAGGACGTTGCCAAGGCCCTGATCGTGCCGGCTGGACGGCGGTGCCTGAGCCCCGACCGGGAACTGTCCAAGGACGACTTTCTGCTGCTTCTGGATCACGTAACGACCGAGGAAGCCAAACGGGACTCAGCCAGGGTCACGGCGGAGAAGGTGGCCCTCCTGTGGACGCTCTGGGACTCCTGGATGAGGGTGAACGAGATGCTGGCCTGCCAGCGAAGCGACCGCGTCCGGGCCGGCCCCAAGACGACCTTCGGGTTGCGCCCGGAGATGCCGTTCCTCAAGACCAACGACGCCGTCCGGCAGGTCCCCATGGTAGAGGCGACCGAGCCGCTGGCCGTTTGGGACGCCATGCACCCCGCCGGCTCCAACCTGGACGCCCCCATCTTTTGCAACTTCCGATGCAAGACCGGCCTGAGCCGGCTGTCAGACTCTAACCTGGACAGATGGCTCAAGCAGGTTGGCGACGGGTCCGGGCTCCACAAGCGGCGCAAGAAGAAGCTCAGCGCCCACGACTTCAGGCACACCGGCAACACCCGCTCCGCCCGCAACAAGTGGGCACGGACGCTACGCGCCAAGAAAGCCGGCTGGAGCAAGACCAGTCGGATGCCCGAACACTACGAACACCTGGACGAGGCCGACATGCACCGCCAGTTGCTCCAAGACGCCGGCATCGACCTGATGGGCTTCAAGCAGCAGATGGACGCCGGCAACCTCGAAGGCGCCCTCGCGGACCTGTTGACGAAGCTGCTGGAGAAGCGCCGGAACGAGCCGGCGCCCATCGTTGCGAGTGGGCCTGTGCGGATTTGAACCGCAGCCTCTTGGTCCCAAACCAAGAAGTCTACCAAACTAGCCTACAGGCCCGCAGGCCCGGCGACTCGACCCGTGCTTATCTGCGCTTGCCCGGCCGGCGGGCCTGCTAGACCGCCAAAAATCCGCGCCGCGCTGTCGCGCGGCGCAAGGATGAGCGGTTGCGGAGCAACCGCTTGCATGACGCGCCGGGAATCTCTGGCAAAGGTCCAGGCGTTTTTACGGCTTCACTCCGGCGACCCTAAACGTTATGAGCGCGCCCGCAAGTGGTACGATTGAGGCGGCCGCGGAGGGATTCGAACCCTCACTCCGCACGGCGCTGCTCCCGAGGCCCTCTCTCAAAGTGCTCTCTCGGTGCGGCTCCTTCCATTAGATTACGCGGCCATGTTTGGGGTTTAGGGGAAGGGGGGAGAGTCATCGGCGGGCTTGGCAGCTTGCCGCTGCCGCCTTTCGATGGAACGTCGCAAAGTGTCAAGGAACTCCTTCAACTCGTCCACAGCTTCTACATCCGCCTTCACTCGAACCTGGAACAAGTCGGTGTTCATCACCCGCCACTCCCCACTCTCCAATGGGGGCGGTGAGGGAGCGAACGCGGGGGTCGGACCTGCGGGGGGCACGGGAGCCTGTTGCGTTGCGACCTGCGGTGGCACCGTCAATGCGGACGAAGTGGCCATGGGAACCGCGGCCGGAACAGGGCTGGCGGCTGGAAGCGTGACGCCGCGCTCATCCCGATTCAGGATTCCCGCATACGCGAGGTAGTCCAGAATGACTCGGAGCGCCGCGCCTTTCTTCGCCTTGTCAGTCTCGGCCGCCAAGGCAAACTCGCCAATCAGGCGATCTTCTGACATGACCGGTTCAAGTCGAAGCTGCTCCATTGCCAGCTCTGCAAACCAAGTAGGCAGAAGCAACTCCTTCAGAATCGGCTTTGCCCGAGCCTCATCCACCGACCGGGCGTTCACAAATCGAATGCACTCCGCGGTCGGCAAGTAAAGCCCACGATCCGTCGTCGTGAGGAGCCGAATTTCCTTCAGGAATCGCACATTCATGGAAGCGGCCTGAGTTGGAATCCCCTCCCCCTCGAACTTCTCCGCAGCGACTGCCTCCTGGCCGTTTCGCGTACGGAGAACAATCCGCTTGAGGAGGTCGAAGTGAAGCGCAAACGGGTTTCGCTCCGAAGGCAAGACGTACTTGGTGAAAACCCGAGTCCGGGGCGCCCTTGGCGCCTGTTGCGTGTCGGTAGTCGCGGGAAGCAATTCCATGCTGGGCCTCAACCCCCCGTAGCACAAGGGGGTAAATTATCCAATCGCTGACGAGCATCCGTCGTCCAGGCCACCTGACGACTAGCCACATCAACTGGAAATCTCCTGTCAAATGCTTTCACTCGCCACGCACTCACGTTCTTTCGAGCATCAGAGCGAATGGCCATCAAGAGAAGAAGGGTCGCAAAACTCGCCAATATTCGTCCTTTCCGGGGCATTGCATCCCCGAATCATGGTTTCACGGAAGCTGTTGAATGCTCAACATCAAGACTCTCAGTCCAGGTCGCAGAGTTGCAAGTTTGCAACTCGTTTTCAGGTTAGCGGTTCAGCTGCGCACGAAGATCCATGGAGGGCCCAGGACTTGTGCCCATCAAGGGCGCGCCTCTAATGCCACTCGCAAACGAGTATTGCCGGAAGCGTGGATGCTATTGAAGCCTGGACGACAACGGCGAGGCCCGTCCGATCTGCGCGTCCACGTCATCGAGGAACACCCGTTCCCACTCCTCCACGTCGCCCAGGTCATCAACACCACCCATGACGCGCTGGGTCGCCCCGATGCTGCGCTTGGACAGGTGCCCAAAGCTGCGGTGCAGGTTGGTGGACTGGCCGTCGCCCCACGCTCCGAGGCGGTGCTGATACTCGTAGAACCCCAGGTGCCAGTCCCGCAGCGTGAACTTGACGCGGAGGTTCTCCTTGCCGCTCTGATAGTAGAGGACCTGCTTCTCCAGACTGTAGTCCGTGAGCTTGGAGAAGTCCACCATCTCCCGCACTTGGTAGCACAAGGCATGGTAGTAGGCCTTCCCGCCGACGGCGGGCGCCTGGACGTGGAACATGCCGCGCTTGGCGTCCGGGTCCAACTCGCGGGCATACTCCACGACCGTCTGGTCCCAGCGGTCGCGGCCCTTGCCCGTCAAGTCGTAACGCGGCACCTTGACGGCCTTGCCGTCCTCCAGCCTCCAGCCGTTGAGCGTGAGGTCCTGGTGCGGGTGGCGCTTCTCGAAGCACCGCTCCCCGAAATCCTGGTAGCTCATGCTGGCCCCCATGCCCTCGCCGTAGAGGTCCACCAAGGCCCGCCACACGACGCTTGCGAACTTCTGCACGTCCCGGCTGGCCGCCATGCCCCAGCCCGTGCCGTCCGCATAAACCGGCGCGGTTTGGACGATGTGGATGAAGCGCGGCTTCTGGCCCGTCGGGGTGCAGCGCCCGAAGCGTTCCAGGACGCCCCAGGCCCGCCGGACCTGGGCGGCCCGGACGCACCTGATGCAGAACGGTTCCCGGTGGCACAGGACGGGCACGATGCGGTAATGGCCAGGCCGGTCGTGCGACTCGTATTTCTTGAACTCCAGGCCGCACGTCTTGATGGCCTCCCATTCCTCCAGGTGCTGGTCCTCGAGGAACCGCATCAGGCTCGGGTGGCGATACCAGAGCTTCCGCGTCTTGGCTCGGGCCTCCTTGATGAGCCACGGCAGGCCGGCCCGCTTGACGACGGTCGCGCGCCGCGTCATGGCAAGAGCCCCCGGATTGGCGGGACCTGGATTCGGATGCCGCGGCGGCGCCGGTGTTCGCGTGGGTTCTCGGCGGCCCGGTCGATATGCCAATGGAAGCTGTCGAACAGGTCGCGGGCGACTTGGCGCGGCACGGCGAAGCGGTAGGCGTGGACGAGGAGGTGGCCGTCGCAGAACGTGAAGAAGCACCGCTGGCACTCGGTGCTGCCCGGGGTGCAGGTCTTGGCCGGGTAGCAACACGCAAGGTCGGCGTTCCGCGTCGTGGGCGGGCTGCAGTAGGCCACGACGGCCGGCGGCTCCGCTTGGCGGACCCGGCCCGCCAAAACGTAGGCAAAAAGCGGGCCGGTGGCGCGGCGGGAGGTGTGCAGCTTCGCCTCGGGCTCCACGAACCGGAGCTGGTCGAGGAGTTGGCGGCGGACGCTGCGCCACGCATCCACCGGCGCCGTCAGGCGCTTGCGGTGGCTGCGCGCGTGGTCCTCGCAGTAGGCAAAGCCGCAGACGCCGCACGACCGCTCCGCTCCCTTGCAATAGGCGCCGACGGCGCACCCCTCCGGCTTCGGCTGGCGGGGCGGGAAGCAGAACACCGAGCGCACCGGCGGCTGGCGGCCCAGCTTGACGAAGTAGGGGTCGAAGCAAGTCATCCGGCGCTTCCACGGCGCGAACTCCTGGTCAGCGGCCATGCAGCACCGTCCAGACGAACCGACCGAACCGCCACGCCTGATCAATGACCAGGACGAGGGGAACGAAACGACGCCACGCCCCCACGACGCGGGGAAACCGGGCGCGCACCGCCGCCAAGCGAACAAGCAAGCCCACGACTAACCCCCTGGGCGGCCGGGATGTTCGCGGACTTGCTTTTGGGCCGAGTTGAAAACCCTGCCGCATGGCAGCGTCTGGGATACTACGCACATTCGCTAGGCGACGCAACTCGGCGGGAGGCGGCACGCGACCCCCAGGAAACGCCGACTACATGGGCCCTTCGCCGCGCGCTTGAGGCGGCTGCAAACAACCGCCGGGAACTCGTCTATTGGTCCCCCTTCGGGGGACCTAATCCTTGTCCCGGCGACCACTCCATCGGCCCGCGCGGCATCATCCACGGCGCTCCATCGCCCAAGCCCGTTCGACCCGCCCGGGCGGCTGGACCGCGCTGCGCGGCGGTCCCGCCGCCGACCCGGTGTTTCGGAGCGCTCCCAAGTCTCGCAAACTGTTCCCGCTTCGGCCACACGAGTTAGAAAGGACCGCCGGAAGCCGGAGCCCGCGGCACAAGTGCCGCACGGTGCCCCCGCCATGACGCGCTCCCTGTCCGTCGCCTGCCTCGCCCTGCTGGCCATGGCCGCCCTGTCCCCCGTCGTCCCGGCCTCGCAAGGCACGCCCGCGGGCGACTGCACCGTGGTCCTGTTCCTGCTGGACGACGGCGCCCGCGACCAGGCCGTGCGCCAGGCCACCTTGGCCTCCACGCCAGGCCTGAGCCTGCTAGGACGCAGCGACGGCAACCCCGGCGGCCACCGCGACGCCGTGGCCGCGTCCCTCTGTGCCCCGGCCCTCGACCCCTGCCAAACCCTGGCGGCCTTGGACGCCGCCGCCTTCCCCACCGCCATCCTGGGCTGCGCCGGCGCCCCGGACTCCTGCACGGAGGCCTTCACGGGCGACTTGGAGCTGGCCCTGGAAGGAGGCGACTGCACCGAGCTGCCCGACCCATGCGACGAGCAGACCGGCAGCGTGGTGGACGCCTACGGCGACGGCGAGCTGGTGGCCGTGGACTTCTGCGACCCCGAGCCCTGCCTGCCGGCGGCCGTGCCCGCGTCGCTGCGCGACTCGGTAGGGCCGCCCTGCCCCGAGCCCGCCGTGTGCCTGCCCGTGGCGCCGCCCGTGGACCTGCGCGACACGCCGCCGACCTGCGAGCCTGACCCGTGCCTCGACTGCCTGCCATGCCTGGACTGCCTGCCGCCCATCGACCCCGACGCGTGCCTGCCCGTCCCGGTGCCCGTCGTCCTGCGCGACACGGTGGGCGAGTGCGAGCCCGAGCCCTGCACGGCCTGCCCGGAGCCTTGCGACCCCGGCCTCACGCCGGAGGCGAACGGCGGGGAGCCGTGCCCGGTGCCCGAGCCCTGCGCCCAGGATGGCGGCTGCGTCATCGACGCCTGCACAGTCCTCCTTGACTTCGGCCTGCCCTGCGACCCCCTGCCGTGCCTGTCTAGCAGCCGCGGCTGCGCGCCCCGCTGCGACGTGGTGCGCCTCCACATCGACGCCCTCGGCTTCCTGAGCCCCACGACGACCCCGGACGCCTGCGAGGCCACCTGCCTCCTGAACTCGGCCTTCGCCTCCGACGAGTCCAGCATGGAGGGCCAATGCAAGGAACACGCCTGCCTCCAGCCTGCCTCAGGGACGCTGACGTTCCGGGTGCCCTACGCCTGCCTGCCGTGCTACATCTACGAGCGCGGCGACGCCATCACGACGAACCTAAACTACTACAAGGACACCGACTGCGACCAAGTGGTGGACCGCAAGGACAACTGCGACGCCGTGAAGAACGGCCCCGACGACGGGAACGGCCGCGGCCAGACCGAGGACGCCGACCACGACGGCCGCGGCGACGCCTGCGAGACAGACGACGACGCCGACGGCGCCAAGGACCACCGCGACAACTGCCCGACCACGCCGAACGACGACCAAGCCGACATGGACGGCGACGGCCAAGGCGACAAGTGCGACGACGACCTGGACGGCGACGGCGATGCGAACGACTCCGACAACTGCCCGAAGGTGCCGAACAACGACCAGACGAACACCAATGAGCATGGGCCGGACGCCGACGCGGAGGGCGATGCCTGCGACGATGACGACGATGGCGACCGCGACAACGACGACGTGGACAACTGTCCACGCGACTCAAACCCTGGTCAGGAGGACGCGGACGAGGACGGCGAGGGCGACGTGTGCGACACGGACTCGGACACGGACGGCGACGGCGTGAAGGACCACACCGACAACTGCGTCGAGGACGAGAACACCGACCAGAGGGACCTAGACCGCGACGGCAAGGGCGATGCCTGCGAGGACGACACGGACGGCGACGGCGACCTGGACACGGGCGACAACTGCCCCGCCAACGCCAACCCGGACCAAGCCGACCTGGACGGCGACGGCGCGGGCGACACCTGCGACCCCGACCTCGACGGCGACGGCATCCCCAACGGGGGCGACAACTGCCCCCGCGACGCCAACCCCACCCAGGCCAACTACGACGGGGTGGGACAGGGCGACGCCTGCTCGGACGCCGACCGCGACGAGCTGCGCGACGACGTGGACAACTGCCCCGGCAACCACAACCCCGGCCAAGCCGACTGGAACGGCAACGGCATCGGGGACGCCTGCGAGGGCGGCGGCGACACCGACGGCGACGGCCTAGGAAACGACGTGGACAACTGCCCGGTGGACTGGAACGGCGACCAGCGCGACCGCGACGGCGACGGTCGCGGCGACGCTTGCGACACCGACCGCGACGGCGACGGCCAGCCGAACACGAGCGACCCGTGCCCCAACGACTATGGCAGCGGCGCCCCCTGCCCCTACGACACGGGGTCCAACGCTGATGGCGACCACGTTCCCGACTCGGCCGACAACTGCCCGACGCAACCGAACCCCGGCCAAGCCGACACGGACGGCGACGGCGATGGGAACGCCTGCGACACGGACGACGACAATGACGGCGTGGACGACGTTGCCGACAACTGCGACGTGGAGGCGAACCCCGGCCAGGAGAACCGCTACGGCGGACGCCTCGGGGACGCCTGCGACGACTCGGACGTGGACACCGTCATCGACGCCTACGACAACTGCGTCTATGCCTACAACGACGACCAGCTCGACACCGACGGCGACGGCGTTGGCGACGCCTGCGACAGCGGCTAAGGAGGCCTGCCCATGAAGCCCGCCTTCCTCATCGTCGCGGCCTTGCTGCTGGCCGGTTGCGGCGGCGACCCGGACGACCGCAAGGACCCCGCGACATGCCGCGATGACTACACGCCGGTCGGGGACACCCAGCCCGGCGTGGCCACGGTGCCCGTGCCGGTGCGCCTCATCAATGGCCTGACCGGCGCCGGCCTCCAGTCCGTCGTCGGCGTGTGGGCCCGCGGCGACGTTCCGTCCGGCGGCGACACGAAAGGCGAGGACGCCTGCACCCTCGCCCTGGGCAAGACCGACCTGAACGGGCGCGTGGTGCTGCACACGGCACCTGGAACGTGGCACATCATCCACCCCGGCATCGCCACCGTGGGCAAGACGTTCTGGACGTTCGAGGTGGCGGAGAACATCACGGTCGCGGAGGGTATGGGGGAGGTGGTCATTCCCGTGTGGCCGGGGGAGCAGACGTTCACCCTAACGGGGAGTCTGGAAGGGGTGGACGCGACTGGGGACTCGGAGACTGCCCAGCGGTTCCGCTTGTTTGGGGACGCCTACGACGAGCGCGGGAGCCTGCTTCGGATGCGCCGCCCCGGCGAGCCGGCTTCCGACATGAGCATCGGGAACGTTACGCTGGCATGGACGAACGAGCCGACCCGCGCCGCCGACCTGGGGTTCCGCTTCTTCTACGGCGACCAGTATGCCGGCGGCTTCACGGACCAGCAGGAAGGCACCGACCTAGGACCACAGCAGGAAACCCTGCCGGGCCAGTCGTTCGCGTCTGAAGTCCGCCTGGGGGCCCTGGCGGACGGCCTGTTCATCGAAGTCTCCGACACCGGCCAACTGCTGGCCCCTCAAGGCATCCCCTTCACCCTGACCATCACGGCCCGTTTCACCGGGCGGGTGGCGGCATGACGGCCGAACAGGTGGCGGGTCAAGGAGCGTCCCCGACGTTCTGGTCTTGGCGCAATCTCGCCGGAGGCGCCTGCGGGCTCCTGGCTGGCGTCTTGTTGGCCTTGGGCGCCGCCGAGATCCTTCTGGGAAGCTTCGGCGGGGTCGCCGGGCTGGAACTGATGGCGGGCGGCTTAGGCGCCCTGATCAGCTACCTCCTGACCTCCAAGCCGAACCTAAGCCGCCGTGCCCGCTGGGTCCTCGCCGCCGCTGCCGCCTTGGTCATCCTCGCCGTGTTCCTGGCCGTCTATGGGCCGCCCGCCTGGACCTAACCCAAGGGTCGCCGGCAAGCGACGAGGAACAGCATCGGCCCGCGCGGGTCCTCGCTACGCTGCGGGCCGCGCAACCAAAGAGGAGTGGTGTGGCGAGGGAAGCTCGCTGGCGCACCGGGGCTTGGCGGCCGGCGCCCTGGGCCGGCCGCAGCCCCTGGCATCGGCCCTGCGGGCCGGGCGGGGCCTGCCGGCCCCGCGAACGCGCCTAGGCGGCCCGTGGCCCGCCGTGGGCCCGGAACGTGGCTGGCCTTGGCTGGGGCTGGGCCCTGCCGCCCGTCCTGGCCTAGACTGGCACTCGCTTGGACCGTGGCTTGGCTCCCCTTCCGCGACCGCTCCCGGACTCGCCCGCCCCGGACCCTGCGACCGCCCGACCGGCTAGACGGACGACCGGACCCGGCTCCCGCCCGGACCTGCCACGAGCCCACGACGACCCCCGCCGCCCCGGCGAAGTGAAACGACTGGAACCCCCCGACCGCCCGGTTCCAGACCTCCCCCACCTCCACGCAAGGCGGCCCGCCGGCATGGCTGGCGGGCGTTCTGCCGCGCGACGAACTAGGGCAAGCAACCCATCGGCTTTCCAAGTTGAAGCGCGGGAGCATGGCATCCACGCTTGCGAGCTTTCTCTGGTGTGTCCGTCGGCCTTTAGTCCCGTCAGAGTATCCGTCCATACGGACCCTTTAGGGGGTCCGTAAGTCGGCACTAAGACGGTCTAAGCCGTCGGTCCCAAGGAACCCCCAAACCCGGTTCCAAACCTCCCCCGCCCGACAAGGAAAACGAAGGTTGCACCAAAGAGAGAGTATGGGACCTCTCGACGTCGGTTCGAATCCGACAAGGCCCATCGAAGCTGGGCGCGGCGCCCCTCGCAGCCCGCCTGCCCAAAAACGGGGCCGGCCTCCTGAAAACCCGGCCGCGTCACGGCCACTAGCCTTGACCCCGCTGCTTCCGGTGCAACGGGGCTTCCGCTGGCAACCCTTTTGCGGCGACCCCGGGATGCGGCCGTCATGCGCACCGCCCTGCTCCTTGGCGCCGCAAGCCTGCTCGCGTTCGCCGTCCTGGCCCCTGCGGCCTCGGCGACCTGCACCGTTCCTCCGGGCCCGCCCATCGGCGTCGGCTGCTCGCTCCTGCCCATCCCTGCGGGCGACGTCACCGACGTCCTCGAGCACGTCATCGGCTGGGCGTCCTGCAACGCCATCGTCACGGTCCAGAACGCGGACCGGGTCGCCACCTACTACGGCACCTGGGCCATCAGCTGCATCTAGGCCGGCAAGGATTCCACTTAAGAACACGGCGCGTGTCGTCGCGGCCGTGGCGCATTTCACGGTCCGCGAGGCCGAGGAGCTCTACCAGGTTCCGGGCTGGGCCGACGGGTATTACCGCATCACGGGCACGGGCACGCTGGCCGTGCGCCCGCTCGGGCCGGACGGCCCCGAGGTCGACCTGCACGAGGTCGTCTCGACCTTGGCCGAGCAGGGCGTGGACACGCCGCTCACGATGCGCTTTCCCCAGATCCTGCAGCACCGCGTCGACCGCCTCAACAAGGCGTTCCTGAAGGCGCTCAAGGACAACGGCATCAAGGACGTCCAGTACCGCGGCGTGTTCCCGATCAAGGTCAACCAACGCAAGGAGGTCGTGCAGACGCTCACGAAGTCCGGCCGCAAGTGGAGCTACGGCCTCGAGGTCGGCTCCAAGGCGGAGCTGGTGGCGGCCCTCACGATGGACCAGAACCGCAAGTCGCTGCTGGTCGTCAACGGCTTCAAGGACCGCCCCTTTTTGGAGGCGGCCTGCGAGGCGACCTACTTCAAGGACGAGGTCATCATCGTGCTGGACGAGGTCGGCGAGCTCGACGTCCTGCTGCCCTTGATGGCCGAGCAGGAGCACAAGCCCATCCTCGGCATCCGCCTCAAGCTCCGGTCGAAGGCGCCAGGCAAGTGGGCGCTCTCCGGCGGCGAGCGCGCCAAGTTCGGCCTCACCATCCCCGAGGTGCTGTACGCCGTCGAGCGCATCACCGAGGCCGGCCTGCTGGACCGCCTGCAGATGCTGCACTTCCACATCGGCTCGCAGATCTCCGACATCCGCCGCATCACGCAGGGCGTCCGCGAGGCCGCGCGCATCCATGCCGAGCTGCACAAGATGGGCGTTCCCCTGAAGTACATCGACGTCGGCGGCGGCATGGCGGTGGACTACGACGGCTCCGGCTCCTCGGGCTCCAACTCCGCGAACTACACGATGGAGGAGTACGCCTCGTCGATCGTGGCGCAGCTCAAGGACGTGTGCGACGAGGCCGAGATTCCGGTCCCGCACATCATCAACGAGTCCGGCCGCAGCGTCGTGTCGCACCACGCCGTCCTGATCGTGGACGTCGTGCGCCGCGTCCCTTACCTCGACATGCAGGTGGACCCGGCCGGCGCCCGCGACGACGACCCGACCTCGCTGTGGAACCTGTACGCCACCTACGACAACCTGAGCGCCAAGAACGTCTTCGAGTCGTTCCATGACGCCATCCAGTACCGCGAGGACCTGCAGAGCCTGTTCGACCTTGGCCACTTGGGCCTCACCTCGCTGGGCCGCGCCGAGACCGTGTTCCGCGGCATCCTGGGCAAGGTCCGCGACATCCTCAAGGACGAGGAGGAGACCGAGGCGGAGGAGTACGAGCAGGCCAACTCGCTCGCCAGCCAGAAGCTGGTGTGCAACTTCTCGCTGTTCCAGAGCCTCCCCGACGTGTGGGGCGTCAAGCAGCAGTTCCCCATCCTGCCCATCCACCGGCTCCGGGAGCGCCCCGACGAGACCACGACGCTGGCCGACATCACGTGCGACTCCGACGGCGAGATTCGGCGCTTCATCGACCCCGAGGGCAGCAAGGCCAGCCTCACCACCCACAAGCTCCGCAAGGGCGAGCCCTACTACCTCGCGATGGCGCTCGTGGGCGCCTACCAAGACACCCTCGGCGACTACCACAACCTGTTCGGCGAGACCAACGAGGCGTGGATCGAGGTGGACCCCGAAGGCGAAGGCTGGACGCTCACCCGCATGGCCCCCGGCAGCAAGGTCAGCGACATGCTGCGCTGGGTCCGCTACAACCCCGCCGAGATGAAGGAGTCCCTCAAGGACCGCATCAAGCGCATGAAGGACAACGGCAAGATCGACGCCGCCACCGCCCGCGCCCTGGGCGAGCGCTTCGTGCGCCTCATCGACAGCTCGACCTACCTCGAGCCGACCCGGAACTGACCATGCAGCACGGCAACCCCTGGCGCGTCTTCGTGGCGGCCTTGGTCGCCGCGTTCGTGCTGTGTCTCCTGTTCATGGCGACGGCGCTCTATTGGCGGCTGCACGACGGCGCCGTCACCGAGGCGCAGTTCAGCACCCTCTTGGCCCTGCTGCGGAACCTGACGTACCCGTTGGCGTTCGTGGCGCTGGGGGCCTTGCTGGTGCATTACGTCAAGCTGGAGCGCGGGGACTACGCCCGGCGCTGAGCGGTTTCCCAAAACTCATCCACCCCCCGCCGCTCGTTCCTCCCATGGACGTGCCCGGCCTGCCCGCCCGCCTGCGCTTCACGCTGCGCCGCGAGCTTGCGAGCCTGGAGGCGCAGCTGGAGGAGGGCGAGCGGGTCCGCGCCGCCACCGACGGCGCCCTCGACGGCACCAACGGGCTGCTGGCGGCCACGTCGCAGCGCCTGCTGTGGGTCCCGTCGCGCGGCAAGGTGCTGGCGTGGGACTACGGCGAGGTCGACGGGCTCGGCGTCGAGGTCGGCCGCGACGACGCCACCGTGACGGTGCGCGCCGGGGTCGAGGAGACCCTCACCGGCTGCGACCGCGACGCGGCGCGCGCGGTGGCCAAGGCGGTCGAAGAAGGGGCGCCGCGCCGCAGCTTCCGCTGGGTGCAGCTGGTCGACGACCCGAAGGACGCGACCCCGCAGGCGACCCCCGCGTTCCGGCGCCGCATGGAGACGCTCGAGCGGCAACTGGAGAAGGGCGCCTTGACCGACGCGGAGTTCCGCGCCAACCGCCGCCGCCTGCTGGAGGAGTCTGGGCTTCCCACAGACCTTGAGCTTGGGATGCCAACCAAGGGGCCGGTGCTGCCGCTGGAGCCGAGGCAGGCGCCGCCGGCGTGGCCCGACCGCTCCAAGCGCCCCGCCAAGCCGATGCTGGGCGAGCCGGACTGGCCGGAGGCGAAGCTCCAGGAGCCGGCCCCGAAGGCGCCCAAGGAGTGGACCGGCGAGCAGCGCGCCGCCGGGCGCAAGGCCGCCGACGGCAAAAGCGAGGCGCCCGCGTGGCGGGACGAGCCGAAGCGGGGCAAGCCGCCCACGAAGTTCAGCGACTGGCCCGAACACCGCTACTAGTCGAACGGAATGGCGACCTGGGGCCAGGTGCTCCGTTGCTACGGAGCGGTGGTGGTCGGTGGTTGCATGAGGCCCGGCGGTGAGCCGGACGGCCCCAGGTCGCCCGCACCATGGGTGCGGAGGCTACGGCCTCAACGGGATGAACGACTTCGGGTGCATATACCTAACTTCCATGGACTTACGTAGTCTTAGGCGCAGACGGGCCGATTGGCCCGGTCCGACGCCCTCAAGCAGGATGCCGGACAAGGAGAGCGTCCTTCCGGAGTCCAAATAGGTGCGCCGCAAAGGTGAAGATGGCGGCAGGACCGAATAGAAGCCATGTCCTGGCAAGAGACGCAGCGCAGCATGCCGCCGGTGCCCGCATCGGTGCAAATCATCCTGGGGAAGCTGCAAGGCCACAAACCGATGACCGGCAAGGAGCTGCGGGAGGCCACGGGGCTGCCGCGCCGCACCATCTACACCGCCCTCCGGAAGCTGCGCGAGCTCGGGGTCCTGCGCGAACGGCAAAGCCTGCGCGACACCCGCCAGACCTACTTCTGGATCCCGGAAGGCGGCGGACAGAGCCAAGAGGGGCAGCCGCAGCACGCCTAGGCGGCCAGCTATCTGTCGGGTCCGGGTCGGCGCTCACCAAAGTCCAATGTCGTCACGGCCGCGCTGCGGCGTCCGCCCGATGTGCCAGATCATCGCGCCGGCGAAGCTGAGGCGGCGGCGCGTTTGAAGATGTGCCCTGCAGGCGTCCAAGAAAGGGAGGAGGAAGGGAAAAGGAGGCGATCTGCCGGGACGTTACATGTCCATGTCGCCCATGCCGCCGGGGCCGCCAGGGCCGCCGGCCCCGCCGCCGCCCGAGAAGGCCTTGGCCGCGATGACGTCGTCGATGCGCAGGATCATGACGGCCGCCTCGGTGGCGGCCTTGATCTCCTGGGTGCCGACGCGGAGGGGCTCGATGACGTGGTTCTCGATCATGTCCTCGATCTTGCCGGTGAAGACGTTGATGCCCGCGGTCTTCTGGCCCTTCATGTGGGCGCGGCGCAGGTTCAGCAGGATGTCCAGCTCGTCCAGGCCCGCGTTCTCGGCCAGGGTGCGGGGCACGACCTCGACGGCGTCCGCGAACGCCTCGATGGCCAGCTGCTCGCGGCCGCCGACGGTGGAGGCGTGCTCGCGCAGGCTCATGGCGATCTCGACGGCCGCGGCGCCGCCGCCGGGCGTCATCTTGCCGTCCTCGAGGGCGACCGCGACGACCGAGAGGGCGTCGTGCATGGCGCGCTCGGCCTCGTCGACGACGTGCTCGGTGCCGCCGCGCAGCAGGATGCTGACGGCGCGGGCGGAGGGGCAGTCGGTGACGAAGGTGAACTTGTCGTCGCCGATCTTGCGCTCCGAGACGTCGCCGGCGGCGCCGAGGGACTTGCCGGTCAGGTCGTCGAGGGTGTTGACGATCTGGGCGCCGGTGGCCTTGGCGAGCTTCTCCATGTCCGACTTCTTGGCGCGGCGGACGGCGTAGATGCCGGCCTTGGCGAGGTAGTGCTGGGCCAGGTCGTCGATGCCCTTCTGGGTGATGAGGACGGTGGCGCCGGACTTCTTGACCTTCTCCACCATGTCCTTCAGGGTCTTCTCCTCCTGGGCGAGGAAGGCGGACAGCTGGTCGGGGGCCGTGATCTCGATCTTGGCGTCGACCTCGGTCTTCTTGATCTCCAGGGCGGCGTTCACAAGGGCGATCTTGGCGTTCTTGACCGAGGTGGGCATGCTGGAGTGCACGCGCTCCTTGTCCAGGATGATGCCCTGGATGAGCTCGGTGTCCTCGAGCGAGCCGCCCTTGGCCTTCTGGACCAGGATGTTCTCGTCGATGTCCACGGTGGTCTTGCCGTTCTTGCCCTCGGCGGTCTCCGCGACCGAGGTGCAGGCGCGCACGACGATGTCCGAGATGAGGTCGGAGTTGTAGGAGATGTTCTTCGAGTTGAGGGAGGTGGCGGCGATGCGGCGCAGGGTCGCGACGTCGTTCTTCTTGATCGGTATGGCGATCGACTCGAGGACCCGGAGGGCCTCCTTGGCCGCGAGCTGGTAGCCGGCGGTGACGGTGGTGGGGTGGATGCCCTTCTCCAGGAGGTCGCCCGCGACCTTCAGCAGCTCGCCGGTCAGGATGACCGAGGTGGTGGTGCCGTCGCCGCACTCGGCGTCCTGGGTCTTGGCGACCTCGATGACCATCTTGGCCGCGGGGTGGGCGACGTCGATCTCCTTCAGGATGGTGGCGCCGTCATTGGTGATGACGACGTCGCCCATCGAGTCGACCAGCATCTTGTCCATGCCGCGGGGGCCGAGGGTGGACTTGACCGTCTCCGCGATGAGGCGGGCGGCGTAGATGTTGTTGGATTGGGCGGTCCGGCCGCGGGTGCGCTCGGTGCCCTCCTTGAGGATGTAGATCGGTTGGCCGGTGGCTGCTCCATTCGTCATGGTGGTTCACCTGAAAATGGCCCCCTTGGCGCGGGCAGGCCCGCTCCAGGTGGCGCTGATTTCCTGCATGAGCGCTTCTATTTAAAGCCTTTGCTCCCCGGCAAGCTTGGCGACAGGGAAGCGACAGGAGGGCAAAGGGCCAGCCCGGACGGAACCCGGCGAGGCATACGAAGCGGATTGGTCGGTCGATGCTCCAACGCATGCCATCGGGGGGTTGGTCGTCGATGCCTGGGTCCGTCCGGGCTGGCCGCGTGTCGAGTGGACCTGGGTGTTTACAAGCTCATTGGTCCAAGAATCCGACTGTCGAGCCATCGGCGATCGGGAAACGGAAGCGGAGGGTCGCCGGGCGCCCACCCTGGCAAAAGCGGCGATCGCACCCCTTGGCCGCCGGTGCAGGATGGCTTCGCCCATTGTCCGAGCAGGCCCAAATAGGACCGGGCGCCGAGTCCCGGTCGTGTCCCGCATCGCGTGGGCGGCCCTCGCCCTGCTTCTCGCTCCCGCCCTCTCGGGCTGTTCCAGCGCCGAGTCCGGCACCTGGTTCGGCCTGCACGTGGCCGACGGCCCCGGCGCCATCGACCAGTTCCGCCGCCTGACCGTCGAAGTGTCCAAGGTGACCTTGTACCGCGAAGGGGGCGGCACCGTGGAGGTGGTCCCGCAGGCGCAGAGCTTCGACCTGGCCAAGCTCCAGGACGGCAACGTCTCCAGCGTGTTCTCCGGCCGCGTCGACCCCGGCCAGTACAAGCGCATCGAGCTCACCGTCGTCAAGGCCACCGGCGTCCTGCAGGCCGACGACCGCCTCGTGAGCCTCCAGGTGCCCGGCGGCAAGCTGGTGCTCGACCTCGACCTCGACATCGCCACCCGGGAGATCAACTACCTCTTCGACATCCAAGTGGACCAGGAAGGCGGCGCCTACGTCCTCAAGGCCAGCCCCGAGGGCAGCAAGGTCATCTCGAAGCCCACCAACGGCCGCTCGCGCGACGCCTGAGCCTACGGCTCGGCGGACGCGGCGGCTTCCTCGGCCTTCTCCCGCCGCCGCTCCCGCATCCCTTCCACGATGGTGGTCCCGATCGCGATGGCGGCCACCGTGAGCGCCACCGTGAGCGGCAGCCAGCCGGGCACCAGGCCGACGAACTCCTCCAGTTGCACGAACAGCACGGTCCACGCCGCCGTGGTGACGGTGACGGCCGCCAGCATCGCGACCATGGTGGGCAGGGGACGCAGCCCGGCCAGGTGGGCCAGCACCATGGCCACGAGGGGGCCGTTGAAGCCGAACGGCACCAGCATGAACAGGAACAGGCCGACGCCGCCGTAGCGGTCGATGAGCTTGCGCTTCTTCTCGGCGCGGCGCCGGGTCGAGCGCACCATTCCGCCGACGATGCCCTTGTTGCGGTGGGCGCCGTCCATCGCGGCGTCCACGAACGGGAACAGCACGAACGTCATCGCGACGTCGGTCCACAAGAGCGCGACGCCGATGGTGACGGGCTCGCCGCCGTAGAGGGTGACGCCGAGCGGGATGCCGGCCTCCTTGCCGGCGACGAAGAAGGTGCCGATGGCGAACAGCACGGCGCGCGCCTCGCCTTGGTCGAGCGCCCACAGCAGGCCGTAGGCGCCGATGCCGGCGGCCAGCATCCCGAGGCCCACGTATAGTAGCGGCGAGTGCCAGGGCCGGCGCTCGGTGGCAAGCTGCGTGACCGTGGTCGGCGGGGCGGGCTCCAACGTCATCCCTCCTTGCGGGGCCGGCCGCGGCCGCGGGCCTTGGCGCCAAGGCGCAAGAGGGCGCGGGCGGCCTTGGGGCCGACGAGGCGCTGCACCATGGCGGGGTCGAAGCGGCCGTCGCGCCACAGGGTGTCGAACTTGCCCACCAGGTCCTCGGCGAAGGCGCGGTCGTCGAGGTGGACCACGGCGAAGTAGCTGCGCGGGTCGAGCGGGTTGCGGACCCCCAGCACGACGCGCTCCTGGTCGAGCACGGAGAACGGGTTGCTGTCGTTGGGGGACAGGCGGACCTGGAGGGTGTCGCCGAGGTGGGGCAGCAGCGCGTCCAGCACCTGGGGGACGTAGGGCGTCGACAGCAGGTAGTCGACGTCGCGCTCGCGCAGCAGCAAGCGGGTTCGGACGCCGCGGGCGACGGCCTCGCGGAACGCCTCGAAGATGGCGAGGTCCTCGTCGGCGATCTTCTCGAACGACAGGTAGGCGTCGATGCTGCGGCGGGCGCCGTGGGTCGCCTCGACCAAAAAGTCGCGGGCGGCGTCCTCGCCCAGCCGCACCCCATAAACGGTCGAGGCGGGGGCGGCGCGGGGCTGGAGCCGGGCCATCTGGGCCTCCAGGGCCGCGGCCTGCTGGGCCATCCCGCGCTCGTCGTCCTGGAGGCGGCGCTTGCCGGCGGCCAGGAGGCGCTGGGGGACGCTGTGCGCGGGCGCGGCCGTGAACACGCGGGGGCGGCCCGCCTGCCCGGTGGCCAGGCCGCGCTCGACCAGGGCGTGCAGCGTGTCGTACACCCGGCCGAACGGGATCCCGGTCTCGCGGCTCAGGTCGGGCGCCGTGCGCGGCCCCATCCGAAGCAGGTGCGCCAGCGCCTTGGCCTCGTAGGTGGACAACCCCAGCCCTTCCAGCAGCTCCAGCATCGCAACCCCGGGCAAGTTGTGGAAGACGGCATCGTTCATCAAGCCCGCCTTTGTCGCGCACCCATGGAGACGGGCGTGCGGGCCATCCTGGTCGGCCACCTGGCCCGCGCCTCCCGCGACGACCCCAACGCCCTCCTGCCGGCCGCCCGCTTCGCCGAGGCCGCCGCCGGCCGGGGCGACGCCGCCCTCCGGGACGCCGCCGCCGACTACGTCCGCCTCTGGGCGCGGACCTTCAAGACGCTGGTGCGCCACCTGCGCGGCCGCCCCGAGCGCGCCATCTCGCTGTTCGCCGCCGAGGTCTATCCGTTCCTGCGCGGCGACCGCCTGGCCGCCCGCGTCGAGGCCGCAAGCCCCGGCCAGGCCCGCCTCCGCCTCCTCCAGGACCTGCCCGACGCCTACACCGCCGGCCTGCTGGAGGCGTTCGTCGGCCTGTCCGGCGCCGAGGTCCATGCCAAGCCCCTCGGCGGCGGCCTCTGGGAGGTCCACCACCGGGTCGCCGCCGCCGACCGCCTCGCCCATTTCATGGAGGCCGTCGCCTCGGCCCGCTGGCACCTGGTCTCCGCCACCCTGCTGGCGTGCAGCCTCGGCCTCGCCCTTGCCTGGAGCCTCGGCGCCGCCGTCGAGCCGTGGCGCGCGGGGGCCATCGTCGCCGGCGCCGTGGCCGCCCAGATCGGCGCCAACGCCCTCCACGACCTGCGCCACGCCCACCCCGCCGGCCCCTTGGCCGTGCGGGTCGCGGACCGCCGCCTGCTGCGCCGGCAGGCGATGGCCGGCTACGGCCTGGCCACCCTGCTCGGCGCCCTGCTGGCGGTCGCGGCCCCCGCCGTCGTGCTGTTCGCGGCCGCCGGCCTCGCCCTCAGCCTGTCGTTCGGCGCCCTGCGCAACCACGGCTGGGGCCCCGCCGTCGTGGCGGCCATCTACGGCCCCCTCATGGTCGGCGGCGCGCTCCACGCGGCGGCGCCCGAACTCGGCCTGCGTCTCGAGCTGGTGCCGGTGACGCTCCCGGTCGGCGTGTTGGCGGCGGCGACCCTTTACGTGGACGACCTCGCCGACCGCCCGCTCGACGAGGCCGGCGGCCAGCGCACGCTCCTGGTCCGGCTGCCGCGCCGCCGCCACGTCGCCGGCTTCGCGGCCCTCGCCCTCGGCGCCGCCGCCCTTGCCGCCTGGATCCTGGCCGCGCGCGCCCCGCCCCTGATGTGGGCGGCGGCCCCGCTCGCCGTCGCCGCCGCGGCCCTCGTGGCCTTGGTGCGCCGCCACGCCGACGACCCGCACGGGCTCGCGCCAGCCCGCCTCGGTACCCAGGCGCTGCACGCCGCCACCGCCCTGCTGCTGGTGGCCGCGGAGGCGGTCGCATGAGCAACCCCGTCACCGCCGTGTTCCCCCCGAGCGTCACCGGCCGGCTCGGCGCCGTCGAGCAACGGCTGGTCGAGCAGGCCCGCTCGCGCGACGCCTCGCTGCAAGCGTGGAGCCACCAGGCGGTCGCCGCCGGCGGCAAGCGCATCCGCCCCCTGCTGCTCTTGACCGCGTTCGAGGCGTGCGGCGGCGACCTCCTGGGCCCGGAGGCGAACGCGCAGGCGATCGACGCCGCCGTCGCGCTGGAGCTGGTGCACACCGCCAGCTTGGTGCACGACGACATCATGGACGAGGCCGCCGAACGCCGCGGCCAGCCCAGCATCTACAAGGCGCACGGCCGCGACAGCGCCATCCTGGTCGGCGACTTCCTGTTCACGCAGGCGTTCTCGCTTGCCGCCACGCTGCCGAAGGACGCGATGGCGATGACGGCCGACGCCTGCCGGCGCCTTTGCGAAGGCCAGTTGCGCGAGCAGCAGGTGCTCGCCGCCCGCGTGCCCGACCGCGAGGGCTACATCGCCGTCATCCGCGACAAGACCGCCAGCCTGCTGGCCGCCGGCTGCGGCATCGGCGCCACCATGGCCCGCGCCCGCCCCGCCACCGTCCAGGCGCTGCACCGCTACGGCGAGCTCATCGGCCACGCCTTCCAGGTCCTCGACGACCTCTTGGACGTCTCCGGCGACCCGCAGTGGACCGGCAAGCCCGCCGGCACCGACTACCTCGCCGGCACGCTGTCGAGCCCGTACCTCAACTTCCTCGAGCGCGGCGGCCGGCTGCCCGCGGCCCGGGAGCCGGAGGACTTCGCCCGCGTCCGCGCGGAGCTCTTGGAGTCGGGCGCCGTCGCGGCCAGCCAGCTGGAGGCGTCGGGCTACACCCAGGCGGCCCTGCTGGAGCTGCAGGGCCTCGCGGACACGCCGGCCCGCCGCTCGCTGGAGGCGCTGGCGGAGCTGCTCATGGAGCGGGCGGCGTAGGCCCCGCGGCCACGGCGACGGCGGCACGCAGGCGGGCCCGCCGCCGTCCCCACGCCGCCAAGCCGCCGTAGGCCAGCGACACCGGGATGGTCGCCACCACCGACACGGCGGTCACGCCCATCCGGAACAAGCCCTCCTGCAAGCTTCCGAAAAGCAGGGAGGGATGGGGCGGCACGTAGACCAGTTGCACGGCCAGCAGGACCGCGCCGCAGGCCACGATGCCAAGCACCATGGCGCTCACGACCAGGTCGCCGGAGCGCCAGGCCATGCCGAGCCGCCACGCCGCCACGAAGCCGCCGAGGGCGCCCAACGCGAACCACCCGATGCTGGTGGCCATCAGGGCGGCGAACGCGGCCGCGGGGGCGAGGGCCGCGACCCAGGCGGACGGGAAGCGCAAGACCTCGCGGAACAAGAAGGAACGGCGGAACAGCCGCTGGGCCGCCCAGCCCAGGAACGCAGACGCCGCGATCTGCAGCAGCAGGCCCGGCGCCAGGATCAGGAGGGCCAAGCCGAGGACGGAGGCGAGCGTGATCCAGAGTCGGCGGCGCATGGGGACCTCAGTACGGCCGCTTCGGCACGCCCTTCTGGGCGTCGAAGTTGAGCCACACCTTGACACCGCACCACTTGTCGCCTTCGGGGCAGCACGCCTCGACCGACTCCTGCAAGTGGGCTGGCTGGCGCGGCGCCACGAAGCTGCACGGCGGGCCGATGAAGCGCGTGAGGCGCGGATGGACGCGTTGGGCCTCCCGCAGCTCGGCGAGGCTGGCGTCGAAGATCTCCTTCTGGGCGTTGAAGCACAGGCGGAGGCGCCACTTGTGGATCAAGGACAGCAGGTCGCCGGTCTGGGTGAAGGTGATGTTGGCGGCGTTGGGCAGCAGGTAGGTGGCGTCCTCCGGCGGCACCCCCCGGCGGCGCAGCGCGTGCATCGCGTCCCACGACGCGCGGATGGCTTCGTCGTAGGTGCGGCGGGCCTCCTTGCTGGCGGCGATGACGTCGGGCACGTGGACGTCGGGCTCGTGCGTGAGGCACTGCGTCAAGAGCGGGCGGGTGCCGGGCGTCATGCGGTGGCGCTGGTCCTGCGCGTAGGCGGTGAGGCTCATGCGCTTGCGGAAGGTGTAGTGGACGTGCCGCAGCGCGCGCAGCACCGGGCTGTGGTCCCAAGTGTTGAGGGTGTCGGCCCAGGCGGCGTTGGCAGCGGGGTCCAGCACGAGCGCAAGCAGCTCCGCGTCACCGAGGCGGCTGCCCGTCACCTCGCGGATGGCGTCCACCACCAGCTTCTCGGCGTCCTGGGTGTGCGCCAGCAGCACGGCGGGCTCGCGCTGCGCGGCGATGACGGGGCCGGGGCCGTCGTTGATGCGCCACTCGACGTGGTCGTCGCGCGGCCGGGCCTGCTCGCGGATGCCCTCCATGAACGACGAATCGATGCGGCGGACCTCCTCCACCATCTGCTCGACGACACGGCGGGCCTCGGCGCCGGCGTTCTGGGCCTCGCACATCCGGACGTAGCGCAGCAGCACGATGCCGGACACCGTGTGGTAGAGCTGCGTCGAGGCGGCGATCGGGACGACGTAGCGGGCCATCTCCTGCGCCTTCTTCTCCGCCTCCTTGCGGACGCGCTTGTCGTCGTGGCCCTTGGCCTTCCCGATGGCGGCCATGACGCGCAGGTTAGCCTCGACCAGGCCCTCCCGCAGCGTGTCGTAGGCCGCCCACGCCTGCCGCACCGCGCCCTCGTACACCGCGAGCGCCTGCGGGTCGGCGCGCACCGACGCCGGCACGTGGACCTGCGCCCGCTTCATCTCGACGTAGCGCTGGCTCTGCTGCTCCGAGTTGTAGAAGATGTGGTTGTGGAAGAACGACTCCACCACGTTGCGGCTGACACCCTCGAGCGCGAACACGAAGGTCGGATGCTGGAACGGCGTGTGGTGGCCGGCCTCGTAGATGGACGCAGCCAGCTCGGCGTCGTTGGCGGCGCGCTGCCGGGCCAGGTCCGCGAACGTCAGGAGGGCCGCGCGCACGTCGAGGTCGCGGATGGCGGCCTGCACGGTCTCGACCAACTGGACGCGGCGCTCGTGCGGCGTGTCGAGGCGGCCGATCTCGTCCAGCTCGGCGGCGTGGCCGGGCACCGCGTCCAGGAGCGTCGTGCGGGTGCGCTCGCCCTTGGCGCCGAGGCGGCCGGTGAACACGAACTCGGAGGCGTAGCAGGTGCGCGCCGAGGCGACGGCCAGCTCGAAGGGGCGCTGCGTGTGGGCCACCAGGCGCACGCGGGGCTGCACGTGCTCGACGTCCCGGAGGGCGGCCTCCTGCACGAGGGTCCCACGCATCGGGCGCCTTTGAAGCTAGGCTTCCCGCAGCGGGATTGAAGACCCGTCCGTGCCTGGGACCCGCATGCCCCAGGAGGCTCCCTCGGAGCTCCCTCGAATCGAGGCGAAAAACGTCCACATCATCCACAATTCGGGCACCATGGGGAACGTCCAGCAGGGCGGGGCCGGCAACGTCCAGAGCGCGCCAAGCTTCGAGGTCGCAAAGGAGGAGTGGAATCCACGCCATGAACGGGCCGCCAGGTTCTTTGCCGCCTTCCTTGGGGAGCTGGGGACCATGGTGGCAGGTTGGCTTGGCGCGTTGCTGGGAAGCCTGCTCGTGGCCGGATTCCTCACCGAAAAGCTTCCCCCGCAGGTGCAAGGCGGCTACGCGTGGCTGGTCCTTGGGCTCGGGATCGCGGTCATTTCGGGAGGCGTCCTGCTGCAGCGGGCCGCGAAGCACATCAAGAGAAGCCGATGCCCTTCGTGCAAGAAGCCGTATGCGCTGGAGGAGGTCGGGACGCCGAGCGCACGTGACGTCCACACCGGCGGCGGCAGCGACGGCAAAGACCGGTTTGAGCGGACGGTGACACGGAGCTTCCTGTGCAAGGAGTGCGGCAAAGAAACCACGCGCAAGGCCGTTTTCAACATCGAAAGGTGAGGCTCTCGCCGTCTGCGCGTCCGTTAAATAACCCCAAAGAGTCGGCCGGGAACGTGCCCAAAGAGGACGAAGTGGACGAGGTCGAGGCCGTCGTCGCGGAACCCGACGAGGACGACCTCGGTCCCATCGAAGAGGAGGACGTCCCCGTCGAGGCCGGGATGGACTCCGACGAGGCGGTCAACCGCTACCGGATGCCGGACGGCCGCAACCGCGAGATGTTCGCCATCGCGGACCAGCTGATGGGCGCCTCCAAGCTGAAGGTGATGTGCGAGGACGGCAAGTCCCGCATGGCCCGCATCCCGGGCAAGATGAAGCGCCGGATGTGGATCAAGCCCGGCGACCTGGTGATCGTGAAGCCCTGGGACTTCCAGGACGACAAGGCGGACGTCAAGTACCGCTACGTGCGCACCCAGGCCGTCAACCTGAGCCGGCGCAAGAAGATTCCAGAGCTCCTCGATGTCGGCTTCTGAGGGCGCCGCCCTCCCTGGACCCCCGGACGACGGGGACGAGCAGCCCCTCCTGAGCCTCGACGAGATCGTGATGCAGGAGGTCGCGTCGAACGACGAGTGGGCCTACCGCCAGGCCGACCGGCTGCGCGCTGCGATGCCCGACCGCGTCGGCGGCCCCGACCGGCGCACCGAGGGCGAGGTGTTCGACCAGCCCACGCTGCTGACGCTGCACAAGTTCCTGGTCCACGGCGTGCTGAAGTCGCTCGATTTCCCGGTGGCCACCGGCAAGGAGGCGAACGTGTTCCGCGGCACGACGCCGCGCGGCGGCTACGTCGCCGTCAAGATCTACCGCATCAACACGGCGACCTTCAAGCACGTCCTGAAGTACATCCAGGGCGACGAGCGCTTCGAGGGCGTCACCGGCGACAAGCGCGGCCTGGTGCACGCCTGGTGCCAGAAGGAGTTCCGCAACCTGGCCCGCCTGCGCGACGCCGGGGTCATGGTCCCCGAGCCCATCAAGGCCACCTCGAACGTCCTGGTCACGGAGTACCTCGGCACCAAGCAGGGCCCGTGGCCGCGCCTCCAGGAGCTGCGCGACCTGCCCGACCCGCAGCGGCTCTACGACCAGCTGGTCGAGCAGTACCTTCTCGCCTACAACAAGGCCGACCTGATCCACGCCGACCTGTCGGAGTACAACGTGCTCGTGGCCAACGCCGACCAGCCCGCCAACAAGTGGGAGGCCCGCATCATCGACGTCGGGCAGGCCGTCCTCAAGTCCCATCCCATGGCCGCCGAGTTCATCGAGCGCGACCTGCGGAACCTTGCGAACTACTTCCGCCGCAAGGGCGTGGACGCCGATCCCTTGGCGATCCGCGCCCGCCTGGTGCACGAGCGCGCCCGCGACTCGGAGCCGAAGGCGCTTGCCGGCCGGGGCCGCCGCTCCCGTCGCCCCTGGAGCGAGGGCGGGGAGGAGGAAGAATGACCGTCGTCCTCAGGATCCCGGGCGACCGCATCGGCGTCCTGATCGGCCCCAACGGCGACACCCGCCGCCTCTTGACGCAGCGCAGCGGCATCCGCATCGAGGTCGACTCGGAGCTCAACGAGGTGTCGCTGTACACGCTGGAGCCTGGCGTGGACGCCGTCATGGCGCTCAAGCTGCGCGACATCGTCAAGGCCATCGGGCGCGGCTTCAGCCCCGAGCACGCGATGCGGCTGTTCTCGGACGACTGCTACTTCGAGCTCCTGGACTTCCACGACTACGTCGGCAAGCACAAGGGCCACATCCGCCGCGTCACCAGCCGCCTCATCGGCAGCGAGGGCAAGACCCGGCGCATCATCGAGGAGCAGACCGGCTGCGACCTGGCCATCTACGGCCACACCGTCGGCATCATCGGCGACCTGGAGGACCTCGGCAACGCCAAGCAGGCGGTGGACATGATCCTGCGCGGCGCCGAGCACGCCTCGGTGTACCGGTTCCTCGAGAACCAGCGCCGCAAGGCGCGGCGGTCGAACGCCGAGCTCTGGTAGATCAGTCGCGGCGCCGCAGCGCCAGCAGGATGACCATCCCGGCCAGCGCGGCGGCGGCCAGGCCGGCCGCCAGCGCGGCGCCCACGTCCGTGCCCGCGCCCGGGACGCTAGCCACGCCGCCGGCGGCGCTGCGCGCGCGCACGCCGTCGGGACCGGGCAGGACCGGCGCGAGGCCGAGGGCGGGCGTGTCGCAGGCGTCGCCGCGGCCGTCGCGGTCGCCGTCCGCCTGGCTGCCGTTGGCGGCGGCGAAGCAGTTGTCGGCGGCGTTGGCGACGCCGTCGCCGTCGACGTCCAGGTCGCACGCGTCGCCCACCGAGTCGTTGTCCAGGTCGCTCTGGCCGGCGTTGGCGACGTCGCGGCAGTTGTCGAGCGGGTCGGCGAAGAAGTCGCCGTCGCGGTCGGGGTCGCAGGCGTCGCCGAGGCCGTCGCCGTCCTGGTCGGCCTGGTCGGCGTTGGTGGTGAGGACGCAGTTGTCCATGCTGTCCACGTGCAGGTCGGAGTCGGTGTCCTTGTCCACGAGGGCGGGATCGACGCCGTCGCGGGGCGGGGCGCCGGGGCGCGGGACGCCGCTGGGGTCGACGGGGTCGATCGGGCACTCCGTGATGCCGATGGTCTTCAGCAGCTTGGTGGTGGAGCGGATGTCGCCGGCGGAGTCCGTGACGGTGAGCTTGACGGTGTAGGTGCCGCCGTGGCGGTAGGTGTGGACCGGGTTCTGGTCGGTGCTGACGTCGCCGTCGCCGAAGTCCCAGTGCCAGCCGGCGATCGGGAAGGTGCCGGGCTTGGTGGTGTCGGCGAACTGGACGGGGTGGGGGCCGCAGCCGCTCTCGTCCATCGCGACCGTGAAGCCGGGGATCGCCGGGATCGGCGGGGGCGGGGGCGGCGGCACCGGCGGCGGGGGCGGCGGCGGGGGCGTGACCTTGGTGATGTTCTGGAAGCCGAACATGAAGGTGGCCGGGGTGCCGAGGCCCTTGTCGCAGCCGTTGTCGATGGCGATGGCGCCCAGCAGCAGGCCGGGGCTGCATTGGCCGAGGGTGTAGACGCTGGCCCCGACGGACGCCAGCGCGGCCAAGGCGCCGACCTCGCTCTCGGCGGCGCCGTAGTAGATGTGGAACACCTTGACGTCGCCCGCGGGCAGGGTGCCGAAGTTGAAGCGGAAGGTGCCGCCGTGGTCGGCCGGCCCGCTGTCGGCGAAGCTGGCGCCGGTGGGCGGGCCCGTGGCGTACATCGGGCTGCAGAAGGCCAGCGGGTCGCCGCCGCAGAAGCCGTTGTCGTGCGACATGACGAGGGCGGTCGGGGTCGGCGTCGGCGCCACGATGGTGACGTACTCCTGGAACGGCGTCGGCTCGACGTCCCAGTCCATGGAGCGCTGGTAGCGGACGTTGGCCATCGCGGTGGCGGCCAGGTTCTCCATCGTGACGTTGACCTCGTAGAGGCTGGTCGTCGCCAGGCTGGGGTGGTAGTCGTGGGTGACGCGCAGGTTGCCGATGCGGACGACGGAGCGCGCCGTGCTGAGGGTGTAGTCGAACGAGACCGGCGTGATGCCGTAGCTGCCGGAGGCCTGGTTGGCTTGCCCCGAGGTGGTGCCGTAGGAGGCGCCCCAGCCCTCGCACAGGCAGCCGTCCGCGGTCGACTCCAGGTCGCCGGGGACGTAGCGCAGCCCGACGACGGTGGTGCCGGGGCTCGGCGGCAGCCCGGTGGGCGAGCCGAACGACGGGATGGCGCTTGCGACGTTGAGCTCGCCGTTGGGGTTGACGCCCAGCATCACGACGCCGTTGGTGATCACACTCCCGATGGGCAGGGGCGGCGGGGGCGGCACTTGGGCTTGGGCGGGCGCCAGCGCCGCCGCCAAGAGCAGGGCGAGGGCCGCGAGCGCGGCGGCCGATGACGGACGAGGGACAGGCTGCACCGGACCGACCTTGCCGCGGAAGCGGCCGGCCCTCATCCAAGCGCCGCCATTTGAAGGCTTGCTGGCGGGTCCGTGCGGCTTCGTGGCGGCGGCGCGGCTTTCCGCCGCCCGCCCACGAAGCGCGGACGCCGGCTCAGTCGCGCCGCCGCACCGCGAGCGCCACGACCATGCCGGCAAGGGCCGCCGCGGCCAGGCCGGCGGCGAGCATCATGCCCACGTCGGTGCCGGCGCTGGCCGGGGTCGCGACCATGCCTTGCAGGCTGCGCGAGCGCTCGGCGGGGGCGCCTGCGACGACGGGGTCGAGCTCGCCGGCCGCGAGGAGCGCGCAGGCGTCGCCGTGGCGGTCGCCGTAGCTGTCCTCTTGGCCCGCGTTGGGCGTGAACAGGCAGTTGTCGCCGAGGTTGGCGATGCCGTCGCCGTCGATGTCGTCGTCGCACAGGTCGCCCTGCGAGTCCTTGTCCGCGTCGGCCTGGTCGGCGTTGGCGGCCTTGCTGCAGTTGTCGAGGCTGTTGGCGAAGAAGTCGCCGTCGCGGTCGGGGTCGCACGCGTCGCCGACGCCGTCCAGGTCCTGGTCGGCCTGGTCGGCGTTGGTGGTGAGGGCGCAGTTGTCCATGCTGTCGACCTGGAGGTCGGAGTCGGTGTCGACGTCCACCAAGGACGGGTCGACGCCGTCGCGCGGCGGGGTGAGGTGGCCGGGCAGGACGCTGGAGACCTGGGTGGGGATGCCGCACTCGGTGATGCCGGTGGCCAGCACGCGCTTGGTCACGGCGTACACGTAGCCGGCGTCGTCCTGGATGGTCAGCTTGACCGTGTAGGCGCCGCTCAGGCGGTAGGTGTGGACCGGGTCCTGGTCGCTGGCGGTGTCGCCGTCGCCGAACTCCCAGGTCCAGGCGACGATGGGCGTCGAGCCGGGCACCGAGGTGTCGAGGAAGCTGACCGGGTGGGGGCCGCAGCCGGAGGTGTCCATGCTGATGCCGAAGCCCGCGCTGGCCGGCTTGTAGGGCGGCGGCGGGGGCGGGGGCGGAGGCGGCGGGGGCTCGGTGGTCTCCAGGCCGCCGAAGGCCCAGATGAAAGTGTTGGGGGTGCCCGTGGTGTAGCTGCACGAGGCGCGGCTGGACGGGTTGCACTGCCCGAGCGTGTAGATGTCGGCGTCCACGTCGGTGATGGCCGTCATGGCGCCGGTCTCGTTGGCGGTCGCGCCGTAGAAGCTCAGGAACTGGATGGTCTCGGCCGGGTCGAGGCCGCCGAACTCGAAGTCGAACAGGGCGCCGTGGTCGTTGGGGCCGTTGTCGAAGACGTCGCACTGGTCGGGCGGGCCGACGAAGCTCATGCTGGAGCGCGCCGAGGTGGGCTTCTTGTCCTCGAAGCCGTTGTCGCTGCTGAACGCCAGGAACGGCGCCATCGAGGGCCAGAAGCCGGTGGAGCCCGCGACCGGCCTGGCGGCGGGCGGCGGGCTGCAGGTGCTGCCGCCTAGGGTGGGGCTGCCGCCCGGGGGCGGGTAGCCGCACGCCGTGCTGTAGGCGGTGGGGCCGACGACGGGGACGGAGTAGAGGTAGCCGATCACCAGGTAGGCGGGGTAGGTCCAGCAGGCGCCGGGGGGAACCGGGCTGGGGCCGGTCGAGGGGGGCGTGATGGGGATGCCGCCGCCCGTGATGGCCGGGTTGTGGGCGATGGTGACGTACTCGGAGAACGGCGTGGGCTCGATGTCCCAGTCCATGCCGCGGCGGTAGCGGACGTTCTCCAGCGGCAGGAGGCCGGCGTTCTCGATGGTGACGTTCACCACGTACATGTAGGCCGACATGGGGCTGGGCCGGAACTGGTGGGTGACCTGGAGGTCGCCGCAGCGCACGACCGAGATGGCGCTGGTGGCGGTCGAGGAGAACGAGACCAGCGTGAGGCCCTCGACGGACGGCCAGCCGGCGGTGTCGGCCTTGCAGGAGGTGGTGCTGGGCGCGCCGCCGGAGGGCCAGGGCGGCAGCGGCGGGGGGAGCGGGCCGATGGGCGACGGCGGGATGGTGCCCGGCGGGACGGGTGCCGCGGCCCCGATGTCGTAGGCGACGCCCCATCCTTCGCAGGTGCAGCCGGGGCTGGTGGCGTCGTTGTTGGTCGGCATGTAGCGGATGCCCACGACCGAGGTGCCGCTGGAGGCGGACGAGGTGCCGCAGCAGTAGTTCAGCTCGCCGTAGTTGTTGACGCCGAGCTGCACCTTGCCGTTGTTGATGATGGCGCCCGCGTCGGCGTCCACGGCGAGGTAGACGGCGGCGCACAGCAGGACGATGGCGCCCAAGCCCAGGAGGAGGGACGCACGGCCATCAGCGAAACGGGACTGCACACTCGTGGACACTGGACCGACCTGCCGCCTGGAAACGGCACGGGCCGATTGCAGGCTCGGCATTTGAATCCTTCCCGGCGGCTCCCCGTCCTTTCGTGGAGCGGCGGCGGAAACCGGCGGCCCGCCCGCGCCTTCGGCAGCGCCCGCGCCTGACCGAGTCCCTCTAAGAAGCCCCCGGCCGTCGCCGCGGCGTGGCTGACAGCGCGGGGCCTTCGGACGTCGGTTGGGCGGAGCTGCGCTCCACGGGCGTCCTGCTGCTGTTCTTCGTGGCCAACATCCTGCTGGCGGCGCTGTTCGCGTCGCCGTTCCGGGCGGCGGGGCTGCAGGCCTTCGAGGATCCGCAGGACGTCGGCAACTCGCTCTGGTACCTGGTCCTCATCCTGGCGTTCACGTTCCTCATCCTGTGGATCGCCAAGCGCGGCCACAAGTGGCTCATCCGCCTCCTGATCCTGGGCGCCGTCGGCTCCACCGTCGCCTACGTCGTGCTGCCCCTGGCCGCCCAGTTCCCTGGCCTCCAGGAGCCCACCTGGGAAGGAATCCCGGTGGTGCCGCTGGTGCTGGCCGTCGTGCTGGCGGCCGCCTGCGTCTTCGCCCTCTACCGCAACCCCGAGTGGTACGTCATCGACGCCGTCGGCCTGCTGGTGGCGTCGGCCTCGTCGGCCATCTTCGGCATCAGCCTCGGCGTCGTGCCGGTCCTGGTGCTGCTGGCGGCGCTCGCGGCCTACGACGCCATCGCCGTGTACCGCACCAAGCACATGCTGTCGCTGGCGGACACGGTCATCGAGCTGCGCCTGCCGGTGTTGCTGGTCATCCCGAAGCACGGCGGCTACCGCTTCCGCCGCCAGGCCGCCCAGTTCAAGCAGGCCAGCGCCGAGAACAAGCACGAGCGCGAGGCGATGTTCATGGGCCTCGGCGACCTCGTGATGCCCACCATCCTGGTCGTCTGCGCCCTGGCGTTCCTGCCCCACCTGACCGCGCTCCCCATGGAGGCGCATGAGCTGGAGAGCGAGGCCGCCGGGCTGCCGCTGGAGCTGGAGGTCGCGTCGGCCGGCGGGCATCCTGCCGCCGTCACGTACCGCATCACGTCTCCGGACACCAACTCGACCTACTGGGAATGGAGCCTGGACCGCGACGGCGACGGCACCCCCGACCACTCGGGCGCCGGCCTGCCCGCCCAGGTCACGGTGCAGGTCGCGCAGCCCGAGCTGGCCATCGCCCGCGCCCACGCCACCAGCTCCGGCATGGCGCAGGGTTGGGCCAACAGCACCGTCCAGGCCGACTACACCTCCCAGGGCTGGCACCTGGGCGCCATGCTGCTGTTCGCCAACCTGCCCGCCATGGGGGCCGCCATCGGCACCTTGGTCGGCTTCGGCGTCCTCATGGCCTTCGTGCTGCGCGGCAACCCGCAGGCCGGCCTGCCCCTCCTGAACGGCGGCGCCATCGCCGGCTTCCTCGTGGGCCTGTACGCCGCCACCGGCTCGTTCCGGTTCTGGTGAGGCAAAACATCCGCGCCTCGGAATCAAGACGGAGCCACACAAGAAGCCTGATATCCGTCCGACCCTTGGAACGCCAACAGGGACGCAACATGGACGCCGAGGTCACTTCCTTCATCAACCTCCCTGTGTACACGCACGGCGGCCGCTACGTCGGCGTGGTCCAGAACGTCATCCTCGACCTGCCCAACCGCCGCGTCGGCTCGCTGCTCCTGACGCGCACCTCGACCAAGCTCATCGAGGGCGGCCACAACGTCGCCGTCCCCTACCGCTGGGTCGCCTCCGTCGGCGACATCGTCATCCTCAGCCACTTCCCGGACAAGGTCGTCGCCTCGGGCGCGGCCAACCCGGAAGAAGAGCCGATCGCGGCGTAGCCTAGCCGAGGCTCGCGATCAGCCGGTCCACGCTCGGCTTGCGCACGAGCCGGTACAAGCCGGCGACGTCGGGCTCCTGGGCCGTGTAAAGGACGCGCCGGGCGTCGGGCTGCAAGGCGGCCACCAGGCGCAGGAACACGCTGCCCTTGCCGTCGGGCAGCCGCTCGTCGGTCACCACGGCGTCGAGCCGGTGCTGCTTGAGCGCCGCGAGGCCGGTCGCGATGGTGGCGGCCTCGTGGACGCGCCAGCCTTCGCCCTCCAACACGACTGTCAACGACGCCAAGGTGTCGGGGTCGTCCTCGACCAGCAAGACCTCGCGGCCTTCCGGGTTTGCTTCGCTCGCTGCCACTAGACCACCATGCCAACCAGTCCGGGGCCGGCAGTTAGCCCTTGCCGTCGTCCGTTTTGCGGCCTTTCAGTCCTTGAGCGGCATCTTCTCGACGTGCGCCTCGAGGATGTCCATGCCCCGGTCGATGTTCTCCAGGCTGCAGGCGTAGCTGAAGCGCAGGTGGCCTTCGCCGAGCCGCCCGAACGCGCTGCCCGGGCTGCAGATCAAGCCCTTGGCGGCCAGGTTGAGGGCGAACTGCTCGGACGGGATGTCGAAGTCGAACTGGGGGAAGGCGTAGAACGCGCCGCCCGGCTTGACCATGTGGATGCCGCGCATCTTCCGCAGGCGGCGCGTAATCAGGTCGCGGCGTTTCTTGAACTCGCGGAACATCTGCTCCGACTGGTCCTGCGGGCCCTCGATGGCGGCGACCCCGGCCCACTGCATCGGCGTCGGCGGGCACGCGACGGTGTAGTAGTGCATCGTCTCGATGGCCTTGACGTAGTCGCGCTTGGTGGCGATGCAGCCCAGGCGCCACCCGGTGAGGGCGTAGGTCTTGGAGAACGAGTTGACCCAGATCACGTTGTCCATGTGGCTCAAAAACGAGTTGTGCGGCGCGTCGTAGGACAGGAAGTCGTAGACCTCGTCGGCGACCACCATGATGCCGTGGTCCTCGGCGACCTCGCACAGCGCGCGCACCGTGGCGGCGTCCATGCAGGCGCCCGTGGGGTTGGAGGGGGTGTTGACGATCAGCAGCTTGGTGCGCGGCGTGATCTTGGCCTTGATCTCCTCGACGTCGGGCTGGTACTTGTTCTCCGGCGTCAGCGAGTAGCCGATGGGGAAGGCGCCGCACAGCCGGGCCTGGCTCGGGTAGAGCACGAAGCCGGGGTCGGGCACCAGGACCTCGTCGCCGTGGTCGACGAAGGTGTGGTTGATGGTCATGAGCGCCTGGGTGGCGCCCATCGTGACGATGATGTTCTGCGCGGACACGGACTCGCCGCGGTAGTCCTTGATGCGGTGCGCGATGGCCTCCCGGAGCTGCGGCAGGCCCAGGCTGGGGCCGTAGTGGTTCTTGCCGGCGGCGACCGCGTCGGCGAGCGCCTGCGAGATGTGCGGGGCGGGCTCGAAGTCGGGCTCGCCGAGGCCCATGTTGACGGAGTCCTTGCCCGCCAGCTCGAACATCTTGCGGATGCCCGACATCTCGATGCCCAGCAGCCTGCGGGCGATCAGGCTCTTGCCGGTCATGCGGCCACCTGGCGGGGCACGGCTGCGGCGACGGGGGAGGGCTAGATAACGAGGTGGGAGGATGGGCAGAGGTGGTCGGTGGGCCTGCCTAGAGCGGCGGGAGGACGGGCGCGATCACGACCTCGAGGTCGGCGCCGTCGTCGCGGACGTTCACGCACACGTGGCCTTGGCCCGCCAGGTCCTGGCAGGCCGGGTCGATGGCGGCGGCCGCGGCGTTGGGCGGGATGGTGACCTCGACATCGAACGAGACATCGACGCCGTTGTCGGTCACCTCGGCGCACACGAAGCCTTGGCCCGCCAGGTCCTGGCAGGTCGGCGCGGCCGCGGCCGCGACCGGCGGGATGGTGGGCGCGATGACGATCGAGACGTCGGCGCCGTCGTCGCGGATGTCGGTGCAGACGACGCCTTGGCCAGCGAGGTCCGTGCAGGTCGGTTCCGGCGTCGCGGGCAGCAGGGCGGGCGACGCGGCGGCGAAGGTGGTGGCGGCGCCGACGGCAAGGAGGGCGGCCAAGATTGCAGGGTTCATTTGTGTTCACCGTTGGTTGTGGGCGCCGGCCCGGGTCCCGGCGTCCGGCGCTCCATTCACCTGCCACCAAAAAGAGCTGGGCTCCGTTCCCGCATTGCCAGAATCCAAAGCCTGGATCGGGACCGGTTCACGTTCACCGCGACCAAGCCACCGCCGCGACGCGCATTCCTGGACAACGCGTTGGCCGCATCTGGGCATTGGCCCGTTGCGGCGGTGCGCACAACTGGTCAGTGGTAGCGCTCGACCCGCAGCCGCTTGAACAGCGTGGCCTCGGGCTCGCCATGCTGGGCGGCAAGCTCGTCGCCGATGCGGTGGCCGTCGGTGGCGTAGCCGTAGACCAGCCACACCTCGGTCTCGTTGGCCACGATGCGGCGCAGCGCCGGCAGGTCCGCGTCGGTGACGGGACGCTGCTGCAGGAACGGCACCAGCCGCAGGTCGCTCCGGTCGCCGTAATGCTCGAAGGCGCATTGCCAGTCGCGGTCGGTCGTGGAGTCGCAGTAGCCGTCGTTGAACAGCACCAAGGCGCCCGGCGGCGCCTCCGCCTCGACGTAGGCCGTCGCCGCGCGCCAGTCCTCCTTCGAGTCCTCGGGCTCGCCGGCCATCTGGTGCAGCCCCACGGTCGCGGCGCTGGCCACTAGCAGGCCCGCCACCGCCACCGTGCGCCAAGGGGCGCGCAGCCGCAGCGCCGCGGCGGCCACGACGACGTAGAGCGGCACCGAGGCGGCGATGGCGTACTTCGGCGTGAAGACCTGCGTGTGCAGCGACAGCAGCAGCGGCAGCGCCACCGGCACCACGAGCCAGAGCACCAACAGCGGCGCGCGGCCCCTGCCGGGCCCCGGCACGCCGCCCGCCATCGGCGGGGCGCCGCGGTAGCGGGCCGCCAGCAGGGTCGCGGCGAACGCGGCCAACAGCAGCAGGCTGCCCGCGAACAGGACTGCCGTGTCGAGGAGGTGGTGCCAGGCCGGCGCAGGGATCCAGAAGCCGCCGGCCACCCGGCTGGCGCGCTCGGCCAGGATGCCCAGCCAGGGCGCGAACAGCAGCAGCACGCCGGCCTGGAGCTGGAGCCAGCGCGCCGCGGGGACGCGCGGATGCCGGCCTGGCAACGTCTGGTAGGCCCATTGGGCCGCGACGATGAACACCCCGAACAGGTGGCTGTAGAGCAGCAGCGCCGTCAGCACGACGTAGGCCGGCCCCGCCGCGCGCCGGCGCTCCAGCAGCCGCAGGTAGGCCCACATCGACGCGAGCGCCAGGAGGACGAGCAGGCTGTAGGCGCGCGCGTCGCGGGCGTTGACGACGTGGTGCAGCGACAGCGCGAGCAGGCTGGCGGCCAGGACGCCGACGCGCCGGTCGTAGAGGCGGGCCGCGACCGCGTGCAGCAGCGGGACGGCGGTGACCCCGAACACGGCGGCGGGCACGCGGACGGCCAGCTCGGACTCGCCGGCCACGCGGATCCAGAAGTGCAGCACCAGGTTGTGCAGGGGCGGGGTCTGGTCGCGGTCCGCCAGCACCTGCCAGAGGCTTTGGCGCGCGGCGTTGAGGCTGTACATCTCGTCGGCCCAGAAGCCCTGGCGGCCGAGGTCCCAGAACCGCAGCAGGGCCGCCGCTAGGACGGCCAGGGCGAGGCCCCAGGCGAGGCGTCGTCCGCCGGCGTTCACTTGCGCTCGACGAAGACCGTCACCGGCTCGCCGCCGACGGGCACGTCGAACGCCGTGTCCGCCTCGTAGCGGACGGCGGCGCCCTCGGTGCTCGTCGCGTTGTAGTCGACGATGGCCCGGTAGGCGCCCGGCCCGAGCGAGGTGCTGGCGACTCCGGTGGCGTTGGTCACAGCCGAGGCCGAGAAGCCGTTGGGGCCGGTGAGGCGCAGCGGGACATCGGGGATGCTGCTGCCGTCCGCGTTGCGGAACGTCAGGGTCACCGGGCTGGGCACCGGCGCCAGCGGGACCAGCACCGAGCCGGCGCCGCCCGCGGGGACCTGGCCGGGCACGGTGGCGTTGCCGTAGCCCTTCAGGCTGACCTTGACGCTGACCGAGCCGGCCTGGAGGCCGCCCACGTTGAAGGTGCCGTTGGCGTCGGTGGTGACGACGCGGTCGCCGACCATGACACGGGCGCCCGCGAGGGCGCGGTCCTTGCCGGCGGTCTTGTTGTACTCGCCGTCGGCGGGGACGTCGCCCTCGACGTAGACCGTGCCCGCGAGGCTGCCGCTCGGGACCGTGGCCTGGCCAAGGTCGCGCTGGCCGCCCTGCATGGCCTCCGCGAGGGTGAACTGGTAGCGGGTGTCGTTGCGGTCGCTCTGCCAGAGCATGCTGCCGTCGCTGCCGAGGACCGCGAGGCGCAGGTCGTGGTCCTGCGAGAACGGCGCCAGGACGCTGAAGTGGCCCTGGGCGTCGGTGACGGCGGCGTCGTGGCCGGCGCCGAAGCCGTCGCCGAAGGTGACGCGGACGCCAGCCATCGGCTTGCCGGTGTCGTCGACGACGGAGCCGCTGGCCTGCACGCCGTTGTAGTAGCGCAGCAGCACGACCTGGCGGTGCGGGCTGCCGTTCCGCAGCGGCGCGTCGGCGATGGTCTCCTCGATGGCGCGCCAGTGCGCCAGGCCGTTGCCGGCCGCGGCGCCGTCGCCGGCGAGGCCGCCGAAGGCGCGGGCGAACATGGTCTGGCCGTACCGTTCGGTCGGCTCGAAGAAGGCGCCCTGCTGGGACAGCTCAAGGCCGCCGTCGGCGGCGTAGCCGTGCCGGGGCGACATGCCCATGCGGTACAGGCGGCCCTGGTAGACCTCCCACTCCTGGTTGCCGGCGTCGTAGAAGCGCTCGACGCCCGTGTCGACGGAGACGTTGTCCACCATGGCGTAGCGGCGGACCGTGAAGATCTGCCCGCCCGCCTGGACCTTCTGCTGGATGTAGTCGTCAGGGTTCTTGTCGCTCAGGTAGACCGGGGCGTAGAAGATGCCGCGGTCGAGCGAGGCGCCGTAGCGGCCGTTGGTGGCCGGGAACGAGCCCATGCGGTCGTCGACGCCGAGGTACAGCACCGACTTGCCGGTGGCGGCCATGACCTCGTTGTAGAGGGTGTACACCTTGTCGCCGGGGGCGGCGCCGCGCACCAGGTCCAGCTGCGCCTCGTAGCCGGGGGCGGCGTGCAGCGCGGTCAGGTTCTGGTACTTGGTCGTGAGCAGTTGCTGGAGGGCCGGCGAGTGCTGGCCGCCGTGGAGCTTGTGGTCGCCCGCGATCAGCAGGACGACGAGGTAGCCGACGGCCTCTTGCTCGGTGTCCGAGGCGAGGAAGCGGCCGGACAGCTCGTAGTGCGACTGGAAGGGGTCGGCGACGGTGGGGTGCTGGCCGATGCCGCGGGCCCAGTGGCCGTAGTCCCACCACGCCATGAAGGCGGGGCGGTCCTCGAGCGGCTTGTCGGTGTCGAGCGTGGCCAGGTGGTTCATCGCCTTGAGCCAGCCGTTGCCGTCCAGCTCGTAGGCCTGGCCGAAGGCGCCGAAGTGGTTCGGGCCCTCCTCGCCGGGGTCGCACGCGATCAGGTCGGCCTCGCACTTGAACTTCTGGCTCATGCCGGCGTCGGCCGCGATCCAGACGGTGGGGACGATCAACAGCAGGCCGACGAGGACGCTCAGGACCGTGGTCTTCCAGCCGAGCGAGCGGAAGCCGCGGGAGACCGGGTTCTGGCCGTGCATGCTGCGGAAGCGCTTCTTGACGTCGGCGCCGCCGAGCTTGGCCGTGATGCGGACCATGACGTAGCCCATCGCGAGCGCGAACAGCGGGGCCGCGTTGACGATGAAGCGGGCCGCGGCGAACATCATGAAGAGCGCGATGATGGCCCAGGCGGTGACCAGGACGCTGCCCGGGTTGCCCTTGTAGGCGCGCTTGATCAGGTGCGCGAAGCCCCAGAAGGACGCCAGGAAGGTGAAGAAGCCCAGGTTGGCGGCCACGGTGCCGAGGTAGGGGCGCTGCGCCTCGCCGATGGTCGAGTACAGCTTGGACTGGTTGAAGTAGCCCAGGCCGGAGGTGATGGTGCGGGCCAGGTCGGGCGCCAGCAGCGTGATGGCGACGAACGAGCCGATGCCCGCCACCAGCAGCGTCGGAATCACCAGGACCGAGGGCAGGTTGCGGGTCGGCACGAGCACCAGGCCGGCCAGGGCGATGCCCGCCGCGACGTAGAGGCTCGGGATGACGGTGCTGCCCAAGTGGCCGACGTCCACGCGGTAGTAGAGGAGGTACGGCAGCACGGCGGCGATGACGGCCGTCGTGAGGTAGGCCAGCCAGGCGACGGTGGCGTCGCGGTGGCGCAAGTGGTCCACGATGAACTGCAGCACCGCGGCCAGGCCCAGGATGCCGAGGGCGTAGGGGTAGCCCTTCCAGGTCACGGCGCAGGCGGTGATGGCGAGGCCGGCGAGGGCCGCGTACACGAAGGTGTTGCGGTTCTCCGCGAAGGCGCGGCGCAATCCGGCGCCGCGCTGCGCGCCGTCGCCCCAGCGCTCGACGTAGACCTTGTGGTGGCTGGCGCGGAAGCCGCGCACCAGGAAGGCGACCGCGAGCAGGATGAAGAAGATCGAGACCGCGTCGTGGTCCGCGTAGCCCCAGAAGCTGCGGGTGATGTGCGGCGCCGACAGGGCCAGGAAGAAGGCGGCCCACAGGCCGGCCTTGCGGCCCCACAGGTCGCGGCCGATCATGTACATGGGGATGGCGCAGAGCGCGCCCCAGACGGCGACCATCACGTTGAGCGCGGTGCCGACGGGGTCGGTGACGCCGAGACCCTTGAGCACGACGGCGACCAGGGCGGACAGCCAGGTCCAGAGCGGCGGGTTGTGGTTGACGGCGCCCTCGGGGTAGTTGATGGCGCTGTCGAAGTCGAGGTTGCGGCCGGTCTCCAGCACGTGGCTGGTGGTGACCCAGTGGTAGTACGGGTCGTTGCCGGTGAGCAGGTGCCGGGCGGTGGCGGCGTCGAAGCCAGCGTCGATGTTGAAGACGCTCCGGAGCAGGAACGCCAGGACCATGATGATGCCCAGCCAGACGAACGTGCGCATGGGCGAGTGATGGGCCTGGGAGGAGACTTGACCGTCCACCATGTGGTTTCAACCCTTCCTTACTGGAAGCAACGCCGGCCAAGAAGGGGGTGGTAATAAGCTTTGGAAAGCCGTTGGATGAAAGTCCGGGCGGGTTCGGCGGTGGCCGAACCGGGGACGTCCGCGGCCCGCCGCCGCTACGCCTTGGCCTTCAGCTTGCGCTGCGGCTGCACGATGGCCTTCCCAAGCGCCGAGCAGATGAGCCCGACCGCGAAGTCGCCGGTCTGGTTGCCCGTGTCCAGGAGCGGGTTGACCTCCACGAACTCCAGGCTGGAGAGCAGGCCGGAGTCGGACAGCATCTCCATGGCGAGGTGGGACTCGCGGTAGGTGAGGCCGCCTTGGACGGTGGTGCCGGTGCCGGGGGCCCAGCGCGGGTCGACGACGTCGAGGTCGAAGCTCAGGTGGACCTGGTCCACGCCCTTGGAGACCTTCTGCAGCGCCTCCTCCATGACCTTGGCCATGCCCATCTGGTCGACGTCGCGCATGGTGTAGTAGGTGACGCGGGAGTCGGTCAGGATCTCCGCCTCGGCGCGGTCGACGCTGCGCAAGCCGATGTAGACGACGTTGCGGGGGTCGAGCTTGGGGCCGGGGGTGTCGAAGTCGGCCAGGCGGGGGTCGCCCAGCCCCAAGACGGCGGACACAGGCATCCCGTGGATGTTGCCGCTGGGGGAGGTCTCGACCGTGTTGAAGTCGGCGTGGGCGTCGAACCACAGCAGGCCGCGGCGCTTGGAGCTGCGGGCGAGGCCGGCCTGGGTGCCGATCGCGATGGAATGGTCGCCGCCCAGCACCAACGGGGACACGCCGTCCTTGACCGCCTTGTCCACCCGGTCGGCCAGGTCCTTGCAGGCGCTCAAGACCTCGTCGAGGTACTTCAGGCGGGCATCCTTGGGCTTGCGCTCCTCCGGCTCCGCGGTGTAAACGTTGCCCGCGTCCTGCACCTTGTAGCCCAGCTCCTTGACGCGGGCGTGCAGGTTGGCGGCGCGCATCGCCGACGGGCCCATGTCGACGCCGCGGCGGCCGGCTCCCAGGTCCATCGGGACGCCGATGATGCGGATGGTGTCCTGGAGCATGCAACCGCCCCAAGGGCGCCGCGTAGAAAATCTTGGCTTGTCCGGGACGCGTGCTTCATCTGCCCCACGACCCTGTCCGCGGCGTGGAGCGGCTGCTTGCCTCCCTCCGGGCCATCGGCCTGTTCGAGTCGGACGTGGTGCAGGAGCGGCCGTGGGGCGTCTGGGTGGACTGGTACCGCAGCGACGCCGCCACCCTGAAGTGCATGGTCGTCCGGCCCGGCGCCCGCATGAGCCTGCAGAAGCACGCCCGCCGGCGCGAGGTGTGGCGCATCGTGGCCGGCAAGGGCGAGGACCAAGGCACGAGCCCGCCGACGCCGCTGACGCCCGGCAAGACCCATGTCGTCGAGGCCGGCGCCGTCCACCGCATCGCCAACACCGGCACGGAGCCGCTGGTCATCGTCGAGTTGCAGACCGGGCATTGCGACGAGCACGACATTGAACGGATCGCGGACGACTACGACCGCATGAAGTGAAGGGCGGCCGGAGGCCGAATCCGCTACTCGGCCGTGCCCGGGACCGGCTTGCGCGCCGCGAACCCGCCTTCCAGCGTGTGCCAGTGCGCCACCTGCTCCTCGCCGCGCCGCCAGCACAGGTACACGGGCGTGCCGCCCATCTGGCCGAGGAAGTCCACCAAGCCCTCGCTGAAGTCCTTGACCTCGCAGCCGACGGCCTGCACGCGCAGGGTCACCGTCGTCATGGCGTCCATCAGGTCGCCGCGCTGCCGCAGGTACTCGACCTGCTCGGCGTGGCCTTCGCAGGCCGGGTCGTCGAGCGCCGCGCCGTGGATGATGCGCAGGTCCTCCAGGTGGGCGTCGACCTCGCGCAGGGCCTCCAGCACCCGGCGGCCCTCCTCCACGATGGCGCGCACCCTTGGCAGGGCGGCGTTGGCCTCCTGGAGGGTCCACGTGCGCATCGGAGGGCCAGGGGGCGGCCGCCCTCTTGGGACTTTTGGTCGAGCGAGACATGGATTCTCCCGCGCCCACGACGGATTGAAATCACGAAGAATGCGTTGGCATGCCGTGGAGTTGACGAACGAGCAGGTCGTGGCAACGCTCGTTGCAATCATTCTGGGGTTGTTCGGCGTCCTCGCGTTCGTGGCAAGGAAAATCTGGAATGCGCTGGATGACCGGCATCAGGCCCTGCTCGTTTCGGTGCAGCAGTTGCAGCAAGCAGAACGGGACCTCAGCACCCGGCTCGCTGCCGCCGAGCATCGCCTGACCGACTTGCAGCCAGTGAAAGACCTCATGACCCAAGCCGCAACCGAGAAACTGAAGAAGCTCTTCGGACCCAGCAAGGGTGCTTGACCATGGTCTTGAACGGACAGGAAGAGCGTGCCTTGCAGGAGCTTCTGTGGCAGGCCCGCTCCAATGCCTTGACGCCGGCCGAGGAGCGGCGCTTGCGGCAGCTCATCGCGAAGCAAAACCCCGCCGCCAAGGATTTCCCCCTGGCTGAGCTGGTGGCCGCAGGCTTGGTCGTCCTTGGGGCGATCTTGGTCTTGCATGCGCTGACGCGCGACTAGTCCTGTCGCCACTCCATTGACGCGTCATGATGGCCAGGACACCTCGGTCATTGGCGCGTGACGATCGTCAAGATGCCGCTTCCAGGGGCTCCGCCCCTTGGAACCCCGACTGACTCCGGCTACTGCCGCGTGACGATCGTCAAGATGTCCTTGTCCTTCAGCTTGTGGTCGACGCCGACGGTCTGCCCCGGGAACTTGGCGCTCGTGCCCCACACCATGGCGTAGCGGAACTTCTTGCGGAACTCGCGGTGCAGCATGTCGCACACGGTGCCGACGTCGGTGTCCTGCTTGACGATGAGCGGCTCCTCCAGGTCGGCCTCCTTGCCGCGCGGCTTGAGGTAGACGCTGATGAAGTGCAGCGAGTCGTAGATGAAGTCCTTCGCGCGGTCGACGCCCCAGCCCTTCGCGGCCGCCATCGGGATCGACTCGAAGCCCTGCTCCTTGAGCCAGCCCGCGACCTCGTTGTACTTCTGCTCGCCGGCGAGGTCCACCTTGTTGACGAGGCAGACGGCCGGGATGTAGACGCGGTTGCCCGCCATGTGGTCCACCAGGTCGTCGGCGGTGATGTCCTCGCGGATGACGACGTCGGCGTTGCGGACCTTGAACTGCTCGATCATCTCCGCCATCTCCTCGACGGTGAGGTGGGTCTGCTTCTTGGTGACCTGGATGTTGATGCCGCCGCGGTCGGTGTAGTAGACGGCGATGTCCTTGGGCCGGCGGTTGATGCGGATGGCCGACTGCTCCAGCTCGCGGATGATGATGGGCAGGTGGTCGTACGCCTTGGCGCAGTCCAGCGTCACCAGGATCATGTCCGAGTTGCGGGCCGCCGCGATGACCTCCTTGCCGCGGCCCTTGTTCAGGTGGGCGCCCGCGATGATGCCGGGCATGTCGAGCACCTGGATGTCCGCCGAGCGGTGGTGCAGCATGCCGGGGATGACGGTCAGGGTCGTGAACTCGTAGGCCGCCATGGCCGACGTCTCCTGGCCGGTGAGCGCGTTCAAGATGGTCGACTTGCCGACCGATGGCAGGCCCACCAGGCCCACGGTGGCGTTGCCGGACTTCTTGACGGCGAACGAGACGCCGCCGCCCCCGCCCATCGAGGCCTGCTTCTCTTGCTGCGCCTTGAGGGCCGCGATCTTGGCCTTGAGCTTCCCGATATGGAACTCGGTGGCCTTGTTCTTCTGGGTCTTGAAGATCTCGGCCTCGATCTCCTTGATCTGGTCGGCGATCGTCCCCACGGCAAAGCCGCCGACAGAAGGGGCGTATAAGAGGGAGCCGGGCGGGGGGGGGCACCGTAGCCTCCCTGGAGCCGCGCCTTAACGGTGCGTGGCGGGCCAGAAGGGGTGTGTAGGCGGCCAAAAGGTGGCCAAAAGTGTGCGTGGCGGCCGGTCGGGCGGCCAAAAATGGAGGGAGAGGAGAAGGTGTGTGCGGGAGCTATTCGCTTTGGCTGTCGCATCTGCTTGCGATGGCGGCGGGGGCGGGGCCGTAGTAGCTGAACGCGAGGGTGGCGCGCACTTCCTGGGCGTAGGCCAGTCCCAGGCTGTCCAGGTGCAGGTGGAAGCGGGTGGTGCCGTTGAGGCCGTCAAAGGACTGGTTCAGGGGCGAGGGGGCGGCCTGCCAAGCCTCGCCGCTGCCCTCGGAGGCGATAGTTAGGTTCAGGCGCTCGGCAAGCGGCGATTGCGGCGCCCAGGCCGCCTGAAAGGTGCCGTTTAGCATGGTGGCCGGGCTGCCTTGGGGCCACCACACCACGACGCAAGCCGTCCCCGCGCTGCTCAAGCCTTCCCGCGACAGGGATGGCGCGGAGACTGTCAGGTTGAAGGTGCGGTTGAAGGACTCCAGGCGCGGCGGAGCGGGCTCCACGACGGGGGCCGGCTCCGGCTCGGGCGGCGGCGGGGCGGCGGCAGGCACCTGGACCGTCGTGGTGGAGTAGTGGTGATGCTCCGTCTGGGTCTGGGTCTGCGTCATGGTGTGCGTGTGGTCGGGAATTGTCCGACCGGCACAACCCGCCAAGGCAGAGGCGGCGAGGACGGCGGCGAGGACGACAAGGGTAGGAAGGCGGGGCATGGGGTTTCCTTGCGCGCATGAGGCGCAAGACCGCCGAGAAGGGACCTCTACTTACGAACCGTTTGCGCCTAGTTTGTTGGTCGCTAGAAGCCGCAGCCTGCCGGGCTCGGCGCGGGGTCGGGCCAGTTCGGGTCATGCTCCCAATCCAGCTTGAGCGTGAAGGGAAGCTCCAGGACGGGGCTTCCGGTGTCTTGGATGAACACTTGCCAACCGATAGGTTCCGTCTGGTTCCATTCAAGGCGCAGCGGCGACGGGCCTTCGACTTCCTCCAGAACCTCAGTGTAGTTGCGCAGAAGCCCGAGGCGAAGGGTTTCCCCCAAGCCGGGCCGGGCATCCCAGGTAGCGACCGCAACCAAGTGCCGGATGCCCAGGGCGTTGAGGGTCACACAGTTGGGGCCCGTCGAAGTGCCTTGCGTCGTGTCCGTGAATGTTCCGTTCTGCCAGTAGGCGCCATGCTGTAGTTGCGGCTCGGCAGGCGGCTCCGTCGTGCTTGGGCTCAACGTGTCGGCGGGTGCGCCGCAACCGGCCAATGCGAGAAGGACGACGGCGAGAGTGGCGGCGGGCATCATGGTCGGCGCTCCAGGTTGGAAGGAGAGGAAAAGGGTTGGCGCTTGGCGTCTAAGCGAAGTGCATGACGATGCTGATGAGCTTGCCTTGGCCGTAGGGGTCGGCGCACTCGACCACCACATCGCCATCCTTGGCATCGGCGTCGGCGCCGCAGCGGCCCTCGCCGTCGCCGGGCAGGCCCAGTTCTTCGCAGTGGCCGGCGTTGGTTCCCGCGGCTCCGACGCTACTGCACCACACAACCTCATTGTCGGGGCGACCGTCGGCGTTCTCGTCCTTGGTGTTGGTGCCGCAGGTCATCGTGCCCTTGACACTGCCAGGGACGTTTTCGTCCACGGTGATGTCCCAGTTGCCGCCGTCCTCGACGCAGGCGTCCTCGGCCATGACCCTGCATCCGGTCAGGGTGCAAAAGCCGTTCACGGCGCCGCTGATGCCGCAGACGCTTCCAGTTGCGACCGGCGGTGTGCTGGCTTCGGCGGAAGGCTCCGGGCCGGAGAGCGCGGTCAAGCGGAAGTCGTCGAGGATGCGCTCGACTTGGCCGGGCAGCGACAGGGCGACGGCCGTGAGTTCTCCGTTCAGAGACACTTCTTGGCCGCTCACAAAGATGATGGGCGTGCAGGCGACCTGGGGCACGGGCACACTCTGGGCAGGCATGGCGGCGAAGGTCGCTGCCAGCAGCACGGCGGCACAGGTCAAGGCGGTCAAGTGCGGGCGTTGGGGGGATGGGGGTAGGTCCATGGTCTTGCTTCCTGGGTGCGCATGGACCGCCACAAGGACCGACAACCGAGTGTTGGTGAACACGGGGGAGAGAGGCAAAGGGGCGTGGCGGCCCATGCGCAACGGCAAGAAGCGCAGGCGCCTACTTACGAACCGTTTGCGTCGGGTTTGTAGGGTTCAAATCCGCTCCCGCATGAAGGCCTCAACCGTCAGCACCCGCACCAAATCCTGGCCCGGAGGCCCGATTGGTTGAGTCATGCGCACCAAGGACTCGGCCCGATAGACGATATGATGCGCTTCGTTCCAAACGTGCTGCTCAGGCAGGCATTTCGTTGGGTCGTAGATGCAGGCGATGATATCCTCAAGAGCTTCGCAAAGACCTTGGAATTGCCAGCCGAGCGGCGAAGCCATGTCCACTGCGGCGTAGGGGATTCCGATGAACTCCTTGACCCCGTAATAGGGAGTATCATCATGCTCCTGCACCGGCAGGAGTGGGAAAACGCCTCCTGGGCTGTCAGGCAATGGGGTGAAGGCGGGTGCGTAGCGGCCCCCCATCGAGAACGCGCAAACGGGCTGCATGGGGTCCGGTTCGGCTTGGACTGGAACGGTGGCAGCCAGCAGGGCGGCGAGGGCGATTGCAAGTAGGGCTTTCTGCATAGGTTCACTCACGTTTGGGGACCGAAGGTCCAGGTTTCCTGGACGACAGATTTGGCGGTGTCAAGTGGGACCGGCGGGGGCGCTATGGCGAGGGTCGGAACCAGCCCTTCGCCGTCGAGGACGCCCGCCACGGCACCAATCGGATTCTGTGAAACGGTATGTAGCGCGTCGAACCAAGTGCCGGTCCCACTCTGGTATCGAACTTCCGACTGGAACGGGTCGTTGCCAGTCGAACCTTCACCCGCGAGTTGGAGGTCGTAGGCGAAGGCGTCGGATTCCAGGCTCAAGGCAGCGAGGGGCGAGGATTCGTCCCAAGCAAACGTCGCGTTTACAGAAGCAAATCCCCAACTGTTCAGCACCGCAGCCAGGGCCGGGTTGTCGGTGGCGGTTTCGAGGCTGTAAACGTCCGCAAACTCCCCGTCCACGGCATTGGGCGGACCTACCGGGACGGGCACGGTCATCAGGTGAACGTCGCGCAGGACGGTTGTGTTGTCCAGCGTGATGGACTCACAACTGAACAGGACCACCTGAGTCCGGATAGCGGGACCTGTGCCTGCCGTGTAGCCGGGGGGGAGCCGGGCGGCCACGCGTTCGCCGTCTGCCTGGAACGCCCCATAGAAGGCCGTGCAAGCCAACTGCAGCTCGCGCACCTTGGCCTCGGGGCAGCACGGCGGTGGGGGCAAGGGCTGGTCGGTTGTCGTGGTGTCCGTGGTGCTGGTGGAGTCGGTTGAATCCGTAGGAGTGCCGCAGCCGGCGACCAGGAGCGCAAGCACAAGCAGGGCGGCCTTCATGCGGATGCCTCGGCGGGCAAGTTCTGGGGCATTGCGGAGGGACCTGAGGGGCGGTAGTAGAGGCTTGTGCGGCCCTTCCGGCGGCGTCCGACTAGGAGGCCTGCGTCCACTAGGGCGCGGGCGTGGAAGGAGAATAGTTGTTGGGAGACTTCCAAGCCGCGTTCTTGCAGCTTGGCCCGCACCCGGTCGCCTTCGATGCCGCTGCCCTCGGGAATGGTGGCGTAGATGGCTCGGCGGACGGGATGGGCAAGGTAGGCTTGGGGGTCGGCGCTGGCGCCCGCCAAAGCATAGTAGCGCAGGCCGCGCACGGCGAAGTGGCGAACGTGGTGGCCGCGGCGCAGGATGCCAAGGTGGAACATGGCCAGTTGCCTGCTTAGGCCCAAGTGCAGGGCAAGGTCCTTGGCGGTCTGGGGGCCAAGGGCCAAGTGTTGGAGCATGGCCCGCCGCAAGGGGTTAGCCAGCGGTTCGGCGCGGTTGAGGCCCGCCAGGAGGTTGGGCAGGAACCGGACGGCGACTAGCAGCAGGGCCGCGGCTCCCGCGACGGTTCCCGTAGCCACGACAAGACTGGATGCTGAGATGACGGCCACGCCGTCCGCCGCCAGTTTGACCGCTTCCCCCGTCATGCTCCAAGTGCTTCCTTGCGCCGTTGCGTCGGAGCGCAGCCGGAACGCTCCCGTGGCCTCCAGGAGCGCCGCGTCGGGATTGACGTAGGCCAAGGCAGGTCCGGAGGGGTTCTTGACCCCATGAAGCTGCACCGTGCCGCTCAGGTCCGCCTCCAAGGATTCGGCGTAGATGCGCCAGCCGTCGCCCGAGAGCGGCGCGGCGACAAGCACACCCTGGATGGCAAGGTAGCGGTGGACTTGGCCGTGCTGCCCTACGGTTCCGAACGGGTCGCCTGCATCGGTGTAGGTGGTCGTGGCTTCGATGCGGCGGGCGCCCAGGGTTGCCGTGCCGCCGTGGAACAGAACGGTCATGGCTTGCTCAGGCAGGGTTGCGTTGAGGGTGCCGGACAAGCGCAGGGCGGTTGCGTCGATGCGGCTGGAATGGCCCTCGAAGCTCGGAGAGAAGCCGGGGTTGGGCGAAAACAGCAAGTGGTTAGGGCGTCCTTCCAGGGTCGTTGCCAACAAGGATACGGCAAGGGTGCCCGAGGCGGGAAAAAGCGCCGTGGTGCCGTTCGGAATGGCGGACAACTGAATGGAACCCGTGTAGGTGAAGTCCTCAAGGGTCCGTTCCAGGGGCGGGTTCTCTGCCTCGACGCCCGGCAGCGGGCCCGGCGGTTCGGTTTCCGTGGAGCCTGTGCGCGCTTCCAGGACGACGACGCGCAGCGCCGTCCCTGTCAAGCTCAAGCCTGAGTGAGTGTCCGCCGCGATGGCGGCGGCTGCCGCGTGGGCGTTGAGGCTGCCCGTGATGCGCACCGGCCCGGCGGCCGTGGCCTCCAGCTCCAGCGGGACCGCCGAAGCCGCCGGCAAGACAACCAGGACAGCCAGGGCGACAAGCCATCGCAACATCGGCACCTATGCCGAACGACGCTCTCCAAGTATTTGAGAACCGTTTGCGCCGGGTTTGTGAGTCGCTATAACGGGGGCTAGGCGCCGTGCGGCCCCCAAGGCGACTCGCCCGCCCTCGCCCTGCTCTCCAGTCCAGGCAGGCGTCCCGCCTGCCCTCAGGCGTTCGCCTCGCCTGCCTGCTCGCCTACTTGCCCAGTCCCGCCCGCCTTTCCAACAGGAGAAAACGCCTCGCCTCGCCTGCCTCGCCCTAGTGCCTCGCCTTCTTGCCAAACTCGCCCGTCGCCCTCTTGAGCCACAAGAAGGCGGGGAGAGGCGGGGGGAAGCGGGAAGAAGTGCGGCGCCTCGCCTTCCCCCAGGCGCAAGGTCGCCCGAAGGTCGCGGGAAGCTTCGCCGCGCCTAGAGGGTGAAGGTCGCCCATGCAAACCTCCCGGCGACCCTCCCAACAGGAGGGGAAGGTAGGTCTAGCCCTTAGGTGGGGCCCTAGTTTGACTAGTTCCGCGCCGAGCTTGTTTGACAAGACCCTGGGCACGGTCCCCCACGGTGCCTGTCGTGTTAGGTTCCCCGGCGCCCCATGCAGTAGGCGCCATGCCCCGAAGCGCCCCGCCCCTCCTGTCGCAAGACGCATCCCCCGCGACTCCCCGCCCAAGTCCCGATTCGTTTAGGTTGGCCCCGCGCCCCAGCCCGCATCGCATGACCTGGACGGTGCCCCCATGACGAATCGGTGCCCAACGTGCGGCAAGACGTTCCTGGCGCCGCAAGGCTTGGGCGGCCACATCGCGCACAGCCGCGACCCCATGCACCGGCCCCGGCGCCAGCCGAGCGCCGCCGTGGCCGCCGCCCACGCCCAGGCCGCCGCGCCCAGCGCGCCCGCGCCCCGGCCCGCCCCAGCCGCGCCAGCCGCCCGGCCGGTGGCGCCCGCGCCGAGCGTGGCGCGGCCCGCGGTCCAGGCCGCGCCGCAGGCGCCGGCCATGCCGCCCGGCGTGTCGCCCGCCGTGGCGCGGTGGCTCATGCCGGAGACATGGGCCACGCTTGGCGCGCAGGCGGCCGAGCGGCAAGCGCGGCGGATAGCCGAGCGCGAGGCGGAACGCGCCCGTGCTGCCGAGCGGGCCGCCCAAGAAACCGCCCGGCGCGCCCAGGCCGAACAAGGCATCTGGGGCCGCTTGCCGGGCTTCGACCCGCGCAAGCCCAAGCCCGGCACGAGGTGGCCCTGATGCCCTCGCCAGGGTCGAACGGTCGTTTCCTGGAACCGGCCATTGGTCGGTCGGTGGCCGCCGCCCACGCTGAACGGTCGGTCGGTGGTCGGTTGCTTGGTCGGCCGGTTCCCGCTCATCACTTGGTCGGTCGGTCGCATGGTCGGCCGGTTGGTCGGTTGAACGGTCGGCGGGCGTGGTTTCCGGCGCCGCCGACCATTCGACCCTGGCGAGGGTTGGATGTTCGCACGCCGCGCCATGCCCGCTGCGTTCGCGTTCGTTCGCGTCCGCCAGGAGGTTCTTCCGTGTTCGTTCGGCGTTCGCAAGCCCACGCGAACACGCGCCCGCGAACGGCGGACCCTGGCCAGGGCATCGTGTTTGGCAAGGCGCAGCCGGGCCTCCAGCCAGCCAAGGGCTCCATTCAGCCAGCCACCCGCCGCCAGCCAGCCAACCAATCAATCAGCCCCAGGAAGCCCGGCCAATCAATCGGCCAGCCTGCCAGCCAGCCACCCGGCCAGCCGCGCCCCCCACCCACTTCACCAAACAGCCAGCCAGAGGCCGCGCCAAACACCGGACCCTGGCGAGGGTCGCGTGTCCGCACGACGCGCGGACAGCCATGGGGACGCGGACACGGGGACGCGGACAAGGACAGGGACGCGGCCGGTCGCGGACAAGGACACGGACCAGGAAGGGAAGCGTCCCGGGACGGCCACGCGGACACGGACAGGGACGCGGACAAGGACAACCCCACCCTCATCGGGGACAAGGCTGCGGACAGCCATGCGGACACGCGACCCTCGCCAGGGTCGCAGCGCCTTATCAACCACCAGTCGCCGCCGAGTCGTGGAGTCGCTTTTGGCGAACTTGTGGCTTTGTGTCAGAACGAGCCACGCGGGCACCATGCGCCGCAACCGAAAACCGCCCATCGCCTCCATGGACGGCTTTCGCTCCCATGCGTGCCTTTCTGCCAGAAGCCGCCAGGGGCGCGGCCATGACGTTCCCAACGACGCGGGAGGCCGCGAAGGTCGCCGGGGTGACCCCCCGTTTCAGGGGGCCTGCTTCAGTGGTGTTTCACTTGACGGGTTCCACGCCCAAGACCAGGAAAACCCAGGAGCCAAGCATGACCGAGGCGCGACCCGCCCCAGGCTTGGCGAAAGAGGTTCGAGCATGACGGAGTGCCCGGTGTGCCGCCGCGTGTTCCGGGACGCGCAGGGATGCGGCGGGCACCTCGCCACCGTCGCAGACGACGCCCACAGCGCCCACCGCGCCGCCGTAGCCATCCGGCAGGCATTGACGCAGATGCCGCCGCGCCCCGGCGTGGCGGGGACCTTGCTGCGCGTCATCTTCGGCTTGAGGGCGCGGCCATGATTCAGTTTGCCAGCCTGCGCGCCAACGTCAGCCAGCAGGCGCTTGAGATTTTGCAGCACCCCGACGCGGTTCTCCATGTCGGCAAGAGCAAGGACGCCAGCGAAATCTACGAGGTGCTAGGCCCCAAGACCGGCGCAACGCGCATCACGGTCTGGAAGGGCCATGACGACCTGTGGCATTGCGACGACGACCACCACGGCCATGCCAACCAGGACGCGCCGTGCATCCACCTCATAGTGGCGTTCGTTCGGCTCCAGCACATCGCCATGCCCAACACCGCCGCCACGGTCCACCGCAAGGGCCGCGACCGCGCCGCCGAGCGCCGCGCATGGCGCCGCATGGCCAAGCGGTTCCCCGAGGTCTTGCAGGCCATCCTAGAAGCCGGGGTGCCCGCCATCATGGCCACCCCCAAGCCCGAGCCTGAACCGAAGGACAAGCCGGAGCCCGGCGCGGAACCCGACGCCGCGAAGGAGAAGGGCGGCCACCCCAAGCGCGACCTAAGGGCCGTCGTCCACCAGGCCGTGATGCGCGTCCAGCAGCGCGTGAGCTTCGAGGCCAGCTCCGGCCTTGACAACCCGTGGGGCGCCTGCTGCGCCTCCACGCTCGAACGCTTCCACGCCGACCCCGACTCGGCGCGCATCATGGAAATGCTCGTGGCGCTCTCAACGTGGCCGCTGCATGACCTGGAGCGCCGCCTCGACCCGGACGGAACCGGCTTGTCGCCGCAGCACTTCCGCGCCTACTACGACGAACGGTATCGCCGCAGCAACGGCAAGAAGAAGCCGAAGAAGTCGAAGCTCGACAAGCTCCCGCCCAACGCCGTCTTGTCCGCCGTGGACCTTCGGCGCCGGGCGCGGGAAGCCGAGGCCGAGGCGAAGCGCCTCGCGTCCCTCTTGGAGAAACCCAGAAAGCATACCTGGGCCTTTGCGGAGTTCTTGTGGGGCTACGAGTCCACCGCCATCCTGTCTTACCACTTCCAGGATTCACCCTTCGGTGAGGCGCCGCGCTTTCTTGCCTTGCTGGAGCGGGCGCGCTTCATGCTGGAGGTCAAGGAGATTGGCGGCGACAAGGCGTATGATGCCAACTACATCTTCCAATACGCCGACTATCACGGCATCGAGGCGCACATCAAGATACGCGACACCGGCATCCCCACCAACAGCGACCACTCGAAGAAGTATCGCAAGGCCGCCATGCTCGGGAGCATCATGGACCCGGAGGGGCATGAGGCGAAGGCGAACCTGCGCAACAACGCCGAAACCGGGAACGCCGCCTTCAAGGCCCGACTCGGGGACGAAATCTATTGCAAGGGTCGTCGCCGCGATGGCAAGAAGGACGCCACCGCCCTTCAGGTCGAAGTCGGGTGCATGGTGTTGGCGTGGAACATCCAGCGCCTCATCCACATGGAAGAACGCCACCCCCCGACCGAGGACCGGCCCGGCGTGGTGGTGGACTTCACGGAAGGCGCCGAGCGCCTACGCTCGCGGCCGTGGCGCAGCCTATCGGACATGGAGCGCGAGCTTCGCAAGCGGTTCCCGCCCAAGGGCGAAGGGGGGGTGCGCGAACAATGGAAACCCTAGACCCGAGCCGCCTTCATCGCCGCGTCCTTGCCGGGGCGCGGTGCATCCTCGCCGCCTCGGGTGTTGAGCGCGTGGACCCGGACCATTACCGGGTCGCCGGGGCGCGGCCGGGAGCGGAACCGGTGCGCGTCTATCGCAGGGGCGGAACGTGGCGGTGCAGCAGCGACCGCCGCCACCACGCGGCGCAGCCGTGCGCACACATCCTGGCGGTCTTGGAGGTCGTGGGCGCCGTGCGCCTTCCGGCCACCGTGAGCCCCATTGCGGAATCGGCGCGGCGGGACGCCTTGGAGGCCGAAGCGGCGCGCCTCTTGCCGGAACGCCTGCCTGGGGTCTTGGCGCGTATGCTCGACGCCAGCCCCGCCGCGGCGCCACAGGCGCCGGGCAAGGGGCGCCCCAGGTGCAGCCCTATCGCGGTGGCGCATCAGGCCGTCATGCGCGCCGCCACGCGGGGCACCCTCAAGTCGGCGGGAGCCTATGCGCCTGTGAGCCGGGCCACCGTGCGCCGGTTCCTGGCGGAAGGCAAGACCGACGCGCTCCTGCGCGCCATGAAGGATTGGACCTTGGCCGCCGCCCGGCCCCAGGACGCCACCCGCCCCGACGCCCTCAACCGGGGCGCCTTGGCGTTCTCGACGCCCCTCGGCCCGCTCTTGTTCCTGGCGTCGTGGACGCCAACGTATGGGCTTCTTGCGCGCCTGGACCCCATGCCCTCGGAGCCGGTCATCGAGGCGCCCGGCGCCGAGGAAGCGGCCCGGCGCTTCACGGCGCTTCTGGGCGCGGAGCTTGTGAGCCGCGACCCGGCGGCCTTGGCGAATGAGGCCCTTTGCGCGGCCCTTGCCTGGAACCTTGCCCGGCTTGTCGTGGTGGACCTGGAACGCGGCGGGACCGCGTAGTTTCGCCTGCCTGCGAAACGGTCAAGCGGGGTGGATGCGTGGTCGGCTTGCCCGCCCCGATGGGACGGGCAGGGGGCCACGCCCCCTAACCGCCAACGGTCGCGGAGTTTGGCGCCCCAGGCATCCGGCCTGGAAGCGCCCGCGACGGCGGCCCGGCCGACCACTTCCGGCAACCCGGAAATGGTGCAGGCAGGCCGTCGTCGTGGTGTAGTTCCCGCGTAGCCCGACCATCGAAAAAGAACGGCTTGGATGGGGCGCGACCTTGGACCCGGCCCACCGGAAGGAAGGGGGGTCGGGACCAAGGAGGACCCTAAGACGAACCCCATTCGCAACCCCAAGCCTGAATCTCGAACGTCCTGCCAGGAGGATTCCTGGCGCTTTTTGGCCTGCGGCAGCAGCCTCGCCGCCTTGCTGGCCAGCCTTGCAACGTGGCTTCCGGTGCCGGTCGCCGCGAAGGCGCTGCTTTGGACGGCGTTCGCCGCCGTCCTGGTGCTAGTCGTTGCTTGCTTCGCCCTAGTCGGCTTGTGCGTCATGCGGCAGGAAATCCTCCGCTTGACCCACCGTGCAAGGGCGGCCAAAAGTGTGCGTGGCGACCCTCCGAGGTGTGCGTGAGCGGCCACAAGCGGGCGTGGGGGGCCAGAAGTCCCTAGCTATGCACCGAAGCTACGGTGCCGCCGGGCGGGGGCCGCGACCATCGTTCGACGCCCGTCCGAGCGCCCTTATAGCCCACAAGGTGGGATGGGCACCCATGCTCCGCGCCGTGGCCGTTCTCCTTGTGGCCGTCCTCGTGGCGGCCCCCGGCCTCACGGTGGCCCAGTCTGGTCCCAGCGGCGGCCCCGACCGCCAGGACCGCGACCGGGACGGCGTGCCGGACAAGTCCGACAACTGCCCCGCCATCGCCAACCCGGAGCAGAAGGACGCCGACGGCGACGGCAAGGGCGACGCGTGCAGCTCCCAGTGCAAGGATGGCGAAGGCCAGGACGGCAGGGCGTGCCGCGCCTGCAAGCCCGAGGCCAACCGCTCGTGCGACCTGCGCGGCCCGGGCGACCGCCGCTTCGTGACGCTCACCGTGGCGCCCGACGGCATCCAGGAGATGCGCGTCGAGGGCCTCCTGGTCCTCAAGGCCGCCCGCCTGCTCGGCGGCACCCCGGTCCAGAGCGAGGCGCACGGCAAGGAGCTGGTGCTGCGCCAGGACGGCGGCAAGATGGTCGTCGTCGACCAGCCCGAGGGCCTGCTGCGCTACCAAGGCGAGGCGGGCCTGCGGTTGGAGCTGCCCGACGGCGCCGAGGTCCGCCGCGACGGGCCCGGCGCCGCGGTGCGCATCGACGGCCGCGTCGCCATGGTGCGCGCCGACAACCTCACGCTCGACGGCACCGCCTTGGTGGTGCGCGGCGCCGCCTCGTTCCACCTCACCCCGGCCGGCAGCGAGGCGGGCCGGCGGCCCGAGGTCGAGCGCGCCATCCAGGACCGCCGGCTGGGCGCCGAGGTCGACGTCAAGCGCGGCGCCGACGGCGTCGAGGTCGTGGCCTACGACGAGCTGGAGGTCGAGGTCGAGGGCGCCGACGGCGGCGCTTCCGCGGCCGACCCGATCCGCATCCAGGTGAGCGCCGAATTGGCGGCGGGCCGGACGGTCGTGGTCAACATCGACCCGGCCGTGCTGGAGGGCTCCCGCCTGGCGCTGCGCTACTACGACGTCAACGGCGAGGGCGCCGGCGAGACTCTGACGGAGGTCGTGTTCCGCAAGGCCGCCAGCCTGCAGGACGTCCTGGACGCGACGGACGACGCCGGCCAGCCCGAGTACTGGGTGGTCGAGGACGAGTCCGGCCTGCACGTCATGGTCAGCGTGCCGCACTGGAGCACGCACGTGTTCACCATCGCGGGCCTGGCGGAGCCGACGGTGTTCGTCGGCCTGCTGGTGGGCGCCGCGGGCGTGCTGGTGGCGGCGGTGGCGCTGTTCGTGCCGCGGCGCAGGACCTGGTAGGTCAGGCGTCCGGCCCCTTCTTCTCCGGCGGCGCCAACGCCATCCACGCCTCGCTGAACCGGTCGACGGCGTCATCGACGAACGACGGCCGATACGTCACGAGGACGCCCGCGACCCGCTCGCCGTCGACCACGAACAGGCGCTTCGTGCGCCCGGCCGACTCCTCGCGCACCAGGTTGGCCTTGCGGAGCTTGTTGAGGTGGAACGTCAGGGTGGGCCCCGACAGGCCGACGACCTCCTTCAGTTCCTTGGGAGTGGCGCCGGGGTTCAGGAGCAGGTGGGTGCAGATGTCGCGCGGCACCTTGTGGCGGACGTGGGCCAGGATGTCGCGGTCGCGCCGGTCCATGCCTTCGCCGGGGTAGAACGACTTGTAGGAGCCCTGCTCGCGCGTCAGCAGGTGACCGTGGCGCACCAGGTGGTAGCAGTGGTACTCCAGCGTGGACACCGGCATCTGGAGGGCTTCGGCCAACGCGCGCAGGTGCAGGCCCGGGCTGCCCTGGACGAAGGCGACGATGCGCCGCCGCGCCTCCAGGTCCAGCACCGAGTCCGCGTCCGGGCCCACGGGGTTCACCGCTTGAGGACGGCGACGTAGAGGCAGAGGACGATGCCCAGGTTGGCCAGCGCGAGGATGGGGAACTCGCCGGCGGCGCCCTCGGCCACGTCGGCGCGCCGCTGGTAGGCCAGCCACGCCAAGTAGGCGCCCTCGGCGGCAAAGCCCGCGAACGCGGCGCTGACCCAGAGCAGGCGGCCGGCCCGCAGGCGGCGCCACGCCACCACGCCGAGGACGGCCAAGAGCAGGGCGATGCCGCCGAGCAGGATGCCTGCGGCCACGGCGAGGTCGGCGGTCCAGTCGGCCATGGCGGGCGAGCCGGCCGCCGCGTCTAAACCGATTCGCCTTGGCCGCGCCGGGCCGACAGCTCGGCCTGCAGCTTTTGGGCCAGGCGGCGGACGGCGTCGCCGGTGGCGGGCGGCAGCAGGAAACGCTCCGTGTTGGGGCAGTAGTCGGCGTCCAGCTCGGCGGCCCGCAAGGCGTCGTCCCAGACGGCGGGATAGAGCCGGCAGCCCTCGGGCCGGTCGGCGAACACGGTGCAGGCCCCGTCGGCGCCGAGGAACCAGCACGGCTTGCCGGCGCCGCCCGCGGCGGGCGGGCCTGACCGCGTCCGCAGCTGGAGATAGCCGTCGTCGGCCTGGAACCAGAAGTCCTCGCCGGGCCGGACGGCCTGAAGGCGGGCCAGGTCGGCGTCGGTCAGGATCATCTCGATGTCGTGGCAGCAGGCGCTGCACCCCAGGTCCCGGCACGGGTTCCCCTTGGCGGGGATGCTGGGCAGGACCGGGAGGCTCATGGCTTGCCTGGCGCGAGGGTGATGCCGCGCTGGCCCTGGTAGTTGCCGGAGCGCTCGGCGTAGGGCTTGACAGGCTCGGAGGCAAGGCCCTCGAGCACGAGCTGGCAGAAGCGGTCGCCGATGGAGACCTCCAGCGCCTGGTCGCTGGCGTTGAAGGCGCCCAGCGTAAGGTTGCCCTCGAAGCCGGCGTCCACCTTGCCGAAGGAGGCCAGGACACCGCGCCGGGCGTAGCTGGAGCGCAGCCACAGCGAGCCGGCGGCGTCGACGGGCAGCCGCACGACGGCGGCGGTGCCGACGACGAAGCGCGACATGGCTGGCACCGGGACGCGGCCGGCGCTGAAGGGCGACGCGGCCAACGCCGGCACCAGGATGGAGCCGATGCGCAGGTCGAGCCCGTTGGGGGTCAAGTCCTCGGGGTGCCAGGGGACGGTGGCGAACCGGCCGTCCGCTTGGGCGGCCAGGATGTCGCGGTCGCTCCAGACGGCCATGCCTGCTCGACTGGGGAGGGGGATTTCAAGGTGGCTGAGGGAGCCAGACGGAAAAACGAAGGGAAGAGGGGGGAAGGGAACTGCTACTACGCTTAGTTCGCGGTGTAGGCCGGGACCGGGCCGCCGCAGGCCGTCAGGCTCGCGTCGGTGGTGGGGTCGCCGGCGGTGGTGCCACCGTTGTAGGTAGCGGCCGTGTAGGTGCCGAAGGTGTTCGGGGTGACGTCCTGGGAGGGGAAGCCCGAGACGTGGCCGCTGAACATCGTGTAGTAGTACTGCTCGTCGTAGACGAACGCCGTGCCGGTGCTGCCGCAGTCGTTCAGGAACTTGACGTCGCCAGCGGGGGTGCCGTTGGGGAGCGGGAAGATGCTGACGGGGCCCTGCATCGTGATCTGGGTCCACTTGCGGGCAACGGTGGCGATGGTCGGCTGGGTGTCCGTGGCCGTGGTCTTGCACGCGCCGCCGTTGTACGCGCTGAAGGCGCCGTTCGAGCGGGAGGCGGTGGCGGAGCAGGGGTTGCCGGTGAAGCCGGGGTTCATGCTGCACAGGCCGCCGAAGCCCGCGTGGCCGGGGCCCGTCAGGACATCGGTGTTCTGCTCGCAGACCGTGAAGCCGAAGATGCCGTCGCCGGCGTCCCAGGCGGGGGCGTCGGTGCAGAGGCCGTCGATGATGCCGTCAAGCAGGGGGTCGATGCCGTACAGGTTGCGGATGACCGGACACAGGAGGCCGGAGTTGGTCAAGGGGTCCTGGTCGGGGAAGCTCACGCCGACGCGCGAGGTCCAGGCGTGCGGGTTGTTGATGTCCAGGGTGCCGGTGCCGACGATGTGGTAGGCGTTGGTCGGGACGGCCATGGCCACGAAGACCAGGGCGATGCCGCCAGCGATCATTTTGCTGTTCATTGTGTTCACCAAGTTGCCCGGCCGCCAACGGAGTCCGCCGGCGGCCAAGCTGGGCCGGACGAAACCCGGCTCCGGTTGAAGCCTTGCGGCCCATCTGGGAACGCCGTGTAGCCGAAATGGAGCCACGTTGGGCGGCGGCCGGCACGGCCCCCAGCCTTGCCTTCGGGCCCCCCGGCATTCCAGGGCCGCACGGGCCATGAGGACGGGCATCGCCAACCCTAGGCCAGCGTGAGCTGGAGCGTGACGGTGAGGGTGTCCCAGGTGCTGCCGGGCACCAGGGAGCAGGCCTTCAGGACGTACAGGTCCAGCCTGGGGTAGGCCAGGAGGCGTGGCGGGTCGATGCTGCCGGCGGGCGGGGCGCACTCGACGGCGACGGAGGTCCAGGTGGCGTCGCCGTCCGAGACGGTGACCTCGGTGGGCATGCCCCTGCCATGGCCGAAGCCGCCGGCCAGGATGACGGGGCCTTCCATCGCGGCGCTGGTGGCGCCGACGAGGCATTGGTTCAGGATGACCATGTTCAGGACCGGGTACACCACAGCGGCCGGGCGGCTGCCGGTGCCCTCGATGGGGTAGCAGACCTGCTCGCCTTGCGACGTCCACACGGTCTGGACCGCGGTCTGGACCGTCAACGCGACATCCTCCCAGTAGGAGCTTCCGTAGGTGGCAGCGGCGGGGGCCGGGCCGCAGGCAACAAGGACGAGGCCCGCGGTGACCCAGGCCAAGGTTCGGACGGTCATGGACAGCCATGCCAGGTTGCAGGGCCTACGCAACCTGACGCCACGTTTCCCGATTGCCGAACCGCGTGCGCTACTTCGCCGGCGGCGGCGCCATGGCCGCGACCTCTTGCCGCAGCAGGATCCGGTAGTCCTTGAAGCCCAGCTTGCGGTAGATCGCCTGGGCCTCCTTGTTGTTCTCGAACAACTGGACGTCGATGGCGGTGATGCCCTCGGCCTTGCACCACTTCTGCAACTCGTCCATGAACTGGCGCAGGATGCCCTTGCCGCGGTGGCTGTCCGTCACGAACGCGTCCGACAGGTAGCCGACCTTGGTGTGGTGGTAGATGGGCGGGCGGCGCTGCTTGGTCGCGATCAGATAGCCCACCAGCTTGCCCTCGTCCTCGGCCACGATGGTCAAGGTGTCCTTGCGCGACAGCAGCCCCGTGGCGTACGCGAAGAAGTAGTCGGCGGCGTCCTCGTTGAGGATCTTCGAGTGGGTCAAGCCCTCCCGCATGCGCGCGAACTCCGCCCACAGCTTGCACAGCCCGTCCACGTCGTCGTCGCCCAGCTTCCGGATTCTGGCCACCATGGCTGCCGCCGCGCGGGCCACCGCATGACGGTCTTCAAGGCATCGCATCCCGTCTTTCATGCAGAAAAGGCCCACCCAGCAATCCTCAAGTACCGGGCCCGGCACCATGGCCCCCATGGAAGAGCAGCTCGCCCGCGTGGAGATCCTGCGCAACAAGAACGGCACCTTCGCGGCCGTCATCTGGACCGAGACCGAGGGCGACAAGGAGCTCACCTCCAAGACGCTGGAGGCCCTGTTCCGCGAGCTCACCATGGACCTGGAGTTCGCCGTCGGCGAGCACCAGCGCGAGGGCCGCGGCGTCGAGTTCAGCGCCGAGGAAGAGTTCGAGAACCTGCAGTACGCGCAGGAATGGGAACAGCAGTAGGACGCGCTGCGCGCGCCTCCTGGCTTGTCCACCCTGGCGCGCGCCTGCAACTTCCGCTCGCTGCGCTCGCTGGCCGCCCGTCCCTGCGGGCCGGGCGTCCAAACCTGCAGTACCCGCAGCGGATGGCCTGGTGGCATCCGACGGAGCAAGGGTCCTTCGGGCCCCGTACCCCTCGACGACGAGGGGGCCGCTCCTCGCGCCGGCGCGCCGCTTCGCGCGCGGGCCGGCACGCTCGTCCTGTGCGCTCACGCGCATGGCGGCCCCCGGCCCTGCTAGGATGGCCTGAACCTGAGCGCGCTCCAGACCTCGTCGATGGCGATGTTGCGCACGGCCTGGATGCCGTCGGCCAAGAGCGCGTCGTGGACGACGTCGCGGTTGAGGTCGGTGCCCAGTTGGCCGGCCTTGGGGTAGGCGACCCAGGCCAGGTCGTCGCGGGTCGCCGCCGCCACCACGGGCCCTTTGTGTTTCTGCAGTTCCGCCATGTCTTGGACGAACAGCAGCACCGCGTCGCCGGGCTTCGGCGCCTTGGTGGCGGGGGCGTCGAGCGTGAAGCCCTTGGGCGCGTTCAGCACCGCGACCTTCTGCGCCTTGAGGTTCAGCTTCTGGGCCAGCAGCATCGCCCCGCGCAACCCGCCGGCGCATATGAGCAAAGTCCAAGACCTCTCCCGCAAGGCCAGGGGCCGTGGCTGGGCTGCCCATCGCCAACAACGAGGACCTGGCGACCTGCCGGGCCTGCGGCGGGCAGTGCTGCAAGACGCTCCCGGGCGCCTACCTGCCGGACCAGCTCACCGACGACCAGCTCGCGGACGGCCTGCGCGCCGGCCGCCTGGTGCTGGCTTGGTGGGACGGCGACCCGCGGCCGGGGAAGCACTGCTTCGACGTGGATTGCGATGGCGGCTGCCCGCGTTGCCAGGACCCGGAGCGGCTGCGGCGGGCCTACTACGTGCGCCCCCGCAACGCCAACAGCAAGCCTGGTCCCTTCGACCCGACTGCCCAAGGCGTGTGCACGCTGCTGGGTCCCATGGGCTGCACGCTGCCGTTCGCGGCCCGGCCGGCGGGCTGCCAGAACCTGCTCGTGAACCGGGCCAGCCCGGGGGATTGCCACGACTACGCGGTGCCGGCCAAGTCGTTCAAGCACCACGCGGCGCTCGCGTGGGTGCCCCATCAGGAGAAGCTGCTGCGGCTGGCGAACAAGGCCGCGCCGGCGTGCTAGCGAATCCGGCCGAAGCGCCCCGCCTCGGTCTCCATGTCGTTGAGGATCTTGCGGATGGAGTCGGTGCGTGCCGGCTTGGGCAGGAACGCGAACGCCCCCGAGCTGACGCCGTCGACCACCTTGGGGTCGTTGGCCGGGAGGCCGGTCACCAGGATGATGCGGGCGTTGGGCTGGATCTCCAGCATCTGGCGCAGCACGTCCAGGCCGCTCTCGCCGGAGCCGAGCATGATGTCCAGGAAGACCGCGTCCGGCTTCTTCTCGCGGAACGAGGTCAGGGCGCTCTTGGCGTCGGTCGCCTCGACGATGTCGGTCGCGCCGCGCGCCGCCTGCCGGATCGCGGCCGCCAGCCCCAAACGGATGGTGGGGGAGTCGTCCACAAGCAGGTACCTGGCCACGCGATCCGGAACCCCTGGATGCTGAAAGGGTTGCGGGCCTCGTCCAAGCCCGCGTCTTGAGGACATGACCCGGCAAACCCAAGTGTGGAAGGGACTTGGGACAACCGTGCGAAGCACCGCCGAGCGCCGTCGGGTCGTCCTCATGGGCGCCCTCGGCCGCGGCCTTGCGGCCGGCGCCGGCCTGACGGCGGCGGCAGCACTCTTGGGCCCGTTCGTGGGCTACCCGCGGCTGGCGAGCCTGACGGCGCTGCGGCCGGCGGCGACCCTGCCGGAGGCCGCCGGGCTGGTCTTGGCGCTGCTGGGGGTCCTCGGCTGGTGCTGCCTGCCGGCCTCCCGGTCCCGTGTGGCCTTGGTGGTGTTCGGGTTGGCGGCCGCCGTTTGCGGCCTGGGGGCCCCGGTCCAGTCGGCCTTCGCTTTGCTGCTGCTTGGCGCCGGCGTCGCGCTCCTGGGCTTGCGGCAACGGCTCGCGGAGGGGCTCTTGGCCATGGCGTTCGTGCTCGGCCTCGGCGCCCTGCTGGCCCAGATGTACGGTGTCACCGAGATCCCGTTCGGCTACGCCTGGGGCCCGCTGCCGCTGCCGGTGGCCGTGTGCGCGACCCTGCTGCCGCTCGCGGTCGTGCTGCTGCGGCCCGAGACCGGCGCCCTGGAGGTCGCGGTGCGCGACGGCTCCGGTGGCCAGCTGGCGCGCGTGCTGCTGCCGTTGTCGGTGCTGCTGCCGCCGGCCATCGGCGCCATCCCGCTGCTGATGGAGTCCGCCGGCGTCCTGGTCTATGCCCAAGGGTTGGCGCTGTTCGCGCTGGTGACCATCGTCGTCTGCCTCGCCATCGTGTGGCCGATGGCCAGCAGCACCAGCCGGGTCGAGGTGCAGGTCCAGTCGGCCGGCGAGCAGCTGCGCACCGTCCTCGAGACCGCCAGCGACGCCATCCTCACGTTCGACGAGAACGACGTCGTCGTGCTGGCCAACCGCGCCGCCGAGCGGATGTTCGAGCGCAACGCCGCCGACCTGGTGGGCAAGCACGCCGACATCCTGATGCCGGAGCGGCTGCGGCCCAGGAAACAGGAGGTGCGCGAGGCCGCCACCCGCGCCGAGGGGCAGGCCCTGACCATCGAGTGGGTCTGCGTGCGGCGGGACGGCACCGAGTTCCCGGTCGAGGCCTCCATCTCGCGCTGGACCGGCCGCGGCGGCAACCTCACGACCGCCATCCTGCGCGACATCACGACCCGCCAGGCGCGCGAGCGCAAGTTCCGCGACCTCTTGGAGTCCGCGCCCGACGCCATGGTCATCGTGGGCCCCGACGGCAAGGTCGCGCTCGCCAACGCCCAGAGCGAGAAGATCTTCGCCAAGCCGCGCGACCAGATCATCGGCCACCCCGTCGAGATGCTCATGCCGGAGCGCTACCGCGGCCGCCACCAAGGCCACCGCACGGGCTTCTTCGGCGACCCGCGGGCCCGCCGCATGGGCGCCGGCCTGGAGCTGTGGGGCCTGCGCGGCGACGGGCGCGAGTTCCCCATCGAGGTCAGCCTCAGCCCCATCCAGACCGAGGAGGGCACGCTGGTCTCCGCCGCCATCCGCGACGTCAGCGAGCGCCGCCGCTTCGAGGGCGAGCTGCGGGACGCCAAGGCCGCCGCCGAGGAGGCCGCCCGCGCCAAGTCCGAGTTCCTCGCCAACATGAGCCACGAGATCCGCACGCCCATGAACGCCGTCATCGGCATGACCGGCCTCTTGATCGACACGGAGCTCGACACCGACCAGCTGGAGTTCGCCAACACCATCCGCGCCTCCGGCGAGCACTTGCTGACCATCATCAACGACATCCTGGATTTCTCGAAGATTGAATCCGGCAAGCTGGAGCTGGAGCGCGTCCCGATGGAGCCGTCGCGCATCGTCGAGGAGGCGCTCGACCTGGTGGCCCAGCGCGCGCAGGAGAAGGGCCTGGAACTGGGCTACCTGCAGGAGACGGAGCTGCCTCCCGCCATCTTCGGCGACCCCGGCCGCCTCCGCCAGATCCTGCTGAACCTGCTCTCCAACGCGGTCAAGTTCACCCCGCACGGCGAGGTGGTCGTCAGCATGAGGACCGCCAACGACCCGGAGGGCCGCCAGGAGATCCAGCTCACCGTCCGCGACACCGGCATCGGCATCCCGCCCGACCGCTTCGGCCGCCTGTTCCAGTCGTTCACCCAGGTGGACGCCTCGACGACGCGGCGCTACGGCGGCACCGGCCTCGGCCTCGCCATCAGCAAGCGGCTCACCGGCCTCATGGGCGGCCGCATCTGGGCCGAGTCCGAGATGGGCAAGGGCAGCAGCTTCCACGTCGCCATCCCCGCCATCCCCGCCCCGGTGCCGGAGCGCGAGCGCCCCCACGGCAAGGTCGAGGCGCTCAAGGGCCTGCGCGTCCTGGTGGTGGACGACAACGCCACCAACCGGCGCATCTTCCGCCTCCAATGCGAGCGCTGGGGCCTGCGGGTGCGCGAGGCCGACTCAGGCCCGCAGGCGCTGGAGCGGGTCCGCAGCGGCGAGCACTTCGACCTCGCCATCATCGACCACCAGATGCCCGACATGGACGGCGTCCAGCTGGCCCAGGAGCTGCGCCGGCTGTTCCCGCCCGGCAAGCTGCCCATCGTGGTCGCAAGCTCGCTCGGCACCAAGCCCGAGGGCTACTCGACCTCGCGGCTCGACGTCAGCGCGTTCCTGACCAAGCCCGTCAAGCAGTCGCAGCTGCTGAACACGCTGGTGGACATCTTCGCGCCCTCCGGCCTGCCGCGCACGGTGGTGGCCCCGAGCGCCCCGGCCGCGCCGTCCCGGCTCAAGATCCTGGTGGCCGAGGACAACCAGGTCAACCAGAAGGTCGCGCTGCGCCTGCTGGAGAAGCTCGGCGCCCGCGCCGACGTGGCCAACGACGGCCAGGAGGCGGTGGCCGCCCTCGACCGTCAGCCGTACGACCTCGTCCTCATGGACGTCCAGATGCCGCGCATGGACGGCCTGGAGGCCACCCGGGCGCTGCGGGCCGCCGGCAGCAAGGTCCGCATCGTCGCCATGACGGCCGACGCCATGCCCGGCGACCGCGAGCGCTGCCTGGCGGCCGGCATGGACGACTACATCTCCAAGCCGGTCCGCCTGGAGGCCCTGGCACGCATCCTCGAGGACGCCGCCGCTCCTGGGGACACCCCGTCCGCCTAGCCCAAGGTATAGATGCTTTGCGGGCCGTCTGCCAAATAGGCTGACCCTTCGAATGGGCTTGATGGCCGCGCCGTCGGCTCGCACGCTGTGGGGCACCCTGCTGCTCGCGCTGGCTTACGCTGCGACGGCCCTGCCCTTCCTGATGCTGCCGACCGCGTCGATGGCCGGCCCCTTCTGGCCCGCCGCCGGCCTCGCGGTCGCTGGCCTCACCCTGCTCGGCTGGCGCGCGTTCCCCGGCGTCCTGGCCGGCAGCTTCGCGGCCAACGCCCTCGCGAGCGGCGACCCGCTCACCGGCCTCGGCATCGCGGTCGCCGCAACCCTCGGCGCACTGGCCGGCTGGGCCATGCTGCGCGCCCTCGGCGGCCGCGCCGTCTTCCAGTCCGCCGGCCGGGTGACGGCCTATCTCGCCGCCATGCCGGTCGCCGCCATCCCCGGCGCCCTGGTCGGCGTCGGCTTCCTGCACGCCGTCGGCGACCCCACGGCCAGCTTCGTGTACATGGCGCGGGTCTGGTGGCTCGGCGACGCCGTCGGCGTGCTGCTGGTGGCCCCGCTGGTGCTGCTGTGGAGCCAGCCCGGCCCGCTGCGGGGCCGGCGCCTGGAGGCGGCAGCGCTCGCCGCCACCATCCTGGGCGTCAGCCTCGCCGCCTTCGCCTACGCCCCCATCGAGTTCGCCCGCGTCTGGGCCATCCTTAGCCTGCCCCTCGTGGTGTGGGCCGCGTTCCGCTTCGAGGCCCGCGGCGCCATCCTGGCCGCCAACGTCGTCGGCGCCTTCGCGGTCGCCGGCAACCTCGCCGGCCGCGCCATCCTGCCCGCCAGCGACCCGTACCTGACGCTCCAGGTCTTCCTCGCCGTCCTTGCCGTCCTCAGCCTGCCGCTGGCCGTGCTGGTGCGCGAGCGCCGCCGCCAGGACGAGGAGCTGGAGGCCACCGTCGCCCTGCGCACCCGGGCGCTGCGGGAGAGCGAGCAGCGCTTCCGCACCCTGGCCGAGAGCAGCGGCATCGGCATCTTCCGCACCGCCCCCGACGGGGTCATGGAGTACGCCAACCCGGCCTGGCACCGCATCACGGGCGCCGCCGGCACCGCCGTCTGGCGTGCCGTGCACCCCGACGACGCGGCGCGCGTCCGCCGCGACTGGGACGGCGCGGTCGCCGCCCGCCGCCCGGTCGAGGCCGAGATGCGCTTCCCCCACGCCGGCGGCGCCACGGTCCTGGCCGCCATGCACGCCGTTCCCCTGAGCGCCGACGACGGCACGCCCCTCGGCTTCATGGGCACCCTGGAGGACGTGACCGAGCGTCGCCGCCAGGCCCGGGCGCTCCAGGAGTCGCGGGCCCGGCTGGAGGAGGCCCAGGCGACCGCCCACGTCGGCTCGTGGGAGTGGGACGTCGCCGCCGACCGCATCGCATGGAGCGACGAGCTCTACCGCATCTTCGGCCGCACCCCGCAGGAGTTCCCTGCCACCTACGCCGCCTACCTGCAGGCGCTGCACCCCGACGACCGCGAGCGCGCCGATGGCATCATCCGCCGCGCCATGGCCGACCGCAAGGACTACGCCTTCGAGCACCGCGTCGTGCGCCCCGACGGCGTCGAGCGCGTCGTGCACAGCATCGGCCGCGTCGACCTCGACGCCGCCGGCAACCCCGTCCGCCTGAGCGGCACCGCCACCGACGTCACCGAGCGCGCCCGCCGCGAGCGCACCTTCCGCGCCCTCCTGGAGTCCGCGCCGGACGCCATGGTGATCACCGACGCCAAGGCCGCCATCGTCCTCGTCAACTCCCAGGCCGAGCGGCTGTTCGGCCGCCCCCGCGCCGAGCTTCTGGGCCTGCCGTTCGAGCGCCTCATGCCCGACCGGCCGGGCCAGCGCCACGCCCTGCAAGCCCCGTCCATGCAGCGCGGCACCCGCCTGGTCGGCGCCGGCATGCAGCTCTACTGCCTGCGCGCGGACGGCAGCGAGTTCCCGGTCGAGATGACCCAGGCGCCGCTCGAGACCGACGACGGCATCCTGCTGTCGATGGTGGTGCGCGACACCACCGAGCGCATCCAGGCCGAGGCGACGTTGGCCCACATGGCCGCCATCATCGCCTCCAGCGAGGACGCCATCCTGAGCGTCGACCTCGACGGCCGCGTCACCTCGTGGAACCAGGCCGCCCAGCGCCTCTACGGCCACACCGGCGACGAGATGATCGGCCAGCCGCTCGAGTCGTTGGAGCCCGCCGACCGCAAGGGCGAGGTGGCCGGCCTCATCGAGCGCGTCCGCCTCGGCGACCTGGTCAAGCAGTTCGAGACCCGCCGCCTCCGGAAGGACGGCGTCTCGATCGACGTCTCGCTCACCATGAGCCCGATCCGCGACCGCTCCGGCCGCGTCATCGGCATCTCCAGCGTCGCGCACGACATCCGCGAGCGCAAGGCCGAGCAGCGTGCCCTCCAGGAGTCGCGCGCCGGGCTGGCCGAGGCGCAGCGCATCGCCCGCGTCGGCTCCTGGACCCTCGACGTGGCCACCGGGCAAGCCCAATGGTCCGACGAGATGCACCGCATCGTCGGCCTGACCGACGGCATCCCCGCCAGCGCCGAGGCGTTCTTCCGCCACGTCCACCCCGCCGACGTCCAGCGCGTCAAGGCCGAGTACGGCGAGGCCTTGGCCGGCCACGACGTCCGCAGCGGGTTCCGCATCGTGCTGCCCGACGGCCAGGTGCGCCACCTGCACGGCGAGAGCCGCGCCCTGCGCGCCGGCCCCGGCGGCCCGGTCGTCCAGCTCGTCGGCACCATCCAGGACGTGACCGAGGACCGCGTGCGCGAGGCCGCCCTGCAACGCTCGCAGGCCCGCATGGAGGAGGCCCAACGCATCGCCCAGGTCGGCTCGTGGGAGCGCGACGTCGCCACCGGCCAAGTGGCCTGGTCGCGCCAGGTGTTCCGCATCCTCGGCGCCCGTGACGACGCCCAGCCCAGCGACGACGCGCTCCGCCATGTCGTCCACCCCGCCGACGTGCAGGTGCTCGACACCGTGCGCGGCCGCGCCGCCGCCGGCGAGCCGTTCCAGGCCACGTTCCGCGTCGTGCGCGACGACGGCCAGGTGCGCCACCTCCACATGGAAGGCCGCCCCGTGCGCGACGCCCAGGGCGCCCTCCGGCAGACCATCGGCACCTTGCAGGACATCACGGAGTCCAAGGCCCGCGAGGAGGCGCTCGAGGCCGCCCGCAACGAGGCGGAGCGCGCCGCCCGCGCCAAGGCCGAGTTCCTCGCCAACATGAGCCACGAGATCCGCACGCCCATGAACGCCGTCATCGGCATGACCGGCCTGCTCCTGGACTCCGGGCTGGAGGGCGAGCGCGCCGACATGGCCGAGACCATCCGCCAGAGCGGCGAGCACCTGCTGACCATCATCAACGACATCCTGGACTTCTCCAAGATCGAGTCCGGCAAGCTGGAGCTGGAGCGCATCAGCGTCCCTGTCCGCCGCCTCGGCGAGGACTGCCTCAACCTCATCCGGCCGCGCGCCGCCGAGAAGGGCCTCGCGGTCCGCATGACGGTGGCGCCCGGCGTGCCCGACGCGGTCCTCGGCGACCCGGCCCGCCTGCGCCAGGTGCTGCTGAACCTGCTGTCGAACGCCGTCAAGTTCACCCAGAAAGGCGAGGTCGAGCTCAGCATCCGCCCCGCGCCCGCCGGCGAATGGCACGGCCTGGAGTTCGCGGTGCGCGACACCGGCATCGGCATCCCCGCCGACCGCCTCGACCGGCTGTTCCGCAGCTTCAGCCAGGTGGACGCCTCCACGACGCGCGCCTACGGCGGCACCGGCCTGGGACTCGCCATCACCAAGCGCCTGGTGCAGATGATGGGCGGCGACGTCAAGGTCGCCTCCGAGGTCGGCAAGGGCTCGACCTTCAGCGCCACCGTGGTGGCCCCGTCGTGCGCCCTGCTGGACGACAACCGCGAGGCCGCCGCCCGCCTCTCCGGCCGCCGCGTGCTGCTGGTGGACGACAACGCCACCAACCGCTCCATCTTCCGCCGCCAGCTCGAACGCTGGGGCGTCACCGTCGTCGAGGCCGCCTCCGGCGCCGAGGCGCTCGAGGTGGTCGGCCACGCCCGCTTCGACCTCATCCTGCTCGACCACCAGATGCCAAGCATGGACGGCCCGGCGGTCGTGGCCGCGCTGCGCGCCCGGGTCGCCAGCCGCGAGGTCCCCATCCTCATGGCAAGCTCCGCCGGCGAGCGCCCGCCCGAGCTGCCGCCCGGCTCCGGCCTGTCCGCCTTCCTCACCAAGCCCGTGGCCGAGTCGCGCCTCCTGCAGACCATGCTCAGCCTGTTCGCTGACCGCGCCCCCCAGGAGGCCGCCGCGGCCGGGCTTGCCATCCTGCTGGCCGAGGACAACCCCACCAACCAGAAGGTCGCCATCCGCATGATGGAGAAGCTGGGCTACCACGCCGACGTCGTGCAGAACGGCGAGGAGGCCGTCGCGGCCGTCAGGTCCAAACATTATGACATGGTTTTCATGGACGTGCAGATGCCTGTCATGGACGGCCTGGAGGCCACCCGCAAAATCCACGACGCCATGCCCAAGGACCATCCCGTCATCATCGCGATGACCGCCGACGCCATGCCCGGCGACCGCGAACGCTGCATGGCCGCCGGCATGGACGACTACCTTGCCAAGCCCGTCCGCCTGGAGGCGCTCGCCCAGATGCTGCGGGTCCACGCCGTCCGCGGAGGCGCCGCCGCATGATCGACGAAGCCACCCTCCGCCAGCTCATCGACGACATGGGCGGCGACATGGAGGTGGTGCGCGAATTGATGCAGAGCTTCCTGGAGGAGGCCCCCAAGCTCATCGCGGAAGGCCGCCAAGCGGCCGGCGCCAACGACGCGCCCACGCTCCAGCGCGCGCTGCACACCCTCAAGTCCACCGCTGCCACCTTCGGCGCGTTGCAGCTCTCCACCGCCTCAAAGAACATCGAGCACGCGGCGCGCGCCGGCACCATCGCGACCCCAGCCCAGCTCGACGAGGTCGACCGGCTCTGGGCCGCCACCAAGCCCCAGCTCCTGCAACGGATCGGCTAAGGCGAGCCAGGCTCGGCGTCGCGGCCGCGCCGCTCCAGGATCAAGTCCAGGATCTTCTCCGGGTCGTCGAGCCGATGCAGCTCGGTGCGCGACACCACGGGCATCCCCTCGATGGTGGTGCGGGTGGTGCGCTCGATCACGAAGAAGCCCGGCCGCTCCAGCACCCGGCTGACGCTGTGCACGACGCGGGCACGGCGGCGCAGCGCCGGCGAGTCGGAGCCGATGCCGGTCAGGAACGTCTCGCCGCCCTCCTGGGAGATGGCGTTGAACGGGCTGCGCCGGGTGGCGTGCACCTCGTAGCCGAGGGCCTGCAGCATCCGGGTCACCATCTCCTCCATCGGGTCGCCGCCCTGCGCCGGCTCGGGGGCGGGCGGGCTGAACGCGGCCGGGTCGAAGGCGGCGAACGGCTCCAGCGGCCGGATGAGCTCGCTCTGGAGGAACGCCTCCAGCCGCATCGCGGCCTCGATGCTCGCGCTCATGCCCTCCTCGTACATCTGGATGGCACGGCGCGACACGCCCGCCACCTGGGCGAGGCTGCCAAGGCTGAGTTGCGCCTCCTCGCGGGCACGCCGCAGCGCCTCGGCGTCCAGGCGGACGTAGAAGCCGCCGGGGGCCGCGAACACCACGGGCGCGTCACCGTCAAGGAGGTAGCCGGCCAGCGTGCCGGGCGTCATGATGGGAAGGTCATGGCGGGCATAGACCACGCCGTCCTCCAACGGCCCGTTGCCGGCGCGGACGCCCACCAGAAGGGGCCGGGCCTCCAGGAACTTGCACAGGACCTTCATCTCGTGGGCGATGGCGTCGGACAGGGCGTCGACGTTGGCCAGCGCCTTGACCACCAGCAGGTCGCGGTCGCGCCGCGCCACCAGGTCGAAGCTCACCGGCCGCAGGTCGCAGCGCTCGCTGACGGCGAAGCCGGCGCGGGCAAGCACGAGGCGCACTTGCTCGATGAGGTCGGTGCGGCCGGCGCCCACAAGGCGAACACTTGGTGAAACTTCTATAAGGACTTTGTTTGGAACCGGTTCTGTGTCAAATCGTGGCGCGGCCGCCTAGCCCTCTGTTCCACAATCGCGCGACGGTCCTTAAGTAGCCGGAGGAAGCCACACGCGGGTATGCGGAAGACCCTCTCCCCGACGGCGCTGGCGGTCTGCCTGGCCCTGTTCACGGCGCTCTCCTGGGCCGCGGTCGCCGCGGAGGCGTACTTCTTCGGCGGCCTCTCGGTCTTGAGCCTCGCCCCGGCCGTGATGTTCACCACCTGCCTCGTGGTCCTGCCGTTCCTGGGCGGCATCCGGGTCACCGCGCAAGGCCTCCAGCACGCCTTGATGTGCCAAGCCTGCGGCGCCGTCACGCTGCCCCACCCCCGCATCGCGTTCTGCCTCCGGTGCGGCGCCTACCCGAAGGCCAGCGCGACCCCTGCCCAGCGGTAGGCCGCGAACAGAATCCCTTAGAAGGCGGAACGGCCGCCAGACCCTCGTGGGCACGAGCGGGACCGTCACGGGCACCCTGTTGGCCTTGACCCTGGCCACCGTCGGGCTGACGGCATGGGAAGCCGCCGAGCACGGCATGACGCCGCTGGCCTTCGTGCCGGCCGGCCTCCTGGTCGCCATCCTGCTTGCCTGGCCGTTCCTCAACGGCTGGCGCCCGTGGACGGCGCCGGGCCGGAGGTGGCTCAGCTGCGGCGGCTGCGGCACCCAGTGGCGGCCCGCGGACGAGGGCGGGCTGACGCGCTGCCCGGTCTGCACCTGACCTAGCGCAGGATGCCCATCTCGGTGAGCTTCTCCGGCAGGTATGTGTCCGTCACGAAGTCCAAACCGTATTTGGCGAGCGCCTGCTGTTCCGACTTCTTCTGCATCTCGAGCTGGAGGTTGATCTCGCCGCGCCAATAGTCGTCGTTGAAGCGCGGGTCGTCCAGCTCCGCCTTCAGGGCATCGACGTCCTGGTCCGTCAGCTTGTCCGTCGGCAGGTCGTAGTTGATGATGTCCGACGGGGTGACGCCGAGGAACTGCGCCGTGGGGGTCGCGAGGTGCTCGGACAGGTGCGCGGTCTTGATGGCGCCGTAGGCGACGCTTGCGAAGATGCGGAACGACCATGGGTCGCCATCGGTGAAGACGACGACCGGCTGGTTGGCCTCCTCGTTGAGGCGCTTGAGGAGGCGGCGGGTGCTGCGCGCGGGCTGGCCCTTGAGGTGGACCAGGGTGCAGTTGTACTTCGTGTCGAAGCCGTTCTCCACCAGGCGCGCGAACATGCCGCCCGTCTCGATGGCCACCACGAAGTCGGTCTTGACGTCCTTGAAGCTGAGGCGGTCGGGCTCGACGTTGTAGGGGATGTTGTAGCCGGCGTCGCCCACGTCGTCCTGGCAGTGCAGGCTGCGCCGGGTGCCGGAGCGGGTGGTCTCGACGACGCGCAGGTTGCCCATCATGGCGGCGCCGTTCTCCTCGGGGCGGAGCTTGAAGTCCTCGCGCATCGAGCCCGTCATGACCTCCAGGTCCTCGGCCAACAGGTCGGACTCGTCCTGGGAGTGGAACTTGGCGAGGTCCCAGCCTTCGCTGATGTAGTACATCTCACGCAGCGTGGACGACTTGTTCTCCCCGATCATCTGCTTGATGAAGTCGGTGAGGTACATCGTCCGCAGCAGCATGTAGGCGCCGTCGAGCGACTTGGCCGAGCGGGTCGTGAACTCGCTGCCGTACTTCCACACCGAGTGCTTCGGGTCGAAGACGATGTTGCCCTTGTTGCGGCTGCTGAGTTGCACCTCGGGGATGCTGGCGGCCTTGAGGTGCTTGTAGATGGTCTCGGCGATGCCGTCCAGCGACTCGGTGGCGGTGGCCTCGCGCTGGGCCTTGGTGTCGCGCTTGCCTTTCTCGGCCATTCAGGCGCCTCCTTGAACCACGGACTGCACGGAGAAGGGAGCCATCAGGCCTCCCCTCCATACCACGGGTCCGCGCCCACGACATGCACCTCGTTGATGCCTTCCACGTACACGTCGGCGTCGTCCATGGCGCCCTTGTCCACGCCGCCCACGTCGTAGGCGATGGCGGTCTTCTCGGTCGGCTTGAGGGCGGGGATTTCCCACATGACGTAGCGCTCCTTGACGGCCTTGGGCGCCGGGTCGGCCTTGACGAAGACGGCGCGGTCGGGCAGCACGAGGTAGAGGCGGAACTTCTTGCTGCCCATCATGTAGTTGGTGAGGGTCAGCTCGGCCTTTGCGAGGTAGGCCTGGCGCGGCTTCGCGGGTTCCTGCTGCACCACCACGACGGCGGCCTCCGCCGGCTCGGCGAACGCCTCCAGCGTGCCTTTCTTGCCCTTCTTCGCGGGCTCGGGGTCGGCTTCGGGGGGCGGCGCCAGGTCCTGCTGCGGCTTGGGCGGCTCGGCGGCGAGCGTCTGGCCTTCGAGCTTCTCGTAGGCGACCTTGGGGTCCTCGATCCAGACGACGTCCATGATCTTGCAGACGATGGGGGCCAGGTCGGCCTCGGGCTTGCCCAGCACCGACGCGGCCTTCTTGTTGATCTCGGGGAGGATCTTGTTGACGAGGGTGAACTTCTCGGACACCTTGGCGCGCTTGGCCTTCTTGGAGAGGTGGCGGCCCAGCCCGCGGGCGGCCTCCTGCAAGGCCAGCTTGATCTCCTTGTGAATCTCCTCCAGCGGCGCCACGGCCTCCTTGGCCTCGGAGGTGAACGGGACCTTGGTGGAGGCGACGTGGACCAGCAGGATGGCGGGGCCGTTGGGCATCCCTTTGCCGCCGCGCTGCTCCAGGCCGTATCTCCGCCAGTCGACGTCCTGCACCGCGACCGTGGACGCGCAGCCGCCGCCTTGGTACAGCAGGGGGACGCGGTTGGCGAACCGGAGGATGCGCACGGCCTCCTGGGCCGGCAGGGTGCCGCCGTAGACGATGCCGACCTCGACCTGGAACGGATGGCCGCCCCAGACCGACGGCGGGCGGGTCACGGTGGTGATGAACTCGGGGCTGACGTCCTCGGTCTCCTTCTTGAGGCCGCGCCGCACCAGCAGGTCGGTGATGGGGCTGAGGCAGTCGGTCGGCGGCGCCATGATCTTGACCTTGGGGAACGCCTCGTAGAGCCGGCGCGCCTCCTCGCGGGTGAGGTCCTTGGGGTCGAGGTTCTCCAGCTTGGCCTCCTGGAGGATCTTCTTGGCGGTGTCCGAGCCGACGCTCGAGAACTCCTCGATCAGGAAGGTGCTGACCTTGCGCTGCTTGGCGTCGGCGGCCATCTTGAGGATGGTGCCAAGCTCGGTGCCGTGCGGGTGCGGCTTGATCTCCTGGGTCTTGGGCGGGACCTCGTCGGTGACCCGGTCGAACACGGTCGTCTGGCCGTTCGGGTCGGTGAAGGTGAGGCGGGCGTGGGGGTTGACGATGGAGGTGGCGCGCAGGAACTCGAAGGCGGACTGGCGGCCGCCCTGGAACTTGGCCTTGATGTGGACCTCGATGCGAGTGCCGTGCGGCTTGGTCCAGGACTCGTCCTGCTCGGTGCTGTAGACGTCGGGCTCGTTCTTCTTGGTGTTGAGCCCCAGCTCCATTCGGACGGCGGGGTAGCCGACGCCGATCTTCGAGGTCACGATGGCGTGGTGGCCGGTGGTGAGCTGGCCGTACAGGACGACGGCGGAGATGCCGATGCCCTGCTGGCCGCGCGACTGGCGGATGGCGTGGAACCGCGAGCCGTAGAGCAGGCGGGCGAAGATGTTGGGAAGCTGCTTCTTGACGATGCCCGGCCCGTTGTCCTCGACCACGACCTTGAGCTCGTCGGGGTGGGTGCCCTTCTCGACCCGGATCTCGATGTCGGGCAGGATGCCCGCCTCCTCGCAGGCGTCGAGCGAGTTGTCGACGGCCTCCTTGATGGCGGTGATGAGCGCCTTGATAGGCGAGTCGAAGCCCAGGATCTGGCGGTTGCGCTCGAAGAACTCGGCGACCGAGATCTCCTTCTGGCCCGCCGCCAGCGTCTCCGCGATGGGCTGCTTGGGGGCCTTCGCTTTTGGCGTGGTCATCGTGAAGGGCTCCGGTGGGGTGGCCTGGCCCGCGCTCAAGCTGAGGTGGCCTCCAGGTGCATCCGTTTCCCTGGAGCCCAGGTGGGGTTTTAGGGGGTTCGTTCCAGGTTGGTGAACCGGTTTCAGGCGCAGTGGGAGGCCGTGCCGGTCCCCGACGCGAGCGTGTGCCAGCCCGGCGTCGCCACCGTGCCGTTGTAGGCCGTGACGGTCGTGCATCGGCCGTCGACGACATGGACGACCACGGCCATGTGGGCGCTGCCTTGGCCCGCCTGCACCTCGACGGTGCCGTCCGCCGGGTCCGGATCGATGCTCCACGGGTCGTAGCGCAGCGTCTGGCACTTCGGCTTCCCCGACAGGTCGGCCTTGAGGTGGACGATGGCCGGCCCGGTCGCCGTCACCTGCAACAGCGTGCCCCGGTTGACGGTGAGCAGGCGCCAGGTCGCGTTGACCGCGGTGGCGGCGCCGGCCGCCCAGTCCTGGGGCGCCATGCAGCGGTCCAGGTGGGGCAGCGGCACGCCGACGTCGAGCGGGCCGTCCACCGTCACCAGGAAGATGCCCTCGGCCCCGTCGTCGTCCGAGGACGTCGCCGTGCTGGTGCCTGTGGCGGTGCCGCGGCCCGTGCCGGGGGCCGTGCTGCTGGACGGGCCGTCGCCCGAGCAGCCGGCAAGCAGGAGGGCGGCGACGGCTAGCATGGCAAGGAGGCGCATGGCGGCGGCACCGCGCACCCTGCCGTGAGGGTTGCGCCTACGTTCGGCGCCGGACGTTCACGACTTTCTCGACCGTGGCGTGGACGGTGCCGTCGGCGGCCACGAGGTCCACCGCGTAGCTCCGGTCCAGTTTCGGCGTCGTTTCCAGGAGACGGCGCACCTCGGCCACTTCGGCGTCCGGCAGCCGGCACACCGCGGTCAGCGTGGACTTGCCGGGCTTGCGGAACCGGATGCTGGCCGACTTGTCCCACACCAGGTAATCGGGCCCGAGCCGGTGCATCAGCATGAACATGAAATGCGGATCGACGGCCGCGTAGAGCGAGCCCCCGAAGATGGTGCCGACGTAGTTGCGGGTGCGGCGCGACAGCGGGATGCGCACCTCCACCTCGGACCAGTCGGGCGCGATGCGCACCACCTTGCCGCCGGTGCCGCGGAAGCACGGCCAGCGGTTCAGGAGGTGGCGGAACTGGTTGGGCTTGCGGTGCGCCCAGCGGTGCAGCCGGCCGGTGGCGATGCCGCCGTGCTCGGAGGCCATGCCGGGGGCTTAGGCCATGGCCTGCTTGGCGCTTGCCATGCCCGCCGCGATGGAGATGATGCCGAGGGCGAGGTGCAGGAGGTTGTCGCCCAGCGCGACGTGCCAGGAGCCGATGGTGTCCATGAAGAACCCGACGACGCCGACCAGGACGTAGACCGCGCCGTAGGCGATGGTGATGCGGCCCAGCAGCAGGTCGTCCTTGACGCCGAAGGCGAGGCCGAGGGTCAGCACGGCGAGGACCCAGTGCAGCAGCATCTCGCCGCCTTCGATGTGGAACATCATCGGGTGGAGCGTCTTGTAGAAGTCCGTCATGCCGAGGATGGCGGTCAGGACCAAGACGACGCCGAGCAGGGTCATCCACATGCGGGCGGGCGAGCGGGACATGGCCATGGGGTTCCCGATCGTTCACAATCATAAGAAAGCGAGATGATTTTCGGAAGGGGCGATCACAGCGGCCCAGGGACCGGCCCCGTGTAGCGGTAGGCGTACAGGCCGGTGCCGCGCTCCGTCACCCACAAGAGCCCGTCGTGCCAGCGTGCCTGGTAGGCGTTGGGCAGGAAGCCGTCCGGGTCGAAGTTGGGCTTCTTCCACCAGATGGGGCCGGGGTAGCCCGCGGTCGCGTCGCCGTTGGGGAAGGCGTAGCCCAGCGCCTTGGGGGCCGCCGGGTCGGTGCCGTCCAGGATCCACACGCCGGCGTGGTAGTGCGCCACCGCCACCAGCCCGGTCGCCATGTCCGGCGCCACCGTGTGCGGGCTCAGGAGGAACTGCCCCTCGATCGAAAGGTTGCCTGGCAGCGTCCACGTCCCCAGCTGACGCAACGCCGCCGGGTCCGACGCGTCGTAGCTCCGGACCGCCCCCGTCCCGGTGGCCAGGCTCCCGATCTCCGGCGCGCTCCACGCGATGGTGCGCCCGTCGCGCCGCGCCCGCTCCTCCTGGATCGTCCAATGGATGGCCAGCGCGTCGCTCGGCTGCTGCTCCTTGTTCACGCCCAACGGGACCAGCGCCGACGGGGTGCTGGCGTCGAACGTGACGACCCCGCCGTCCCAGTGGCTGACGTAGCCGATGCGCCGGCCGTCCGGATGCTGCTGCACGAGCACGTCGTGGGGGAAGCTGCGGCCGTCGTCGAGGAGGGCGGGATGGCGGAACTCGCCCACGGGAACCAGCGCGGCGCCGACGGGGGACTCCACCAGGCGCGCGACCCCGACCTTGTTGCCGCCGGGCGTGTTGTCGGAATCGAGCGGCTGGCCGACGTAGAACAGGTAGAGGCCGTCCGGGTACGCCACCAGGTCCATGTTGTGCGTGCCCAGGAGCTCGACCGGGAACACCGACGACAGCTTCGGGGCGGCCAGGTCTGCCAGGTCCACGACGTGGATGCACGCGCTGCACGCCGCCACCGGATCGGCGGGGACCGCCGCGCCAGGAATCTCCTGCACGTTCTGGAACGCCCAGCGGCCGTCAGGCGACACCCGCACCTCCTGGAAGCCGGAGCCCGGCGCGCGGTAGTCGCCCAGCACCTGGATGCCGGCCGGGTCGGTGATGTCCGCCACCGTGAAGCCACCCTCCGCGTCGCCGTCCACCGCCACGAACGCCAAAGTCCGATTGCCTTGCTGATGCAGCACGAAGTTGGCGAAGCCGTTCTCGCCCAGCACGACGCCCAGGCTCGACCACGCCACCTGCTCCAGGTTGTAGGCGCCACGATGCAGCGACGAGTCCGTGTGGTCGTGGTCCATCTCGATGGGCGTGCCGATGCCGGCGTCCACGGGGTCCGGCGGGGGCGTGGGCGGGCTGGACGGGGCCATGCAGCCGGCGACGGCAAGCAGCAGCAGGACGGCCAAGGCGGCGCGCACGATGGGACGACCCGCGCCGCGCGTCTTGATGGTTTTCATATCCCGGCACAGGGTCCGCGCCGCGTGGAGAAGGCCCACTGCCCCCGCTGCGCCGGCTACGAGGACCGCGTCATGCGGCGCGCTCCCGGCGAGGAGCTGCCGGCGTCGGCCAAGCCCTGCCCCGACTACGCCATGTCCGACCGCTTCCGCGACTGGGCCGTCGGCCAGATGCAGAAGGAGGTCATGGGCGAGGTCACCAAGTCCGGCCTCAACCGCATGGCCATCCTGAAGTCCCCCGAAACCGAGCCTAAGCCAGAAGCCTGATCGCCAGGAACAGCAGGCCCGCGCCCACCAAGGCGCCGATGCTGAACTTCAGCAGGCTGCGCGTGTCCGCGTTGTCGCGCGCGAACTCCTCCACCCGCTCGCCCAACGTCGGCCGCCGCGCCACCAGCACCGCCTCGTGCTCGACCGCGGCCTCGTCCAGGGCGCCCTCGATCGGCACCGGGGCGCGGCCCAGCACCGCCGAGGTGAGCGGCGTCGGCGCGGCGTCGGCCACCGGCTCGACCTCCGGGGCCGCCGGCTGGAGCCAGGAGAACCGGGGCGCAGCCGCCGCGGGGGCCGGGGCCGGGTTGCGCCACAGGCTGACCGGCTCGGCGACAGGCTCCGGAACCGGGGGGTCCACGTCCGGGCGCGCGCGGCCCGACGCCGGCCACGGATGCGCCTCCAGGTCGCGCGCCGCCGAATCGGCGCCAAGGGTGGGGCCGCCGACGTTGGGGATCGGGTTCGGCTCCACCAGCGCCACGTCGTCCACCACGACGACGCCGAACTGCGCGGCCATGCGGCGCAATTCCGGCTGCAGCTCCGGCGCCGCGATGACCGGCGTCGCGCCGATGTCGCGGGCCAGCTTGCGGACCCGGCCCAGCTCGGGGCCGTCCACGCCGGCGGCGTCGCCGAAGGAGACCAGGAGGGCGCCGAGCGGGCCGGTGGCCACCATGTCCACGGCGTACACGTTCTCGGAGGCGCCGCGCACCCGGGCGTTCTCGCGCACCTGGTAGCCCTTGCCCCGGTAGAAGTCCGCGACACGGGAGCGGAACGGCGCGGTCTCGCCCGGCAGGGGCTGCAGCAGCATACGCCGCGACCACGCCTGGGACGGGATAAACGGGTTTCGAGTTGAACTGGACCCCACGCTTGCCTTCAAATAGGTGGGCTCTGTCGCGAGGCTTGCCCTTCCCCTTGTCCTCCCGTCGCCGGCTCCGCGTGGACCGGACGCCGGGCCACCCGCTCCCGGGAATCGGCGTCGGAGCGGGCCACTGGTGAAACCCATGAAGATGCCCCGCACCGTCAAGCGGTACTGCGACCACAAGTGCCAGTCGCACACCGACCACGACGTCGAACGTGTCAAGAAGCGCCGCGCCAGCGAACTGTCCTGGGGCCAGCGGCGGTTCCGCAAGGTGACCTCCGGCTACACCGGCTTCCCCCGTCCGAAGCCGGAGGGCCGCGAGAAGCCGACGAAGCGCGTGTTCCTGCGCTACGTCTGCAAGAAGTGCGGCAAGGCGCACCAGCCCAACGCCATCCGCGCCAAGAAGTTCGAGCTCATCGAGGTGAAGGCCTGATGGTCGCAACCCGCGCGCAGTTCGTGAAGGTCAAGTGCGGCGACTGCGGCAACGAGCAGGTCGCCTTCAACCGTCCCGCCACCAAGGTCAACTGCCTGGTGTGCGGCGCCACTTTGGCGCACCCGACGGGCGGCTTCGCGAACTTCAAGGCGGAGATCGTCTCCGTCCTCGAGTAGGCCACGGCCTGCTTCCCTCCTCCTTTCCTCTCCTTTCGTTTCTACTCTACGCCAAGGCCACCACGAGCGCGGCGGCCAGCAGCGCGACGGCCCCCAGCGCCCAGCCCCATCCGAACCGGGAGCGGCCCTGCACGCGCCGCAGCTCGAACGCCCACCACAGCGCCATGAACAGGAAGGCGTCCACGAGGGCGGCGGCGAGGCCGAGCAGCCCGCCCACGACGGGCCCGACGGGCAGCACGCCGGCGGCGGCCAGGCTCCCGTAGCCCGCGACCGACATGACGAAGATGCTCCAGAAGCCGACGCGGTCGCGGCGCCAGATGGCCTCGACGACGGGCGGGTTGGGCCCGCGGAAGTCCACCGTGAGCACCCCTTCGGCCTCGCGCCGCAGCCGCACCTGCCGGCCGTGCGCCTTGGCGGCGAGCACCACCGCTGCGGCCGCGAGCACCACCGCCACGCCGCCTTGCAGCAGCGGGTCGGTCACGGCGTCTCCCGCGGCGTGCCTTCGGCGCACGCCTGGCGGTGGGCCTCGGGCACGGCCAGGCAGCGCTCGGCGCGCGCCTCGGGGCGCGACTCCAGCGCCACGTGCATGTCGCCGACCGCCTGGTAGCAGTAGGCGACGACGGCGGCCAGGAGGACGGCGCAGCGGTCGAGGCCGGCCTGCAGGTCGCCGGCGTGGTTGATGCTCTCCATCACGACGCTGCGCATGCAGTGCAGGCTCGCCGTCTGGTTGGGCGCCAGCTCGCACGCCGCCAGGGCGGAGCGGCCGTCGATGCGCTCCTGCGCCGCCACCACCTGCCCGATGCCCGACTCGCACGCCAGCGCGTAGGCGCCGGCCTGGGCGCACGCCTCGAACGCCGCGGTCAGGTTGCCGCCGCGCAGCAGCAGCACGACGCCGGGCTGGACCTGCCAGCAGCCGACCAGGAGCGCCACCGGCACCAGCTGGTCGCACGGGAACAAGATGTCCTCTGGCAGGATGCGCGGGACGCCGTGGGTGCCATGGACGTGGGCGCCGGCCTTCTCGTCCACCAGGTTCTGCATGAAGACGCCGCTGCCGCAGTTGACCTGGTCCTCGAAGGACGCGATGCCCATGCAGCGGCCGCCGGCCTGGATCCAGTCGCCGTCGAACGCCATCAGGAGGCCGTGGCCGACGCCGTGCCAGCATTGGTGGACGAGGTGCTGCGCCTTCGGCCCGTCCGCCACGCACAGGCCCTCCAGCGGCGCGTCCGGCGGGCTGCGCGCCAGGTGCGCCTCGACGACGCCGTGCAGGCAGCCGGAGCCCATGCCCGGCGGGCACGCGGCCATCGCGCGGTGGACGTCGCCGTGCAGGTCGAGCGCGAACCGCCCGAGCGCGTGCGCCCACTGGTGCGCGTCGCCGGCGGTCCCGTCGAGGGCCGTGACGTTGGCCAAGAGGGCGAACGCCGCGCCGGCGCCTTCCGCCCGCATCACGTCCTGGAGCGCGTCCTGCACGCAGGCCGGCGGGTCGGCGCGGGGCGCGCACCACGCCAACAGGCCGGCGGCGTCCCGCGGCGGCCCCGCGTCCGCGGGCGCAGGCGTCGTGCAGCCGGCCAGCAGCAGGATGGCCGCCATGGCAGCGCCCGCAAGCCCACGCATCAGCCCTTCAGGGACGCTGCCGCGCAAAACCGTTTGCGGACGCCGGGCCGGTCGCGCTTTTGAAGGCCGCCCCCGTCGCGGTTCTCGTGGCAAAGCTGAATCCCTTCCCCGAGGAGGGCGAGCTCGTCGTCGGCACGGTGCGCGAGGTCCAGAACTTCGGCGCCTTCGTCACCCTCGAGGAGTACCCCGGCAAGGAGGGCTTCTGCCACATCCGCGAGGTCGCGCCCGGCTGGGTCAAGAGGATCCGCGACTACGTGCGCGAGCAGCAGCGCGTCGTCTGCAAGGTCCAGGGCGTCGACGCCAAGAAGGGCCACATCGACCTCAGCATCAAGGCGGTCAACGACCACCAGAAGCGCGAGACCGTGCAGGCGTGGAAGAACGAGCAGAAGGCGGACAAGTTCATGGAGCTCATGGCCGAGCGCCAAGGCACCACCCTCCCCAAGCTCATCGACCAGTTCGGCCGCACGCTCATCGCCAAGTTCGGCACCCTCTACCAGGCCTTCACGGAGGCCGCCGAGTACGGCGACCAGGTGTTCAAGGACGAGGGCATCACGGGCGACTGGGTCCCCGCCTTCGTCGCGTTCGCCAAGGAGAACATCCAGGCCAGCTTCGTCGACATCGCCGGCTTCGTGGACATCCAGAGCCCCGCCCCGGACGGCGTCAAGCACGTCGCCAAGGCCCTCAAGGCGGCCGAGAAGTCCGAGTTCGAGGACGTCGAGATCGAGGTCGCCTACATGGGCGCCCCGCACTACCGCGTCACCGTCAAGGCGCCCGACTTCAAGATCGCCGAGACCGAGCTGCAGAAGGCCGCCGAGCGCGCCGTCCAGGCCATCCAGAAGGCCGGCGGCTCCGGGGCGTTCCACCGCGAGATGCCCGAGAAGAAGTAGCATGACCGTGATGCGCTTCTGCCGGGCCTGCCAGGACTACACCCTGAAGGACGCGTGCCCCCGCTGCGGCGGCAAGGCGGTCCAGAACACCCCCGCCAAGTTCAGCCCCGAGGACCACTACGGCGAGTACCGGCGCAAGCTCAAGAAGCTCGACGCCCAAGAGGCCAAGAACCGGCCCCCGGGCCCCTCTTGAAGGCAACCCGGCAATCCGCCAAAACGGCCCCAATCGACACTTGTGCCCCCCGGCGCCATATGAACCCCACCCGCGGAAAGGGCGGCCCTCACCACTCGGGACAAATACGCCCCTGCACTCCTTGGGTTTGCATGGACTGGGCCACTCCGATCTACCTGCTCGCCCTTGGCGTCGTGCTCTGGGCGAACCCCTACTCGGTCGCCCGCGCCCTCGGCGTCACGACCCGCGCCGTCGGCCGCTCCGTCGGCGTCCAGACCTCCAGCAACTTCGACGCCGGCGCCGTCCGCCTCGGCGGCTTCCTGCTCGCGGTGTACGGCGTGATCGCGATGGTCATCCAAGTCTGATTCGGCTGCGCCGAATCAGGATGCGCCGGGGCGCTGCGCGCCCCGGACCCCCAGCCGACAAGGGGGCCGCTCCTCGCGCCGGCGCGCCGCTGCGCGCGCGGGCCGGCACGCTCGTCCTGCGCGCTCGCGCGCACGGCGGCCCCCGGCCAGTTCTATAACGGACCTCCTCTTGGCGCGCCCCATGCAGCCGGCGCCCACCACCGTGAAGGGCCGGCGCTCGCGCTTCAACGAGATCCTGACGATCCTGATCCGGCACAACGCCTGGGGCTTGCTGCGGGACCTGCTGCGGGGGGAGCCGGACCGCGCCGGCCACGAGTCCGCCCCCGTGCGCCTGCGGATGCTGCTGGAGGAGCTCGGCCCGACCTTCATCAAGCTCGGCCAACTGCTGGCCACCCGCCCCGACCTGGTGGAGGGGCGCTACGTCGAGGAGTTCCGCAAGCTGTACGACCAGACCGCCCCGAGCCCCGCCCACGAGGTCCAGAAGGTGCTGCGCTCCGAGCTGGGGCGCGAGCCGTCCGCGGTGTTCGCCGCCTTCGACCCGGTCCCCATCGCCAGCGCGTCCATCGGGCAGGTCCACCGCGCCCGGCTCCAGGACGGCACCCCCGTCGCGGTCAAGGTGCAGCGGGTCGGCATCCAGGAGGAGATGGAGGCGGACTTCCGCATCCTGCGCCGCCTGGTCACCTTCATCGAGAAGACGTTCGCCGCCAGCCGGGTGTGGCAGCCCAGCGACCACCTGGAGGAGCTGCGGGCGATGCTGGAGGCGGAGCTGGACTACCGCTACGAGATGCGCAACACGATGCGGGTCGCCAAGAACTTCGAGGCGGACAAGAACGTGCACATCCCGCGCATGTTCCCGGAGCTGTGCAGCCGCCGCGTGCTGGTGATGGAGTTCATCGAGGGCACCAAGCTCACCGGCGCCCCCTCCAAGATGGCCGGCTTCGACCGCAAGGCCGTCGCGCGCACCCTCACGACCGCGATGGCCAAGCAGATTTTCGTGGACCGCATCTTCCACGCCGACCCCAGCCCCGGCAACCTGCTGGTGATGCCCGGCGACGTGGTGGCCTTCCTGGACTTTGGGGCCGTCGGCATCGTCTCCGAGCGCCGCGCCCGCGCCATCCTGCGCCTCATCACCGCCGTCGGCCGCCAGAACCCCGACGACACCGCCGACGCCATCCTCGACCTGTGCGACCAGCGCGCCGAGGTGGACCTGCGCAAGTTCCGCGGCGACGTCGAGCGCATCATCGACCACTTCGCCCGCGAGGAGGCCAGCATCGCCGACCCCGTGCTGATGGAGCGCATCGTCGGCCTCGCCCGCTCGCACCGGATGCTGCTGCCGCCCGACTTCGCCCTCATCACGCGGGCCTTGTTCCAGTTCGAGGGCTTCTGCCGCATCCTCGACCCCGAGTTCGACCTGGTGCAGGTGCTGGACCCGTTCGTCGCCGAGGTGGTGTGGAAGAACCTCACCTCCCCCACGGCCCAGAAGGAGCTGTTCCAGGAGGCCGCCGGCGAGCTTTTGAAGGCCGCCCGCGGGCTGCCCCGCCAGCTCAACTCGGTGCTGCGGAAGGTCGAGCGCAACGAGCTGTCGTCCCGCGTCGAGGTCGCCGGCCTGGAGGGCATCAAGTCCGCGCAAGGCCGCAGCGCCCTCAAGGCCAGCTTCACCCTCATCATCACGGGCATCATCATCGGCCTCGCCATCCTGTACGCCTCGCCGACGCCGCCGGAGCGCCTCGGGCAGTTCCTGTTCGTGGCCGCCATCCTGCTGGCCGCGTGGGCCTTGGTGATGGTGCTGTGGTCGGAGTCGTTCAAGGGCAACCGGGAGTGATGGAGGGCCGAGCGCAGCGAGGCCCTCCTTAGCGCGGGCGACCCGCGGGGCGCAGCCCCCGGGTTGGAGTCGTTCAAGGGCAACCGGGAGTGATGGAGCTCGGCGAAGCCCCGGCTGGCAACAAGGGGTCTAGCCGATGCCTTGATACGCCCCAGGCCGATGGATGCGTCATGCGCGCCGCGTTGAGCATCCTGGGCATCGTCTGCGCCGCCTTGGCCGTCCTCATGGCAGTCCTGCTCTCGGGGCCGTTCATGCCGTTCGTGGTCTTGGCGGTCCTCGTCGTCACCGGCGTCCTTGCCATCCTGGCCCGCGGCGCCCACAGCCTCCCCGTCGGCATCGTCCTCATCGTGGGCGGCCTGCTGGCGCTGCTCTACTACAACCCCATCGGCGGCGACAGGGGGACCTACCTGCCCGACCTGCCGCAGTTCTTCTCCGAGCCCCTGCTGGTGACGCTGCTCCTCGTGGGTGCCGCCGGCGTGCTGTGGGTCAACCGCGCCGCCTGGGGCGCCGACTGGGTCGGCTACGGCGGCCTTGCCGCCTGCGCCCTCGGCATCGTGGTCGCACTCCTGGCGGACCCCGCCTCGTTCGGCGGCATGGGCGGCCTCAACTGGGTCGTCGCCGTCCTCGCGGTGGCCGCCGCCGTCGCCTGCGCCCTGCTGCTGCGCGAGCCGCTGCCCGAGCCGGCGGCCCCCGCCACCACCGGCACGACCGCCCGCCACCGTTAAGGGGCCGCCGCGGGTCGCCGCACGCATGACCCTGGCCGCGCCCGCGACCACCCAGACCGGACTGCGCACCCTCGGCTGCGGCCAAGTCCAGCCCAGCCACTACGGCAGCACGCAGTCGTTCGCCGGCTGGGTCCACCAATTGCGCGTCAAGGGCACGCTCGCGTTCCTGGTGCTGCGCGACCGCACCGGCCAGGTCCAGTTCGTCGCCAAGAAGGACGTCGACGCCGCCGTGTTCGAGGCCATCGAGGCCTTGAGCCCCGAGTCGGTCGTCTCGATCCAAGGCCTGGTGCAGGCCACCGAGAAGGCGAAGGCGGGCTACGAGGTCGTCCCCAAGGCCGTCCGCATCCTCAACAAGGCCGCCGCGCCGCTGCCGTTCGCGCTCTGGGACGACAAGATCGAGACCGGCCTCGACACCCGCCTCGACCACCGCTTCCTCGACCTGCGGCACCCCCGCAGCAAGGCCATCTTCACCATCCGCCACAAGGTGCTGGAGTCCGGCACCCGCTGGCTGCGGGACAACGGCTTCGTCGAGGTCCACACCTCCAACATCCTCGGCCAGTCCAGCGAGGGCGGCACGGACACCTACAAGTTCGACTACTTCGGCCGCAAGGCGTTCCTGGCCCAGTCGCCGCAGCTCTACAAGCAGATGATGATGGCCTCCGGCTTCGACCGGGTCTTCGAGGTCGGCTGGTACTTCCGCGCCGAGAAGCACAACACCGTGCGCCACCTCAACGAGTCCACCGCCTTCGACATCGAGATGGCGTTCATCGAGAGCGAGGAGGACGTCATGGCCGCCATCGAGGGGCTGCTGACCGCCATCTGGAGCGCGGTCGCCACCGAGTGCGCCGACGAGGTCCGCGCCCTGCGCGCCGACGTCCCCGTCCCCCGCCGGCCGTTCCGCCGCGTCCCCTACGAGGAGGCGCTCAGGCTCATCAACGCCGACATCACCAACGCCGTCGAGAAGGCGGTCGGCGTCACCCCGCTCCAGTTCGGCGACGACATCGGCACCGAGGCGGAGAAGGTCCTGGGCCGCATCATGATGCGCGACGGCCACGACTTCTACTTCATCACGAAGTGGCCGCTGGCGCCCAAGCCGTTCTACGTCATGCCCGACGACGGCACCATGGAGTCCCGCCTGTGCCGCGGCTTCGACCTGGATTACCGCGGCGTCGAGCTCATCAGCGGCGGCCAGCGCATCCACGACCCCGCCTTGCTGGAGGCCGGCATCAAGCGCTGGGGCCTCGACCCGAAGGACTTCACCAGCTACCTGGAGGCGTTCAAGTACGGGATGCCCCCGCACGGCGGCTGCGGGCTGGGCATCGAGCGGATTCTGATGATGATGCTAGGCCTTCCCAACATCCGGGAGGCCATCTTGTTCCCCCGCGACATGAACCGCCTGACGCCATAGGAGCAAGTTCACATCGGCCGTTTGCCGCCACCGGCACGGCTACCCGCCCCGACCCGAACCCGGTCCCGGTTCCCATGCACGCCACCGCACAGACCCAGGACCCCTTCTCGGACTTCAAGGCCAAGCAGCGCCAGACGTGGGCGGCGGGCAGCTTCGCCGACATCGCGTTGTTCACGACGGCGGCCGCCGGCCACCTGGTGCGCTTCGCCGGCCTGGAGGAGGGCCAGAAGGTACTCGACGTCGCCACGGGCACCGGCGTCGTGGCCGTGACGGCCGCCCGCCTGGGCTGCGAGGTCACCGGCCTTGACCTGACGCCGGAGCTGCTGGAGCACGCGAAGACCAACGCGGCGGTCGCAGGCGTCGAGGTGCAGTGGGACACGGGCGACGCGGAGCGGCTGCCCTACCCGGACGCCTCGTTCGACGCCGTGGTCAGCCAGTTCGGCCACATGTTCGCGCCCCGCCCTGAGGCCGCCACGGCCGAGATGCTGCGCGTCCTCAAGCCCGGCGGCCGCATCGCCATCGCCACCTGGCCGCCCGAGCAGCTCGTCGGCAAGCAGTTCCAGCTGGTCGCGGGCTACTTGCCTGCGCCGCCGGGCGTCGCGCCGATCGGCCAGTGGGGCGAGCCTGCGATCGTGCAGCAGCGCCTCGGCGACCGCGTGCGCGACCTGCACTTCGAGCACGGCATCATGCCGATGCAGGCGTTGAGCCCGGAGCACTACCTGGCGCTCATGGAGACCAAGAACGGACCGTTCCTGCGGGTCGCCGAGATGCTGCGCGCCGAGCCCGCCAAGCTGGCCGCGTTCCGCAACGCCTTCTTGGAGCTGGCGCGCCCCTACCACGTGGACAACGTGATGCGGCTCGAGTACCTGCTGACCCGCGCCAACAAACGCTAGGTTCTCATAGCCGCACGCCACGCCAAGGCGGTGGCCGACGCCGCCGTCTGGACCCGCCTGCTGGAGCAAGCGCGCTGGGCGCCGTCGCCGCACAACATCCAGCCGTGGCGCGTGCGGCCCCGCTCGGCCACCGCGGCGGACCTGCTCTACGACCCGGCGCGGCTGCTGCCGGACACGGACCCGACCGGCTTCTTCACGCAAGTCGGCTTCGGCATCTTCCTCGAGGCGCTCGACGTCGCGGCGGCGGCGCACGGCCTGGAGGTCGAGGTCGCGCCGGTGGCATGGCGCCTGGACGCCACCGCCGCGGGGCTGCCGCTGCTGGCCCGCCTTCGGTTGGCGCCGCGCACCCGGCCCGAGCCGCTCGACGCCAGCCTGCTGGAGCGCCGCCGCACCTCGCGCCTGCGCTACGACGGCGAGCCCGTGGACGCCGCGACCCTGGAGGCGTGCCGCGCCATCGCGGCGGCGGCCGGCCAGTCCTGGACCGCCACCTCGGACCCGGAGGCGGTGGCGTGGACGCTGCGGCTCAACCGCGACACGCTGTTCTACGACATGGCGGACGCCGCCGCCCGCGGCGAGGTCGGCCGCTGGATCCGCACCACGCCCGCCGAGGAGCGGCGCCACCGCGACGGCCTGTCCGCGCGCTGCCTCGGCTTCCCCGGCTGGCTGCTGCGGCTGTTCTTCCGCCACCACCGCCTCATGGAGTGGCCGGGGCTGCGGCAGGCCATCCGGATGCGCTATGACCGTTCGATGCGGGGGACGCGCACGGTGGCGTGGCTGACCGGCCGCTTCGACGGCCCGGCGGACGCCGTGGCCGCCGGCCGGATGCTCGGCCGCCTCTGGCTGACCCTCACGGCGCGCGGCGTCGGCCTGCATCCGTTCGGCTCGATCATCACCAACCCGCGCGCCTACGCCCGGCTGCGCGAGCGGATGGCGGGCGGCGACCCGCAGGCGCGCACCTGGCTCATCATGCGCCTGGGCCGCAGCGCCGAGCCGCCGCGCAGCCTGCGCCGCGAGGCCGCCGAGGTGCTGGCGTGAAGCGCGCCGTGGTGCGCGGCGTCCTCGGCGTCTCGCGCCTTGCCGGCCGCTTCGTGCTGCGCTCGGGCCTCGCGCTGCGGCTGGTGCTGCGGCCGGGCCACGAGGCGGCGCGCTGGCGCATCGGCGCCTGGCAGGCGTGGGGCGCCTACGAGCTGGCCCGCCGCGAGGTGCCGGCCTACCGGGACTTCCTGGCGCGGCACGGCGACCCCGAGGTGCCGTTCCGGGGCTGGATCCCGGACCTGTCGGTGGTGCCGGTCACGGACAAGGGCAACTACGTCAAGGCGTTCTCGATCGAGGCGCGCTGCAAGGGCGGCGCCATCCCCGGCAAGGGCGTCATGGTGGACGAGTCCTCCGGCACCAGCGGGATGCCCAACAACTGGGTGCGCGGGCGGGCCGAGCGCGACGCCGTGACCCGCATCCTGCAACTGGCCATGCGCCACCAGTTCGGGGACAAGCCCATCTTCGTCCTCAACGCCTTCGCGCTCGGGCCGTGGGCCACGGGCATGAACGTCTCGATGTCCGTCGTGGACATCGCGATCTTGAAGTCGACGGGGCCGGACCTGGAGAAGATCGCCAACACGCTGCGGCTGTTCGGGCCGTCGTACCGCTACGTCGTGATGGGCTACCCGCCGTTTCTGAAGGCGCTCGCGGACATGGACCTCGACTGGGGACGGCACGACGTGACCGCCATCTTCGGCGGCGAAGGCCTGAGCGAGGGCGCCCGCGACTACCTGCTGCAACGGTTCCGCAAGGTGTACGGCTCGTACGGAGCCTCCGACCTGGAGATCAACCTCGCCGCCGAGAACGACTACACCATCGGGTTGCGCCGCCTGCTGGAGGCCGAGCCCGCCCTGCGCGAGCGCATCGCCCGCCCCGGCCCGCTGCCGATGGTGTTCCAGTACAACCCGCTCGACACCTTCGTCGAGACCAACGCCGACGGCGAGCTGGTCGTGACCTTGACGCGGCCGGCCAACATCGCCCCCAAGATCCGCTACAACATCCACGACCTCGGCCACGTCGTGCGCGTCCCCGACCTCCTGGCCGCGCTGCGCGGGCTTGGGCTCGAAGGCCGCCTGCCGCCGCTGCCGTCGGAGCTGCCGCTGCTGTTCCATTACGGCCGCAGCGACCAGGCCGTCGCCTACTACGGCTGCAAGCTGGCCCCCGCCGACGTCGAGCAGGCCATCTTCCGCACCGCGGGGCTGTCCGAGCGCATCACCTCGTTCGCCCTGCTGGTGGCCGAGGAGGCGGGCGGCGACAAGCGCCTCACCGTCGCCCTGGAGTCGCGCCCCGGCACGCCGCCGCCCGCCGACCTGGAGGCCGTCCGGGCCGCGCTGTTCGTGAGCCTCGCCGCCGTCAACCAGGACTTCCGCGAGTCCATCCGCATGGTGCCCGCGGGCCTGGAGCCGCAGGTCGCGTTCCACGCTGCTGGCGCCGGCCCGTTCGAGGGGCACGACATCCGCCTCAAGCGGCGCTACATCCAGCCGCAGTAGCCGGCCGCCGGTTCAGCCTGGGGCGAGCTTGTGCACCGTGCCGCCGAGCCCGACGAGATAGAGCTCGCCGGCCGCGTCCTCCCCGAACGAGCTGACCGGGAACCCCGTCGTCAAGAGCGGCCGCATCCCGGTGCCGGTGGCGGCGTCGAGCCCCCACACCTCGCCCGAGGCGTAGTCCGCGAACAGGTAGGTCCCTTGCAGGCTTGGGATGGCTTGGCCGCGGTAGACGTAGCCGCCGGTCACCGCCTGGCGGTTGTTCGAGTGGTCGTACTCCGCGACCGGCAGGACGTGGCCCGGCGCGTCGCCGGCCTCGTGGCGGTGCGTGCCCTCGAACGCGTCCCAGCCGAAGTTGAGCCCCTTCTGCCCGGCGCGCGCGACGTCGACCTCCTCCCACGCGCCCTGCCCGACGTCGCCGATCCACAGGTCGCCGTTGGCGCGGTCGAAGCTGAAGCGCCACGGGTTCCGCAGGCCATAGTGCCAGACCTCGTCGCGGCCCGCCGTCCCCACGAACGGGTTGTCGGCGGGGGCCAGGCTGTCGCCGTCCACGTCCAGGCGCAGGATCTTGCCCAGGCGAGACTCCAGGTCCTGCGCGCGGTCGTCCGGGTCGCCGCCCCCGCCGCCGTCGCCCAAGGCAAGGTAGAGCATGCCGTCGGGCCCGAACGCCAGCATCCCGCCGTTGTGGTTGCTGTAGGGCTGCGCCTCGGCCAGAAGCTCGCGGCGGAACACCGCCAACCCTTGCACGACGGCGTACTCGTGGACCCGCGTGTCGCCGCCGGCGTCGGTGAAGTGCACGTAGAAGCGTGCGTCGCCGTCCGCGAGCCGGGGGTGGAACGCGAGGCCCAGCAAGCCCTGCTCGCCGCCGCGCGAGACTTGGGCCGACAGGTCGAGGAACGTGCTGCGCTCGCCGCCCTGGACGCGGATCACGGTGCCGCCCTGCTCCGCCACGAAGAAGCTGCCCAGCGCCGGCTCCTCCAGGAAGAACACGGGGCTCGCAAGGCCGTCCAGCACGGGCGCCAGCGCCAAGCCGCCCTCGATGGTGCCCGGAGGCAGCGGGTCGGGCGACCGGGCGCAGCCGGCCAACAGCAGGACGAGGGCGGCGACGGCGGCCACGCGCACGCGAGCCGAAGGCCGCGGCGGCGGGTTGGACCTTTCGCTCTCAGCTCACGACGACGGTGCCGACCATGCCGAGGCCATAGTGGCCCGGCACGTTGCACCACATGTCGTAGCGGCCGGCCGGCAACTGCACCAGGAACGGCCCGCTCGAGCCCGGCGACACGGCGTCCGGCGACTGCGCGAGAATCTGCTGCTCGCCCTTGCCGTCCCAGTGGCCGATGAACAGGTTGTGGACGGCGCTGTGGGTGTTGACGGGCTCGACGAGGTAGCGCTCGTTGGCCTTCAGCTTGATCTCGGGCGGCAGCAGCTTGAAGGGGCCCAGCTCGACCTTGAGCTGCTTGGCCGTGACGCCGGTGAAGGTCACGGCGGGGCCTTGGTTGGCGAACACGGTGTAGTTGCCCGCGTCCGGGACGGTGATGTTGAAGAACGTGTCCGTGCGCGTGTTGGCCGGGATGGTCTTGACGCGGCCGAAGGGACCGGTGAAGGACACGTCGCGGCCGGTGGGCTGCAGGTCGAACTTGAGGCAGGTGCCGGCCACCACGGTCTGGTCCGCGATGGGGTTGCCGTCCGTGCCCAAGAGGCGGTTGTCGGCGCCGAGCGTGACCTTGAAGGTCTGCTGGATCGACTGGCCGAGGCAGGCCATGCGCCCGGCCTTCCAGTGGACGAACTCCTCCTGCGACACCGCGGTGATGTGGGCGCGCATGTAGGCGTGGCCCGGGTTGAGGCACATCTCGCGGCACTGCACCTGGTACTCGCCGGCGGGGAAAATGACCGGCTGGCGGGCATACTTGTTGGAGCCCAGCGGGTTGGCGTCGTTCATCATGACGAAGCCATGGTTGGCGTCCGCCACGTGGAAGGCGTGGATCACGTCGGAGGAGGTGATGTTGAACATGAGCGGCGTGTCGGCCGGCACCACGAAGGCGTTCTCCGGCTTGACGGCGCCCGACTGGGGGTCCGGCGACGAGGCGACCTTGAGGCCGTCGCCGTAGTCCATCTCCCAGTTGTACTGGCTGCCCGTGATGCGCAATTCCGGCGCGCCGGTGGTGTCGATGTCGTGGTCGAGCGCCACCATGCCGCCGTAGGCCGCGTAGCCGATGTAGAGCACCATCGCGAGCGGCACCAAGGTCCAAGCCAGCTCGGCGCCGAGGCTGTGGCGCTCCTTCTCGTGGGTGGCGCGGCCGTGGCCGGTGCCCGCGCGGAAGCGGACGATCACGACCACCAGCCAGACGAAGACGATGAGGAAGATCACGATCCCCATGACCGTGACGGTGCTGTAGATGTCCGCGACCACCTGGCCGCGGCCGTTGTTCTCCACGGGCTCCGGCAGGCCGAAGGCGGCGGAGGCCAGCGGCGCCAGCAGGACGCACAGGAGGGCGGTGGCGGCGGCGAGGAGAATCCGCATGCTCGTCGCGGGCGCCGACCCTGGCGCCATCCAAAAGGGTTCGGATTGCCTGGTGCCCCATCCGGCGAGCATGGATTCGCTCAGATTCAGAGGGTTCCCACAGAGGTCTGTGCATTTTTTGGCTAGGCCCAGCCAACTCCAAAGGCAGGGTCTGTGGAATCTAGCACCCGTCGGGCCCTGATTCCCTCCGATTCGGAAGATGCCACAGATCATCTGTGGAATTTTGGCTAGGCCCTGCCAACTCTAAAGCCAGGGTCTGTGGAATCTGTGTGCGTCGGGCGCCCGACGAGCACTGATTCCCTCAGATTCGGAAGATTCCCACAGACCCTATGTGGAATTCTGTTCCTAGGCCCCGCCAGAACCAAAGCCAGGGTCTGTGGAATCGGTGTGCGTGGGGCCCTGACGAGCACTGATTTGCACAGATTCGGAAGATTCCCACAGGCCATCTGCGGAATTTTCTAGCTAGGCGCCGCCACATCCAATGTCGGGGTCCGTGGAATCTGTGTGCGTGGGGTCCCTGACGGGCACCGATTCCCAGATTCGGAAGATTCCCACAGAACTCTGTGGAATCTGTGTCCCGGCGGGCATTGGCGGACGGTCGTCGGTGTTTCAGGGGGGTTCCAGCACCGTTTTGAAGGGCACCGGTGTGGCGCGCGCCGTCCATGGTCGCGGCCCAGTACGTGATCGCTGCTGAAACCCACAAGCGCCGTGGCCTGTCGCGTTGGCTCACCACCACCGACCACAAGGAGATCGGCCTGATGTACCTCTGGGCCGGCTTCGTGTTCTTCATCCTGGGCGGCATCGCGGCCCTCCTGATGCGCCTGGAGCTCTACTCGCCGGGCGAGCAGATGATCACGGGCGAGTCGTTCAACGAGCTGTTCTCGCTGCACGGCACCACCATGGTGTTCCTGTGGATCATGCCCGCCCTGGCCGGCCTGGGCAACTACTTCGTGCCCATCATGGTCAAGGCGAAGGACATGGCGTTCCCCCGCGTCAACGCCCTGTCGTTCTGGCTCATCCCGCCCGCGGGCATCCTGCTGTACCTGCCGCTCATCCTGTCCGGGATGCGCGCGGTCAACGTCACCTGGGTCGGCCACGCACCGCTCTCGACCATGACGCAGAACCCCGGCCTCGACATGTGGCTCCTGGCCTTGGTGCTGCTGGGCATCGCCTCCACGCTGGGCAGCGTCAACTTCCTCGTCACCATCTTCAAGATGCGCGGCCCCGGCGTCCACCTGCACAACATGCCGCTGTTCGTGTGGGCCCAGCTTGCCACCTCGATCCTGCTGGTGTTCTCGCTGCCCGTCGTCACCGTCGCGTTCGGGATGCTGCTTCTGGACCGCAACTACGGCACCCACTTCTTCACCGGCTCGGCCACGGCGGAGCCCATCCTGTACCAGCACCTGTTCTGGTTCTTCGGCCATCCCGAAGTGTACGTGCTCATCCTGCCGCTCATGGGCGTCCTCAACGAGGTCATCCCCAAGTTCAGCCGCCGCCCGGTCTTCGGCTACACCTCGATGGCCTACGCCATGCTGGGCATCGCCATCGTCGGCTTCCTGGTGTGGGCGCACCACATGTTCACCACGGGCATCAACCCCACCGTGCGCGCCGTCTTCATGTTCAACACGATGCTGGTCGGCGTCCCCACCGGCATCAAGGTGTTCAACTGGCTCTCCACCATGTGGGGCGGCCAGCTCAGCCTCAAGGCCCCGATGAAGCACTGCCTCGGCTTCATCTGGCTGTTCGTGATCGGTGGCATCACCGGCGTCATGCTGGGCGCCATCCCGCTCGACTACCACCTGCACGACTCCTACTTCGTGGTCGCGCACTTCCACTACACCATGGTGGGCGGCGCCGTGTTCGGCATCTTCGCGGGCATCTACTACTGGTACCCCATGCTGGCCGCCGGCCGGATGTACAACGAGCGCCTGGCAACCTGGCACTTCTGGCTGATGTTCGCCGGCTTCAACCTCACGTTCTTCCCGCAGTTCGTGATGGGCCTCTACGGGATGCCGCGCCGCATCTTCGACTACGACGGCAACATCCCGCACCTGGAGACGCTCAACCAGCTCTCGACCGTCGGCGCCTTCATGATCGCCGCCTCGATCGCGGTGTTCCTCTACAACGTCGCCTACAGCCACGCCAAGGACCTCCGCGTCACCCGCGACCCCTGGGGCGGCGCCCGCCACATCGAGTGGAAGCTGTGGGAGGAGGGGCGCGTCGTCCTCGGCCAAGGCCTCATCACCGACCACGAGCCCGAGCCCCTGCACGTGCAGGAGGCCCGCCGGCTGCGCGAGCTGGAGGCGGCCTAGATGTCCATCTCGGTCCAGCGCGGCGAGGCCGTGGCCGCCGGCGGCCCCGAGCACGCCCAGCCCCATGAGATGCACCTGCCGCACGGCTCCTGGTGGCCGTTCATCCTGGCGGTCGCGATGGCCCTTCTGGGCATCGGCGTCCTGGTGTTCGGCAGCGGCTACAAGTCCTCGATGCACAAGGACATCGACCCCCTGAGCGGCATGGAGGTCGGCGAGGCCTACCGCCACTGGGGCGAGACCTACGTCGGCCTCGGCGTGCTCGTCCTCGGCGTCCTCGCGGTCGTCGGCGCGCTGGCCGGCTGGTTCGTCCAAGACCACAAGTGGTGGTGGCAGAACGTCGGCACCGGCACCCACATCCCGAAGGTCGGCGCCCTGCTGTTCATCAGCTCCGAGATCTTCCTGTTCGGCGCGCTGTTCGCGAACTACTTCACCTTCCAGAGCCTCAACGCCGGCCACTGGCCCGACGCCGAGCTCGAGCTGCCGCTCCTGAAGACCGGCATCTTCACGCTGTTCCTGTTCGCCTCGTCCGGCACCATCCACATGGCCGAGCACAACCTCAAGCGCGGCCACCACAAGGCGTTCGTCAACTGGTGGGGCCTCACCATCCTGCTGGGCGCGGTGTTCCTGGGCGGCCAGGTCATGGAGTACAGCAACCTCATCCACGAGGGCCACACCCTGGGCTCGTCGCAGTTCATCACGGCGTTCTACATCCTGACCGGCGCCCACGGCCTGCACGTCTTCGGCGGCCTATGCCTCCTCCTGGTGATGTGGCTGCGCGCCCGCAAGGGCCAGTTCACCCCCGAACGCCACGCCGGCCCGATGGTCGCCAGCATGTACTGGCACTTCGTCGACATCGTCTGGGTGTTCGTGTTCAGCATCCTCTACGTCGCGCCGCTGTTGGGGCACTAGATGGGCGAGCGCGCCAAGGTCCGCAACCTGGTGCGGTTCGTGGCGCTGTTCGTCGCCGTTCCCACCCTCACCATCGGCGCCACCATGGCGGTCTGGGACCCGGTCAGCCACAGCTGGCATATGGTGCTGTTCCTGATCCTGGGAGCCGCCGCGCTGGGCGTCATGGCGCTGGCGCCCCGGCTGGCGGCGCGATGGGTGCCCGAGGACGCCGACGCAGAAGGCGCCTGAAGCCACGGACGGACGGCCACCGCCCGACTGGACCACGGGTCCACAGAGCGCCCCTCCTGGGCACAGATTCCACAGAATCCAGGCTTTGGATCTGGCGGGGCCTAGGAACAGAATTCCACAGACCGTCTGTGGGAATCTTCCGAATCTGGGCGAATCGGTGCCCGTCGGGCGCCCGACGCACACAGACTCCACAGACCTCGGTGAGAATCTTCCGAATCTGAGCGAATCAGTGCTCGTCTGGGAGCATGGCCGCCATGTTCCCGCTTCGGCCATTCCCGCCGTCATCCGGCTACAAGAACGGTTAAACCCGCGAAACCAGCGCTCGGGGCCATGCGCAACGGCGTCCTCGCCCTCGCCGCCTTGGCTTGCATGGCCTTGGCCGGCTGCACGGGCGGCACCGACGAGCCCACCCTCACGACCCAGGCCGTTCGGCAACTGGACGAAGGCGTCGACCGCGTGGACGTCCCGCTGCTGCCCCGCGAGGCGCCTGCCCCCGGCACCCGCACGACGGCCGCGCCCCCCGAGTGGCGCCTGGGCGAATTCTGGGAGTACGCGATCACCGATCACTTCGCGGGCAACACCATCACGACGACCCGGGTCGTGGCCGGCACGGACGGCGGCAACTACCTCGTCGGCTTCCCGCTGGAGGCGTTCGACAATGACGTGCTCATCTTCCACATGCCCGGCTACGGCGACGTCAGCCAGGCGGACCTGAGCTTCGAGGCCCACGACGTCGTCTATGCGCCCTTGAAGTTCCCGCTCACGGCCGGCGAGTCCTGGCCCACCGCGTGGGAAGGCATCTCCGGCACGGCCACCGTCCTGTCCGCGACCCCGCAGCAGGCGGAAGTGCGCATCGTCGCCGACAACGGCGGCTACGACATCACCGCCACCTACGACGCCGAGATGGGCGAGATCATCAAGGTCGCCTACCCCGGCTACATGGACTACGAAGTCACCCGGCACGGCTACGGCTACACGGGCCTGGTGCGCGTCCCGCACGCCCACGACCTGGTGTTCCAGAACGGCCGCCTCGGCCCGTGGGACATTCAGCAGAACATCGTCCAGGACGCCGTCCCCGCCGACCTGCAGGACACGGTGGAGGTCGGCCCCGGCTACGACCGCCTCGCCTTCACCATCATCGTGGGCGGCGGCCCAAGCCTCCTGGTCCCCGAGGCCCAAGGCACGCCCAGCGGCGGCTACTTCAAGGAGACCGTCACCGCGCCCAACGGCACCGTGTTCATGCTCGAGCAACTGCCCAACGAGACCGGCCTCAAAATCCAGTTCTTCGGCACCGGCGACCCCGTCGGCACCTGGACCCTCGACCACCAGGCCGGCGGCGCAGGCATCGTGCTGACCGAAGGCATCGGCTACCACTCCATCGACATCGAGCTGCCAAGCGGCTGCGTCCTGCGGTCCCAGAACGCCCTGCACCACACCACGCTCTGCAAGGCCGACGAGCAGGGCCAAGCCCAAATGGCGGCCACCACGTCCACGGCGGCGTGACGGGCCCGCTCAACCTCAAGCGCCACCCCAAGGCCGTCCCCATCCAGGACGTGGCGGGCCACCCCGCCTTCGCCGAGGGGATTCGCCTGTTCAACCACGGCGAGCACTGGCACGCCCACGAGGCGCTGGAGCCGGTCTGGATGGGCCTGGAAGGCGACGACAAGCTGGCCGTCCAAGCCATCATCATGGCGGCCGCGATGCTGGTGCAGTACGGCAAGCGGATCGAGCGCGGGGTCGCCAACCACTGGGCCAACGTCCGGGCTCGCGCCGAAGGCCGTGCGCCGACCTGGGGCGTGGACTACCCGGGGCTGCTGCGGCAGCTGGAGCCGTACGCGGAGGCGGCGGCGCGGCACGAGTGGGGGCTGGACCCGAAGGCCGTGCAGATTGCCTGGAGCCGCTAGGCCGACTGGACCCAGATTCCACAGAGTTCTGTGGGAATCTTCCGAATCTGAGGGAATCGGTGCCCGTCGGGCGCCCGACGCACACAGATTCCACAGACCCCGACATTGGATGTGGCGGCGCCTAGCTAGAAAATTCCACAGATGGTCTGTGGGAATCTTCCGAATCTGTGCAAATCAGTGCTCGTCAAGGGCCCCACGCACTCCGATTCCACAGACCCTGGCTTTGGATTTGGCAGGGCCTAGCCAAACTTCCGCCGAGTTCTGTGGGAATCTTCCCAATCTGTGAAAATCAGTGCCCGTCCGTTTTCCCGACGCACACAGATTCCACAGACCCTGGCTTTGGTCCTGGCGGGGCCTAGGAACAGAATTCCACAGATGGTTTGTGGGAATCTTCCCAATCTGTGCGAATCGGTGCTCGACTCGTTCAGGCCGGCATGAACCGGTTCGGCCACCCCTGCCCCAACCCTGAACAACCCGCAAGCTTGGCCCCCCTCCGTCCATGACGGTCGTCCCAGGGCACCTGACGCACCGGCAGATCCTGCTGGTGTTCTCCGGCCTGATGCTGGGCATGTTCCTGGCCGCGCTCGACCAGACCATCGTGTCGGCAGCGCTTCCCACCATCGCGGCCGACCTCGGCGGCTTCGACAAGATCACCTGGGTCGTCACCTCGTACCTGCTGACCAGCACCGTCACCATCCTGCTGTGGGGCAAGCTGTCGGACATCTACGGCCGCAAGGTCATGTTCCAGGCCTCGATCGGCACCTTCCTCGTCGCCTCGGTCCTGATCGGGCTTGCCCCGGACATGACGTGGCTCATGGTCGGCCGCGGCCTGCAAGGGGTCGGCGCCGGCGGCATCATGAGCCTGGCGTTCGCCATCATCGGCGACATCCTAAGCCCCCGCGAGCGCGGCAAGTACATGGGCCTCATGGGATCGGTGTTCCTGCTCGCCAGCGTCCTCGGCCCCCTTCTGGGCGGGCTCATCGTCGACCACCTCTCCTGGCGCTGGATCTTCTACGTCAACCTCCCCATCGGCATCCCGGCCCTGGTCGTGACCGGCATCGTGCTGCGGCTGCCGTTCGCCAGGCACCCCCAGAAGGTGGACGTCGCCGGCGCCATCCTGCTGACCTTGGGCTCGTCGATGCTGATCCTCGCCCTCGTGTGGGGCGGCGACCTGGCGCCCTGGGGCGGCTACACGCTGCGCTGGCTCCCCGGCGTCGGCGACCCCACGGGCGCGGCCCCCGGCTTGGACGCTTTCCTCGCCGACTGGTTCGTGAGCCTGCTGTTCGCCGGCGCGGTCCTGGTGCTTGGCGTGTTCACGGCCGTCGAGGCCCGCCGCGCCCAGCCGCTGCTGCCGTTGTCGCTGTTCCGCGACCGCACCTTCGCCATCTCGTCGGCGGTGTCGTTCGTCGTGGGGGCCGCGATGTTCGGCGGCTTCGTGTTCCTGCCGACCTACCTGCAGATCTCGACCGGCGTCTCCGCCACCATGTCGGGCTTCCTGCTGCTGCCGATGGTGCTCGGCCTCATGCCGATGTCCACCGCGTCGGGCATCATCATCAGCAAGACCGGCCGCTACAAGTGGTGGCCCTTGGCCGGGCTGCCCATCACCGCCGTCGGCATGCTGCTCTTGTCCCAGATCGCGCCGGACACGCCGCAGGCCTACGTCGCGCTCGGGATGTTCCTGCTGGGCGCCGGCATCGGGATGGTGATGCAGGTCATGGTGCTCGCCGTCCAGAACGCCCTCGACATGCGCCAGATGGGAGTGGGCACCGCCGCGAACAACTTCATGCGCAGCATGGGCAGCGTCATCGGTGTCGCCTTCTTCGGCGTCGTGTTCAACCAGCACATCCGCGCGGCCCTCAAGGACCTCGCCGCCCAAGGCGTCGACCCCGCCGTCGTGGCCGAGATCCTCCGGAGCGACCCCGCGAAGCTGCGCGACTTGGCGCCGGCCATCCGCGACCCCGTGGCCGCCGCCGTGGCCAGCGGCGTCGGCGACGTGTTCCTCTACGCCGTCCCGCTCGTGCTGCTCGCCCTCGTGCTGACGTTCTTCCTCAAGGAGGTCCCGCTCCGGTCGACCCGCAACGTCGGCGCCGCGGCCGCCATGGAGGGCGCGGAGGCCGCCATGGTCGAGGCCGCCGAGGAGACCGTGCCCGTGGCGCCTGCCGTCCCGGTCGCGCGGCCGGCGCCGCTGCCGGCCCACCGGCCCGTACCCAAAGGCCTGAGCATCGAGGAAGTGCAGCGCCGCGTCGACGCGCTGCCGCCGCCGCGCCGCCGCTAGGCTAGAACTTCGCCCGCACCCGCTTGGCGGGCACGCCGGCCCAGAACTCGCCGGGCGGGACGTCGCGCAGCACGACCGAGCCCGCGCCCACGACGGCGTCCTCGCCGACCGCGACGCCGGGCAGGATGGTGCAGTTCGCCCCGATGGACGCCCGCGCCCCGATGGCCACGTCGCCCAACTGGTAGGAGCCGTGGGTGTAGCCGTGGCACAGGATGGTGGTGTTGTAGCCCACGATGGCGTCGTCGCCGATGGTGATGCGGCCCGGGAACAGCACGTCGAGCTGGGCCGACAGGCCGAGGCTCACGTGGCGCCCGACCTTCGCCCCGCTGCGGCGCACCATCCAGTTCTTGAGCGCGAACCACGGCACCGTCTTGCTGCCCGCCAGCCAGAGGTAGTTCCACGCCACGCGCCACCGGCTCACGTCGCGCCCGAAGTAGTGCAGGCTGTTGCGCGGCCCGCGGCTCGGGCGCACCTCGACGCGCGGGTGCGGCATCAGGCCACCGCGAGGCTCGCCGCGAACCGCTCGGCCGCCGCGCGCGCCTGCGACCGCCAGTCGTCGCCCTTGCCGGCCTGCAGGATGGCGCGGCCGACGTTGACGACCGCGAAGCGGCCGGTCGCGTCGCCGCCGCGCGCGATCGCGGTCTGCGCGTCGCCGCCTTGCGCACCGACGCCGGGGATCAGGAGGGGGACGCCGTCGCCGCAGATCGCGCGCAGCCCCGCCAGCTCGTCGGGGTAGGTGGCGCCCGCGACCAGGCCGAGGTTGCCGAACTCGCGGTTCCACTCCATCGCCTTGCGCGCCACGGCCTGGTAGAGCCGGGTGCCGCCGCCGACGTCGAGGTCCTGGAAGTCGCCGGCGCTCGCGTTCGAGGTGCGGGCCAGCAGGAACACGCCCTTGTCCGGGTAGCTTGCAAACGGCTCGACGGTGTCGCGGCCCAGGTACGGGGTCACCGTGACGGCGTCGGCGCCGAGCTCGTCGAACGCCGCCTGCGCGTACTTGCGCGCCGTGTTGCCGATGTCGTTGCGCTTGCCGTCCAGGATGACGGGGAGCCCCGGCGGCACCGACTCGATGACCTCGGCCAGCGCGTCGTGGCCCAGTTGCCCGAGCGCCTCGAAGAACGCCGCGTTCGGCTTGACGCAGCACGCCAGGTCCGCGGTGGCCGCCAGGATGCCCTCCAGGAACTCCATGGTGTCCTCGGCGTGCATCCCTGCCGGGTAGGCGGCGGGGTCCGGGTCGAGCCCGACGCACAGCCAGGAGCCCGAGCGTTCGGCCGCGGCCGCGAGCCTCGCGTTGAAGGCGTCCTCCACGCGGCGGCGAACCCCGCCTTCGGCTTCAAGCTTGGCCGGGGGCCGCCGTGCGCGTGAGCGCACAGGACGAGCGTGCCGGCCCGCGCGTGTAGCGGCGCGCCGGCGCGAGGAGCGGCCCCCTCGTCGGCTGGGGGTCCGGGGCGCGCAGCGCCCCGGCGCCATCGGATGGCCGCCAGGCCATCCGCTTCACTTGAAGTGGTCGGCGTTGATCTGGATGTACTTCTCTTGCCCCGCGGGCACTTCGTCATCGGGGAAGATGGCGTTGACCGGGCAGGCGGACTCGCAGGCGCCGCAGTCGATGCACTCGTCCGGGTTGATGTAGAGCTGGGTGGCGGCGGCGTAGCCGGCGGCGTCCTTCTTGGGGTGGATGCAGTCCACCGGGCAGACGTCGACGCAGCTGGTGTCCTTGGTGCCGATGCACTTCTCGGTGATGACGCGGGTCATGGACGCAGGGGCTCCGGGATTGGGCGCGAACCTGGAGCGGCTTACTTAACGGTTGGCGATTCAGGTCGCCTAAATCCGGCGGCGGGCCGCGACGGCCAGCGAGGCCAGCAGCACCAGGACGACGGGGACGGCGGAGGCGGGCTCGCTGCCTTCCTGGCTGGGGCCGAGCTCGTTGGGGAGGGCGACGACGCGCTCCTTGCTGGTCTCGATCAGGAGCGGCTTGTAGCGCAGGGTGCTGGCGCCGTCGGGGTCGACCAAGAGCTCGCCGCCGGGTGGGATGTCCGCCAAGACGGTGGCGCCGACGGTGGCGTTGCGGGCGACGGCCCAGCCGTGGTTCTTGACCAGGATGCCGCCACCGTCCGCAGGGGTCGCTTCGAGCCACGCGCCCCAGTGCTTGACGTTGCGGACGACCCAGTCGAGGCCGGCGAGCTGGTCGGCGATGACGGCGGGGATGGGCTCGCCGTAGACGGGGATGAACTGGTCCTCGTGGACCTCGAAGGTGTGGCCGGGGACGCCGAGGACGCCGTAGGCCCAGTCGTCGGTGGCGCCGGCGGCGAGGTAGAGCTCGGCGGCCTGCATGGCGTCGACACGACCGTGGGTGGCCTCCTCGAACGGCTTCTCGATTGACTCGAAGAAGGCGGCGTCGGGGGCCTTGTCGTTGCTCCAGCCCCAGGGCCAATAGAACTCGGCGACCCCGGTGTGGGCGGTGACCCAGACGTCGGGCAGGATCTTGGCGCCGAAAGCCATGTTCGCCTTCACCTCGGCCTCGGAGGCGGGGCTGGGGCCGCGGTAGGTCTGGTCGGCCACGGTGTCGCCGGAGCCGGGGCCGCCCCATTGGAAGTCGTAGTTGCGGTTGACGTCGACCTGGTTGGCGTTCTTGCGGGTGTCCAGGTAGTTGCCGTCCGGGTTGACGATGGGCACGAGGTAGACCTCGGTCTCGCGCAGGTAGGCCTGGGTCGCGTCGTCGCCGCCGGCCAGCTCCAAGAGGTCGCGGGCGTAGTACATCAGGAGCTCGACGCCGAGGTACTCGTTGCCGTGGTGGCCGCCGTCGAGGTAGACGCGCAGCTTCTGGCCGGTGGCGGTGGCGGCGCCGTCGAACAGGACCGACTCGTCGGTGATGCGGATGCCCTCCAGCGGGAACCCGGTGGCGGTCGTGCCGATGGTGAAGCGCTCGGCGAGGGCGGGCCATTGCGCCTCCCAGGCCGCGAACGCCTCCTGGACGTCGGGCAGGCGGTGCACCAGCTGGTCGAGGCCCAGGGGGCCGAAGCGGGCGAGGCCTTGGTTGCTGCCGGGGTGGTCGGCGGCGGCCGGCGGGGCGGCCAGGAGAGCGACGGCGGCGACGGCCGTCAAGGCCAGCAAGCGCATGGGGACGGCTTGGGGTCGGGATGGATGAGCTTTGTTGCCTGGCCCTCACCGGCCGACGGGGTGGTCCTCGGCGCGCTGCCGGACGCCGCGCAGCACCCGCAGCACCACCGCCAGGTCGTCTTCGGGCACGCCGCGGAACAGCTCGGCCATGCCGGCCTCGACAGCGGCGCGCGCCCGCTTCGCGCGGGCCCTGCCTTGGGCGGTGAGCGACACCAGGCTGACGCGCTTGTCGGCGTCGTCCTTGCGCCGCCGGGCCAGCCCCTCGCGCTCCAGGCGGTTCATGACGCCCGTGAGGTTGGCGGCGGTGGCGCCCTCCAGCTCGGCCAGGCGCCCCAGCGGCAGCTCGCCGTACTCGTAGAGGAACCACACCACCCGTGACTGGGCGGGGGTGATGCCGGCCTCTCGCAGCGCCCGGCCCATGTGGGTGCGCATCCCCCACAAGGCGCCGTGCAGGGCTTCGCCCACGTCGCTCGGGGACGGGGCGGTCGGCGTCTTTGCCACGCGCCCCCAGCGGCGGCGGCTCTCAAAGGTCTTCCCCGCGATTTCCTCAATGCCTAAACTATTTGCAGGCCCGGCGGTCTCCCCGCGCATGGAAGGGTCGCAGCTTGCCAGCCTCCTGCTTGGCCTCCTGAGCGGCGGCTTCTTCGCCCTCGTGGGCTGGACCATCCACCGCCGGCCCGTGAGCTCCGAGGTGGTGGCGGCCCGCGACGCCTTCGTGCTGTGGTGGGTGCTGCTCGGCGTCCTCAGCGTCCTGGGGGTCGCCCTCAACGTCGCCGTGGTCCTGGGGCTGCGCGACCTGGCGCTGCTGACGACGCTGCTGTTGGCGCTGCTCCTGCTGCTGTGCGCCGCGTTCTGGAGCCTTCTGTGCTACCTGCTCTACCTCTACCTCAACACCAACCGGCTGCGCTGGATCCTGGCCGTCGCCTACACCATCCTGTTCTTCGGCCTGGCCTACTTCGTCCTCTACCAGCAGCCCATCGGCGTCGAGGAGACCCGCTGGGGCTTCAAGTTCGACTACGCCCGCGAGCCCAGCGGCCCGGCGGCCCTGGTGGCGGGGCTCCTGTTCCTGGTGCCGGTCCTGCTCGGCGCCGCCGGCTACCTGAGCCTGTACCGCAAGGTGGACAACCCCGTCCTGCGCCGGCGCATCCTGATCGTGGGCTGCAGCATCCTGGTCTGGTTCGGCAGCAGCCTGCCCGCCACCTCGGACCGGGATTTGGGGGAGAACGAGACCTGGCAGCTCGCGAGCCGCCTCATCGGGCTGGCCGCCACGGCCGCCATCTACTACGCGTACGTCGGCCTCAAGCCCAAGACGGAGACGCCAGCGATGCCGAGGCACAACCCCTGAGGCCCACCGTCAGAAGGACGAGCACTGATTCGCCCAGATTGGGAAGATTCCCACAGACAATCTGTGGAATTTTTTGGCTAGGCCCCGCCAAATTCAAAGCCAAGGTCTGTGGAATCTGTGTGCGTCGGGCACCCGACGGGCACCGATTCCCCCAGATTCGGAAGATTCCCACAGATCATCTGTGGAATTTCTGGTTAGGCCCCGCCAAATCCAAAGCAAGGGTCTGTGGAATCTGTGTCCAGTCGGCGGGAGACGCGACGGGCACTGATTCCCTCAGATTCGGAAGATTCCCACAGACCTCTTTGGAACTTGTCCGGTCGAGGAAACCGGCGTCTATCGGACGACCATCGGCTTGCCCGTCCCCGGCGCCGCCACCAGGTCGTGGTCCTCGACGACGGCCCGGCCCGCCAGGAAGGTGTGGCTGGGGAAGATGGCGTTGTGCCCCTCGAACGGAGTCCAGCCGCATTTGGCGTGCAGCTTCTTGGCCTCGACCTTGACGGTCTTCATGTCGTACACCGCGAAGTCGGCGCGCAAGCCGGGCTCCAGGCTGCCGCGGTCGTCCAGGCCCAGCAGCTGGGCGGGGTTGCGGGTGGCGGCGTCCACGACGACCTTGAGGTCCACCTTGCCGGCCTTTGCCTGGGCCATCATGAGGGGCACCATGGTCTCGACGCCGGGCACGCCGCTGGGGGCCGCGTGGAAATTGTCCTCCTTCTCGATGCCGGTGTGCGGCGCGTGGTCGGACTCCAGGATGGGGATGCGGCCGGCGGCGAACAGGTCCCAGAGCTGCTTGCGGGCGGCGGGTCCGCGCAGGGGCGGGTTCATCTTGCCGTAGGCGTGGGTGAGCGGGACGTTGGTGTCCAGCAGGAGGTGGTGCGGGCAGACGCCGAGGCTGAACTTGGCGGTGCGGGCGGCCTCGACGGCCTCGGCGCTGGCGGTGTGCGCGATGTGGATCTGGGGCGGCTTCTTGGTGGTGGCCACGGCCTTCATCGCGTCGTAGATGGCCTCGACCTCGGCCATCGGCGGGCGGAACATGTCGTGCTCCTGCAGGCTGGCCTCGTTGCGGCGGAGCTGCTGCAGGACGCGTTGGGACTCGGCGTGCAGGGCGACCGGGCGGCCGGCGGCGCCGGCGGCCTGGACGATGGCCTGGAACCGCGCCATGTCCTCCAGCAGGAGGTCGCCGGTGGTGGCGCCGAGGTAGGTCTTGACGCCGGCGGCGAGCTTGAGCATCTCCGGCAGGTCGCCGGTGTACCAGGAGCCGCCGGCCCAGGCGGCGTAGTCCACCACCGACTTCTGGGCCGCGAGGGCGAGCTTGTCCTTGAGCGCCCGGAGGGTGGTGGTCGCGGGCAGCGTGTTGGGCATGTCGACGAAGCCGGTGACGCCGCCGAAGGCCGCCGACACGGAGCCGGTGGTCAGGTCCTCCTTGTGGGTGTGGCCGGGCTCGCGGAAGTGGACGTGCAGGTCGATGGCGCCGGGCAGGATGGCCGCCGTGCCGAAGTCGTGATGGGTCGCAAGCGTCGTGGACTTGGCAACGCGCACGATGCGGCCCGTGCGGGTGTCGATGTGCAGGACGCCGTCCGTGAGCTTGCCGCCGCGGTAGATTTGCCCTGCGATGGAGAGGTCGGCGTCGCCGTCGGTGTCGCGCGAGGCCACGCCGCCGGCCGCCTTGACGGTTCGGGTGGCGGGCTTGGGGGCCGCGACCTTGACGGGGGTTTTCTTGATGGGCTTCGCGACGGCCTTGGGCTTGGGCCTGGGCTTGGCCTTCGCCGCCTTGGCCGGCTTGGGCATCAGGCGAGCCCCCAGACGTTGATCTCGCCGGCGTCGACCATCTCGGTGACGGAGGCGCGGAACGTGGTGAGCCAGCGGGCGAGCATCAGGCCGTGGCCCAGGATGAGGCCGGCAAGGACGCCGTTGAACGCGATGGCGGGGGCGCTCAGGACCTCGGTGGGGCCGGCGTCGCGCATCAGGGCCAGGACGACGAGGGTGGCCTCGACGCCCCAGAACACGAACAGCACGGCGGCGTAGAGGTAGGGGAGGTTGCGGCCGCTGCGGCCGTGGACCTTGCGGTGCAGCTCGGCGACCGACTCGGCGGCGGGGGCGTAGCGCATCCATTGGGTCCAAGTGCCGCGGATCGAGGCCTCGTATTTTCGGACCCGCATCCGGCCGGCAAGCAAGCCGACCAGGACGCCGACGAGGTAGGCGCCGGCGTGGACGGCCAGGCCGACGAGCGGCATCAGCAGGTGGGCCAAGCCCAAGAACAGCAGGCCCAGCACGCCGCCCACCACCGCCCGGGTCCGGCAGGCACGCCGGTCCGCCCCCAGGATGTCCAGGAAATGGCTGGCCACGCCTGAGGGCATGGCTCGGATGAGCCGCCCGCCTTTCTTGAAGGGCCCGGTTCAGTTCGGCGGGGCGTGGCCGAGCCAGCGCGCGAACACCAGGAACCCGGTGTGGCCCAACCCCTCGAAGCTGGGCCGGCTGCCGCGCTCCTTGACCTCCCAGCCGCGCTCGATCAATTCCAGCGCCCGCACCTGGGCAAAGCCAAGCTGGCCGAGGGCGCGGACGGTCGCCTCCATCTGGCTGACCTGCGGCGTGTAGCACGCGACCCGGGCGCCGGGGGCCAGCACCGGGACGACATGGGGAAGGGCAAGCCAGGGCTCCGGCTGGTCCAGGAGGCAGGCCTGGAACGGGCCCGCGACGCCGGGGGCCAATCCTTGCGTCAAGTCGCCGATGGCGAGCCGCAGGCGGGCGTCGAGGCCGGCGCGGCGGGCGTTGTCGCGCGCCCAGTCGGCGAACTCGTCGCGCAGCTCCTGGGCGACCACCTCGCCTGCCGGGCCCACGGCCCAGAGGAGCGGGAGGGTGACGGCGCCGCTGCCGATGCCGGACTCCAGCACGCGCGAGCCGACCCCGACGCCGAGCTCCCACACGATGCGGCTGGCGTCCTTCGGCGTGATGATCTGCGCCTTGCGCTGGAGGGTCGCGGCGAGGTCCACGAGGTCGGGGCGCAGCACGACGACGGCCTTGGCGCCGACGGTGGCGCGGGCGCCGTAGGGAAGCCCCTCGATGCGGGCGGGGTCGAACACGCCGAGGCCCTTCTGCTTGCGGGCGCCTTGGCCGTCGAGCTGGACGAGGTGGACGTGACCCGTGTCGGGCTCCAAGAGGGCAACACGGTCCCCGGCCTGGACGGCCGTCATGGCTTCAGGGCGGCCTGGAGCTTGGCCTGCAGCTGGCCCATCTGCTCGCGCAGCTGCTGCTCCTGCTTCTGCATCCGCGCGACCCGGATCTCGAGGGTCTCGAGGTCTTCCTTGAGCTTGTCCACGGCCGCCTGCTTGGACGGCTCCTTCACCAGGAGGGCGCCGACGCTGCGGTAGACGGGCGCGTCGGCCGGCAGGGACTCCAGGGCCGCGAGCGCCTGCTCGGACTCCGCCTTCATCGCCTCGAACTGCCCGCGCTGGGCCGCCGTGGCCTGCATCTGCTGGTTCAGCGCCTGCAACGTCTGGAGCTGCTGCTGGACCTGGGGCGGGAGGGACTGGGCGTCGGCCACGGCGCGGGGCAGGAGGGGGCGGCTTAAGAGATGCGGACTCAGGCGACTCAGGCGTCTTCGTCCTGGGCTTCATGGGCCAGCTCGGCAACACGGGGATGCGCCTTCTTGGCATTCAGGAAGTCCGATTCCAGCTCGGCCAGCTCCTGCGGGCGCATCACCAGCAAGACCAAGGGGCCGCCCAGGCCGACGTCGTCCACGCGGCAGAAGCTGAGCTCCACGTCATGCGAGTGCCCAAGGGGTCCCTGAATCCGGGTCCGCAGGATGTCCTGCGCGTGGCCCGGCCACTCGCCGACCTCCTGCTCCGAGCACGCGCGCGCGATCCTGGTGACGTCCGGGTCCGTGAAGATGCGGTTGAGCCTCGCGCCCAACGCCTGGTCCACAGGAAGGCCCGACATCTCCTTTGCGGCCCGGTTGAACAGCACGACCTCCTGCCCCGGGAAGCGGACCAACACCAACCCGTCGCGGACGTTGTCGAAGATTCCGGGGAGGCCGAACCTCGCCTGGTCCTGGGCAGCCCCGCGAGCCATGGGCACTCAAGGGGTCCTGGGTTCATCCGCCCCTCGCCTGCGGCAAGCCCGAGGCGCGGCGAAGGACGGCGCGCACCGGCAGCCGGTCATCCTTGGGGGTGCGGCAACGGTTCCGGGGGCGGATGGACGAGCCGGCCGACGGCCCTTTGCGCTCCCGGCCGGCGGCCGACGGCCCCAGGGCCTTCGGCCCGACCCCAAAACACCAAAGGCTCGAACCTGTTCGAGTCCTTGGCGAACGCGATGGGGATGACCGAGCTGCTGTTCCAGGTCGAGCTGCCGGAGTGGCCGCTGGCGACCTTCACCCGCGAGGTGCGCGACTCGCGCGTCATCATGAACCACATCCGGTTCGACGACGACCACTTCCCGACGCGCAACATCTTCACGGTGCTGGCGCCGGAAGAGCACTACCCGCGGCTGGTCAACGCCCTGCGCGACTTCTACACCACCGTGACCGTGCTCCGGCAGGACGCCCAGGCCCTGTCCGTCCTCGTCGAGCCCGCCCCCGACCGGATGCGGTTCCTCAAGGCGCCCTTCACCGCCGCCCTGCGCGCCCTAGGCCCCGACCGCATCCTGCGGCCCATCATCATCAAGGACGGCTGGATGACCGTCGGCATCATCACGGCGGCCCAGATCGAGATCGGCGACATCATCCGCACGGCGGGCGAGTCGTTCAAGCGCGCCGGCCTCAACATGAAGCTCATCCGGTGGGGCGAGTACCGCCCGGAGGACCACCCCATCGGCGACTTCGAGGAGAAGCTGACGCCCAAGCAGACGGAGATCGTCAAGATGGGCCTCGCGCTGGGCTTCTACGACAACCCGCGGCGCTGCAACCTCGAGACGCTGGCCGGCGTGTTCGGCATCTCCAAGGCGGCGGCGCACAACCGCCTCAAGAGCGCCGAGCGCAAGATCCTCACGAGCTACTTCAGCTGACCATGCCCCGCGCCCCGTTGCCCATCCCCGAGGAGACCAAGGCGGTCGCGGCCCGCGACCGCGGCCTGGCCCGCGCCAGCGCCGCGCTGGCGCTCGCCGGCGTGCTGGCCTGCGCGCTGCCGTTCTGGCTCGCCCCGGGGATGCACGCCGACCGGGAGGGCCTCTGGGTCGCGGCGGCCTGCGTGCCCCTCGGCCTGCTGCTGCCGGTCTTTGCCCTGCGCCGCGCCGGCCTGGCCCCGCTTGCCGCGGGCGCGGCGGCCGGCCTGCTGCTCGGCCTCTGGGTCCATGCGCTCGCGACCGACCCGGCGCGCACCGCCGACTTTTGGCTCGCCTACGTCCTGGGCCTCGCGGCCGCGGCCGTCGGCGGCGGCGTCGCCGGCACCATCTGGTCGATGGCGGCCGACGACGAGCTGCGCGGCGTCCAGCTCGGCTGCGCCGTGGCCTGCGCCTGGCTGGTCGCTTGGGGCGGCACCGCCTTCGCCTTGGCTGTTGCCTGGCAAAGCTGAAGTGCCCCCCGCCACCGTTCCCGCGCGATGCAGCCCGGCCAGCCGCGCCCTGCGAAAGCCGCCAAGGCCACCGTCAAGCCGGCGACGAAGACGGTGCTGGTGGCCCAGCACCCGGCCGTCGCCGTCACGCAAGTGGAGGTCCAGGCGCCGGCGTCGGCCGTGGCCCGCGAGCCGCCCGGCCTGCTGGTCGCGCACTACGCGACGCTCTGCATCCCCGTCCTGCTGGCGGTGCTGTTCGTCGCCGGCCACGACGCCATGGACCGGCCGAATCCTGACGCCGGGGCCGCGCGGACCATGTACACCGTCGTGCTGGTCGCCGGCGTCGTGGGCTTGGCGGGCAGCGCCTACCTCGCCACGCGCAGCCACCCCGTGGCCATGCTCGGCGTCGCCGCCGGCATCCCGATCGCCCTCTGGGTGGCCTCGCTGGCCCGCGTCTACGGCGGCTACTACTGCGACAACATGAACCGGTGGTCCTGGAGCACCACCTACCCGTGCAACCGGGACGCCCTCATCGGCGGCGACGTGACCCTGCTTGCGACCTTGCCCCTCATCGGCGCCGGCGTCGCCGCCGCCTTCCTGCACCGCGCCAACGCCAAGGCCGCGATGGCGCTGTTCGTCGGCACCACCATGGCGCTGGGCGCCGCCTTCGCCCTCGCCGCGGCGCTCGTCCTGCCCCAGGTCGGCGGCGACGTCGCCAAGGCCTCGGCCGCCAACCAGGTCGTCCACCACACGCCGGGCGTCGAGCTGGCCGTCCTCGCGGCCGCCCTGCTGGGCCTCGCCGCCATCGGGCGCCTGCGCCGCCGCCGCTAGCGCAGCGTCCGGTCGAGCTTCGCCAGGTGGGTGCGCCAGAAGTCGGCCACGTCGCCGACGTAGCCCGCCGCCTCGCGCAGCCCCGCGTCCGCGATGGCGTGCCAGCGCTCGCGCCCGCGCGCCTCGACCTGCACCAGCCCCGCGGCGCGCAGCACCCGCAGGTGGCGCGACACCGCCGGCCGGCTCACCGCGAACCGCGCCGCCACGTCGCCGGCCCGCATCGGCCCCGCCGCCAGCACGACGAGGATCTGCCGCCGCGTGGCGTCCGCCAACGCGCGGAACGCCTCGTCCTGCACGGCGGCCTTGCGGGTCCGGACGGCGCGCGGCATCAGGCCTTCGCCTTGGCGGCGGCCTTGACCTCGGCGCGCGGCGGCGCCGCGCCGGTGTCGCGCAGCCGCTGGGCGACCATCGGGATCGAGCGGCGCACCATCTGGGCCCACCCCTTGTCCATGCCCTTCTTCATGAGAAGGCCCATGAAGCCGGCGAGGCCGCCGTGGCGGAACTCCAACCGGGTGCCGCCGTCCGGCGTCGGCGTCAGCGTGAACGACACCAGGCTGGGCGACTTGTCCTTGCCGACGTTCCAGCGCAGCGCGAAGCGGCGCGGCGGGTCGGCCTCCACCACCTCGCACGGGCAGACGCCGTCCCAGAACGGGCGCGGCTTGTCGCGGAACGAGAAGCGGTGGCCCACCTTGGCCTCCACGAAGTCGTTCTCCATCAGCCAGGCGTCCAGGCCGGGCTTGGTGGCGATGGCCTGCCAGACGGCCTCCGGCGGCAGCGGGTAGGTGGCCTCGTGGACGATGTCGTCAGCCATGAGGCGCAGGACCCGAGGGCGGGGCAAAGCGTTGCCGCATGGTTACAGATTGGGGACTTCTTTGGCCGGGGGCCGCCGCGCGCGCAGGGACCGAGGGCGCCCGCCTGCGCGAGCGCCAGCGAGCGCACGGGCCGAGGGAGCGGCCCCCTCGCCGGCTGGGGGTCCGGGGCGCGCAGCGCCCCGGCGCCGGATAGGCGCAGCCTATACGTGCTACATCTTGGTGATCATCTGCCGCCCCATCGCCACGATGTAGGAGACGTCGCCGCCGGCCACGAGGCCTTCGGAGAACTCCTCGGGGATGGTGATCTCGAAGGTCTCGAACGAGTCCTTGTCCATCAGTTGGGCGACGCCGTTGTGGAACGAGAGCAGCTGGGCCTGGCGGCGGTCCACCATGGGGACCCAGACCTTGTCGGAGACGGTGCCCAGGAGCGTGCGCTTGGAGTTGGTGAAGATGCTGCGGGCCTCGATGCGGGCCTTGGCCGCGCCGTGCTTGCCGGGCTTCGACTTCTCGATGGAGTCGATCTTGCAGGGCTCGTCGTCGATCAAGACGAACCGGCCTTCCTTCAGCTCACGAATCTCCGCCTGCTCCTTCATGCACGGCCTCAGAAGCGGGCACGGGCAGGCCTTGATAAACCGTTTCGGAGCCCGGGCGGCCAGTCGCACGGCCTTGCGGGAAAACTTATGCCCGACGCAGGGCGTGGTCGTCCCAGGTGCGTCGCGCCGCGGGTCGGGGGGCACGGTTGGCCGCGGCGGCCGCCTTCCTCGCCGTGGCTGCCATCCTGGCCTCCGCCCAGGAGGGGCCCACCGGCCTCCAGGAGTCCAAGTGCTGGACCTGCCACAAGGAGGGCGGCACGGTGGCGGGCGATCCGCTGGTGCGCATCGTGGACCTGGTGCCGCCGGCCTCGCTGCGCCTCGAGCCGGGCGAGCCGGCGCCGTTCGTGGTGACGGTGCGCAACCCTTGGCTCTCCGAATTGCACCGCATCGTCGGCACGCTCGACCTGTCGGACGCGCCGTCGCTGGGCTTCGAGCCGCCGCCCGACCCGGTCTTGGGCGTCAAGCGCGAGGGCGAACTGGCGCTTGCCCCCGCGGGCGTCAACGCCGAGCGGACGGCCGACGTGGCCGTGCCGGTGCTGGCCGGCGCCACCGACCTGCGCATCCGCCTGGTGCCCGGCAAGGCGACCGGCGTGGACGCGCCCAACCTCGAGCTGCGGTTGTGGCCCGAGGGTGTGACGCACGACCTCGACCATGCCATCGTGGTGGACGGCGCCGGCAAGGGCGGCACCGAGACCTGGCGCGGCACGGCGGAGACGCTGTCCCGGCTCGGCTATGGCGCCTGGACCGCCCAGGCGGCGCAGCGCGCGGCGACCGCCGGCGTGGACATCTCGGCGTTGGCCGCGCAGCCGTTCGAGGTCGTCGTGGACACGTGGTTCAACCTCACGGGCGACCGCACGCAACTGGCCGCGACCACCGACCGCCTCGACGGGCAGGCCGACCCGTCCGCGACCGGGAGCCTGACCTGGCGGCTGTTCGTGCAGCGGACGCCGCAGCCTGGCGAGGCCATCCGCATCGCCGTCGAGCTGGTGGCCTCCTACGAGCACGCGCCGCAGTTCAACGCGGTGGACGACTGGATCTTCCGCGACGGCCTGCGCGTCCCCATCCAGGCCCCCGCGTCGGGCGGCAGCGACGGCCCCGCCGGGACCGAAGGCCCGACCACCATCGTGTTCAACACCACGGCGCCGCCCGCCGACACCGCCGGCGTGGGCGACGCGGGCTTCTGGAACGGGCGCGAGTGGGGCGAGGTGGTCGGCTACTTCACCACGTTCCTCATGGCCTCGGCGCTGGTGAGCGGCGGCGTGCTGGGCGGTGCCAGCCGGCGCGGCCTCAACAAGCTGTTCCGCACCGCCAAGCGGCGCATCGCGTTCCACAACCTGACCTCCTACGCCATCCTGCTGGCCGCCGCCGCGCACACCGCCGTCTTCGTGGTGGAGGCCGAGTTCCCCTGGACCTTGGGCTTGCTGTGGGGCGGGCTCGGCATCGTGTTCCTCGCGGCCCTCGGCTGGACGGGCGCCTGGCAGATCCCGCTCATCCGGTCGTGGGGCTACAAGCCGTGGCGGGTCGTGCACTACGGCTGCGCCATCCTTGCCACCGTCGCGACCTTGGCCCACATCGCGCTCGACGGCGTGCACTTCGTCGATTTGCAGCAGAAACTGGGCTGGGCGGACCCCGTGGAGCAATGGCTTCCCTGAGGCGCTTGGCCCGGACGGTGGATCAACCCTAGGCCGGAGCCGCCTGCCCCACGGGCGACCGGATCGGCGCGCGTGCCGCCAGCCAAGCGCCCAGGACACCCCCCAGCAGGTTGTTGTAGAGGTCCACGAGCGTGTTGGTGTAGTAGCCTTGGTCCACCGTCCCGAACAGCACGAACTGGGCGAACTCGTAGAGCTCCACCACGACCCCCGCCGTTGCGGCCACGCAGGCGGCCAGGACGACGGCGGCCACGCGCCGGGCCGGCAGGATGCGCGTCGTCCACAGGCCGGCGCCCAGCCCCAGCGCCGCGGAGCCCACCAGGTGGACGGCGTTGTCCCACCACGGCAGCGCGTAGTAGAGCCCGTTTGGGCCGCCGACCTGGTGGAGGCCGGCCAGGGAGCCGCCGCCATAGTGGAGCGCCGCCATGAGGCCCAGGAGCCAGGCGGGGCGCGCGGGCAGGAACCAGCCCTTGAGCCGTGCCAGCCCGACGCCGACGCACAGGATGCCGGCGCCGAACAAGGTGTAGCCGAACCAGAGCTGGTTGCCAGTGGCCAGGTTGAGCGCCGCGGCGGCAGCCAGCAGGAGGGCGGTGGCCGCGTAGGGCCGCCAGCGCGGGTCCGGCAGCATCTTGAGGCGCCGACCACTGGCAAGGACATGGCGTTTGCCGTCCACAGCCCGGCGCTGTTCGTGGGGGGCCTGCTGCTGCTGGCAGCGGTTCCCCTGGCAGCCCAGGGCGAGTGGCGCGTGTGGGCTTTCGACCACCCGGTGAGCAACCTGGAGTGGGACGAAGGGGGCCACGGGCCCGCCTTCGCCGCCGGCGGCTCCGGTGGCGGCGGCACGCATTCCGGTGGGGGCTCCGGTGGCCGCAGCACACATTCCGGTGGAGGCTCCGGTGGCGGCGGCACCCATTCCGGCGGTGGAGGCAGCGGTGGGGGCGGGGGCGGCAGTGGCACCCACCCGAGCACCGGCACCGCCACGCCGGCCAAGGGCGGCGGCAGCGGCGCAGACACGCCCGCCACCGGCTCCGGCCTCACGGCGGGCTCCGGCGGGACCGGCCCTGGCGGCTCCGGCGGCCTGCTGGGCATCCTCGGCTCCGGCGGCCAGGGCTCCGGCGGCGGCTGGGGGGGCTCCCAGGGCGCCGGCTGGGGCTCGTTCGCCGCTGGCTTTGCAGCCTTCTTCATCGGGTTGGCCGCTGCCTTCGCCGCCTTCGCCAAGGCGCTCGCGGCGTTCGCGGCCGGCCTCTCGAAGATGTTCGCGGGTTGGGTTTTCCTCATTCCCGGCCTGCTTGCCATGCTTCTGTGGACATACTTCGGCATTCTGGGCGGCCTGCTGGCGGCCACGGCCATCGTGGTCTTCGCGCTCGTGGCCAACGCCGCCCAAGTCCCGGCCGTGGCCGCGGCGGCCGCCCCGCCGCCGGAGCTCGGCGTGCCCGTGGCAGACGAGGGGTGGGTGCCCCCGCAGGACGCCGCGGTGCCCGGGGAGGCGGCGGCGAAGAAGGGGTCCGCCAAGAAGGCGACCGCGACGAAGGCCACCGCCAAGAAGGCCGCCACGAAGAAGGCCAAGGGCACGGCCAAGACAGCACCCAAGAAGGCCGCCCGCAAACCGTAGTCGCGGCAACGGTCAAGACCCACCCGGCCCCATGGCGCCCTGATGCCCAAGGCCGTGCGCACCTCCAGCGACGGCCTGCGCCGCGAGCTGAACCTGTTCGGCGCCGTCTCGCTCATCGTCGGCATCGTGATCGGCTCCGGCATCTTCCTCGGCGTCAACCGGGTGGCGGCCGGCGCCGGCTCGCCCGCCTTGGTCGTCCTGGTCTGGGTCCTCGGCGGCGCCCTTACCGTCATCGGCGCCCTCACCTACGCAGAGCTGGGCACGATGTTCCCGCGCGCCGGCGGCGAGTACGTCTTCCTGCGCGAGGGCCTTGGCGGCTTCTGGGCGTTCCTGTCCGGCTGGACGGCCTTCACCATCAACCTGGCCGGCTCGGCGGCGGCGCTCGCGGTGGTGTTCGCGGCCCAGCTCGACGCGCTCAAGCCCGCCGGGTTTGGCGCGTTCGTGCTGGTGGACGCCTGGATCGCCGGCTACCACCTCGTCATCGAGGGCGTCAAGGTCACGGCGGCGGCCACCATCCTGCTGCTCGCGATCGTCAACTACTTCGGCATCCGGCTCGGCGGCAACGTCCAGAAGACCCTCACCGTGCTGAAGTACACCCTTATCGTCGGCTTGGCCGCGGCGGCGCTGTTCTACTTCGGCGACAGCCCCACGCCCGACGTCGGCTTCTTCGAGGACGCCCGCTACAGCTACCACGAAGGTGGCGGCGGCACGGGCCCGATGGTGGTCCACGACGGCTTCGACCTCGGCCAGTTCCTCGGCCTCGCCATGGTCGCGGCGCTGTTTGCCTACGACGGCTGGACCAACGTGGTGCGCGTCGGCTCCGAGCTGCGGGACCCCGCCCGCAACCTCCCCAAGGCGATGCTCCTGGGCCTCGGCTCGGTGGCCGTGCTCTACATCCTCGTCAGCTTCGGCTACCTGCAGGTCCTCGGGTTCGCGGGCTTCGCCCAGAGCCCCAAGACGGTCGCCAGCGACGCCGCCCACGTGCTGTTCGGCGGCCCCGGCCAAGCCATCGTCGCCAGCATGATTCTGGTCTCGGTGGCCGGCAGCCTCAACGGCATCACCATCAGCGGCCCGCGCGTCTACTACGCCATGAGCCGCGACGGCGTCTTCCCCACCATGTTCTCGAAGGTCAACCGCCACGCCGTGCCCGCCCGCGCCATCTGGGTCCAGGCCGGCCTCAGCGTGCTGTTCCTGTTCTTCTTCGACTTCGAGTCGCTCACCGACAACGTGGTGTTCATCTCGTTCATCTTCTACGCCATGGCCGCCGTCGGCCTCATGGTCCTGCGCAAGACCCGGCCCGACCTGGAGCGCCCCTACAAGGTGCCCGGCTACCCGGTCGTCCCGCTGCTGTTCATCGCGACCTCGCTCGCCTTCGTCGGCTACCTCTTGTGGCAGCAGGTCACGACCTTCTCGGCGAACAACTTCAGCCGCCTCGCGGGCCTCGCCGTCGTCGCGGCGGGCGTGCCGGTGTATTTCTGGTACCGCAAGCACCGCGGTCCGGTCAGCACGTCGTGAGCGCGAGCGCCTTCGCCAGCACCGTGTACTCCCACGGCGACACCTCGGCCGCCGTCCGCGCCGCGCCGTTGACCTGGGCGATCGCCTCGGTCACGGCCTGCGGCGGCACGCCGAGCGTCTCCGCAAGCGGCGCCAGGCTGTGCCGCAGTGTCCGCGCCTTCGCCCCCCATGCCGCCTCCAGCACGGTGTCCAGCATCGCGAGGTCGAGCGCCTCGTCGCGCGGCTTGGGCCGAATCTCGACGACGCAGCACGGCACCGCCGGCGGCGGGTCGAAGTCCTTGCGGCGCAGCGGGAACAGCACCTTGGCCTTGGCGCGCGCCGCCACCTGCACCGTGAGCCGGCCGTAGCCCTCCTGCTTCGGCCCCGCCGTCAGCCGCTCCGCCAACTCCTGCGGCATCACCAGGACGGCGTGCCCGAAGCCATGGTCCAGCAGGCGGCGCAGCAGCGCAGGCAGGATGCGGAACGGCGGGTTCGAGACCACCGCGTCGATGCGCGGCGGCAAGCGGACCGCGAGCGCGTCGCCCTGCACGACGCGGACGCCCGGCAGCGCCATGCTCGCAAGGCGCCCGGCCCGGTCGGCGTCGCGCTCGACCGCGAGCACCGAGCCGCCCGGCTGCACGGCCGCCGCCACCGCCCGCGTGAGGGCGCCCGTGCCGGCGCCCACGTCGAGCGCGTGCAGGCCCGGCGCGAGGCCGGCGGCGGCCACCAGCCGCGCCACGACCTCGGGGCTCGCCGACAGGAAGTGGGCGCCCTCCGCGCGGGTCTCGGGGTCGGTGCGGGGCACGGCCGCGCCACGGGCGAAGTCCTCATCCCCTTTGCCCTCCTGACCGCCGCGTGGACGCGCTCGAGGCCGCCCGCCGCCTGGCCGACGCCGCCTTCGAGGCGTGGCGGCGCATCCAGGACGACGCCGACCGGCACGCCAAGGTCGGCCTGGGCGCGGGCGGCAACCTCACCAGCCGCGCCGACGCCGTGCTGGAGGCCGCCATCCTGGAGGAGGCGCGCCGGCTCGGCATCGCGGTGCTGTCCGAGGAGGCCGGCCTCGTGGACATCCCGGACTCCAAGTGGCTCGCCGTGGTGGACCCGCTCGACGGCAGCCGCAACGCCGGCCGCGGCATCCCGTTCCACTGCACCAGCGTCGCCATCGCCCCGCGCGCCGGGACCCTCAAGGACCTGGAGGCCGGCGTGGTGCGGAACCTCGTCACCGGCGACACCTACGCCTGCCGCAAGGGCGGCGGCGCCACCGTCAATGGCAAGCCGCTGGCGCCCGCCGCGTTCGACCCCGAGGAGGTCATGGTCGGCGTCATCGCAGACTACTCCGAGACCGAGATCGACGAGGCGCACGCCAGCCCCGACCACCACATCCGCGACCTGGGGTCGGCGGCGCTGGAGATGTGCCTCGTCGGCACCGGCGCCCTCGACGCCTTCATCGTCCGCAAGCCGTGGCTCCGGGTCATCGACCTGGCCGCCGCGACCCTGTTCATCCGCGAGTGCGGCGGCGCCGTCCACGATCCGATGACGGGCCTGGAGCTGGAGGTCCACCTCGATCTCGCGGTGCGCTGCGGCGTGCTTGCGACCCACGACGCCGAGGCGCGGCAGGCGGTCTCCACCACCCGCATCCGGCCCGTGCGGACGCCGGCGGGCAAGATGACCGGCCCCGTCACGCCGGGCCAGGACACGGCCCTCACCTGGGCCATCGTCGGCAAGGGCGGCATCCCGCACATCCGCCGCGAGGCGATGTGGCTGCGGCAGGCGCTCCTGGACCGCGGCCAGCACGTCCTGTTGGAGGAGGACTTGGCGAAGGCGACCGGCGAGAAGGGCCACACCCTCGACCAGCTCGACCGCGACGCCGACCTGTTTTTGACCGTGGGCGGCGACGGCACCATCCTGATGGTCCTGCACGCCACCGACAAGCCGATCTTCGGCGTCAACGCGGGCGCCATCGGGTTCCTCGCCGAGGTGGAGCCGCCGCAGGCCGCGCTCGGCATCGACCAGATTATCCGCGGCGACTACCGGGTCGAGCAGCGCGACAAGCTCCAGGCCTGGCTCGACCAGCGCCGCCTCCCGGACGCCACCAACGAGGTCACGCTGCAGACCAGCCGCATCGCCAAGCTCATCCGCTTCACCATCACCGTCTCGGGCGAGGTGCTGGACACGCTGCGCGGCGACGGCATCATCGTCAGCACCGCGACGGGCAGCACTGGCTACGCCATGAGCGTCGGCGGGCCCCTCGTCCATCCCCTCGTCCACGGCACCGTGCTGGCCCCGATCGCGCCGTTCCGCCTCAGCGCGCGGCCATGGGTCGTGCCCTCCGACGCCGTGATCGAGCTGACCCTGCTGGAGCGCGACAGCAGCCAAGGCGAGCAGCACGCCCGCGTCGTCGTGGACGGCCAGCACGGCCTCGACGTCCGCCCAGGCCAGACCGTCCGCATCATGCCGAGCCCCCGCAAGGCCCGCTTCATCCGCCTCGGCTCCGGCTACTACGAACGGGTCCGCACCAAGCTCACGAGGTGAGGGGCGTGGGATGGTTCGGCCGCAACAAGACCCGCCGCTTGGCCGTGCGGGAGGGCTACGAGAAACTGCCCGAGGAGGAATGGACCGAGGACGAGGTCGACCACCACCTCCAGACCTGCTCCGAGGACGAATACTGGGCCTACTGGGACCGCTGGAGCCTGGACACTTACGAGCACCCCACCGTCCGCAAGATCCGCAAGTCGGCGCTCGACATGGGCTTCGAGGCCGCGCGCGCCAGCTTCCCCCAAGAGTTCGGCTGCATGCTCCGGGTCGAGAAGGACACCATCACCGAACTCGTCCTGGTCCCCGGCACCATCCAAGGCGACGAGCACGCCATCTTCGCCCTGGGCAACCTCCCGGTGGACCGCAGCATCCAAGGCACGCTGCACAGCCACCCCGACCCGCATCCCTACCCAAGCGACGCCGACTTCGAATTGTTCGAGCACCACGGCACCATCCACCTGATCCTCGCGCAGCCGTACGAGGGCGAGGCGTGGCGGGCGTACGACCACACTGGCGTGCCGACCTACTTGGACGTCGTTGACTGACCCACGGGCACCCGACGAGCACCGATTTTCACAGATTCGGAAGATTCCCACAGAGGTCTGTGGAATTTTTGGCTAGGCCCAGCCAAATCCAAGCAAGGGTCTGTGGAATCTGTGTGCGTCGGGCACCCGACGGGCACCGATTCCCCCAGATTCGGAAGATTCCCACAGACGATCTGGGGAATTTTGGCTAGGCCCCTCCAACTCCAAAGCCAGGGTCTGTGGAATCTGTGTGCGACGGGCACTGATTCCCTCAGATTGGGAAGATTCCCACAGGCGGTCTGTGGAGTCTGGGTCCAATTGGCAGTGGCGCAGGTTGAAACCTCCCAGCCCGCTCCAGTGACCGATGGAGGCCTGGGAGCCATGGGTCGCCGCCGCCTTCGCCCCCGCCGCCGTGTGGGTCCTCTGGCGCTTCCAGACCTGGTCGGTCGAGTTCTTGCGCTGGCGCCTCGTCAAGCTGGTGGGCCACGCCAACTGGCTGTACGCGACGGTGAGCTTCTTCGGCGTCCTGCTGCATGAGCTGAGCCACGCCTCGGTGCTGCTGCTCTCCGGCCACGGCGTGAAGGAGTTCCGCAGCGGCATGGAGTCCGGCCACGTCCTGCCCGCCCGCACGCGCACCGGGTTCGTCGGCACGCTCTCGTTCTTGGTCGCGGCGCTGGCGCCCATGTTCATCCCGCCGCTGCTGGTCCTCCTTGGCGTCGTCTTCCTGGTGGACCGCGGCGTCGTGGACCTGCTGCCCGGCGGCGACGGCCTCCTGGGCGCCTGGGAAGGCCTGCGCGTCGTCCTCGTCGAGTTCCCCGTCCGCTTCGCCCAAGCCGTCGCCCGCCTCGACCTCGCCCACTGGCCCCACCTCGTCGTCCTGCTGCTCCTCTTGCTCGGGATGCCGGCGGCCCGCCCCAGCCACATCAAGCGCAGCCGGTTCCACGGCGGCTCCGAAGGCGACGTCGCCGTCCTCCGGGCCCGCATCCGGCACAACCCGGTCCCGTTCCTGCTGTTTTTGGCCCTCCTCTACGCCGCCTACCTCACGGTGCGCGTCTGGCTGCCCGAGGCCTACTGGGGCGCGTTCCAATGGGTCTGGGCCGTCGCCGCCACCGGCGTCCTCCTGTCCGCGTTCGGCGCCGCCTGGTGGAGCCTCGCCGCCATGAACGCCCGCACCAGCCTGCTGTTCGCCTGGGTGCCGTTCCTGCTGTTCGTCGCCGTCGAGACGGCGCTGCGCGTCGTGCGCCCCACCGACCCCATGTGGGCCAACGCGGCGGCCGTGGCGGCATGGGCGGGCGCGACGGCGGTGCTGCGGTTCATGTTCCCGCGCCGGGTGCGCTCCTTCTGAAAGCGAACGCTTTTGCCGCGCGCCCGAGGTCTTGCCGCGATGGGGCGCCTCCACCTCTTGCCCGGCGAGCGCGAGGAGCTCCGCCTGCGCCCCGCCGCCCTGAGCCGCCTCCCGGACTACGCCGTGGCCTTGGCCCCCGCGGCCGGCGCGGGCCTGCTCTGGCTTGCGACCCTGGCGCCCAGCTGGCGCCCGCCGGCCGCCGACGCGCCGTGGCTGCACCAAATCTACGGCACGCCGTTCGCCGTGGCGCTCTACGCCCTCGTGGTGCTGGCGGCCGCGGGCGCTGCGCACCTGCTGCTGCGCCGCAAGGCGTGGGGCTTGCTGGCCGCCGTCGGCGCGATGCTCTGGCTTGCGGCCGGGGTCGTTGCGTTCCCCGACGTGTCCGCCGAAACGCGCATCCCGGTCCAGCTTGCGTGCCTCAGCGTGCCGGCGCTGGCGTGGGTCGAGACGGTGCGCCGCACGACCCGCTACGCCGTCACCAACCTCCGCCTCGTCGTCCAGGTCGCGCTGCCGCGCGCGGCCCAGGGCGCGTTCCTGCACGAGGATCTAGTGGACGTGGACGGCAGGCGCGGCCTCGGCGACACCGGCACCATCACCGCCGTGCGGCGCGGCACCGAGGCGCCCCGCGAGCTGCACCTGGCCGGCGTGCGGCCCTACAAGCGGGTGCTGGCGGCCGTCGAGCTGTTGGTGCAGAAGGCGACCCAGAGCGAGGCGCTGCGGCGGCAGGCGGGCATCGACCGGCGCGTCGGCGAGGCGCTGGCGGCGCTGCAACGGCATTAGCGACCCGCGCCACCACCGTTAAGGAGCAGGGCGGCGTCGCTGCGACCGTGCCCTTCTGCCCGAACTGCAAGAAGCTGGTCTATCCCGTCAAGGGCCAGATGACCTGCAAGAACCCCGCCTGCAACTGGACGGGGGAGGCGGCCGAGTCGGGCTCCATCCTGCGCAGCACCGCCGGCGAGGGCACCCGCAAGCGCGTCATCCTGGAGGAGAAGGTCGAGGCCCGTCCCGAACAGGTCATCACCTGCCCGAAGTGCCAGCACAACAAGGCCTACTTCCACCTCATGCAGACCCGCCGCTCCGACGAGCCGCCGACGCAGATCAACGAGTGCGTCAAGTGCGGCCACTCCTGGCGCGAGTACTAGCTTCTCGACGCGCGCCGATTCCCGCAGACGGTCTGTGGAGTTTTTCGCCACGCCCCGCCAGAATCAAAGCCAGGGTCTGTGTGCGTCGGGGAAACGGACGGGCACTGATTTTTTCCCTGATTCGGAAGATTCCCACAGACTATCTGTGGAATTCTGTTCCTAGGCCCCGCCAACTCCAAAGCCAGGGTCTGTGGAATCTGTGTGCGTGGGGCACCCGACGGGCACCGATCTTCACAGATTGGGAAGATTCCCACAGATGATCTGTGGAATTTTTGGCTAGGCCCTGCCAGGTCCAATGTCGGGGTCTGTGGAATCTGTGTGCGTCGGGCGCCCGACGGGCACTGATTCCCTCAGATTCGGAAGATTCCCTCAGAGCTTGTGGAATCCTTGTCCAAGCAGCGCAGAAAAAAGAGCTGGAAGAAGGAAGGGAGAAGGAGTCCACGCCGTCTTAATGGCGCTTGATCACGGTGACGTCGTCGTCATCGTAGTCGCGGACGCGGTGGGTGCGCTCGGCGGGCGCGCGGTCCGCGAAGCCCATCACCGACAGGCCCAGGATCAGCAGGATGCCCGCGATGAGCATGCTCACCGGGACCCACCGGTCGAGGCCGGACTGGAAGAAGAACATCAGCAGGGCCCCGATGACAAGCAGGGTGCCCAGCAGGTAGAGGACCATGCGGCCAGCGCTCAGGGCCATCAGAGCACCTCCGGGTCCCAGCAGGTCCGTTGGCTTGCTTCAGAGCGGAGGGTTCCGTCCATGGGCGCCTTTCTCCGTTCCCCTCCCTATGAGGCTTGGGCAAGGGACGCCGGGAACTCCACGGCGCCCCCCAAGCCGGTCCCGCGGAAGGCGCGGGGCGGCGAGCTTGGACGTTCCCCGCAGCAACGGCCGGTGTTTGCTCACGCTTAAGATGGCGCCTCCTTTGGAGCGCCCGCCATGCTGAAGGCGAAGGTCAAGTCGGAAGTGCTCAAGACCATGCTGGACGCGGTCTCGACGCTGGTCGACGAGGCGAAGATCCAGGTCACCCCCGAAGGCATCAGCCTGAAGGCCGTGGACCCGGCGCACGTGGCCATGATCGACCTGAGCCTGGGCAAGCGCGCCTTCGTCGAGTTCAAGGGCACCGACATGGACCTGGGCGTCGACCTGGACAAGCTGAAGGACATCCTCAAGCTCGCCGGCGGCCAGGACATCATCGAGCTGGAGTACAAGGAGGACGCGCACAAGCTCGTCTTCAAGATTGGCAACGTCACCCGCCGCATGGCCCTCGTGGACACCGCCAACATGAGCGACCCGAAGGTCCCCAACCTCAACCTCCCCAACCAGGTCACCGTCCTGGCCGGCGAGCTCCTGAAGGGCATCAAGGCGTCCGAGGCGGTCTCCGACCACGTCGCCCTGGTGGCGCACGGCCGCTCCTTCGAGCTCATCGCCGAGGGCGACACCGACCACGCCGCCCTCCTTTTGGATGGCGACAAGCTCCTCAAGATCCAGGCGCCCGAGAAGTCGCGCAGCCTGTTCAGCCTCGACTACTTCAGCAACATGAGCCGCGCCGTGCCCCCCGCGGGCGCCGTGACGCTCCACCTCGGCTCCGACTACCCCGTCAAGATCGAGTTCGACATCGCCGACGGCGCCGGCCACATCACCTACCTGCTGGCGCCCCGCATCGAATCGGAGTGAGCCGATGCGCGCCGGCCTGCTCGCGTTGGCGGTCCTGCTGGCCGGCTGCACGACGCCCGCCGCCACCCTGAGCGGCGAGGGCCTGGTGAACGCCTCCGGCCTGGTCCAGATGGCGCCCGAGTGCGGCGCGGAGGGCATCCTCAAGGTCGTCGTCCAAGGCACGGCGGGCGCGATCGAAGCGACCGTGACCGACGGCGCCGGCGCCACCATCGCGGACCGGGTCCGGTTCGCGGGCGACCACGACGGCGAGATGGACCTCGGCGGCGCGGCGGGGACCTGGAAGGTCGAGCTGCGGCAAATCGGGTTCACGGGCGACTACAGCCTCGAGCTGGACTGCTGACGGCACCTTCAAGAGCCGGCGCCGGGGTGGACCGCCCATGCGTGCCCTCCTGGCCCTCGCCGCCTGCGCCATGCTGCTCGCGGGCTGCACCGGCGACAACTCCAGCGTCAGCAGCGTCCCCGGCGCCTTCAGCTACGGCGGCCAGGTCTCCGGCAAGGACGGCATGGAGAGCCACGTCTGGCAGAACGACGCCCAGAAGGCCTACGCAAGCTGGGGCGGCCAGGTCAAGTCCGGCTCGTTCACCTTGATCGTCAAGGACAGCGGCGCCCGCGAAGTGCTGCACGAGACCTTCCACATGGGCAACGAAGGCCGCACCCTTGCCACCGCCACCGGCGCGCCGGGCGCCTGGACGGTCGTGTTCATCTTCGACGACGCCACCGCCAACATGGGCCTCACGCTCACCTCCGGCGCCGGCCCCGGCGGCACCGCCCCGCCCACCGGCTGGGGAGGCCTCGCATGATCCGCGCCCTCGTCCCCATCGTCGCGGCCCTGCTCCTGGCCGGCTGCGTCGGCGGCAACGCCATCACCATCAGCGGCCAAGGCTTCACCCAAGGCGACCAGAGCCGCACCCTCGCCTGCGGCACGGCCGCCACCGTCGCCTTCGGCATCCAGGGCGCCGGCTCGCTCCAGGTCCGCGTCCTCGACGGCGCCGGCCACGAGGTGTTCGAGCAGGCCGTCGCGTTCGGGCAGGACGGCGGCATCGAGTCGCTGAAGGGCCAGGAAGGCACCTGGAAGCTCGTCGTCGCCACCCCCGCCATGTACGGCGGCCAGTACAGCATCACCCTCACCTGCTGACGCCCCCCTCTGGGGAAGGCTGAAGCGCCCCCCCTTCCTGGACACGGCGTGGCCGACCTGGTCCGCCTGGCCTACTACCCGTTCCTCCCGGAGGGACGGGCGGCAGTGCGGGAAGCAGGCATCGACACGGCCGACGTCCTTGCCAGCCCGCTCTTTGGCGGCGCCCGCCACCGCGCCCTCCAGCGCATCGAGGGCAGCCTGAAGGACGGCTTCCCCCCCGCCGAGGTGCTGGACGAGCGCGCCGCCCTGCTGGAGCTGCTGTCGGTCCCGGTGGCGCGGATGCTCGCCGTCCACCTCAACGAACGGCAGCTGGTCACGCGCTACGCCCAGGCCGAGGCCCGCAACGCCGAGGCCCGGCTGGCGCGCGACCCGGCCGGCCTGCCGGACGCCATCGCCGCCACCGGCATCGCCGCCGAGCCCGCCGAAGGCGGCGGCTGGACGATGCACATCTCGGTCTACATTCGGCTGGCGCCCACCACCGACTCCGCTTGGAAACTGCTGTTGCGCCCCGTGCGCGCCGGCATGGTCGCCGTGACCGACGCCGAGATGGCGCGGCTGGTGCGCGAGGCCCTGGCCCGCCGCATCACCGACGAGCTGGAGGCCGAGCGCGGCAAGCCCCTGCCCCCGGAGGCGGTGGCGGCGCTGGCCCCGATGGCGGCGGCGCTGGCGCCCAAGCTGGAGGAGGCCCGCGAGTCCTGGAGCACCGGCGACTTCGGCCCCGTCCAGCCGCACCTGTTCCCGCCTTGCATCAAGGAGGTGTTCGACGCCTTGCGCCGGAGCGAGAACGTCGCCCACCACGGCCGGTTCGCGTTCGCCACCTTCCTGCACACCGTCGGCTGGAACGCCGAGCAGATCCTCGACTACCTCTCGTCGACGCCGAACTTCGACCGCGAGAAGTCGCGCTACCAGATCGAGCACGTCACCGGCGAGAAGTCGGTGCAAGCCTACACGCCGCCGGGGTGCGCCACCATGCAGACCAACGGCGTCTGCCCGCTCGACAAGCGCGACGGGCTGTGCGCCAAGATCAAGCATCCCCTGTCGTACTACCGGGCGCAACTGCGGTTCCAGCAGCGCGACCTGGAGCGGGCGCAGCAGGCGGCGGCGCAGGCGGAGGCGAAGGCATGACCGAGGCCGTCGTCGCCGCGCCCAAGCCGCCGCAGCCCACCAGCTTCCCGCCCCCCGTCGCCCGCACCCTCGATTGGCTCCAGGCGCAATACGGCGAATGGTACGCCCGCAACCCGCCGCCGCTGCCCGACCGCTTCACCCGCCGCGAGTTCGGCTTCATCCTCTGGCCCGAGCGCCCGGGGCCGCCGCCGTTCATCCGCCACCGCGCCTACGAGAACGCCGACCGCTTCCACCACTACCTCCAGCGGGCGGGGCCGCACTCGGTCTACTACTCGACGGCCTACTACCGCCGGCCCGGCGAGATGAAGATGGCCGACAAGCAGTGGCTCGGGGCCGAGCTGATCTTCGACCTGGACGCCGACCACTTGGCGGAGGCCGAGAAGGCCAAGGCGGAAGGCCACGAGATGCCGCTCGGCGAACAGTTGGCGCTGGTCAAGTCGCAGTTCAAGCGCCTGCTGGACGAGTTCCTGTTCGGCGACTTCGGGTTGAGCGACAAGGACGTCTGGATCACGTTCTCCGGCGGCCGCGGCTATCACGCCCACGTCGTCGAGGAGCGCCTGATGCAGCTCGACGGCAAGGGGCGTAGGGAGATCGTGGACTACGTGACGGGGAAGGCGCCGACGGAGCGCGGCAGCGCCAAGCCGGACCTGTCGCTGTTCATCACCGACAAGGCCGTGGGCGTCGACGGCAAGGGCAAGTTCGCCAAGGTCACGCGCCAGGAGACCATGGCCCCCGCCGACACGCCCGGCTGGCCCGGCCGCCTCACCCGTGCCTTGGTCGGGACGCTGCGCGCCAACGTGCTGGAGGCCGACCGCGCCGCCGCCAAGAAGTGGCTCACCAGCCTCGACGGCGTCGGCCCCGACGGCGCCACCCGGTTTCTGGACAAGTTCGGCGCGGACATGCTGGAGCGCATCGCCAACGGCAAGGTGGACCAGGGTCGGGTGGTGCGCGCCATCTGCCACCGCATCCTGGAGCAGCAGGCCATCCCGATGGCCAAGGGCGAGACCGACGAGCCCGTCACCGCCGACACCAAGCGCCTCATCCGCCTGCCGGGCAGCCTGCACGGCAAGTCCGGCCTCAAGGTCGTGACCCTCACCCGCGACAGCCTCGACCAGTTCGAGCCACTGCGGGACGCGGTCGCGTTCCCGATGGAGCCGGTGCGCATCGTGCCCCGCAAGGACCAGGAGGCGACCCTCGGCGGCGAGCGGGTGGCGGTCAAGGGCGGCGAGGCCGTCGAGGTGCCGATGCCGCACGCGGTGTTCTGGCTGGCCCGGCAGGGCGGCACCATCGCGTGAGGGCCGGGACCGGGGGAAAACGCTGAAGCCACGCCCGCCGATGGCCTCGTGAGGGGACACGCTGGCCGGCCGACTCACGCTGGGGTTGTACAACTGCTACGACCCCAAGCAGTGGCACGAGATCATGCGCATCACCCTCGCGCGGGCCGCCCCCGTCGCCATGGCGTTCGACTGCCGGCTCGCGACCTTCGGCTTCCCCTTCGAGCAGGCCCGTGCCCGCGGCGCCAAGCGCACCGAGGCGCTGCGGTCGCCGGCCGACGTGGCCGGGTTCGTGGCCGAAGGCACCTCGATCGGCGAAGGCGGTCGCTACCTTGCCGCCTTGGTCGAGGAGGGCCGCGTCACCCTCGCCGACTTCCCCAAGGACGGCGTGTTCCCGGCCAAGCTCGGCCAGCCGTTCGCCACCACGCCTCACCCTGGGCCCGGCAAGGCCACGACGCCGCGCGCCGCCGCCGAGGAGTTGGCCGCCGGCCGCGACGTGCTGTTGGTCTTCGGGCTTGGCCCGCGCGGCCTGCCTGATGCCGTGCTGGAGGCCGCGCCCCGCCACCTGGAGCTGACCGGCAAGGGCATCGAGATGGAGACCGCCACCGCCTTGGCCGCGCTGCCGGCGATGGTGCGCACGCACTTGGGCTACCTGGAGGCGGCGCCGTGAGCGGCCACCTCGGCGAGCGCCGCAACCGTCATGTCGCGCTCGTGACCGAGGACTTCCGGCTCTACCACCGCCTGGTGCCGTTCCTGGAGTCGTGCGGCCTGCGCATCCTGGGCCTGCGCCCCGCCGACGAGGTGCCGTCGAGCGTCCAGGTCCTCCTCGGCGGGCCGTTGGAGGATCCGCGCAGCATCGCCATCCGCGACGACGACGAGGCCACCCTGCTTGCCGTCTACACCGCCATCGACCGCCGGCCCGGCGCCGCCGGCTACCGGCGCGTCGTGTTCGGCGTCGATCCCGGGAAGGTCATCGGCCTCGCGGTGCTGGCCGACGAGGAGTGCCTGCTGGTGGGCGAGTCCCGCAGCGTCGAGGCCGCCGTCGAGCGCGTCGTGGCCTGGGCCTCCGGCGTCACCGCCACCCGCTGGGAGGTCCACGTCGGCGACGGCTCCCCGGCGGAGGGCCGCGCGCTGGTGGCCGCGCTGCGGGAGCGCCTGCCGCAGGCCGACGTCCGCCTGGTGCGCGAGCACGACACCACGCCGTTCTCGCCGGTGTCGGGGTCGCGCCACACCGACGCCGCCTGGCACATCGCGATGCGCCGCCCGGAGGACCGCCCATGACCGCCACCGCGGCGGACCTGGAGCAGGTGATGCGCGACATCGAGGCGATTCCCCAGAATCCGCGGCTGGGCCGGGTGCGGCACCTGTTCCACCGCGCCCAGCGGGTGGCGGACTTCGCATCGCACATCAAGTTCGACATGGCCCGCGCCCTGGCCCGCATCAACCCGTACCCCAAGCCGTGGCGCCACGTCACGTTCCGCAGCGAGGACGGCGTCCAGCTCGCGGCATGGCTCGGCCCGCAGCACCGCACCTCCCCGAGCCCGTGGGGCCTGGTCCTCGTGCCAGGCATGTTCGCCTCCAAGGACGACACCTTCCACAAGCGGCAGGCCATCCACATCCACCGCCACTGGCGCGTGCCCGTCATGTCGATCGACCTGCGCGCCTTCGGCGAGTCCACCGGCATCGCCACCGCCGGCTGGAAGGAGGCGCTCGACGTCCACGGCGCCGCCCGCTACCTCATGCAGGAGACCGGCGTCAAGCGCGTCGCCGTGCTGTCCGAGTCGATGGGCGGCGCCGCGGCGCTCAACGCGCTCGCGCACGACTCCCAGAGCGGCGCCAACATCCTGGGCGGCGGCGTGCTCTGCTTCAGCGCCTTCGTGGACGCCCAGGACGCGGTGCTGCACATCAGCGAGAAGCCGCCGCGCGGCAGCCCGTTCTCGGCGGCCTGGGCCGGCTTCCGGCGGCTGCTCCTGATCAAGTCCGGCGGCGCCTACGCCCGCTTCGACGAATACATGGTGGACGCCGCCAAGGTCAACGGCCTCCGGAACGTCCAGGAGCTCTACGACCTGGCGAACCCGAAGTGGAAGGTGCCGATGATGCGCCAGCCCCTGCTGGTGGTCCACGCCGTCGACGACCCGGTGGTGCCCATCCGGCACGCCCGCCGCATGGAGCGGTACGCCGAAGGGATGCCGAACGTGCAGATCCTCGTCACCCCGTGGGGGGGCCACACCCAGTTCGAGCTGATGGATGCTCACTGGTACTGGGAGGTGGCCCGCCGCTGGTTCGGCGCGGTCAACGGCGTGGACCTGCCCAACCTGGCAGACGCATGATCGTGCTCGTATTAGCCAAAAAGGCTTGATGGGGAGGGAGATTGGCCGGCCTTGTCCAAAGGCACCGGCTTTGCCGGTGAACCTGCAGACAGACCACCGACCAACCTTTTCCCCCTTCCCCCTCCTTTTAGACGTTCGGGCAAGCCCAGTTCGAGTACGCCGACGGGGCCATGGAGACGTAGGTGCCCGCGCTCTGCCAGCCCGGCTGGTTGAGCAGGCTCGGGTGCGCGTACACCGCGGACAGCGCCTTGATGTTGAGCGTGCTCACGCAGAACACATGGGACGCGTCGTACTGGTAGCTCATGATGTCCTTCATCGGGACGCGCTTGGCGTCGAAGTCCAAGGCGTCGCCGACGTGGCCGATGCCGAGGCAGTGACCGAACTCGTGGGCCACCAGGTCGTACATCTGGCGCGAGCCGCCCAGCAGGAAGTTGGTGTTGATGGCCAGGCACATGAAGCCGCCCTGGGTGCACTGCACCTGCGCCGAGACAAAGCTCGAGCCGGGGTGCTGGTGGGTCGGGCCGGTGGCGCGGCACAGGCCGAACGGCGTCTGCAGGCCGATGCCGAACAGCAGCACCGGGTCATGCTCCGAGACCAGGACCACGATCTCCGGGTCCGTCAGCGCCTCGTTGGTCGGGACGTCCACGCCCAGCGTGTAGGTGCGCAGGTCAAGGTTCGAGGTCATCCAGGCCGGGCCGAGCGCCTGGATGCCGTTCTCCCAGCCGTCCACCGCCTTGCGGACGGTGGTGAGGTCGCTGAGCACGAAGGGGCTGGCCGACGGCACGATGAGCACATCGATCTTGTAGGTGTCCTCGTTGTACAGGATGTACTCGTGGTAGTTCTCGTCCCAGAACTCGCAGCCCGGGGCGGCGGTGCAGATTTCGCCGTCGGAGACGGGAGTCAGGGCAAGCGTCAGCAACATCGCGGCGGCTGCGGCAGCAGTTCGCATGTGGCGCGCAACAGGAGGTCTATGGATAGCCGTTTTGGCTGATCGGGACACTAGGGGGAAACATCGGCAAATCGGGAACGCAGCGAGGCGGCGAAGGCAAGGGCGAGCAAGACGAGCGCCATGGCGGGGGCCGGGGCCTGGACGTCCACCTCTTCAAGGGAGGGGGCCGAGACGGGGTCTGGAGGGCTCTGGGGTACGAGGTGTACGTCCAGTCGGGCCATGACTGGGTCGAAGGTCCCCTCTGCTGAGGCAATCCCGGCGTACGCCGCTTGGTAGCGGAAGGGACCGAGGGCCTTGGGCTCGTCTTGCTCGTGGCCCACGGTGTTGAAAGCCACCTGGACAGACCCGCTAGGCCCCGACGTTCCGTTGAACACGATGTTTCCGTTGAGGTCGCTAATTTTGAGGTCCGCGCCCTCTGCTGGAGCATCCCCGTCCCAGAGCCGGACCATCGCGTAAGCAATCCAGGCGACGGGGACGCCGCCATTGGGCGGGGCCGTATAGGTACCGTTCTCCCAGCCCTCGAGACGGCCGCTGACAAGCTGGATGCCGCTGCCGCCATTGCCCAGAATGGTGGCATCCAGTACGCGCACGGTCCCCGCTTGCCCGGTGACACCATTGCCGCGGTGGCCACGGATTGTGACCCCTTCCAGGGTGACATCTGCCCCTGCCATGATGTCCAAGCCGTCCTTCCCGGCGTCCAGGCCGTCGAAGGTGACGTTACGCAAGACCAGGCGAATCGCGCCTTCGGCATGCAAGCCATGGTTGGCGTAGCCGAAGACGTGCGTGTCCGTCAAAGAGGCCGTCCCGCCGTTGAGGAACATGGCGCTCGATCCACCGCGGAGCCGCATCCGGGCTGCTTCCAGGTTGCAGGAGTTCGTCTGGATGTGGCCGCCTTGGCCTTCCAAATCTGCATCTGCCACGGCAAGGCGGCATGGGTGGGCGCCGCCGCGGCCAAAGAGCGCGATGCCTACATCGGAGATTTTGATGCTGCGCAGGGTGGTGTTGCCGTACGAGACGATACCGAAGGCCCCGGTGCCGTGAATCAATCCGTCCGTCATCTGGAGCGTGGATTCCCGGCCGGTGACGATCCCCACGACGGAGTCGCGTAGCTCGAATCCGTCGAGCACGGCCGTGCCATTGATGCGAAGCCCGCCGCGGTCCTGGCCGGCCGCTACGGACCACCCGTCCTGCGGCCCGTCCAGTCCCTCGATGAGGCTTCGAGGCAGGCCGGAGGTCTCCATGGCGCCTTCGATTGTTATGTAGAACCGGAGAGCGGCAGGCCGGATGATTGCTGCACGGCCTCCCAGCGGGGCCATCTCGAGTCGGCCGCCTTCCTCGACGACCAAGGCTTCGCCGACCTGGAGGGTCGAGCCCGCGAGCCGGAGGGTCGCGCCCGCAGCCACGCGGACCGTGCCCGGCACAGTCTTGTCGGCTTGGCGCAGCTCGGTGTCTTGTGCGACGGTCCAGTCGCCGACGCCTTCAGCGGCGGCCGGGGCATGCGGCAGGGACGCAAGAACGAGGAGAATGCAAATGACCGGAAGGGAAGGGCGCATTGGATTTCCATCCTTTGGAAAGCGTTGAGATGAACGGACAGGAGGAGGGGAAAAGGGGTTTGAGACAACGCCTCAGAGGGTGCTCGTAAGGCGCACGCCGACCGGGCCGCCACCGTTGGGGCCGTTCGGGTCGCTGGCGCCGCAGGGCTGGTCCATCTCGAGCAGCGGCACGAAATTCACATTGAGCGCCGTGGGCTGCGTCGCAGCGGACCCGACAAGCACGCCCGTCGGTGCAGGCAGCAACGGGTGCGGATTGACGGTCAGCAGGTTGGTGAGGACCAGGGCGGGCAAGTTCGGGATTGTGACGACGAGCAGCGAGTCCACCACGGAGACCACCAGGTCGGGGAACGCGGCAACGTGACCGTTGCCGCCTGCCACGCCGACATCCCAGGTCATCCAGGCGTAAGCCTCGTCGTACACGAACGACTGCTCCGCGAAGATGAAGCAGCTGAACATGCCGAGCTCGGCGAGATAAGCCCAACCGGTCTCCGTGCAGGGTGCGGGAGAGCTGGTCAGCTCGTTGCAGAGGTCGAACTCGGTCCAGGTCTTCGCGGCGGGCTGGGCCACAGGCAGGGCCACGCCGCTCACATCACTGAGGGCGTTGCGGCCGCTGTAGCACAGGCCGCCCACACCCGGCACGTTGTAGAACTCCAGCACACCAGGGGTGCTGAGGCCAGGGTTCACGGGATCGGTGGGGCTCGTGCTCTCGCACAGCAGCAGCGCCGGGTTCGCCAGGACGAAGTCGTTGGCATTGAGGGCAAGGGGTCCGCTCACGGGCGTGTAGGGCACCGCCGCCGGCGGGATCGCGACTCCTAGGCCCGCGGTTCCTAGGACCGGTGGAGCGACGACGATGTGGTACCCGGAGGCCGGGAGGGCAAGCATGAGGGCCGCGAGCATCGCGGCGGGAATGTAGTTCTTGTTCATGGGAAATCCACCTTGTTCAGAGGATGCCGACCGGCCCGACAGGGGTGCCGGCGCCGCCGGGCGAGGTGCCACAAGCACCGATGATCGTGGCTCCAGCGGGCGTGTAGACCGAAGTCTCGACAGAACCTTCAGTCACGCTGGCCGCAGCCGCATCCTGGGCGTCGACGAACACGGCCACATGGCCGGTCCAGGCCTGGTAATGGTCGACAAGGATGGTGTCGACGACGCCGTTGCCAGTGTGGGCAAAGCCAGGAGCGTCGCCACCCGTGTAGCCGCCATCGCCATCGTAGTTCATGGAAGCGTACCACTCGTCGTAGACCAAGGCCTTGGCCGCCGAGACAAAGCATGAGTAAACGCCGATTTCAGCGGTGAACCCGATGTTGGTGGTCGAAGCGGGGAACACGCACGCTGCCGCGGTGCCCGGCAAGAAGGGGCCATCCACGCCGTTGCGTCCCACGGTGGTCTCGTCACAAACCTCCAACTTGGTCCAGGTGGTCCTGGGGGCCGGCGGCGGAGCAGTCTCCGACAGGCCGGTGGCATCGTTGCGGCCCGTCGTGCAGAGGCCACCCTCGCCGTTGTTGCCCATGTCGCCGGGGAAGGCGAGGCGGTCGTCCGCAGCGGAGCCGGCGGAGCCAGCGCCCCATTCGAGCTCGCAGAGGTTGAGGCAGAAGACGGTGCCAACCATGGTGGGCTCATTGATGCACGTGGCGACGTGCCAGTCAGCGGCCGTAAGGGCCGTTCCCGGCGCGGCCCCACCAGGGGTGACGCCGTCGATATGGTAGGCTGTCGAAGGCATTGCAGCCGCCAGGAAGGCGGCGGCGACAAGGCCGACAAAAGTTCGGTTGTTCAAGTGTTCACGTTTTCCAGGCCAATCAAGGCCAAGACGCAGGAACCTTGCGGACTAGTTTGGCCTTTTGGCTAATGCAAAGGGGATTCCAGCCAACCTAGGCCATTCCTTTGGCATCGCCCAGTGATTGCAGTTGCATTAGCCAACAAATTTATATGGGGGTAAACGTACTGCGAACTCGGTGGTTCCCTTGGCCGCGCCTCGGTCGCTCAAAAATCGTGTTCCTTTTTTCCTCCAATGGATGGCCCTGGCGTTCCTTGTTTCGGTTACGGTTTTGGCGCTCGCGACCCCTTCGGACGCCGCTCAGGCGGCGGTCCAGGACGGGAACATCCGAATGGGGGTCATGGACGACGGCCTCCTAGGAATCCAGGAATCGCCCGCTTACTACAGCGCCTCCACCAGCCCTTTCACCCTCCTGCGCGACACCACCACCAACAATGAAGTCAACGCCAATTTTGGCGCCCGAGCCAACTCGTGGGGCGTCGCCTACGACAGCGCCACGGCGACGCCGCGGGTCGGTTGCACCCAGAGTGGGTATGCGTTCGGCTGTTCAGGCCCCCCGTCGGTGCCTTTCAGCGGGACGAAAGCCTTGACCCCGACTGGCTCCTGCGGGGTGCCGACGGCCGCCTGCGAAGTCAAGGTCTGCAACGACTTCTTCAGCGAGCTCCGGGTGTGCCATGAGTTCCGGTCTAATCCACACCCTGATATCATCGAGGTCACGGTCACCTTGGAGAGCCTTCGGCCTGCCGTGGACGGTCCGTTGCAGGACGTCCTTTACCAGCGCGCCATGACCTTCGCGCCGGAGCCTTACACTGGCGCCTACTCGAGCAGCAGGCCCATTGTCCCTTCCCATATGATTCTGGAAGGCGTGGCGCCGCCACCTCCGGCATTGGTGTGGTCGAGCAACCAGCCGGCAAGCACTCGCCCTCCGACGGGAGGCTACGCTCCAATGGGATCCTGCGCTACAGGAACCAGCTATACTCCAGCCGAACCCAGCGGCGGCTGGTATGCTGCCCCGATCGGTCCCTGCTTCCAGGGGGCGCTGTTCGAGTTGGACTTGGGGGATATCCTCAATGGTTCGCCAGCGACGTTCCAAATGTTCTATGGTGCTTCCACTTCCTTGGCCAACGCCAGGGCAGCCGTCGGCCCGGCCGGCGTCAACGCCGACTTCTGGGCCCTCGGCATGCATTCGTCCGACCCGTCGATGGGCACCCCCAACACCTTCATCTGGGCCTTCGGCGGCCTCTCGCCGCCCACAGCCTCCTTCACGACCTCCCGTCCCAGCCCGCCGCCCGCCGCCGTCTTCGCCGCCACCACCGTCTGCCTGGGCGACGCGATGACCTTCCTGGACACCAGCCTTCCGGCCGGTTGGCCCATCACGGCCTCGACCTGGGACTTCAACGACCCCCCCGCCCCCGATGCGTCCTCCGGTCCACGCGGCTCCGTCACGCACACGTTCAGTGCGCCTGGCACGTACACGGTCCAACAAACGGTGCTGGACGACGGCGGCCGCACGGCGACATCCTCCCAAGCCATCACCGTCCTCGACTGCGCCGTCCCCGTGCCCGACTTCGCTGGGGAGCCGTGCGAGGGCCGCGCCGCCGCTTTCACGGACCTCACGCCCGCCGGCCCACATCCCTACGTCTCGTCGCAATGGATTTGGGGCGACAGCGGCGCCACGGTCCTGAACCCCTACGCCACCAGCACGACCCACACTTACGCCGCGTCCGGCACCGTCGCGGTGACGCTACGGGTGACGAACGCCATTGGCATCGTCGGGGCCACCACCAAGAACATCGAGGTCTGCCCCATCGTCTGCCCAGACATTGAGCAGCCCGGCGTCGTCGTGGCCTACGAAAGCCAGCGCCTGCTGCTGCCGCTGCGCGCCACGGATCCCAACGGTCCGGTGCTGACGTTCACCATGGGGCCGCTGGCCGCGGGCACCTTCACGGCTGCGCCTGCCTCCGGGGCGGGCCCGCTCGTGGTGGACGGCATGCTCGACTGGACGCCGAACCCCGGAACGCTCGGCACAGTCACCGTGACGTTCGCCGCCAACGACACGTTCTGCACGGTCGTGCGCGACGTCACGTTCCGCGTCGGCCTGACGCCGCTTGCCGACTCCGACTTGGATGGCGTGCGCGACGCGGCCGACAACTGTCCCGACACCGTCAACCGTGGCCAGGAGGACGTCGACATGGACGGCATCGGCGACGTGTGCGCGCCCGCGCCCGTGGCCAAGCCGCCGCCTGCGCCGCCAGCGTTCCGCAACGGCACCGCGTTCGACAGGGACGGCGACGGCATCCTCGACCGCGCGGACGGCTGCCCCGTGGACCAAGATCCGTTGCAGGAAGACTTCGACCGCGACGGCCGCGGCGACGCGTGCGACCTCGACGCGGACGGCGACGGCGTGGCCGAGCGCGGACAGTCGGGGGCCGCCACGGTCCACTTGGACAACTGTCCGCTGCGGCCGAACCCCGACCAGACGGACGGAGACCGCGACGGCCTGGGCGACGCCTGCGACGGCCCGCAAGAGGCCCTTACCCTGTCGCCTCCCACGGAGCCGCCCGCCGTCCGGTCCTCCTCCGAAAGGTACGGGCTCTGGATGTTCGCGCTGGCGTTCCTGGCCACGATGGGCGCATTAGGCCTCGCCGTGTTCTTCCTGGAGCGCCGCAACCGCAAGCACGAGCCGCCATTAGCCAAAAACGCCTAATAGGGACAAGCGGAAGCCGGGTCGTCGCGCCTGCTGCGACGGCTTTGCGTCCGTCGGCCCAGGCGGCGCTTTTGCGGCCGTGCCATCGCCTTGCATCGCGGGCCGTTGCGGGCGGTCGCCGCCTCCTGTCAACACAGAGTCTATGAACCCCGCCGGGCCTGCGCGCATCGCAGCCGGTGGCTGCTGTGGTTGCATGCGTGGATTCCTTGTCCTTGTCCTAGCCAGCTTCTTGGTCGTTCCTGCAACGGCCTTGCCGCCGTTGACCCCGGTCTACGCCTACGGCGTGATCCAGGACAACGGCAACTTCCGCCTCGAGTGGAGCCCGCCTGCCACGGGCACCAACGGCATGACGGGCTACCGCGTCGAGCGCTACGTCGACGGCGTCCTGGACGACGCCATCGTGGTCGCCGCCAGCGTGCACGCCTTCATCGACGACGTGGTCCCGACCGGCCTCGTCTACTACATCGTCTACTGGGCGAACGCCGAGGGCGTCTCCCCCGGCAGCAACCCCGTGGTCCGCGGCGAATACCCGCCCTGCAACTGGTTCTACGAGTCGCATGGGTTCCCTGGCTACGATCTGAAGCCGGAATGCCTCGTCCCACCGGTGTGATCGATGCGCGCGGGTGGGCTCCTCATTGTCCTGATGCTGTTGGCCTTGGCCGCGCCTGCGACCGACGCCGCCCCGCTGGGCGACCTGCAAGCCCGCCAGATGCGCACCCTCGACCTCGCCGTGGCCGCCGGCGCCGCCAAGGCCATCGCGGTCACGGCCCCCACCGACGGCCCCGTCTCGGGGCATGACCTGCGCATCACCGCGGAGCGCATCGTGGTCGTGACCAACGAGGCCTGGAGCAACGCGACCGTCTTCGGCGCCGCGCCCAAAACGGAGACCCGCTCGGCGCCGCCGCAGGCCCACGAGGACGCCACCGTCGCCACCACCCGCGTCGGCGAGCGCTTCGACCTCACCATCATCCCCGCCGACGGCCAGGTCCGCATCGAGTCGCTGGGCGGCACCGCCCTCCCCTCCGCCGACCCCGTCGTGGAGGGGGGCCGCCACGTCGACGACCCCGACCAGCCGCCGCTGTGGGCGACGGTCCAGGCCACCGTGGTCTGGCTGCCCAGCGGCGACGTGTCGATCCGCCTCGAAGGCGACTTCTCGCTCTCGGTCTGGGACTGGGACCTCCGCGTCTCGGGCCGCGACCTCCGCAGCGGCTTCTTCCGCGACACCACCGTCGGGAGCCTCGGCGTCAGCCTGCTGTCGCAGGACTACTCCGCCGAGCAGTTCCTTCAGGTCGAGAACGGCACCCTCGACCTCCGCGTCCCCGACGGCCGCGCCGCCCGCGCCTACCTCGCCCGCCTCGGCGTCAGCACCGACGGCGCCCTCGCGCTCTCCGGCGCCAGCGGCGACCTGCCCACCGCGGACGGCGTGCGCGCCCTCGACGGCACCATCATCCTCGAAGGCGGTGTCGCCATCGAGCTCCGGACGCTCAAGGACAGCCTGGTCGCCGACGTGCTCCAAGCCGATTCGCTGCGCGCGGACGGCGCCGTCGTGCCGCTCGCCTTCGCCTCCGACAACGGCCCCGCCTCCCCGCTCCCCTGGCTCCTCGGCCTGCTCGGCGCCGTGCCGCTGGTCGCCGCCGCCTGGCGCTCCGTCGTCCTGACGCGCGCCCGCCGCGTCACGCTGCTGCGGATGGACGCCGGCCGCTACGAGCTGGCGCTGCACGGCAGCCGCGGCCTGCTGCGCTCGCGCCGCCACCGCATCTTCGCCCGCACCGTGCGCACCGTCGCGCTGCTGCGCCTCGGCCGCCCCGCGGAAGCCCGCCAGCTGCTCGACGAGCGCCACTGGCAAGGCCCGCTTGCGGCCTCCCGCCTCTACCTGCTTGCCCACGCCAGCGCCCTCGAGGGCGACCGCGACGCCGCCCAGCGCCACCTGCAGGCCGGCCTCGCGCTCGACCGCGGGCTGCGCGCCGACGCCGCCACCAACCCCACCCTCCGCCCCCTGCTTGAGCGCACCCTCGCCAGCCGGGAGGGCTACACGTGAACGACGGCGACGCCACCCGGCAGGTCATCCTCAACCTCCTGCAGCAGCACCCAGGCCTGCACAAGAGCGAGCTGGCGCGCGCCCTCGGCCTCGGCTGGGGCACCATCTCCTACCACCTCCAAGTGCTGTGCCAGACCGGCGCGGTCCAGCAGATGCGCCGCGGCCGCCGCCTCCGGCTGTTCCCCGGCGGCATGGACGAGAAGCAGATGCGCCTGCTGTGCGCGATGCGGCAGGACGTCCAGAACGACATCCTGAAGGCGCTGACCTTCTCGCCCGGCGCCGCCGCCGAGTCGCTGGCCGACGAGCTGGGCCTGAGCCGCCGCCTCATCCGCCGCCACCTTGCCAGCCTGGAGGAGGACGGCATCGTGGACGCCCTGCACGTGCCCCGCACCGACGTCACCAACCTGCGGCAAGGCCTGGAGCCCTACCACCGCTAGCTTGCCGCTTTCAAGAATCCGCCCGGAAACCCTAACCCTGCGGCTTCTGGGTGGGCTCCCATGGCACGATCTGCCGTCCTTGCAAGCCTGCTCATGATCGCCCTGCTGGGCACCCCCGTCCACGCCGGCGCCCCCTACCAGTCCGGCGAAGGCTGGTGCGGCGGCCAAGCCCCCATCGCGTCCGCCTGCCAGGCCAAGCCCTACACGCTGCCATCGTCCATCACCGTGGACATCGACGCCCACCTGCTGTGCCTGCTCGTCTCAGGCTGCGAGGACGGCGAGGTCGTGGTCACGCTGCACGGCGCCACCGAGACCGGCACCGTCGAGAAGAGCTGCTCCTACTCCTTCAGCGCCAACAGCTGCACCGGCATCCAGAGGACCGGCGCCATGTACGTCGGCCAGGACATCGTGGTCACCGGGACCGCGACCCTGCGCTGCGGCTCGACGGTCTGCGGCAGCCTGCCCGCCGCGGCCGAGTGGTCGGTCGCCGTCTACTGAGCCGTCCCGCGGCCCTCTTCCTTCACCCCAACCCCTTTATCAAGCACGCCCGTGCCGCACCTGGAACGTCGCCCCGCCGCGTGGGCCGGCAACCGCCCCAGGCACCCGTTCGCCTGAGGCCCATTGGACGCGGCACGTGATAGTATGCCGCAATCCAAGGAGAAGTCCCCCAAGCTCAAGCTCAGCGCCCAGGCCCAGAAGGTCGTCGACCTCAAGGCCACCTTCGCGGACCTGAAGCTCAGTCCCACCACCATCGCGGCCCTCGACAAGCTCGGCTTCGCCCATCCCACCCCCATCCAGGAAAAGACCATCCCGCTTCTCCTGGAGGGCCACGACGTCATCGGGCAGGCGCGCACCGGCACCGGCAAGACCGCCTCGTTCGGCCTGCCCATCATCGAGACGTACGACCCGGCGGCCAAGCACGTTCAGGCGCTGATCCTGGCCCCGACGCGCGAGCTGGCGCTGCAAATCCACGACGAGATGATCCGCTACGCCGCCAACCGCGAGTTCCGCATCCTCGCCATCTACGGCGGCACCGGCTACGAGGTCCAGGACAAATCCCTCAAGCAGGGCGTCCACGTCGTCGTCGGCACCCCCGGCCGCATCATGGACCACATGGAGCGCGGCACCCTCGACCTGCGCTCCACCAAGCTCCTGGTGCTGGACGAGGCCGACCGGATGCTCGACATGGGCTTCATCGACGACGTCGAGAAGATCCTCAAGTCGATGCCGGGCAAGCACCACCGCCAGACCCTGCTGTTCTCGGCCACCATGCCCGAGGAGATCAAGGGCCTCACCCGCCGCTTCATGGTGCAGCCGCAGTTCGTCCGCGTCAGCGCCGACGAGCTCACGGTCCCCGAGATCGACCAGGTCTACTACCCCGTCGGCCGCCGCAACAAGCACTGGGCCCTCACCCGCGTCCTCGACAACGAGCCCGAGCAGGACCTGGTGCTGATCTTCTGCGCCACCAAGATGATGTGCGACCGCCTCAAGGAGGACCTCAACCGCTGGGGCTACAACGCCGAGGCCATCCACGGCGACCTTCCCCAAAGCAAGCGCGAACGCGTCCTTGCGGACTTCGACGCCGGCAAGGTCAAAATCCTCATCGCCACCGACGTCGCCGCCCGCGGCCTCGACATCGACCGCATCACCCACGTCGTCAACTTCGACCTCCCCGAGACCGAGCCCGAGGTCTACGTCCACCGCATCGGCCGCACCGGCCGCGCCGGCCGCAAGGGCAAGAGCATCTCGTTCGTCAGCCTCGACGACAAGCCGCTCTTGAAGCGCATCGAGATGCTGATCGGCCGCGAGATCAAGGAGGCCACTCCGCCGGCCGGCGCCGACGGCAAGCCCGACCGGGTCGAGCGCAAGACCGACTGGGACGAGCTGGCCGACAAGTACGGCAACGTCCACCTGCGCGTCAACGCCGGCCGCGACGACGGCCTCACGCCCTACCTCCTGCACAAGCTGGTCGCGGAGTCCACCCGGCTCCCCGACCACGCCATCCGCGACATCATCGTCCACCGCCACGAGGCCGGCTTCGCCGTGCCCAAGGACGCAGCACTCTCGGCCCGCCAAGGGCTGCAGAGCATCAAGCTGGACGGCTACAAGCTCGACGCGGAGTTCGAGTCGCGCGAGACCACTGTCCGTACGGCCTGAGCTTCGCAAAAACTGCCGTAGGCGGTCAAATCATCCTAGCCAGATAATTCTCGCCTTGCTCCACCTCGGCGTCGCAGTGGCGCTTGTACTTCATGGCCACGGTGACAAGGGTTGCGGTCAGAACGGCATATGCGACCATCAGTTCTGATTTTTGGATTAACAACGCGTCCGAGCCGGCGAGCGCGATTCCAATCAGGGCAAGTGAGAGTGCCGATCCGAGAACGGCAAGCGCGACAACCGCTCGTAGCGCCACCCGCGCGACAAAGGCCCGAATCTTCAGTTGGTCAAGCTCACTTCGGTCCATGAATCGGTCAGCGGGGCCGCCGGCATAACGATATCGAGTTAGTAAAACGAACCGGCCAAGCTCACACTAGCACGCACCCGTGCCACGCGATCTCGTCGCCCGGCTGGAACGCCATGCCCGTGATGCCGAGCGGCGCGGACGCGCCGTTGACGTCGTAGCACCAGTCCGACAGGGCGCCGTAGCCGTCGATGGACTCGACGCCGAAGCCGAACGAGTCGTTGAAGCTGAACTCGACGGCGCGGCCCGTCTGGGTCCAGGCCACCAGCACGTCGTGGACGTTGGCGTGCGGCGGGTGGGCGATGGGCTTGCCGTCATAGTCGGGCGCCGACAGGAAGGCGTCGATGTCGAGCCAGACCTCGTCGTCCAGCGGCGCTTTCTGGGGGATGGCGGCCGTGAACTCGGCCTGCACGCGGGCGGAGGCGAGGCGGACCGCGACCACGTCGCGGACGGCCGTGGCCTTGCCGTCGTCGGCGAGCACCCGGAGCGGCGTCTGCCCGTAGTCGAGCGGCACGGTGACGCTCCATGGGCCGGCGGGCACGTCGGCCGTCGTGGCGTTCGTCACCGTCAGGCGGACGGCGCGGTCCACCGTGCCCGCGAGCACCAGGGTCGCGCTGCGGGTCGGCGCCGGCGCCGTGACGGTGAGCGTGAGGGGGCCCGTCGCCGGCTTCAGGGGCGCGGCGGCGGTCGGGGTGGCGGTCGCGGTGCCGGAGGCGGCGGTCGGGCTCGTGGAGCTGCCCTCCGAATCCTGGTCCAGCGGCGTGTAGGTCCAGGACACGGTGTCGCCGGCGTGGACCTGGACATCGTCCATGCCCGTCATGCTGGCGACCCCGTTGAGCGCGAGCGCCCAGTGGCCTTCGGCGCCTTGCGAGCAGCCGGGGGTCTTGGGCACGCCGTCGATGGCGTCGAGGCAGTGGCCGAAGCTGAACTCCTGCATGTCCACGCGGACCCCGGAGTGGTGGGACCAAGCCAGCAGCTGGTGGTAGGCGGTCGCGGCCTCGGCCGCGGGCACGGTGGCGTCCACGTCGGCGTGGGGCGCGGGGAAGTCGAGGAGGATGCGGGTCGTGGGGCCGTCGTCGGCGGCGCAGCCGGCAAGGAGGGCGGCGACGAGCAAGGCGATGGCGAGATGGGTCTGGGTCATGGGCGGCACCGGGCGAGGAGGGCGGAATAGGCGAGCAGCAAGAGGGGAAGGAGGACGGCTGGGCCCGGCGCGGCGCGCGGCGTGGCCGCGGCGGCCGGCGGGCCGTCGAGGGCGAGCGCCAGCGGGGGCGAGGCGCGGCCGGCGCCTTCGCTGCGCAGCTCCAGGGTGTGGTTGCCGGGGAGGGCGGGCACTTCGAGGCGCCACGTCGGGCCGGTGGCGCGCGCCTGCCATGCGCCGTCGTCGAGGCGGAACGCGAGCGCCGTGGCGTTGCCGTCGGCGTGCCGGCCTTCGACCTGCCAGGCGTCGGCGCGCGTGGCCGCGGCCGTCGGAGGCGTGAGCGGGAGGGCGCGCCACGCCGCGACCGTGGCTGGCGCGGGCGGCACCGTGGCCTGGAGACTGGCGGTGGCGTCGAAGCGCTCGCCGCCGTCGGCGGCGTTGGCGGCGATGACGTGGTTGCCGTTGGCGGCCAGGACCGCCAGCCACGCCTGGGCGGGCTGCGGCTCGTGGGCCAGGTCCGGCGCGGTCCAGGCGACCTGCCACTCGCGCCGCAGGGTTCCGTCGGCAGTGTAGGTGGCTTCACGCGCGTCGGGGAGGCGGACCAGGTCCTCCATGCCGGCGGGGACCGCGAGGCGGCCGGCGCCGACGGCCAGGTCGAAGCCGCCTTGAGGCTGCGGCGCGGGCATGGCGGCCGGGCCGCCGCCGACGCGGACAGTCAGGAGGTAGCTGGCGCCGGGCAGCCAGCCGTCGGCGGGCAGGCCTTCGAGCGTGGCCGTGGCTTCGGTCGCCACCAGGGGCGGGACGGTGTGGCAGGCCAGGCAGGTGAGGCCGTTTTTGCCCGAGAAGCCGTCGGAGCCGCCGAAGTTGGCGGACGCGGTCCAGGCGACGGCCAGGAAGAGGGCGGCTGCGGCGAGGCGGGCGGCGGACGACACTTCAACCCCGGTTGTTGGGATTCAACCAGGATGGAACGGCCAAAAGGCTTGCTTCAACAGGTGTTGAGGGAGCCGCCACCATGATATCCACGCCAAGGGTCGCGCGCGCGATGCCGAAGCCTGCCGCCGCGCCCGCCCCGACGGTCGAGGACGCCCTTGCCGTCCTGCCCGACCTCGACGCCGACCAGGTGCGCAAGGTCGTGGCGCTCGGCAAGAAGGCATGGCCGTACCGCTTCCCCGCGGAGCGCGACCTGGCCGCGCTGCGCGCCCGCCTGGAGGCGGCGCACCAGCCGGGCCAGAAGGGCGACGCGCCCGGGGCCAAGCGCTACAAGGTCGCGGGCCGGCTGCGCGCCAAGCGCGGCAGCGGCGGCATCGCGTTCCTTGATTTGGAGGGCCAGGACGGCAAGATCCAGTGCATCCTCGACAAGGGCGAGCTGGGGGACGCGGCGTTCGACGCGGCGCTGCACCTGCTGAACGAGGGCGACTGGGTCGGAGTCGCCGGCTACGGGATGCGCTCGAAGCGCGGCGAGCCCTCGATCGGCGCGGAGAAGGTCACGCTGCTTGCCAAGGCGCTGGTGTCGTTCCCGGACCTGGGGCAGGCGGAGGCGCCGGAGCTGCGCTATGGCCGTCCGTATGTCGGCCTGATGCAAGGCCCGGCGGCGCGGCGGCCGTTCGTGCAGCGCGCCCGCATCACCCAAGTGGTCCGCCAAGTGCTGGAGAAGGCCGGCTTCCTGGAGGCGCACATCCCGGTCTTGGAGAAGGTGTACGGCGGCGCCAACGCCCAGCCGTTCGTCACCCACTCGAACGCGAAGGACATGCCGATGTACCTGCGCATCAGCCACGAACTGGCCCTGAAGAAGCTCCTCGTGGGCGGCCTGGAGCGGGTCCACCACATCGGGCCGGCGTTCCGCAACGAGGACATCGACACCACCCACAACCCCGAGTTCACGCTGCTGGAGTGCTACGCCGCCTACTGGGACTACACAGACATGATGCGGCTCACCGAGAAGATGTTCCAGGCCGCGGTGAAGGCCGTGAACGGCGGCTCGCTGGTGCTGCAGCGCCCGGGCAAGGAGCCGCTGGACTTCGGCACGTTCCACGTCGTCACGATGAAGGACGCGATCCGCTCGCACGGCGGCCCCGACCCCGACACCGTGTCGGACGAGGAAATCCAGAAAATCCTCGCGGAGGCCAACGTCCACATCCGCGGCGGCTACTCGCGCGGCCTCGGGGTCGCCAAGCTGTTCGAGGTCTACGCCGAGCCCCTCCTGGTGCAGCCGACCTTCGTCATCGACCACCCGCGCGAGACGACCCCGCTGTGCAAGGCGCACCGCAAGGACCCCAGCCTGGTCGAGCGGTTCGAGCTGTTCATCGCCGGCCGCGAGCACGCCAACTCCTACTCCGAGCTCAACGACCCCATCCTGCAAGCGCGGCTGTTCGCCGAGCAGGAGGCCCGGCGCAAGGGCGGCGACGACGAGGCCCCGCCGACCGACCAAGACTTCATCCAAGCCCTGAAGCATGGCATGCCCCCCGCGGGCGGCCTCGGCGTGGGCATCGACCGCATGGTGATGACCCTCCTCGACCTCGACTCGATCAAGCAAGTGCTGCCGTTCCCGCAGATGAAGTGACCCCTAGTCCAAGCCCAGGCGCTCGTCGTCCTCCAAGTGGCGGTCGCGCCGCGTGGTCCCGACGATGTGCTCCGGCGGCAAGAGCGGACGGTAGCGCGGCCGCGTGACCCCCACCTTCTCGACCACGCCGTCCTCGATCATCCGGGTCAGATGGGCGCGCACCACCTTGCGGGTGAAGCCGATGTCGTCGCTGATGCGGTAGACGCCCGACATCGGGTGCGCCAGCAAGGCCTCCAGCACGCGCGCCGCGTCCTCGTCATGCAGCGCCCGCAGCCACGGCCGGTCGTGCGCCGGCACCTCGCCGGGGAACAGCTCGTGGCTCCAGCCGCGGTCCTCGACGTGCAACAGCCGCTGGCGCGTCAGCACGCGGACGTGGTGCTGGATGGTCGCCCAGCGCACGCCCAGCAGCGAGCACAGCTCGTTCTTGGTGATGCCGGGGCGGCTGGCCACCGCCGCCCGGATGCGGGCCCGCATCGCGTCACCGTCGCGCAGGGCGATGAAGAGCGGCGCTAAACGTATCCCTCCACGAGCGCCGCGCGGCGCGTCTCCGCCTTCCGAAGGGCCTCCGCCACCAGGCCCCGCAGCGCGGGGTCGGCCGCCGCATCGCGGGCGTAGCCGGGGCTGACCGCGATGCAGTTGGCCAACGATTCGAGCGCCTCGCCGCGCCGGCCTTGCAGCGAGCGCAGGTGGGCCAAGAGGTAGTCGCGGGTGTCGCGCCGCCGCGCCCAGCGACGCGCCGGGCCGAGGCGGCGCTCCGCGCGCGCCAACTGGCCCGAGCGCAGCAGCGCCACGGCCTCGGCGACGCGGGCGTCGCGGCCCGCCCACGGCAGCCACGCCAGCCGCGACGCGGTGGCGGCGGCTTGCGGGTAGTCGCGCGCGTCCATCCGGCGCCGCAGCAGGACGCGCTGGTGGCGGTAGGCGGTGGCCGCCAAGGCGACGACGGCCAGGCCGGCAAGCCACCACGGCCACAGCGCGCCGAGGCCGGGGCCGTCGGCGGCCTCCAGGCCGGCGCCCTCGATGGCGGCGACGTCCCCCAGCTCGAGGCGCACCGCCGCCGACTGGGCGCGCAAGGCCCCCGCCAGCGGGGCGCGCAGCACGACGGTGGCGGGCGCCACCGCCTCGCCGGCGACCACCAGCCGCGCCGAATGCAGCGAGACGCTGCCGGCGGCCATCGCGAGGGACGCGTCCTCCAAGAGCGCCGTGGTGGCGTTGGCGAGCACCAAGGTCAGTTCGGCGCCGCGCAGGTCGGCGTACGCCTCGACCTGGACGTTCTCCATGACGGGCACGCCTGGCGCGACCGTGGGCGTGCTGTGCTGCCCGGTCTCCGCCGTGACGGTCCCGTTGGCGCTCGCGAAGGTGGCGTCGGCGCCCCAGACGACCAGCCGGAAGTCGCCGCGCACCGACCACTCCCTGCCGCCCAGCGCCGCCAACGCCCCCCGCGCCTCATACGTGGTCTGCGGCCGGACCGTGCTGGCGTGCGGCTTGAAGGTGGTGGTGCCCGCCGTGGCGGCCTCCACCGCCAGCCCGGCCAGCTGGGCCTCGGCGGAGCGGGGCGCAAGCGGAATCAGGACGAGGCGGCAGTCCTTGGTCCCATTGACCAGCACGCGGACGTCGCGCAGGTCGCTGGGTTCGGTGGTCACGTCGGCGTCCAGCGGCGCAACACCCACGGCCGAGTACGCGACCTGGCTGCGGTCCACCTCGACGTGGGCGCTCGCCGCCGTCCCCACCAGGCGGACGCTGCCGCACGCCTGCTCCTGATGGGACCAGGCGCGCAACGGGCCCGCGAGGTCCGCGTGCCCCGCGACCTCGACGCGGGTGGCGGTGCCTGTGACGGCGACGCCCGCGTGGACGGAAGGAGAAAGAAGGAGCAGCAGGAAAAGGGCCAGCGCCCAGGCCCAGCCCGGCCGGTGCATCAGCCGTGGGACAATGAGGCCGGATATCGCCCTTCTGGGCGACTAAGGGCCGATGGGCGGCAACGGCAGCAGGCAGGTGGGGTCGAGGGTGTAGGTGGGTGGGTTGGTGTCGTCGTCGTGCATGAACACCTGGCAGTGCGGCCAGTGGTCGAGCGGGCCTTCATCCTCCCCCGGCGGGTCGGCGGGCTCGTCCGCGACGCAGTTCGGAATCCAGGCCAAGGCGATCGTCAACAGGGCTGTCGCTAGTCTCGTGGGGCATCACTTCCGGCCGCCGAAGCCGACGGCCGGAGTCCCATCCCGCAGCAGGCTTATCGCCCGATTCGCAAGAACTGGGGTCGTTCTTTGCTAAAAATGGGAACGTTCCGAAAGCAACGCCCGGCCGCGACGCCCATGCACGACCAAAAGCGCGCATCCCGCGGTTTTGCTCCAATGACCCGGGCTTGCGTTGGGCGGCGGACCAAGGCCATGGTGCAAGCGAAGGTCTCGGGCTGTCCCAAAAGCATCATGACCTAGGGCGGCGGAGGTTTCCCAATGAGCCCCGGGCGCGCCTGCATCGGGCTTGGCCTTGCTGGCCAAGGCGTGGCGCTGCTGTCCGGCGTCGTGCCCCACGAGGACCCGCTGGTGGGCGCCGGCCTCTTGGCCTTCGGCCTCGCCTTGGTGGCCACGGGGACCATGCCCGCCTTGCCGGCGCTGCGGCGGTGGCACCTGCTGGCCTGCGGCGGCGCCGCCCTCGCCGCCGCCGGCGCCGCGTGGGCACTCTCGGGCCGGGCCCCCTCGGGGCCGCTGCTGCTGCTCGGGCTCCTGGGCACGACGCTCGTGGCCGCCGCCGCGCTCCACGGACGGTCCTTGCAGGCGGGCGGACGGGCTTGGCCCGCCCGGGACCTTGCCGCCGGCGCCGCCGTCGCCCTCGGGGCGCCGCTTGCGGTCTGGCTGGCGCAGGCCGCCTTCAAGCGGGTGGCCGCCACGACGCCGCTGGAGGCGTTCGAGATGCTGTTCCTGGTGGCGCCGGTCCACTGGATGCTCGGCCAGGCCGGGTTCGCCACGACCATGGACGGCCAGACCCTGACCATGCAGGGCACGCACGGCCTCCTGACGGTCCAGGTGGGCGCGGCGTGCTCGGGGCTGCAGGCGATGGCGTTGTTCATGGGGATGCTGGCGCTGTTTGCCGCCACGCAGCGCCCGCCGGGCCGCCGCCTTGCCGTCTGGACCGTCGTGGGCTTGGCCGGCGTCTACGTCGCCAACGTGCTGCGGCTGTTCGTCGTGATCCTGGCCGGCCACCAATGGGGCGCTGGGGCCTTGCAGGAGGTCCACGCCAACGCGGGCTGGGCGTTCTTCGTGGCCTGGAGCCTGCTGTTCGCCGTGTGGCTGCGGCGCGACCTTCAACGCATGCGGGCCGCGTCCCCGCCCATGGCCTGACGCAGCACGACGTGGAACACCTGGGCTTGGCCGTTGTCGAAGACGAGGTGGAGGTCGTCGGAGCGCGCGAACTTGCCGTACGCCTCGGCGCCGACAGGCTCCCGCAGCGGCCCGAACTCCATGAAGCCGGACGCCTCCACGTCGTGGCGCAGCACGAACACCTCGAAGCCGGCCAGGTAGGGCAGGGTGGTCGTCGGGTCGGTGCTGTACCAGAAGTCCCGCAGCAGCGACTCGCTGGGACGGAACGCGATGGCGTCATGGAAGCCGTAGCGCCGGAACAGCACGCTCGACAGCTCCAGGGACGAGTACACGACGGCGTCGTGGCGCTCGTGGCCGTCCATCCATTCGAGCGCGCCCCGGTCGCCTTCCGAGTAGTTCGGGGTGGCGGTGGCGACCAGCAGCGGCGTCGCCACCACGAGCCCCGCCAGCACGGCGCCGGCGGTCCGCAGCGCAACGCCACGCCGGACGAAGCGCGCCAGCAGGTAGAGCGACGCCAGCAGTCCCAACGGCGCGAGGTAGATGACGCTCCGGTTGAGGAAGCTCACGCCGAGGCTGCCCACCAGCACGGCGCTGAACAGGCCGACGCCGACCGCCCACTGGGCGAAGGCGCCGTGCGCCGGCTGCACGGGCCGGCCGGCCCACCAGTCGCGCAACGCCAGCAGCACGAGCCAGCCAAGCGGGGCGAACACGGCCGCGCTGCCGGCGTACAAAAGCGCCGACCGCCACGGCTCGCGGTTGAGGTGGCTGGCGTAGTCGCCGCCCGTGTCGGGGCCCAGCACGGGCGCCGCCGTCATCTGGGCCGACAGCTCCAGGTGGCTCGTCAAGGCGCCGTTCAAGAGCAGCATCCCCACCAGCGCCAGCGGCACCGCGATGCTGAACGCGAGCGGGACGAGCGGCGTGAACGGCGTGCGCCGCAGCCGGGCCAGCAGGTGCAGGGCCAAGAAGCCCGCGAACAGGAGGATGACGTAGTACGACACAGTGTAGTACCAGAAGGGCAGGACCGCGATGGGCACCAGGGCAAGCGGGATGGCGCGCCGGTCCCCCAGGAGGCTGCGCCGCAGCAGCAGGTGCAGCACGATCGCCACCGCCACCAGCGACGTGCTGGGCATGAGGACGCGCAGGTCGAGCACGAACGGCGCGCTCACCACCGGCAGCGCCAGCGGCGCCAGCGCGTGCCACGGGGCCTTGGCGGGCCGCATCAAGAGGTCGGCGGTCGCGAACGTGAGGCCCAGCAGGGCGAAGGCCCCGAACGGGACGCGGGCCGTCTCCTCGGGGGCCGCCCCGGCCAGGCTGCTCAAGGTGGCAAGCAAGGTGGGCTGCAGCGGGATGCCGTTCCAGAAGTGCCATGTCGTGGTCGCGTAGAAGCTGGGGCGGCCGAGGCCCATCTCCTCCTGGAACGGGCCGAGCGTGTCCGCGAACGACGAACGCGCGAACACGTCCTCGTTCACCGGGACGCGGCCGTCGTCGAGGGCCGCCTGGGCCAAGAGGTCATGCGAGAACAGCCACTCGTTGGGCGCGTAGGGCGACGCCCGCGTGCCGGCGTTCGCGACCGCGAAGAACAGCGTGCAGCCGGCCAAGGCCAAGAGCGCGAGCCGCCAGCCGACGGGAAGGCCGCGCACTCACGCGCTCCCGACTTGCAGCACGAAGTGGACCTCGCGCGCCATGCCGGCGGCCTCGAGGCGTGCGTCGAAGGCGTGCAGGCCGGGCGCGTCCGTGGGCACGACGAACGCGACGGCGTGGCGGCCATGGGGCGCAAGCCGGATCGCCGTGGCCTCGCCGTGGCCGTCCCAGGCGAGCCGGAGCGTCCCTTCGAGCGCCGCGTCGCCGCTCGCAAGCAGCACCGTGACGGGGACGGTGGCGTTCACGGCGACCACGGCGGGCAGCACAAGCGCCTGGCCGTCGGGGCCTTCCAGCCAAAGCGCGGCCGGCAGCTCCGCGCCTGGCTGCGGCCACCACGCCACGACGCCGGCCAGCAGGAACGTGGCGCCGCACAGGGCCAGCGTGGAGCGCGTGCTCGGCGCCACGGCGAACCCGGCCGGCTCGGCCCCTAGGCGGCCCTTGCGGGCGGCGGCGACGATGGCCGCGACGGCCACGACGACCATGATCGCCAGCACCAGCGACCAACGATGGAAGCCGAGGGTGGCCGAGGTCGCAAGCGCGAGGACGGGCAACAGCAGAAGCCCCAGGCCGGCCGCGAGCGCATGGCGCTCCAGGCCGACGCAGCGGCCGCGCGGATAGGCCATGTCCAGCAAGGCGTAGCCTGGCGCCCAGACCGCGCCGAGCGCCACGAAGGCCCAGCTCCAGGGCGGCTCCAGGGGGAAAAGGAGGAAGAGGGGGGCGCAGGCCGCAGCCGCCAATGCCTTGCGCCCGTCCATCGTCATCGGGAGTCCCGGTCCAGGGATTACCGGCGGCGCCACAGCACGAAGCCGACCGCCAGCACCGCGCCGGCGCCCGCAAGCCCCAGCGCCCAAGCGGTCGGGAAGGAAGGCACCGCCACGCTCGTGCACGTGGCCGAGTCATCCGACTCGGCGCCTGCGGCCAAGGCCGTCAGCTTGTAGGTGTAGGTTTGGCCGGCGGCCGCCGTGGTGTCCTCGTAGGGGCTGGTGACGCCGCTGGCAAGCAGGATGAAGGGGTCCGAGCCGGTGGCGCGGTAGATGTTGTAGGAGGTCGCGTCCGCGACGGCGTCCCACTCGACCTCCACGCCCGCCGCCGTCGGGGCGCACGTGACGTTGAGCGGCGCGCACGGGACGTCCTGGATGGTGTTGCCGGCCAGCGTGACCGCGCCGTCGAGCGCCAATGCGCTGCCATCGATGGTGGCGCCGGTGCCGACGGTGATGCTCGCCTGCGCCAGGATGTTGCCTTCCAGGTGGGAGCTGGAGCCAAGCGTGGCGCTGCTGGTGACCTGCCAGAAGACGTTGCAGGACTGAGCACCGTTGATGAGCACCACGTTGCTGCCCGAGGCGGTGATGAGCGTCGAGCCGGACTGGAAGATGAAGACGCTGCTCGGGTCGCCGCCCCCGTCGAGCGTCAGGGTGCCCGTGATGGCCAACGAGTCGGGGGCGTCGTCGTCCGCGTAGACGCCAGGCCCCAAGGTGAGGCCGCCGAGCTCGCCGCCCACGACCGGGATGGCGCCCGTGCGGTCGCGGGCGTCGGCGTAGGCGGCCAGCAGGTCCGCCTTGGCGGCCGCGGTCACGGCGTCGTCGTGATGGTTCGTCCCCGTGACGGTGACGGTGCCGAACCCGGTCTGGGAAGCGGTAGGGTGGGAGCCCACGTCGCCCCGGATGGTCGTGGTGCCAGTGTTGGTGATGCCGGCGCCAGCCAAGACGGCGAACGTGGCGGCGTCCCCCAGGACGACGACGTCGGCGGCGGTCGCGGCGGGGACGAGGAGGACGAGGGGGACCAAGAGGGTCGGCAGCCATGCGAGTTTGCGGTGCACGGCCGGTCATCCGGGAACCTTCGACATGTCCTTTTTTTTGTAGAACCGGGAGCGTTCCGTCAAGCTTCAATGCCGGGCCCGTTGCGCCGCGTCAACATGTTCGGGTCGGTCGGTTGCCGCTATCTTTTCGGGGCCGGCGGTTGGATCATTTTCGGGGGCAGGGCGATGAAGTCCGCCGCATTGCACCGCAGCGCGGACGCCAAACGCAAGGCCGTCTTGGACAGCCTGCGCGCGGTGTCGCGAAATCCACCCGACGCCCATCCCATGCCCTGACGAAATTCGCAAGGTTTTTCCATAATGGTTTTGTCAGCGGTTGCAGCATGAAGCTACTGACCATTTTGCGCTACGCCCTGCTTGCCATCGATGTAGTCGCCACGGTTTTGATTTCCGGCGGGCATTTCCACTCCATGGGATACTATCCGCCGATGGAGCAGGCGCGCACGGGGCTAGGCGTCTTGGCGGTCGGCGGCCTTGTCGGCTGGCCGCTTCTGCTGCCACACAGGGCGCCATGGAAAGGACTCGTCAAGCGATGGCAGGACCGCAAGGCCGCCAAGACCGAGAGGCAGCAGCAAGCCGCCGCGCAGAACAGCCTGCACGGCCCCAACATCAACACGCAGTCCAGCAAGCGCGGGCTCTTCTGGAACAAGACCGTCTACAACATCTATCAGCTGCAAGCCCCAGGCCCGGGGTCGAGCCGGTCGCCGACGATCGACCCGGCGTCGCCTTCGGACGAGTAAGGCAAGCGGAACACCCACATTCCGGCCGCGTCCGGGTACAGCATCACGTGGTCGCGGGGGTCTTCTTGGACCCGGCAAGACGTCCACGAGCCGCCCGTCTTCATGAGAAGGTCCGTCCAGCCGTCGCCTTGCGCCAGGACGAAGGTGGCGTTCCCCAGGACCCAGATCCCTTGTGGCGTCTTGTTCAAGGCGACGATCTCCGTGGCAAGCTGGCCTGCTTGCAGGCGGGCCAGCATGGTTTGTCCCGTGGCAGACTTCCACGCAAACGCATGGAGCCCTTCGGCTTGGGCCGCGACGCAGGAAGTGGCCCCCGCGAAGGCAAGGGGGTCAAGCACCCGTTGCTCCACCAAGGCCCCCTCGTCGTCGAGGATGGCGGCCTCCAAGACGCCCCCTTGGCGTTGGCAGAGAGCCAACGTCTGGCCGTCGCTCCCTAGGCTGGGCACGTTAAGGCCTCGATCGACGGCAGGGTCCAAGGCGACGTCCACGAGGTGGTCGCCTTCGACCTTGACGAGCCGATGCGCGTCCAGGCCGTCCGGGTCCAGCAGCAAGGCATACGCGACGCCTTGGTGGAGCACCGCGTTGCCGACGTGGTAGCCTGACCGTTTGTCGGCCATGAGGGTGAACCGCAGGTCGGATTCCTGCAACGCGTAGACGACAGGCCCTGGCTCGGACTCCAGGAACACCGTCCCCACGCCGTCGTGCCGCACGGCGGCCACGGCATAGGCGCTGCCGGGGGCGGAGCCGCGCCCGAGCTCCCGCGCCACTGGATCCAAGGCCACGGCCTCGGCGGCCGAGCCCCCCGACAAGTAGACGCGGGACAAGCCGTCTTGGGCCGTGGGCAGCAGCCGGACGGCGTACGTCAGGTTCGCCTGGTCCGTCGGGAAGACGAACTCGAAATGCGTCCCAAGGGGCTCCGGGGCCGATGGCTCCTCGGGCCGGCTTGGCGGGACGGTGCAACCGGCCAGGACCACGACGAGGCAGGCGGCCAATGCTGTTCGGGACAGGTTGGTGCGCATGGCATCCTCAGCAGGACCCTGGGTCTGTGAGCCCTGTGGTGCCCTTGGAGCCTTGGGCGCCGCCACGCATGTCATGGGCGCCATCCGACCCGGATTCGAAGCCCGTTCCGTGCTTGCCGCCTTCGGCGGTCAAGTCCTGGAGCCGGCCGCCGTCGCCGCCGCAGCCGCCGTCGCATTGCACGTCGCGGTGGAATCCGCCGCTGCCGCCAGCTCCGCCGGCGCCGCCGTTGCCGCGATGCGCGATGGCGAACCCGCCGTCGCCGCCGCGGCCGACGGGGGTGGTGGCGTTGCCGCCGGCGCCGCCGGTGGCCTTGCCGAGGCCGCTGTCGCCGCCGGCGCCGCCGGGGCTGCCGGCCGTGCAGGGATAGTCGCACGACACGACGCCCCACGAGGAATGGTATTCGCCGTTGCCGCCCATGCCGCCGGCGCCTCCCAGGCCGCCGTCGCCGCCGGTCAGGTAGGCATTGCCGCCGTTGCCGCCATGCACCGGGCCGTCGTTGCCGCGCCCGCCTGAGGCGTTGTAGGTGTGACCGTTGTCGCCCCGGCTTCCGGCTCCGGACGCGGCGGCCATGGTCCGGGTGGAGCAGTCGGCGTCATGGCCGTTGTCGCCCGAGCCGCCCGCAGGGGCAGGGGCTCCGCCACCAACGTCGTCGGATGGCCCGTCGCGGCTCTTGGTCAGGCAACTGCCAAACGGGTGGGCGTCCCGGCAATCCTTGAGCCGGTCGCACGTGACGCCGGGCTCCCTTGGACAGGTCCGCCGCGCCACTTGGTCCACGAGGCAATACGGGGGATCGGGATGGGGGTAGCACTCGATCAGGCAAGTGGTGGCGTCCTTGTCGCAAGCGGGTTCGCAGGCGTCCGGGGCCGCCAACGCCAGGCCGCCGTCGCCGCCGCGGCCGCCGGCAAGCGCGGACTGGAGCACGGACGGCGGAATGCCGGAAAACTCGCCCAGGCTCTTGCCCCCGGGTCCGCCGAAGGCCGCCGCGTCGCGGCGTTGCGTGAAGGCCAAGGCGGCCCCTCCGGCTCCGCCGGCGCCGGCTTGCAGGACGCCGCGCGGCAGGCTGAGTCCCGAGGCTGGGCCAGCGTACGTGATGGCCAGCTTGCCGCCGTCGCCGCCAGCCCCGCCATCAGCGCGCGCCAAGCTGTCGGCGATACAGCCCGGCACGACGCCTCCCAAGCCGCCGTCGCCGCCGGGGCCCGTGCACAGCAAGGCCGTCGGGTCGATGCGCAGCGCAGGCGTCTCCTTGGTCTTGGCATCGTCCAGCAGGAAGATGCGCAATTTGCCGCCCGGGCCGCCGTCGGAGCCGGCGGCCGTGTTGGTGGCCACCACGTCCTTGCCGATGCGGCCGGCGCCGGTGCACAAGGTCGCGCCGCGTCCAAGGACGATGCTTTCCGCCTGGATGCAAAGCCCTGGGGCAAGCCCGGGCTCGGCGTTGGCGGTCCCTAGATGCCCGTCGATCACCAGCTTGGCGGCCCGGACCACGGTGTCCACGGGGTACGTCACGTTGGAGCTCGCGGGCACCGTGAAGATGGGGGCCTCGACCACGTTGCCGGTGTCCGAGCACAGGGGGTTGCTTGGAGAGAGGTCGAACGGAACCGTCAGGCCGCCAACAATCAAGAATCCCAATGCGGCCGTGAACGTCGGCCTGAACTTGGGTGGAGCCTGCATGTTCGCCGATGCGCTCACTTTCAGTGTGGTTGAAAGGGTATTGGACGCAGTTGGAACAATATGCAGTTATAACAATAGGAACACTAGGGGAATCCATCTCGTTACCGCAACGGTCCCATCTCTTGCAAATAAGCTTATGCTGAAGGGCACTTTTTTATTCGCCCTTCTCAGAACAAAATGGGTCTGAGGGCATCGCATCCGCGGCTGCGCGGGGATTCTTTCCTGACCGAACTTCGAACGCCCTCTTTTGAAGAAATCAAGAATTCTATGCCAGCGTCTCGTCTCAGTCCAATCCAACGAGGCGACCGGAGACTTCTTTCCCATTGATTCCGCAAACCCGGTGATTCAGATGATCGCCAAACAAACCCCGACCAAGCAACTGGCCGCGGCCGCCCTTGCAGTCCTGCTTCTGGGCCCCGCCGTCAGCCTCACTGGCTCCCTGGAGCCGTTCGCGACGGAGTCTGCCGTGTCCTTGGGCACCTTCGAAGGCGCGCCGCTCGCCGCCAAAGCGCAGCTGCGGGATGCCCGTCTTGCCTGCGCCGCGCTGCACGGCTTGGAGCCCCATAGCCGCGACTACCAAGCACCGATCGGCTGCGACCGCGAAGGCGGCTTGGACTTGCCTCCGGGAACCTGCGACGGCTGCGACCCGTCCCCACTCTATGCCTTGTCCTGCGCCGACGGCTCGCCCGGCCTCGCCCACCAAGGCGCGGACCTGGCCTGTGCCAGCGAGGCCGGCCGGTACGCCCAATGCGTCGTGGTGCCCCTGCTCCCGGTCAACATCACCCCGATTCCCTTGGACTTCGGCGCCACCTGCGAGCCGGGCGACGAAACCCTGTGCAAGACCGCCGTGGCGGACCTCTGCGCCTACGTCCCCCACATCGTGGAATCCATCCCCCAGGAAATCGAGGCCTTGGGCCCTGCCCTCGCCTCCGCCATGGCGCTCACGTCCTGCGACTCCGTGCCTTGGCTCAGTCTCCATCTCAGGTGCGGCGGCTCGGGCGGCCCCGCCCCGCCCAAGACCCCCCGCCCGGACGGAATCCACTGCGAGGACCGCCAATCCACTGGCGCCGGCGGCGCCTGGAGCCTGGTGATCCCGACGGCCGACCTAGGCCCGTCCTCGCCACCCTCGATGGCGGGCTTCACGTCCTACGCCAGCCTGTCCTTGGACATCCCCGACGCGGGGACGAACAGCCAACGAATCTGCTACAAGCCCGGCACCTGGGATCCCGTGTCGCCCCCAACGCGCGAGCCTCCTTCTGCGGACGCAATCGCCGCGAAGCAACATGAGTGCGACGTGAGCATGATGATCTTCGCGGTCGGCGCTGCCGTCGCCATCGCGGGGGCCTTCAAAGGGAACCCCGGCGTCGTGATGGCCGGCGTCGGCATGATGGCGACCGGTGCTGCCATGTCAGGCGCGTGCGCCGAGGCCGAGGCCATGCGCGACGATCCCGGCTACATGAAGTGCGTCGGGCACGCCCAGGTCACCTGGGGCGGCGCCAACGGCAACAGCTTCGACCACGCAATCCTCAGCACCGGAATCTTGGCGGTGTCCAGCCACTCTGACGGCCCTGGCTACCGCGAGGAAAACTTCCCGCCGCTCAACAAGCCCCTCTTTGACGCCGAGGGCTACCATTATGGCAACGAAACCGCCTGTCCCGGCAACATGGAGGCCAACAACCAAGCTGCTTGGGACCGCTTCCTGGAATACATGGACACGACCAGCACCAGCGGCTCCGCGAAAGCCTCCCTCGACGTCGCGGCGCACATCGCAGGCACGGGCGCGGTCTTCGACCCGTTGTTCAGGCTTGCCCCCGGCGTCTTCACGACCTCGGCCGGCAACCTGGTCTTCGGGTGCAGCACCACGGTCTGCGACGTCCAAGCCACCATCAGCATCGAGAGCTGCGGCCAGCAGGTCATGGCGGCCAACGCCAACCAAGTCCAATACTCCTTCATCGGCAAGGCCGGCTGCACCACCTTGGCGATCACCGTGAACGGCCGCGCCGTCACCGTCACCCTGCCGCTGGTGCGGCTGGACGGCAGCTTCGGCGGCGAAGGCAACACCATCATAGGAGGCGGAGCGCTGGGAGCGATCCTGGCCACCGTTTGACCATGACCAACCGAACGATCCTTGGACACCTTGTCGGCTTGCTCGGCATCGCCGCCTTCAGCTTCTGGGGCATCGAAATCCTGCAAGGCTGGGCCTGGAGGGGCATCCTGGGGGTGTTGCTTGGGGTCGCAGGCATCGCAGCCTACGTTCGACTCGTGGCCAAGGACGACCCGAACACGATGCGCTCCCCGCTGGGCTGGGGCACCATCGCCGCCGTGGCCGTCCTTGCCAGCCTGGTTGCGCTTCAAGGATACGGCGCCTTGCCCGACCTTGAGGTCGGCTTCTGGGTGTTCGTCGCCCTGCTGATCATCGGGGCGACCGCCGCAGCGGTGCGGACGCGAACCGCCAAGCGCCTCCACTAGCGATGCTTGGCCGAGCCGTGGTTCACTCCTTTAATAGCCCTGCACCGTCGCGCAACCTGCGCTCTGGTGCGTCTGGGTCGCCGGCCCCCGACGAAGCGAGTTTCGCACCAAGGAGAGCACTTCAGGGCCCGTAGTGTAGCTTGGATATCACAGAAGCCTCCGGAGCTTCAGACCGGGATTCGAATTCCCGCGGGCCCGCTCCTTTTCCGTCCTGGCTGCCTGCCGCGCGTGATGGCGGACCCCGACAAGGCGGACCTGCAACGGATGGCGGAGGAGCTGCGCCGGCAGGCGGAGGATTTGGCCAAGACCGTGCGCCGCGCCTTCGAGGACGTGGCGGAGAACGCGCAGGTCGAGGCGGAGAAGGCGGGCGCCAAGTTCGCGGCGGCCTATCCTGACTTGTACGCCGAGCTGCGCAAGACGGGCAAGCAGCTGGAGCGCACGGCGCGGCAGGCGGCGAAGGACTTCGGGTTGGCGGGCGGTCAGTCCGACGACCGGAAGCGCTCCAGCAAGTAGTACGCCGCCGTCACCGTGCCCAAGGCCACGAGCGGGAAGGCGAGCACGGCGATGCCCCAGGCCTGGAGGGCGCCGTCGTGGCTCGACAGGAGGGCGGCGCCGGTGAGCATGACGGCGCTGAAGGCCAGCCACAGCAAGGGGTAGCGCAGGCGCCGTTCGGCCACGAGGGCGCCGACGGCCCTGCGGGCTTCTATGTTTGGGCGCCGTGCCCGCCCCGATGGCCGACCTGCACGCCGACTTGTCGAAGTGGCTCGCCTGGGAGTTCGATCGCGCTTGGCTGGAGGCGCACGCGGGCTGGAAGGACTTCGGCAACGGCTCGCGCATCGGCAAGCTGGCGCGCAACGGCAACGTCGGCCTGGTGGTGTACCACATCGCGGACGGGGCGCCGGACACGGTGTTCGGGGCGCACACGCACACGGGCGGCGAGATGTACCTGGTGCTGGCCGGCGAGACCTATGACGACGAGGGCGTCTATCCGAAGGGCTCGCTGGTCTGGATGAGGCCGGGCTCCCGCCACTTGCCCAAGACCCGGGGCGACACCTGGATCCTGGTGCTTTGGCCGGACGGAGTCCGGGTGTAGCTGCACCGGAAGCGGCCGGGCTGGACCCAACGCCTTCGCTTCGACTGGAAGCTTCAAATGATGGCCGTGGCGGGCGCGGTTTCGGCTAAAGCCCTTCCCGCGGACGAATCTGTCGGCTTATCTAGCCCGGCGCATCCATGGGGGGTGGAAGCCGTGATTCCATGGAACCCAACTGCACCTCCGAGACGCACGAGTACTTTTACTGGTGAGTCCACCGGAAGCAACCCTTCGCCTGTCGCCTCCCCCGCTCTGTCCCCTGTCCTTCAGGCCCCTTTGCCCTTCTTGGGGCCAAGGGGTCGGATCCCCACCATCTTGGCGTAGAAGCCGTTGGGGAAGCCGCGCACCAGCCGGTCGTGCCGCGCCACCGCGCCGGGCACCCCCGCACGCACCCGTTTTTGGGCCCGCCACACCAGCGGCAGGAAGACGGCGAAGCCCAGCAGGTAGAGCCCGCCCAGGGAATACCAGACCCAGGTGGCTGCCGTCCAGCCGGCCGGGTCCCAAGGCGCCACGGCCGGCCCAGTTTCCCGCCGGATTTATAGGCCCATCCCATCGCCGCCCCCCGTGGCGGAGAAGACCCCCCAGCTGAACCCGTACGCGATGGCCTTGGCGCAGCTCAAGACCGTCGCCAAGCGCATGAAGCTGGACCCCAACGTCCACGAGGTCCTCAAGCACCCCATGCGCAGCCTCGAGGTCGCCCTCCCCGTCCGCATGGACAACGGCACCATCCGGGTCTTCACCGGCTACCGCGTCCAGCACTCGATGGCCCGCGGCCCCGCCAAGGGCGGCGTCCGGTTCCACCAGAACGTCAGCCTCGACGAGGTCAAGGCGCTCGCGATGTGGATGACCTGGAAGTGCGCCGTCGTCGGCATCCCCTACGGCGGCGCCAAGGGCGGCGTCATCGTGGACCCCCGCGAGCTGACCCACGGCGAGCTGGAGCGCATGGCCCGCCGCTACTTCTCCGAGATTTCGGTCATCATCGGCGAGCAGAAGGACATCCCCGCCCCCGACGTCAACACCAACGCCCAGACCATGGCGTGGTTCATGGACACCTACTCGATGGGGCAAGGCTACGCGGTGCCCGCCATCGTCACCGGCAAGCCCGTCGACATCGGCGGCTCCGAGGGCCGCGAGAAGGCCACCAGCCGCGGCATCACCTACTGCGTCCGCGAGGCCGCCAAGGCCATCGGGCTGGAGCTCAAGGGCGCCACCGTCGCGATCCAGGGCTTCGGCAACGTCGGCGGCAACGCGGCCCCCCTGTTCGCGGAGATGGGCTGCAAGATCGTGGCCGTGTCGGACGTCAACGGCGCCATCCACGCCCCCGACGGCCTCGACGTGCCCAAGCTCATGGCGCACCTCAAGCAGACCGGCACCGTCGTCGGCTTCCCCGGCAGCAAGGCCATCGGCAACGCCGAGCTCCTGGCCACCAAGGTGGACATCCTGGTCCCCGCCGCCTTGGAGGGCGTCATCACCAAGGACAACGCCGGCGCCATCGACTGCAAGATCCTCGCGGAGGGCGCCAACGGCCCCACCACCCCCGACGCCGACGACATCCTCCTCAAGAAGGGCGTGTTCGTCATCCCGGACGTGCTGTGCAACGCCGGCGGCGTCACGGCCAGCTACTTCGAGTGGGTCCAGGGCCTGCAGTCGTTCTTCTGGACCGAGGACGAGGTCAACCAGCGCCTCGACCAGATCATGACCAAGGCGTTCCACCAGGTCCACGACATCTGGATCAAGGAGACCAACGTCTCGCCCCTCACCATGCGGCAGGCGGCGTATATGCTCGCCGTCAAGCGGGTCGCCGACGCGATCACCAAGCGCGGCATCTATCCGTAGCGAGCGCAAGCGAGCGTCCGGAGGGTCCAGCGCGGGGCCGCGAGGCGCCGCTTGAGGGCGCATAGCGCCAGCGCGGCGCCACGAAGTCGGCGCGGCGCGTAGGCGCGTCCCGCCGTCAAGCGGGTCGCCGACGCCATCACCAAGCGCGGCATCTATCCGTAGCGGGCGCGACGCCCGGACCCGACACAGATTCCACAGACCTTGGTCAAGTGGTGCTGTGGAATCTGTGTCCAGGGGGAGCTAGTGCGCGGCCGGCGCCACGACCGGCAGCCAGAACGCCATGCGGGCCCCTTGGCCCGGGCCGGCGCTGTCGGCCGTGAGCTCGCCGCCGTGCAGCTCGACGATGGCCTTGCTGATGTAGAGGCCGAGGCCGGTGCCGGGGCGGTCGTGGCCGCGGTAGAACGGCTGGAACATGCGGCGGCGCTGATCGGCCGTGAAGCCGAGGCCGGTGTCGGTGACCGCGACATGGACGGCGGGCCCGGCGGGGCTGGCGCGCGCCTCGGCGTGGATCAGGATGCGGCCGCCGTCCAGGGTGAACTTGAGGGCGTTGCTGAGGAGGTTGTGGAGCACCTGGGTGATGCGGTCGGGGTCGAGGGCGGCGGGGAGGGCGCCGGGGCACTCCAGGTCGAGCCGGATGCCGGCGCGCTCGGCGGCGGGGCGGTAGGTCTCGGCGCACTCGCCCAAGAGGACGCAGAGGTCGGTGTCGCTGCGCCGGATGGAGCGCTTCTGCCAGTCGAGGCGGGCGACGTCGAGGACCTGGCGCACCAGGTTGTGCAGCCGCTTCAGGTTGCGGTCCATCAGCTCCAGCGACCGGGCGAGGCGCTCCGGGTCGGCGCCCAGCTCGCGCAGGTACTGGAGCTGGAGCAGGATCGGGGTCAGCGGGGTCAGGAGCTCGTGGGCGACGGCGTTGAGCATCTCGCGGCGCTCGTCGTCGAGCTGGCGCAGCCGCTCGTTGGAGTGGCGCAGCGCCTCCTCGGCGCGCTTGCGGTGCGTGATGTCGCGCGCGACCTTGGAGGCGGCCACGACGCGGCCGGTCGCGTCGCGGATGGGGGACACGGTGACGGACACGTCGATGAGGCGGCCGTCCTTGCGGCGCCGCACCGTCTCGTAGTGGTCCACCTTGTGGCCGGCGCGGATGTTGGCCAGGATGGCGTCCTCCTCCCCTTCGCGGCCGGCCGGGAACAGGATGGTCATGGGCTTGCCGATGGCCTCGGCCGCGGTGTAGCCGAACATCTGCTGGGCGCCGCGGTTCCAGCTCAGGATGCGGCCGTCGAGGTCCTTGCTGACGATGGCGTCGTCGGACCCCTCGACGATGGCGGCAAGGTGGGCAAGGCTTGCGACCTCGTCCAGCGGGGCCATCGGTTGCCGCCATCCGCCCGTGGCGTAAAAGGGGATGCGGCGGCGGCGAACCGGGGACAGGCCGCGGTTTTTCGCGGCGCGAGGGCGGCTAGGCCAGCGCGATGCCTGGCTTGAGGGGGGCCGCGACGTCCTTCTTCGGATGCTGCGGGGCGGCTGGGTCGTCGGCGGCGTACACCTCGACGGCGGCGAGGCCGAAGTGGCTGGCGAGGAACCCCTTGGCGCCCGCCAGGATGACGGCCTCGTCGGCCCGGGCGGCCAGCAGGGTCTTCTGGTCGGCGGTGAGCTGCGTCACCTGCGCCGGCAGCTTGCCCGTGAACGCCTGCACCGGCTTGCCCAGCGCGCGCATCTTGGGGTCGGCCATGACCTCGCCCATGAAGCGGCCCATGGGGAACTTGCCGCCCTCGGCGGCCGCCATCTGGACGGCCTTGGCGGCCAGCTCGCGCTTCCAGGCGGGCGTGGTGTAGAGCGCCAGGCTGTGCACGCGCTCGACGCCGGCGAGCCGCTGCACGGTCTGGATGTCCTCCAGCACGAGGCGGACGTAGGCCTCGGAGGCAAGCGCTGCCGCGTCGACGGGGCCGGGGACCGGGAACGCCGCGGTGGTGGCGAGGCCCTTGCCGCCGGCCATCTCGTGCATCTCCTCGGCCACGTGCGGCACGATGGGGCAGAGCGCCAGCGCCCACTGCAACAGGACGTCGCGCAGGGCCTGCCGGTTGGCGCCGCCGCGCCGGGCGTACCAGCGCAGCACCTCGGGCACCTCGTACACGAGGGCGCCCGCCGCGCCGCGCAGGTCGTACGCCTCGTAGGCGTCGCGGGCGTTGGCGAGCGTGCGCGCGAACGCGGCGGCCAGCCAGGCGTCGGTCGGGTGCGGGCCGCCGTCGGCCGCGAGCGCCTCCTCGGTGGCTCGCAGCAGCCGCTCGACGTGGCGGCGGTAGTCGAGCACGATGTCGGGGTCCCACTCGATGTCGACGTGCGGGCTGCCGACGTGGCAGTAGTAGAGCCGCATGGCGTCGACGCCGTAGCGGGCCGCGGCGCCCGGGATGGGCTCGGCGCCGCCCTTGGACTTGGAGATCTTGGCGCCGGCCTTCTGGGTGACCCACCAGTTGACGAAGATGCCGCGCGGCCACAGCTTGGGGTCGTCCAGCAGGGCGACCTGGGTCATGATGTAGACCGGGAAGTGGACGGTCTGGTGCTCCTTGCCGCCGAGGTTGAGGTCGACGGGGCCCCAGTGGAGGACGTCCTTGCGCACCTCGGACCAGAGCGCGCGGGCGGGCTCGCCCTTGCCGTTGAAGACGTGGTCGAAGAAGGCGTCCGTGAGCTCCTCCTCCCGCAGGCCGCCGTGGGGCGGGTCGGGGTTCCACCGCGACTTGAGGTAGCGGCTCACCAGGTAGAACCACGGGTAGAAGGTGGAGTCGGCGATGGGCTCGACAATCCAGCCGGGCTTGAACGGGAACTCGGTGCCGAGCCAGGCGCCGCGGCGGACGCAGGCGCGGTCGCCGAACCAGTCGAGGACGTTGGGCAATTCGTCCTTGTAGCGCTGCGGGAACACGGCCATGGTGGCGGCGTGCCCCTTCGCGACCCGGGTCCACTCGGGGTCGCCGTAGTGGATGAAGTCCTGGTCGGGGATGCGCTTGACGTCGACGACCTCGCCGGCGCGCGACACCACCAATTCCGAGAACTGGCGCAGCACCCGCGCCCGCCCCGCCGCAAGGAAATCCTGCTTGATCTGGTCCTTGACGCCCTTGATGCGCTTGCCCGCGTAGGGGCCGCACGCCTCCGTCAGGACGCCCTTGTTGAACTCCTCGGCGTACAGCTCCTCGGTGGCGGCCTGCAGCAAGTCCTTGTCGTGCTGGGACTGGACCTTGTGGCGCTCGACGGCCAGCCTCGCGGGGATGCCCTTGGGGGCGCCCTCGACGGTGCAGATGACCGGCGGCTCGCCAAGGGTCGCCACCAGGCCGGCGTCGCGGTAGGCCGCGTAGTCGAACGGCGCGTGCGCCGGCACCGACATGACGATCCCGGTCGCGACCGCCGGGTCCACGAAGGCGCCGGCGACGATGGGCACCTCGCGGCCGCCGGGCTCGGGCTCCATCGGGACCCGGACCTTGTGGCCGATGAGCTGGCGGGCCGGCACCTTGCGGCCCGTGGCCTCGGCGCGCTCGAACTGCCACTCCAGCTTGCGCTTGCCGGCGGCGGACACCAGCCACAGCTCGCTCGGGTCCTTGTCGGCCACGGCGCCGTCCTGCCAGACCCGCACCAGGTGGTACTCGGTCTCCGGGTGCATCCAGACGTTGGTGCAGCCGTACACGGTCTCGGGGCGCAGCGTGGCGCACGGCAGCACCACCCGCTCCTCGTGGACGACGTTGCGGGGCAGCGTGAACTTGAGGGCGACGTACTCCAGGATCTCCGCCGAGCCGCCCTGCTTGATGTCGGTCTCCGACTTGTCCACTGCGACGGGGCCGGCCACCGGGCAGAACGGGGCATAGTGCGGCTTCTCGATGAGGCGGCCCTTCTGGTGGAGCGCGCGGAACTGCCATTGGATGAACCGCATGTAGGCCGGGTCGATGGTGGTGACGTTGCGGCGCTCGTCGATGAGGAACCCGAAGCGCTTCCAGTAGTCGTTGGTGTACACCTTGGCGAAGTAGTCCACCACGGCCTTCGGGTCCGCGAGCGCCTGGATCGGCCCGGTGTAGCCGTTGGCGCGCAGGTAGTCGTCCTTCTCGCCCCGCTTGACCTCGGCCGCGAACGCCACCGACGGGATGCCCGAGGCGTGGAAGCCGGCCGGGAACAGCACGTCGTGCCCCGTCATCCGCTTGTGGCGCGCGAACACGTCGGTGTAGGTGAAGCCCCGCATGTGCCCCACGTGCAGGTAGCCCGAGATGCCCGGATACGCGAAATGCAGGAAGAACGTCGGCTTGCCCGACGGGTTGCGGTCGGCGTGGTGGACCTTGGCGTCCCACCAGCGGGACTGCCACTTGTCCGTGATGGCGGCCAAGTCCCAGCCGCGCTCGTCCTCAACCATGGGCGGCCTGCGACCTGCGAGACAGGCTTGAAGGTTGGGGGCGAGGGGCTAGCGCGCGTCCTGGTCCGGCCCGAAGGCCTCGAAGAGGGCGAACCCCAAGCCCACCGCCAAGGCAACGACCACCAAGGCGATGCCGCCCAGCGCCGCCAGCCCCGACTCCGGGCACCCGGAGAAGAACAGCCCGCCAGGCCGCCCGCAGTCGGCCAAGGTGTTGGCCCAAACGAGCACCCCGACCCCGGCGCCAAGGAGCGCAAGGACAACGGCCAACCCGATCCAGAGGGCCGTGCGCACGAGGCCGCGACGACCGGCTCAGGCTTTGGCCTTGCGGGCCTGCTTGGGCCTCGCCGTCCGCGCCCGCTTCGGCCGCGCCCCCGCCTGCCGGCGGGCCGCCGTGCGCTTGCGGGGCCGCACCATGGAGCGGGTCTGCTGGTACTCGGCGCGGGCCGTCGCCACCACGGCGCGGGCCGCCTCGCCCGCCTCGTGGAGCGAGGCCATCGCGGCCTCGGCCACCCGGGCGGCGTGGGCCAGGCCGTCCATGGCGCCGGCGACGGCGGCCATGCCCTGCTCGACGCCGGCGGCGACGCGCTGGCGGGTCTTGGCGGCCTTGCCGCGGGTCGTGGAACTCTTGGTCGTCATGCGGTCACCTTCTTGGAACGGGAGCTGGAGGGGGAAGGGCGCTGGTGGCGCGCAAGCTCCCGCCGGACGGGGCGCGCCACCTCGAGGGCCGCGGCCTTGACGTCGGCGATGCGCTCGCCCGCCTCGCGCCGCCCGTCCGCCATCGCCTTGCGGCCTTGGACCGCGGCCACGGTGGCGCCGACGGCGTAGAGGCCGGCGACGACGAAGGCGCCGCGGGGCGCGCCGCCCAGCAAGGCGTCGAGCACGACGGCGACGGCGACCGTCAAGGCCGCCAAGGCGAGGAAGGCGAGGCCGCCGGCGATGGCGTAGGCGACGGCCGCCCGGCGGGCGCCCCGGAAGCCGGCCGCCACGGCCAGCCGGACGTCGGCCAGCATCCGGGCCGGCGCGTGCCGGGCGCGCTCGGCGACCTCCTCGACGGCGGCGACGGTGCGGCCGAGCGACCTCAGCGTGCCATGCGCCGTCTCGGCGGTGGCGAGCACGGCGTCGGCGGCGTGCGCGAACGCCGGGTCGGACGGGGCGGCGCGGCCCTTGCGGCGCACGGGTCTGGGCGGCCGGGACGGCCTGGTCGTCGGCATCTGCGTCGAGCTTGGGTCGGCCGGCCAGGGTCATGAAGCTGGCCCGCGCCGTTCGCGGCGGCCTCCTGGGACGGCCCGAAGCGAAGGCGCTAGTGCCCCACGCCGGGGGCGGAGTCGAACGGCCGGGCGCGGCGGGCCACGGTGGCCGCCTTGGCGACCTTGACGAGGTGGGGGTCGAGCTCCATCTCCTTGCCGTCCGCCAGGAGGCCCTGCACGAACACGACCACGACGTCGTCGTTGTTGGCGACCTCGAACTCGTCGCGGATCTTGACCATCTTGGCCGTGAGCGCCTTGTCCTGGGCGGCGGTGAGGTGCTTGCGGAGGGTGTGGCCGCCGAAGCGCCGGCGCTCCGTGTTCTCGCGGGTGTACATCTCCCGGAGGTCGTGCGTGTTGTGGTACGCCTTGGCCAGCTCGGCGTCCGGGATGTCGTTCGGGCGGAACGGGGCGCGGTCGCCGGGCACGCGGCGCGACTTGGCGGGCGCTATATGGAGGTAGTGCCGGCGGGGCTTTTGCGCGTGCCCCCGGTGCGCGGCGCGTGGCGATCTTGCGGATGGACAACGTCCTCGTCGTGGTGGACGACCTGGAGGCCGCGAAGGCGTTCTTCGTCGCGCTGGGCATGGCGCTCGAGGGGGAGACAACCGTCGAGGGCGCGTGGGCCGACCGCGTCGTCGGGCTCGAAGGAATCCGTTGCGACATCGCCATGATGCGGACGCCGGACGGGCACGGCGGGGTCGAACTCTCCAGGTTCCACGCGCCTGCCGCAATCCGGTTCGGCCCCGTCGATGCGCCTTCGAACACCTTGGGGATGCGCCGCATCATGTTCGCCGTCGACGACCTGGACGCGACCCTCGGCCGGCTTCGCGCCGTCGGCGGGTCCTTGGTGGGCGAGGTCGCGCAGTACCAGGACGTGTACCGGCTCTGCTTCGTCCGCGGCCCCGAGGGAATCCTGGTCGGGCTGGCCGAGGAACTCGGCTAGGAGGTCCTACAGTTCCAGGATGCTCGCCTTCTGCCGGCGCACCAGCAGGTTGGCGATCGACGGCGGCACGGTGGCGATGTCGCCGGTCTTCAGCAAATAGGTCTGCATGTCCGGCCCCACGAAGGGCGGGATGTCGCCCAAGGCGCGGATCGTCACCATGCCCTCGCCGGCGTTCGCCTTGGAGTCGTGCGGCACCTGCACGGGCGTCGGGGCGGGCTCGACCACCGGCATCTGGACGGGCGCGGCCGGGGCGGGCTCCGGGGCAGGAGGCTGCGCGGCCGGGGCGGCGGGCGCGGGCGGCGGCAGGGGCAGCGCCCCGTCGAACAGCCGGCCGCGGGCCGAGTCCAGCGTCTCCAGGAACGCCTGGTAGAGCTGCGCCTCGTCGGGGGTCAGGCCTTCCGGGCGCTTGCGGTCCTTGGTGGCGGCGAGGGCCAGCATGGCCAGCTTGCGCTCGCGCACCGCCCACAGCGACTCGGCGGCGTGGCGGGCGTTCTTGACCTGGTCCGTCAGCAGCATGACCTTCCGGCTGAAGGGGTCCTTGGCCTGCTCCGCCTGGAACGCGGCGGTGATGGTGGCGAGGAACTCGCGCACCTGCGGCCAGAACCGCGCCGGCACCACCATCATCTTGTTGCTGCGGCGCTCGGCGCGCAGGAGGTCCTGGAGCATCTCGTACGAGACGTTGTCCCTGGCCTCCTCCGCCACGGCCGTTTCGAAGCCCGTGCCGCACTTGAACGTTCTTTGGACAGGGACCGTTCTTGGGGCCGTGACCCAGCGCACCCAGGTCCGCCGCCTGCCCCAGCGCGCCGCCTACGACACGGCCACCCTGCACGCCATCCTGGACGAGGGCATCGTGGCGCACGTCGCCTTCCAGCACGAGGGCCAGCCCGCCGTCGTCCCCACCGGCTACGTCCGCGACGGCGACCGCGTCCTGCTGCACGGCTCCGCCGCCAGCCGCATGATGCGCGCCCTGGCATCCCAGCCCGTCTGCGTCGCCGTCACCCTCCTGGACGGCCTGGTGCTGGCCCGCAGCGCCTTCAACCACTCGATGAACTACCGCAGCGCCGTCGTCTACGGCCAGGCCCGCCAACTGGAAGGGGACGCCAAGCTGGAGGCGCTGCGCGTCTACATGGACCGCCTCGTGCCCGGCCGCTGGGACGCCGCCCGCCAGCCCAACGCCAAGGAGGTGGCCGCGACCCTTGTCGTCGAGCTGTCCTTGAAGGAGTCCTCCTGCAAGGTCCGGACGGGCCCGCCGGTGGACGACGCCGAGGACCTGACGTTCCCGTGCTGGGCCGGCGTGGTGCCGCTGCGCCTGAGGGCCGGGCCGCCGGCCCAGGCCGCCGGCCAGGCGCCCATGCCCGTGCCGCCCGCCGTCGAGGCGTGGCGGCCGGAGCGGCGCAAAGCGTGAAATCCCCCGCGTCCGCTCGCTCCGCATGCGCGCCTTCCCGCTCGCTGCCTTTGCCCTGCTTGCGACCGTCCTGGTGGTCCCCGCCGTCGCCGCCCAAGGCCCGCCCACTTGCACCGAGCAGGTCGGGGACGTTGGCCTGGTCTGCTTCGACCACAACAGCCACGAGTTCTGCGCCGTCTACTGGATGCCCATCACCAACGGCGGCTGCACCGAGGCGGGCACCGGCGCCGTGGACATCATCATCGACTACATCACCCGCCTCGCCTGAGGCCGGCATCGATGGGCTAAATCGGGAACCTCCCATCCCGCCGCGATGGGCAACCCCGCCCCCCGCATCGCGTCCCCCTACGTGTCCGACCGGGTGCAGCACTTCCCCGAGTCGGTCATCCGGAGCATGAGCCGGGTCGCCACCCAGCACGGCGCCATCAACCTCGGCCAAGGGTTCCCCGACTTCGACCCGCCGCGCGAGCTCTTGGACGCCGCCAAGGCCGCCCTCGACGCCGGCCACAACCAGTACGCCGTCACCTGGGGCACGCCGGGCCTGCGCGCCGCCATCGCCGGCAAGCTGCGTTCGTTCAACGGCATCGACACGCACCCCGACGAAAACCTGGTCGTCACCTGCGGCGCCACCGAGGCGATGATGGCGACGATGCTCGCCACCGTCAACCCCGGCGACAAGGTGGTGCTGTTCGAGCCCTACTACGAGAACTTCGGCCCGGACGCGCTGGTGGCAGGCGGCAAGACCCTCCTGGTCCCGCTGCGCGAGCCCGACTTCCAGCCCGACCCCGACGCCCTGCGCGCCGCCATGGCCCAGTGCCCCAAGGCCGTGGTCGTGAACACGCCCGGCAACCCGACGGGGCGCGTCTTCACCGACGCCACCCTCAAGCTCATCGCGGACCTGTGCTCCGACTTCGGCGTCCTAGCGGTCACGGACGAGATCTACGAGCACATGGTGTACGACGGCAAGCGCCACCGCAGCCTCGCCACCGTGGGCGCCATGCACGAGCGCACCGTCACCATCGGCGGCTTCAGCAAGACCTACAGCGTCACGGGCTGGCGCCTCGCCTACACCGCCGCACCCAAGCCGGTCACGGACGCCATCAAGCGCGTGCATGACTTCCTCACCGTCGGCGCGCCCCACCCGCTCCAGGTCGCCGCCGTCACCGCTCTTGGCCTGCCCGCCTCCTACTACACGGAGCTGACCCGCAGCTACCAGGCCAAGCGCGACCTGCTGCTGGGCGCCCTCCGGTCGGCCGGCTTCCAGGCCCCCACGCCGGACGGCGCCTACTACGTCCTGGCCGACTGGACCGCGCTGGCCGGCGACGCCTTCCCCGACGACACCGCGTTCGCCATGTGGCTCACCAAGGAAGTTGGCGTCGCGTGCGTGCCGGGCTCCAGCTTCTTCGAGGACGGCGCGCGCGGCCGCCACCTGGTGCGGTTCGCGTACCCGAAGAAGGAGGCGACGCTGCAAGCGGCGGCCGGGCGGCTGGCGACGGCGCGCGAGCGGCTGGAGCAGGTCTCCGCCTAGCCCGTGGGCGTCGTCGGCTCCGCGACCGCCTTGCCGTCGCGCATGACGAGCCGCACCGTCCCCGCCGGCGGCGCCGTCCGCAGCGGCTTGCCGACCAGGTTGATCGGGTTGCCGTCCAGGTCGCCGTAGATGAGGAAGTAGCCGACGTCGCCGGAGTGCGGCGCCCGCAGCAGCGTCCAGCCCGCCGTCTCGATGTGCTTCTGGACGTCGGCGGCGTCGCCGGCCAGCGTGAAGCCGATGGCGGTGTCGAGCATCGTGGTGGGGCGGTCGTCCCAGCGGTGCAGCACGAGCTGGAGCCCGTCGTGGTGCTGGAGGACCGCCATGTCGCCGGCGTGGCGGACCTGCGTGAAGCCCAGCGCCTCGTAGAGCGGGACGTTGGCGTCGACGTCGCGGACGTAGCGGGCGACGTTGCGCAGGGTCAGGGTCGGGGCGGTCATGGTTGCGTCCACTTGAGGGCCGGTCATAAGCTCAGGTGTAGGTGGCCTTCAGCGTCACCGTGCCCGAGCCGCTGTAGCCGTAGACGCGGACGTACCAGTAGCCCGCCGCCGGGCTGGAGTGCGTGCAGGTCTCGGTACTGCCCGAGGCGTAGGGCCGGCAGGCGTAGGTGGTGTCCGTCGGCTTGGAGCCCAGGCGGGTGTAGAGGTCGGCGTCGACGCTGCAGCTCAGGAGGCCGCAGGCGGGGCCGGTCATCTCGACCACGAGCTGCGACTTGCCGGCGGGGACGTCGATCTTGTAGAACTTCTCCTGGCCGGTGGCGATGCTGAAGGAGACGGCGGTGCCGCTCGTGAGGTTGGGCGTCCCGGGGTCGGGATCGGAGCCGCCGCCGGAGGCGACGGTGACCGACTTGGTCTGGCTGTTGCTGCCGCCGCGGCCGTCGCTCACGGTCAAGGTCACGCTGTAGGTGCCGGCGGCCGCGTAGGTGCGGCTGGCGGTGACGCCGCTGCCGGAGCTGCTGTCGCCGAAGGTCCAGCTGTAGGTCAGCGGGTCGCCGTCGGCGTCGGTGGAGCCGCCGCCGTTGACGTTGACGGTGAGGCTGGAGGTCGTGAAGGTGAACGACGCGACCGGGGGCGTGTTCGGGGGCGGGCCGCCGCCGCACACGCTGGCCACCAGGAGGTCGGCGCGGGCGAGGCCGTAGCCGTAGGTGGTGTCGCGGCCGGCGGCGCCCAGGTCCTCCGCCGTGGACTGGAGGGCCGACCGGAGCGCCGTGTTGGTGGTGCTGGGCGCGCAGCTCAGGGCAAGGGCGAGGGCGCCGGCCACGTGCGGGGTGGCCATGCTGGTGCCGCTCATGGTGGTGTAGCTGCCGGACGACGAGGTGCTGTCGATGGCGTTGCCGGGGGCCATGACCTCCAGGTCGGCGCCCATGTCGGAGAACGAGGCGCGCGCCTTGGTGTTGGTGGTGGCGCCGACGGCGATGACCTGGGAGTAGGCCGCCGGGTAGTCGATCGAGTTGGCGGCGCCGTCGTTGCCGGCGGCGGCCACCAGAAGGACGTTGCGGGCGTAGGCGTAGGCGACGGCGCTGGAGGTGGCGGAGTCGGAGGCGCTGGCGCCGATGCTCATCGAGATGATGCGGGCGCCCTGGTCGGTGGCGTCCACGATGGCCTGGGCGATGTCGGCGGTGCTGCCGGAGCACTCGACGGAGAGGATGCCGCCGATGGGCTGGAGCGCCTTGAGGGGCAGGATGGTCGCCTGGCTCATGCCCGCCACGCCGAGGTTGTTGTTGGTGGTGGCCGCGATGGTGCCGGTGACGTGGGTGCCGTGGCCGCAGCCGTCGTCGGGGTTGCTGTCGTTGTTGACGTAGTCGTAGCCGGTGAGGATGCGGGAGGCCTGGAAGTCGGGGTGCGTCTTGTAGAGGCCGGAGTCGATGACGGCCACCTTGATGGCCGAGGAGCCGTAGCCCGCCGAGCCCCACGCCGCCGGGAAGCCCATCTGGGGCGGGCCGTACTGGCCGCTGTAGCGCGTGTCGTTGGGGACGACGGAGCCGTGCACCTTGCCGTTGTCCTCGACCGAGCGGAGGCCGGGCAGCCCCGCCACCGCAAGCCGGAGCGGCGTCAAGTCGGGGGCCGCCACGACCAGGATGCCGATCTGCGGGATGGCCTGCACGACGGGGAAGCCGAGCAGGTCGTCGCCCACGCCGAGCGCCGGCATCGTCCCGTCCTCGAACGCCAGCATGGCCTCGCCGAAGGTCGTGGGCTGGGCCAAGCCGAGCGCCTCGAAGCCGGAGGGGAGGGCCGCGGCGGGTCCCACGGTCGTCAAAGCCAGCAGCACGGCCAAGAGGCGGAGCATGCGCGGCGATGCCGGGTCGGGCGCATAAGGCCTGGCGCAAAGGTCCCCGCCTGCCGAAGCCAAATGCCCGCTTTCGTGCAGCCGAAGTGGGTTCACAGCAGCGAAAGGTGGCCCGTGACCCGGTCGATCGCCGACTCCTTGCCGGGACCGATGCCGAGCACCGTCACCGTGCCCGCCGGAATCTCGGTGTGGCCCGCGTCCTTGATGAGCGCCGTGCACAGCCCCAGCCGCTCGGCGGCGGCCTTCAGCTCATGGAACTCCTTCTCGCTCGGCACCTTCAGCACCGCCTTCATCTGGCCTTGGCTCAACCACTCCGCCAAGTCGTCGCGGGCGTACTTCTGCGCCTTCAAGGTGCACTCCACCGCCGCGTGGCCCACCTGCGCCGCCAGCTTCCCCTTCGAAAGGTCCAGGTCCTTGCGGGCCAGGATCACCATCTTCCACATGCGAGGCTCACTTCCAGTCTGCGGCGGCCCGCTCGGCCTCCGCCCAGTCCACGGCGCCCACCAGCGCCAGCTCGCCGCCGCGCGGCTCCAGCCGCGCGACCGGCACGGCGCGGTGGACGCCGGCCTGGCGCAGGATGGCGCGCTCGCCCGCGACCGCGACCACCTCGCCGACGACGCTGCCCTCGTGCTGCACGTAGCGGCCCACGATCGGATGGACGCCCTCCGCCGGCGGAGGATGGGCGGAGATGGGGGCGGGGGCGTCGCGGGCCCGCGCGGCCCGGAGGTTGTTGTACGCAATGACCGCCAGCAGCATCCCAAGCACGCCCGCGATGGTCAGCAGCTCCTGCGCCGAGAACGCCATGGCCGCCGCAGCCGGGGGATTGACTTGAAGATGCCCCGCGAGGTCGCGCCTGTAGTGGCATGGTTCTTGTGGGCGCCCATCGCCCTTGTGGTGCTGCTCGGCGTCGTCGCGCTGTTCCAGTTCAACCGCATGGTGACACTCCGGAACCGCTGCGCCGAGTCCTGGAGCAACGTCGACACCGAGCTCAAGCGCCGCCACGACCTCGTCCCCAACCTCGTGGCCGCCGTGCAAGGCTACGCCAAGCACGAGAAGGAGGTCCTCGCCGCCGTCACCGCGGCCCGCGCCCGCGTCCTGGCCGCCACCGGCCGCGCCGAGCTGCTCCGGGGCGAGAACGCGCTCGCCGGCAGCCTCGACCGCCTGCTCGCCGTCGCCGAGGCCTACCCCCGCCTGCAGGCGTCGCGCAACTTCCTCGTCCTCCAGCAGGAGCTGGCCGTCACCGAGGACCGCATCCAGGCCGCGCGCCGGTTCTACAACGCCAACGTCCGCGACTACCGCGACCAGACCCGCCAGTTCCCCGGCAACCTGCTCGCCGGCCTCTACAAGATGGAGCCCATCGCGTTCTTCGAGGTCGAGTCGCCGCGCCACCTCGCAACGCCCCGGGTGTCGCTGTGAAGCCCGCCCAGGCCGCGGCGCTGGTGGCAGTCATCCTCGTGTTCGCCGGCCTCGCCGTCGGAAGCATGCTGGGCGGCGGCGTGTTCCTGCTGTTCACCGGCTTCCTCGGCCTCGGCATCGGGCTCGCCGTCTACGGCTTCCTGCACGCCAAGGCCATCCGCGACGAGCTGCGGACGCTGGCGCAGCGGCACCGCTGGGAGTTCATCGAATCGGACAAGCAGGACCGCCCCCACCGCTTCAAGGGATTCGCCCCGTTCGGGGTCGGCGGCGGCCGCACCGCGCTCAACATCCTGGCCGGCAAGTTCGAAGGGATGCCGTTCGAGGCCTTCACCTACCGCTACACCACCAGCAACGGCAAGCACCAGCAGACCCACCAGCACGAGGTCGTCGCCGTCCCCATGCCCCTGCACGGCCCCGCCCTGCGCATCAGCCCCGAGCACATCGGCCACAAGCTCGCCGACGCCCTCGGCGCCAGCGACATCGACTTCGAGTCCGACGCCTTCTCCCGCCGCTTCTGGATCCAATGCGACGACCGGCGCTTCGCCTACGACGTCATCCCGCCCGCCACCATGGAGCTCCTGCTCCAGCACGGCGGCAACTGGACCTGGCAATGGCGCGGCACGACCCTCGTCCTCTCCCGGCAAGGCACCGTGCGCGCCGACGACGTGCTGCCCATGCTCCGGTTGGCCAACGGATTCAAGGAACGGCTGCCGCGGCATCTGCTGGCCGAACGGAGGCCTTGAAACGCACCCCGTCCTGCCGCGCCCCGTGCAGGCGTTCGACGTGGTGGTGGTGGGGGCCGGGCCGACCGGCTCGAACACCGCCCGCCTGCTGCGCCAGCGCGGCTGGAGCGTCCTCCTGCTCGAAGAGCATCCCACCGTCGGCATCCCGGTCCAATGCGCGGGGCTGGTGACGCCGCGCCTGTTCGACCACACGCCGTTCCCGATCGGCGACTTGTGGCAGAACGACCTGCGGGGCGGCCGCGTCGTGGCGCCCGACGGCACGGCGGTCGAGTTCGAGGCCGCCGAGGTCCATGCGCAGGCGATGGACCGGGCCCGCTTCGACCAGCGCATGGCGGAGGCCGCGGTCGCCGCCGGCGTCGAGCTGCGGGTCGCGACCAAGGCGACCGGCGCGGCGCGCGACCCGGGCGGCGTCACGGTGACGGTGCAGGGCCCCGGCGGCGTGCAGCAGGTCCGCTGCCGCCTGCTGGTGGGCGCCGACGGCCTGCGGGGCGGGGTGGCCCGCTGGTTCGGCTTCCCGCCGGTCGAGGAGATCGTGTCGTGCTACGAGGCCGAGCTGTCGGGCTGCACGCTCGACCCGCGTCCGCACATGATCCCGATGTTCGCCGGCAGCGCCCAGGCGCCCGGCTTCTTCTCCTGGATCATCCCGGTCGGCGGCGACCGTGCCCGCGCTGGCCTCGCGGTGGCGCCCGGCATGAACCTGGAGTCCGCCAAGCGCTACTACGAGCGGATGTTCGAGGACCCGCACTCGGCGCCCTACCTCGCGGGGGCAAAGGAGGGTTATCTCATCATCGGCGGCATCCCGCTCGGCCTGCGGGCCCAAGTGGTCCAGGACCGCGTGGCGCTGGTGGGCGACGCGGCCGGCATGGCCAAGCCGACGTCGGGCGGCGGCATCTACTACGGCGTGCTGGCAAGCGAGATGCTGTGCGACGTGGCCGACAAGGGCCTGCGCACTGACCGCCTCAGCCGCGGCGACCTCTTGCCCTACGAGCGGCGCGTGCTGCGGGTGCTGGGCCGCGAGCTGCGGAAGGGCAAGGCCATCCGGCACCTCTACAAGCGGTTCGGGGACGCGGACTTCAACCGCCTTGCCCGCCTGCTGTCGAAGCCTCGCCCCAAGGCGGTCATCGAGCGGGTCGGCGACATCGACTTCCCCAGCCGCCTCGTCCTGCCGTTGCTGTGGGCCCAGCCCCGGTTGGTGCCGTTCTTCCTGCGCGTGATGCTGAGGCCCGCCCCATGAGGCAGCACCGCGGCTCCCGCCTTCCCGGCGCCATCGACGTCGTCGTCTACTACACCGCCCAGGACGACCCGCGCAAGAACACGGCGCTCCGGATGCAGAAGCACGGCAAGGCCCGCGTCGTCGACAAGCTGGAGCGCACGCCCAAGCACTCCGTCCTCTTGAACCCGTTCGCCAAGAAGGCCCTGAGCCGCGAAGACCTGGAGGACATGCGCAAGCACGGCCTGCTCGCCCTCGACTGCTCGTGGCACCACGCCGAGGAGGCCTTCCCCGTCCTCTTGGGGCAGACCCGCAGCCGCGCCCTGCCGTTCCTGGTGGCCGCCAACCCGATCAACTACGGCAAGCCGTTCGTCCTGAGCACCGTCGAGGCGGTCGGCGCGGCGCTCTACATCGTCGGCGAGGCCCGCAAGGCGCGCGACGTGCTGTCCTGCGTCCCGTTCGGCGAGCGCTTCCTGGAGCTGAACAAGAACCCGCTGGAGGACTACGCCAAGTGCGACACCTCGGCGCAGGTCGTGGCGGCGCAGGCGCTGTACCTGGACGAGGATGCGTCCTTCGTGCCCGGCGACGCCGAGGAGTAGCTTCATGCCCTGCCGCTAGGTCGCGCCCCTGTTGGCGGCGTTCACCTTCGACGGCCGGACGGTCCCGTTCGAGCCCGGCGACACCCTCGGCTCGGCGCTGCACCGCGCCGGCGTCAAGGTCATCTCGCGCAGCCTGCGCTACCACCGCCCGCGCGGCCTCTACTGCAACGCCGGCTCGTGCGCCTCCTGCTTCGTCGGCGTCGACGGCGTCCCCAACGTGCCCGCCTGCATGGCCCTCGCCCACGACGGCCTCAAGGTCGAGTCGCAGAACACCCTCGGCTCGGCCAAGCACGACCTGTTCGGCATCGTGGACAAGGTGTACCGCAAGGGGTTCGAGCCGCACCACGCCTTCACCAAGCCGCGCCTCCTCAACGAGGCGTTCCTCAAGGGCGTCCGCTTCATGAGCGGCCTCGGCAGCGTCCCGGCCCCGGACGCCGAATTGCCCGCCCCGCGTCGTCACACCCTTGAGGTGCAGGAGCTCGTCGTCGGCGCCGGCCACAAGGGACTGGCCCGCGCCCACGCCGCGGCGGCGGCCGGCATCGACGTGCTGCTCATCGACGAGGCGCACCACCTCGGCGGCACCGCCGTCTATGATCCCATGGAGGACGACACGCGCAGGCTGGCCCGCAGCGCGTCCAAGGCCTGGACCGGCGCCCTCGCCTTCGGCCTCTACCGCGAGCACGGCCGCCTGGTCGCCGGCATCCGGCGCCTGCGGGACGACGGCGGCGAGGACCTATGGGAGGTCACGGCCGCCCGCGTGACCCTCGCCACCGGCAGCCACGACGCCTGGCCGCTGTTCGTCAACAACGACCTGCCCGGCATCCTCAGCCTGCGCGGTGCCCAGCGCCTCTGGGGCGAGCACCAGGTGCTGCCCGGCAAGGCCATCGTCGTCCACGGCCCCGCGATGCCGGCCGCGCTGCAAGCCCAGCTGGAGGCGGCCGGCGCGCGCGTGCTTGCGACCGGCACCGTCCGCGCGGCCAAGGGCGGCACCGTGGTCGAGGCGGCCGAGGTCGACGGCACCTGGATCCCGTGCGACACCATCCTGTGCAACCTGCCCGGCACGCCGCGCGTCGAGCTGCACCAGCAGGCCGGCTGCGACCTCGCGTTCCAGGGCGGCGTGCTGGCGCCCGTCGCCGACGCGGCCGGCGCGACCAGCGTGCCCGGCGTCTTCGTGGGGGTGCCTGGATGACGACGCCCAAGACGATGGCGTGCCGCTGCGAGGACATCACGGTCGAGGACTGCACCGAGGCGATCGCGCACGGCTACGCCTGCTTCGAGGACCTCAAGCGCTTCCTCGGCGTCGGCACCGGCCCCTGCCAGGGCAAATCGTGCGTCCAGGCCTGCATGAGGCTGGTCGCCGACGCGCGCGGCATCCCGATCGACGACGTCGACGTGATGACCTTCCGCCCGCCCGTGCGACCGGTGGCGTTCGCGACCCTCGCAGCCCCCGACGCGGAGGACGCGCCGTGATCCCCCCGCTTGCCGCCGGCCCGCGCAAGTCGCGCTACCATGTCGTCGTCATCGGCGGCGGCGCCATCGGCCTCGCCACCGCCTACCATCTCGCCAAGCTCGGCGTCACCGACGTCCTGGTGCTCGACAAGGACTCCCTCGTCAAGGGCGCCACCGGCCGCAACGGCGGCGGCGTGCGGGCCCAATGGACCTCGAAGGAGAACATCCAGCTCGCGCAACGGAGCATCCAGCAGTTCAAGCGGTTCGCCACCGACACCGGCCACAACTCGTTCTTCCGCCAAGGCGGCTACCTGTTCCTCACCCGCAGCGACGCGCAGCTGGCGGCCCTCGCCCGCGCCGCCGCCTTCCAGAACGACCACGGCGTCCGCACCCGTGTGATCAGCCTCGACCATGCGCGGGACATCGTGCCCGGCCTCGACACCGACGGCTGCGTCGGCGCCACCTACAACCCGGACGACGCCGTGCTGTTCCCGTGGCCCGTGGTGTGGGGCTACAAGGAGGCCGCCGAGAAGCGCGGCGCCGAGGTCGTGACCTTCACCAGCGTCACGGGCCTGCGGGTCGCGGGTGGCAAGGTCACCCACGTCGAGACGAACCGCGGCGCCATCGCGTGCGACTGGGTCGTCAACGCCGCCGGCGCGTGGAGCCGCGAACTGGCCCGCCTCGTCGGCGTGGACCTGCCCGTCAAGCCCGAACGGCACGAGATCCTGGTGAGCGAGCCCCTCAAGCCGTTTTTGGACCCGATGCTGGTGGACCTCTCGACCGGCTACTACCTCAACCAGGACATGCGCGGCGAACTGGTCGGCGGCCTCGGCACCCACACCGAGGAGTCGATGGACTGGTCGAGCAGCCTGGAGTTCCTGCGCGCCTTCAGCAAAGAGACGATGCGCCTGCTGCCCCGCCTCGGCCCCGTGCGCGTCCTTCGCCAATGGGCCGGCTCCTACGACAAGACCCCCGACGCCAAGCCCATCCTCGGTGTCGCGGAGAACGGCCCCTCCAACCTCGTGCAGGCCAACGGCTTCAGCGGCCACGGCCTCATGATCTCCCCCATGGTCGGCCAACTGATGGCGGAGCTGGTCGCCGGCCGCAAGCCCACGCTCGACCTCCGGCCCTACGCCTTGGAACGGTTCGAGCGCGGCGAGGCCGAGCCCGACGCCATGGTCATCGGGTGAACGCCTATCAACACGGGCCCGCTTGCGTGGCCGATGCCCAAGGAATCCCCCGTCGAGACCTTCGTCAAGGCGAACGTCAAGGGGTCCCTCGTGCTGGTCGCCTTCCCGTCCACGGGCTCCGCCGCCAGCATCGCCGCGCAGTACATGATCCGCCACCTCGACCTCCCGCTCGTGGGCCACATCCGCCTGCCTGAGCTGTCGGGCCTCGCGGGCATCCAGGACGGCCTCGTCACGACCGCGGTGCGCATCTACGGCGGCGAGGTCGAGTGCAAGGTCGGCCGCGACTGCCCCCGCGTCTTCATCGTCACCACCGAGATGCCGCTGCCGCCGCCGCTCTTGTCCCGCCTTGCCGAGGCCATCATCTACTGGACCTCCGCCAACGAGGCCCAGCTTCTCCTGGTGCTCGAGGGCGTGGGGCGCGAGGAGGGCGACGACCAGCCCGACGTCTTCAGCGCCTCCGCCGACGCCAAGGTCCTCAAGGTGCTCCAGCAGGCCGGCATCCCCGCGATGGAGCGCGCCCTCGTGGCCGGCATCTCGGCGCAGATCCTGCTGGACGCCCCCTTGCGCGGCGTCGAGGCGGGCGGCCTGTTCGTCGAGGCCAGCCGCGACCACCCGGACGGCCGCGCCGCGGCGGCGCTCCTGGAGGCCGTCGCGCGCCTGGTGCCCGACGTGCCCGTCAACGCCAAGCCGCTCATGAAGGAAGCCATGGAGCTGGAGCGCGAGATCAAGGCGGCGCAGGCGCGGGCCGAGGCGGCCAACACCATCCCGCAGGCGCAGACGTTCATCTAAAACGCCCCGCCGCGCGTCCTTCCCGACTGGACACAGATTCCACAGAACAATCTTGGATGGTTCTCTGTGGAATCTGTGTCTAGTGGGAGGGGAGCTAGCGCTGGCACTTCTTGCACCAGAACGTGCTGCGCCCCGACTGGGTCGTGCGCACCACGGCCGCGCCGCACCGCGGGCACGGCTTGCCCTCGCGGTCGTACACCGCCAGCTGCGCCACGAACTTGCCCGGCTGCCCGATGTGGTCCACGTAGTCGTTGAAGCTGGTGCCGCCCTTCGCGATCGAGTCCCGCAGCGTGTCGCGGAGGTGCCGCCAAAGCTCGGGCACCTTGGCGGCGGGGACCGTGCGGGCCTTGCGCACGGGCGACAGCTTGGCACGCCACAGCGCCTCGCAGGCGTAGATGTTGCCGACCCCGGCGACCTTGCGCTGGTCGAGGAGGAACAGCTTGAGCGGGCTGCCCGAGCCCTTGAGCGCGGCGGCGAGGTGGGCCTTCGAGAAGGCGGGCGCCAGCGCGTCGGGGCCATAATGCGCAAGCTCCGGGACCACGGCGTCCTTGGGGTAGAGCTTGAGGGTGCCGAAGCGGCGGGGGTCGGAGAACCGCAGCTCGGTGTCGTCGTCGAGGTGCAGCACGAGATGGGTGTGCGGCCGCTCCGCCTCGCCTGGCTCCGCGAACAGCAGCTTGCCCGTCATCCCGAGGTGCGCCAGCAGCAAGGCGCCGTCCAGGTCCACCAGGAGGTACTTGCCATGCCGCCGCACCGCCGTCACGGTCTGGCCTTCGAGCCCTTCGAGCGGAAGGCCGCCCGTGCCCCGCAGGCGCTTGGCGGGGCGGAAGTCCACGCCGTCGACGCGGCGGCCCACGAGGCGCGACGCCAGGCCGCGGCGGACCGTCTCGACCTCGGGCAGCTCAGGCACGCGGCAGGGCGCGGCGCAGGGGGTTGAAAGCGTTGCGGCCGGCGGGCGGCCAAGCCTTAACGGCGCGGCCCGAGTCGGCCCTTCGATGGGAGCCGAGGCGCAGCAGCAGGTCGTGGCTGCGCCCACCGCCCCGACGGGCCCGGCGCGCAGCCCCGCGATGCAGGCGTACTTCGAGACGCTGCACGGCGAGGCGATGCGGTGCTACGCCATCGCGAAGCAGGCGCGCCGCAAGGGCAAGGACCCGACGACGGAGGTCGAGATCCCGCCCGCCGAGGACCTGGCCGCCCGCGTCGAGGCGCAGGTCGGCCCGCCCGGCGTTGCCCAGCAGGTGCGCGACGCGACGGCGCGGCTCGGCAACCGCGAGGTGGTGTCGCTGTTCGTGGCGCAGGACGTCGCGGAGCAGATGTCGCAGCGCGGCGCCAGCAAGGTGCAGGCGCTCGACCAGGCGGTGCGCACGGGCCTGTCGATCCTGACCGAGGGCGTGCTGGTGGCGCCGCTCGAAGGCATCGCCGACGTCAAGATTGGCGCCAACACGGACGGCACCGACTACGTGGACCTCTACTTCGCCGGCCCGATCCGCGCGGCCGGCGGCACGGCGCAGGCGATGTCGGTGCTGATCGCGGACCTGGTGCGGCGGCGGCTGGGCATTGGCACCTACAAGGCGACCGACGACGAGGTCGAGCGCTACAAGGAGGAGATCGCGGCGTACAAGGTCGAGGCGCACCTGCAGTACAACCCGACGCCTGCCGAAATCGAGCTGATCGCGCGCTCCTGCCCCGTCTGCATCAACGGCGAAGGTACGGAGCGCTCCGAGGTGTCCGGCAACCGCGACCTGCCCCGCGTCGAGACCAACCAGCTGCGCGGCGGCGCCTGCCTCGTGATGGCGGAGGGCATGATCCTCAAGGCGCCCAAGATCCTCAAGCACGTCGAGAAGCTCAAGGTCGAGAACTGGGACTTCCTCCAGAAGCTCATCAAGAAGGAGAAGGCCGCCGAGCTCGCCGCCGACGGCATCCCGGAGATTCCCGCCAACGCGAAGTTCATGCTGGAGATCCTCGCCGGCCGCCCCGTGTTCGCGCAGCCGGGGCGCGTCGGCGGCTTCCGGCTCCGCTACGGCCGCGCCCGCACCGCCGGCCTCGCCTCCAACGCCTTCCACCCGGCCACGATGGCGGTGCTGGACGACTTCCTCGCCGTCGGCACGCAGCTCAAGGTCGAGCGGCCCGGCAAGGGCACGGTCGCGACCCCGTGCGACACCATCGAAGGCCCCACCGTCCTGCTGCAGAACGGCAACCTGCTGCGGCTGTCGACGATGGCGCAGGTCAAGGAGGTCCGCGCCGCCATCAAGGAGATCGTGGACGTCGGCGAGATCCTGATCCCGTTCGGCGAGTTCGCGGAGAACAACGCCGTGCTCCCCCCAAGCTCCTGGTGCTGGGAATGGTGGGTCCAGGTCCACCAGAACATGACCGGCATGGCGGCCGACGTCCACCCCGCCGGCACCCTCACCGGCGCGCAGATGGTCCGCCTCGCCGAGGACACCCAGGTCCCGCTCCACCCCGACGGCACCCTCCTCTGGCACGACGCCACCGCCGTCCAGATGCGCGAGCTGGGCGACTGGCTGCTGCGCCACGCCTTCTGGGGCACCCCGCCCGACGACGCCGCCGGCACCCTTGCCAACCCCGCCGCCTCCGAGGCCGAGGCGCTGTGGATCGAGAACCAGCCCGAGGCCAAGGCCACCCTCGTCACCCTGCTCGCGCTGCACACCGCCCACGGCCGCTGGCTGCGCGTCGAGGAGCGCCTCGCCCACCCGCTCGTGCGCGGCGTCGGCCTCGACCTTGCCGACGGAAAGGTCCGCGACACGCCGCGCCGCAAGCTGCTGCACGACCCGTGCCAGCCCGACCTCACGGGCCGCTTCCCCACGGTCGAGCTGGCCAGCCGCCTCAGCGGCTACACCGTCATGCCGCGGGCGCCCTTCCGGGTCGGCGGCCGCATGGGCCGCCCCGAGAAGGCCGACGCGCGCCGGATGAGCCCGCCACCGCACGGCCTGTTTCCCATCGGCCAGGCCGGCGGCGCCCAGCGGCTGCTGCGCGACGCCGCCGACCAAGGCGTGGTGGAGGTCGAGCTGGGCAGCCGCAAGTGCGCCTCGTGCGGCCGCAGCGAGTGGCGGACGTTCTGCGGCGGCTGCGGCGGCCACACCACGTTCCACGAGCGCAAGCAGAAGGAAGGATCCTTCACCCAGCGCGAGATGACCTCGCTCGACCTGCGCGCCGAGCTGGAGCGGGCACGGCAGTCGCTGGGCCTGGACCGCCTGCCCGAGAAGGTCAAGGCCGTGCTCGGCGTCGTCAACGCGGAGAAGGTCCCCGAGCCGCTGGAGAAGGCGCTCTTGCGGGCCAAGCACGACGTGTTCGTGTTCAAGGACGGCACCACCCGCTTCGACATGACCGACGTGCCGCTCACGCATTTCCGGCCGCGCGAGGTCGGAACGCCGGTGGCCCGGCTGCTGGAGATGGGCTACACCCACGACCTGCACGGGGCGCCGCTGGAACGGGACGACCAACTGTTGGAGCTGCGGGTGCAGGACATCGTGGTGTCCGAGTCGTGCGGCGACTACCTCTTGGCGACGGCCAGGTTCATGGACGAGCTCTTGACGCGGTTCTACGGCCTCAAGCCGTACTACAACGCCAGCCACCGCCGCGACATGGTCGGCCACCTCACCATCGCGCTGGCGCCGCACACCTCCGGCGGCGTGCTGTCCCGCATCATCGGCTACACCCGCTCGCAATGCCACTTCGGGCACCCGTACTTCCACGCGGCCAAGCGGCGAAACTGCGACGGCGACGAGGACGGCGTCATGCTCCTGCTGGACGGCCTCGTCAACTTCAGCCGCAAGTACGTCCCCGACAAGCGCGGCGGCCTCATGGATCTCCCCCTCGTCCTGTCGACCCGGCTGGACCCGAACGAGGTGGACAAGGAGGCGCACAACGTGGACACCCTGTTCCGCTATCCCCTGGAGTTCTACCAGGCCACCCAGCGCCACGCCGCCGCCAAAGAGGTCGCCAGGAAGATGGGCCTCGTCGAAACGCGCATCGGCAAGCCCGAGCAGTACGAGCACTGGGGCTTCACCCACGACACCCGCGACATCTCCGAAGGGCCCGCCGCGTCCGCCTACAAGACCTTGGGCTCGATGATGGACAAGATGACGGCCCAGATGGAGCTCGCCCGCAAGATCCGCGCCGTCGACGAGGCCGAGGTCGGCGCCCGCGTCATCGGCACCCACCTCCTGCCCGACCTGATGGGGAACCTCAAGGCGTTCAGCCGCCAGAAAATCCGCTGCCCCAAGTGCAACGAGAAGTACCGCCGGATGCCCCTCAAGGGCACCTGCCTCGGCTGCGGCAACGCCAACCTGACGCTCACCGTCCACGAAGGGTCGGTGCGCAAGTACCTGCAGATCTCGAAGGAGGTCGCGGTGCGCTACAAGATCGACGCCTACACCCACCAGCGCATCCTCCTGCTGGAGCAAAGCGTGGAGTCGCTGTTCCAGAATGACAAGGTCAAGAAGGCCAAGTTGAGCGACTTTTTCTGAAAGCATCGTTGGTTGGTGGCTGGCGCGCGACAGCGCAGCCAGCCGCCTGGGGTTCCAAGGGGCGAAGCCCCTGGAAGGGCAAGGTCAAGAAGGCAAAGTTGAGCGACTTCTTCTGAGATGCGCCCAAGAGAACCGCTATAAAGCCGAAGGGGGCTCGACGGCGCGTGCGGTTGGTCGGCTGGAGCCTGGCAGCGTGCGCCCTCGCGCTCGCCGTGCTGGCCTTGGCCATGCCGGCCGACGCGGAGCGGCACTACGCCGTCAGCCTGGGCGCCTCGACGGCGGCCGGCGACGGCGGCCCGCCCTACGACCCCGCCCCGACGCGGGGCGTGGTGGCGCTCACCAACATGGACACGGCCTCCGCCACGGTGACGATGGCCGGCGCCGGCATCGCGTCGTCGGCCTCGGTCCCGCCCGGCGGCACCACCCTCGTGACCATGCCCTTGGCCGCCCCGAGCGCCAGCGGCCTCTACCCCGACATGGGCTACCTGTTCGACGGCGGCCACCTGGTCGGCGCCGCGCTGTTCCAAGACCTCACCCAGGGCCCCTCCGACTCCGCGACCCGCCTCGTCCCCGAGTCCAAGCTCGGCCTCGACCACTACGCCATCACCGCGATGGGGCCGCTGCCCAACTTCATCACGGTCCTCGCGACCTACGACATGACCCGCGTCACGGTCACCGTCACCGCCGCCGTCAACCCGGGCGGCGCCGTGCCCGCGATGCCCGCCGGCAGCAGCCAGACCTTCCTCCTCAACGCGCTCGACGTCCTCCAGGTCGAGGCGGACGGCGACCTCACCGGCAGCCGCGTCCAGGCCGACCGCCCTGTGGCGATGTTCTCCGGCGACCGCTGCGCCTACCTCATCCCCGGCACCTGCGACATGGCGGCCGACGCCATCCCGCCCACCACCTCGGTCGGCACCACCTACGTCCTGTGCACCTCCACCGTCGCACGGCCCGGCGAAGGCGCCTACGACCGCGTCCGCATCATCGGCACCCAGCCCGGCACCACCGTCACGGTCACCCCGACCCCCGTCGGCCCCACCGGCCCCTTCACCCTCAACGCCGGCGACGTCGTCGAGACCTACGTCGACAAGGACACCGTCGTCCAGTCCACCGGCCCCGTCCTCGTCGGCCGCATCTACGACCGCCCCGGCACCACCGGCAACCCCGCCCTCATCATCGACCGCCCCGTGGCGCGCTACGAGACCCTCCACGGCGCCTTCCTCCCCACCGGCTGGGAGCACTACGTCAGCATCGCCGCCCCCGACGCCGCCAACGCGGCCGTCGACGGCGTCCCGGTCGGCGGCTGGCGCAGCATCACCGGCACCGGCCAGAAATGCGGCACCGTCCAGCCCGCCGCCGGCACCCACCTCATCACCAGCGACGCGCCCACCGTCGCGCAAGTCCTGAGCGTGCGCCGCGCCACCGCCGCCGTGCCGGCCGAAGGCCGCACCGGCACGTGGTGGGAAGCGCCCAGCCGCGGCGAGCGGCCGCCCCTTGCCAAAGCCGCCATCGAGTGGGTGCGCACCGCCTGCACCGACTCCAGCATCCGGGTCCGCGACGACGGCTCCGCCGCCATCCCGCCCGCCACCGTCGCCGGCCGCGAATGGGACTTCGGCGACGGCGCCCGCGCCACCGGCGCCGCCGCCACCCACACCTATGCCGCGCCCGGCACCTACACCATCACCCTGGAGGTGCGCGACAGCAACAACCTCGTCGGCCGCGCCTACCTCGTCGTGGACTCCGTCGGCCACCCGAGCTGCCCGCCCACCCTCGACGACCCGGGCTACCTGCGCACCGTCGCCGGCGACGTGTTCCGCCACTGCCCCTACGGCAAGGACCCCGAAGGCGACCGCCTCACCTACACCGCCGAAGACCTCCCGCCCGGCGCCACCGCCGACGCCCTCGGCTGCATCACCTGGACCCCCGCCGACGACCAGGTCCGCGTCTGGACCGGCCTGCGCTACACCGCCAGCGACGGCACCACGACCGTGTTCCGCACCTTCACCATCGAGGTCGGCGCCCGCGACCCCGCCGCCAGCCCCGCGCCCGACCGCGACGACGACGGCATCCAGGACGTGGCCGACAACTGCCCCGACGACCCCAACCGCGAGCAGGAGGACGCCGACCGCGACGGCCGCGGCGACCCGTGCGACCTGACCCCAGGCACCAGCACCTCCACCTCCGCCACCACGAAGCCCACCCGTGCCGCCCGCCCCGGCGACCGCGACGGCGACCGCCTGCTCGACGGCGTCGACAACTGCCCCGACGCCGTCAACCCCGACCAGCACGACATCGACCTCGACGGCCTCGGCGACAAATGCGACGGCGACGCCGACGGCGACGGCATCCCCGACAAGGACATCGCCTGGCCCGACAACTGCGCCAGCGTCCCCAACGCCGACCAGGCCGACCAGGACGGCGACGGCCAAGGCGACGCCTGCGAGAAGGGGCTGCAGGCCGCGGCAGAGAAGACGGCGCAGACCGCCAAGCCAGCCGAGCTAGAGCCCAACGCGCGGCCCCTGAACCTGGTCCCGATGTGGATCATGGCGACCGTGGTGGCCGTCGGCGTGTTCCTGGCGCTGCCGTTCGCGTTGTACGCGAAGCTGCACGGGAAGGGGCGGGGGAAGGAACGGTAGGCGTCGCCCACTCGCCCACCCCCACCTTCAAATACACCTCGTTTGTCGGCCCGTTTGTCCTAGGTGACTGTCATGGCCTTCGCCGAAGCTGTCGCTCGCCGCTTGAAGAAGAAGATCTGCATGCACTGCAACGTGACGAACTCCTTCGACGCGACGCGCTGCCGCAAGTGCCACCGCCAAGAGCTGCGCATCAAGGCCCTTGAGCCCCGCGGCGCCTAGTTTTGCGGTTCTCCACGCTGGGCCTCCAGGAGGCCACGGTCCTTGCCCTCGAGGCCATGGGGTTCGAGGAGGCCACGCCGATCCAGGAGCAGGCCATCCCGCCGCTCTTGCTCGGCCGCGACATCATGGCGCAGGCGCAGACGGGCACCGGCAAGACGGCGGCCTTCGGCATCCCGCTCGTCGAGGCGGCCCGCAACGGGCGGCGCGGCCTGGTGCTCACCCCGACGCGTGAACTGGCGAAGCAGGTCCAGCGCGAGCTGCAGGCCATCGCGCACGGCGCCCCCGTGGACGTCGTCTGCCTGATCGGCGGCGCGCCGTTCGGCGACCAGGTGCGCGCGCTTCAGCGCCACCCCGGCGCCATCCTGGTGGCGACCCCCGGCCGCGTCGTGGACCACTTGCAGCGCCAGACCCTGGACCTCTCCAAGATGGCGATCCTGACGCTGGACGAGGCCGACGAGATGCTGTCGATGGGCTTCGCGGAGGAATTGGCCGCCATCGTCGCGACCATGCCGAGCGAGCGCCAGACGATGCTGTTCACCGCGACCTTGACGCCGCCCATCGAGCGGCTGGCGCGCGAGACGCTCCGGGACCCCCTCCTGGTGCGCATCGCGGCCGGCAAGGGCGGCGCCGCGTCCCAGGTCGACCAGCGCTTCGCCCTGGTGGCAGGCCGCGACCGGCCGCACGCGGTGCGCCGCATCCTCGAGGCCGAGGAGCCCGAGGCAGCACTCCTGTTCGCCCGCACCCGCGAGCGCGTCGAGGAGCTGGCCGAGGCGCTGCGGGACCTGGGCGCGGAGGCGCTGCATGGCGGCTTGGCCCAGCCGGCCCGCGACGCCGTCATGGAGCGGTTCCGCAAGGGCCGCACCAAGCTGCTGGTCGCCACCGACGTCGCTGCCCGCGGGCTGGACGTCGAGGGCATCCAGCTCGTGCTGCACGACGAGGCCGCCCCCGACACGGACACTTACATCCACCGCATCGGCCGCACCGGGCGCGCCGGCCGCAGCGGCCGCAGCATCGTCCTGCTGGCCCCCGGCCGGATGCACCACCTCAACGCCATCCAGCGCGTCGCCGGCCGCCTCGAGCGCTACGACGTGCCCGACGCCGCCGCCATCGCCAAGCTGCGCACCGGCCGCCTGGTGCTCGGCCTCCAGGCCGCCGCCCCGGGCGCCGCCGCCCAGGCCGCCATCGCCCGCGCCCGCGCCGACGGCATGGCCGACGACGCCATCGCGCTGGCCGCGCTGGAGCTGCTGTTGGCGCGCGACGAGCCGGCCGCCGCCGACGCCGCCCCCGCGCCGCCGTCCCGGATGGCCATCTGCCTCAAGGTCGGCGCCGTCGACCAGGTCGGCCCCGGCGCCATCGTCGGCACCCTGACCCACATCGGCGGGCTCCGGGGCGAGGACATCGGCCGCATCGACATCCTGCCCCAGATCTCGTTCGTCGAGGTGCCGTCCGCCGAGGTGCCGCGCCTGTGCGACGCGCTGGCCAACGCGACCCTCGGAGGCCGCCGGCTGTGGCCGCGGCCGGCCGAGGACTGGAAGTTCCGGATGCCGCAGCGGTCGCGCTGAGGCTTGCCGCGGCAACAAAAAAGCGTGCTACGCCGGTTATCCTTCGTGCCCTGTCTCAAGGGTCCGGATGACCCCCATCCATCCCCCAAGAACCCTACGTCCCGCCCTCCGCGCCGGCCTCGCCGTCGCCGCGGTGGCCTTCGGCGTCCTTGCCCTCCTTGCCCTCGCGACCCCCAGCGACGCCGCCATGATCGACAACGGCGTCGTCAAGCTCGGCATCAACCCCAGCGCCGCCCTCAACGTTCCCGGCGGCTCGCCCACCCCGGTCTCCGGCACCAGCATCGTCGGCATCCGGCAGATGAGCAACAACTACGACGGCGTCTCCCCCGGCTGCACCTGTGAAGGCTGGGGCATCGCCTACGACGGCAGCGTGACCGGCTACGCCAACACCGCCGTCGGCAGCTACGGCTACACCGTCCTGGCCAGCTCCGGCACGGCGTCCACGTACTCGACCAAGGTCAAGGTCGGCGACCTCGAGGTCACCCATGACTTCACGCCCTCGACCGCCACGCCCTACCTGTACCAGATCGACGTGACCATCAAGAACACCGGCGCGCCGCACAGCGACCTGCTGTACCGCCGCGTCATGGACTGGGACATCGAGGCCTCGTTCTTCAACGAGTTCGTCACCTTGGCCTCCGTCTCTCCCGTCCCGTCGTGGGTGAAGTTCTCGAGCAACAATGGCTTCGCCTCGGCCGACCCCTTGGTCGGCCCGTCGTCCATCGGCTCCTACGGCCCGCCCACGGGCAACGTCATCGACGCCGGCCCCAAGGACCACGGCGCCCTGTTCGACTTCCAGCTCGGCCCCATCGGCGCCGGCTCGACCACCACGCTCCGCCTGTACTACGGCGTCGCCCCGACCGAGTCGGACGCCAACACCGCCCGCGCCGCGGTCGGCGCCCAAGTCTGGAGCTACGGCCAGACCAGCACCGCCCCCACGCTGGGCACGCCCAACACCTTCATCTTCGCGGCCGGCCCGCCGACACCCCCCAAGCCGCCGGTCTGCGACTCCACCAGCACGGCCAGCGCGCCCGGCACCCTCACGGCCGCCGGCGCCGCCGGCCCCAAGGTGGACCTCTCCTGGGGCGCCGCGTTCAGCGCCTGCCCCCTGACGTACGAGGTGCACCGCTCGACCACGAGCGCCAGCGGGCCGTTCTCGCTGCTGGCCACCACCGCCGCGACGGCCCACACGGACACGACGGTCGCCAACTGCGCCACCTACTGGTACCGCGTCCGGGCCCTCGCCCCCGCCGGCGCCGGCCCGTGGAGCAACGTGGCCGCCGCCATCACGCCCAGCGTTGCCCCGAGCGCGCCGACCGGCCTCGCCGGCACCCCCTCCGGCACCTCGGTCAACCTCGCCTGGACGCCCCCCGCCTCGCCGTGCGCCTTCCAGCAGCGCGTCGAGGTCCAGTCGGGCGCCACCTGGGCGACCGTGCCGCCGGCGCCGCTGGCCGCCACGGTGTCCACCCACGTCCACAGCCCCGTCGCGGCCTGCACGACCTACACCTACCGCGTCGTCGCCTTCAACGCGGCCGGCAGCGCCACGAGCGCCCCGGCCTCGGTGACCACGGGCGCGGTGGCGCCGTCGGCCCCCACGGGCCTGTCGGCCGCGCCCACCCCGGCCACGCCGACCAGCTCCATCGACCTGGCGTGGACGCCGCCCCCGGCATCGACCTGCCCCTTCCAGCAGCGCGTCGAGATTCCCTTGGGCGCCGGCTGGACGACGCTGCACAGCGGCCTGCCCGCGAGCGCCGCCTCGGACGTCGACGCGCCGCTGCCGCCCTGCCAGGCGCGCAGCTACCGCGTGGTCGCCTACAACTCGGCCGGCGACTCGCCGCCCAGCAACGTGGCCGGCACCATGACGGCCGCCGTGGCGCCTGCCGCCCCGACCCTCACGGCCGCGACCCACTTCCCCCCGGCCACCGTGTCGCCGCTCGGCAACACGGGCCCCCTCAACCATGAGAAGTGGATGCCCGGCAGCGGCTCGCCGTGCCCCGACCTCGCGTACGACCTCGAGCGGACCATCGTCTCGACCGGCGCCACCACCATCCTCCCCCAGGGGTTGGTGCTGGCCGCCGACGACCTGCCGGTCCAGCCCTGCGAGACCTACGTGTACCGCGTCCGCGCCGTCACCTACGGCGGCGTGACCGGCCCCTGGAGCAACGCCCTGTCGGTCGCGACCTGGATCGCGCCGCCGGGCCCGGTCACGAACGCCGTCGCCTACAGCAAGAGCATGGCGACCGGCCGCGTCGAGCACGGGCTCACCGGCATCGTGGACTGGGACGTGCCCACCGCGAACAACTGCCCCGTCGTGGACTACAAGATCTACAAGACGGACAACACGTTCGCGCCGCTCGGCATCGACCTCTACAACGACCCGCACGCGGTGGTCCCCCACCCGACGACGGTGCTGGAGGACACGCCCAACGTGGTGTGCGTCCGCTACACCTACGACATCCAGGCCGACAACACCGCCCTCGGCGGCGGCCTTGGCCCGGCCGTCCAGGTGAGCTACGTCCACATGATCTACGTCGATGCCGACACCTACGCCGGCGACGCAGAGGCCATCACGGGCCTGCCCATCGCGGCCACCCGCGGCACCGCCTCGGGCGCGACCGGCCTGCCCCTCTCGGACGTGCCCATGGTGGCGCTGCCCGTCTGCGGCCTGCCGTGCATGCCCTTGGACATCGAGCTGTGGGACACCGACGAAGGCCTCGCGTACCACGTCGACCTGGACGACTTCCCGTTCTACGAGAAGCGCGACCCGGCCGGCTACCCCGCGGGCATCGGCTACGACCTCCTGCTGGAGTCGCAGTGCGTCCCGGACCCGCCGTGCATGAGCCAGCGCGGCGACTACCTCTACGACAACCCGTTCACCGGCACCAGCCTGTGGCTTGAGCTGGCCGGCGCGCCCAAGGTGCACTTCCACCAAGGCGTCCCCGACCCGAACGGGGCCGTGACCCTGCCCACGGAGCCCGTGGGCACCGGCAAGGCCGTCGTCGTGGAGTGCGTCCCCGCCCTCCCCTGCCTGTGGGCCAACGCCGGCTACACCAACCAGGTGCTCGGCTTCGGCGGCTGGGCCTCGGCGCCGGGCTCCCTCGGGGCCTACGTCCACCAGCCGACCCTCGGCGGCCCCAACCCGCTGGGCACGTACTACGCCGGCGCGGCCCTCGGCTGCATCCCGGACGTCCCATGCCTGCGGGGCGGCGGCGGGTACCTCGGCGTCCGCCCGCTCGACGCCGACGTCTACTGGCCCGGCGCCGACGGCGGCTCGCTGGTGGTGTTCGCGTACACGCCCGACTCGCCCACGGCGACCCCGGGCATCACGAGCACCTCGACGCTGCCGACGGTGGACCGCAACTGCGTCGTCGACTGCAGGAGCATCCCGTCCAACACGCTGGTCAACCCGTGCGACCCCTGCCCGGACATGCCCAACCCTGGCCCGCTGCCGTGCGGCGTCTGCACGCGCGTGCAGGCCCAGGTCGTGTGCGACCCGGTCTGCCCCAACCAGGAATGCATCCCCGACTGCGAGGACCTCGGCACCTGCCCTCCCCCGTGCGACCCGCGGGACCCGAAGGCGGAGTGCTGCGAGTCGGCCCTCTCGGCCGACTGCCTGGTGCCGACCTGCGAAGACCTCCTGGGCCGGCCTTGCACGTGCGACAACCTGCTCGGGCGGTCCTGCACCTGCGACAGCCTGGCCGGGCGGTCCTGCACGGTGACGTGCCATGACGTCCCGCGGCCGAACCCCTCCGTGGACCCGTGCAATCCCTGCCCGCCGTCCACCACAGGCCCGGTCCCGTGCGACGTCTGCCCGCCCGCCCCCCCGCAGGTGTGCAGCCCGCCGGACTGCGACGACGTGACCAACCCCGTGGCCGGCCACGACCCATGCCGGCCGCCTTGCAGCGTGCCCATCAATGTGAACACCTGCCTGCCGTGCGACCCGACACCGATCCAGGGATGCACGGGGACGCTGCCTTGCGTCAACAACCTGGATGACTGCCTGCCGGTGACGACGTGCGACCCCACGCCCATCCAGAACTGCATTCCGGAGCTCCCGTGCGGGACCATCCAGGAGTGCATCGTCCGGCAGGAGCCCATCTGCGTCACCGTGGGTGGCCGGAACCCCATCTGCGTCACCAACGCCTGACGGGCATCTTCCCCCTTCGCCCCTCTTTCCCTCCTCCTTTTTCCTTCCCTTTTCGCGCCGGGGAGCCTAAGTAGCATCGGCCGGGTGCGCGCAAGCGTGAGCGTCGAGGCGAAGGTCGCGGACCTCCGGCGGAAGAAGGCCGAGTCGCTGGCGGGCGGCGGCGCGGAGCGCGTCGAGAAGCAGCACCAGGCGGGCAAGCACACGGCCCGCGAGCGCGTCGACCTCTTGCTGGACGCCGGCACCTTCGTCGAGCTGGACGCGCTGCGGGTCCACGAGTCGCACGACTTCGGCATGGACAAGAAGCACTACCTCGGCGACGGCGTCGTCACCGGCTGGGGCCACGTCGACGGCCGACTGGTGTACGTGTTCGCGCAGGACTTCACCGTCCTTGGCGGCTCGCTCGGTGGCGTCTACGCCGAGAAGATCTGCAAGGTGATGGACCTCGCCGTCCAGAACGGCGCGCCCGTGGTTGGCCTCAACGACTCCGGCGGCGCGCGCATCCAGGAGGGCGTCGTGGCGCTCGGGGGCTACGCGGAAATCTTCTGGCGCAACACGCGGGCCTCCGGCGTCGTGCCGCAGATCTCGGCCATCCTTGGGCCGTGCGCGGGCGGCGCCGTCTACTCCCCCGCCATCACCGACTTCGTGCTCATGGTGCAGGACACCAGCCACATGTTCATCACCGGCCCCGAGGTCATCAAGACCGTCACTGGCGAGACCGTCACCTTCGACGAGCTGGGCGGCGCGCACACCCACATGGCCACCTCGGGCGTCGCGCACATGAGCTACGAGGACGAGGAGGCCTGCATCAAGGGCATCCGCGAACTCTTGTCCTACCTGCCGTCCAACAACCTCAGCGAGCCGCCGCAGCTCACCCCCACCGACGACCCGTCCCGCATGGACGAGGCCCTGCTGCGCCTGGTGCCCGACTCGCCCGACAAGCCCTACGACATGCTTGCGGTCATCCGCGCCATCGTCGACGGCGGCCGCTTCCTCGAGGTCCAGCCCGAGTTCGCCAAGAACATCGTGTGCGGCCTCGCCCGCCTCAACGGCCGCAGCGTCGGCGTCGTCGCCAACCAGCCCGCCAACCTCGCCGGCGTCCTAGACATCGACGCCTCCACCAAGGCCGCCCGCTTCGTGCGCACCTGCGACGCCTTCAACCTCCCGCTCGTGACCTTCGTCGACGTCCCCGGCTTCCTGCCCGGCGTCGGCCAGGAGCACCGCGGCATCATCCGCCACGGCGCCAAGCTGCTGTACGCCTACGCCGAAGCCACCGTGCCCAAGCTCACCGTCATCACCCGCAAGGCCTACGGCGGCGCCTACGACGTGATGTGCAGCAAGCACGTCCGCGCCGACTACAACGTGGCGTGGCCGACGGCGGAGATCGCGGTCATGGGCCCCGAGGGCGCGGTCAACATCGTGTTCCGCAACGAGCTCAAGGGCCTGGAGGGCAAGGCGCTCGCCGACCGCCGCTCGCAACTGGTGGCCGAGTACCGCGCCAAGTTCGCAAGCCCCTACGTCGCCGCCCGCAAGGGCTACATCGACGACGTCATCGAGCCGCAGGAGACCCGCCCCGCCTTGATCCGCGCCCTGGAGACCTTGGTCAACAAGCGGGCGGACGGGCCGAAGCGGAAGCACGGCAACATCCCGCTCTGACAGGGACACGCCTGGTTGCCCCCGGCGCCCGCATTATCCCGCCCCCGCATTTCGTGGGCCGGGGCGTGGTGGGCGCCCGCAAGGACGATGCGCATGCACCCGCGACCGACATTGAAGCTCCGCCTGCCCTCTGCTGCCCTGCCGCTGCTGCTCCTGCTGTCCTCCGTGGGCCTGGCCGCCCCCGTCGCTGCGGAGGAATCGCCCCCGGCCGGCTGCGCCCCCACCGGCCTCAGCGGCTTCTACCAGGACGACGTCGTGTACCTGCAATGGGACGCGACCGCGGGCGCCACGGCCTACGACCTCTACCACGACCCCGGCGACGGCGAACTGGTGTACTTCACCACCGTCTATGCGCCCGAGACGCAGACCTACGACCCCACCGTCGTGGCCGGGCGCACCTACCGCTACCTTGCCACCGCCTACGTGGACGGCATCGAGACCCAGAGCTGCGGCCCCATCTCCGTGACGACCACGGCGCCGCCCTGCGCTCCCCAGGACTTCACCGCCACGGGCCAAAGCGACGGCATCCTGCTCCAGTGGACCGCGACGGAGGGCGCGACCCAGTACGACATCTACCGGTGGGACGACACCGACCCCGGCGGGCAGCTGCTGGCGAGCGTGCAGCCGCCCGCCACCCAGTACTTCGACGGGCAGACCGTCCCGGACGTCTGGTACTGGTACGGCGCGGTGGCCATCGTCGACGGCGCCACGACCGACGGCTGCGGCAGCGTGGTCGCCAAGATGGACACGTCCGAGACGGGGCCGGCCCCTGACCCGAACGTCTGCGCCCCCGCCGACTTCACGGCGACCCCCATCGGCAGCTTCGTGCAACTCTCCTGGACCGCCACCGTCAACGCCTCGCAGTACAACATCTACCGCGCCCGCGAGGACGGCGCGTTCCGCCTCGTCATCCTGGGCGACGCCAGCACCACCTCCACCATCGACACCCAGGTCGAGGCGCAGACGACGTACCACTACTACGCGACCGCGGAAGGCGGCGGCGTCGTGACCCCGAGCTGCGGCATCGTGACCGTGACGACCCAGGGCGAATGCTCCCCGATGCTCACCGTCACGCGCGGCGACGGCGTCAACCACCTGGAGTGGGGCTTCCTGCCCGCGGCGGAGCACTACAACGTGTACGTGGGCAAGAACCCGCGGCACATGACGCTCCTGGCCTCGGTGTTCAACGGCAACGAATACCACCACACGGTTCACGACCCCAAGGCCAAGCTCCACTACGAGGTGCGCGCGGTGGTGGACGGCGAGGAGAGGCCGGCCTGCAACACCGCCTGAGGCCTCCACGCGCAGCCAAGGCCCTCGGGCCCGCCGGCCTTTCCGGTGCAGCCACTTGTTTTCCGCTCATCGGAAGCTGCGCGACGGCCCCGCCCCCAAGGGCAGGGTTCCACCGGAAGCAAGGGGGTCTCTGAAGGGGGCGGATACCTATATTTCCCATGCCCGTCTTGGCACGAATCCCGCGGGGGTCCAGGACCCATGGAACCCGTGCAGCCGCTGGGAGGCGGAGGCGCGGCGGAGGGTCCACGGCACCGAGCTGGGAGGTTTCCTTCGTTGGCTGTCAATGACTTGTTTGGCCAGTTGCTCCAGGTCGAGCCCCTCTTCGTGAACAAGGAGGTCATGCGGGCCTCCTACACGCCCGACGACCTGCCGCACCGGGACACGGAGATCCGCTCGCTCGGCAGCCTGCTGGTCCCCGCCCTGCGCGGCGAGACCCCGTCGAACGTCTTCATCTACGGCAAGACCGGCACGGGCAAGACCGCCTGCGTCAAGTACGTCGGCAAGGAGCTCAGCCACAAGGGCGTCGAGCTCGGCAAGCGCGTCAACCTCATCTACATCAACTGCGAGATCGTCGACACCCAGTACCGCGTCCTGCAGAACATCGCCAACGCCTTCGTCCCCGCAGAGAACTGGAACCACCGCATCCCCTTCACCGGCTGGCCCACGGACGAAGTGTACGAGGCGCTGCGGCGCTACGTCGACGGCTGGATGAAGGCCGACGACACCCAATGGGTCCGCGACCCCAGCCGCGTCGGCGGCGAGGTCACCATCATCGTGCTCGACGAGGTGGACAAGCTCAAGGGCGACGAGGTCCTCTACAACCTCACCCGCATCAACGGCGACCTGGCCCAGAACAAGGTCAGCGTCATCGGCATCTCGAACGACCTCAAGTTCACCGAGTTCCTCGACCCCCGCGTCAAGTCGTCCCTCGGCGAGGAATCGATGATCTTCGCGCCCTACGACGCCAAGCAGCTCGAGGACATCCTGATGCAGCGCGCCACCATGGCGCTCAAGCTGAACGTCGTCCAGGACGGCGTCGTGCCCCTGTGCGCCGCCCTGGCCGCCCGCGAGCACGGCGACGCCCGCCGCGCCCTCGACCTCCTCCGCGTCGCCGCCGAATTGGCCGAGCGCGACCGCGCCCCCAAGGTCACCGACGCCCACGTCCGCATGGCCCAGAACAAGATCGAGCTGGACCGCATCAGCGAGGTCGTGCGCACCCTGCCCACCCAGAGCAAGCTCGTCCTGCTGGCCACCATCCTCGGCGAGGAGGCCAACCGCGACCAAGGCGTCCACACCCTCACCACCGGCGAGGTGTTCGACGTCTACAAGGACCTCTGCAAGCACACCGGCAGCGACGTGCTGACCCAGCGCCGCATCACCGACCTCATCAGCGAGCTCGACATGCTCGGCATCTTCACGGCCCGCGTCATCTCGAAGGGCCGCTACGGCCGCACCCGCGAGATCCAGATGAGCTGCCCCATCGACAGCACCAAGCGCGTGCTGGAGGAGGACGAGCTCATCCGGACGGTCGTGCAGCACAAGCCGAAGAAGCAGCATCGTCTGACTTGACCTGGCCGGGGGGCCGCAGGCCTTGCCGCGGGGCGACCCTCGGGGCGGAGCCCCCGGGTGCAGCACAAGCCGAAGAAGCAGCATCGCATCGTCTGACGCCATCCACCGAGGACACCGAGACCACCGAAGTTCGGTGTCCTCGGTGCGCTCGGCGGATGGTCAGTCGTTGCCCCGCATCGCCGGCTTGTGGGCTCCGCCCTGCACCGGCTTCGCCTTCACCGGCGACCCGCACACGATGCACTCCTCGCGCTTCGGCATCGTGTCGAACCAGCGGCCGCACCCGATGCAGCGCGGCCGGAAGTCCAGCGTCGCCGCGATGCCTTCGGTGTTGACCGTCTGCGTGCGCACGCCCAGGCGGCGCGCCACATCGAGGAGCGTGTAGTCGTCCGTGACCAGCGTGCCCGCCAGGTCGACGGCGAGGGCCGCGAGGCTCAGGTCGGCCGCGGACAGGCGGACCAGGTTGCCGGCCGCGGTGGCGACGTCGCGCACCCGCTCGACGGCCTCGGGTGTTGCGTCGCGGACCTGGAGGCCGGTGGCGATCCAGTTGTCGTAGCGGCGCGCGTCGCGGCCCCCCGTGGAGATTTCGGCGGCGGCCTCCGGCGTCGTGGCCCAGTTGGCAGAGCGGGGCGGGTCTTTGCCGCCAAGGAGCAGGCTGGTGTCCAGGACGAGCCAGGGCACGGCGCGGGATTCAGCCCTCGCGGTGATGAGGCTGCCGGGTCGCGTGCCGCCGCGGCGCCCTTTTCAACTTCCCTCCGGTCGCCGCGCCCATGGCCAAAGTCGGATTCGTCGGCGCGGGCACCATCGGCGCGAACTCCATCTATGCGACGCTGGCGCTCACCGACCGCATCTCCGAGATCGCCGTCGTGGACGTCAACGAGGCCGCCGCCGTCGGCCGGGCCCTCGACCTCAACACCGCGTCGGTCGCCTTCGGCCGCCGCACCCGAGTCCACGGCGCCACCGATTACGCGATCCTCAAGGGCAGCCAGGTCGTCGTGGTGTCGGCGGGGATGCCCCGCAAGCCCGGCATGACGCGCGCGGACCTTCTGGGCATCAACATCAAGATCCTCAAGTCGGTGTGCGCCGAGGTCAAGAAGCACGCCCCCGACTGCATCTTCCTCCTGGTCACGAACCCCGTCGACATCCTGCTCTACGTCTGCTGGAAGGAGCTCGGCTTCCCCCGCGAGCGCGTCCTCGGCATGACCAGCCTGCACGACTCGGCCCGCCTCACCGACATCGTCCGCGACGCCACCGGCGATCGCGAGCTGCGCGCCACCATCCTCGGCGAGCACGGCGAGACCATGTTCGTCGCCCCCAGCCTCAGCAGCCCCGAGATCAAGGCCGCCGACTGGGAGGCGCTGGAGAAGAAGACCCGCGGCCGCGCCATGGAGATCATCGAGCGCGTCGGCGCCACCGCCTACGCCCCCGGCGCCTGCACCGGCCGCATGGTCAAGGCGTTCATCGAGGACACCCACGAGGAGATTCCCACCGGCGTCATCCTCACCGGCGAGTACGGCCACCGCGATGTTGCCACCGGCGTCCCCGCCGTCCTGGGCCGCGGCGGCCTGGTGCGCGTTGTCCAGTACGAGCTGCGCCCCGACGAGAAGCAGAAGCTCGAGGTCACGGTCCAGGCGGTCAAGGACAAGATCGCCGAGGGCATGGCGATGCTGGCGGCGCCTGCGAACTGAGCGGGAAGGGTCGCGCGTCAGCGCGCGCGGCCGCACGCGCAGCCGTGCGCCGCGGCCGTGATGGTCCCTGGCGCCCGCTCAGCCCGCCCGTCTTCTCGTCAAGATTCGGCCACGGGTTTCTTCATCACTGCGGGCAGGCCCGCCACGCCGGCCCGCTTTAAGCCGTCGCGCCTTCGGGGGACCATGGACGACATCCCGGTCGTGGCCGTGCGCGACACCAAGGACCTGGCGGCGGCGCGGCAGGCGCTCGAGGACGCGGACGGCCCGGTGCTGGTGCGCATCCAGCGCGAGGGCTTGGCCGTCGTGAAGGCGCTGGCCGACGACGGCGAGCTGTGGGCGGACGCCAAGGACGTCCATGCCGACGAGGCGCTGGACATGGCGGTGGCGGGCGCGTCGCGCATCGTGCTGCACGCCGACTCCGTCGCGCCGGACATGCTGGACGAGATGGGCGACGTCCTGGGCCCGAGCCTGGCGGTGGTGGCGCGCAAGGCCGACGCCGCGCTGGCCGAGAAGCTCATGGGCTGGGGCGCGGCCTTGATCGTGCAGGAGCGCGGCGACGCCGGCGACGTCGAGTGCTACCTCGACCACGGCAGCCGCCTGGAGACGCTGCACGCCGCCGGCGACGGCGACGACGCCGCCGGCGACGCCGAAGAGTGAGCATGGGCGACCTGGAGACGGCGCTCGCCTTCGTGGCGCGCCGCGCCGGCGCCCGCGCGATGCCGCCGGCGGCGTGGGTCCACCACCTCAGCCTGGAGCTGGCGTGGATGGCCCCCGCGCAGGCGCGCGCGTTCGTCGAGCGCGCCATGGCCGCCGGCGTGCTGCGGCTGGCTGGCGACGACGCGGAGCTGGCGTTCGACCCGCGCGCGGTCGAGGCGCCGCGCGGCTTCCGCCCGAACCCCGACACGGGCGCCGCCCCGCCGGAGGACCCGTTCGTGGCGTGGCTCGGCCGCGTGGGCGCCGCCACCGGCAAGGACCGGGCCGCCGTGCTGGCCGACGTGGCCGCGCGCCAGCAGGCCATGGGCGGGATGCTGACGGCGTGGGCGGCGCTGCTGTGGGCGGCGGCGGACGCGGGCCTCGACGTCAGGTCGGCGGCGCAAGCGTCCGCAGGATGATGGGCACCGCCAGCGCGCCCACCAAGTGGATGCGGCGCACGCCCCACGCGATTGGCAGCAGGCCGACGAGGGCCGCCGCCACCAGGATGGCCAGCCCGAGCGGCCCGGCCAGCACGCCGACGAGCGCCACCAGCAACGCGAGGGCGGCGAGCGGCACGCGGCGCGGGTCCCACTGATGGACGCGCGCCGCCACCAGGCGGTCGAGCCCGCGCACCGCGGCCCAGCCGAGCACGGCGGCGGCCACGGTCGCGGCCAAGGCGTCGAGCATGGCCGTCGGCGGGCGGCCCGCCGTCCACGGCTGCGCCTGGCCTTGCGCGACGACGGCGAGCGCGATGCCGGTGCGTGCCTGGCCGGTCGTCCAAAGCAGCCCGAGCGACAGCGCGTGGTGGGCGGCGCCCACGGCCGCCAGCGCGGCGGCGGAGGCGCGCGCGTCGCCGCGTCCGTAGGCGAGGGTTGCGCCCATGGCTGGGGTGGCGCCCGGCGTCACCGCGGTCCAGAGGGCGGCCGCGCTGCCGCGCAGCGTCGCGGCCCAGCCGGCCAGGAAGGCGTGCCGGCTCCAGCGGCGCGGCGCCGGCTGCTGCGGCGGCAGCCGCGCCGCGCGCAGGCTGGCCAGCAGGCCGGCGGCGCCGAACAGGCCGGACAGCAGCGGCAGCAGTGGGCTGGCCGGGATTGGCAGCAGGCCGGCGGGGCGCAGGCCGAGGCAGGCCCAGCCGAGGGCGGCGCTGGCGGCCAGGACGGCGGCGGCGCGCAGCCGCTGCTGCTCGCGGGCGAGGACCCACGCGAGGGCGGCAAGGACGGTCCAGGGCGCCGCGGCCGCCGCCACGCCGCGCAGGTTGCCGGGCTCCAGCAGCAGCCACTTCAGCAGCCATCCGAGCGGGACCGCGACCAGGGTCGCCGCCAGCGTGGCGTCGGCGGCCGCGCGCACCGCCTCGCGGCCGCGGCCGGCGAGCACGAGGCGGTGGGCCGGCAGCGCGCCCAGGTCGTCGTCGGGCACGCCGAGGTAGGTGCCGGGCAGCAGGCTCGCGAACGATTGGGTGGCGGCCATCGCGGCGAGGCCCGGGACGAGCGCTTCGTGCGGCGCGAGCGTGGCGGTCGCGACGGCGGCGAGCGTGTTGGCGTGCAGGCCCGGCAGCAGGCCGAGCAGCCCGGCGGCTGCACCGACGAGGGTGGCGGCCGCCAGGGTCGCAAGGTCGATCATGGGACGGGCGCGAAGGTGTGGCAGAGGCAGGCGGGCGCGTAGCGCACGAGGCCGGCGCCCCGGAACGGCCCAGCCGGCGCGGCGCCCGCGAGCCGGATGCGGTGGCCTTCCTGGTCGCGCAGCTGGTCGCCTTGCACGACGCCGGCCAGCACGACGGGCCGGCCGGCCCATGCGTCGGGGTCGGCGGCGAGGGCGTGCCAGCCGGGCTCGGGCAGGGCCGTGGGCGCGGCGGCGTCGACGTCGAGGGCGTCGGCCCACAGCACCAGGCTGCCGCCGAGGCGGAGGACCCGGCCCGTCGCCGTGGCCTGCGCGCCCACGGGGACCTCGGCGGCGCGCACGGCCAGCTCGACGCCGTCGCGCGCCAGCCAGACGGTGCCGTCGCGGGCGCGGACGACCGTGCCCGTCACCTGGATGGCGCCTTGGCCTTCGTAAAGCGCCGCGTCGCGCGGGTGGACCTCCGGCGGCGGGGCGTGGGCTAGCACCGAGAGCGTGCCGGCAAGCAGGAGGCCGAGGGCGGGCAGGAGGCGGGGTCCGAGCACGGGCGGGCAAGGGGCGCGTGCGGGGTTGGCCGGGAACGGACGGGCCTTGGCTCAGGCGAGGCGGGCCACGACGGCCGGGATGGCCTCGGCCACGTCGGTGGCAAGCGCCCCGTCGCCGCGCAAGGCGGCCGCGATCTCCCCGGCGGCCCCGAGGAGGTAGGCCGCTGCTGCTGCCGCCTCGAACGGCTTGGAGCCCACCGCGAGAAGCTGGGCGGTGATGCCCGCGAGCACGTCGCCCGTGCCGCCGACCGTGAGCGTCGGGTGGCCGCGGCGGCAGAAGCGGGCGCGGGCGCCGTCGGTGACCAGGTTGGCATGGCCCTTCCCGAGGACGCCCTTGCACATCACCACGACGCCGTGGCGGCGGGCGTAGGCTTGCACGTTCGCTGGTGTCGCCTCCCTCCCGGAAAGGTCCAGGAACTCGCGGGCGTGGGGGGTCAGCACCATGCGCCGGCCGTGGCTGCGGAACAAGGCGGGCGAGAGGGCGTCGAGGCCGTCGGCGTCCACCACGGTCGGCTTGCGGGCCTGGGCGGCGGTGGCGAGCGCGCCGTGGGCGAGCGCGATGCTCTCCGGGTCGTGGCCGAGGCCGGGGCCCAGCAGCAGGGCGGTGGACTTCGGGAGCAGGCGGCGCAGCGGCTGGAGCGCGGTCGGCGTGAGGTGGCGGCCCGGGTTGCCGTCGTGGACGATGGCGTGCGGGCCCCAGTTGCGCATCACGGCGGCGGCGTCGGCGGGGGCCACGCAGTGGACGAGGTCCGCCCCGGTGCGGTAGGCCGCCATCGCACTGTAGTAGGGCGCCCCCACCAACGGGAGCGAGCCGCCCACCACCAGCACGACGCCGTTGTCGCCCTTGTGCGAGTCGGCGCGGCGCGCGATCCAGCCTTCGTGCAGGTCGCCGACCCCGACGTCCGCGGCGGCCGGCGGGACGCCGATGTCCGCCACCACGATGCGCCCGGCGTTCGCGGCCGCCATGCCCTCCTTCGGGGCGTGGAACGTCACGGTCGCGTCCGGCCGGACCGCCATCGCGGTGCCCAGCCCGCTCGGCAGGTCGCAGGCGACCCGGACCGCGTCCTTGCGCGCCTTGAGCCAGCGCAGCATCGACGCGTACGGCCCGCGCGGCACGCCCTTCAGGCCGGAGCCCAGGAGGCAATCGACGACCGTCGGCGCCGCGGCCCACGCCGGGTCCGGCTTGCCGGCCCAGGTCACGACCGTGTCCTCCTGCAGGTGCCCGAGGTAGCCGGCGCCCGGCCCCTGGAACGCGGCGCGCGGCTCGGCCAGCACGGCCCAGGCGCGGCGCCCTTGGCGTTGCAGCAGCGCCGCGGCGGCCAGGCCGTCGCCGCCGTTGTTGCCCTTGCCGCACAACAGCACGATGTCGCCGGGCGGCGCGATGCGCAGCACCTCGGCCGCCAGCGCCTTGCCGGCCCGCGCCATCAGGTCGGCAACAGGGACGCCAAGCTCCGCCGCGTTGCGGTCCAGGCGCCGCGCCTCTGCCCACGGGATGGCCTTCGGCACCCAGCCTGCAAAGGGTCAAGCGCCATTCAAGCTTCGCCCTGGCCGATGATGCCTGGAATGGGCGACACCCGCCAGATGGCCGCCATGATGAAGCGCATGGGCATCGAGATGCGCGACGTCGAGCAGGTCGAGGAGGTCGTGGTGCGCACCGCCACCAAGGAGTACCGCTTCAAGCGGCCCGAGGTGTCGATCATGAAGGCCCAAGGCCAGGAGACCTGGCAGATTCAGGGCAAGGCCGTCGCGTCCGACCGGGCCGGCGCCGCCGTGCCCCCGCCCGCCGTGCCTTCCGTGTCCTCCGCTCCTGCCGCGCCTTACGCCCCCTCGCCCGACGACGTCAAGGTCGTCATGGAGGCAGCCAAGGTCCCCGAGGCGAAGGCCTGCGAGGCGCTCCTGGCCACCGGCGGCGACCTGGCCGAGGCCATCCTGCGGCTGTCCGCCTAGAGACGATTTCAAAATTCCAAGTGGCCTGCGCGCGCCGGTTTGCAAGGAGTGCAAGGAAGGCCGCAATCCGCCGCAAAGCGGCGCGCCCTTCGGGGCGGTTTGCCGCCCCCCAATACGGCGTCAGGGGGTCCTTGGCGGGCCTCCAGCCCGCCGGCGGACCCCCTTCCTTGGACTGCGATGGCCGGAAACCGCCGCAGGCCTTCTTGGAATTTTGAAATCATCTCTTAGGCCGTTTCGGCCTGGTCCGCCGCCAGCTGCCGGTCCCGGCTGCGCTGCACGAAGAACATCGGCACGCCGGCCAGGATCAGGCCGGACGCGATCAGCGCCTGCGCGAGGAACTTGAAGTAGATGATGCCGACCACGAACGCCGAGGCCGCCATGAACAGCAGCGGCACGAACGGGTAGAGCGGCGTCTTGAACGGGCGCTCGACGTCGGCGTGGGTGCCCTTGATCCCCAGCCATGGGACGCCGCGCATCCGGACGTGGGCCCACGAGGTCGGCACGTAGAACAGGAAGATGGCGAACACCACCATGATGACGAGCTGCTCGTAGCCGCCGGTCATCACGAGCAGGCTGGCCCAGATGGCGGTGAAGTAGATGGCCCACCCCGGGACCGAGTGCTTGTTGAGCGTGCCCATCGAGCCTAGCAGGCTGCCGTCGCGGCTGAAGGCGTAGAACACGCGGGGCCCCGTCAGCAGGAAGCCGTTGACCGTGCCGAACACCGACACGAGGGCGACGGCGCTGATGAAGTCGTAGCCGCCGATCCCCAGCACGGCGCCTGCCGCCTCGGGGGCGATGCGCTGGTTGGCGACCCCAAGCTCGACCGCCCGGTCGATGGGGATGACGTGGAAGTAGCTCGACGCCAGCGCGATGTAGATGGCGCTCGTGATGAGCGGGCCGACGATGAGTGCCACGGGCAGGTTGCGCCGGGCGTTGCGGACCTCGGAGGCGACGTAGGTGGCCTGCGGCCAGCCGTCGAACGCGAACAGCGACAACGCAAGGGCGCCGCCGAACGCGGCCACGAGGGCGCCGCCGCCCATGCCCTCCGGCGCGAAGCCGCCGCCTTGGGCCTGGTAGGCCTGCGGGTGGGCGGTGCCGAACACGAACACGATGACGACCAGGCTGGCCAGGCCCAGCACCTTGGCGATGGTGCTGACGTTCTGGATGCGGCCGGCGATGGCGGCGCCGCGCGAGTTGATGAACGCCAACAGCAGGATGACGGCGATGGCCAAGAACGCAGGCCCGTAGGCGGGGATCGTGATGGGGTCGATGTGGACCAGCTTGCGGGTGCAGGCGCCGGCGAGGCTCTCCTCGACGCAGGGGCCGGTGTCCACGAGGCTCGTGAGGGCGAACTTCGTGCCCGGCATCGTGCCGCCCATACGCTCGACGAAGTAGGTGGCGAACCGGCTGAACGCCACCGCGACGCCGGCGATGATGCCGCTCTGGATGACCCAGAACTGCGACCACCCGAACAGGTAGGCGCTGAACCGGCCGATGCCCTCCTTGAGGAAGTGGTACTGGCCGCCGGCGCGCGGGAACATGCTCGACAGCTCCGCGAACGTCAAGGCACCCAGCACCGTCAGCACCGCGCCGGCCACCATCACCAAGAGGATGAGGCCCGGGCTCGGCAGCACCTCCGCCATGTCCGCGGGCAGCAGCAGGATGCCGGAGCCGATCATCGAGCCGACGATGATCGTGATGGCCTCGAACAGCCGCAGGTTCTGCTTGAACTTGATAGGCCCGCCCATGGACGCGGCGCCACCGCCAGGCTTGCATAAAGGCTGGCTGAACTTGCACGTTCACTTGGGCCTGGCCAGGGCCTAAGGGCTGCACCAAAGGTGCGAGCGCATGGCCGATCCACGGCTCGACCCTGCCATCTTGGAGTTCCTGAACCTTCCAAGCAACCGAGGGCGTTGGCACTACACCCGCGACATCGCCCAGCAACTGTTTGGCACGGACTGGGCATCTCCGGAGGAGATCGTGCGGGTCCGGGCAGCCCTGAAACGCCTGGAACGGGATGAGAAGGTGGCCGGGTTCGGCTACTTCCGCGAATGGCGGTCCACCCAGCATCCTGAGGCCGAAGCCCCCGAGGCGGTTCGGGCGGTCCTTGCCATCATGCGCGAGCAGAGGACAACCCGGCCTTCGTAGCTGCGAAACCCTCCTGAAGGGGTGCCTCCTCGCCGCTTCCATGGACCGCGGCCGCCTTCTCTGGGAGTACCGCCCGCCGCGCGCCCATCCCATCCTCTACGCCGGCCTGCTGGTGTTCAGCTTCGTGTTCGCCACCGGCTCGCTGGAGAACCTTGCCCGCGACAACGTGCCGCGCCTGTACGCGGTCTACGCCGCCCCCGTCGCCGCCGTCCTCGTCCTCATGGCCGCCCTCTGGCCGACCCCCGTGCGCATCCACGAGAACGGTGTCGCCCCCAGCCGCGCCCTGGTGCTGCGGTGGTGGCGCCCGTTCGTCCCGTGGCCCCAGGTCGCCGCCTGCTACGCTGTCTCCTACGACGTGACCGGCGCCTTCGTGTCGCCGTTCGCCTCCTCCGACGGCAAGGTCACCCAGACCGGCATCGGGCTGGAGCTGCACGGCGGCGCCCTCGAGACGCTGCGCTTCACGCCCACCCGCTTCGCCCTCACGAGCCGCCGCAGCCGCGGCTACCGCGAGGCCATCGAGGTGGTGCGCGAGCGCTTCGCCCTGCTTGGCCGCCCGCTCGTGGCCCAGGCCGAGCGGCTCGCCCCGGCCGACCGCGAGACCCTGCTGGCCGAGGCGCGCAAGCCGTTCCTGCCGTTCTTCGCCATCGTGTTCCTGTTCGCGAGCGCCGCGCCCGTGGTGTGGCTCCTGATGGAGACGCTGCGCTGGGAGCCGCCGGGCGCCATCGCCGCCGCCCTGCTGCTGCCACTTGGCACCAGCCTCCGGAGCTACCTGCAGAGCCGGCGCCGCAACGCCATCCTCAACCGCCTCAGCAAGGCCGCCGAGTTCGAGCGCCGCACGGGGCCGGCATGAGCAAGGTGTCGATGCCGCGGCCGCGCTACCTCGCCTTCGAGGTGGCGGCGGGCGCCCCCGTCCCGCGCAAGGCCTTCGCCAGCGCCCTGCGCGCCGCGGCGCGCGCGGGCGGCTGGGCCGAATCCGACGCGCCGCAGCTCACGCGCTACGCCTGGCCGCACGGCGTCGTGCGCGTCGAGCACCTGCACGCGGCGCGGGCGCGCGGCCTGCTGGCGGGCATCACGTGGGCGCAGGACGGGGCGGGGCCGCGCGCCGAGGTGCGGGTGCGGACGTTGGCGACGTCGGGGACCCTCAAGGCGCTCGCGGCGCGCACGGGCGTGCTGGGAAGCCGGGACGCCTCCTGAGCCCGGCCGGTCAGGCCTTCCGCTTCGCCGCCGGCTTGGCGGGCACGACCATCTCCGACTCCTTCTCGAACCGGTCCTGCGCCCGCTCCTGCCGCCACACCACCAGCCCCGAGGCCGCCACCGTCAGCAGCACCAAGAGCAGGCTGAGATTGGTGAAGGCGGCCTCCCACGGGCTGAACAGGTCGTGGAAGGCGCTGCCGGGGACGTACGCGGGCGCCACGAACGGCAGGGTCGCAAGCACGGCGGTGTCGAGGCCGCGGCCGAACACGCCGAACAGGTCGGCCTGGGCGGGGTCGCGGATGGAGGCGAGGCGGACGCTGAGGTAGCGGGCGGCGACGATGACGGCGAGGAACAGGAACGCCGCCGCCAGGAACAGGGCGCCGGGGCTGAGGCCTTGGAAGAACGCGACGGGGGTGGCGGGCCAGAGGCCGCCCTCGAAGGTGAAGCTGGCGCCCAGGAACAGGAAGAACATCGTGCGCACCAGGAACGTGATCTCGTCGTGGAACGCGACCACCTTGCCGTGCTCGTGGTCGTCCTCGCGCACGCGGGCGAAGCGGCGCAGGATGGCGGTGCGGTTGCCGACCAGGATGCCGAACAGCAGGATGCTCAAGGCGCCGGAGCCGCCCAGGAGCTCGGAGGCGCCGTAGACGCCGATCATGGTGGCGAACGTGAGCATGTAGGAGTGCGGGTGGCCGCTCAGGGTCCGGAGCGCGAACAGCCACGGGATGCCCGCCGCCAGGCCGACGGCGAGCGACACGGACAAGAGGACGGCGAACTGGCGGACGAACAGCGCGGGCGTCCCGGTGCCGTCGGCGAACGCCAACAGCGACACGATGAGCGGGATGCACACCAGGTCGTACACCGCCATCTCGATGGTGTAGATGGCGCGTTGGCGGTCGGGGATGCGCAGGTCCCGGAGAACGCCGCTGGAGACCACCTGGTCGACGTTGGTCAGGGCGACCGCGAGGATGGCGGCGACCAGGGGCGGCATCCCCAACAGCAGGACGCCGACGCCGGCGATGCCGAGGGCGGTCAGGAAGAAGATCGGGAGGGTGTGCAGCAGCGCCGGGCGCAGGCCTTTGCGGAACGGCCCGAAGTCGAGCTGCAACCCGGCGTCGAACACCAGCACGACCAAGGCGATGCCGGCGAGCACCGGCGTGGCGGCGCGCAGGATGGCCGGGTCCAGGGCGGCGGCAAGCTGGTCGGAGCCCCAGCCGCGGCCCGCCAGCACGCGGTTGACCGGGCCCAACATCAGCCCGAGGCCCAAGAGCAGCAGGACGTCGGGGACGCGGGTGCGCTGGAAGATGCGGCCCGCCACGAAGCCGGCGAACGTCAGCAACGCGATGGCGAGGAACCCGGCCGCCACGTCCGCCATCGCGGGACGACAGCCGGATGGCCATTATAGCCCCGCCACAACGCTTACAGGCGCCCGGCCTGCGTCCCGGCCATGCGCGTGCTTGCCGTCCTCCTCCTTGCCCTCCTGGTCCTGGTCCCCGCGGCCGACGCCCAGCACGCCCACGAGGAGGGCGGCAGCGTGCGCATCCTTGCGGAGGGGCCGGTCCACGCCGGCGTCCTGGCCGGCTTCGCCGCCTTGGCCTTGGGCGACGACGACGCGCCGGACTTCCACCAGCAGAACCACCTGCGCGTGACGCAGGGCGGCCTGGTGCTGTTCGAGACCACGCCCGACTCCGGCCACGACTACGACGGTGTTGCCCGCTTCGCGCTCGCCTTCCCCGCCCCTGGGCCGTACCGCGTCGAGGCGCTGGACGACGCCGGCGCGGTCCTCGGCGCGCTGGAGGGCGAAGCGTTGCCCGTCCCCACCGAGGCCGGGACCTTGGCCGTCGCCCACAGCCTGGTCGACGGCATGGTGCGCTTCGACGCCATCGTGTCCGTCGGCGGCGTCCAGGTGCCGTCCCGGCTGCAGCTCGAGGCGATGGCGGACGGGAAGCCCGCGGCCCGCCTCGCGACCGTGGCCGTCGCGCACGTGGTGGAGCTTGGGCTCGACCCCGGCGTGACCTACCGGTTCCGCCTGCTCGCGACCCCGCTCGACGCGCCGTTCGCGCCCGTCGTCCACGAGGAGACGTTCGCTGTCGAGGCCGCCCCGCGCGCCGACCCGCCCGCCCTGCCGTCCCCCAGCCCCATGCCGGGCAACGCCGTGGTGCGCGCCGGCGCGGGCAACGCCACCCTGCTCGGCACCTACGACCCCTGGACCGCGGTCGGCCCGGACACCCGCGCCCGCTTCGCCGCCGTCGGCCCCGCCGGCCCCATCGCCGTCCGGATGCACGACGCCGCCGGCCGGGTCCTGCTGGCCACCGACCAGCTCGCCGGCCCCGTCGCCGAGGTCACGACCACCCGCCCGCCCGGCGCCTACACCATCGCGTACACCGCCGGCGGCGAAACCGTCGAGCTGCCGTGGACCGTGCTGCCGCCCAGCGACCCGTCCGCCGTCGGCCCGCAGGACCTCGTCTTCACCGCCCCCGCCGCCCAGGCCGGCGTCCCGTTCGACCTCGCGCTGGCCTCGCACGACCTCGCCGGCCGCCCGTTCGACCACACCGAGGTCGAGCTCGAGGTCGCCCGCGCCGGCGTCCCCGTCGTCCAGGCCAAGCTGCACACCCACGGCGACGGCAGCTTCCCGCTCCGCCTCGCCCTTCAGGAAGGGCGCCAGGACGTGCGCGCCCAGGTCTACCCGCTGGAGGCGCGCACCGCCCTGGCCGGCCCCGCCCTGCTGGCAAGCTTCGACGTGGCCCCCGGCGCCCCCGCCGAGCCCACCCCTGCCCCACAGGACCAAGAGGCCGAGGCGGCGCCCTTGGGCGCGCCCCTGGCCGTGCTGGCCGTGCTGGCGGCGGGCGGGCTGCGGCGCGGGGGCCGCGGCTGCAAAGGATTTTGAGGCACCAGCGCCGTGGGCCGCTCGGTCTGTCGATGCGTCCAGCGATGCTGCTTCCAGCCTTGGCCCTGGTGGGCCTGGGGCTTCTCACGATGATCCCGCACGAGGCCCAGGCCCAGGCGGTCATCGACAACGGCTTCGTCCAGGTCGGCGTCCGCGCCGACGGCGCCCTCATCGCCTCCCCGGTCTCGACCGACGGCGACTGCACCGTCGTCGGCGGCGTCACGGTCTGCACCGGCGGCGCCGGCACGGGCCTGGTCGGCCTGCGCCACATGGCCACCGGCTACGAGTCGACGGCCGACGGCTGCGCCTGCGAGACCTGGGGCGTGTCGTACGACGGCGCCGTGTCGGGCTACGCCCGCAGCGGCAGCGCCGGCCCCGGCTCCGGCCTCACGCCGGTGGCGTTCTCGAACACCGCCAGCACCGCCGTGGCCACCGTGCGCGCCGGCGACCTGCTGGTCACCCACGACTTCCACCCGACGGCACTCACCAACGACCTGTACGAGGTCAACGTCACCATCGAGAACACCGGCCCCGCCCACGTCGACCTGCGCTACCGCCGCGCCATGGACTGGGACATCCAGCCCACCGCCTTCAGCGAGTTCGTCACCATCGAGGCCAAGAGCCCGCTGCCGACCGCGCTGTCCTGCTCCAGCGACGACGGCTTCGCCACCGGCAACCCCCTCAGCGGCCTCGGCTCGATCCTGATGTACGGCCCCGGCTGCGGCTCCGACTTCATCGACTCCGGCCCGAGCGACCACGGCGCCGCCTTCGACTTCCACTTCGGCGTCATCGCGGCCAGCGAGAAGCGCGAGTTCCGCATCTACTACGGCGCCGCCTCCTCCGAGATCGACGCCTACGCCGCCATGGCCGCGGTGGGCGCCGGCGTCTGGACCTTCGGGCAGTGCAACCCGGGCAGCAACCCCGCCTGCGACACCAGCACGGGCGCGCCGGCCACCTTCATGTTCGGCTTCGACGACGTCGACATCATCCCGGTCAAGCCCGCCAACATCCCGCCCGTCGCCGCCGGCACCTACCTCGCCCGCACCGCCTGCGAGGACTCCCGCGTCTCGTTCGACGGGAGCAAGAGCACCGACCCCGACGGCTTCGTCCGCACCCACGCCTGGACCTTCGGCGACGGCGGCAACGCCACCGGCGAGAAGGTCGACCACCTCTACAAGGCGCCGGGCCCCTACACCGTGACGCACACTGTGATGGACAACAACGGCGCCCTCACCACCCGCACCTTCACCATCGTGAGCGCCGGCGACCCCGACTGCTGCCTCAACCTCAACCCGGTCCCGCCCATCGACGCGATGGAGTTCGACGCCGTCGGCTTCCTGCCCATCGTCTGGGACTTCGAGGACGGCCCCTACAGCTTCGACCTGTTCCCGCTGCCGACGGGCGCCACCTTCAACCCCGCCACCGGAGAGTTCGGCTGGCCCACCGCGGCCGGCGACGCTGGCGCCTACACCCTCACCCTGCTGGCCACGGACGGCGGCGGCTGCACCGTCGGCACCGAGGTCGACATCGCCGTCCGCCCGTACCCGCCGCCGCTGCCGCCCGCCGAGGACCATGACCTCGACGGCATCGCCAACGCGCAGGACAACTGCCCCGACCGCGTCAACCGCGACCAGGGCGACGCCGACCGCGACGGCCTCGGCGACCTGTGCGACGACGACCCCGGCCTCACGGGCCCGGAGGCCGAGGCCGCGCGCCGGCTGCGCGCCGGCGGCGCGCGCGACCGCGACCGCGACGGGGTCGCCGACGTGGCCGACGTCTGCCCCGACGTGGCCGACCGCGACCAGAAGGACCTCGACGGCGACCGCCTCGGCGACCTGTGCGACCCGGACGCCGACGGCGACACGGTGCGCGACCAGCCCGCCGCCGGCATCCCGGCCGACAACTGCCTCCAACTGGCCAACGCGGACCAGGCCGACGCGGACGGCGACGGCGTCGGCGACGCCTGCGCCGCCGACCGCCTCGCCGCCGCCCAGGCGCGCAGCAGCGACGCCGAAGGCCGGCCCGCCGTCCTGGCCGCCGAGCAAGGCGGCCTCGGCTCGGGCGCCAAGGCGTTCATGCTGGCGTTCGCCGCCGCAGGCCTCCTGGGCCTGCTGGTGGTCTTGGCCATCCTGCGCCGCAACGAAGCGTAGCCGAAAAAATCGAAGGAAACGGAAGGAAAAGGGAAGAAGGGAATGTCAGCTTGGCTCAGAACAGGCTCGCGACCCCGGACACCATGCCGGAGAAGAACGCCTCGACCTGGCCCATGAAGCTCGCGTCGGCCTCGACGTCCGCCTGGGCGTCGACCGAGGCGTCCGCCTGCAGGCCCGCGTCGAGCTGGGCGTCGGCCGCGACGTCCGCGTCGACCGCCGCGTGGGCGTCCGCGGCCACGTTGGCGGCCGCGTCGAGCGCGCCGTCGACCGTGCCGTGGACCGTCGACTGGGCGGTCGCGGTGGCGGTGCCGGCCAGGCCGAGGCCCGTGCCGAGGGCACCGGTGGCGGTCGCCTGCGCGTCCGCCGTCACGTCGGCCGCGGCGTGGGCCGCGGCGTCGAGCTGGGCGTCGGCGTCGACGCTGGCGTCGAGGGCCGCGTCGAGGTTGGCGTCGACGTTGGCGTCAAGGCTGGCGTCCGCATCCGCGGCGGCGTCCAGGCCAGCGTCCGCGGCGGCGTCGGCGGCAGCGTCCGCCGCGCCGGTCGCGCCGAGGCCGAGCATGGCCGTGCCCGGGATGGCCAGGGCCAGCAGGGCAGTCAGGGCAAGGGCAGCAAGGCCCGCCTTCTTCCAGGGTTTCTTGGGGGTGTGTTGGGGTTCCATCGGGGTCACCTTGTCTCCTGGTCCGACGGCGCGGCACATAAGGCGACGCGATACGCCGGGAAACTCCCAGCACCTCCTCAGGCAGGCTTATCTACGAACCATCCTGAGCCGGCCCCCGACGCCTGTGCCGGGTCCCCCCGGGTCGGTCGTTGAAAGATGAAGGAGGGCGGGGCGCCACCGCGGCCCAAACTCCCTATGGAGACAGACAACTATGGCAATGTTCGTTCGTTTTGAGACCCCCAAGGAGCTTGGGGCGCAGATCTACGAGACCATCGAGAAGGCCCGCAGCACGGGCCGGGTCGCCAAGGGCGCCAACGAGGTCACGAAGCAGGTGGAGCGCGGCGTGGCGAAGTTCGTCGTCATGGCCGAGGACGTCACCCCCGAGGAGATCCTCGCCCACATCCCGCTTTTGTGCGAGGAGAAGGGCATCCCCTACGGCTACGTCCCCTCCAAGGCCGAGCTCGGCAACGCCGCCGGCCTCGCCGTCGGCACCGCCGCGGTCGCCATCGTCGACGCCGGCACCGCCGCCGAGTCCGTCGAGGACGTCGCCAAGAAGACCAGCGCCCTCAAGAGCGCGTAAGGAGGCAGTTCCCATGGCTGAAGAAGCGAAGAAGGGCAAGGCCCCCGCCGACGACAAGCCGGCGAAGGCGGCCAAGGCCCCGAAGGACGCCGACGCGGCACCCGCCTCGGCACCCGCCACGCCCCAGGCCGGCGAGACCGACGCCTTCCCCGCGGAGGTCGTCGAGGTCGTCTCGCGCGGCGGCATGACCGGCGAGGTCACCCTCGTCAAGGTCCGCGTCCTTGCGGGCCGCGACAAGGGCCGCATCATCGCCCGCAACGCGATGGGCCCCATCCAGATGGGCGACATCCTGATGCTGCGCGAGACCGAGCGCGAGGCGCGCACCATCGGCGGCGGGGGTCGGAAGAAGTGAGCAACTGCTCCTTCTGCGGCAAGCCCGTCGAGGCCGGCACCGGCAAGATGTACATCAAGCGGGACGCGACCGTGTTCCACTTCTGCAGCAGCAAGTGCCAGCGCAACCAGGTCGAGCTCGGCCGCGTCAACCGGCACGTCGGCTGGACCAAGGCCTACGCCGAGCACAAGGGCGACCGCCAGACGACGTCCGCCCGCGCCGCCGGCAAGGGCACCGCGACCGGCAAGGCCGTCGCCGCCGCCAAGCCTGCCAAGCCCGCGAAGCCCGCCAAGGCCGCCAAGAAGACGGCCGAGGCCCAGGCCGAGTAAGCGCGCGCCAGCGCCTCCTTTTTCCCTCTCCTTCCTCCCCTCTTTTGAACGCGGCCGGCTTCGGCGCCCCGTGGCCCTGACGCCGTCCACGATGGTGGAGCTCGGCACGCCCGCCCCCGACTTCGCGCTGCCCGACACCGAGGGCCGCGCCGTCCGCCGCGCCGACTTCGCGGGCCGGCCGCTGCTGGTGATGTTCCTCTGCAACCACTGCCCCTACGTCAAGCACGTCGCCAAGGGGCTCGCCGACGCCACCGCCAAATACCTCCAGAAGGGGCTCGCCGTGGTCGCCATCAACGCCAACGACGCCGAGCGCTACCCCGAGGACTCCCCCGCCAACATGCGTCGCGAGGCCCGCGACCGCGGCTACCGCTTCCCCTACCTGTTCGACGAGACCCAGGAAGTGGCCCGCGCCTACCACGCCGCCTGCACGCCGGACTTCTTCCTCTACGGCCGCGACCACCGCCTGGTCTACCGCGGCCAGTTCGACGACTCGCGCCCAGGCAACGGCAAGCCCGTGACCGGCATCGACCTCACGATGGCCGTGGAAGGATTGCTGGCGGGCCGGGCGCCGATCGAGCCGCAGGTGGCGTCGATGGGATGCAACATCAAGTGGAAGGCGGCCTAGCGCGAGGACGAAGCGCCGGTCGTGCCCTTCACACCCCAAAGCCTTGCCGGTCCTTCGCATCGGCACGCCCAAATGACGGGGCCGAATCGTGCAGGCCGTGGTGACGTACCGGGCGGTGGCCTTCGCGCTGGGCGCCCTGGGGCTGCTGGCGTTCGCCGCCGCCGGCGTGCTGGCCCTCACCGCGCAGCCGGACGCGTCCTGCGGCGCCATCGTCACCTGCAAGCGGGAGTCGCTGGCGAAGCAGGAGTTCCCGGTGGCGCTCGCCGCCGCGTTGGGCGCGGCGCTGATGGCGGCGGCCGTGCTGTTCCTGTTCCTGCAGTTCCGCCAGGACCGGCGCCGGCCGAAGCGGGCGGCGGCCGCGGCGCCTGCGCGCTCGCATGGGCCCATCGTCACGACGACGCGGCCGCGCCCGCCCCGGCCCTGATCACATCAAGGGCGGGATGTCGCCCGGCAGCCCCGACGCGGAGCCGGGCGCGTCGTCGGAGCCGCGCAGGCCGCGCTGGCTGCTGGCCCGCTTGCGGTAGCGCCCGTCGATGCGGAGCTGTTGGATCGCGGTCTCGAACGCGGCGGTGACGGCGATGCGCACCGGCGCCGCGGGGTCGAGCACGCCGTCGGCGTCGGGCAGCAGCGGCTCGACGATCGGGTCGTGGCCGGCGTTGGCCACCAGCAGGTCGGCCAGGCGGGCGAAGCCGTCGGCGGCGGCGCGCAACGCCCACGGCGTCTTGCCGGGCCCGGCGTCGGCCGCGGCGCGCAAGGCCTTGGCGAGGTGGCGCTGCCAGCGGCCGCCGCCCGGGACGCAGGAGGGGTCGCCGAGGTGGGCGCCGGCGGCGCGCAGCAGGCGCTCGGCGTCGTCCTTGGCGCGGTCTTGCGCCATGGCGTTGTGCGCCGGCACGACGAGGGTGGCGGACGGGCCGGCGCCCTGCACCATCCAGCCGGCGTGGCCGGGGCGGCGCACCAGGGTGCCTGTGCCCAAGTCGGCGGCCGTGGCCTCCTCCAGGCGCGGGACGGGGGTCGCGCCGGTGGCGCCGCGCAGGCGGTCGAGCGCGCTGCGCGGGGCGTCGTTCCACACGGTGATGCCGCGGGTGGCGGCGCGCTCGGCCAGCTCGGGGTTGACCTCGCGGGCGCAGACGACCAGGTTGACGCCGAGCCGCTGGAGGTGGCCGAGGGCCTCCGTGCGCCTGCGGTCCTCCCCGTCGGTCCAGGCCGCAAGCGCGTGGTCGGCCGTCATGCGGTAGGACATGCGCTCGTTCCATGGGCCGGGCTTCCAGTCGTCGGTCAGGAGCAGCACGCGCACCGGCGTCGCGGCGGGCACGTCGCGCGGGAGGTGCTGGGGCGCCACCGCGACGCCGGGCAGCCAGGCGGGGCCGTCGGCCTCGGCCCGCACGTCGACGGCGTCGAGCCGGATTTCGCCGTCGAGGCTGAGATGGGCGAGGCCGCGCAGCACGGTGGCGGCAAGGTCGGGCTGGCCCGGCAGCACGCTGCGCAGGCTGGCGCCGGCCGCGTCGCGGCTCGCCATGGCGTTGAGTTCCGCGCGCGCCTGGCGCAGCGCGAGCTGGTAGCCGTCGAGCAGGGCCGCGACCGGGACGCCGGCTTGCCGGGCGCGGTCGGCGGCCCGCATCAGGTGGGCCGCGAGCAGGATGGCGCCCGTCGCCTGGTCGCCCGCGTGCTCCTGGACGGCGTGCGCGAGGTCGAGGTACGGCTGCAGGTCGGGATGGCGGATGCCGGCCTCGCGCAGCGCCGAGGCGCCCGACTTGAGGATCCGGCCGGAGCCGTCGCCCTGCTCGATGCACTTGTCCAGGCCGTGCGGCCCGTAGGTGGGCCCCGCGAAGCCGGCGACCCAGTCCGCGACCCATGCCGTGACGGCCCGCTCCTCGCCCGCTTGGCCTTCCTCCACGCGGCGCCGAAGCAAGGGCTTCCCAAAGGCTTTCAGCAAGACCTGCCTCGCGCGGCCCGATGCAGCTCGAGGTGGCCCTCCTGGCCGTCGTCGCTGTCGGGACCGCCATTCTGGTGGTCGCCGCCGCCGGCCTGCTGTTCCGCATGGCCCGCCGCCACGCCGACGTCGTCCCCGCCGCCCGCGCCAAGGCCGTCGGCGCCCTCGTGGCCAGCCTGGTGCTCGGCGGCGTCGGCATCGTGGCCCTGCACGGCTTCGAGTCCGCCGGCCACGACGGCATCCACGCCACCTTCACCCAGAACCTCAACAAGACCGTCGGCGAGTCCGACTACCTCGAGGCCCAGAAGGCGCGCGTCAGCAAGACCAACGCCATCGACAACATCCTGCCCGCCAAGATCCTGGCCGCCCAAGACGCGGTCAACGCGACCCCGGAAGGCACCAAGCAGCGCACCAACGCCGAGGGCAACCTCACCGCCCTCCAGGCCGCCCTCGTCACCGCCCACGCCGACCTTGCCGCCGCGGAGGCCACCATGAAGCGCCTCGCCGGCAACCACCTCCTCTGGCTCAAGGTCCAGCCGCACTTGGCCAAGCACACGCCCGAAGGCGACGCCGAGGCCCACGACCTCATCGAGCGCTCCCTGCACGCCAGCACCGTCGGCGGCGTCCTCTCCATCGGCCCCGACGGCGCCTGCGCCCGCGACGCCAAGACCGGCGACTGCACCCAGCCCGTCACCGCGGCGGCGCTCGAGCACGACTTCAAGGACTCCCACCAGCAGCCGCTCACCATGGAGCAGGGCTTCGAGGACGCCTACCACCACAAGGCGGAGTTCACCCACCAGATGGAGAGCCAGATGGCCTGGTTCTTCTACCCCAGCCTGACCGGCCTGTTCCTCGCGCCGTTCGCCTTCGTCGGCGGCCACTTCCTCAGCCGCGCCTTCGTCCCCAGCGACTCAGTCGGCTTCAAGAAGTACCCCGGCACCAGCGCCGGCTTCTTCCTGCTGCTGGGCGGGTTTGGCTTGCCGGCGCTGCCCTTCAGTGCATGGCTGCTGCGCGACTTCGCGAAGCGCAGCGCCGAAGGGCAGATCGCGCTGTAGGACACGCGGGTGTAGCCACATCGGCCGCAAGCCTGAACCCTTGCCTTGCACCTGCCGCCACGGTCGGTCGGACATGCAAAGCACCCCCATCCTTTCCAGCATCGCAACCGTCGCCTTGGCGCTCGCCTTGGCGGTGCCGGGCGCCGCGTACCACGTCACGCCGGACGCCTTCAACAACCAGAACGGCCTCGACGCCCAGGAGTGGGGCCGGTCCCCGAGCGTGTACTTCCCGCTTGGCGACCCGTTCACCGACGACCAGCCCCTCTGCATCACGCTGCGCGCCATCGCGAACTTCGTCCCGGACCCATCCCTGCGGACCACCCTGAACGCCCTGCTAAGCCTCGTCTGCAAGCCCTACTATGCCTGGAACGCCGCCGACGCCATCTTCGCCTTCCCCGTCTGCGAGGCGCCGCCTGCCTTCCCGGACCCGGGCCACAGCGGCTTCGGCAAGCTTTGCTTCATGAGCCCCGGCTTCGCGGGCGTCACATGCGCCTTCGTCGGCACCGGCGTCGACCAAGGCGGCTCGAACGGCTTCTACAACCCCTACACGGGCGGAGCCTGCGCCGCGGCCCCGCCCACCATGGCGCCGATGGGCGGGCCCGCCTGGTTCAGGATCACCATGCAGTCGACCCATCCCGCTACGCCAGGCAGCGACGTGCAGTTCGTCGCCTCCATCGGCGGGATCTCCTGCCCGCCCGCCACCGCCCTCGTGTACGACGACCTCTTCGCCCAGACCGTGGCCAACGGCCACGTCACGGGCGTCCCGGACGTCGAGCCGGCGCCCGCCAGCTTCGGCGGCTACACGGTCGAGAGCGTGGCCGGCCCCGCCGGCCTCACGGCGTGCGGGGCGTCGCCGATGTACGTCTGACGGCGGCCACGTCGCGCGCCGCTCGCCAGAATAGTCATAAGCGACCCGCCCGTCGAAGCCCTTGATGGTCCTGCGCTTCTTCCGCCGCAAGCCTGCCGCCAAGCCCCAGCCGCCTGCCGACAAGTCGCTCCCGGAGGTCTCGCGTCCCCAGCCCCCGCCCGTCGTGGCGCCCGAGCTGACCGAGTCCCCCAAGGCCCCTAAGCAGGTCAAGAAGGCCCCCGCCAAGAAGGCGGCCGCGAAGAAGGCCTCGGCCAAGAAGGCGCCTGCCAAGAAGGCGGCCGCGAAGAAGGCCAAGTAGGCCCGTTCCCCCTCCTTTTTCCCCGCTTCGTCTTCCGCAGCGCGTGGCCTACCAGCTCAAGGCCCCCTTCGAGCCCGCGGGCGACCAGGGGCCCGCCATCGCCGCCATCGTCAAGGCCGTCCGAGCGGGCCAGCGCTTCATCACGCTCCAAGGCGTGACCGGCGTCGGCAAGACCTACATCATGGCGCAGGTGGTCTCGCAGGTCCGCAAGCCGACCTTGGTGATCAGCCACAACAAGACCTTGGCGGCGCAGCTCTACGAGGAGCTGAAGGCGTTCTTCCCCCAGAACGCGGTCGAGTACTTCGTCAGCTACTACGACTACTACCAGCCCGAGGCGTACGTCCCGCAGTCGGACACCTACATCGCGAAGGAGTCGGACGTCAACAAGGAGATCGAGAAGCTGCGGCACTCGACGACGCAGTCGCTCATGACGCGCGACGACGTGGTGGTGGTGTCGTCGGTGTCGTGCATCTACGGCCTGGGCTCGCCGGAGAACTACCGCGCCAACAACCTGCTCTTGCACGTGGGCGAGAAGATCGAGCGCCGCACCTTGACCGGCCGGCTGGTGGACATCTACTACGAGCGCAACGACGCCGAGCTGAAGCCGGGCACGTTCCGGGTCCGCGGCGACACCATCGACATCCTGCCCCCCGGCGACGAGGACCCGCTGCGCGTGGCGTTGTGGGGCGACGAGGTCGAGTCGATTCGCCGCGTCCACCGCCTCACCGGCGACACCCTGGTGGACTACCAAGGCGCGACCGTGTTCCCAGCCAAGCATTTCGTGTTGCCGCCGGACCAGCTCGAGGCCGCCATCCAGCGCATCCAGGAGCAGCTCAAGGACCGCCTGTCCGAGCTGCGCGGCCAAGGCAAGATCCTGGAGGCGGCGCGGTTGGAGCAGCGCACCCGGTTCGACGTCGAGATGCTGCGGGAAATCGGCTACTGCAACGGCATCGAGAACTACAGCCAGCCCTTGAGCGGCCGCCCGCGCGGCGACCCCGGCGCCTGCCTGATGGACTACTTCCCCGACGACTACCTGTTGATCATGGACGAGTCGCACGTGACGGTCCCCCAGGTGCGCGGCATGTACAACGGCGACCGGATGCGCAAGGAGACGCTCATCGAATACGGCTTCCGCCTGCCCAGCGCCCTCGACAACCGCCCCCTGAAGTTCCACGAGTTCGAACGCAAGTTCCGCCAAGTGGTGTTCACGAGTGCCACGCCAGGCCCCTACGAGGCGGAGAAGGAGGAGCTGCGCGTGCAGGCCGTGGTGCGCCCCACCGGCCTCATCGACCCCGAGGTCGAGGTCCGCCCCGTCCAAGGCCAAGTCGATGACCTCTACGGCGAGATCGTCAAGACCGCCAAGCGCGGCGAGCGCATCCTCATCACGACGCTCACCAAGAAGATGGCCGAGGAGCTCACCAAGCACTACCAAGGCCTCGGCCTCAAGGTCGCCTACCTGCACTCCGACATCGACACGCTGGAGCGCGTCATCATCCTGGAGAAGCTCCGCAAGGGCGAGCACGACGTCCTCGTCGGCATCAACCTGCTGCGCGAAGGCCTCGACCTGCCCGAAGTGAGCCTGGTGGCCATCTTCGACGCCGACAAGATCGGCTTCCTCCGCAGCCACACCAGCCTCATCCAGACCATCGGCCGCGCCGCCCGCAACGTCCACGGCCGGGTCCTGATGTACGCCGACCGGATGAGCGACGCCATGAAGGTGGCCATCGACGCCACCAACGAGCGGCGCGCCAAGCAGGTCGCGTACAACAAGGAGCACGGCATCACCCCGACGAACGCCGTCCGCAGCATGAAGGGCCTCGAGATCGACGGCCGCCGCATCGGCGAGAAGATCCCCGCCATCCCCAAGGAGGCCATCGCCAAGATGGGCAAGACCGACTTCGACCGCCTCATCCGCGACTTGGAGCACGAGATGCAGGCCGCCGCCAAGGCGTGGGACTTCGAGAAGGCCGCCCTGCTCCGGGACGAGATCCTGCAGCTCAAGACCGACGCCGGGTCGCACAAGGACGAGCCTTCCGAGCGCCAGGCCGCGGCGCAGGAGAAGGTGGAGGAGCGGGTCGGGCCGCGGCGTGGGAAGGGGAAGCCGAAGGAGCCGCTGCTTTAGCCCAGGCTTGGCCTAGGACAACCTGGGCGCAAAGACCGCGGATTCGCCCGCCTAGGCTTGTCCCAGCCCCCCATCCCGCCCGCAACCGCGGAATCCGCGGCGAATCCCGGGGCGCGGCTTCTGCCCTTGCCGGAGGCGGCCCCGTTCAAGCCCGCCCGCACCCAAGGGGTCGGCATGGCCGACAGCTACGAGCTGCGCAAGGGTGCCCGCACCCTGAATGTCATCGAGGACGACCTGGCCGCCGAGATCGTGGCCGCCGTGGCCCGCGACCGCCTGGAGGAGGACCTCGCGTCCCAGGCCCGCGTCGAGCGCGACCGCGAGGCGGCCGAGGCGGACGACAGCCTGGGCTGCGACTGCTGAAGCGTTTTCCCTCGCCCGCCGCTTCGCCGCCGCGTTGACCGACGCCACCGTGTGGTTCGACGGCGCCTGCAGCGGCAATCCCGGCCCCATGGGCGCCGGCGCCGTGGTCGAGGTCGCCGGCCGGCGCGAATCGTTCAGCCGCAACATGGGCCACGGCACCAACAACGAGGCAGAATACCACGCCATCATCCTGGGCCTGTTGCGCGCCCACGCCGCCGGGGCGACCCGGGTGACGATCCGCGGCGACTCCCAACTGGTCCTGCGGCAACTGGAGGGCCGCTACGCCGTCAAGGCCGCGAACCTCCAGCCCTTGGTGGCCGAGGCCAAGCGCCTGTTGGGGCAGTTCGAGCGCGCCAAGCTGGAATGGGTCCCGCGGCTCGAGAACGCCGAGGCCGACGCCGCCGCCCGCCACGCCATCGGCATGTGAGCCCTCCTGGGCGCGGACGTCCCGCGGGGCGCAGCCCCCGGTTGGGGAGAAAACCAACCTCCAACCCTCTCTTATATGGGGACGGCGCCCATCGACCTACCCATGCGCCCCCTCCTCTTGGTGGCCACCGCCCTGCTGATGTTCGCGTTCGTGGCCAGCGCCCCGCACGCGGACGCCCAAGGCGCTTCCACACTTACCGTCACCATCTGCGCCCAGCCGACCTATTCCGAGTCCAAGGACACGGCCCTGTGCGAGGGCCGCGGCTTGGCGGGCGCCACCGTCCGCGTCACCCGCAACGGCCCGCTCGGCAACAACGTCGGCGCCGTCGACCGCAGCGCGACCACCGACGCCAACGGTGTCGCCGCCTTCGACGCCTTGGCGGACGGCACCTACAACCTCCAGGCGACCCGCGCCGGCTTCGCCGCGCGCACGGCCACCGTCGAGGTCGCGGGCGCCACCAAGGCGGCCTACACCCTCGCCGGCGTCCCGGTCGAGTTCCAAGGCATCGTCAAGGACGCCGCCGGCAAGCCGGTGGCCGAGGCCATCGTCACGGTGTGCTGCTCGCGCGACTCCTCGTACCAGCCGCCCGTCGCCACCGGCGAGGACGGCCTGTTCCGGGTCGCGACCACGGGCGGCTACCAGTCGGTCGGCGCCTACGACGCCCCAGGCTTCGTGCCTTACAACGCCGAGGTGCTGGTGGACGGCAGCCGCCAGGACATCACCCTGGAGCGGGTCCCCGCCCAGGACGCCGAACTCCACGGCGTCGTGCGCGACCAGGACGGCAAGCCCGTCGCCGGCCTGCGCATCGACGCCAACCCCTCGTGCTGCCACACCGAGCCGATGCCGGCCGACGAGCCGGGCGCGCCCGCGTCGTCGGTGCCCCCCAGCCCCGGCTACGCCTACTACGGCAACCACACCACGACCGCCAGCGACGGCTCCTACGCGATCCACGTCTACGGCGGCGCCACCGTCGGCCTGCGCGTCGGCTCCGAGGACTTCGCCCCGCTCTACAAGGACGTCCAGGTCGGCAAGGGCGCCTCCGTGCGCGCGGACCTCGACGTCAAGCGCTACCCGCCCCGCGACGCCCGCATCGAGGGCCGCGTCACCGACGGCGACGGCCACGGCATCGGCTCGGTCGCGATCACGGTCAACAACCCCGAGTTCGGCCGCACCGAGCAAGGCGGCCAATGGTGCGCCGCCGCCCCCGTGCCGATGATGGCAGAGGGCGACGCCATCGCCAAGCCCGCCATCTGGGCCGGCCCGGAGTGCTCCCTCAGCGTGCAGGCCGACGGCAGCTTCTCCGGCCTCGTGACCCCCGGCTACAGCATCGTCACCGTGTACTACGTCTGCATGGAGGGCGACTGCGCCGACGGCTACTACCCGTCCGTCCGCACCCTGGTGCTGCGCTCCGGCACCCAGCGCCTCGACGTCGCCCTCGTGCCCCGCCCCGGCCCCGACGCCACCCTGTCCGGCTACCTCGTGGACGCCGACCAGCGCGAAGGCATCGCCGGCCCCGACGCCCGCATCGACCTCTACAACCTCGACAACGGCGCCTGGGGCAGCGCGGTCGCCGACGCGCAAGGCTCCTACAAGATCCGGCTCCGCAGCGGCCTCCACCAGGTCACCGCCTACGCCGACGGCCACCTCCACTGGGAAGGCATCGTCAGGGTCGAGCCCGGCGACAACGCGCTCGACATCCTCATGACGGCCGGCCAGGACACCGGCTACGGCGGCTGCTGCTACCTCGCGCAGGACAGCAAGGGCATGGCCACCACCGCCACCGCCTCCCCGGCCCCGATGACGCCGGGCGACGACGGCGGCAGCCGCGTCGCCGAGCAGGAGCTGCGCCAGAACCTCGCCGCCAACACGCCCGCCTTCGAGGACCTCAACGGCGGCCTCGGCCCGTACGACCCGGACGAGCGCCCCGCCCCGAACAACGGCACCGGCACCCGCGCCAGCCCGGCGCTGGGCCTGCTGACGGTGCTGGGCGTCGCGGCCGCGATGGTCGTGGCGCGGCGCAAGGGCCGCGAATCCTAGCGAAGCGAGGACGCGGCCTTCGCCAGCTCCACGAGCCCCGCCGCCGTGCGCGTGCCGAACCAGGTGAGCGCCTCGCCGTCCACCACCCGCACCCGCCCGGGCGCGCCGCACGGCCCGAGGCCGGCGGTGTCGACCGGCTTGCGGTGGAACGGGAACGGCTCCGTGGGCAGCAGCGTCCACGCCGCCCCGGCGGCGCGGACCTCGGCGTCCGTGACCTCGAAGTAGCGCGGCCCCGCGTGGTCCCCGAAGACGTTGCGCAGGCCCGCCGCCGCCAGCATCGCGCTGGGGTAGCTGGTGCCGTCGAACGTCATCCACGGATGCCAGATCGGGCAGAACACCGGCACCGGCGACGCGGGCCGGGGCAGCGCCGCGACGGCAGCGTCGAAGCCGGCCCGCCAATGCTGGGCGGCCGCCTCGGCGCCGCCGCCGACCCGCCGCGCCAGGCGCAGCACGAAGGCCGCCGCGTCGTGCGGGGTCGCGATGTCGCTCCACAGCACCTCGACGCCGTGGGCTTCCAGCGCGTCCACCAGCGCCTTGGGGTTCTCGTCCTTGTCGGCCACCACGAGCGTGGGCCGCAGCGCGAGGATCTTGTCGAGGCTGGCGTCCTTGGTGCCGCCCACGTGCGGGACCGTCTTGGCGGCCTCCGGCGCGATGCAGAACCGGGTGCGGCCGACGACCTGGCCGCCGGCGCCGAGGTCGAACAAGGTCTCGGTGTGGCTCGGCACCAGGCTCACGATGCGCTGCACGGACGGGGCAAGGCGTCGCGCGCTTGGGCCTTCCGTCGCGTCCTCCGACCACAACCGTTCTAAGGGTGGGGGAAGTGAGAACCGCGATGGAGGAGGCGGCGCCCACCGAGAGCCCCTTGCCGGGCGCCGGCGCCAAGGGCAAGCCGGTGCGCGTCCACCCCTACGCGCTCGAGCTGTCCACGGCCGCCGAGCTGCGCCGCGACCCGCGCATGGTCACCCTGTTCTGGGCCGGCCTGGGCACGGCGCTGGTGCTGCTGGGATTGGGGCTCGCCAACCGCTTCAGCCCCTGCCTGAACGGCGTCGGCCCCGAGCCCTGCGCCACCCCCGCGGCATGGACCAGCTGGGTCCAGCTTCCCCTGTTCGGCGGCCTTGCCCTGCTGGGCTTCGGCTTCGTGCAGCGCCAATGGGCCCGCCGCGTCACGCTTGCCGGCTGGCTGCTGTTCGGGTTCTACTGGGCGCTCACCGCGCAGGACCTGTTCGTGGCCGAGGGCGGCGACATCGTCAACCTCTGCTTCGCCATCGTCGGCGTCTACTTCTTCGTCTACCTGGCCTACCACCAATGGCTCTCCGAGGCGCGCGGCATCGAGAACCTCACCGTCCGGTTCCTCAACATCGCCACCTTCGTCGCCGCCGGCTCCTACTTCGTCATCGACAAGATCGAGCCGGTCCGCAAATGGCTCATCCTCACCGTCAGCCGCCACACCGAATGGATGCTGGGGCTGTTCGGGCAAGGCGCCGACGCCGGCCTCCGGGCCGTCTACAACCCCGCCGGCAGCACGAGCGACTTCCAGGCCGACCTGGCCCGCTTCTACTACGAGGGCCACCTCAACCACTGCCCCTCGCAGCCGAGCGACTGGTTCTCCAGCCTGATGCACTGGGACCCGTTCGCCCGCCAAGCCCTCGACGCCTGCCGCGACTTCTCGGCCCACGAGGCCGTCATCGTCCCCGTCTCGATCATCCTGGCCTGCACCGCCCTCCAGTCCATCATGCTGTTCGTCGGCCTGTTCATGGGCACCCCGGCCCCATGGAAGCGGCGCCTGCTGGCGTCGGCCATCGTCGCCGCCGTCGTGTACGTCCTCAACCTGCTGCGGAACACCGGCATCGTGTGGTTCTACGGCCAAGGCGAGGCCTCGTTCTGGATGATGCACGACGCCGTCGGCAAGGGCGGCAGCCTGGTCGCCATGATCCTCATCGCGTTCGCCGCCTTCGCCTGGTTCCCCGAGTTCCTCAAGGCGCTCGTCGGCGTGCTGGACCTGCCGCACCGCGACGGCCCCATCGAGCGCACGCTGCGCCTTGGCAGGCGGCGGCCCGACCAAGGCGCGCCGCCAGCGGAGCCGCCGGCCGAGACGCCGGCACCCCCCGTCCACTGAAGGCGGGGTCGCGCCCGGCCTCCGATTTAATCATTTGCGCTCTGGGCCAGTGTTGGACATGGGCTGCAAACGGTCAAGAAGGCACGGCGGTCGCTGGGCCTTGACAATGGTCGTCCACCGCTTGTCCCCGCTCGCCGCTGCCTTCATCCTGGCAGTCTCCACCCTCGCCGCCGCGCCGGCGTCGGCCCTCATCGTCGGCCCCGTCGGCCCCATCGACCCCGACCTCATCAACGTAGACTGCGAGGACAGTGCCGCCGTTAGGGCCGCCTGCAACGCGGTGGCCACCCTCACGGAGGACCCTGGCGAGATCACCGTCGGGTGCGGCGACGGGTACGCCGGCAACGCCTGCCGCGAAGCCTTGGACACCCTCGAGGACCCGCCCGCGGCCTGCGAGGCCGTCACGTTCGCGATCTGCGAGGCGGTGGCCCGGCTGCTGGCCGACGACGGCGGCGACCCCGTCGGCCAGTGCCTGCACGACCTCGGCTTCGACACCGTCGTGATGCCCCAGCCCGGCACCAGCATCGTCAACCTGGACTGCTCGCAGCTTGGCGAGACCCTGGCGAGCCTCTACGTCATCCTGGACAACCTGGCGGCGCGGGGCGGCGCCACCCTGAACTCCTGCCTGGCGCTGTTGGGCGACGGCATTGCCAACCTGGAGTCGAGCGGCCCGCCACTGGTGGATTGCGAAGGCCTCGGCGAGACCGCCCGCGACACCGTCCAGGCCGCCATGGACCTGGTGGACCGCGAAGCCGACGACGCCATGCGCACCGTCGAGGCGTGCGTCTACGGCGCGCCCCCGCCGTCCGCCGGCGCCGCGCTGTGCCGCTCCCTCTACAACACGCTCGTCCTCTACCTCGCCTTCGCCGTCCAGACCGGCCTCCAGGCGGCCAACCACCAGCTTGAGTGCCAAGGCCTCGACACCGTCTCCATCACGGCGCCCGCCCCCGAGGGCGACCCGCCCGCCACCTTCGGCCTGCCGGAGGAGTGCGTGACCGCCCACCTGCTCTTGACCGCCGTCCAGGAGGCCGTCGCCAACGTGCTGCGCATCGCCGGCGACCTCGCGCCCTCCGTCTCGCTCTGTGTCGCCGAGGTCCCCGGCGGCCCCACCACCGTCACCCTCGACTGCCGCTACGTCGAGCGCGTCGTGCGCACCGTCGGCGACGCCGAGGCCACCGTCATGCTCGTCGTGCAGCAATACCTCGACGACTGCCAAGGCCGCGGCGCGCCCCCCGAGGGCCTGCCGAGCTGCCGCGAGCAGGTCGAGAACCTGCAGCGCATCGTGGACCGCAACTTCGCCGGCGCCTGGCGTGCCGCCCAGGAAGCCGCCGCCGACCTGCAGGCCTGCGCCGCGGCCGCCGCCGCGAGCACCTGCGCGGCCACGCAAGACTGCGCCCTGCTGCCCTGCGTCCTGCCCGGCGCCTGCGACACCGGCTGCGCCAGCAACGGCACCACCTCCTACCCGGCGCGCGCCAACGGCACCGCCACCGACGCCCGCATCGGCAACGTCTTCGAGTTCGTGGCCCCCGTCACGGGCGCCGCGGTCCCGGTCGACGTCCACGACTACGACGGGGACGGCATCCCCGACCTGCTGGACCCCGTCAACCTCCCCTCCGAGACCCTGCGCACGACCTCCGGCGCCGACAACCTGACGCTGCTGGACGGCCTCGGCGAGCAAGGCTTCGTCCTCTTGATCGAGCCCGGCCACCGGGAGGCCCAGCTCGTGGCCGCCGACCCGCTCGGCGTGGCCCTGTCGCTGCTGCCCGTCGAGGTGCTCGACGCCGCCACCACCCTCCAGCTTTTGGGCCAGACCCACGGCGGCCACGTCGCCGACCTGCTGGCCAGCGCCCTCAACGAGAACATGACGGTGAACGTCACCTGGGTCGTCCCGCAGCTGCCCACCGTCGTCCCCCTGCATTGGGCCGGCGGCGCCATCCCCGCCGACGGCAGCTGGCTCATGGCCCGCTCCGACCCGACCCGCCGCGTCACGTTGGCGCTCTCCGGCCTTGACGTCAAGCTGGAGGCCCCCAGCGCCAGCCACGCCAGCACCGACCCCGACCTGTCGTACCGCTGGGAGTTCCTCAACCTCTGGGGCAAGAAGGGCTTCTGCTTCGACCCCACCACCTACACCGGCGGCACCGGCCAGTGCGAAGGCAAGGCCGAGCCCGGCTGGCTGCGCGCCTACAGCGGCCGCGCCCACTACGCCCTCCAGGCCGTCGCCGAGAACCTGGAGCGCGGCCTGTCCGACCTGGCGGCGACCCCGGCGGGCACCAACGGCACCGCCCTGGAGCCCATCCTGGCGCCGACCGAGGGCCTGCGCGGCGACGAGGTCCCCGCCGACGCCATCGACCTGTTCGACCCCTCCTCGCTGGTGCACGCCATCGGCGACAACAGCACCTCGTTCCCGCCCGGCGTCGGCGTCGACTACCAGGTCCCGGCCCGCGAGCCGCGCTCCCTGCCGCGCCCCGCCATCCTGCAAGCCCCCGACGCCCTGCTCACGACCGACGTGGACCTGTCGGCCTACCGCCCGACGCGCACCTTCCGCTTCGACGCCCAGTTCTACGAGACCCCCGGCACGCCGCGCGACCTGCAGCTGCTGACGCTGCACATCACGCCGGCCGACGGCAACGACGCCGCCCAGACCTTCGTGCTCGACGGCCGCGCCTTCACGGAGTACCTGCGCCTGCTGCCCGGCGAGCAGCTCGCCCTCGATATCGACGCCGATCACTTGGACGGCTTCGTCCAGGTCTCCAAGGACGTCAACGCCGACGGCTGGGAGGACCTCGTCGTGCAGGTGCCCCACTTCAGCACCGTCACCATGGACGTCCACAGCGACAACTCGATCGCCTACCCCATGTGGACCATGGTCAAGATGACCAGCGCCACCGAGGGCTGGCTCACCGGCCCTTACGGCGCCATGTACAAGTACAGCGCCGGCCGCGTCTACCGTCACGACATCCCCGGCCTCGCGGGCCAGATGCGCTCCATCGCGCTGCACGTCGTCGGCCCCAACGACGTCTGGGTGGCGGGCGACGGCGACTGCAACCTCGCCGACCCGTCGCCGTTCATCGCCCACTACTACTACGGCAGCTGGAGCATCTTCCGCACGTCGCAGGTCGGCCCCGGCTGGGCCTGCGAGGGCTTCATCACCATCTGGATGGACCCCACCGGCTCCTTCGGCTACGCGGGCGGCACCGACGGCATGTGGTTCAAGTACGCCAGCGGCGCGTGGAACCCCGCCCCCAGCCCCGCGCCCGGCGCCTGCGTCCGCGACATCGCCTTCGACAGCAGCGGCCGCGGCTACGTCGGCGCCAACACCGACTTGTGCCTGGCCAGCGGCCGCCCCGCCATCAGTTACTGGGACGGCAGCTCGTGGAGCAGCCACAGCACCTACGGCAGCACCGAGATCTGGAGCGTCATGGACGGCTCCGGCCAATGGGCCGCCGCCATTCCCAAGGACCCGGCCACCCACGGCATCCTGCAACAGTCCGGCTCGTCCTGGTCCCTCGCCTCCGTCCCCGTTCCGGCGGGCCATTACTACGGCATGACGCGCGCGCCCGACAGCCGCCTCTGGTTCAGCGCCACCGACCGCAGCAACCGCGGCTTCCTGGTCGAACGCGACCCGTCCGGCACCTGGACGACGCACTGGTTCCAGACCCGCATCGGCTTCCTGCGCGACGTCTCGATGTCGTCCAGCACGGCGGGCCTCGTCGTCGGCGACAAGAACATCCTGGCCATCCAGGTCTCGTCGGCCGCCGCCGCCTCCGCCGACTGGATCTGGGACAGCCTGTCGCCGACCTCCGGCACCACCAGCACGACGTTCGCCGGCCGCGACTCCGGCACCCGCGACCCCGACAGCGGCAGCGGCACCGTCGCGCACACCTGGAACTGGGGCGACGGCTCGGCCAACGACCTGGCCGCCAACGCCGACCACGTCTACCAGGCGCCCGGCACCTACGCCGTCACCCACCAGGTGCGTGCCAGCAGCACCGGCCAGGCCAACGCGCACGGCTGGACCGTCACGGTGAACCCCCAGTCCACCAGCATCGGCCCCAGCACCTCGGACTCGCTGCCCGCCGGCACCCGCGTGGCCCCGAAGTACTACCAGTACACCAACGCGGCCAGCGACGGCCAGGCGCATGACTTCCGCGTCGTGCTCGGCGGCGCTGCCGGCGTCAAGATGACGATCCGCAAGGGCACCGGCATGGGCGACTTCAGCGCCGGCGGCAACTGGCCCAACTACGGCGCCGCCGGCCGCGACCTGTCCGGCCCCATCGCCTACGGCCAGTCCATCACCATCCGGGTCGAGCAGGACACCAGCGTGAGCCCCTACGGCGGCTCCTACACCCTCACGGTGACGCAGCTGCCGCCCCCGCCCAACCCGGCCTTGAGCAGCCTGGTGCCGCAGCCGATGGAGGCGCTGACCCGCGGCTACGAGGAGCTGACGTTCCGCGTCACCTGGACCGACACGCAAGGCTACCAGCCCCGCGACGCCAGCGGCGCCACCAGCCCGCCCACCATCACGCTGGACACCAACGGCGACGGCGCCCTGGAGACCTACTCCATGCACCTGGACCGGCCGCTGTTCACCGGCTCCACCTACAAGGCGATCTACTCGTACTCGACCTACCTCAAGGAAGGCAGCGGCACCCAGCCGATCTACAAGGCTTGGGACACGCAGCCCTACCAGCAGGTCGCCACCGGCGCCTGGATCTACGCCCGCGCCACCGTCCTCAAGGCCTACGACTTCGAGGCCGACGCCGTCGACCGCCTCCCGGCAGGCTTCGCCAACGTCCCGCTGGCCGGCCACCCGGTGAGCTACTGGCACGTCACCGACACCGCCAAGGCGGGCACGCCCGACCGCGTCGCCTTCGGCGCGCACGGCAAGGCCCTCTGGTTCGGCCAGGAGTCCTCCGGGAACTACGTCGACGCCGACGGCCGCGCCCCGGGCGGCGCCCTCGAGACGCCGGTGCACGACCTGAACCGCATGGACAAGCCGGTGCTGTCGTTCGCGTCGCTCTACGAGACCCAGGACGACGGCAGCAGCATCGACGTCAAGCAGGTCCACATCAAGGCCCGCGACCCCGGCGGCGTCTGGGGCGGCTGGGTGCTGCTGCAGGCCGTCCACGGCCCCGGCTTCCTGCCCGGCCGCTGGAACACCGTGGCCGCCAGCCTCGCCGACTACGCCGGCAAGGAGGTCGTGCTGCGCTTCCAGTTCCAGGCCGACAACGCCAACAACGGCTACCTCGGCTGGTACGTCGACGACATCGTGCTCGGCAGCGACGCCGACGGCGACCTGATCCCCGACCTGAAGGAGGCCAACCGCGTCATCGGGCTCCGCAACGGCGCCGTCGGCCCCGTCAACGTCGCCCCCGGCCAGACCGGCGCCAGCTACGTCAACCGCGTCAGCACCTCCGGCTTCCAGGGTGTCGTCGCCGAGGCCGTCCTCTACTCCGAGCGGCCGCAGGACCTGCGCGTCGAGCTGCTGGTGCCGCCGGCGGGCACGCTCCCCGGCGACTTCCCCGCGCTCACGACCGAATTCCGGCCGTTCAAGCTGAACCCGGCCGCGGCGCCCGCCACCGACACGGTGTGCGGCGTCACCAGCCCGGTGCGCAACTCCCTGTCGCCCTGGTACGCGACCTACCCGAACCTGCTCTTGGACCCCGCCACCGGCTTCGACAACCCCCGCATCGGCGGCGGCTTCGGCCCCGACTCGCGCCCGACCGTCGTGCCGATCCACGCCCTGGAGTTCAAGCGGGTCGACGGCGTCGGCCTTGCCATCAAGGCGGACCTCACCGAATGCCTCAAGGCCGCCGGCTTGAGCGAGTTCGGCGTCCACGACGTCGTGCTGCGCGTCCAGAACACCGCCGCCTCCGGCACCGCGACCATCGAGTCGTTCGCGGTCACCGGCGTCGGCCGGTCGTCGATGTTCAGCGCCCGCAGCGCCGCCATCGGCATGGGCGACTACCGCGCCAGCGACGGCGGCTGGCTGGGCGGCGGCACGCCGCTGGGCCCCGACGCCGACTGGGACGGCATGGCGCGCGGCGAGGACGGCAACGACATGGTGCCGACCTACGTGCCGTTGGTCTTCGTCGACTACAACAAGCCCGAGGAGGGCCTGCAGTTCGCCCTCGACAGCAAGCGCGTCGTGCTGTCCGTCGACATCCTGGCCACCACCGGCACCACCACGCGCGACGTCGCGACCCCGGTGGCCCAGGCCTACGGCGAGTGGCGCAACTACGTCCTGCCGGCCAGCCGGTTCGCCGGCGCCGACAGCCTGCGCATCGTCGTCAGCCTGGCCGGCGGCTCGGTCATGACCATCGAGGCGGCCTTCAAGGACCGCCAGCCGCAGCTGGCCAGCCTCACCGAGTCCTTCCTGGCCGACCCCGGCAACCCCTCGCCGGAGCCTGGCAGCCACTACCTGACCGACGCCGAGCGCAACCTCGGCTACATCATGGGCGGCGCCAAGGCCCTCTACTGGGTCTACAAGGCGGGCAAGCTCATCACGGGCGTCGGGGCCGCCGAGACCGCCCTCGAAGGGGCCACCCTGGTCGTCAAGACCGTCGGCAAGTGGGCCATCGTCAAGGTCGCCAAGGAGGGCCTCAAGTCGGCCTACGCCTCCAGTGGCGAGCTCACCATCTACGAGAAGACCTCGCGCCACAACATCTACAAGGGCCGGACCTCGCGCGGCGACTACCCCGAGGTCTACGACCTCTTGGACGAGGCCATCACCAACGCCCAAGGCCCGTACCCCACCATCGGCGGCAACAACGTCTGGTTCTACGAGAAGGCGGTGGACCCGTCGACGGGCGCCATCGCCAAGCTCTACGTGCTGGAGACCCGCCAGGACGGCGACCTGTTCCGCGGCTGGGGCCACTCGCTTGCCAGCTGGGGCCAGATGGTGTCGCGGCCCTACACGGCCGGCGCGGACGCCAACACCGTCCACGCCACCGACGTCTCGGACATCCAGAGCATCGAGCGGCTGGCCAAGGTCGCCGGCCCGTACCCGAGCTTCGGGAGCTTCCTGTGCGCCGTCACTTGCTATGCCGAGGTGGACGGCGACCCCGGCCGCGTCCACCTGCAAGCCTACGGCGTCAACTGGGACAACCGCCACGACAGCAAGCTCGACGTCGACGCCGGCTGGGTCACGGCGGCGCGCTACGCCGCCTACCGCCCGAACTCGTGGGTGCCTTCCATCAACGAGGGCCAGCGCGACCTCCAGCTCGCGGGCTGGATCCGGTCGTACCGCTTCATCCACGACAACGGCGTCCACGCCTCGGCCTCGCAGGACGCGAAGGCCTTCTGGGGCGACGACTACGCCTCGAACCCAGGATGCGCTGCCGAGACCACGCGCCGCTGCCAGGCGCCGACCGCGACCTTCGACGGCCACGGCGTCTTCGCCCAGGGCTTCACCCTGCGCTGGACGACCTCGTCGAGCCCCACGGTCCTCAAGACCGACAAGGCGGCCAGCTTCGGCCTCTACACCAACTCCGACCGCGGGCCCTGGGATGGCCGCTCCGGCATCGAAAAGAGGCGCGACACCCTGGCGACGTCGCTCGGCACCCCGGGCTCCGGCCATGACGCGAACCTCATCCTGGCGCTCGACGCCAGCGGCGCCACCTGGGAGGACGACCACTACTACCCAGAGTACGGCCCGCACACCTTGGAGGAGTTCTACGACGTCCCGTAGCCGCGCCCTCTTGGCCGTCGCGGCGGCGCTGCTGCTGGCCGGCTGCCTGGGGTCGGTGGACGACGGCAGCCAGGCCCCGCCGCCGGACGCCTGCGCGGACGGCGTGCCGCCGTGCGTCCGCAACGCCGACGCCGAGCTGCTGGAGGCCAAGTACGGCTTCCGGCAACTCAGCAACGGCACCGGCCGGCCGCTCCAGCCGTGGGTCACGAACGGCTTCGCCGGCTGGTCGGTGTTCTACTCGGACGCCTCCCCCCGCGTGGACCTCGCGGCGCGGACCCTGGCGGAAGATGACGACGACGGCGCGGCCCGCGGGCTCACGCTGGCGGCCGGCGGCAAGGTCGCCTACACCTTGACGCCGCTGGCCAACGACGCGCTCGACCACGCCCACGCCCGCCTGCTGCTGCAGGACGCCGCCACCGGCGAGGCCACGCCCCTCGTGGAGGACCGCGGGCTGTATCCTCGCGCCTTCGGCCCGCCGTGGCTGCTGCTGCAAGAAGACAAGGGCGACGGCGCGCCGCGCGACCTCTGGGCCCTCCACGTCGAGACGCGGGCGCTGCAACTGGTCTCCGACCGCAGCGGCGAGGCCCACGGCGGCCCCGTCGTGACCGGCCACGCCGTCGCCGGCCACCACGCCGTCTGGGCCGAGGCCGAGCCCCAGCCGGACGGAAGCTTCGCCTACTCGGTGCGCACCCGCGACCTGGAGGCCCAAGCCGACGGCCCGACGTTCCGCGTCGCCGGCGGCGGCGAGGTCGACTGGATCGCCAGCACCGGCGCCGCCGCGGCCATCCTGGTCGGCCACGACGCGGGCGCCGACCTTTTGCTCTTCGACCCCGCCACCGGCCAGGCACGCCCGCTGGGCCCCGAGCCCGGCTGGAACGCGGTGCTCGCCGCCGCGGGCGGCGGCGCCGTCGTCGTGGCCGAGCGCCGCGGCGACGACGAGGCCCGGCTGCGCCTCATCCGCGCCGACGGCACGTCGGAGGCGCTGGCGGACCTGGAGGAGCTGGCGGTGGCGTCGATGGCCACCGACGGCCACGACCTCGTGCTGGTGGCCTACGCGTCGCCAAGCCGCGGCCTGCGCTACGAAGGCACCCAGGTCTACTGGAAGCCGCTCGACCTCGGCAATCGCGCTTAAGAGTTGCACCTCCGTCGCGCCGCCGTGGCGCGCTTTGCGCGGGGGTCCGCCCCCTGGCTGCTGGCCCCCGTGACCCTCGCGGTCGTGCTGGTGGCCTACGGTCTGCAGTCGAAGGACGTCTGGCCGTTCGTCGCCGCGGTCCTGCCGCTCTTGGTGTTCGCGTTCTTCATCGTGTTCTTCCGCGACCCCGACCGCCTGGCCTCGGAAGGCATCGCGAGCCCCGCCGACGGCACCGTGAGCTTCATCGACGAGGTGGACGACCCCGACCTCGGCCGGGTCGAGCGCTTCTCGATCTTCATGTCGCCTAAGGACGTCCACGTCAACCGCTACCCGGTGGACGGCACCGTCGTGTCGGTGCTGCACAAGCCCGGCGGCCACGTGCCCGCCTTCAACAAGGAGGCCGAGCGCAACGAGCGGGTCGAGACCCTGCTGGCCACCGCCCACGGCCGCGTCAAGGTCATCCAGATCGCCGGCACCGTGGCCCGCCGCATCGTGCCCTACCACAAGGCCGGCGAGGCCGCCGTCAAGGGCGAGCGCTTCGGCCTCATCCGCCTCGGCTCGCGCTGCGACATCCTGGTCGCGCCCGGCACGGTGCGCTGGACCGTCCCGCCCGGCACCCAGGTCTACGCCGGCACCACCAGCCTGGGGGCGTTCAAGTGACCCAGCCGCCGCCCGGCGCCCCTGGCGCCCCCGCCGCGGGCGACGGCGACACCTGGCGCGGCTACTTCCGCGCCGCCCTGCGCGACGAGTGGGACGGCCTCGACCGCATCAACCGCGACCTCCGGCTGGCGGACCTGTTCACGCTCACCAACGCCCTCATGGGCCTCGCCGCGCTGCTGCTGATCGCCACCGCGCCCTACGAGGCCCGCTGGGACCGCATCCACCTCGCCATCGAGCTGGTCCTGGTCGGCGTCATCATGGACGGCGTCGACGGCGCCGTGTCCCGCATGGGCAAAGGCAACGGCCCGCTCGGCGCCGTCCTCGACACGCTCGCCGACGCCTTGACCTTCGTCGCCACCAGCGCCGTCGTCACCTTCGTCTTCATCGACACCGCCCGCGGCGGCGAGACCGACCCGTTCCTCGACCGCTGGGGCAGCCTGCTCGCCCTCGGCTTCTACGTCGTGTGCGGCCTGCTGCGCCTGGCCCGCTTCGAGTCGCTCCGGGACACCGGCAAGCCCCGCGACTACTTCTCCGGCATCCCGACGCCCGCCGCCGCCCTCATGCTGCTGGCCATGGTGCTGGTCGAGTCGCCCGACTGGCTGCTGCTGTCGGCCGCGTTCGTGCTCGGCATCCTCATGACGACCCGCGCCCGCTACCCGAAGATCCGCGGCTGGATCGCCGTCGGCACCGTCGCCATCCTGCTCGCCATCCTCGTGAGCTTCAGCAACCCCGACTTCCAGGCGTGGCTCGCGCGCGGCCTCCTGGCCCTCATGGCGCTCTACGTCCTTGCCGGCCCCTTCGTCGTGCTCGCCCGCCACGGCGCCAACTTCCCGGGGTCCCGGTAGGATGCCCAAGGCCCCGCGCCAACGACGCACCAGCATCCGCACCGCCAGCGACGCCGTCCAAGACCAGTACGTCGCCCGCATCCGCGCCCTCGCCGACGACCCCACCGTCGTGCTCCCCGAGCCCGTCGGCCCCGAGCACCCCGTCCTTGCCAAGCTGCGCCGCCGCCTAAAGGCCGGCAAGCTCCCCGTCACCGCCCGCTTCGACAAAGGCCTCGTCGGCGCCGTCCGCGTCGCCCTGTCCCTCGCCGACGTCGACTCGGCGCCCCGCATGGTGGACGCCCGCGTCGACGGCAACCGCCGCTTCTACCTCCAGCGCGGCCACGTCGTCCGCCTGTGCAACCTCGGCGTCCAGAACTGGGACGACCCCCTCAGCCTGATGCTCGCCTACGGCCGCCTCGCCCCCAAGCACGGCCTCCACCTGTTCGCCGGCGACAAGCTCTGGTGCAGCGGCGCCAAGCCCAACCCCCCGCCCGAATGGTTCGCCGCCCTGGCCCGCCGCACCGGCGTCCCCCTCACCCCCAACGACGACGGCGCCGCCTGCCCGCACGGCGACCGCCCCCGCCTCGAGCTCCGTATGCGCAACGGCCCCGCCCTCCTCGTGTGCGGCCCCTGCGGCGCCAAGTCCGCCAGCGGCGGCATGAACCTCCACGGCCACCTCCTGCAACGCTACCTCAGCGACCGCCCCGCCCGCCCCGTCGAGCTCGCCGTCCGCCTCCCCGACGGCAAACGCCACGACCTGCCCGACACCCTCCAGGCCAGCTACCGCGCCGGCCGCGCCGACGAAGCCGCCATCCTCGAGGTCGCCCTCCAGGCGTTCCACGGCTCGCGCGCCGACGGCGGCTACGTCGCCGCCGGCCGCACCTACCCCACCCAGTCCGCCTTCCTCGACGCCCTCGGCCTCGCGCCCTGGGAAATGGAGGCCGTCCGCCGCATGACCGCCGACGGCCACATCGGGCCCAGCCTCGACGTGCCCGTGGTGCTGGCGGCGCACGCCGACAAGCTGCCCGAGGCCGTCGAGGCGCTGCTGCCCGGCGACGGCGCCGCGTTCGCAAGGAAGCACGCCGGCACCGAGGCGCGGACTTTGCTGCGGATGGCGCACGACGAGGCGCAACGGCGGGCGCGGACCCGCGACTTGCCTGTGCTGGAGGGCGTGGGCCCGTTGGGGCAGTGGATGGACGCGTTCGTCCGGCAGGCGCGGACTTTGGACCGCGGCGAGCTGCTGCAACAAGTCCGCAAGGAGATCGGCAACCCACGGCACCCGGCGCACCTGTACGCTTTTTTGTGCGCGGCGGGATTGGAAAGCGAGGGGGAACGGAGCTTCACCTTGGACCAAAGGGAGGCCGGCAAGCACTGGTCAGGCGCTGCGGCGAAGGTGATGGCTTCCACTGGTGAAGGGTATCGGCTGGCCGTGCTGGAGTATCTCAGGGAGACGGGGGCGGGGGAGGGGGCGTAGTCCCCTCCGCTTCGACGGCCTCTCCCCTCCCCTTCAAATCCCGTTCCCCCCTCAAGCCCGCCATGGTCATGGAAGGCCTCGGCGAGTCCCTGAGGTCCACCCTTCGCAAGCTCGCCAACGCCGGCCGCATCGACGCCGAGCTGATCAAGGAGGTCACGCGCGACATCCAGCGGGCGCTCATCCAGGCCGACATGAACGTCCGCCTCGTCCTAAGCCTCTCCAAGACCATCGAGCGGCGGGCGCTTGAGGAAAAGCCCCTGTCCGGGATGTCGAACCGGGAGCACGTGGTCCGCATCGTCCACGACGAGCTGGTCAAGCTCCTGGGCGAGCCGCGCACCATCCCGCTCAAGAAGCAGGTCATCATGATGGTCGGCCTCTACGGCCAGGGCAAGACGACGACCACGGGCAAGCTGGCGCTTCACTTCAAGAAAAAGGGGATGCGGGTGGGCGTCATCGCCGCCGACGTCCATCGGCCTGCGGCGCACGCGCAGCTCAAGACGCTTGCCGACAAGGTGCAGGTCATGTTCTACGGCGAGGAGGGGGCGCGCGACGCCGCCGGCATCGTGACCCGCGGCTTGGCCGAGTTGCGCAAGAAGAACGACATCCTCATCGTGGACACGGCCGGCCGCGACAAGCTGGAGGCCTCGCTCATCGACGAGATGAAGGACATCTTCGAGGCGGCCAAGCCGGACGAGAAGTTCCTCGTCATGGACGCCGCCGTCGGCCAGCAGGCGGAGTCGCAGGCCAAGGCGTTCCACGACGCCGTGCAGGTCACGGGCGTCATCATCACGAAGCTCGACGGCACGGCCAAGGGCGGCGGCGCGCTGTCGGCGGTCGCGGTCACGAAAGCCCCCGTGGTCTTCATCGGCACCGGCGAGCATGTCGACGAGCTGGAGCCCCTCGACCCGAAGCGCTTCATCGGCCGCCTCCTGGGCATGGGCGACCTGGAGGCGCTCTTGGAGAAGGCGAACGCCGCCATGGAGGGCAAGGACGCGGAGAAGGTGGCGCGCAAGATGCTCACCGGCCGCTTCACCCTCAACGACATGATGGCGCAGATGGAGATGGTCAACAAGATGGGGCCGCTCGGGAAGGTCGCCCAGATGCTGCCCGGCAACCTCGGCCAGGCATTGCAAGGCCGCGACATGGAAGGGACCCAGAAGAAGCTCGCCACCTACAAGACCATCATGACCTCGATGACGGACGACGAGCGCGAGGACCCCAACCTCCTCAAGGCGCCCCGCATCGGCCGCATCGCGCGCGGCTCCGGCCGCACCACCAACGAGGTCCGCGAGCTCTTGAAGTACTACGAGGCGACGAAGGGCATGATGAAGGGCATCGGCAGCAACCGCAAGATGCAGCGCAACCTGATGCGCCAGATGGGCCAGAAGGGCGGCGGCCGCGGCGGGAAGGCCTAGTGCGCCGCTTCGTCTTCGTCTCGCACACCGGCGACTCCAGCGGCGACTGGCACCTCAACGACCTGTCCGCCGGCGCCGGCCGCGTCGACTTGCTGTGCCGCAACGTCCAGTCGGCGTTCTTCCTCAGCCATGGCTTGCGGGAGGACGTCGAGGCCTACCTCGTGTTCGCGGCCAGCCCCGTGCGCCAGAAGGTCGTCCGCATCCAAGGCAACGCCATCCAGATGCTGCATCCCGACGAGCGCAGCACGGCGGCCCGCATCCAGCAGGCGCTCAAGGTGCAGTGGTCCGTGCCCGACTGGAAGGAGGTCCAGCGCGGCTTGGCGGTCGCGCGCTTCGGGCTGGAGGAACTGCTGGAGGAGCTGAAGGGGAAGGGCACGCTCGTCCTCTTGGACCCGCAGGGGCAGCCGGTGCAGGAGTGGAGCCCGCCGGCGGACCCGATCCTGCTGCTGTCCGACCATGTGCCGTTCACCAAGGCCGAGTACCAACTGCTGGACGGCATGGGCGCGCAACGGGTGAGCCTCGGCCCCTACTGGTATCATGGCAACCATGCGGCGGCGGTCGTGCAGTGGCGCATCGACCAGGTGGTGGCGCCGGTGTCCAGCGATCCCCGCAACGCCAAGTAGCGCAACTTCGTCCTGCCCCTCGTGGGCACCGAGGTCCAAGGCACCGTCACCGTCGGCGGCCAGAAGGTGCAGGTCAAGGCCGACTTCGCGAGCGACCACGTCACGTTCAGCGGCGGCCGGCGCGGCGAGGTGCCCTACAGCAAGATCCAGGTGGTGGGCACCGGGAAGGGCGTGCTGCGGCTGCGGGTCGACGACGCGCTCATGGAGTTCCCGCTCGGCGAGAAGGTCGACCGGATGGCGAACAAGATCCGCTCGCCGCCCACGCTGGTCGAGAAGCTCGGCGTCAAGCCAGGCATGAAGGTCGCGGGCCTCGACCTGCCGTCCGCCCTCGTGAAGCAGCTCAAGACGGCCGCGACGTTCTCCGAGCGCGAGCCGGCGCAGCCGGTGCAGATGATGTTCCTGGGCATCAAGGGCGTCGAGGGGTTGGAGCGGCTCGAAGGGCTTGTGCGCAGAATCCATCCGGACGGCGCCATCTGGGTGGTCTACCCGAAGGGCAAGCGCGACATCCGCGAGTCGGACGTGCTGGCGGCGGGGCGCGCCGTGGGCCTCAAGGACGTCAAGGTGGCGCGCATCTCGACCAACCACACGGCGCTCAAGTTCATGATCCCGGTCGCAGACCGCCAGGCGCCGCCCGCCGAGGCATGACGGTCCGCTGCGCCTGCCTGCATTGGACCTCGCCGCTCGACCTCGTGTCGTTCCGGTTCGCCTGCTGCGCGCCGTGGTGGCCATGCGATTTGTGCCACCAGGAGGCCGCCGGCCATCCGGCCGAACCGTGGCCGAGCGCCCGGTTCCACGAGCCGAGCGTCTTGTGCGGCGCCTGCGGCAACGCCATGACGGCGCCGGCCTACGTCGCGTCGGGGTCGCGGTGCCCGTCGTGCGCCGCGCCGTTCAACCCGGGCTGCCGGCCGCATTGGCCGCGCTATTTTCAGTAGACCTCGAACAGGATGGCGAAGCCTTGGCCGCCGCCGACGCACATGGTCTCGACGGCGAGGCCGCCCCCCTTCTTGCCGAGGGCGTCGAAGATGTGCGCCGCGATGCGCGCGCCGGAGGCGCCGAGGGGGTGCCCGAGCGCGATGGCGCCGCCGTCCGGGTTGACGATCTCCTCGGGGACTTGCAGTTCGCGGATGCAGGCGAGCACTTGGCTGGCGAACGCCTCGTTGATCTCGAAGTGGTCGAGGTCGGACACCTTGGTGTTGGTCTGGGCGAGGAGCTTGCGGACGGCGGGGACGGGGCCGATGCCCATGACCTCCGGCGCGACGCCGGCGACCGCGGCGCCCAGGATGCGGCCCTTGGGTTCCAGGCTGTGCTGCTCGGCGAACTTGCTGCTCGTGATGAGGCTCATGGCGGCGCCGTCGCTCATCTGGCTGGCGTTGCCGGCGGTGACGACGCCGTCCGGGCGGAACGCGGGCTTCAGGGCCGCGGTGGCCTCGTAGGTCGAGCCGTAGCGGATGCCTTCGTCCTTGGACACCACCGTGCCGTTCACCGTGACGGGGACGATCTCGCCGTCGAACCGGCCCGCCTTCTGGGCGGCCTCGGCGCGGGTGTGGCTGCGCACGCCCCAGCGGTCCATGTCCTCGCGGCTGACCTTGTAGCGCGACGCGACCTCCTCCGCGGTGATGCCCATTGCGTTGTAGTAGGATTTGCGGACCTCGACCATGCGCGGGTTGAGGTAGAGCTCCGGGGTCATGCCGACCATCGGGATGAGGCTCATGGTCTCGACGCCGCCGGCGACGATGCAGTCGTTCCAGCCCGACTCGATGGTCGAGTGCGCGACGGCCATCGCGTAGGCGCTGCTGGAGCAGAAGCGGTTGATGGTCGCGGCGCCCGCCGTGTCCGGCAGGCCGCCGAGCAACGCGACTTGGCGGGCGACGTTGTAACCTTGCGGCCCCTCCGTCATGGCGCACCCGACCAAGACGTCCTCGACGGTGTTGGGGTCGAGCTTGGTGCGGCGCATCAGGCCCTCGATGCACCAGGCGCCCAGGTCGTCGCTGCGGGTCTTGGCGAACGCGCCCTTGAACGCGCGTCCGATCGGCGTGCGGCAGGCGTCGATGACGACGGCGTCCGGCTTCACGGCCATCGCAACCCGGGCTTGCACATGGTCGCTTCGGCTGGGGAGAGAGCCTTCAACCCCCAAGCGGTTGGGCCGCCTGGAGCCGCCCGATGGTGGACCTCAACGACCAGCGCGCGCCGGAGCTTACGGACATCCATGTCGGGCAGTTCCGGCTGAGCGATTCCGGCTCCGGATGGGTTCCACCGGGCGACGGCAGCAGCCCGTCCGACTGGACGCCGGGCGCCCAGGCCTTGTTCTACACGGGGGTCGTCGTCATGGTCGGCGGCTTTGGGGTCGGGCTGATGACGGAGGCGTTCGAGATGCTCTTGGTCGGCATGTTCGGCGGCCCGCTCCTCATCCTTGCCGGCGGCATCGTGAACAAGAACTCCACCCGGCCCCGCGCGCCCAAGCCCGCCCGCGCGGCCCGTCCCTCCCCGCCGCCTGGCCCGTCCCCCGAGGAGCGGGCGCGGCAGCGGCGCCGCGCGCGGGAGCGGCGGCAAGAGGCGCGGCGGGAGCGGCAGGCCAAGCGGGTCTTGCGGATGCAGCGCCAGACGCCGCCCGAGGCGATCCTTCGGCTGCACCGCGAACCCCGCCTGCCGCTCGTGCCCAAGGTGGCGCGCTACCGCGTCGCGATCAAGCCGTTGGGGTCGCTGCGCGCGATGCGGCAGGCCGCCGCGGCGTTGCGGCCGGAAGAAGACGCCCGCCTGCCGTTGGAAACGCTCCGGGAAGAATCGGGCCGCACGTTCGTCAACCCGGGCGACGCCGACGTCCCCGTCATGGCCGTGCCCGACGCCGGCCTTGCCCCGTTGCCGCCCGCCGTCGCCAACGACCCGGTGTACCTCCACTTGGCGGAGAAGGACCGCGCCCTGCAAGCCGAGGCGGCCCGCCTGGACGCGGCGGTCGTCACGGCCCGTGCGCTGGCGGCGGCGCGGCCCGGCGGCCGGGCGGACGTCGAGCTGGCGCAGGCCAAGCAGGCGCGGAGCCAGGCCGAGTACCTGCACAAGGTCAACCGCAAGGAGCTGGAGGCGCGCCACGAAGTGCTGCGCAAGAGCTTCACCGCGAAGACCCTGCCGATCGACGGTCCCGGGACGCCGCGATGAGCGCCGAGCCGCCGCCCCTGCCCCAGGTGCCCGCGACCTTGGCGGACCCGCCGCGCGCCGCCTTGGCCGCCCAGCGCGCCGGCTTGGCGCAAGAGTACCTCGCCCTCAACCGGCGGGTCGAGGCGTTCGTGTCCCGTTGCGCCGACGTCGAGGTGGGCTCGGCGCGGGACGTGGAGTGCACCGTGGAGGACGGCGCCATCGCGCAGGCGAAAGCCGGCGTCGCCGCCCGGGCGTGGGCCTTCGTCGCGACGCTGGACGCGGCCTTGCAAGCAGAGCGGGCCCGCCGGCGCCGGGCGTTGGAGGTCGAGATGGAAGGGCTGCGCACGAGGGGCCTGGCGACGCGCGCGGCGGAGTTCGAGGCCTGGGCCGAGCTGGCAAGCGACGCCAAGGACGACCTGGCCCGCGACGCGGTCGGCAAGGCCATCCGGTTGACCCTCGCGGCCGCGCAGGCTGGCGCCGCGGCGTTGCCGGCCTTCACGCCCGCGCAGGCGGCCCGCCTCGAGCTGCTTCTGATGGAGCACGAGGTCGCGGCGCCCGAGACCATCGCCCTCCTCAACGCGGTGGCGGACAACGCGAAGGGCCGGGAGGCGGTCGCGCGCGCCGCGCAGCAGCTTCTTCCCCAGATGCCCGCGGTGCTGGACAAGCTGCTGGCCAAGCCCTCCTCGCATCCGGGGCTCGACGCCTTGCTGGCGCTGGCCCAAGTGGTCGGCGGCATCTGGGGCGGCCCCGCCGCCGCCGTCGTGATGGTGGTCGGCCCGACGGTCGGCGCCTGGCTTCCGGCCGCCTACGTCCTGGCCGTGGACGCGCCCCGCCTGGCCGCACTTGAGAAGGCGACCGAGGCGGACCTGGGGCGGGTGCGCCGCCACGCGGCCCGCATCGAGGCGGAGGTCCACGGCCTGCGCGACGCCGAGGCCGCGCTGCACGCGTTGCCGGCGCGCTGACGCTAGCCGGCCGGGCGCACCTGGTCGGGGTCGAGCGGCACGAAGACCACGGCGGGCCGGCCCCGCCCGCCCGTGGCGGCGGCCAGCAGCCCGGTCGGGACCACGCCGGCCTTGAGCGTGGCGGCGGGGTTCCGCACCGTGCGCTCCACGGTTCGGCGCAGGCGGGGCGACAGCGGCTCGTCCAGCAAGGGCGAATGGGATTGGTTGTGGCCGACGAAGGCGACGAACAGGCGCACGTCGCGGACGGGCCGGCCCCAGCGGTTGCGCACGCGGGCCGTGAGGGTGCCGTCCTGGAGGTCGCCGTCCAAGCGGAGGTCGAGGCGCAGCCGGCTTGCCGGCAGCAGGAAGCGGCCACCCAGCCAGCCGGCCAGCGCCGCCAGGGGCGCGAGGTTGGTGGCATCGGCCCAGTCGCCGCCTCCGACGACGAACAGCGAGCCGTGCAGGAACAGCTCGTCGGCCTGGATCGGGGCGCGCAACAGCGCCGACACCGCGTCGGAGCCGAGCAGGATGCCGAGGAAGGCCGCGAGCATCGCGGCCAGCGCGGCGCCGAGGCCCTGCGAGCGGTTGCCGGTCCAGGCGCCGGCGGCGAACGCCGCCAGCAGCAAGGGCCGCGTGTCGGGATACGCCGACGGGGCCAGCAGCCACGCCCCAAGCGTGTACGCCCCGGCGACGGCCGCGACCCCAAGCAGCGGCCGGAGGAACGGCGCCCGGCTGCGCCCCGCCGGCCAAGCCAAGGCGAGCGCGGCGGCGGCCAGCACGATGGTGATGCCGCTGACGGCGTAGCCGATGAGGCCGGGCAGCTCGTAGAACGGAGCCTGCCGGAGGACTGCGGCGCGCAGGTCGTCGGGGCTGCTGGCGAAGCCCGGCGTGAACAGGTCCGTGAGGGTGAACGCCAAGGTCGCGTTGGCGTGGGCGCGGACGCCGGCGGACGGGAAATCCGAGTTGTCCAGGACGAGGACATAGTCGCCGGCGGGGAGCATGGTGAAGCGCGCGTCCAGGCTGCGCACGTTCAGGTGGCCATCGACCCATGGGACGCTGGCGCCCGCGCTGAAGTCGGCGAACTGACCCGCGGTGAGCAAGAGCACGTCGATGGGGACGTCCGACACCAGCGTCAGGTCGAACCGCTCGATGCCCTCGGTCGCGTTGTAGTAGAAGTATTCGAAGAAGTTGTCCGGCAACACGTCGTCGTGCGGCCACTCATGCACCCCCGCCGCGTGCGCGGGCAGGGCGGCCAGCGGCAGCCCCGCAAGCGGCGCCAGCAGCACGGCGGCCGCGATGGACGCGTGCCAGCGGCGGGGCTTCACGCCGGCCCATCCGCCCGCGGCGTCTTCAACCATTCCCGCGCAGCACGCACGCCTTGCACGCGGCGCCGCTGGTGGGCTCGCCGCATTCGGGGCAGGACCGCATCGTCTCGCGCGGCAGGGCGGCGGCAAGGATCGGCTTGAGGCGCTCCTGCGCCTTGACGAGGGCGTGCCTTGTGCCTGGCGTGCGCTCCTCCAACCCGGCCAGCACGTCGCGCAACGCGAACCGGCCGCTGCGCACGGCGTACGGACACTCGGCCTCGTGGTGCAGTGGCAGCCCGTGCAGCACCGCGTACAGCAGCACCTCCTTCTCCGGGATGGTCCGGAACGGCATCAGGCGCGGCACCAGCCCCTCCACCGGGTCGCGGGGGTCGTGCGGCGCCAGCCGGGCCAGCCGCTCCAGGTCGCCCTTGAGGTGGTTCATCAGGATGGTCTGCGCCTGGTCGTCGAGGTTGTGGCCCGTCACGATGGCCGTGCAGCCCAGGTCGCGGGCGAGGCGGTTCATCCCAAGCCGCCGGTACACGCCGCACGGCCCGCACGCCGGCCGCGGCACGCCCGCCTTGGCTTCGCCGGCGGGGCCATCGGTGCCGGCCGCGTAGCCGTCGATGTCGTAGCCGGCCAGGTCGCGGACCTTGACGACGTGCCACGGCACGTCGAGGTCGCGCGTCACCTGCCGGCAGATCTCCAGCGCGCCGTCGCGGTAATTGGCGATGCCCTCGTCCACCGACACGGCGGCCAATTCGATGCGCGGGTGGTCCTTGGTCAGATGGCGCAGGAAATGCAGCGCGCTCACCGAGTCCTTGCCGCCCGACAACGCGACGGCGATGCGGCCTTCGGGCAGGCGGCCCTGGCGGGACAACTCCAGCTTGGCGCGGCGGCCGAACCCCTCCAGGAAGTGCCGGTCGCACAACGACGTGCCGGCGTAGCGCAGGCGGACGACGGCGGGCCGGTCGCACTTGGCGCAGCCGGCCGGCGCCGGCGCCATCAAAGTTCCCGCGCCGTCTCGTGGGCGTGCGGCCGCGGCTTGGTCACGAGGTACAGCTCGCGCGCCACCAGGATCGCCATCACGTACGCCAAGATGGCGGCGCCGATGCGCAGGTAGATGGCCCAGGCTTGCGCCGACAGCGGCCAGCGGGCAAGCTGCTCCAGGTCGCCGGTCAGCCACGAAGCCGCCAGCACGCCGAGGTAGTACACGAAGATGGCCCACGCCATGAAGCGCAGGTTGCGCGCCGCGCGCCGCAGGTGCCCGAACGCCTCGCGCTGGAAGCTGCGCACCTGCCGGTCGACGACGAACGCCAGCGCCAACGGCGCGGCGGCGACCACCGATGCCACCGCCGCCAGGACCAGCTGCATCCCTAGAGCAGGCCCGCCTTCTGCAGCGTCAGCAGGTCCTCGGTGGAGAGCTTCTCGCCCTTCTTGAAGCGCTGGAACACCATCTCCGCCGCCGCCTCGTTCTTGGCCTGGGTGGCCGCCGAGGGCTGCCCGCCGCCGTGCTGGCCGGTGGCGTCCTCGATCTCGTGGATGGCGTTGACGAACTGGATGTACGTCTTGTGAATCTCGTCCGCCTCCATCTTGGCGACGACGAACTTCTCCTGGAGCTTGTCCGCCTTCTTGCGGAGCTTGTCGGACTCCTTGTAGAGCTTGATCATGGCGTCGTGCTCCGACTGGGCCTTCTCCGCCATCTCGCCGACCTTGGCGTGCGCCTTCTCGGCCTTCTCCTTGAGCTCCTCCGCCTTCTCCAGGCTGGCCTTCAGCTCGGGGTCGGCGCGCAGCAGCTTCTCCTTCTCGCGGATGAGCTTGCCGATCTCCTTGAGGCGCTCCATCAGCGCCTTCTCCTTGGCGACCGTCAGCACCGAGGTCATCTGCTGGAACTCGAGCTGCTTGGCCTCCTTCTTGAGCTTCGCGACCGTCAGGGTGGCGTCGCCCTCGGGCATCCGGGTGCGCCGCAGCACCTCCGCGGACTTCTGCGCCTCGTCGGCCGCCCGGTTGGCCTCGTCCCGCAGCTCCTTCGAGCGCTTGACGCCCTCGTTCATCTCGTCGCGGCGCTTCTTGTGCTCGTTGGCCTGGTTCACGAGCCCGCGGACCTCTGCGTTGTAGGTGTCGCGCTCCTCGGCGTGCTTGCGCGCCTCGTCGTTGAGGCGGTCGCGCTCGCGCCGGAGCATGTTGGCGCGGCTCTGGAGGTCCTCCTTCTTCATGCCGGGCTTGGGCCCGTTGGGGTTCGGCTTGGGAGGCTCGGGGGTCGCCTCGACGGGGGCGGCCGCGGTCTCGGTCTCAGGGGCTTCGGGCGCGGGGGGCGACTCGGGCGCCGGCGGCGCCGCCGAGGCCACATCGGTGGTCTCACTCATGGTCCAGTCACCAGGATGGGCGTTCGCACAAGGGCCCCCTAGATAACGGGTGCGGCTGAGGAGGGCACCATAATCCCCGCGCCCTAACGGTGCATGAGGGGACAGAAGGAGGATGTAGGCGGCAAAAAGGTGGCCAAAATGTGCTACGGTGCCGCCGATTCCCACAGAACTCTGTGGAATTTTGGCTAGGCCTGCCAAATCAATGTCGAGGTCTGTGGAATCTGTGTCCAGTCGGCGGTGCGCGACGGGCCAGCGGCTCCAGGCGACCTGCACGGCCTTCGGTCCAACCCCCCTCGTGCCGCGCCACCGTCTCCGCGTACAGCTCCAGCTGCCGCAACAGCCGCCCGGCCGTGCCATGCGACAGGCCGCCCCGTTCGCGCCCCGCCCCCCCAACCTCGCGCGTGGCCCCAGCAACGGGAACCCCAAGCCCAAGGCCGAAAGTCGTAGCCGGCCCGCTGTCCGCCCAGGACGCCGCCTGCAATGCTTTATTTGCAGGACAGGGTGGTGACGCCCAGAATGACATCGTCTGCCGCCTGGGCCGCCTTCGGCGTCCTGGCCGCCCTTGCCGCCACCGGCATCGTCCTGTTGGCGACCCCCGCCGAGGCCGCGGTCATCCTGGAGCCGGCCGGCCCGCTGGAGCAAATCCACATCTCGCGCTCCAAGACGCTCGACTGCCAGGTGATGTACATCGGCACGGTGTACAGCTTCCCCGGCAGCGAGGCGGACGGCGAGTTCTGGGGCGTCGGCTCGGGCTCGTGCGGCACTTTCCTGCACGTGGTGGGCGACCAGACCTACGGCCCGCCGGTCGAAGGCTACGGCCCGCCCTACATGGCGGGCGGCATCCCGCCCACGCCCTACACGCCCGTCAGCCAGGTCGGCCCCACCGGCACCGGCACCGTCGCGGACCCGTGGACCATCGACACGGTGGCGCGCGCCGTCGGCCCCGGCACCTTGGTCGAGCTGCACCAGGTGGACGAGTACGTCAAGGGCGACGAGTACTACACCACCACCGTCACCGTCAGCAACCTCGGCGCCGCCGCGGTGGACCTCATCCTCTACCGCGCCGGCGACTGCTACCTCACCACCACGAGCGCGGACCCCGACTCGGGCTACGGCTACCTCGACGTCGCCAACCACACCGTGGCCTGCACCGAGACGCCCGGCGGCGCCACCGGCCGCATCATCGAGTGGGTGCCCCTCACGCCCGGCGCGCACGCCGAGCACAACGAGTGGGACGACATCTGGATGCGCCCGATGTACGGCGACGAGATGGCCGACACCTGCCTGTGCGCCACGTTCCTCGACAACGGCGCCGGCCTGAGCTGGGCGTTCAGCCTCGGCGTGGGCCAGGACAAGACCTACGCCAACAACAACGTGTTCTCGCCGACCGGCGTCCCGCCGCCCCCCGACCCGGACGTCCCGCCCGTCGCCCGCGCCACCGCCGCCCCCGGCGAGCGCACCTGCTTCTCGGCGCCGTTCTTCTTCAGCGGCACGGCCTCCACCGACTCCGACGGCACCATCGTCTCCTACCTGTGGGACTTCGGCGACGGCTCCCCCGTCGGCGCGGGCGCCACCACCAGCCACGACTACCCCGCCGCCGGCACCTACACCGTGCGCCTCACGGTGACCGACGACGACAAGCTTGCGCACACGGTCACCTTCACCATCACGAGCCTCGGCGACACCGACTGCCCGTTCACGCTGCGGGTGTTCGACTCGACGGTGCGCGAGGGCGCCCTGCTGCGCTTCTGCATCCAGGCCGAGGACCTCGACGGCGGCGCGTTCACCTACGCCGCGACCTACCCCGGCGGCCTGCCGGCCGGCCTCGAGTTCGATGTCGCCGGCTGCCTCGACTGGACCCCCGCCCAAGGCCAGGCCGGCAAGTACGACTGCCTCACCTTCACGGCCATGCAGGGCGGCGGCCCCACCGGGGCGCCGTTCCAGACCGCCACCGACTGCGCCACCATCACCGTCGTGGCCGTCCCGCCCGTCCAGGCGACCGACGACACCGACATGGACGGGGTCGCCGACGAGGCCGACAACTGCCCGTCGCACGTCAACCGCGACCAGGCCGACAGCGACCGCGACGGCCCCGGCGACGCCTGCGACCCCGTGGCGCCGCAGGCCCGCGACCCCAGCGTCCCGACGCGCAACCTCGCCGGCCCCGGCGACCAGGACGGCGACCGCGTCGCCGACCGCCTCGACAACTGCCCGGAGCGCCCGAACGCCTCGCAGGACGACCGCGACCGCGACGGCCTCGGCGACGGCTGCGACCCCGACGAGGACGGCGACGGCATCATCGTCGGCGGCCCCTTCACCGACAACTGCCCGCTCGCGGCGAACCGCGACCAGGCCGACGCCGACCGCGACGGCGTCGGCGACGCCTGCGACCTGGCCGGCGTGACGGCCGCGTTCGTGCCCGCGCGCGGCAACGAGCCCGCCCTGCACTCCGCCCGCGCCGGCCCCTCCGTGTGGCCGTGGGTCGCGGCGGCGGCGCTGGGCGCGCTGGCCGCGGCGGCCTTGGTGGCGGTCGTGCGCCGGCGGGCCTAGGCCGGCAGCCCCCGGCGACAACCGTTAAGGGCGAAGGCCGCCGTCGGCCGCATATGCGCCTTGGCGCCATCCTTCCCGTCGCCCTCCTGGGCCTTGCCCTTCTCGCCGGCTGCACGCAGCCCGAAGCCGAGCCGCCCGTCGCCCAGGACGAGCCCCGCCTGGTGCCCGTCGCCGAGCGCAACGGCCTGCCGTACAACGTCACCGGCTACTACTCGCGCACCTTGGTGGACGGCGTCCTCGGGATGCTGCCCGTGGAGTCGGTGTTCGTCGACGTCGAGCTGCCCGCCACCGAGGGCGGCGCCGCCTTGATGGGCGGGGCCCGCGTCCACATGGGCCTGTGGCGCCCGAACGTGCCCGCCGGTACCAAGGTCCCCGTCATCGCGGACATCGGCCCGTACTACGGCGACTCCGACGACCCCGCCGTGAGTCCGGCGCACCGCCTGGGCGGCTTCCTGATCGAGAACTTCGTCCCGCACGGCTACGCGGTGGCCCAAGTGTCGGTGTTCGGCTCCGGCCTCTCCAACCACTGCATGGACCTCATGGGCAACGCCGAGCAGCTCGGCATCGACGCCGCCGTCACCTGGCTCGGCACCCAGGAGTGGTCCAACGGCAAGGTCGGCCTCGTCGGCCGCAGCTACGACGGCTCCACCCCATGGGAGGCCGCCACCTTCGGCAACGAGCACCTGGCCACCATCGTCCCGATCTCCGGCCTCATCGGCATGCACGACCTGATGTGGCGCAACGGCAGCGCCGAGACCCGCGGCCCCATCATGCACAACGTCGTCTACGGCACCTTCGGCATCGACACGCCCGACCCCACCGGCCCCGAGGGCCCGCAGGTGGACGACGGCGAGATGGTGGAGAACCTCCAGACCCTCTGCCCCGACTACGTCGCCGGCCTGCCCGAGGGCGCTGGCGCCACCGTCACCGGCGACCAGGTCGTCCCCGCCGTCAACCCGTACTGGGCCGAGCGCAGCTTCCTGCCGCGCGCCCTTGCCAACTACAAGGGCTCGGTGTACCTCATCCACGGCCTGCAGGACTGGAACGTCGACCCGCACATGGCGTTCCCGACCTACCAGAAGCTAGAGGCCGCCGGCCTGGAGGTCAAGGGGCTGTTCGGCCAATGGAACCACATGTACCCCGACCGCCCCAGCGAGCACGTCAGCACCCCTGACGGCGAGGGCCACGAGGCCTACCCCGCCTCGGTGCGCTACGACTGGGCCCAGGACCTGCTGGAGTGGTTCGACCACTACCTCATGGGCGACCCGCTGGCGCCTGCCCTCCACGCCGAGGTGCAGGACAACCACGGCGCCTGGCGCGTCGAGGCCACCTACCCGCCCGCCGACGCCACCCCGCTGGCCATCGGCCTCGACGCCGCGACCAGTGTTGCGCCCAATGGCGCCGCCGCCCCCGCCGGCCAGCCCATCGTCAGCCCGAACGACGGCATGGCCCTCGCGTTCGCGCCGCTTGCCGCCGACACCCGCATCGCCGGCCTGCCCACCTTGCACGTCCAGGTCACACCCACCGGCCCCGGCGGCCAAATCTACGCCGAGCTGACCGACGTGGCGCCCGACGGCAAGACGCTGCGCCTCGGCCACGCCATCATGGATCTTCGGTTCGCCGCCGGCGGCACCGAGGCCCAGCCCGTCACCCCCGGCATGCCGCTCGTGGCCCGCATGGAGTTCGAGGCGTTCGACGCCGTCGTGCCCGCCGGCCACAGCCTCCGCCTGGAGCTGGCCGGCTTCGGCCGCGACTACCTGCCGAGCGCGGTGTCGGCGCCGGTGCTGGTGGACCTGTCGGCCGCCAGCGTGCTGACCCTGCCCACCATCGAGCGCGGCGCGGAGGCGTTCTTCACGCCGCCGGCGTGGTCGGGCGAGGCCGAGGCGACCGCGCAGGAACCGTAGCAAAAGGCAACGTTCTCGCAGGGTGCGCCGTCGCCTGCCTGCCAAGGTTCAAGAGCCGGAATCAAAATCCGGGGCTGTTGTCGCTTGGTCGGTGGCTGCTTGCCCTTGGGCTCGTGCTGCTCGGCGTCGCCGTGGCCGTCGAGGCGCGCGAGTACTGGACGGCCGACCTGCCGACCTTCTGCGGCACCAAGGGCCCCACCATCGACCTCCTGAACCCGTCCCCCACGATCGCCACCGCCACCGTCACCACGGAAGGCATCTCGACGGTCTACGTGGTGCTGCCCGACTCGGCCTTCGTGATCAAGCCCGCGTCCCCGATCCCAGGCAGCGGCATCGGGGTCGCGGGCGTCTACCACATCGACACCGGGACGGGCCCTGTCGTGCCCCTGCTGGCCGGCGACGAGGTGCCGTCGTGCGGCGACGCCAACCGCATCCTGCCCACCGACGCCTTGGGCACCAACCACGTCCTCCACACCTTCCCCGCGACCACCTACGCCACCGACCGCTCGTTCTTCACGGTCATCGCCACCGAGGACGACACCACCGTCGGCATCTTCCTGCAAGGCACCCCGACGACGCCGGGCGGCGGCCTGCCTCCCATGGTCCCCGGCGTCAGCTACTCCTACGTCCTTGCCCGCGGCGTCGCGCTCACCGCAGTCTCCGGCCCCTCCACGGTGCTGGCGATGGCGGCGTTCGACGGCACCAACATCGTCTCCGACAAGCCCGTGAGCGTCTGGTCCGGCAACTTCCACAGCACCTACGGCATGGCCTCCGGCGGCGCGGACCAGATCTGGAACCAGCACCCGCCCACGCGGCTGTGGGGCACCGAGTACGTCGCCTGCTCCACCCTGGACCCGATGGTGCGCGCCAGCGGCACCGAGCGGCTCCGGTTCGGCAACGCGTTCGTCCCGGCCACCGTCACCTTGGACCCGCCTCCCGTGGGCGCGGCAAGCGGCGTCTACGCCCTCGCCGCCAACGCGTGGCTGGAGGTCAACGTCGACAGCAACACCCGCATCACCTCGACCGAGCCGATCCAGGCGCTGCACATCATGGTCCCCGACTCGCCGCCGCCGCTCGGCGACGTCGACATCCTGCCGCTGGCGCCGACCTCGCTCTGGACCGAGGAGCACCTGCTCTACGCCTCGCCCAACTACCCCGTGCGCCACCTCGCCATGGTGGTCCCGGCCGGCGGCGCCGCGGCGCTCGACGGCACCCTGGTCACGGGCGGCACCCCGGTCGGCGCCTCCGGCTACCGGTGCGCGCTCCAGCCGGTGGCGGCCGGCCTGCACCGCGTCACCGGCACCCAGCCGCTCGGCAACTGGATGATGGGCCAGACCCCGTTCTCCGGCTCCTACTGGTACGAGGACGCCGGCCTCCCCAAGGTGCTGCCGCCTCCGCCGCCGCCCCCGCCGCCCCGCCCGCCGGTGGCGGTGCCGGCCGTGGCCGGCGCGGGCACGAGCTGCGTGGACAGCGCCGTGCTGCTCACCGGCATCGCCTCGTTCGACCCCGACCTCGGCGGCACGGTCGTGGCGTGGGCGTGGGACTTCGGGGATGGCGTGAAGGGCGCCGGCAAGACCGTCGCGCACGAGTACGCGCTCGCCGGCGATTACACCGTCACCCTCACCGTCACCGACAACGACGGCATGACGCACACGGCCACGCTCCTGGTCCACGTCGCCGTCGACGCCGACTGCCCCGCCACCCTCGTCACCGGCCATTCCTTGGTGCGCGAGCGCGACACCGTCCGGTTCTGTGTTGCCGCCAGCGACCCCGACGGCGGCCCCTTCACCTTCACCCTCGCCTGGCCCGACGGCGAGCCCGCCGGCGTCACCTTCACGCCCGACGGCTGCCTCAGTTGGCGCACCTCCGTCGGCCAGGCCGGCTTCTACCCGTGCCTGCTGTTCACGGCCCTCGGACCCGGCGGCCCCGTGGCCGGCTGCGCCACCGTCGAGGTGCTGCCGTGGCCCCGCCCCGATCCGACCCTCGACACCGACCTCGATGGCGTGGCCGACACTCAGGACAACTGTCCTTACGACGCCAACCGCGACCAGGCGGACGACGACCTCGACGGCCTCGGCGACCTGTGCGACCCGACGCCCCTGCGGCGCGACCTCGCCAATCCCGGTCCCGAACGGCTTGGCCGCGCCCGCGACGCCGACCGCGACGGCATCGCCGACCCCGCCGACAACTGCCCGCTGGCGCCCAACACCTCGCAGGCCGACCGCGACCGCGACGGCGCCGGCGACGCCTGCGACCCGGACGCCGACGGCGACGGCGTCGCGACGGCGGGCGCGTTCCCCGACAACTGCCCCGACGCCGCCAACCCCGACCAGCGCGACGCCGACGCCAACGGCCACGGCGACGCCTGCGACGCCGCCGCGCCCGCCGCGCCGCGCGCCCTGGCGCGCGGCCGCGAGGCGGCGGCGTCGGTCGGCGGCGGCGCGCCGTGGGCCGTGGCGGCCGTCGGGCTGGGGGCGGCAGCGCCCCTGCTGGCGTGGGCCGTCGTGCGCCGCAAGTTCGCTGCCAAACCTTAAGCCGCCATCAAAGTCGGTAGGGGCGTCATGCGTGCCGCGCTCCTGGCCTTGCTGTTGAGCCTCCCGTTGGCGACCGCCAGCCTCGTCCCCGTCCTGCCCAGCGCGGTCCCGGACACGCCGCTGGCTTCGGTTGCGCCGCCAGCGCCCCCGGCCATGCCCACCCTGGCGGACCTGCTGGCCGACCCCAACGTCGGGCCCGTGCTGCGCACGACGCCGGGCGTCCGCGGCCTCGAGCGCCTCCAGGCCAGCGCGCAGGCGGAAGGCAGCGAGCCCGCCCCCGCGCCCGCCACCGACCTTGGCGCCGACGGCCTCCAGCTCGCCTGGCTCCAGGCGTTCCTTGGCGTCCCCACCATCCTGCGCGCCGTCGACCTCGACGGCGACGGCGGCACCGACCTGGTGGCCGGCACCGACACCGGGTTGGTCGCGGTCGACGGCAAGACTTGGACCGTGCGCTGGGCCCGCCCCATCGGCAGCCCCGTCGTCGGCCTCGAGGTCGACGCCGCCGCCAAGCCGGCCCGCATCGCGGTCGCCACCGGCTACGGGGGCCGCCCGTCCGAGGCGCTCGTGGTCGCCGCCAACGACGGCGCCCTCGCGTGGCGCACGGCCATCCCCGGCGGCGCCACGGGCCTCGCGCTGGCCGGCAGCGACCTCCTGGTCGCGACCACCACGGGCGCCACCCGCCTGGCCGCCGCCGACGGCGCCGTGGCGTGGGACGCCGCGCCGGCGCTGCTGCCGGCCACGGGCGCCATCGTGGCGGCGCTCCTGAACGGCGGGTTCTACCTGTCGGCGTTCGGCGACCTGACCGGCGACGGCGTCCCCGACGTGGCCGTCGCCCGCAACGCGGTCGCCTACGCCACCGCCGTCCTCACCGGCGCCTACAGCGAGCGGCTCGAGGTGCACGCCATCGACGGCGCCACCGGCGCGGCCCTCTGGGTCCACGCCATGGGCGGCGAGGGCGGCACCACCGCCTACACCCTCGCGACCGACCTGGACCTGCTCGACACCCGCGGCGACGGCACCCTGGACGCCGCGGTCGCCGGCGTCACCATCCGCTACACCTCCGCCGTCCTCGCCTCGGCCAGCTCCTACGAGCCGTTCGTCCGCGTCCTCGACGGCACCGGCTCCGCGGGCCTCGCCGTCCCGCTCGGCTCGCGCGGCACCCTGACCCCCGCGCTGCCCATCGAGCTGTTCACGCACCTCGACCACGCCGACGCCGGCGCCGGCGCGGGCGACGAGGTCGCCGTCGTGCGCTTCTCGCTGGCCGACAGCCTGCTCGGCTCCCCGTTCAACCTGGAGCGCTACGCCATGCCGGACGAAGGCTCCGGCGCCATGGTGCTGGTCTCCGACGTCGCCATCCCGGTCGGCGTGGTTTACGACCTCGTCGCCCCCGCCGGCGGGGCCGGGGCCCGCGACCTGATGGCCGTCGGCCTGGACGCCGTGCGCGTCACCGCCGCCGGCGCCGAGGCCGGCCGCCGCGAAATGGACCCCTCCGCCCTCACGGCCCTCGACGTCGGCGGCGCCACCGTCCTCGGCACCCCCGAAGGCCTCCTTGTGACCAGCGGCGACCTGCAGGCCACCACGGCCGAGGTCCCGTTCCACGGCTCGATCCGCCAGGCCGTCCGCGCCGGCCAAGGCGCCGGCGGCTTCGTCGCGGTCGCCGCCACCGACGGCGCCCTGCACGTCCTGGACGGCGTCACCGGCGCCCGCCTGGCCCGCCACGAGGTGGCCGGCCTCGGCTCCATCCACGCCTCCGGCAACCTGCTGGTCCTGCAGCACACCAACGAGACCACTTGGCTGGAAGGCTGGTTCCTGCCGTCCGGCGACGTCGCCTGGCGCACCGAGCTGGAGCACCCGCGCACCCTCGTCTGGTTCGACGGCGACGGCGACGGCGTCGACGACGTCCTGGCCGAATACGATTCGCCCGCGCAGACCCTGCGCGCCGTCAACGGCGCCACCGGCAAGACCCTCTGGACCAGCAAGCTCGACACGCTGTCCCTGACGGGCTCCCGCGTCTTCGCCATCCCGCGCATGGGCGTCGACGACCTGGGCATCGAGGACTTCGGCGACCGGCACCAGCTCGACGGCGCCACCGGCAAGCTGCTCTGGAGCGACACGGACGGCTTCTCGAGCACCTGTGTCGGCGTCGCGGAAGCCCCCGACGGCCTGCTGGCCGCGGCCGAGCGCGACGGCGACGAGCTGGTGGTGCGCGTGTACGACCGCGCCGGCGACGCCGCCACCATCAAGCCCGGCCTCACCGCCAACAACTGCGTGCTCACGCCCGCCCCCGGCGGCTTCCTGCTCGCCGCCGCCGTCTGGGAGGACGACGCCATCCACGGCCACCTGTCGCGCCACAGCGGCGCCACCAACGCCTGGACCCTGCGCTTCGACGGCGCCACCGTCGCCGTCCTGCTCCAGGACGAGGCCTCCGACCGCCTCTACCTCCAGGTCGGCGACCAGTTCCTGGTGCGCAGCCTCGCCACCGGCGCCGCCTTGGGCGGGATCGGCCTCGGCATGCCCGCCCGCCAGGCCGTCGCCCACGACCTCGACGGCAACGGCACCATGGACCTGCTGCTCCGCACGCCTGACGGCCTGCTGCGCGCCGCCGGCCGCGGCCTGCGCCTGCCCGACGGCGCCACCACGCCGCAAGGCATCGTCCCCGACGCGCTTGCCGACGGCGTGCTCGGCGCCACGGACGGCGGCCTGCCCGACGGGCCGCAAGGCGACGACCGCTCGGCGCCCGGCGCCGGCGACGCCGCCGACCCGGCGGACGCGCCCGCGCCCGACGCCATCGTCGCGGCCTTGGCGCTTGCCGTCGCGGTCCTCCTGTCCCGGCGCAAGGCCGGCCGCCTCCTGCGCACGGATTAAATCGGGCCCGCCCTCGCGCCCCCTGCCGGAACGCCGTCATGCTCGACGACCAGACCGTCCGCAGCCTCCTCCAGGCGTACCACGACGCCACCAAGGGCGAGGAGGGCACGCCGACGCCGCTCATGATCCTCCACGGGCTGCGGGAGGAGATCACCATCCGGCCCCACATCGAGCTGCCGAGCGCCTACCACATGGCGCACTACCTCGACGAGTTCGTGGGCGAGCGCACCATCGGCATCACCGTCTGCGGCCGCTTCTTCAAGCAGATTGGCGAGAAGGTGTTCCAGGGCACGCTCTTGTACCACGTCGACCGCATCGGCTCCCACCTGGTGCGCGGCATCAACGCCGAGACCAACCTCTACACCGTCCTCGACGACTCGCCGTACTGGAACAAGTTCCCCTACGACTTCGACAAGGGCCCCCTCGACCCCGACCTCCCCATCGGCTACCACCCCGGCCCCGAGCTGGACGCCCCCAACGACCCCAACGCCGAGGAAGAAGGCGCCCCTGGGGAAGCGGGGGAGCCGTAGTGCAGCCCCTCGTCAAGGCGGACGACCTCCACCTCAGCTTCGGCCCCACCCACGTGCTGCGCGGCGCCAGCTTCATGATCCACCGCGGCGACAAGATCGCCCTCGTCGGCCCCAACGGCGCCGGCAAGACCACGCTGTTCCGCCTGCTGGCCGGCCAGCTCAAGCCCGACCTGGGCGCCATCGACTGGGACGGCGACGTCAAGGTCGCCTACCTGCCGCAGGTGCCCGACATCCCGCCCGCCACGCCCGTGCTGGAGCTGCTGGCGGCACCCACGGCCACGGCCCGCCGCCTGGAGTCCGAGATCGGCGTGCTGGAGGCGTGGATGGCCGAGCCGACGGCATGGGACGAGCCCGACGCGCAGGACAAGATGGCGCGCTACTCCGACCTGCAAGGCAAGCTCGCGGAGGAGAAGGCGAAGGGCAAGGCCACCGGCTCGCCGCTCCTGAACGACCTCGGCGTGCCCGAGGAGACCCTGGAGGCGACGTTCGGCAGCCTGTCCGGCGGCGAACGCAGCAAGGTCCTCCTCGCCAAGACCCTCACGGTGGCCAAGGAGACGGACCTGCTGCTTTTGGACGAGCCGACCAACCACATGGACATCCCGACGGTGGAGTTCATCGAGCAGTACCTCATGGACCTCAAGGGCTCGGTCATCGTGTCGGCGCACGACAAGTACCTGCTGGACAACGTCGCCGACCGGGTCTTCGAGGTGGACAACCGCAAGGTCGCCGCCTACACGGGCAACTACTCCAGCTACCAGGCCCAGCGCCGCGCCATCCAGGCCGCCGTCGCCGCCCGCCGCTCGCGCAACGAGAACGAGGTCAAGCGCCAGCTCGCCATCATCGAGGAGCTCAAGACGCGCAACAAGTTCGACGCCCAGGTCCAGTCCCGCAAGACCCGCATGAAGCACATCGTCCAGGAGCGCGAGGAGGCGCCCACGGTGCGCAAGGGGTTCAAGCTGTTCCTGGACTCCGACCCGGTGCCGCGCGAGTGCATGCGGGTCGAGAACGTCTCCAAGCGGTTCGGCGACCGCGTGCTGTTCAGCAACGTCGAGCTCGAGGTCGAGGGCGGCGACAAGATCGGCCTCATCGGGCCCAACGGCGCCGGCAAGTCCACCCTCCTGAAGCTCCTGACCGGCCGCCTCGCCCCCGACACCGGCAAGGTCGAGAAGAAGCCGGCCGTCACGATGGGCTACTTCGACCAGCACCACGAGACCCTGAACCCCGACCGGACGCTGATCGAGGAGGCCCGCAGCCTGCGCGACCCGCCGCCGCCCGACGAGTGGAGCCGCGGCCTCCTGGGGCGCTTCCACTTCAGCGGCGACGAGGTGTTCAAGAAAGTCCGCGAGCTCAGCGGCGGCGAGCGGGCCCGCATGGCGCTTGCCAAGTTCATCGTCGGCCGCCACAACCTCCTGGTGCTGGACGAGCCCACCAACCACCTGGACATCGAGTCGCAGGAGATCGTCGCCGCCGCGTTGCGCGAGTACGAAGGCAGCGTCATCGTGGTGTCGCACAACCGCAACTTCCTCGACCAGGTGTGCAACAAGATCGCCATCATCGCGCACCGCCGCGTCGGCCTGTTCAACGGCAACTTCTCGACGGCGTGGACCTCCAAGCACATGGCCGAGTTCGCCAAGACCGGCGCCAAGGGCCGCTACAAGGTGCTCCGGAGCTTCAAGGACTGGGAGAAGGACGTCAAGTACCACCAGGGCGACACCATCGAGGTCACCGGCCTGGAAACCCAGGGCTTCCGGCGGCTGTTGCGGTGGGCGGAGTCCGAGGGCAGGGTCGAGCAGGTTCTCTAGCCGAACCATCCACCGAGACAGCCGAGATGTTCGGTCGGGTTCGGCGTCGGCGGCGGCTGGCCCGCCATCGACAAGCACTATAACGCACGGGGCGGCTCGGCCGGCAAGCGATGGCGAAGCTGGACGATGCGGTCGCGGACGGGTTGGCCTCCATCTCCATCGCCTGCAGCCGGCACGCGGGCGCCGTCGTGGCCGTCGTGCTGCTCTTGACCGGCGTCTTCGGCTACGGCGTCTCGACCATCACCACCGACGTCGACGTCGCCGACGTGCTGCCGCGCGGCAACTACAACACCGAGGCCGCGCACAACCTGACGGAGAAGTTCCGCTCGACCTTCACGCAGCAGGTCACCCTCCAACTCCACGTGGACGAGGCCGGGCACGACTGGGCAAAGGACAACGCCAAGCTCACCTACCGCAACCTCGGCTTCCCCGCCAACGGCGCCCCGGCGCAGGTCAAGCCCGACAGCCGCAACATCACCGACGAGGTCTACATCCGCGCCACCGCCGAGCTGGTGGAGTTCCTGCAGGCCCAGACCGACTTCACGCGCACCATCTCCATCTCCAACATCTACAGCCTGATCAACTGGACCGTGGCCGGCGGCGACGGCTCCGGCGGCACCGAGCGCGCCCCCGAGTCCGCCTTCGCGCTGCCGGGCTACCGCAGCCAGGCCGACGCGGTGCGCTACCAGCTCGTGGACCAGACCGTGAAGGCCGCCATCCTGGACACGGTCGACGCCATCACCAGCCCGAAGTGGGACCACGCCGCGGCGCTGTTCATGCCGCCGGCCGACAACACCCGCAGCAGCCGCGACCTCGGCGCCCAGATGCTGGCGGCCCGCGACGCCTGGCTGGAGCACGTGCGCGCCGGCGACTCCGAGTTCACGGTCTTCGGCCCCGCCAACCCGCCGCTGTTCACGGTGGACCTGCCGATCGCGAACGCGCACTCGTCGGAGCTGGTGCAGCAGGACACGCTGCGGCTCATGCCGATGATCGCGGCGTTCATTCTGGCCTGCCTGTTCGTCGCGTTCCGCAACCTGCGCGCCATCGCCGTGAGCTTCACGACGCTCGCCATCGGCGTGGTGTGGAGCTACGGCACGATGGGCTTCATGGGCATCCCGCTCAACACCCTCAACATGACGATCGTGCCGCTGGTCATGGGCATCGGCATCGACTACTCCATCCACATCATCAACGAGTTCGCGGAGCACAAGTCGCGCGGCTTCAGCGACCAGGAGGCGTTCCGCCAGGCCGGCCGCCGCAGCGGGCTTGCCATGCTCATCGCCACCGCCACCACGGTCGCCGGCCTCGTCGTGCTGGTGTTCAGCCCCAGCCTGCTGATTGCCGACCTGGGCCTCATCGCCACCGTGGCGCTCACCGTCCTCTACCTGCTGGCCATCACCTTCATCCCGGCGGCCCTCACGCTCTTGGGCGGCTCGACCCGCATGGGCGCCAAGTTCACCCCAAGCCGCATCATGCCCGCGATCGCGCGCGGCGTGACCCGCGCCCGCTGGCTCGTGGTCGTGCTCCTGTTGGCCGTGAGCGTCGTCGCCTACCCGCTGGCGGAGTCGGTCGGCAAGGAGGCGTTCGGCGACCCCGGCCGCAACTACCTGCCCGACGACCCCATCCGGCGCGAGCACGAGGCCGGCCTCGCCGACTTCTACGGCTCCACCAGCTCCGACGAGAAGGCCAACATCCTCGCCTTCAGTGGCCCCGGCATCCTGACGCCCGACGCCATCCGGTACTACCGCGCCATCGAGGCGAACCTCAAGAACGAGTCGCGGGTCATCGACGACACGCTGCGGACGGTGCCGTTCTTCATCGAGACCTGGCTCACCGTCAAGGGCGGCGCGCCGGGGGCCGCGCAGAGCGTTGCGCTGTCGGAGATCCTCGGCATCCCGATCCCCATCCCCGTGCCGCCGGCCGACGACCCGCGCCAGCAGCTCGACCCGTTCCCCGCCACCGAGCAGGCCATCCGCGCCGAGGTCAACGCCATGTTCGGCAGCCCGATGCGCGAGCTGTCGAGCATCATCCTCAACCATCCCGCCAACGACATGGCCGCCATGACCTTCAGCGTCAACGCCGGCACGTTCGAGCAGGCCGAGCAGGTGTGGGGCCAGGTCTGGCACGCTGTTGCCGCCGCCAACGCCACCATGGGCGGCGCGCCCGCCGGCATCAAGGTCGCCTTCATCGGCAACACCGCCACCAACTACCTGTTCATCGCCGAGGAGCTGCCGTGGCTCACCTACATGGCGCTCGTCAACAACGTGGTGCTGGCCGTCCTGGTGCTCGCGACTACCCGCAGCATCAAGATCACGCTCGTCATCGCCATCCTGTCGGTGCTCACGACGCTGTGGTGGCTGGCGATCCTGCCCAGCTTCGGCATCGGCATGGCCATCACGCTGACCCTGCCGTTCGCCTTCATCACCGCCATCGGCACCGACTACGGCGTTCACTTCATGTGGAACATCCGCCAGACCGGCGACGCCCGCGAGGTGTTCGAGTCCACCGGCAAGGCGGTCCTGTTCAGCGCGGTCACGACGACGGGCGCCTTCGTGTTCTTCATCGCCGTCCAGAACGTCGCCGTCGCCCGCACCATGCTTGCGACCACCCTCGCGTTCGCCATCATCTTCCTCGTCACCGTCCTCGTGGTGCCGGTGTTCTTCCCCGTCGAGCGGAAGCGGCGACGGGCCCACCGGAATCCACCCCCACCGATCCGTTCTTGACCACGCCTTCGGTCGCAGCGGCGATGAGCGGGGCCGTCCACACCGTCACCGACGCCAACTTCCAGGAATTCACCACCCAGCCGGGGGTCGTCCTGATCGACTTCTGGGCGCCGTGGTGCGGCCCCTGCAAGCGCATCGGCCCCGTCATCGAGCAGCTCTCCACCGAGATGCCGGCCGTCAAGTTCGGCAAGCTCAACACCGACGAGAACCAGGTCACCGCCTCCCGCAACGGCGTCATGAGCATCCCCACCCTCATGGTCTACAAGAACGGCCAGAAGGTCGACCAGATCGTAGGCGCCGTACCCAAGGAGACCCTGGTGGCGTCGCTCAAGAAGCACGGCTGAGAACCAGTCCGCGTCCGCTAAATCCTGGCGCCGGTTGCAAGCCCGTTGGCCCATCCGTACCTGAGCGCCGCCTGGGCCCGCCAAGCCATCGAGACCGTCCGCACCGACCCCGCGCTCCGCGAGGCGATCGCCGGCCACGACGTGAGCGTCCTGGTCGAAGTGGACGACGCCCCGCCCGGCCGGATGCAGGCGCTCTACGCCAGCTTCGACGGCACCGGCGGCGCCGACCTGCGGGTCTCCGAGGACCGGGCCAGCATCGACCGCGTCGTCGAGAAGCCGACCCTCGTCATCACGGGCGCCTACGAGGTCTTCGTGGCGCTCCGGCAAGGCCAGGTGGACCCGAGGCGGGCCTTGGTGGCGGGGCAGCTCAAGCTGCACGGCGGCCGGCTGCGCGCGCTGGCACACATGCGGCCCCTGATGCAGCTCGTTGCGACGCTGCACGCCATCCCGGCGACGACCTGAAGCCGCTCGCAGGATTTGGGCAGGACATTCCGGAGCACGAGGGGCGACCGGAATCAAGGAGGCCGACGCCGAGTCCGGTCGGCCCGCGCCGGTCCGGAATCCTGACCAAATTCGGAGAGCGGCTTTCGCGAATCAGCCTATCATGGGCGCCGCGGCCTGGCGGTGGGCGAAGCGCGCGTACCGCTTGTCGAGGGTGTGGATGACGCGGCGGGGGTGGTGGCCGCGCGGCAGCCGCACCGGCACGCACTCCTGCTTGGCCTTCCAGCGCAGCGCGTTGGCCATGTGCAGGGCGGCCTTCTCGATGCCGGACACCGCCCGGGCGTCGCCGGAGGCGGCCGCGGCGGCGAAGCGGCGAATCTCGGCGCGCGCCGACTCGAACTCCTGGTCGTAGGAGTCCTTGGGGACGCCGCGCACCGGCCAGGCGTCATGCGCCACTTGGGCGATGACCTCCATGTCCTCCTGGGCCACGGGGCGGCAATCGTGGAGGGCGCCGGCCATCCCTTCGAGGGCCTTGGCGAGGTTGACCAGGTCATCAGGCGGCAACGCGGGGCTGGAGCCGGGCATCTTTTGCATCACCGGCCCCCGTTTGCCCCCCTGGGACTAGATAGCCGGGCGGGCCAAACCATATATCCTTCATCCGGCGGGCTCGGCGGCCGGCACGCGGGTGCGGGGGATGGTGAGCAAGGCGCCGGCCAGCACCAGCACGCCTCCCAGGACGACGCCGGCGGCAGGCAGTTCGCCCAAGAGCGGCCACGCCAGCAGCGCCGCCCCCACCGGCTCGAGCAGGATCCAGGTGGCCACCGTGTGGGCCGGCAGGTAGCGCAGCACCCAGTTCGACACCGTGTGGCCGCCGAGCATCGGCACCGCGGCCAGCAGCACGAAGACCAGGAATGTCTGCGAGCCCACGCCCGCAAGCAGCGGCTGGTGGGCCAGCGGCGCCGCGGCCGCGAGCGCCACCGCCGCGAACCCGTACACCGGCAGCACGTACTCCACCAGGCCCTGGGTGGCGCGGACGCGGCGGCCCACCAGCATGTAGCTCGCCGACCCGAGGCCGGCGACCACGGCGAGGGCGTCGCCCGCGAGGGCGCGCGCCGAGTCGGGCGCGAGCGCGCCGTCGGTCGCCGCGATGGCGATGCCGCCCAGGACCGCGACGGCGACCCCGGTCCAGCCGGCGGCGCGCAGCCGGTCGCCCAAGAGGAAGTGGCCGCCGAGCGCCACGAAGACGGCCTGCAGCGTGACGAGGGCGGTGGCGGCGGCGACGGTGGTGTACTGGAGGCTCGTCACCCAGACGGCGAAGTGGAACGCGAGCGCGAGGCCGGCGCCCGCCGAGACCGCCCAGTCGCGGGCGGGCCGGGCCTTCCAGGCGGCGACGGCGCGGCCGGCGAACGGGGCCAAGAGGAGGCAGGCGAACGCCAGCCGCCAGAAGGAGGCGGTGATGGCGGGGGCCTCGGCGAGGCGGAACAGGGGTGCGGCGAACGAGACGCTGGCGACCGCGACGGCAACACCCAGCCACGGCGGGAAGGCGGGGCGCTCGGAGGCCACGCGGGTCGCGAGGGCCTGGGGACCAAAAACAGAGTGCAAGCCCCGCCCCGCCGTGGGAGGAGCACACCGGTGTGGGAGGACACCGTTGGGCATCGGCGGGGCGGGTTGCGGGAGGAAGGGGAGGAGGGAGGCTGCACCGGGGTGCGGTTATTCGACGAAGTCGATGCCGCCGGCGCTGAAGCCGCCGCGGTTGCCGCCGATGGACTGGGGGCGGCTGAACTGGTAGCCCTTCTGCTGGGGCTGCGCGGGGGCCTTGGCCGACGGGGCCGGGGCGCTGTTGGCGTGGCCGTTGGACTTGCCGGCCGGGACCTGGGCCATCTGGACCAGGGGGTTCGACTGGCTTCGCTGCTGCGGCGCCGGGGCCTCGGTGGTGCTGATGCCGGTCATGATGGCCATGACGCGGCAGCGGCCCTCGAACTGGGGCAGCACGCGGGCGCCCCAGATGACGTTGGCCTGCGAGTCGAGCTCGTAGGTCAGGCCCTCGGCCACTTCTTCAGCGTGCTTGAGGGTGAGGTCCGGGCCGCCGGTGATGTGCACCAGGGCGCCGGTGGCGCCGCGGTAGTCGACGTCCAAGAGCGGGTGGTTGATGGCCTCGCTCACGACGCTGGAGGCGCCGTCGGAGGTCTTCGCCTCGCCCCAGAGCATGACGGCCATGCCGCCCTCGCCCATGATGGCCTTGACGTCGGCGTAGTCCAGGTTGATCAGGGACGGCTGGGTGATGGTCTCGCTGATGCCCTTGACGGTCTCGGCGATGAGCTGGTCCATGACCGAGAACGCCTGGTCGATGGGCAGGTTCGGGACGTACTTCAGCAGCCGGTTGTTGTCGAGGACGATGACCGAGTCGGCGCGGCTGCGGAGCTTGTTGAGGCCCTCGTCGCCGCGGATGATGCGGGCGCGCTCGACGTTGAACGGCGTCGAGACCATGCCGACGACGATGGCGCCCATCTTCTTGGCGACGTCCGCCACGACGGGGGCGGTGCCGGTGCCGGTGCCGCCGCCCATGCCGGCCGTGATGAACACGAGGTCGGCGCCCTTGAGCATCTCCTCGAGCTTGCCGCGGGCCTGCTCGGCGCAGCGTTCCGCGACCTCAGGGTAGCCGCCGGCGCCCAGGCCGCGGGTGATGGTCTTGCCGACCAGGAGCTTCTTGTCGGCCTCGACGAGGTCGAGCGCCTGCTTGTCGGTGTTGATGGCGATGGTCTCGGCGCCGCGGACGCCGACCTTGTGGAGGCGGTTGACGGTGTTGCCGCCGGCGCCGCCGCAGCCAACGATGACGATCTTGGGCTCGCCAAAGTTCTCGTATTCCTTGATCTCGACGTCTTGGGCGTACCCAACCGCCGCTCCAATCAGGCTCTGCATGGTGTGTGTGCTCCTCCTTGTGGTTGGCGACGCTTCCCCCGAGGGGGACGGGGACCGTCGCCGGTGTCCCCGCCCGCCCTTTGTCTCCTAGTGCATCCCATCCCCGCCCTGGTGAGGCAAGGAACCTGAGTGTCAGCCGAGGCCCAGCTTGCGCTTGGCCGCCTCGATCTGGGCCAAGGCCTGCTGGATCTCCAGCAGCCCCTTCTCGGCCTCGATCGTCTTCTTCGCCTCGCCGCCCTTCTGGAGCAGGAGCTCCTTCACGGCGTTGTAGACCACATCGGTGGTGTTGCGGTAGACGCCGGCGGACACAAGGGCCTCGATCTGTTGGATCTGGGCCTTGGGCAGGCGCACCGTGATGCGGTCGGTCGGTTGCTTGGCGATTTTGGCGGCCATTTTTGGGACCTCCACTGGGCGCCAGGTGTCTGACGCCTGGTGCCAACAAACGACCACAATGGACCCCATAAGGGACCAAATGTTGCCATTTGTCTGACAGTGCCATTCCGCGGGCCGCATATAAGCCGTTCGGGTCGAAGCGCTCAAACCGGGGCGCCCCCTCCTGTTGGATGCGCGGACAGGAGGGCACCGGACCCCTGTTTCGCATGGAACTCCATCGGAAACGGGGGTCAGACGAGGCAAAAAGGAAGGGGACTGCCGAAGGGGGATGCAGGTCTCCGGCAGGGTCCAGCGCGGGGGAGGAGCATCCCACGGCCGAGGCCATTCTCCCGGAGCCCCGCAACCTACCTCAAGCTGCGGGGGAGGCGGGTGAAACCTAGGCCCGGAGCCAGGCGCCGAACTCGCGCCAGTGCCGCAGGTAGTCCGGCTTCCACTTCTGGCGGTAGATGATCGCCGCCGGATGCCAGCTCACCCACAGCGGAAGCCCCGCCGGCGTCTGCAGGAACGTGCCCGCCAGCTTGGCGAAGTCCGCCGCCGGGTCGCCTCCCAGGATCCCATGGAGCCCGTGCCGGCCGAGCGCCACCACCACCCGCGGCTGGATGGCCTCCAGCTGCGCCAAGAGATGCTGCCGGCACAGCTCCTTCTCCTCGGTCGTCGGGTCGCGGTTGCCCGGCGGCCGGCACTTGACGACACTCGTGACGAACACATCGGCGCGCGTCAGGCCCGCCTCGGCCAGCCCGAGGTCGAGGTTGCGGCCCGCGGCCCCGCAGAACGGCCGGCCGGTCTCGTCCTCGTTCCGGCCCGGCGCCTCGCCCACCAGCACGACGCCGAGCCGCGCGTCGCCCTCGCCCGGCACCGCCTGGATGCGGCCGGCGGCCAGCGGGCACGCCAGGCAGACGCGCACGCGCCCCGCGATGCGCTCAAGGCGCTCCAGGTCGGGAGCATGGGCGGGCGCAGGCATCGGCGCGCAAGCGCCAGCGTCCAAGATGGCCTTTTCTGCCGCGGCGTCTCCGACGGGCCGTGCGCGTCCTTCCGCCCCTGCCGCTCCTGCTCGTGCTGCTGGCCGCGGGCTGCGCCGGCCCGACGCCGGACGGACAGTTCGAGGACCTGGTGGAGCCGCCGGCGCCGCTGCGCCTGCTCGCGATCGGCGACGCCGGCACCGGCGAGGCCGGCCAGTTCCAGGTGGCGCGCGCGATGGAGGCGGTGTGCGCGGCGCGCGGCTGCGACGCGGTGCTGGACCTTGGCGACCTGCTGTACCCGAGCGGCGCCAGCAGCCCGGACGACCCGCAGTTCGACGCCAAGTTCGAGCGGCCCTACGCCAACCTCACCGTGCCGTTCTGGATGGTGCTCGGGAACCACGACAACTCCGCCGAGCCGGGCGGCACCGGGACCTGGGACGCGCAGGGCGACAACGAGGTGGCATACGGCGCGCGCACCGACCGCGCCAGCGCCAAGTGGACCATGCCGGGCCGGTTCTACCACGCGACCCTGCACGCGCCCGCCGTCGACGCCGACCTGTTCGCGCTCGACACCAACACCCTGCTTGCGGCGGACCTGAAGGAGCAAGGCCCCTGGCTCGACGGCGCCCTCGCCGGCTCGCGCGCGCTGTGGCGCCTTGCCATCGGCCACCACCCGTACGTCTCCAACGGCCCGCACGGCGACGCCGGCGCCTACGACGGCCGCCCCGTCCCCGGCCTCTCCGGCGAGCACTTCCGCCAGTTCTTCGAGGCCCGGCTGTGCGGCAAGGTGGACCTCTACCTCGCGGGCCACGACCACACCTTGCAGTGGCTCCCTGCCCAGCCCGGCTGCGGCGCCACCGAGTTCGTCGTGAGCGGCGCCGGCGGGGCCGCCACCTACGACCTGGTCGGCGACCACGCGGCCCGCTTCCAGTCCTCCAGCCTCGGCTTCTGGTGGCTCGAACTGGACGCCGCCGCGCTGCGCGCCGTCGCCTTCGACGCCGACGGCAAGGCGCTGCACGAGCTGTCGCTGTCCCGCACCCGTTCCGCTTAAGAGCGACCCTCCCGTCGCCGCAATCCCGCCACCGCGCAGCGATGGCGGCCCGGCGCAAGGCGGGGACTAGGCGGGGAGATTGGGCACCCCTTACGCGCAAGTCCACAATGGCGCGGCCGAACCCCTGCCGTGGCGTCCGGGGTCCGCGACAAGCCTCCGTAATTACAGTGAAGCCTCGTCCCCCGAGGTCGGCGGTGGGGGGAATCCTGCCGGAGGGCAGGCCGAACCCCTTCGATGCGGGGACCGGGTCAGGCCCGGAAGGGAGCAGCCTTACCGCAAACGACCGACGTTTGGGGGAGTGCGGGGTGGAGGACCACGGAGGGTCAAGCTTGCGCGGGTCCCGGGCGAACGCGGCAGGAGCGTCCCCGCCCGCCAAAGGGCCGGCCCGCTGCAAGCATCTTCCGCGGATTTCGCCGGCGGTTGTGCTGCGGGGGGATGGAAATCAAGCCATCGGTGCGGATTCCGCATCGCTGCCGCGAGTTTTGCGGCTGGCGACCATCCTTTGCCGAGATAATTCGAGGACTTTAAGAAGCCCACCGGGTCAGAAAACGTGAACATGTTCGAGTTCCACGGCCATGCCCAGGAGGGAATGGCGGAATCCGCAATGCTTTAGGCATCATCGTTCCTAGTCTCTATTCGTTCTGGTGTCTCCCATGGTGTTCCTCCGCTGCTCCAAGTGTGGCTCCGATTCCGGCTTCCTCGTGGAGACGCAGGACCGCAAGACGCTCGAGGTCAAGGGCAAGCTCCCGATGGAGCGCATCCTGAAGTCGGTCCTGGTCACCTGCACCTACTGCAACAACCGCTGGGACCACGTCCCCGTGGCACTCCGAGACTCCTCCGTCGAGGCCCGCATCCAGGCCCGCAAGGAACGCGAGCTCCAGCAGTAGCCCGGACAGGCTGCGCCTGTCCGCCCGGGGCGCTGCGCGCCCCGGACCCCCAGCCGACTAGGGGGCCGCTCCTCGCGCCGACGCGCCGCTTCGCTCGCGGGCCGGCCCGCTCGTCCTGCGCGCTGAAGGTTGCTCGCTTCGCATCGCAACCCGTTCGCGAAAGCCCTCTCGGGCTTTCGCTTCGCGTGCGCGGCGGCCCCCGGTTCGGTTCACTCGGCAAACAAGTCGGCGCCAAAAGCCCGCAACCGCTTGAGGCCGTGCACGTCCTCGCGGTGCAACGGCAGCAGCACCCGCGGCACCTCCGGCAGCCGGCGCGCCAGCTCCTCGATGTGCTCCAGGTTCATGGCGCGGCGGATGCGGCTGAACTCGGTGGCGTCCACCAGGCCGGCCACGAACGCCGGGTCGTCGCCGGTGGCCGCCGCGGCGGCCCGCGCGAACGCCAGCCGCGCCTCCGGCTTGGCCAGCTGCTGCAGCCGCGCGTCGTGGCCCGCCACCGGATCCGGCTGCACCTTGTTGACGACGATGCCGCGCACCAGCATCCCCAGGTCGCCCGTCACGGCGTCGTGCAGGTCGCAGGTCTCCTCGACCGGCAGCTTCTCGGGGATCGTCACCAGCACGAGCGCGGAGTGGTCCGGGTCGGTGAGGAACGCGCGGATGCGCTTGGCCTCCTGCTCGATGTCGCCGAACACCTTCTCGAAGTCGATGTCCGGCGGCGCGGCGGCGCGGTCGTCCTTCTTGCGCAACAGGTTCTGCACGTTGCGCGCCGCCCCCGACACCTTCTGCCACACCGTGTAGCCCTTCACCGCCCACTTCAAGAGCGACTTGTCGCCCATCAACTCCTCGATGGCCTTGGGCGCCGACAGGAACGACAGCGCATGGCCCGTCGGCGCCGTGTCCAGCACCACGACGTCGTACGCGTCCGCCTTGCGGATGTCGTTGAGCTTGCCGATCGCCATCAATTCGTTGAGGCCCGGCATCGCCTTCGTGCCCTGCCGGAACAACGGATGCTCCGTGATGCGCGCCTCCGGCACCTCGCGCTCCAGGTGCTCCTTGATGACCGCCTCCGGGTCGAGCATCATCGCCCACAGGTTCGGCTGCACCGGGGTCGCGTCCGCGCCCACCGGGACGCCAAGCGAGTCCTCCAAGCGCTTGGCCGGATCCACCGTCACCAGCAGCACCTTCCGCCCCCGCTTGGCGAACCACAACGCCGCCGCGGCCGAGCAGGTCGTCTTGCCGACCCCGCCCTTGCCCGCGAAGATCACGAGGCGCTTGGCCTCCAGGTCCCGCATCGCGCGGGCACCGGCACCGGCACCATGAAGCCTCGCCCCCGTGTCGCCGCCGCCGTGCGCGAGCATGCGGTGTGGGAGAAGATCGCGCACTCGTTCGACCAGTCGCGCACCCGCACTTGGCCGCACGTCGCCGCCTTCCTCCAAGCCCTCCCCGCCGAAAGCCGCGTGCTCGACCTCATGGCCGGCAACGGCCGCCACCTCCCCCCCATCCTCGCCGCCGGCCACCACGCCACCTGGCTCGACTGGAGCCGCCCCGCCGCCCGCATCGCCGCCCGCCGCCACCCGCAGGCGCACGCCATCGTCGCCGACGCCACGGCACTCCCCGTCGCCGACGGCAGCTTCGACGCCGCCATCCTGGTCGCTGGCCTCCACTCCATCCCCACCGCGGCCGGCCGCGCCAAGTGCCTCGCCGAGCTGCGCCGCGCCCTGCGCCCCGACGGCCGCGTCCAGGTCACGGTGTGGAGCCGCGACGCGCCCCGGTTCCGCGCCGAAGGTATCCCCGGCGAACCGGTGGACGTCACGATCCCTTGGCGCAGCCACGGCCACGACGAGCCACGCCGCTACCACCTCTACACCCCCGCCGCGCTGCGGGCCGACGTCGAGACGGCGGGGTTCGAGGTCGTGCGCGAGCAGGCCGTGGCCGTCGTCAGCCGGGAAGGACCGGACAACCTGGTCGTGGAAGCCCGCCGCCCGTGACGGCGTGCGAGGGCTTATCGCGGCCCCCCAAGTCGCCGCGGCACGACCATGCAGGTGCTCGCGGGCTCCGCCTCCAAGCCGTTCGCCACGGCGCTTGCCGCCGACATGGCCGCCCCCCTCGTGGACGCCGAGATTCGCCGCTTCCCCGACGGCGAAGCCTACGTCCGCCTCCTCGGCGACGTGCGCGGCACCGACCTCGCCATCGTGCAAGCCACCACCCCCGACGCCCACCTGGTCGAGATGCTGCTTTTGGCCGACGCCGCCCGCGAAGCCGGCGCCGGCTGCCTCACCGCCGTCATCCCATACCTCGGCTACGCCCGCCAAGACCGCGTGTTCGCGCCCGGCGAAGCCGTCAGCAGCCGCGCCACCCTCAAGGCGCTCGCCTCCGCCTTCGACCGCCTCGTGACCGTGGACCCCCACAAGCCGGAAGTGCTGCGGTTCTTCGGCGACGCCCACGCCATCACCGCCATCCCCCAGCTCGCCGCCGAGCTCGCCCGCTGGGGCGTCGACGCCATCCTCGCCCCCGACAAAGGCGCCCGCGACCGCGCCGAGGCCGCAGCCAAGCTCGTCGGCGTCCCCGTCGACCACATGGAGAAGACCCGCCTCAGCGCCACCGAGGTCCGCATGAACGCCAAGGAGCTCGACGTCCGCGGCCGCCGTGTTGCCATCGTCGACGACCTCATCGCCAGCGGCGGCACCATGGCCACCGCCGCCTTGCAGTTGAAGGCCCAAGGCGCCACCCACGTCTACGCCGCCTGCACCCACGGCGTCTTCACCGACAACGCCGTCCCCCGCCTCCTGGGCAGCGGCATCGACCGCGTCCTGGCCACCGACACCCTCCCCCACCACCCCGGCTGCCACACCGTGAGCGCCTCCCCCGCCGTCGCCGGCCTCCTCCGGGCCCAAATCCCCTCCAGCCTCTGAAAACGCCTATAAGGGAGGGCCGAGTCGCCGCGCCTGCCCCCTAGGGGACCGTGACCCTTCATGAAGCGAAGCTCCCGCGCCTGGAAGAAGCCAGGCAAGCAACGCTGGAAGTGGCGCAAAAAGAAAATGCGCCGCCGAAAGCGTGCCCAGAAGATGCGCAAGGCGTAAGCCCGCAACACTGGCGAAGGCTTCGCCTTCCCTGTTTTCCCTCTCTTTCCCAGACACCCTCAAACTCCGCACCGGGGACATGGTGCAACCAGGCAACATTGCTGGCTCCAGTGATGGAAATGACGAGAAGAGGGTCAGCTGTACTGCCCAGGGTAGCTCCTTGGGACCAGTGATGATTCACTGGAGCGCTGATCCATCGGAGTGACCAGCCGATCTGGGTTCAAATCCCAGTGTCCCCATCACACAAACAGGCACACAAACAGAGGGCGTTGGCTCATATACCGCGCCAAGCGCCAGGACCTCTGTCACATGCCAGAACAACCGAAGCCGGGCCGCGGCATCGGCCGGCTCATCCGCAAGCCTGCCGCCGAGCGGACGCCCGAGGAGCGCGAGGAAGTCGCCCGCTACCTTCGGGAGAAGGACTACCACAAGGACAGGCTCCACGTCCACGCCAGCCAGGAACTCATCCAGGGTTGGCGGGAGGCAGCCAAGGCCCGCGGAATGAAGACGGCCCCCTGGGTCGTGCTTGCAGTTCAGAACTACCTGCGCGGCCGCGACGACGTCGTGGACGCCCTCAAGGCGGAACTCGTGCGCGCCAACGAGCGGGCCCTCGACGCGCAGCGGACAATGGCCGAGACCATCCGGAAGTACGGCGACCAGCACGACTTGGCCGCGAGGATCCAAGCCTACCTGACGGAAGCACTGCAGATCAACCAGGAACTGCGCGCCCGCGTCGCAGCGATGGATGGGAGGAGGAGCGAATGACCGTGCGACGCCCCTCGTGGGCTCCCAAGGACCTCCAGGTCGATGCGCGCAGCCCAACACCTTTCCGCACCCACGATGACGTGCCGGTTTAAGCCCGGCGTAAATGAATCGCTGGTCTCCGGGCAAACTTCTTGTAGGCCTTGAGGTCAGCAAGCCTGCCCATTTTCCTTTTACCCCATCTCGCTGTGAAAAACGGAGCCACTGCATGAGTCGCACACTTGTTTCCCAATCCATGCGCAATCCATTCGCTCGGGCCCCCACCATTGCCCTTGTCTTGGCCGCGCTCATGCTCGCCTCTTTGCCAGGCGCAGCCGCCTTGGGCGGACTGCCGAACATCCCGGTGTCCCCCGTCCCGGGGCAAGGATTGGCCACACCCGCCCCCATGCAACCCACCGCAATCGCGTCTTTTGGCCGCGCGAGCGGCCCGACGTTTCCGGCAGGCTCGTTTGAGCAGAACGCTGGCCAATGGCCGTCGCAAGCGCTCTACAAGTTTCGGGCGCCGGGATATGACGCATACCTGACCGCGCGCGGCTTCGTGGTCGCGTTGGCCAACGTCACGCTTCCCGAGTACACGGATGGCTTGTCGTTCCAGGAAAGCGTCCTCGTCCAGACGAACCTCTACGTCGAGTTCATGGGCGCCAACGGCATCCACGAAGGAAGCGAGTTGGAAAGCTACAGCACCAACTATCTGATTGGAAACAGCTCTGCAGCTTGGCGCGCGGGCGTTCCAAGCTTCAGGGAAGTCCACGTCCATGAGCTCTACCCCGGCATCGACCTCCGCTACCATGCCAACTCTGACGGGACGCTCAAGTATGACTTGCTGGTCGAGCCTGGTGCAAACCCTGGAATCATCCGCATTCAGTTCAAGGGGGCCGAGAACCTGGCGCTGGACCTCGAAGGCAACCTCTTGATCAAGACCGCCGCAGGCACGGTCCGCCATGGCCGGCCCGTCAGCTGGCAAGGTTCCGTCCCGGTGGCCGCCGCATACCGGCTTGGCGCCGACAACATTGTGCGCTTGGAGTTAGGCGCCTACGACCATGCCAAGCCGCTCGTGATCGATCCCCCGCTTTACTCCACGTATTTCGGCGGCAACTTTGCGGAGGAGGGCATTTCGGCCCACGTCGACCCCGTCACGGGTGCCGTGACGATGGCCGGGCTCACCTCTTCCACGACTTTCCCCCTGCTAGGTGCCTACCAGTCGACGAACCGGGGTGTTCGCGACGCATTCATCACCCGTTTCGCTCCGGACGGGGACGCTATCCTCACGTCGACGTTCTTGGGCGGCAGTCAGGACGAAACGAGCGCCTACGTCGATCTCGGTCCGGGAGGAGAGGTGTACGTTGCCGGCACTACCAAGTCGACGGATTTCCCCACACTTGCTGGATATCAGACGACGAAGACGGGTACCTTGGAGGCAGCTTTTATCACGAAGATGGATGCCGCCGCTTCGAGTCTCACCTACTCCACATACATCAACGCCGCCGCCGGCTTCGCCCATGTTTACTCCTTGGATATCGACGGCAACGGCGAGGCGTTCATCTCAGGGGAAAGCGGCGCCTACAGCGACCCCCTGTATCCCACCACGCCAGGCTCCTACGCGCCTACCCTGCCTTGGCACTACAACGGCTTCGTCACCAAGCTCGATGCCAGTGGCACATCGCTCGATTACTCCACTTACCTCAACTGCCATGGCGACTGCAGGCCCTATGACATCGCAGTGGACAGCTTGGGCTCGGCTTACGTCACGGCCAACATCGCAGGCGGCATCACGGTCACGCCGGGTGCGTACCACACCTCTCCAACGGCCACATACCCCCCGTATTGGTATGGATTCGTGATGAAGTTTAACCCCGCAGGTTCGGCGACCGAGTACTCGACCTACATGGAAGGCAGCCCTGCCCAAAACTCCCGCTCCTCCATCGCCATCGACATGGACGGCTACGCCTACATCACGGGCAGTCTCAACAACAACGCCTTCCTGACAAAGCTAAATCCAACTGGCACGGGGGCGGCCTTCTCCGTTTCCGTGGGCGGGTCTGGGACGGATTACGCCAACGACCTCGTTCTTCTCTCGACGGGCTCCGTAGCTATCATTGGCAACACCCTCTCCTCCGATTTCCCGCTGGCGGGAACCCCCTACCAACAAGCGAATGGAGGGGCTTGGGACGGGTTCGCGGCGGTCCTTGCAGGCAGCACTGGGGCGCTCGAATACTCAACCTACTTAGGCGGGACCGCGACCGAGGAGGCCAAGGCGGCGGCTACTGACGCTACGGGCGTTGTATACGTCATAGGAGATACAAAGTCCGCCAATTATCCGGTTACAGAAGACGCCTACCAAAAGACTCGGTTGGGTACGCGCGACGCCTTCGTGACGAAGGTCGACGTCTTTGCCCCCGCGGCACCCTCTGGCTTAACCGCAACGACCGGCCCGCTGCTTGGCCAAATTACGCTTTCTTGGACCCCTGGGGCAGCACCGTCTGCCTATCCGGTGCGGCATTACGTCATCTACCGGTCGACCGTCGCAGGAGGCCCCTATGCAGCCGTGGGATCCTCGACGTTTCCTTCCTTCGTCGACCATGACCTTCCCACCGGACCCTACTACTATCGCGTCGCCGCCGTCAATGACCGAGGCGAATCGACAAAGTCGGGCGAGGCGACCGCCATGGCAGCGGGAATGCCGCTTGGAACTGACGGCTTCACCTTGGCAGACTACCAATCGGAATCCCCGACAGGCAATACGCCGTTTGCCGGCGTGCGGCTCAAATCACCGTGGCCCTCCGCTGCCACGGACGACGCCACGGTGAACCTGGCAAAGGGCGAGTTCGTGGCTCGCCTTCCTTTGCTGCAAATGGACAATGACTTCGGCGAGCCGCTGCTCCTGCAGCTTACGTACCGGAGCATCGGCAACGCCGCGGGCCACCCAGGCCTCAGCTGGGGCTGGGACTGCAACTGGTTCCAACGCATCGAAGCGGACGGACCCGACTACTTGTACCACACCGGCGATGGGAGGGTGCTGCGTTACACACCCACGACTGGCGGCTACGAAGGTCCGCCGGGCACCTATTCCATGTTGGTCCCCGTGGCTGGAAAAATGGAGCTACAGGGCCGCGACGGGACTCGGCTCGTGTTCAACCCAGCCATCTCAAACCAACTCGAGGAACGGGTGGACCCCGCGGGGAACAGTTGGGCCTTGGTCTACAACCCCGACGGGAGCCTGAACCGCGTCACCGATCCCGCCGGGCGCTACATGGTCTTCGCATATGCCACGGCCGGCGCAAGCGCTGGCAATCCATTCTACACGGGTGTCCCGCTACTCCTCGGCATCGCGGACCACACCGGCCGTTCGGTCGGAATCCAGCGCGGCGTCACGGACGGCCACATCACCTCAGTCCAGACCCCGAGCGACAGTTCCGGCACCGCCTACAAGACCAAACTGCAGTATGGCCCGGGCCATCTCCTGAACACGTTCCGCGACCCCATGAGCTACGAGTACCTCAAAATCGGCTACGATGGCTTTGGGCGCGTCTTGTCGCAGGTGCAGGCCACCGGCGCGGCCTGGTTCTTCACATATTACCACGACGCTGGCATCACTGTGGCGTGGGACGCCGCCAGCAACAAGGAAGAATGGCGTTTCCTTCCTTCCGGCGCAGCGGTCCCTCGGACTGTTCCAACGGCCAAAATCGACTACACTTCGGGCAAGCGGACCACAGACCCCGCATCCTACTCGACGACATACGGCTTCAACGCACAGGATGAGATGACCTCCATCATATTTCCTGCGGGCAACTCGGAGACACACACCTACGACGAAACGAATCCGTCCATCTTCGCGCGCGGCAACCTCCTGAGCTCGACCACGGCCGCCGGCAACGTTCGCACACTCCGGGACGAGACGACCTACAAGGCCTCCATCACGACCCGGTACGAGTACGACCCAATCCACAACGTCGTGGTGCGAACCATCGACCCGCGCGGGACCGATGGGACCTACGCGCCACCCAACGGAGGCGTTCCCAGCGCGGGCCGCTACACGACGCGCATCTTCTACGACTTCGAGGAAGCCACCTTGGGAGACCTGAACGGCGACGGCATTACCTCGGACAGCGACCGGAAACCAGTGAAAATCTCCTATCCGACGGTCAACGCAGGCGTCACCCTGCCTCCAGCCTTCACGGCCGCCTATCTCAACCAAGCCGCCGTGGAGACATTCCAATGGAACGACGACGGCCAGCTCCTCCGGCACACCGGAGCTAGCGGCATCGAAGAGGCGCGCTCGTACTTCCCCAATGGCGACCTCAAGGATATCACGATTGATCCGTCGGGCTTCGGCATCAAGACCAGCTTCACGTACAACTCCGTTGGGGACGTCACAGGCGTCACCGACCCGAACGGCAATGTCCAGTCGTTTGACGTCGATGGACGAAGCCGCACGCGGATGGAGACGCGCTCGGGGACGACTCCGAGCCCTGCTTACATGACAAAGCAGGCCTTCGACACCAACGACCAGCTCATCCGACTCGAGCGCGAGACCGACACAGGCACGAACGTCTTCACGCGGGTAGAGTACGGCTACGACCGGCTCGGCCGCACGGCAAGCAAGACAACCTACGCCGACCGCTCGACAGTCATTGAGGCCGCCTTGGCGGGCCACCCAACCCCGCCGCCTGCGGTGTTCACTGACACATTCGAGCACGATGGCAACGGCAATCTGGTCCGCCATGCGAGCGGCTCCGGGGAGACTCAAGAATGGACGTATGACGAGCGCGGGCTCGTGCTCCAAGCCATCGGCGGCAACGGCCCTGGCTCGTTCGCCTACGACGCGAACGGCAACCTCGCCACCGCGACCGACGCCAACGGCAACAGCGCCCGTTTCCAGACGGATGGGCATGGCCGCCAGACCGTGGAGACGGATGCCACAGGCACGGCCGTCATCACCACCTACGATGTCGCGGGCAACGCCGTGAGCCAAGCCGCCTACGATGGCGCAGGCGGCGGCCGGAAGCTGCGCGAGGTTCGGTCATCCCACGACGAGCGGGGCCAAGTGTTCCGCATCGACGCCGAGCACATCGTCCCGGAAGGGGAGCGCCGGTCCATCGACGCAGGCACCCTTACCCCTGGCGATGCCTGGGTCACGACATTCCAGGAGTGGAGCAAGGACGGGAAGCTGTTGCGCCGGACGGACGACAACGGGCATCTCACGCAGTGGACATATGACGCCGCGGGCCGCCTTGAAGTTACGACCGGACCGACCGGCGAAACGGTGCGGAATACGTACGACGACAATGGCAACACGCGTTCCGTGGAGCGCAGCGACGGCCTCGGACCGGCGTGTCCGCATAATTGCACGACGCTTTTGGACTACGACTTCGAGGACCGCCCTACGGAACAGCAGAATCCCGACGGCACGACGCGCCAGTGGTTCTACGACGGCCGCGGCAACGTCTGGAAGACCATCGACGAGAACGGGCACGAGACAATCACGCTCTACGACAACGCCGACCGCCCCTGGGTCACCCGGCAGCAGCCGGCGCCTTCGGTCACGGTCACCACCACGACCCATTGGGACCCGGAAGGGCGAGCCCAGACCCGTTGCAACGGCCCCTCCACCACGGACTGCACTTCCTACGAGTACGTTCCCTCGACGGCTTGGGTCACAGCGGAGACGCCACATCCGACCTCGGGGCTTTCCGGCACCATTCACCGCTACGACGCCGGCGGCAACCGGATCGCGACCATCTACGGCAACGGTCGGGAAATCCACATGGCCTACGATTCCGTAGGCCACGTGCGCGCCATCGACATCACGGCCGACGCCAGCACCATCGGCACCCTGCACCAATCGTTCACCTACGATGCCTTAGGCCAGGTCATCGCCTCAACGGACACCGGTGTCCGCAACATGGGTTCCGGCTTGCCGTCAGGCCTCCCCGAGACCACGGCCACGCAGGCCTATGACAGCTTCGGCCGGGTCGTCCGCGAAGCCCAGAACGGATTCATGGTCCACTATGTGCGGGACGGCGTCGGCAATGTCGTCGAAACGGTCTACCCTTCCACGGCCCAAGGCATGGTGGCCATCGACCCAACCGCCCGCGTGATCCTGCGCAGCTACGACATCCGCGACCGAGTGGACCGGGTCTGGGATGCGAAAGGACTCATCGCAGACTATACACATGAAGGCAACCGCATCGTGCGGAAACAATTGGGCGGCCCCGTCGCAACCCTTGCGCCGAAGCTCCAATCCGAATTCCAGTTTGATGCCGCGGGCCGCTTGGAGTCGCTATTACACAAGGACTCCGCCGGGTCGGTCGTGGCGGGCTTCGAGCCGAGGTTCGACGACGCCGGCAACAGGGTCGCCCAGCGCCACCTTCCGGCAACCGCGAACCTGCAAAGCCAGACTTTCACGCTGGACGCGATGCATCGCCTGAAGGAGTGGCGGCGCGGAGAAATCGACGGTGCCATCACCACCATCGCGACTCCCGCCGAAACGGCCACCTGGGACGTGGACAACAAGAATGACTGGAACACTTGGACCGGGAAGACCGGCGCCTGCACCCGTTCGACCGGCACAACCGGCACGACGCCGGTGCGCGAAGTCTCGGACTCCTGCGTGCCGATGACCGGGCCGGCCACCTCCAAGACTTACGCCTATGACGCAAACGGCAACCTGCGGGACGACGGCCAGTTCCTTTACTCATGGGACTTCAAGAACCGCCTGGTTCGCGTGGACGACGAGGCCACAGGCAAGACGCTCGTGGGCTACGGGTATGACGCCTTTGACCGCCGCATCGTGAAGGTCTACCCGGTCGAAGCCGGCGGAGGCCCTCTTCCGTCCGCCGCAGCATCAACGGAGAGCGTATACACCTACGCGGGCCAGCATGTCATCCAGGAAACCCGGCCCAACTCCGCCACTCCGACGGCCATCAGAATCCTGCGCCAATGGACCTACGGTCCCGGAATCGACGAGGCGCTGGAAATGAGCACTGACTCAGACAGCGACACCCGGCTCACCGGTGTTAGTGACGCCCGTCACTTCTACCTGCACGATCCCCTCGGCAGCGTGGCGGGCCTCCTGAGCGATTCCTCAGGGAAGCTGGCGGAAGGCTACACCTACGATGCCTTCGGCGGCGTTACGATTCGGATTCCCGGGTCCGGCGCCTCCGTCGCTTGGGATGCGACCGATGTCCTCGACCCTGCCGGACCCAGCGGCCACCCAGAGAGCCCCGGCGGCAATTCCTGGTTCTTCAACGGTCGCCAATATGACCCTGAGACCCAGACCTACCACTACCGGGCCCGCCAGTACCACCCCATCCTTGGCCAATTCATCTCCATGGACCCCATCGGAGTGTGGGGAGACGCCAAGAACCTCGGGAACCCCTACGCCTACGTGAGCAACAATCCAGGCTCCATGCGGGACCCAACCGGCATGTGCGGGCAATACTGGAACGCGTACGTCTTCGGCTGCCTCTGGGATGTCGGGACTGCCATTGGCGAGACCGGCATCGCGCTGGGCGAGGGCTACATGTACTGCGAGGACAACGGCTTGGCCGCCTGCGGCGATGCCTTGAGCTCTAATGTGCAGCAAGGCTGGAACTCGTTTTCCAGCTCCGTGTCCGCGACGAGCGACTGCTTCGTCAACGGCGGCGGCCGCTGCACCGACATGTGCAGCAACCCCAACATGGTCAGCGGGTTGGCGTGCCATTATGACCAGTGCAACCGCGACTCGGGCTGGAGCGCCGCAGACTGCTACACCAGCGCCACCATCGACTTTGCGCTCGTGGACGCCAGCTTGGCAATTCCCGCTGCCCAAGCACCTGCCATGATCGAACGAGCGGCCCTGTCCATGCGGGCAAGCCTCCAAGCCTTCGCGGCCAGCGAAGCCGCCGAGATGGCGCTTTTGCCCCGTCTGGGAGTCGCCGCAGAGGCGGCCGGTTCGCGGGCCTTGGCTGGCGTAAGCGAAAAACTTCTGAGCGGAGCGCAGGCGGAGAACCTCGGGCGCTTCGTTGGGAAGCTCCCAAAGGACGCAGGCCAGGTCAGCATCTACGACTTGCCCAGCGGTGGAAAAGCATTGCAGTCTACCGTGCCAGGCCGCGTTCCTGGATCGTACGCCATCTATGAGAAGCAGATTGACTCACTCGGGAAAACTCTGCAATATACGAAGACCACAGTCGACCATTACGGGAACGTGGTGCATGTGAAAGACAAGATTGGAGGTGGCATGGCATGAAGTCCGATTCAGGGCGTCGATACGAAGCACTGTGTGCTCTACTCGAGTTGCAGCTCCCCCTGCAGCCTGCTATTGATAGACTGGCCAAATTTGAATGGGACTCGGAGGCGCTTGTGACCCTGCAATCAAGGCATATTGTTTCGACTCTCCAGCGTTTCCTTCAAGGAGAAATCAATGCCAACATTGTTGAAGCCTGGGCCAACGCCCTCGAAGGCCGCGATGACGTTGACATCGACAGCAACTTGGAAGACATCATTTTTGATCTCGCCAACCCCGCTTTGCAAGGCGCCTTGACTATGGAGCAGGCCCGTGATTTGCTTGACCACCTCGGGGGTCAAGCAGGTCGCTGAGAGGACTGGCGGTCTGGCCCCAAATCTGGATGTGCGTCCACCACTGGCCTAAGGCCGACGCGCACGGTGCATACGACGGAATCGATATCCGCGTCTTCATGAGGGCCGACCGCATCGTCAGCGGGTATCCCATCTACTGGAGTCCGTGACCATGCCCGCCATTGACGCTGAAGTCCTCGCCCTGGTCGAATCGGCTCCTGGCATGGCCCCTGACGTGGTATCCGAAGTTCGGCACTATGTGGAGGTGGGCGAGCATGGAATTGCTCTAGCCCATCTCGTTGATTGGGTTGTGCGGAACCGGGCCGACGCCGAAATGGCCGCGCGGCTCGCGCGGCTCGTCAAGGTGAGCGGCTTTGCAGAGGACCTGCAAAGACTTCGGGACTACGAGGCTGAACTTCCCGGCACTCGCCGCTCAAGGACGTAGCATGGATAGATTCGTGGGCGACCAGCGAATACTACCAAATGGAACTCAACGAGATCTACGACAGGCAGTACGGCAGCTACGTCCGAGACTGGAGGCCATAGACCATGTCCCTACGCATCGATGCACGAGATTGACACGCTGTCGTTCGTTGATGTGGAAGAGCGGCAGGATGCCGTCGCCATCGTCCGCTCAGGGCCTGGTACCGTTGCACTGGCACTCAGCCTGCGTGATGGCGCCGACATCGAGTGTTTCCTGCCCGTTGAGGTCGCGGAGCGGTTGCAGAACGCGCTTACGAGCGGTTCAAGATGCGCGAAACTCAGCCTAAACGTGGTGCGCGTGGGCAGACGGGGTATGGACGCCAACACCGTGCCCGGAAGTACCATCCGGGCCTCGGCCAGTTCATCTCCAATGACCTCAAGAGCCCGCCGTTGGTCGCCATTGTAGCTGTACACCAGGCCTCACCCCCCATGGCCACCGCCGCTGCACCATCACTTAGTCCTCGGGAGAAAACGCATGACAAGCCATCAAGACCGCGTCGCCTTCATTTGGAGCATCGCCGAATCGCTCCGTGGTCCCTACAAACCACATGAGTACGGCCAAGTCATCCTGCCGCTCGTTGTCTTGCGCCGCCTGGACGCGGTCATGGCCCCGCAGCGGGAAGCAATACAGAAGGCCACCAAGGAAGCCGTCGCAAAGGGGCTCAAGGACCCTGCCCCGATGGTGAAACGTCGCACTGGGCTCGACTTCTACAACACGAGCAACTTCTCGTTCGACAACCTCACCGATGACGCGGGGCAGTTGGCGCAGAACCTCAAGAACTACATCCAGGGCTTCAGTCCAAACGCCCGCGACATCCTGGAGCGCTTCGGGTACGACAAGCAGATCGACAAGCTGCGCGCCAAGCAGAAGCTGTTCCAGGTCCTGGAAAAGTTCCGCGCCATGGACCTAGGGCCCGACGATGTCAGCAACCATGACATGGGCTATGTCTACGAGGAACTTTTGCGGAAGTTCTCGGAACTGAGCAACGAGACGGCGGGCGACCATTTCACCCCGCGCGATGTCGTGCGTCTCATGGTCGATCTCCTGTTGGCACCGGATGACGACGTCCTGGGCACGAAGGGCAGGATCGCGGCCATTTACGACCCTGCCTGCGGCACGGGCGGCATGCTGACGGTGGCCCGTGAACGTATCCTGGAGTTCAACAAGGACGCCCATGTGATGCTGTACGGTCAGGAATGGAACGACGAAACGTATGCCGTGGCGAACTCGGACATGCTTATCCACGGCCTCGAGACCAGTCGTATCCGGCCCGGCAACACCCTTACGCAGGACGCGTTCTCAGACGAGCGCTTCGACTACATGATGGCTAACCCGCCCTTCGGCGTTGACTGGAGCGACTACGCCGACCCATTGCGGGAGGAGCATGAGCGAGGCACGCCGCCCAACCGCTTCCACGCAGGCCTGCCGCGCAAGAGCGACGGCGCCCTGCTTTTCCTCCAGCACATGGTGAGCAAGATGCGCGACCCGAAGGACGGCGGGGCACGCATCGGCATCGTGTTCAACGGCAGCCCGCTCTTCACGGGCGACGCGGGCAGCGGTGAGAGCGAGATCCGCCGCTCGCTCATCGAGTCCGACCTCCTGGAGGCCATTGTGGGCTTGCCGGACCAGCTGTTCTACAACACGGGCATCAGCACGTACATCTGGATTCTCAGCAACCGCAAGCCGAAGGAGCGTCGGGGCAAGATTCAGCTCATCGACGCACGCGGGGAATTCGTGAAGGCCCGGAAGAGTTTTGGCGACAAGCGAAAAGACATCACGGAGGAGAACCGCAGGCGCATCGTCGAGGCTTACGCGGACTTCGAGGAGTCCAAGACGAGTAAAATCTTGGATTCCAAGTCGTTCGGCTATCGCGTCATCACGGTGGAGCGCCCGCTTCAGCTCAATTTTGCCGCTGACGAGGCTCGCCTCTTGCGGGTGCGCGCCCTCGGCGCGTTCCAAGCCCTCGCGGAGCCGGACAAGGGGCTCACCAAGGCGCAGCAGGACAAGCAAGTCAAGGAGGGCCAAGCTGTCCAAGAGCGGGTCATCCAAGCCTTCGCCAAACTAGGCGCCAAACCGACGACGGACCACGAGACCTTCCGCGCCCGCGTCAAGGCCGCCCTCGAAGAGGCGGCACCGGACACGAAGTGGACGCCCTCGAACGTGAACGCCATTGTGCGCGCACTGGGCGAGCACGACGACAAGGCTCCTGTCATCAAGAAGGGCGGCAAGCCAGAGCCGGACAACAACCTGAGGGACCGTGAACGCGTCCCCTTGGGCCAGTCCATCCACGAATACGTGCGGGAGGAAGTCCTCCCTTGGGTGCCCGACGCCTGGGTAGACGAGGCCAAGCGCGACGAGAAGGACAGCCAAGTCGGCGTCGTCGGCTACGAGATCAACTTCAACCGCCACTTCTACGAGTACGTCCCCCCGAGGCCGTTGGAGGAGATTGACGCCGAGTTGCAGGCGTTGGAGAAGGAAATCTCCGGGCTGTTGAAGCAGGTGGCGGTGTGAGCGCCAGAACTGCGAAACTTCGCCGAGTGGCGACGTACCGCAACAGCAACGTGGACAAGCTAACTGAAGAAGGCGAAGTTCCGGTGCGCCTTTGCAACTATACCGATGTCTACTACCACAATAGAATTTCTGCAACATTGAACTTTATGGACGCGACGGCCACTCCTGAGGAGATTGCCGAATTTGGGCTTCGTAAAGGTGACGTTATCATCACGAAGGACTCGGAATCGCCTGACGACATTGGGATTCCTGCGCTCGTGGAGGCCGACCTTCCTGGGGTGTTGTGCGGTTATCACCTAACCCGTATTCGTGCAGGGTCGGAGGTTGCGCCTGAATACCTCTACTATACGCTGACGTCCGGTGTAGCGCGGGGTCATTTTGAAGTAGAAGCAAAGGGCGTAACTCGGCACTCTTTGGGGCAAGAAGGCATCGGAACGTTGCTAATGAGGTTGACTGGACTGAACGAGCAACACGCCATCGCTGCGTACCTCGACCGCGAGACGGCGCGCATCGACGCTCTCGTAGCGGCGAAGGAGCGTCAAATAGTCTGCCTCACTGAGGCGGTGGAAGGGGAACGGGAAGAACTCGTCCGGCGTGGGGTTCATGCTCGGAGCGCGTTGACAGCGTCCGGCTTGGATTGGCGCGGCCCCGCCCCGAGCCAATGGCGGCACATGCGCCTCAAGCACGTGCTAGAGCAGGTCGTTCGTCCCGTGGAGGTGCATCCTGAATTGGACTACCGTGAGATTGGTGTTCGTTCCCACGGCCGAGGCGTCTTTCACAAGAATCCAATTCCGGGTGCGTGGCTGGAAGAGAAACAGGTCTTCTCCGTTGTCGATAATTGCCTTGTTTTCAACATAGTGTTCGCGTGGGAAGGCGCCGTCGCAATAACCACTGAAGCTGAACGAGAGATGATTGCCTCGCACCGATTCCCCTTGTTCCGGTCGCGTGGCGACGCTTGCGATGTCCGTTACCTCAAGCATTTGTTCGCGAGCGGAGTAGGTCGGCCTCTTCTAGAATTCCACTCGCCCGGTGCAGCCGGGCGCAACAAGACATTGTCGCAGGCGAGGCTTTTGGGCGAATGGGTTCCGCTGCCGCCTGTGGAGGAACAAAGCGCAATTGCGGATAGAATTGAGGCAATGACTGTCGCCCGCTTCAAGGCTCGAAACAAATTGGAGTGCTCGGTTTCTCTCCTGCGGGAGCGCCGCCAGGCCCTCATCACGCACGCCGTGACCGGAAACCTGCGCATACCTGTGGAGGCCATCCATGCGTAATCCGCTGGAAGTCGAGTTTGAGGAGCATATCGAGCACCATCTCACGACGCAGGGTGGCTACGCGAAGCTTCCCCCCGGCGGCTTCGACCCCCGCTTGGCGTTGTGGCCCGCCGAGTTCATCGCGTGGCTCAAGGAGTCGCAACCCAGGGCGTGGGCCAAGCTAGAGGAGAGTTTCCAAGGGGAAGCTTCGGCCCGTGTCATCGACGGCCTCGTGAAGGCCATCCGCGACTCCAAGAACGGCCTGCTGGATGTGCTTAGGCGCGGCTTCGAGTTCTACGGCCAACACCTCGCCCTCGCCCAATTCGCCCCGGCAAGCGGGCTGAATCCTGAGTCGCGCAGGCTGTACGGGTTGAACCGCCTCGCCGTGGCCCGCCAGGTCCATCAGAGTCCCGGCCGGCACGACCAGAGCCTCGACATGGTTTTCGTTCTGAACGGCATCCCCTTTGCGACATTGGAGCTCAAGAACGAGGCCACCGGACAAGGCCGCACCCATGCTGAGGCGCAGTACGCGCGGCGCGATGCCCGCGACCCCATCTTCGCCTTCAAGCAGCGGGGTCTTGTCCACTTCGCCGTCGACACCTCCAGCGTGAGCTACGCGACGGCCGTGCGCGGTGCGGACACCTTCTTCCTGCCCTTCAACAAGGGGTTCAACGACGGCGCCGGCAACCCGCCTGTGGCCGGCAAGCACGCCACGAGCTACCTCTGGGAGGAAGTCCTGGCACATGATAGCGTCCTGGACCTCCTCCAGCGATTCCTCCACGTGCAGCGCGAACGGAAGGAAGGCCCCGACGGAAGGGCCGTCACGAAGGAGAACCTCGTCTTCCCTCGCTACCATCAGTTGCGCTCCGTCCGCCGCCTTGTCGCCGCCGCTGCCAGTGAAGGGGCCGGGAAGACCTATCTCGTGCAGCATTCGGCAGGCAGCGGCAAAAGCAACAGCATCGCGTGGCTCGCGCACCGCTTGGCGAGCCTGCACGATGCATCCGACCAGAAGGTGTTCGACACCGTCATCATCCTCACGGACCGAACCGTGCTGGACTCGCAATTGCAGGACACCGTCTTCCAGTTCGACCACGAGCCCGGCGTCGTCCAGAAGATCGATGAACGCAGCAGCCAGCTCGCCGACGCGCTTCGCTCGGGGCGCCAGATCATCATCTCGACGCAGCAGAAGTTCCACTATGTGGGCGAGCTCATCGGCCAACTCCCCGCACGAAAGTACGCCATCATCGTGGACGAAGCACACAGCGGGCAGACCGGCGACACGAGCCACCAGGTCAAGCAAGTCATCGGCGACGTGCAGGAAGCGCCTCCGGAAGGGTTGGAGCCTTGGGCCGAGGCGGCCTGGTACAGCAGCAAGACCCGCGGCAAGCTCCACAACCTGAGCTTCTTCGCCTTCACTGCGACACCGAAGCACAAGACCCTGGAGACGTTTGGACGCCGTGGCCCGGATGGCAAGCCGGCGCCGTTCGACCTGTACTCCATGAAGCAGGCTATCGAGGAGCGTTTCATCCTTGACGTACTGCAGAACTACACGACCTGGAAGTCCTACTACGGCGTCATGAAGGTCCTGGCGGAGGACCCCGAACTGAAGGAGAAGGCAGCCAAGAAGGCGGTGGTACGCTTCGCGATGCTGCACCCGACCAACATCGGCCAGAAGGTCACCATCATCATCGAGCACTTCCGCGAGCATGTCCGGAACAAGCTAGAGGGGCGTGCCCGAGCCATGGTCGTCACCGACAGCCGCCTGGCGGCCAAGCGCTACAAGCAGGCGTTCGACAAGTACGTCGAGGAGCACCGCATCGAAGGGATCCGCAGTCTCGTCGCGTTCAGCGGGACCGTCAAGGATCCTGACGAGGAAGGTGCCGAGTACACGGAGGCCAGCATGAACGGCTTCCCGGACACCCAGACTGCAAAGAGATTCCGCGAGGGCGATTATCGCGTTCTGCTGGTGGCCGACAAGTATCAGACGGGCTACGACGAGCCACTGCTCTGCGCGATGTACGTGGACAAGAAGTTGCGCGGCGTGAATGCGGTGCAGACCTTGAGCCGGCTCAACCGCAGGACGCCAGGCAAGCACGCCTTCGTGCTGGACTTCGCTAACACCCACCAAGAAATCCTGGGGGCCTTCCAGCCGTACTACCGCGACGCTCGTATCGAGAGCGCCACCGACCCGCAGGAACTCTACCGCCTGAAGACGAATCTCCTGGATGCGCAGGTCTTCGGCCAGGTTGACATCGACGATTACTGCCGTACGTTCTTCGGCTCCCGTGAAGCCCCTCACCTGGAGCACCCTGCCCTCGTGGGCGTGCTGCAGCGTTGCGTTCCTGCCTTCGAAGGCCTGCAGGAAGACGCCAAGGACGACTTCACGCGCGCATTGAAAGGCTACATCGGGCTCTACAGTTTCGTCTCCACGATTGGCCATTTCTCGGACTCGACGCTGGAGAAGCTCTACGTCTTCAGCCGCGCCCTGCGCGGCTACCTGCCAATCAAGGGCGAGCAGACCAAGTATGACCTGGGTGACAGCCTTGCCTTGGAATACCTGCGGCACGAGCCGAAGGAGGAGGGCCGGATCAAGCTTCACGAGACCTCGGCGCCGGTCGCGGCCGGGCCGGGTGAAGGGGGTATCCCGAAAGAGCAGAAGCGAGAGATGCTGAGTAAGATCATCCGCAAGGTGAATGAGGTCCTTGGCGCAGAGTGGACGGAGGAGGACAAACTCAACATCGAGCAATGGGGCATGGACCTCATGGAACGCAGTGGCACACAGGAAGCCGCCGCCAACAACTCGCGCGACCGTTTCGAGCTGTATGTCCGCGACCAGCTCAGGAACATCATCATCGATCGGCTGGACCGGAACCAGGACCTAGGTCGTTCCATCCTCAACACCCCCGAGGTCTATGACTTGCTGGCCCGCGAGTACGCCCGCGACTTGTACGAACGCCTTCGACGGGCACCCGCGGCTGGCCCCGGATGAAAGCACATTCACTCGCCCCAGCCGGCTAGACATGACCCATTCCACCCATTCCGGGCGGCATGCGGCCGCAGCGACCCGCGTTCCACCCGAAACACCCTCTGGCAAGGCAGTTGGCCGAACTAGTTCAGAAGGATGCGAAACTGCTGGCCGTCATTCTGGTCAACCCTCCCGACCGTGCCGCGGCCTGGATCTTGCCGAGACTACCGGATATTCTGCTCAAGGGAATCGACGCTGGAGCAGCGGACTTCCTTAGGATTCTCAACGTACCATCATGCCACAAGGCCTTGTCGGAGGAGGTTGTCGCCATGCTCCGAGCGCGGGCTGTCGACCCGCCCAACTTCGTAGAGGGCGGTGCCTAATGATCCGTGGCTACCGCCTCCCCGCGTCCCCAATCTGCACGTCGATCCACACGACCATCGCCCATCTGGGCGACCCCGTCGTGCCCGGTTTGTGCCGGGTCTTGAAAGATGTCCTGCGGGGCCTGTGCCGGTCGCGGGCGCATGGCCTGCCCCCGTTGCGCCAAGGCTCCCGGGCACAAACCAAGGTGCACAGGCTGCAACGGCTACAGCTTCGCCAACGCTCCCTGCAAAAGCTGCAACGGTACCGGCTCGACCTCGAACCGCCGATTGTTCTCTGTGTCCTCCAAGAGGAGGTCAAGGCGGCCGTTGGTGGTCTGTCGCTTCTCGTAAGCACGAGGCAGGAGGTCGGACCCTAGGCCGAGAATGGAGGGATCGTCGTGGATAAGATCCTGCACCCAGCGCTCGGTAAAGTAAGCGTGGCCGCGCAACGACAGCGCTTTGGCCTTCACGAATTGCGGGGGAGTCATGGCACCCCTACAGCAATAGCCGTCTCTTCAGGCTGCCGTTGCCTAAAACTGGTCGAGTTTTCTTGACGCCGCCTTGGTAGGCAGGTTCTCGGCGGCCTCAGGCGCTTGGCCGATGACCTCGAAAGAGAGCGGCTCGTCGATGTACGACATGGGTCCTTTCCGCTTCACTTGGCCTACGACTTTGACCAAGGCGTCCGCGTGGTGCGCGGCGATAGCGCGCTTGTACTGAGCCTGGTTAAGAGTCACACGGACCTTTCGTGGTCCTTCCGCGAGCTGGTTGCCAATCCCAACACCGTGAACGCCTGCTTTCTTCTCCTCTTTCAGGAGGAAGACAAGACCGACGACGGTCACAGGTTCCTCTGGATGGCGGCCTCGCAGGACGGGGCCCGCCTCTTCGATAAGTGACATGAACTCCGAAGGAACGACGACTCGTTTTGCCGCCGCCGCAGGGGCGGGACGACCGGATGCCCACGAGGCACCCAGAGATACCGACACCAAGGGAGAAGACGCCGCGATGTGCGCTAACGCCTCGCATAGATTCGCGTTTACGCCTTCCTCGATATGGTCCTTGAAAACCTCGATGTTTCCCTTCTGGCGGGCGTCTTTAGCGGCAACAACCACGGCTTCTACCGACCTGACCATGTTGGTGGTTGCGACGCGGCTGAACGGCTCCTCTGCGGTCTTCGGGGCGACTTTGGCGAACTCATCCAGGTTGGCCGCCAAGGGTGCGAAGACCTTCACCACAAAGCTGCCGCGTTCTGGTGTGGCAATCTCCAACGAATCGAGGTAGCGCTCTACCCGATCCGTGCTACGCCCAAGGAAGACGGGTTGCCTCTTTTCTACGGCGGCTGCCCCGGCAAAGAACATGTTGCGCACCCCGCGGACCATGTCGGCCGCCTCGCCTAGCTTTGCGCGTCCCTTATCGTGGACGCCGCCCTGAAGCCGGACTCGGACAACGTCGTGGTGCTTCACGAACACGTCATCGAACACTTCGGAGAGCACAGCGCCTTCAAAGTTAGCGTAAGATTTGAGCGCCATCGCGAGGAGGGCTGGGTAGTCTCTGGCTTGCGGTCGAAGGGGGACCGCGATGTGCTCAACAACCTCCTTGCCCTCCATGCGCAGCCAGGTGGCCATGAATCCGTCTTTCTCTGCAGCAACCCATCCCTGTGCTTTGAGGAACAGCGCAATGTCGTCCGGAGCGGCATCCTTGAGCTGGCCAATGTCCGGCATCAAATGCCTCCGTTGGCGGCCTTGAACGCCTCATTGGCCGCCCTCATCGCTGTGACCACGTTATCGGCACCTAGCAAATTGGTGTGCGGAATCCAGATGCGCTGGGTATCTGCGTTCTGCGTGGGGCCTTGGCCGTACAGGTGCGTCCAAAACACGCGACGATGCAGCCGTAAGCAATCGTGGTTGCAGGCCGCCCACCCCTCAGGCTCGCCGGGCAAATCCATCACAACCAACATGCGTGCGACGTTAGATGAGGCAGGATCGCGGAGCTTATTGTAGGTAGCAACGTCAAGGTCGTAGTGGACCTGACCATCGGTGGCGCCGAGATTACCCGTTGATTTGAGTTGCGCCTCCACAGTGAGGGACTTGTTCGCGTCAAACACCTTGAGGATGGTATCCGTCTTGTCATGGTCGGCACCGCTCGGTGTAGCGTGCGTCACGACACCGGCCGCCGACGCGATGGCGTCAAGGCAAGCGCGATGAAACAGCTCCATGCGACTCGTCTTCGGAAGCACTCCCATGGCGCAGGGTGTCCAGGAATCAAACGGCCAAGGACTTTTTCCTGTCGAATCAAACCATACGGAGGGAGGTTAGTGGGTACCGATGCCTCGCCTCTCGACCCGGCGACCAAGGCCAGGAAAGTTCATCCAACCGGGAGTCGTGTCAAATCGCGCGGATTGGAATGAAGAGGGTTTACTCGAACCGATTCCACATCCTCGGTGATTCCGCTGGTGCTCGGCAGCCGACGCTGTGGGACGACGTCATCCGAGAAGTCGAGGCTTGGGCAGTCGACGTCGCGACACGTCGCGGGGCACCCGCGGTGGACACTGCCGTCCTCCGCAAGCCCGGAGGGTATGCAGCGCCCAATGGCTTCACCGTCGAGATCAATGACATTCGCGGGACCAAGGCCAACCTGTTCTCCGTCAAGGTCACGCACCTTGATGCGGACAACCCCCTTCTGAAGTGGCAAACCATCATTGAGGTTGCCGCGGCCAGCGGCAACATCGAGGTTCTGGTGACGATGTTCACTGGATACACCAAGCCCGTCATCCGACCTTTGGCATCGCGCGGAAGCCAGCCTCGCGTGGTCCGCAGCTTGGCGGAAAAGTTCCATTGCGCCATCAATGGCCAACGCCTCATAACGACCGCCATCCCCGGTGGACCATCTGCGGACCATTTCGTGGAAAGGGTTCTCCTCGACCCCGAACGCATCATGCCGGTCGTCGTGGTCACCAAGAACAAAGAGGGCCGCTATCCCGTTGATGCCAAATGGCTGGCAAGTATCCTGGTCGGCATCGCCCAGGTCTACGTCGCCGACGATGATGCCTTCACGTTCAGCCTCACGGACCGGATTGGCCGGCCGCTCGGCGTCTTCGACGGCGGCGTGCGCACCTATTGGCCCCAGTTCCGCACCTCGGACTCGCCGCAGTTCCACACCTTGTTCTTGGGCTACCAGCTTGATGAGATGTACCGTCGTGGCGACAAGCCGCTCTTCGCCGTAGCCGAGCGATTGTACGCCCTTATGGCCGCCAGCCTCGTGGAGAGTCGGACCGGTGCGACCGCGAGGACGCTTATCGCGCAGGAGAAGATGGCTGGCGCAGAGAAGGCCAAGACCATCCCGCAGCTGCAGGCTGAACTCGTGCAGAGAGACGAACAAATCGCGGTCCTTACGGAGACGAACAAGGGCCTGCAAGCCCAAGTTGAGCAACTGCAGGATGCCATGTGGCAGATCAACGCCTTGCGCCGGGAAGGAGGCGAGCAGGTCGATTTCTTGGATACCTGCAAGGGGGCCAAGACGGCGGACCAAATCTTGGATGCTGCCGTCCAACTCCTGCCGGGCTTGGTCATCCACGACCACGCCTACACCACCAGCGACGGCGTCAAGAGCGGGCGACTGGACGAGCTTGCCAACACGCTCTACATCCTCGACCAGACCGCCTCTCGCTACAAGGATGGGGGCGGACTCGGCAAACCGTTCAAGGAAGTCGCCTTCGAGATTGCCCAGGAACGGAACCTGAAGCACGGCAAACTCACGATGAACGACTCCGAGACCGCGCTCAATCAGTTCCGCGACGAGAGGATGATTAGGTTCGAGGACCGGGACCTGACGCTGGAGTCGCACTTCACCATCGCCAAGGGATCGGTCGATTGCCTGAACGTCTACTTCGAGCCGCTGCCGAACCGCAAGCAAGTGCTCGTTGGCTACGTCGGTCCGCACCTAACCAACAAGGGGAATCGCTGATTATCCGACCTTGAACAGACGATGTTGGGGAACAGGAGGCTCGTCAAACAGGCGCACAGCCGCCGATCGATGCATGGCGGATCGCAAGCGTGGCAGCCTTGCGCGATTCAACACCCTGGCCAAGATGTCTTACGCGGGCTAAGTTGACAAGCCAACCGAGAGTCGTCATAGCTGTACGGCATTTTCCCTAAGACCACCTGCTCTTTCTGTCGACATGCCTCTAACGGCTCCCTGTGACTTCGCGTTGTAGCCCCGTTGTAGCCATCCGCCACCGGACCCACTTCACGGTCCGGTAGCCGGCGGCGTCATGCACCTGCGGCTCCAAGTCCACTTCCTGCGATGAGCAGGTGACGCGGAACTGGTTCGGCACCACGTCCTTTGGCAGTCTACGAGTCTGCGATTCCCAACTCCTCGCAGATTGGTGCAACCGCGTCGCGAAAGTCTGAAGCAGAGCGCCTGCATCCACCCCTTTGGCGAGCAGGTCGGGTTTGTGTGCCAAACCCCCCCTAGTTCGTGTGCCTCCAGAATGGGCGTCCGGGTTCAAATCCCAGTGTCCCCATTCTGCAGCCCGGCCGGTTTCGCTGCGAAGCGTCCGACGTCAACCCTGCACGGCCCGCCGGGCCGCGACCATCTGGTAGGCGGCGACCGTCAAGGTCACGACGACGACCAGGAGCGTCAGGCCGGCGGCGACCGTGAACAGGCTGGACTTCCAGTCGAACGCGACCGGCGGCGGGCGGGGCTCGACGTTGGCCGTCATGACGGCGCCGTCAATCAGCTCGTTGCACTCGTTGCGGGCTTGCAGGCCGGCGTAGCCGGGCTGGACGTCGTCCCACCACAGGTCGAGCACGAACGCCTCGGGGGCGGCCTGCGCGAAGGTCATCTCGTAGGTGGCAAGGACAGCGGGGCCGTGGACCTCGACGTAGTAGTCGCCGAACTGGTCGAGCGGGACCTCGAGGGTCGCGGCGGCGGGCGCGTTGAGGGCGGGCGCCAAGGTGAAGTTGCCGAGGGCGGCGCCGTCGGGGGCGTACACGGTGAACGCGAGGGCGGTCGAGCCGGCGGGCGCCATGCTCTCCGATCGGGCGGACAGGGTGGCCTTGCCGAACAGCCGCTCGTTGGGGATGGCGTGCACGCGGGAGTGGGCCTCCTCGCGCACCAGGTAAGGCGTGCCGTCGGCGGGCTCGGCATGGCTCCACGAGGCCGGCCCCTGGCGGCTGGCGCCGGCGGGGGAGCCGACGCGCAGGTGCATCTCCCAGGCGTCGGCGTCGCCGGCCGCCTGGATGGCCCCGGTGGCGTCGTCCCGGAAGCCGCGCTGCGTGACGAACCAGGTGGCCTGGAACGCGTCGGCGCCCGTGACCGGGTCCAGGATGGGCGCGGGCCCCAGGCGCACGGTGGCGTCGATGGTGGTGGCCATCATGGTTGCCGGCAGCGTTTGGGAGAACCCGGAGGCGGCGGCTGGCACCAAGGTGTCGGCCGCGATGCTGTCGGGCGTGCGGTTGGCGGGCGCGAACTCGCCGACGTCGATGGTCAGCGGGACGGTGCCCCAGTTGCCCAAGGCCTGGATGCGGCCCTTGTTGAGGTCGGGGCGGAGCTTGGCCCAGCCGCATCCGGAGAACGGCTCCTGGACCTGGCTGGCGGCGTCGGCCCCCACCGCGAAGTGGCCCGAGGCGTGGGTGCCGGCCGCGTAGTAGTAGTCGATGCCGTCGACGTTGTACATCGCCTCCGCCTGGCTGGCGCCGGGCGCGGGCAGAGCCAGGAGCCCCAGGAGGACGGCCAGGGCGGGCAGCAGGCCGCGCATCACGCGTCCCTCCGTCCGTGCAGCAGCCCGGCGACCACTTCGAGGTCGACCTGGCCCGCCTGGAACTTGAACAACCCGGCGCCGAGGGCGGGGATCAACGAGGCGGCCGCGGCGTACCATCCCCACGAGATGTTGGTGGAGGTGTAGCCGGTCGGCTCGTCCAGCCGCGCCGAGAACTGCGACTCCACGCCGTGGGCCGCCATCGACTCCGGCATCCACAGCCAAGCCATGACGGCGGCGGCCGCGATGGCCGCGACGGCCACGGCCACGAGCGCCAAGGCGATCCGCCGCCGAATGACGCGGTCCACGAACGGAATCTCGCCGAGGAGGACCAGCCCCAAGGCGACGGCGGCCGTGGCAAGGGCGGCGGGCAGGTACGTGGCCAGGCGCTCGGCCAGCTCGGCGTCCGGCTGGACGTCGCCGGTCCAGCGGTCGGCGTTGTAGGCCAGATGGTGCCGGACGATGCCGTCCTCGCCTTGGTTGTAGGCGCCGTCCGGCGCCGTCTGGCGGCCGCTGCTGTGGTCGTACTCGAACCAGGTCAGGGACCAGGCGCCGGCCAGCCCGGCAAGGGCGAGGATGGCCATGGCCGCGGCGCCCAGGCTCCGTTCGTGCGGCTTCACGGCGCGCACCTCCGGAGAGCCAGGCAGGCGTCGACGGCCTGGACCGTGGCCGCCGGCCCCGCCTCTTGGCTGGGGGAAGCGCCTTGCAGCACGGGCATCCGGACGTACATCTGCGGGATGGCGGTCGAGTTGGGGAACGCAACCCCCGGGACCGGGAACACCGTGCGCGGGTCGAGCTGGAGTGTCGGCAGCAGCAGCTGGGCGTCACCGTCGAACGACACCACGACGTCGGAGGGGGTCGTGGCCGAGGCGTGGTCCGGGTAGGGGTACTGGAACAGCCAGAGCGCGAGGCGGTGGCCTTCGGGGATGTGGACCTCGAGGGGCTCGAACTCGACCTGGGCGACGTAGCGTTCTCCAGGCTGCAAGGCCTGGGGCTCCTCGCCGCCGGCGTAAAAGCGGAGGTTCATCTGGGCGTGGCCGACGACCGGGATGCCGGCCGGCTTCCACGTCATGACGGTGGAGCCTTCCGCGATGAGCGTGCGGACGATGGTGGGCGAGCGCACCAGCCCTTTGGGGTCCATGTCGAACAGCCACGCCGCCAGGAAGCCGCCCTCGCCGGTCACCTTGAAGGGGACCTTGGCCTGGGGCATGCCCGAGAGGTGCAGGCCGTCGGGGAACGGCTCGGAGACGAGCTGGACGATGTTGGTGGGCATGGCGCCGGTCGAGGCCTTCAGGGTCGCCTCGCCGGCGGCACCGCTCCCGAGCACGCCGTCGGCGCCCAAGGCGAGCGACTGCCACGCGGGGGCCGCCGGCGGGAACGCGTCCGCGTTGCGCCAGAAGCCCAGGTCGTCCTGGACCTGGATGGCCGGCCCGGTGTCCACCTGCGCGTCGCCGAGCAGGTGCTTGTCGAACCAGCGGGCAAGGATGTCGCCGAAGTCCATGCGGCAGGCGAGCACGACCCAGCCGGGCGCCCCGGGCTGGCAGTTGCCGTCGGGCGTCTGGTGGCCCCACTGGCCGTACCACTCCTTGACCTCCAAGCCCTTGGCGCGCAGGGCGAGGTTGAACGGGACCGCCGAGTGCGGGTCCACGTTCCAGTCCTGCAGGCCGTGGACCAGGAAGACGCTGCCCTTGTAGTTGGCCAGGACGTCGTCGCGGTGGTCGCGCTCGACCCAGTAGGAGCTGGCGGCCGCCATGCGGCTGCCTTCCGCCGCCGCGACCTGGCCAAGGGCCTGGCCTTCGAGCGCCTCGGGGCACAGCAGGTTCTGGCGGTCCTGGTACTCCTTGCGGCCGGTGGCATGGCCGATCCCTGCCGGGGGAACCGGCCACGGCTCGCCGAGCAGCGGCCCGACGTTCTCCTCCCACAGGTCGCCGCCGGCGGGGAACTGCTCGCTGAAGCCGAAGCCCCAGTAGACGTCCTTGCTGTGCATGATGGCGGCGCGGGTCTCGGCGCTGCCGTTGTGCAGCATCAGGTCGTAGACGTCCGGAAGCCCGGAGATGGGGACGATGGTCTTGAGGTACGGGTTGCCGGTGCCGGCCGCCGTCCACGGCGTCGAGCCGTCGTACGACACGCCGATCATGCCGATGTTGCCGTTGCTCCAGGGCTGCTCGCCCAGCCAGGTCAGCGCCTGGTCCAAATCCGCGGTCTCGTCGGGGCCGAACAGGTCCATGCAGCCGCCCGCCGTGCCGGTGCCGCGCACCGCAAGCTGGACGACCGTGTAGCCTCGCGGCAGCATGTTCTGGACCAAGAGCGGCGTCATCTGGGTCTGGTTCTCCATGGTGAGCCCGTCCTGCTCGTAGTACGGGCCCGCGTCCACGATGATCGGTGTCGGCGCCGTGTGGTTGTCGGGGCGCCAGACGGCCATCACGATGTCCACCCGCGCGTCGTCGCCTTGGGACCCGAGCACGCCCGTGAAGCCCATGGCGTCGGCCGCCGGCCCGTAGGCGGGCCGCGCCGACTCCAGGGTGATGAGCTCAGGCCGCATCGCCGGCCGCAGCGAGCCCGTTACCAGGGGCAGGCTCCCGGCGGCGCCGGTCATGTACGCGCCCTCGAAGACGCCCGGGTTCCGGTACGGCGAGTCGGTGTCGAACCCGTCGAACTCGTCGTACGCCTCCAGGCATCCGCCCAAGGTCAGCGCCAGCAGCAGGCCCGTGATGGCAAGCGACCGCGACCGCATGGCTCAGCTCCTGGTGGCCACGCGCACTGGGGAGCCGCCCGTGACGCCCGCGCCCAAGACCTCCCGCAGGACCTTGTCCTTGCCCTTGCCGACCAGGACGTCCTCGAGGACCTCCAGCACGCCGCGGGCCTGGACGATCTCCACCCGGCTGCGGTACACGGGGTTCAGCAGGATGTCGTTGGCGTTGGCCGTCGGCACCACGACACGGGCGAAGCCCGAGTCCACGGCCGACTCGATCAGCTGCGTGATGCCCTTGACGGCCTTGACGGCGCCGGTGACGGTGAGGCCGCCGATGACGACCGTGTCCTGGCGCACCTCGACGCCGTGGACGGCCGACAGGGCGCTGACCGCCATGGCCAGGCCGCAGCCGCGCGCGTCGACGCCGTCCTGCGGGATGACGCTCTGGACGTGCAGGTCGCTGTCCGCGACCGTCGTGCCGGTGACCTTCTTGAGCCACGCCTCGACGATCTCGGTCTCGGCCGGGGCGCTGCCTTCGAGGCCGCCCCCGAACGCCATGAGGCCGCCCTGGCGCGACAACGGCGCCGTGACGGCGGCGTTGACGGGCACCACGAGGCCGGCGGGCTCGCCGACCTCGCCCGTGCCGACCAGGCCGGCGCCGTGCGCCATGCCGACGAGGGCGTCGGTGGAGCGCAGGCCGTCGTGGCTGCGGCGCTCCTCCAGGCCCTGCTCGGCGATCTGCTGCTCCAGGCTGCGGCTGAGGCGCTTGGCCTCGCGCACGTCCTCGGCGGTCACGACCTTGCTGCCGCGCGCCTGCGCGACGTCGCCGGCCGTGCGCACCAGGCCGCCCAGCTCGCGCAGGCGGAGGGTGAGCTTGCCGCGCTGGCCGCTGCGGCGCTGGCCCTCGAGGATGACCTCGGCGATGGCGTGGGCCTCGAACTTGGCGATGCGGCCGTCGTTCTTGACCTCCTGCGCCACGAAGCGGCACAGCTTGAGGCGGTTGTCGTGGTTGTCCGGCATGGTGCTGTTGACGTACACCTCGTAGCCGTAGCCGCGGATGCGGGAGCGCAACGCCGGGTGCAGGCCGGTGTGGCGGCCGTCCGGGGTGTGGATGGCGTCGAGGTTGCCGGCGGCCACCAGGATGAAGTCGCAGGGGAGGGGCGCGGTCTTGACCATGGCGCCGCTCGAGGTCTCGGACTGGCCGACGATGGTGTATTGGCGGTCCTGCATCGCGGTCAGGAGCGCCTGCTGGCTGTCGAGGCGCAGCACGTTGATCTCGTCGATGAACAGGATGCCCTTGTGCGCCTTGTGGATGGCGCCGGGCTCGACGCGGTCGTGCGCCGGCGTCTCCAGGCCGCCAGACTGGAACGGGTCGTGGCGCACGTCGCCCAAAAGGGCGCCGGCGTGGCTGCCGGTGGCATCGACGTAGCGGGTGTGGTTGGCCTGCTTGGGGTCGTACTCCAGCAGCACCTTCGGGACCAGGTAGGGGGTCGCGTCCTTGGCGTTGCGGAACAGCGCGAACAGGAAGGCGGCCACCAGGACGGCGATGCAGAACACCATCACGGTGAGCAGCGTGAAGCCCTCGACGAAGAAGCCGGCGAAGCCCAAGCCCAGGATGGCGCCCACCGCGATCCACTCGACCAGCTGGCGCGCCACCTTCTTGCGGCGGGCGAGCCGGCGCATCTTGGCCGCGACCACCTTGCCGTTGCCCGGCGCCGTGGTGTTGACGAGGGGGGCGTTGGGGTCCTTCTTGTTGTGGACCATGAGGACGTCCTCGAGCTGCTGCGGCGGGAGCATCTCCTTCAGCGCCTTCGCGATCATGGACTTGCCCGTGCCGGGGTCGCCGATCAACAGCAGGTTGCGCTTCTGGGCGGCGGCCTTGCGGGCCACGGCGACCGCCTGGTCTTGGCCGATGACCTGCTCGATCAAGAGCTCGGGGACGGGGACGTTGTCCGAGTCCTGGATGCCGGACTGGCGGTCCACCCACTCGTAGGGATCATTGATCATCCGGTCGGAAGCGGCGGTCGCCTTGGCGTGGCCGTTCGTGGGGGCGGTCTGGGAGGCCTTGGTCCTGGTGGTCATGCGGTCACATCTTCTTCTTGCGTCCGGCGCGGACGTGGGACTTGCGTTTCGCGGTGGCGGCGCTCACCGCCACGATGGCGGAGGCGGTCAAGGAGCCGGCAACGCCCATCACGACGCTCGAGGAGGTCGCGGGGGCGGGGTTCGGGGGTGGCGGCGGGTTCGGCAGGCCGGCGGCCGCGGGGCCGCGCAGCTCGGTCACTTCGATGAGCTCGGCGAAGTCGACGAAGCCGTAGTTGCCGACGGCGTAGAACTCGCGCTGGTAGAACTCCCCCAGCGGGCGGTTCTGGTACTCGAAGGGAGCCTGCGGCAGCTCCAGGAAGTCGTCGGACAGGTCGTTGTAGAGGCTCACGGGCTGGCTGTTGAGGAAGCCGTCCTTCTGCCGCAGCGCCTGGTCGCCGACCCGGAGGTCAATCTCCTCCAAGAGGCCGTAGTGCTCGTCGATGGCCACGATGGCCTTGAAGTACTCCGGCTTGTAGGCGTAGCTCGCGTCGTCGGGCCAGTCCGCCACGCGCTTGAAGACCAGGTGGATGACGCCGGAATACTCCCGGTAGATCATGTCCTGGATGTTGGTCTCCGCAAGCGGCATGTTGGCGTACACGATCTGCAGCGCGTCGCCGTACGACTGGGGCTCGCCCCAGGCGACCAGGCGGGCGGCCGGGTCGTACTTGCCGTAGGCGCCGTCGAGGCGGACGCGGGTGGCGTTGCCGGCCACGACGACCTCGGTGGTCAAGAGCGCCATGCGGCCGTCCGAGCGCACGCCCAGCTTCGGGCGGCCGCCCGCGAGCGGCGCCTCCCCGATGTGCTCGGGCGCGCCGCCCTCGGGCCGGAAGCGGAACATGTGGATTTCGCCGGGCCGCGCCGTCGGGTCCCAGCTTGGCGCACCCGCGCCCTCGGCGACCAGGCAGCCGACGTACAGCCAGCCTTCGGAGATGACCGGGTTGGTGCTGGTCGCGCACGGCGCGATGACGTTGGCCGCCGCGGACTTGTAGGGGTCGCCGACGTTGGCGCTGGTGGACACCCACGAGATGGCGCCCCGGGCGGTGGCCGCGCCGGACGCCGGCGCGTCCTCGGCGGCCGCGGCCGGCTGGGCGGCAAGCGGGTCCCTGACTTTTTCCAGCAGCTCCTTGGCTTGGCCGGCCAGGCTGGGGTCGCGGGCCGCCCCGGCGCCGGCCGCCGCCAACGGCTGCTCGTTCCACAGCAGGACGACGTGGTCGCTCAACGGGTCGTAGGCGAACCAGGTCTGGCCGATGCGGTTGCCGGCGTGCAACGCGTCGATGTAGTCCACGTTGTACGAGCCGTCCTGGTTGGCGTTGATGTCCTGCAGGCTGCCGAACTTCTGCGCCGCGATGACGTAGCGCCAGCCGCCCGTGCCGTTGCCGCCATTGTCCGGCGGGACGGCGTAGAGCGAGGAGATGAACACGTGGCCGTACGGGTCGAGCGCGATGCCGGGATGCTCGCCGGTGGCCGTCGAGGGGATGCCGTCCGGCTGGAAGTAGGGCTTGTCGAGCCACGACGCGCCATGGTCCTGGCTGGTGTGCGTGGTGTACTGCTGGCCCCCGCGGCTGCGTGCCTCGGGACCGTCGCCGGCGCTGGAGCCGTGCAGGCTCGCGAAGATCATGTTGTTGACGTCGTCGGGGTCCACGACGATGGCCGGCGACCCCAGGGCGTCCGCGCCGTCCCATGCCTGGATGGGGCACTGCCCGTTGGTCGTGTCCGGGCAGGCGATGAAGATGTCGTACTGGACGGCGTCCCGCGGCTCCGACTGCGCCAAGGTCATGGTGGGGGCTGCCGCCAGGAACAGGCAGCAAGCGACCAAGACGGGGCGATTCACTCCGAGCACCGATCCACCGCGGCTCCACAGGGCCGCGACCCCTGCGTCGCATTGCCGGGATAGAAAGCTTGGGGTGGCGTTGTGTTGCCCCGGCGGCTACGCGACGCGCTCCGGGTGCCCCCACCGCGGCACGACGGCCCGGTGCGCCAATCCTTGCGCCCGGCACAGCCGCTCGTACCGGTCGCCCGTCAAGTCGGGGCGCTCGCTGTGGATAGGCACCAGCGTCTTGGGCCGCAGCGTCTCCAGGATCTCCTGGATGTCCTCCTGCGCGAGGTGCCCGCTCACGTGGGTCCGCCGCGGCTCGTGGTCGGGCGCATTGAGGTTGAAGGCGCGCAGCCAACGGTGCAGGCGGAACTGGTCCATCTCCATGTCGTCGTTGTGCGGCTGCGTCTGCGAGTGGATGTAGAGGCCGCCCGCCGCCGACCGGTCGGGGAACACCTCGAACAGGTCGGTCATGTTGAACAGCGTCAGGCTCACGAGGTAGCCGCCGGGGTCGCGGGCCACCTCGGCGGCGGTCACGACGTGCGGGTCGCCGAACGGCACCGGCTGGGTGATGACACGGTCGCGGCCTTGGTATTCGTCGCGGCCGCCCAGGAGCTCGAACTCCCAGCGCGCCAGGTCGCGGCTGGCAAGGTCGAGCCACTCGGCAGGCGACACCTGGATGAAGTCGATGGCGAGCCGCTGCTTGTCCGCGATGGGCATCTCGCCTGGGCGGCGCAGCAGGTGCGAGCCGCCGCGCACCAGGACGCCAAGGTGCGGGCTGGTGCGCCAGTCCGGCGCCTCCTCGCAGCCAGCCTCACGGAGCGCCGACAGCAAATGCGCCTGCTTCGCCGAGATCAGCAGCCGGCGGCCGACCGAGGCGGCGACGCGGTGCAGGCTGCGCAAACGGTCGAGGTCGCGCGGCGGGTAGCCGACGCCGACGAACGGCGGGCCGCCAGCGGCCTCGTGCGCCTCGACGAGGGCGCGGACCTCGTGCTCGACGTCGGACTCACGGTCGGTGCCATGGCCATGGCGGCCGTGGTCGCTCACCCGCGTGCCCTCCATGATGAGCACGTCGGCCTCGGCGGCCGCCTTCAGGAACGCGGCGGTCTTGGCGGGGTCGGAGCCATGGCGCCGGAAGTCGCCGGTGTACACGACCTTGGTGTCGCCGTCCGTGAGCACGAAGGCGCCGGCGCCCTGGATGCTGTGGTCCACGGCATGGAACGTCAGGGCCCACTTGCCATGCGTGACGGCCTGCGGGCTGGTGACGAACGGACGCTCGACGCGCGGGTCGTCGTCGGAGTAGCGCACGTCGCCGAGGCCGCCCTTCTTGTTGCGCTGCAGGACGCCGCGGACGCGCAGGTCGGTGTAGTCGGTCTCCCAGCCGCCGACCCCCGTGGCCTCGACGCTGCGGAGCGTGGCAAGGCTGAGGGGCGAGGTGACGATGGGCAGGTCGCGGCGCAGCAGCCCAATGAGGCCGCAGTGGTCCACATGGGCGTGACTGACGAGCGCGAAATCGACGGGGGAGTCGCCCGACACGCCGCCGAGGTCCGGGCGGTAGAGGCGGGGCAACGCGCCGCGCCACGGGATCAGGTCGAGCGCGCCCAGGTCCGCGGCCGCCATGTGGGCGCGCGGCTTCTGGAAGGCGTCGAAGTAGTCGTTCCAACCCGGCCGGCGCTCGAAGGCCGCGGGCGAGAAGCGGTCCTCGCCGCCCATCGTCTGCGCGGCGCCGAAGCGCTTGCCGACGTCCAGCATGACGCGCAGGCCGGGGGCTTCGAGAAGGAAGGCATTGCCGCCGATCTCGCCGACGCCGCCGAAGCCGGTGAGCGTGACGGTCACGCCGCGGCCTCCGCGTGGCGGACGGCGGCCCCGCAGGTAGAGCAGGTCAGGAGGAAGCAGGCCCGCCGATGGGTCGGGCAGGGCGCCGACTGGACGGTGCGGGGGCTGCAGTGCCCGCACCCTGCCAGGATGCCGTTCCCCTCCATGGAGGCGCTCCAGAGGGTGCGGATACTTGAGGGATGGCAGGGGGGCGGTGAAGGCGGGGGGCTACGCGCCCAGGACATGCCGCGCGATCACGAGCCGCTAGCCGGGGCTCCGCCCACCGTCGGGCCTCCCCCGCGGCCATTGCCTACGCGCCCAGCACGTGCCGCGCGATGACCAACCGTTGAATCTCGCTCGTCCCCTCGAAGATCTCGAAGATCTTGATGTCCCGCATGTAGCGCTCGACGGGGTAGTCCTTGGTGTAGCCGTTGCCGCCGTGGATCTGGACGGCCTCAATGGTGGCCTTCATCGCCATCTCGCTTGCGAACAATTTGGCGCGGCTGGCGGCGTGGGTGAAGTCTTGGCCGTGGTCCTTGAGCCAGGCGGCCTTGAGGTACAGGTTGCGGGCGGCCTCGATGTGGACGTCCATGTCGGCGAGCTTCCACTGGATGGCCTGGTTGGTGGCGATGGGCCGCCCGAACTGGTGGCGTTCCTTGGCATACGCGATGGAGGCCTCGTAGGCGGCGCGCGCGATGCCGACGGAGCCGGCGGCGGCCATGATGCGGCCGGTGTCAAGGGTGCTCATGGCGATCTTGAAGCCCTCGCCCTCGCGGCCCAGCAGGGCGTCCTTGGGGACTTCGAGGCCTTCGAAGAACAATTGGTTGGTGTAGGAGGCGTTGAGGCCGAGCTTGTGCTCGTTGCGGCCGACCTTGAAGCCCTTGGCCTTGGTGTCCACCACGAAGGCGCTGACGCCGCGGGCGTCCTTCGAGTTGGCGTCGGTGCGCGCGAACAGCACGCAGACGTCCGCCACGGCGCCGTTGGAGATGAACTGCTTCTGGCCGTCGATGACGTAGTGGTCGCCTTCCAACCGCGCGGTGGTGCGCAGGCTGCCGGCGTCGCTGCCGGACTCGGGCTCGGTCAAGGCGTAGCAGCCCAGGTAGTCGCCGTTGGCGAGCTTCGGGAGGTAGTGCTGCTTCTGCGCCTCGGTGCCGTAGGTGAGGATGGGGCCGACGCTCAGGCTGGCGTTGGCGCCGAAGATGACGCTGTGGCTCGCGCACGCCCGCGCCAGCTCCTCCGCCACCAGCGCGAAGCTGACGTAGTCCGCCCCGGGGCCGCCGTACTTCTCCGGCACCGTGATGCCCAGCAGGCCCAGCTCGCCCATGCGCCTGGCCGTCGCCATCGGGAACGAGCCCTCGCGGTCGTGCTTGCCGGCCACGGGGACGATCTCGGTCTCGGCGAACTCGCGCACCATGTCGCGCACCATGCGCTGGGGCTCCGAGAGCTGGAAATCCACGCGGCTCCAGAGGGCGTCCCCTACATGAGGGCGGCGCGTGGGGGGCGAACGGCCAAGGCTACGGGTTGACGCCGACGCCGCTGCCGTTGCCGGGCCCGCCCCAGGCGTACTTGTCGCCGCCGAGGCTGCGGACGTTGTAATACGGGGAGTCGCCGGTCAGGAAGGTCGGGGCGCTCTTGATCCAGCACACCCAGTTCTTGGCGTCCACGTCGCAGGGCGTCGAGAACTGGGAGGCGGCCGCGCTGGTGGCGTAGTTGCCGTTGCCCATGTCGGTGGCGGGCTTCGGGAGGCCGGAGACGACGGTGCCGTCGTACACTTCGCCGAACCATTGGACCTGGCTGTCCTGGGTGAACGTGCCGCTCCACATGGTGCCGGGGAAGTAGCCGACCCACTGGTTGGTCCACCAGGCCCACCAGTTGCCGCCGTAGTACACGTAGCCCATGTAGGAGTTGGTGCCGGCGGCGACGACCTTGCCGGGCACGATGGAGGAACTGTACTGGACCCAGCCGCAGCCGTTGTAGCACTTGGGGACGCCGTTGACCCAGGAGAACACGAACAGCCGCACGTCGCCGGTGCCGCCGTAGTCGCGGCTCTTGGTCCAGCCGATCTCGACGATGTTGCGGGTGCCGCCGCCGCCCGCGATGACGGCGATCTCGTTGAGGGAGTGGACGCCGGCCGCGCCGGAGATGGCGGGGTTCTGGACCGTCGTGGTCATGCCGCCGCCGTCCCGGCTGCCCGCGGCGGGCGCGGGGTCGTAGAGGGTGGCGTAGAAGTAGGGCGCCGACGCGCCGAAGGCGGGCGGCTGCCACCCGCGCAGGTCGCTCGGGGGGATCGGCTGCGGCCGCTGGCCCTCGGGGCAAAGCGGCGCCGGGTCGGGCACCGGCGGCAGCACGAGGGACGTCTGCACCGTGCCTGGGGTCAGGTCGCCGACCGGCTGCAGCAGGTCGCTCACCGTGACGGGCGCGAACGGGAACGGCGGCGGCGAGGCCACCTCGTAGGCCTGGGCGCAGTAGTAGGACGGGTCCGGCTCGGGGTCGGACGCCGCCGGGGTCGTCGCCGCGAACAGCGCGACCAGGAGGACCGCGGGAAGCCACGCGCGGCCGGAATGCCTTCTGCCAGAGCTGGGGTTGCTGGGCATGGCACGCGACCGGCCCCGCTTTACATAACAGCTTTGGATAATGGCGACTCGATGCCCGGCCAGCAGCCATACGGTTATCACCTGCCGCCTCGTCGAAACGCCCAGGATGACAGGCCCGCGCCTCGAGCGTCCCGCGCCCAAGCCGATCGGCCCGGTGGCCACTGAGCGCCAGTGGACTCCCGCCGAGGTCGAGGTTGAGGCCCGCCGCCTGGAGGGGCGCATCGCCCAGCCGGCCCGCTGGGGGCGCGAGATGTGCCGCATGATCGCGCCGCTCACGCTGGAGGTCAACCGCCTCAAGGCCGAGACGGACACCATCATCCTGGCCCACTCCTACCAGACCCCCGACATCGTGTACGGCGTCGCGGACGAGGTCGGCGACTCCTACGGCCTGTCCAAGAAGGCGATGCAGGCCAGCCAGAAGCAGATCCTGTTCTCCAGCGTCCGCTTCATGGCCGAGACCGCCAAGCTGCTGAACCCCCAGAAGCGCGTCCTGATCCCCGAGCCCACCGCCGGATGCAGCCTGGCCGACGGCGTCACCCCCGAGGACGTCCGCCGCCTGCGCGCCGCCCACCCCGGCGTCCCCGTCATGGGCTACGTCAACACCACCGCCGCCGTCAAGGCCGAGCTCGACGTGGTCTGCACCAGCGCCAACTACCTCGCCATCGCCAAGCGCCTCCCCGGCGACGAGCTGATCTTCGTCCCCGACCGCTTCATGGGCGCCCACCTCCAGGCCGAGCTGCCCCACAAGCGCGTCCACATCCACAGCGGCGAGTGCGAGGTGCACGTCCAGTTCGACGCCGCCAGCGCCCGCGCCTGGAGGGCCCAAGCCAAATCCGAAGGCCGCGACCTCGTCATCCTCGCCCACCCCGAGTGCGACCCCAAGGTCCTGTTGGAGGCCGACTTCGTGGGCTCGACCGAGAAGATGATGGACTACGCCCGCAAGCTGGAGGCCTCGGGCAAGGTGGACGTCATGCCGATCACCGAGTGCGGCACGGCCGACCGGATGCGCGCCGAGATGCCGAGCCTGCAGATCTACGGCGCCTGCGTCCAGTGCCCGCACATGAAGAAGACCGGGCTGCCGGCGATTCTGCAGGCGTTGCAGGCGCCGCGGCCGGACCAGGTCGTCGAGATTCCGGCGGCCATCGCGGCGCGGGCCCGGCGCAGCCTGGACGAGATGTTCCGGCTGGCCGAGTGAGGCCCCGCCCCCACTAGACACAGATTCCCACAGACCCATTTGGAAAAGGTCTGTGGAATCTGTGTTTCGTCGGCTTACTTGCGACGGGCCACGAGCGCCGCGCCCAGGATGCCCAAGGCGGCCACGAGGGCCATGCCGTCGGGCGCCGGCTCGGAGTCGGTGCCGGGCGTGACGCCGTCCGGGTTGCCGTTGACGAACACCCAGTCGTGGTCCTTGGCGAGCTGGGCGGGGCCGTCCTTGCCGGTCTCCTTCAAGAGGATGTGGCTGTAGTTGTGGAACTTGACGTGCGCCTCGGTCCACGCGCCGGCGGGGGCCTTGTAGGTGATGTTGAAGGTCTTCACGGCGGGCGGCTCGTAGACCTCCGACTGGAAGCCTTGGATGGTGCCGCGGTCGGCCTGGATGTTGGTGAACATCACCATGCTGCGGGCGTTGGCGTCGATGGTGACGCGCAGCTGGAACGTGACCTCCCCCGACGTCATGGTGTAGGGGAAGGTGATGCTCGGCGTGATGGTGTGCGCCGCGTGGTAGGTGACGTTGTAGCTGCCCGCCTTGGTCTGGGTCTCGTCGCCGAGGGTGGCGGTGACGTTGACGGTCTGGTTCACGACGCCGGGCGCGAGGGGGCCGGCCTTCAGCTTGAGGACGCCCTGGCCGGTGATGGCGCCGCTGGGGGCGGCCGTCGGGGGGATGGGGCCCGTGCAGTCGGCGGGGTCGTAGCTGAGGGTGAGCGGGGCGGATAGGTTCAGCCACGCCGGCGGGTTGGCCAGCGTGAAGGTCGCCTCGGCGGCGGTCTCGCCGGGCGCCAGGCTCTGCAGCAGCACGCCGCAGCCGACGACCAAGGTCACGGGAAGGTCGCCGGTGCCGTTGTAGGGGATGTTGGCGGCGTGGCCGACGGTGAGCTCGAAGGCGTCGGCCTGGGCTTGGGCCTGCGGCGCGGCAAGAAGGGCGGCGGCCAGCAGCAGGAGCGGGATGCGCATCGTCTTGCCCACGATGCCCGTTGATATATGGGGTTTCTGGAGAATCAGCCGATCTCCATCGGGCTGAGAATCTTCTGCAAAAGCGCGATGGCGGACAAGGAGGCGAGGTAGCTGGTGGCCGGGTTGGTGGGGCTGGGGAGGTTCTCGACCTCGATGCGGGCGCGGCCGAACGAGCCCTCGATGATGACCTTGTGCGAGTTGCGGGTGGCAAGCGGGTCGACGGCGACCTGGACATGGGTCTGGTCGAAGCCGAGCCCGGCCAGCGCGAGGGTGGCGGCGACATTGACGTTCTTGGGGAAGCGCGCCACCGCCTCGCGCGCCGGCCCGGAGAACAGCAGCGTCCAGCGGTCGGTGCCCTTGTCGAGGCCCGCCGGCGGCTTGGTGGTCACCAGCGTCACCGACTTCAGGTCCCCCATGGCGGCGGAGCGCACGCCGTCGACGCCCATGACGGCGCCGCTGGGGAGGTAGATCTTGCCGCCGGCGCGGCGCGCCAGGCCCAGCAAATCCTCCCGCAGCGCGTCGTCGGCCAAGGCGCCGATGGTGAGGACCATGGCCTTCTTGCCGGCGGCCAAGGCGTCGCGGACGGCGGTCTGGACGACGCCCTTGTTGGCGCATTCGACCAGCAGGTCGCAGCGGGCCACCACGTCCGCCGCGTCCTGGGCGATGCGGGCGCGCGGCAGGGCGCGCAGCACGGCCGTGGCGTCGGGGTCGATGTCGTAGAGCCATAGCTCCGTCACGCCGTCCATCGTGCTGGCCGCGCGCGCGACCTGGCTGCCGATGGCGCCGCATCCGACGATGCCGACCTTCACGCAGGCGGCGAGCCGCGGCCTGCGGAAAGCCGTGCCGCCGTCAGTAGCGGCGGCGCGCGGCGGCCGCGACCGCGAGCACCGCGAGGGCGGCGGCGAACGCGGGCACGGGCGGGGAGGCGCGGGCGGGCGGGGCGGCCTCGCCGTGGGGGGCGGTGGCGCGGGCCAGCAGGTTGACCTGGATGGTGAAGCCGGCCTCGTCGCCGAGGGTGGAGCGCGGCGTGATTTCGACCCCGAAAGACTCCTCGCCGGCCTGCTCGGCGTGGTACTTGATGGGCAGCAGGACGGTGGCGCCGCGGGCGAGGAGGGTCGGGGGCGGCAGCTCGAGCTGGCCGTTGCGCGGCGCGTCGGCGGGCGCGAACTCGAGCAGGGTGAGGGCGTTGCCGAGGTTGGTGACCTCGACGACATAGGTGAGCGTCTCGCCGGCGGCGCCTTTCAGGATGGTGGTGGCGACGCTGGCTGTGAGGAGCCCTTGGTAGGCGACCCGGACGATGGCGCTGCGGGACGCGGGCGGCGCGTTTTGGCCGGTGTCCGGGGCGGGCTGCTGCAAGGTGGCCTGGAAGCGCAGTTCGAGGGGGGTCTCGCCGAGGGCTTGCTCGCTGGCCGTGACGCTGAACTGGCCCGTGCCGGTGGTCTCCATCTTGCTCACGCAGTCGGGAAGGGGCGCCGCCACGGTCAGGGCGCCGACGAGGTCGATGCCGAGGGGCGTCTCGGGCGTCTCGAACTCGATGAAGCTGCTGGGGACGAGGAGGCCGTGCAGGTCGCTGGCGGGGCCCTTGCACGTGATGGCCCAGGAGACCGCGACCCGACCCACGTCCCGGTTCGCCGCGAGCGGCGTCTCCGGCACGGCGATGTCGGTGATGGCGAACTCCACGCCCGCGTCCTGCGCCATGGCGTTGGGCAGGGAGAGGAGTGCGAGGGCGAGGGCGGCGGCGAACGGCAGGGTCTGGGTCGGGATGCGCATGTCAAGTCCTCCGATGGGCAAAGGCAGCGGCGGCCAGGAGGGTGAGGGCGAGCAGGCCGGCGGCGGGCAGCGGCGCCGTCTCGTCGACCTCCGGCGCCTTGAACAGCACCTCGATGCGGAGGGTCGGGCCGCGCTCGGTGCTGCCCTTGGCCACCGGGGTCACCTCGAGCGCCATGACCTGCGAGGTCCAGATGCCGGCCGGCGCCTCGAAGGTCGCCTCGACGTCCTGGCTGGCGCCGCGCGCCAACTCGACGGCCGGCATGGTGAGGGTGCCGCCGACGGTGGCGTTGCGGGGCGTTGCCTTGGCCTCGAGCCGGACGGCGACGTTGCCGACGTTGGTGAACCGGAGCGGCACCTTGGCGGTGGGCCCCTCCATGCCGATCACGGGCTGGGGCGCGCTGACCTGGAGGAACGGGACGGCGGCGGCCTTGAGGGTGAAGTTGGCCTCGGCCTCCTCGGCGGGTGCCGCGGCGGCCGCGAACTCCGGGATGCTGGCCACGACGCGGGAGTCCTGCGGGGTCAGCGCCTCGAACCCGCTGCCTTGCAGGCTGGCCAGGTAGACGATGCTGGCGCTGCTGCGCTCGGTCGTCGGCTCCAGGCATGGGGCCACCTCCACCAGGATGGCCTCGGGGCCGGACCAGGTGACCGGGGCGTCGCCGTTGCGCTCGACCTGGATTTCGACGTGCTCGGCCAGCCGGCCGGCGGCGGTGCGGGCCAAGACCTGCGGGCAGTCCAGGCTCACCGTCACCGTGGCGTTGGCCGAGGTCAGGCCGGGGCGCACGACGTCGGCGTCCAGGCCGACGCTGACCTGCAAGTCCGCGGCGGCCGCGGGGACCAGCACGAGGACAGCCAGCAGGGCAAGGACGGCCAAGCCGCGCATGGGCGGCGACACCCCTCCTGGTTCAAGAGTGCGCTGGTGCGCTCGTTTGAAATGGCGGGCCCAGGTGGATGCCGCGTGCAGGCGCCGGCGACGGTCGACTGGCTGGGGCTCTACCTGCTGGAGGACCTCGGCCCCGGCGACGTCACCTCCGAGACCCTGCTGCCCCACTCCGAAGGCCGCGCCCGGGTCGTCGCCCGCGGCCGCACCCTGGTGGCCGGCGCCCGGCACGCAGCCGAACTGTTCCGCCGCCTCGGCGCCGCCGCCACCGTCCAGGTCGCCGACGGCGCCTGGGCGGAGCCCGGCGCCACGGTGCTGGCGGTGCAGGGGCCGGCGCGGGCCATCCTGGCCGGCGAGCGCACGGCGCTGAACCTGCTGGCCCGCATGGGCGGCATCGCGACGGCGACCCGGGCGCTGGCGGACCAAGGCGTGCGGGTGGCGGGCACCCGCAAGACCACGCCGGGCTTCCGGGCCTTCGAGAAGGAGGCCATCGCGATCGGCGGCGGCGACCCGCACCGCATGGGCCTGTGGGACGCCGCCATGGTCAAGGACAACCACCTGGCCGCCGTCGGGGGCGACGTGGCGGCCGCGGTGCGGCTGCTGCGCGAGCGCCATCCGGGCTTGGTGGTGGAGTGCGAGGTCGAGCGGCGCGAGGACGCCTTGGCCGCGGCGGCCGCTGGCGCGCACTGGATCCTCGTCGACAACCAGCCGCCCGAGGTGGGCCGGGTCTGGGCCGAGGAGGTGGCGCGGCTGCACCCGGGCGTGCGCTTCGAGGCCTCCGGTGGCGTGACCCCGCAGACCGTCTTGGCCTACGCCTGGGCCGACCGCGTCAGCCTGGGCTGGCTGACCCAGAAGGCGCCCGCCTCCGACTTCGCGCTCGACTGGGACCCGGAGCCCGCGTCCCCATGACCGCCACCAACATCCCCGCCGGCCACCCGCGCGCGCACAGCCTCCGGGTCCGCGAGGCGATGAAGGACGCGGTCGCCGCCGGCCTGGTCCACCCCACCGGCCTGATCGCGCATGGCCGGGGCGAGGCGTTCGACTACCTCCTGGGGGAACGGACCCCGCCCGAGGCCGTCGCCGCCATCCATGAAGCCGCGCTCATGCTTTCCGGCGCCCGCCAGCCGGTCCTGAGCCTGAACGGCAACGTGGTGGCGCTGGCGGCGGCGCAATGCCTGGAGGTGGCGGCCGCGCTGCCCAGCCTCCGGCTGGAGGTCAACCTGTTCCACCGCACCCCTGAGCGGGTCCTGCGCCTGCTGGACGCGATGGCCGCCGCGGGCGCCGCCCCCGACCAGGTGCTGGGGGCCGCGCCCGACTTCCGCATCCCAGGCCTCGACTCCGACCGCGCCCGCTGCTGCAAGGCCGGCATCGGCGGCGCCGACGTCGTGCTGGTCCCCCTCGAGGACGGCGACCGCTGCCAAGCCCTCAAGGCGATGGGCAAGCAGGTCGTCACGGTGGACCTCAACCCCCTGTCCCGGACGGCGCGGGCGGCCGACGTCACCATCGTGGACGAGCTGACGCGCGCCCTGCCCCTGCTGGCGGCGGCGCTGCGCGCGCCGGCCAGCTTGCGGGGGGCGTTCTCGAACCGCGCCAACCTGGAGGCGGTGCAGCGCAGGATGGCGGCGCGGCTCGGGGAGCCATTGGGGTGATGGACGTGGCCTTTTCCATCAGCAATCCTTTTGCAGGGGTTCCTTCCGCGATCGACCGTCATTTGGAGCTTGCGATTCTTGCTCGTGGGGGGCCATGAATCAAAATGCTTAACTAGCCTCAAATCCACGTGCGGCCCGCAACGGGGCTTCGCGGCCCCGGTCTTCGGTGTACCAATGCCTGCCGCCCGATTTTCCCGCATCCTGGCCCCCGCCCTCGCCTTCGTGATGGTGGCCACCCTGTTGGCGACCCCCGCGAGCGCGGTGGCCCCCTTCACCAACTCCGTGGTGGACGCCCAGCTCGTCACCGACTACGGCGCCGGCGGCCCCTTCGGCTCCTGGCAGAAGCAGTACGAGTGGACGACGCTCTACCTGCACTCCTCGTGCGCCGAGAACGTGGTGGGTCCCGAGCCCACCGAGGACTACTCGGACTGCATCCCGGCCGGGGCTGCGACCCACCTTCTGGACACCCAGTACCCGACCAAGACCTACGGCAACGTGATGCTGCTGGAGCCCGTCGACACCACCAGCGGCCTCGGGCCCACCCTGACGGCGGGCAACTACGCCGACTTCCCCAACGCCGCCCCCTGCGTCAACGACTACCTGGTCACCGCGGACACCCTCATCTCCGGCTTCGACAGCACCATCTGGATGTCCGGCGACCGCATCAACTCCAACCGCCTCCGCGTCGTCGCCACCCTGCTGGACGGCTCCAGCGGCGCCTGCAGCCCCACCGGCAGCAACCTGGCCACCTTCGACCTCACCAGCTCCACCCCGGCCCCCCAGTCCTGGTCCCCCATCGACCCCACCACCGGCGTGTTCTCCGGCGCCATCGACATCCCGAGCGCCCACGGCACCGAGCACGGCCTCCTCGTCAAGGCCGGCAGCCGCCTCCGCTTCTCCATCGGCCTCGTCACCGACGACACCTGGACCCTGGGCGACGGCGGCGCCAACGTCCTGCTCGACGGCGTGGACGTCGCCTCGCGCGTCCGCGTCCACAGCGACTCGGCCCGCATCAACATGTGGACCGCCGACCGCTTCGGCGCCGTCGAGGACGCCTTCCCCAACAGCGCCATCGCCCCCATCGCGGACCGCAAGGTGTTCTTCAACGCCGTCCAGTTCGACCCCTTCGGCCACACCCAGGCCTGCCCCAGCGTCCCCGCGGCCGCCAACGGCTGCCCGCGCGACGCCATCGAGGAGCACGACATGCGGCTGCGCATCAAGGACGTCACGCCGACGCACACCGCCATCAACGGCTTCTGCTCCAGCGGCTTCCTGTGCTACGACCGCTACGTCAAGCTCGACCTCGGCCAAGGCCTGCAGGACAACGACGGCGGCAACCGCGACTCGTTCCTGGGCTGCTGCGACGAGCCCGCCATCCGCCCCATCAAGGCCCCTGCCACCACGGCGGACAACAAGGAGGGCATCCAGCGCTACGCCTACACCTTCGTGTACGGCCAGACGTTCCCGGACGGCCTGTACCAGATCGAGTTCCAGGACCGCACCGAGAAGTGGGTTTTCACCCGCACCTTCGAGATCGGCAACACCGGCTTCACCTTCCAGTTCCACCCCAAGGAGCAGACGGTCAACGCGGACGGCAGCATCGCCGACCACACCGTCGCCCTCGGCGAGCTGACGAAGTACAGCATGACGATCCGCAACGACGGCCCCCGCGCCGACACCTTCGGCCTCGCGGTCCCCGTCCCCGGCCTCGGCTGGTCCGCCTCGTTCAGCCCCAGCTCCATCACGCTGAACCCCAAGCAGGAAGGCAGCGTCGAGGTCACCGTCGCGCCCGCCCCCGCGGCCCGCCCCGGCGACATCAAGGTCGTCGCGGTCACCGCCACCAGCCTGGCCGACAGCACCGTCAAGACGCTCTACACCCGCACCACCCTGACGGCCCAGGAGGAGTTCGGCATCGAGCTGAGCTCCCCGATGGACGGCATCCAGACCCGCCCGCAGGTCCCGACCAACTTCCCGCTCGACATCCGCAACGCCGGCACCGTGCTGGACCAGTACGTCCTCACCGCCTCGAACGCGCCGCCGGGCTGGGTCGTCCAGATCAACCCGAGCTTCCTGCCCGTCAAGGCGGCCAGCCGCGAGACCCTGTCGGTGCGCGTCACCGCCCCCGCCGAGGCCGCCGCCGGCTCCTCCTTCACGCTCCTCCTGAAGGCGTGCCGCACGGTCGACATGTCGGTGTGCGGCGAGCTGTCGATGCCCGTCAACGTCTACCACGTCGACGACGTCCGCGTCAGCGCCCTCAAGGACCACATCGTGCTGCGCGACGCCGCCCTCGACCGCAGCGCCGGCGCCACCAAGGACCGCCTGTTCGACCAGGGCCCGCTGTTCCGCGTCCTGGTGGAGAACAAGGGCGACCGCGAGGACACCATCGAGATCACCGGCGGCTGGACCCCCGGCCAAGGCGCCAACGACCGCACCAACTGCGAGGGCAGCCCCACCAACTCCGGCGACGGCGTCCCCGACGGCTGGCGCTTCAACCTCCTCGACTCCGCCAGCGGCGTCGAGGACCCCGGCCTGGTCCTCCCGGCCCCGGCCGGCGGCCGCCTGACGAAGTTCACGGCCGGCTCGCCGACCTACACCTTCCACCCGTCCCCGGCCGCCCCCCAGAAGGGCGGCGCGGGCGCCAGCACCAACTACGCCGGCGACTTCCGCCTCGGCCACCTCACCCTGGCCCCCGGCGCGTCCCAGTACGTCTTCATCGACATGTACTGGGTCCAGCCCACCGGCGCCGGCTGCCTGGCGCAGATCGCCACCAACTACCGCACCCGGATGCCGGCCCCGGTGGCCGAGTTCCGGCTCACCTACCGCAGCCTGCGCGAGGAGGCCGTCAAGGGCGCCTTGGTCCTGACCGGCGAGATCGACGGCAGCACCCGCGACGACATCGTGGCCGAGGACGCCCGCGTCCCGGGCACCCCCCACGGCGTCCTTCTGGAGTACGCCCTCGGCCAGTCCGACATCGGCTTCGCCCCCATCAACAGCGGCTCCCCCTGGGCCACCTACAACCTGGTGCTGACCAACACGGGCCGCGAGGTCGACCACCTCAAGCTGCGCGTCGACGACGGCAAGAACGGCTGGCGCCACCAGATCCTGGCCCAGTCGGCCGCCCTCGCCACCGGTGTCGTGGGCAGCTTGTCGACCACCGACCCCGGCGGCCGCGTCGCGCGCTCCAACCCGTGCCTCCCCACGGACGCGCCGGCGTCGCAGAACTTCCGCTGCAACAGCATCGGCGTCTACGACACCGTCTACATCCAGGTGCGCGCCATCCCGCCCGCGGGCCGCGTCATCGTCGGCGACTCCGACGACATGACGATCAGCCTGACGTCGGACTTCAGCTCCACCGGCACCATCATCGACACCAAGACGGTCCGCACCTACGTCCAGGGCACCTACGGCCTCGACGTCGAGAGCTTCAACACCAACCTGGTCGGCTACCCCGGCCAGGTCGTGAAGTTCCCCTACACCCTCCGCAACGTCGGCCAGGAGAACGACCGCTACTTCCTGCAGGGCAAGGCCGACACCGGCGCCGAGGGCTGGACCACCAGCCTCAGCTCCGGCAGCGTCGTCGCCGTCCCCGGCGGCCGCGAGTTCCACGGCTTCCTCGCCGTCACCGTGCCGACCAACGCGCCCATCACCGACCCCGCCATCCTGGCCGACCTGGACCCGGACGCGGCGCCCCCTGCGCCCGCGCACTTCCGCATCGAGGCCATCAGCATGGACAACCCGGCCAAGCAGTCGCGCGTGCTGGACTTCTTCCTGCCCGTCACGACCTACAAGGGCCTGACCGTGGTGGCGCCCGACGTCGAGATCGCGCCCGGCACCTCGGACCGCATCCAGGTCACGACCCGCGCCACCGAAGGCGCCCCGGCCCCCGGCGTGACCTACGACGGCTACTACTCGAGCCACCCTGACCAGGAGCCCCCGCTGCCGCGCGGCTTCTCGTTCACCTGCCTGCAAGGCCCCGGCCTCCCCGGCGACAACGGGCACCCCCACTTCGACGACAAGCGCGGCTGCGACCCGAACGCCCCTTACTGGCTGGAGGTCTTCTTCAACTCCGGCGACGAGGCCATCCAGCAGCTCGAGGTCAACGTCCCGTCCAACCAGCTCGGCATCAGCCGCATCGCCCACCGCATCGCCGTGGTCGCGGACGTGTCCGGCAGCGAGGACATCGTGACCTACGTGGACGCCGTCATCAACATGGGCTCGCTCTACGGGGTCGCCCTGGTCGAGGACGAGGACAAGGCGACCCGCATCATCCCGCCCGGCAACCTGGGCGCCGCGGGCCCGACCGTGGTCTACAACGTCCGCGTCGAGAACAAGGGCCTGTCCCCGCAAAGCGTCCTCCTGACCAACTCCGACCTCCCGGCCGGCTGGCAGATCTTCTACGAGACCCGCAACCTCGACGTCCAGCCCCCGGGCCACTCGCTCGTCGGCGGCCCCGAGAGCTGCGAGTCCACCGTGGACCCCTGCAAGAACGTCGACCCGCTCGACTACGAGATCGTGCAGATCGGCCTCAGCGCCCCCGCCGACGCGGTCCCGGGCGACGTCGCCACCGTGCTCATCTTCGGCACCGTCCAGCAGAACACCGACCAGGTGGCCCAGCTGGAGCTGCGCGCCATCGTCGGCAAGTACGCCATGACCGTCACCGGCGTCCCGCAGACCGCCTACGTCGCGCCGCAGGAGCAGGCCCGCTTCGCCGTCGAGGTCCGCAACACGGGCAACGTCGACACCGGCGTGCTGGTGACGGCGGTCCTGCCGCCCACGGTCGCCAACGACTTCCCCGTCAGCTGGAGCGACGACCTGTGCGGCGAGCCGTACACCGCGGAGCGCGGCGGCGGCAAGCTGGCCGACGGCTCGTGCAAGGTCGACCTGGCCCCGGACGAGACGCGCACCGTGCAGCTCGAGGTCCTGACGCCCGAGGCGGCCCCCACCAAGGCGGGCCCCGGCTACGACGTGACCCTGTCCGCCAAGGCCGCGGAGTTCTCCTCGGCGGTCGCCAGCGGCGCCCTCAAGGTCAAGATCCTGGACTACCAGATGGCCGACGTCGACGGCGACCTCCAGAAGGAGTTCGCGGTCGACGGCTGCACCGTCGCCCAGACGGAGGGCTGCCTGCCCGACGCCGCCGACGGCTACGAGACCTTCCGCGAGAACCTGCTGGCGGTCGGCGTCACGACGCGCCGCGCCCCGCTCGAGCAGTACCTGTCCGCCGACGGCCGCGCCGCCCACACCAAGGACGGCGCGCTCGACCTGCGGCCCGACGCCGACGGCGACGACAAGACCGACCTCGTGCTGGACGACAACAACGACGGCCTGCCGGACATCCTGTGGATCCCGGCCACCAACCGCGTCCAGCGCCTGAACTTCACCCGCGACGTGGACGCCGACGGCCTGGCCGAGTACTTCGCCGACCTGGAGGGCGACCAGCAGTGGGACGCGGTCTACAACCTCGCCCGCGGCGAGTTCGTCGGCCTCATCCAGACCTACGCCGACAAGGACGGCTTCCTCGACTACATCGTGGACGCCGACGGCGACGGCGAGATCGACCAGTACGAGACCATCCTGTTCGGCGGCCCCAACGGCAAGCTCGGCAACATCCAGTACAACGCCCTCATCGACGGCGACGACCTCCTGGACAAGGCGTTCGACACCGACGGCGACGGCCAGCCCGAGTACTTCCTGCCCTACGCGGCGCCCGGCGAGACCCCCAAGTCGGTCCCCATCGTCCTCGAGGACGTGACCGGCGACGGCAAGCTCGACTGGACCTACGACCACCTGGGCAAGGGCGGCAAGCCGACGAGCTACTACGACCCCGTCACTGGGGAGCGCGGCCTCATCGACTCGAAGGGCGAGTTCCTGGGCGACCTCCAGAAGTACTGGTACATCGCCCTGCTGTTCGGCCTGGCCCTCGTGCTGTTCGTGGCCCTCGTCGTGGTCACCCGCCGGAAGTGAGCCCCATGCGCACCTGGACCGCCTACGCCCTCGTCCTGCTGCTGGCCGGCCTCCCCGCCGCGTCGGTGGGCCAGTCGCCGCCCAACCGGGAACCCGTGGCCGACGCCGGCCTCGACGTCTCGTACGCCGAGTCGAGCGCGCCCCCGTGGTCCCCGGCCACCAACCCCCAGTCCGAGGGCTTCCTCGACGGCACCCGGTCCTACGACCCCGACGCCGCCGACGAGGGCGCCGAGGTCCTCCGGTTCCTCTACCGCCCGACGCCGCCGCCCTCGTGCGCGGTCCCGTGCACGACGCCCGCGTTCGTGGACATCACGGCCCTGCCGATGATCGCGTCCACGACGCCCGGGCCCCAGTGCCCGGACCTGCAGCTGCGGCGCGGCGCCGAGAAGGGCGAGGCCAAGTTCCTCATCCCCAACATCCCGCCCGGCCCCCAGAAGGCCTGCGTCTACGACATCGAGATGCGGGTCGAGGACCGCGACCTGGGCACCGACGAGCAGACCGTCCTGGTCACCATCCTGAACGACAACCAGCCCCCCACCTCGACCCTGGCGCGCCCCATGAGCTTCCTGCTGGGCGACACCTACCTGTCGGGCGTGGCGGTCGGCGAGGTCGACATCCAGGGCAACCACGGCAAGATGGTGACGCTGCGCGCCACCGGCCTCAAGGACGACAAGGAGGTCCGCTCGGTCCAGATGCGCTTCTGCCGCCCCGCGTGCGGCGAGGGCGCCGAGTTCGTCAAGGACGTCCCCCTCGTGGACAAGCGCGTCCTGCCGCCGCCGCCCGCCGGCGAGCTGTCGGAATGGACGGCGCCGCTGCCCGTCGACACGCCGTGGCTCGTCGTCGGCGAGTACACCGTCGAGCTTCTCGTCCATGACGGCGAGGCCGGCACCTTGCACATCGGCGGCGACGCCACCGGGGTCGCCTCGCTCTCGGTCGGCGCCATCGAGTCCGGCCAATGCGCCACCACGCCGCCGTCGCCGGGCCCCTGCCTGTTCCTGGAGAGCGTCGCGCCCATCCTGAGTGTTGCGCCCAACCTGTGCTTCCTCGGCTCGACCACCCAGCCGCCCCAGGCGCTCGGCGTCGGCCAGACCCTCCGCCCCATCGTGGAGGCCTACCTGCCGCAGCCCGAGGTCTACACCACCGGCCCCGGCGCCGCCACCGAAATCACGGACAAGGGCCTCATGGTCTGGAAGGTCACCTACCAGACCTGCAGCGGCCTGCGCGAGGCGCCCGGCGAGGTCGCCGTCGGCACCGAGATCGAGGTCCGCTACCCGTACTTCCTCAGCCTGGACACGCTGTTCAAGGGCGACCAGGAGCTCAAGCTGCGCGCCTACGACCGCTACGGCAACCCGCCCACCGAGCTGGTGGTCCCGCTCACCACCGACACCGCAACACCGCAGTACCTGGTCGACGTGCCCGCCGTGAGCTACCGCGGCATCCCGTTCACGGCCGTCGCCTACGTCCACGACCGCATCTCCACCCAGGTCACCCTGACGGTGGACATCTTCAACCGCACCGCCGCCGGCAAGGCCGTCTCGTACGTCAACCAGACCGCCCTCGGCGCCGCCCCCGGCCCCAACTCCAGGAGCTTCATGGTGCCGCCGCTGCACACCGCGCTGCGCACCGACATGTGGGGCGCCCACGACCGCAAGAGCAGCTGCCAGTACCTGTTCGACCTCGACGGCGACCTCAAGCTGGACATGTGGTTCGACCCGCGCAACAGCAGCGCCGGCGGACTCATCGCGGCCCCCGGCAAGCGCGCCACCGACCCCATCGACTTCGTGGTCGACGCCGACGACGACGGCCTGGCCGAGCCCGGCGAGCCGCTGGTCCCCGGCGCCGTGGCGGGCGTCCTCAAGCACAAGGACACCTGCCTGTCGCCGTTCCAGCCGCCGTTCGTCGCAAGCGCCGTCCGCGGCCGCGACCTCGAGGCGTTCCTCAACAGCAGCACCGGCCTGGGCACGCAGGCCTTCCTGTTCGAGCTCAACCGCACCTTCCTCGGCCGCACCAGCTACAGCTTCGCGATCGAGGACGTCGTGTTCAACCGCGACGCGCTACCCCGCTACGTCTTCGAGTACAAGGTCAACGGCACCGCCCACCTCAGCCCCCAGAACCTGACGGGCTCGTTCGTGACGGAGCAGGCCTACGTCGACGCCGGCATCGAGGCGTTCCACGTCGACCCCAAGCCCTACCTGCCGGGCGACGCCGTCGTCCTCAACGTCACCATGCTGCAGCGCTCGCCCCTGAAGCCTGGCCCCGAGGTCCCGCTCACGCTGCGCCTGTCCGACCCGGCGTTCGCCAACTTCACCAGCCCCCCGCTCGGCCCCGGCGACCGCCACAAGCTGACCCTGACCCGGCCGTTCGACCTCAACGTGTTCAAGGGCAACCTCACCTTCGCCCAGCAGAACGAGGCCCGCCAAGGCTTCGGCCCCGGCATCCACGTCCTGCGCGGCAACGTCACCGTCCCCAGCCACGTCGAGGAGCGCGGCACCGCCAACAACACCGCCTCCACCCGCTTCGAGGTGTTCCTCGGCAAGGTCGTCGTGGGCCAGCTCAAGGCCGGCGACGTCGCCACCGGCGAGGTGTTCTACGTCCGCGCCGGCGACCGCGGCTTGCCCGCCGAGGCCGTCCGCCTCAACGACAAGGCCGAGGTCCTCGAGTCCTTCGCCGTCAGCCTGGACCAGACCTTCGGCTCGCCCCGCTACGCCTTCACCTACCTGAAGGACGGCAAGCCGCTGGATGCCTACTGGGACCCCCAGTCCCGCTACGACCTCGCCAACGGCCACCTGTGCAACCAGCAGGCCGACGGCGACGTGGCGCCCAAGTGCCGCGCCGTCACCGTGGTCGGCTCCGGCCTGAGCGAGCAGGCCGAGGTCGACTCGCCCCACGTGGAGCTGCTGGCCGTCGTCGCGATGCTGCTGGGGCTGGCGCTGCGGCGCCGCAAGTAGCCAACGCCAGAGCGTCCCCGGCAGTCGTGCGCCTTATCCGGGTCCCGCGCTTCGCGCCCCTGATGACGTGGAAGGGGCGGTTCCTAGGGGCCGCGGAGGACATCGGGCGCCTCGGGTTCGTCCTGGAGTCGGCGGGCAGCAAGTTCCTGTTCGACTACGGCATGGAGCCGGACAAGCCGCCGCAGTATCCGCTGCCGGCGCCGCCCATCGACCGGGTGTTCCTGACGCACGCCCACCTCGACCACTCCGGCATGATCCCTTGGGTGGCCGCGCGCTACGACGCCAGCATCCTGTGCACGCCGCCGACGCAGGAGGTCGCGACCCTGATGCACCGCGACTCGCTCAAGATCGCCCGCAGCGAGGGCTTCCCCGAGCCGTACGGCGACGCCGACATCGAGGCGGCCATCGCCCAGACCGAGCACATGGACTTCACCCACCCGAAGCCGCTGGGCCACCACACGCTCCGCCTCCACTCCGCCGGCCACATCCCCGGCGCCTCTCAGATGGAGCTCAAGGGCCCCAACGGCACCCTGGTGTTCACGGGCGACCTCTACACCCGGCCGCAGCGGCTCGTCATGGCGGCGCACCAGACCCGCTGCGACGTGCTGTTCATGGAGTCCACCTACGCCGGCCGCGAGCACCCGGCGCGCGAGGACGTCGAGCGCGACTTCGTGGCGTTCGCGCAGGACGTCAAGGGCCGCGGCGGCATCCTCCTGGTCCCCGCGTTCGCGGTCGGGCGGGCGCAGGAGATCGCCATGGTGCTGGCGGGCAAAGGCTTCAACGTCTGGATGGACGGCATGGCGCGCGCGGTCGCCAAGATCTACGCGCAGTACCCGGACTACCTGGAGGACTTCAGCGCCTACCAGCGGGCGCTCGCCAACGTCAAGATGGTGCACAACCACCGCGGCCGCAGCAACGCGCTCCGCGAGGCCGACGTCATCGTCACCACCGGCGGCATGATGGACGGCGGCCCCATCCTGTGGTACTTGGACCACGTCCGCAACGACCCCAAGTCCGCCGTGGCGCTCACCGGCTACCAGGTCGAGGGCACCAACGGCCGGCGCCTCCGCGACGAGGGCATCGTGGACTTCGAGCCCGACGAGCCCGGCACCCGCGTCCACAAGATCGAGTGCGAGGTGCGCCACTTCGACTTCAGCGCCCACGCCGGCCACAAGGACCTGGTCGCGTTCGCCAAGGCCACCCGGGCCAAGGACGTCGTGCTGTTCCACGGCGACAAGCGCGAGATGCTGGTCGACGACCTGTCCGACTTCGCGACCGTGCACCTGCCGATGCGCGACCAGGAGTTCGTGCTGTAGGAAGCCGCCTGGGCGATTTGAACACCCGCCCCCACGGCCGGCGCGCGGCCGCGGGGTCCGCTCGCCTCCGGCTTGCTGGGTGCCCAAATCCCCAGGTCGTCTCCATGGCGGGCGCTGGGCGCCGCCGATGCAAGCCGCCTGGGCGATTTGAACACCCGACCTGCTGATTACGAATCAGCTGCTCTACCAACTGAGCTAAGGCGGCACGCGCGGGCCCCAGAGGGGCCGGCAGGCGCGCGACTTGGCCGTTCCATTTAAACGCGACGACCCCGCGCCTCACCGTAGAGGCCGCGGAACGCCTCGGCCGTGCGCCGCCAGGAGAAGCGCTGGCGCACCCAGCCGTGCGCCGCCTGCCGCTGCGCGGCGGCGGGGCGCGGGGCGCGCAGCGCGGCCTCCAGCACGCGCGCCAGGCCGTCGGCGTCGGCGAACCGCCGGGCCTGGTCGCCCAGGGTCTCGCGGAACACCGGGATGTCGCTGACCGCGACCGGCGTGCCGCAGGCGAGCGCCTCCAGCGGCGGGAACCCGAAGCCCTCGTCCACGGTGGGCAGCACGAACAGGTCGGCGCCTTGGTAGAGCCGCAGCAGTTCGTCGTCGCCGACCGCGCCCAGCCGGCGGACACGGCCCCCGAGCTTGGCCTCCCATGCGGCCTCGCGCTCGCGCTGCGCCGCCCACGCGGGGCGGCGGACGCGGGCGGGCCCGGCGTGCACGATGCGCAGCCGCGGGTCGCCGACGCGCGCGGCGGCCTCCAGCAACTGGTCGAACGGCTTGCGCGGGTTGAGGTCGGCCACGCACAGCACATGGACGGCGTCGCGGTCGGCGTAGGCCGGGTGGAGCGGCGCGTCGGGGGCGGCGGGCTGGAACCGCCCGGACACGCCGGACGGGATGGCGTGCAGCCGTTCGTCGGGGACGCGGACGCGGGCGGCCACGGCGTCGCGCACGGCGCTGGAGACGCAGGCGAGGTGGACCTTGCGGGCCGCGAGCTTGGCGAGGCCCCGGTCGAGCGCGCGCGCCTCGGTCGGGCTGATGCCAAGCAGGCCCGCGTGGGTCTGGGGGAACAGGTCGTGGACCGTGGCGACGTCGCACCGCGGATGCGCGACGACGTGGAAGGTCGAGTGCAGCACGTCGCGCTTGGGCCACGGCCGGAACGCGCCCTGCAGCCGCATCGAGACGAAGCCGCCGACGCGCCGCTTGCCCAGACGCAGTTCCCACGGCTTGAGGCGGAGGCGCCGCACCGGCTCGCCCGCGTCGGCAAGGGCGGCGGCGAGGTCGTTTGAATAGCGCGTGACGCCTTGCACGGCGGCGGCGTCGGGCGCGTGCAGGATCACCACGCCCGCGCCAAGGCCCACAACCCTAAGCCTTTTCTTGCAGAGGCGCGAGCCCCGGCTGGTGCGCATCGCCATCCTCAGCACCTTCCCGCCGACGGCGTGCGGCATCGGCGAGTACGCCGCCCAGCAGGCCCGGCACTTGGAGGCCCAAGGCCACACCGTGGAGCGCGTGCGCCTGGAGGAGCTGCGCGAGAAGGGCTGGCGCACCGGCAAGGACGGCGCGTTGCGCGCGGCCCTCGCGGCCGTGGACCGCGCCGACCGGGTCATCGTCCACTACCAGATCGGCTTGCTCAAGGACGAGTCGCGCCGCGTCCGCGGGCTCGGCTACTTCGCGCCGCAGGCGGGGCTGCTGCGGCTGCTGCGCCGCGCCGGCAAGAAGGGCGAGGTCGTGGTCCACGAGTCGAGCTACAAGCTCTACCGCGGCCCCGGCGAGTTCGTGCAGTACCCCGTCTCGTGGGTGGTCCACCGCGCCGCCCACCGCCTGGTGTTCCACACGGAGTTCGAGCGCAAGGCGTTCGAGGAGCGGTTCTTCCGCCACCCGCGCGCCGAGGTCCGCCCGCACCACGGCGAGTTCACGCCCAACGTCGAGGCCGACCGCGCCACCGCGCGCCAGCGGCTGGGCCTGCCCGCGGGCGAGCACGTCACGCTCTGCATCGGGTTCTACACGCCGTCCAAGGGCTTCCCCGAGTTCGCCGAGGCGTTCGCCGCCGCCCTCGCCGACGGCACCCTCCCCAAGGACCGCCACCTCCACGTCGTGACCTCGGTGCGAGTCCCCACCGACCGCGCCGCCCAGGAGGGCCTGGCCAAGCTGGAGGCGCGCTGGGCCGGCCACCCCAACCTCCACGTCCGCAACCAGTTCGTGTCGCCAGAGGAGTTCGACCTCTGGGTGCTCGCCAGCGACGTGGTGGCGCTGCCCTACACCTCGACGTTCTCGTCGGGGGTCGCCGCCCGCGCCCGCCTGCTGGGCCGCCGCATCCTCGCGGCCGCCGTGGGCGGGCTGCCGGAGCAGCTCGGCCCCGGCGACCTCGCCTACGACGGCCCCGACGGGCTGCGCGCCGCGTTCCGCGCCATCGCGGCCTCGTAGACCGCCAGCGTGCCCTGCGCGGTGCGCGTCCAGGTGAACTGGCGGGCGTGCGCCAGCCGCTCGGCCCGCGGCGGGAACCGCGCGGTGCCGGCGTGGAGGGCGGCCAGCTCGGCGCCGATGGCGCCGGCGTCGAGCGCGACGTAGCGCGCCGCGTCGCCCAGCACCTCGCGGTGCGGCGGGATGTCGCTGGCCAGCACGCGGGCGCCGCACGCCAGCGCCTCCAGCGGCGGCAGCCCGAAGCCCTCCGCCATGGAGGGATGCACCACGACGTCGGCGTGCGCGTAGAGCGCGCGCAGCGTCGGCTCGTCCACCTGCCCCAGCGCGACGTAGCGGCCTTCCTTGGCCAGCCGTTCCGCGAACGGCCGCAGCCGCTCGCCGGCGAGGCGGTGCGCGGGCGGCGGGATCCAGCGGCCGGCGTGCACCAGGCGGACGAACGGCAGCGCCAGCGCGGCCTCGGCCACCAGGTCCACCCGCTTGCGCAGCTCGGCGTTCATCACGACGAGGACGTTGAGCATCCCGTCCTGGAACGCGGCGGGCCGCTCGCCGGGCTCGGGGTGGAACCGGGCGTGGTCCACGCCTTGCGGCACGACATGGATGCGCGCCGGGTCGGCCTGGGCGGGGAAGCAGCGCAGAATCTCCTGCCTGGAGTGCTCGGTCGGCGTCACGATGCGGCTGTGGCGCAAGGCGCGGCGCAGCAGGCGGCGGTGGTGGCGCAGGCCGCGGGCGGTGAGGCCGTACAGCTCGGGCCGCGCCACCGGCATGACGTCGTGGACCGTGATGACGTCGGCCGGCACCAGGGGCGGGTTGTAGTAGTACTGCGTGGCGTGCACCAGGTGGCGCCGCACCACGGGCAGCAAGGTCGAGGCGCGGAGGGTGAGGATGCCGCCGACCCGCAGCGGCCCTATGCGCCACTCGCGGTAGAACGGGATGTGGGGCCGCACGTCCACGCCGAGGGACCGGAGCCCGGCCACCAGCGCCTCGGAGTAGCGGGTGGTGCCGTCCCAGCCTTTGGTGCGCAGGTAGTGGACCGTGACCTTCATCGGCGCTCGCTCGCACCTTGCGCCTGCATTTGGCCGTGTGGGCCGGGCGGCGGCGACCACGCAAGCCTTTCAGGGTGGGGCAGGTCCGCTGGGCGTGGAGAGCTTCGGGGGCTACCTCCGCATCGTCCGCAAGCGCGGGCCCCAGCCCTACTGGACCCCCATCGCGCCGGTCCATCGGCTGTTCTCCTACCCGCTGTCGTACCTCTACTGCGCCTTGGGCCTCACGCCGCTGGCCGTCACCTTGCTCGGCCTCGCCGTCGCCGTCGCGGGCGCCACCCTCGTGCTCGGCTCCCCCCTCGGCGGCTGGCAGCTCTGGACGGGCCTCGCCTTGCTGAACCTCGGCGTCGTCCACGACGCCTGCGACGGCGAGGTGGCCCGCTGGCGCATCCACCACCGCCTCCAGTCGCCCAAGACGTACCGCGTCGGGATGTTCGCCGACTTCTGGGCCTACGCCATCGTCGTCCAGGCCCTCCTGCCCGCCGTCCTAGGCTACGTCGCGTTCCAGCGCGGCGCTCCCGTCGCGCTGGCCTGGCTCGGCGCCGCGGCCGCCTTCATGCTGCTTGCGGCCTACGTCGCGGGCTTCGCGCGGCCGGCCTACTGGCCGGGCCGCGGCCCGTCGCCGGCCGACGAGTCGTTCAGCTTCGCGGCCGGCGGGCCGCCGTGGCTCCGGCTCGCGCGCAAGGCCTACTTCCAGGTCTTCGAGACCGCGATGTTCACGTTCCACGCCACGGTCGTGGTGGGGGCCTGGACCGTGGTGGGCGGCGCGCCGCCATGGGCCATCGGCTACGTCGCGTTCGTCGGCGCCGCCCTGACGGCCGCCTTCCTGGTCGGCCTGGCCCAGACCCTGCGCCGCTTCGACCAGGAGGGCTGAGGTGGCCGCGGTCGGCCGCAAGGCGCTGGTGCTGCTGGCCAGCCAGGTCGTCGGCTCCGTCATGGGCTATGGCGCCATCCTGGTCATCGGCCGCTACTTCCCGCCGGCGGCCTACGGCGCCTGGGCGGTGGCGTTCGCGGCCGGCTCGCTTTTGGTCATCCTGATGAACCTGGGGTTCGGCGAGGCGTTCGTCCACTTCGTCGCGCGCGGCGCCGACACCGGGCGGGCGCTGGGCGTGTTCCTCCGGCTGCGCCTGGCCCTGACGGCCCTCACGGTCCTGCTGGTGCTGGCGGCCGCCTGGCTCTACACCGGGCCCTTGGGCGGCGAGCTCACCGACGCCACCACTTGGCCGGTCTTCTGGCTGGCCTTGGCCACCATGGTGCTGTCGGTCGTGCGCCAGATGCCGCTCGACCTGTGGCTCGGCCGCCAGCAGGTCCACCGCACCGAGGCCATCAAGACCCTGGACACCGCGCTCAACCTCGTGCTGCTGGCGGCCCTCGGCGTCGCGCTGGCCGCCCAGGAAGGCCGCTGGACCCCGGTGGGCCCCCTCGCGCCCGCGCTGGCGGACCTGCTCGGCGTCACCCGGCCGTGGAGCGTGCCCGAGATTGCCATCGGCCTGGCGCTGTGCACCCTTGCCGCCAAGGCGGCCACGCTGCTGCCGACCTTGGCCTGGTGGTCGCGCGACCGCGTTCCGCCCGGCCCTTGGGACCGGAAGCTGGCCCGCCAACACTGGGACTACGCGCGCCCCATCGCGCTCGCCGGCGCCGTCGCCATCGCGCTCGGCGCCACCGACATCATCATGCTCGGCTTCTTCCACACCACGGCCGACACCGGCCTCTACGGGATGGCGCAACGGGTCTCCGGCCTGGCCCTGCTGGCCGCCACCGCCGTCGGCACCATCCTGCTGCCGTTCTTTTCGCAGGTGCTGGGCGGCGGCCGGCACGCCGAGGCCGCCCGCGCCCTCGGCCTCGCCGAACGCTACCTGCTCATCCTCACCCTCCCGGTCGCGGCCGCCTTCGTGGCGCTGCCCGGCCCCGTGCTGCACGTCGCCGTCGGCGACCAGTACCTCGACGCCGCCGTCCCGCTTGCCATCCTGGGCGGCCTCGCCGTCGTGTTCGCCGCCTCGGTGCCGCTGCGGCTCAAGCTCATGGGCGGCGGCTTCCCCAAGGAGACGCTGCGGGCCAGCATCCTCAACACGGTGCTCAACGCCCTGCTGAACCTGTGGTTCATCCCCGACGCTCCCGGCCTCGGCCTCAAGGGCGCCGGCGCCGCCCTCGGCACCCTGCTCTCCACCCTCGTCACCTACGTCTACCTGCGGCTGCGGGTGCGGCGCCACTTCGGCGTCCCCTTCTGGAACGGCCGCCTGGCCCACATCACGCTCGCCGGCGCTGGCCTGGCGGCCCTCTGGGCCCTGGCCCACCAGTCGCTGGGCGCCAGCGCGTTCGCCCACGCCTGGCAGCTGGTCGCGTGGGGCGGCGCCGGCACCCTGCTGTTCCTCGGCTGGCTGGTGCTGCTGGGCGAGCTGCGCGGCCCCGACTTGCGCTACTTCGCCAGCCTGGTGTCGCCGGGAGGCCTGTGGCGCGAGCTGAGCGGCCGCGGCGGCACCCCGCCCGAGGGCGACGACGACCCCCCGATGCCACCCCAAGGCACATAGGACCCGAGGAGGTCGCGTGGGCGTGGCAGGGCCGGCGAGCCTCATCGTGACGGTGCGCAACGAGGCGCGCCACCTGCGCCACCTGCTGGACTCCATCGCGCCGCAGCAGGGCATCCGCGAGGTCATCGTCGTCGACGCCATGAGCTCGGACGGCAGCGCCGACATCGCCGAGTCCTACCGGGGCCAGCTCCCCGGCCTGCAAGTGATTCGCCAGGCGTGCCGGCGCGGCGAGGGCCGCAACCTCGGAGCCCAAAGGGCGACGGGCGACCTGCTGCTGTTCACCGACGGCGACTGCATCGCCAACCCGTTCTGGGCGCAGCGCCTGGTCGCGGCCTGGGGCGGCGCCCCCGACCGCGTCGTGGCCGGCCAGACCATCCTGACGGGCTACTGGGCGTTCACCAAGCTGCACCGGGTCGAGCTGCCCCACCGCGGCCAGGACACCACCTGGCCAAGCTGCAACCTCGCCTATCCCCGCGCCTTGTTCGAGCGGCTCGGCGGCTTCGACCCCGGCTTCGTCACCGCCGAGGACATCGACCTCAACTTCCGCGCCGTCCGCGCCAACGCCACCATCGTGCACGCCCCGGACGCCATCGTGTACGCCCGCGCCCGCGACTCGGTCGGCGGCTTCCTCAAGCAGGCCTACTGGAACGGCTACGGCCGCAAGCAGCTCACCCGCAAGCACGGCGGCCTCTGGGCCGACTACAGCCTCACCCGGCTCGCCCGCCTGCACGGCGGTTCCCCCTGGGCGTGGCTGCGCATGGGCGCCGGCCTGGTGGGCTACGTCGAGGCCAAGCTGGGACGGCCGCCGGCGCGCTAAGAGTCTGAAGCATCGGCCCTCTATCCGTTTGGCAATCTGGAGCGTGGAGCCGGCAAGGGCCGGCCGCGCCGCCGGCGTTCGGCTCCAGGCAGCCAAACGCCAGAGGACGGATGCGGAAGACTCTAGCCATACAGGGTCGGATTCAGGATGCGGTAGGCCTCGGCGACCGGCTCCCGCCGCCGGCGCAGCCAACCATCCTCGGCCAACAGCAGGTTGCGCCGGTTGTGCGCCACCACGGTGTAGCCGGCATCGCGGCACCAGGACCGCAGCCGCGGGTCGGCGACCGCGTCGGCGGTCGTCCAGTGATGCGTCTCCACCAGGACGGCGCACGGCCGCCAGCGCCGCGTGTCCAGGCCGGCCAGAATCTCCAGGTCGGACCCCTCGACGTCGATCTTCAGCAGCCCAAACCCGCCCGGCGGCAAGTGCCGCTCCAGCACCTCGCCCAAGGTCACGCAGTCCACCTCGATGGCCTCGGCCTGCGATCCGGCCCAGTCGCCGCGCAGCGTGCTGGTCTCCCCTTGCAGGAAGAACTGGCGCCGGCCGGCCACCACGTCCACCACCGCCGCCACGAACCGGTCCCGCGGCCGGCGCCGCCGCCAGGCGCGCCGCCAGCGGGCGTCGCCCTCGATGGCCAGCCCCGACCAGCCGCAACGGTACAGCAGGTAGGTGTCCGACGACTCGACGGGGTGGTGCGCGCCCACGTCCACGTAGGTGCGCGGCGCGTGGCCGTCCAGCAGGTCCATGAGGACCCGGTCCTCGCCTTGGTGCGAGTAGGACCGGCGCTCGGTGGGGAACCAGCCCGGCAGCGCCCGCTCCAGGCGGTTCAGCACCCGGCCGGCCAGCCAGCGGCCTGGAACCCAAGCGTCGCCGGCGGCCACGAGGCAGCGACCCGCCGGCTTGCCATGAGGATGCCGGCCCTGCCCACCGTCCCGCGTGGCTAAATGGGACGCCCCGCGTCGCCCGGCCAGCGCCATGCGCGTCACCATCCTCATCCCCACCCTCAACGAGGAGGCCGGCATCGGGCCCACGCTGGACCTGGTGGACCGGCAGGCCTTCGCCCAACGGGGATGGGACCTGGAGCTCCTGGTGGTGGACGGCAACTCAAGGGACCGCACCCGCGCCGAGGCCGAGGCCCGCGGCGCCCGCGTCGTGGTGGAGCCCCGCCGCGGCTACGGCCTCGCCTACAAGCGCGGCTTCGCCGTCGCCACCGGCGACTGGATCGTCACGGGCGACGCCGACTGCACCTACCCGCTCGACCGCGCCCACCTGCTGGTGGAGGAGGCCATCGAGCGCGGCCTCGACTTCGCCTCCTGCGACCGCTACGCCACGCTCCAGCCCGGCGCCATGAGCGCCAAGCACCGCTTCGGCAACTTCGTGCTCTCCGTCACAGCACGCACCTTGTTCTTCGTCCGCCTCAACGACTCCCAGAGCGGCATGTGGATCCTCCGCCGCGCCGCCCTGGCAAGCGTCCCCTACGAGAAGTTCAGTGATGGCATGGCCTTCAGCCAGGAGATCAAGATCGACGCCTTCAAGCGGTTCCGCGGCCGCGCCGTCGAGCTGCCGGGCGAGCTGCGGCCCAGGATCGGGACGCCGGTGCTGCAATCGTACCGCGACGGGCTGCGGAACCTGCGGCTGCTGTTCGCACGGCGCGTGAACGGGAAGTGGCGGAAGGCCTAAGGCTCCGGCAACTCCGCCGGCCGCAGCGCCTCGAGGTCCGTGCCCACCTCGGCGCACAGCTCGTCATGCAGGCGGCGAATCTTGAGCCAGGCGTGCGGGAGCCCCTTCGCCTGGTACTTGGTCTCCAGTTGCGCGAGGGTCAGCCGGCGGTCGCCGCTGTGGAGGTTGTCGGCGTGCGCCACGATGCGCTCCTCCAGGCTGCGCGGCGTGTAGTCGCCGTCGGGCAGGCCCAGCTGCTTGGCCTCGGCGCGGTCGATGCCGGCGCCGGTATGCCGCTCGACGGCGAGCACGGTGCGCGGGTCCCATTGGCCGTCGGCGCGCAGCAGGCCGGCGCCGACGGTGGCGTGGTGGATGCCTTGGGTGACGCTGCGGCCGATGTCGTGCAGCAGCGCGCCGGCCTGGACGACGTCGCGCTCGACCACGAGGCCGTTGCGCTCGGCGGCGTCGGCCATGGCGGCGGCCAGCGCCTCGACGGCGCGGCAGTGGGCCAGCACCCAGGGCGGCGGGGCCGCGGCCTGGAGGCGGCGCCAGGCCTCACTGCGCGATCTGGGGGAAGTGGGGCGCAAGCTCCTCGATGCGCTCCTGGAGGGCCTGCTTGAGCTGGTTGGTGCGGACGGCCTCCATCGGCTCGTTGCAGGCGGGGCAGATGAACTGGAGGTCGATGGCGTCCTCGAACAGGATGCGCCGGTGCTGCGACTTGCAGGCGTAGAACTGGTGGTCCTCCTCGAACTTGAGCTGCTTGCGGAGGTTCAGCAGCTCGTCGGCCCAGCGGCGGCGCAGGATGAACTTGACCTCGTTGAGGTCCAGGTCCCACAGGAAGGTCTCCCAGCCCTTGGAGTCGGTGTCCTTGGCGTACTCGGCGACGTGCGCCTCCATCATGCGGTAGAGCACCTTGCGCACGGCGCTCGGCTTCTGCTCCTTGAAGTGGTCCACGATGTCCACGCCGGAGATGTGCGGGTGGTCTTGCAGGAAGTGGGCCAGGCTCATGCCCTCCTCGCCGACCTCCTCGCGGATGTAGGCCTGGATTTCAGGGTCTTCCAGGGTCGGTTCCCAGTCGTCGTCGCGAACGGTCATCAGGTGCGGGCCCAGAAGCGCGCCGGGTCGGGATAACCGTTTCTCACTCCTCGGAGTCGTCGGGGGCCGCCATTGCCGCGCCATCCGCGGCAACCACCCGTTTGCCGTGGGCGGTGGGGACCACCCTGAGCTTGGCGCCGGGGAACGCGTCGTGCTCCCATGCCCCGCCGCGCAGCCGGTCGAGCAGGAGGGCCAAGGCCGCCACTTCGCTGTGCGGCTGCGACCCGACGGCGACGTTGGCGTCAGCCATCTGGTAGAGGTCGCCGGGCACCTTCTCGGCGCCGACGACCACCAGCACGTCGCGGCCGTCGGCCAGCACCCGGGGCGCGGCCTCCGACAAGGGCGTGCCGTACATCGTGAGGTGGACGACCTGGCCGCCGGCCTTCTGCCACGCCGCGACGGCGCCCTTCCAGCCGCCGCCCGACTCGCACGTGAAGCCGCCGCCGAAGCGGGCGGCCACGGCGTTGACGGTCTGCACGACGCCCATGTCCTCCTCCGCGATGCGGACGCGGGCGGCGCCCAGCGCGCGGGCGGTGAGGGCGACGTGGGTGGTGATGCGCTTGTCGCGGGCGGGGCGGTGGCCGAGCCGGAGCACCTCGACCCTCATGGCGCACCCAGGTGGACGGTGACCTCGAGGCGGTCGCCGTCCTTGCACGGCAGGGCGTCGCGCAGGCGGACGGGGGCGATGAGCTCCAGCGTCGTGGTGTAGTGGCTGCGGTGCGGCAGGATGGTGGCGCACGCCAATTCGCCGACCGTGGCAGGGTGGCAGGTGACGCCGCCGAAGGTGCGCCCCTCCGCCTGGAAGCCCTCGATGGTGTGGACCGGGTTCCTCCTGAGGTATCGGAGCTTGTTGGCCTCTGCGCCGGACAATTCCAGGTTGAGGGTGCCGGGGTAGGGGACCCAGCCGAGGCGGGCCTCGAACTGGCTGACGTAGCCGGGGCGCGACAGGTAGTAGCGGCCCTCGCCGAGGCCGCCCTTGACGTGGCCGGCAAGCGTCACGCGGTCCTGCGCCTCGAACAGGCGACGGTAGACCAGATGCTCGGCGCGCAGCAGCTCGCGGCCGGGCTCGGTGATGCGGATGCGTTGGCGCCGGATGCCCATCTCGCGCGTCACGAGGCCGGCGTCGGTGAGCTCGATGAGGCGGCGGCTTGCCGTCTGCTGCGACAGCCCAAGGAGGGCCGCGAAGTCGCCGGAGGCGAGCTCGACGGCGTCGTCGAGGGCGCCCAGCAGGGCCAGCTGCTTGAGGGCCTCCACGTCGCTCGGCCGGGTCACGGGCGCGCGGACACGGGGCCTTCGCTTTGGCCTTTTGGCCGTCGCCTAGGCCTTGCGGCGCATCTTGGGCGCCATCTCGAGGGTCGGTTCCTGGGGCGTGAAGGTCGCAAGCAGCTGCTTGTAGAGCCCTTGCTCGGCGCCCTTGGTGGTGGCAGCAAGGCGCTGGACGATGAGCTCGGGGGTGCTGCGCGCCATCTGGCCGATGCGCGGCATCCGGTCCACGACGAGGCGGTTGTGCGCGTCCAGGCCGGTGGCCTCGATGCCGTCCAGCCGCACCGGGGCGGTCGTGTGCCGCAGGACGTGCTGCGCCATGTGGCTCACGACGACGGCGAGGCTCGGGGAGTCCTGGAGGCGGTCGAGGAAGAAGCCCAGGATGCGGGCGGCGGCCTCCATCTCGGTGACCGACTCGACCTCGTCGGCCAGCACCAGGCGGCGCTCGTGGCCGAGGGCAAGCGGCAGGAAGCTGCGCAGGAAGGTCTCGAAGGCGCCGGCGTCCAGGCTGCGGCGGGCCGTGATGTAGTGCAGCTCGTCGATCCATGGCACCTCGACGCCCGCGCCGACGACCGGCAGCCCGAGCCGCGCCATCAGCACCAGTTGGGCAAGGTGCTCCAGCAGCGTGGTCTTGCCGCCGGAGTTGGCGCCGGTGAGGATGGCGACCGTCTCGTCGCCGCCGATGTGGTAGGCGATGCGCTGCACCGGCTCGTCGCGCGGCCCCGCGAGGTCGAGGTGGACGGAGTCGCCGAACGCGAGGTGGGACCCGAACCGGGCCGGGTGCAGGTCGTAGTGGTGCGCGAAGCAGCCGAGGGCGAACCGGACCTCGAACTCCTGGTGCGCCGCCAGCTCCTTGCGGATGGGGTCCCGCAGGTCGTGGAGCGCCTTGGCGGCGCGGGCGAGGTCGTGGTGGCGGGCGGCGCGGCGCCGGAACGCCTGCGCGGCCTCGACCCGCCGCAGCTCCTCCTCGTCGATGGCGACGGGGTGGCCGCCGACGAACGGCTGGAACGCGACCCCGGTGCGTTCGCGCAGCAGGTCGCGGCCTTCCTGGAGGCAGGCGTCGACCGCGCGCTGGACGGGGGCCGGCAGCTTGCGGCCGAGGCTCGCCAGCAGGTCGGCGCCGGTGATGGTGACGGTGGCAAGGCGCTCCTTGAGGCGCGCGTCCAACTCGGCGCGCACCGCCTCGACGGCGGGCCGCAGCGGCGCCTCGGACGGCGGCGGCGGGAGCTGCGCGAGCAAGGCCAAGGCCTGCGCGGCGGCGCCGGGCGCGCCCAGCAGCGCGGACAGCTCGGCGGTGGCCTCGATGGCGTCGCGGTTGGCCGTGAACCAGGCCAAGGTGGCCTCGGGGAACAGCTCGCAGGCGGTGGTGCCGGCCGGGACCTCGACGAGGTTGGGCAGGTGGTCGAGGTCGGCGCCGTCGTCGGGCACGAACAGGGCGAGGTCGTAGCCGCCGGCGCGCTCCACGTCCTCCATGCCGCCAAGGCTGGCCCAGCGGCCGTAGCCCTGCTTGGCGAGGCGGTCGAGCAGCTGCGGGTCTTGGACCAGCACGACGCGGCCGGTCTCCATCCGGGGCGGCGGCGCCTGGGGCGGGCGCAGGCGGGCCAGGAGCGCGCGCACCCGCTTGCGGTCGAGCCGCGCCACCGTCGCCTTGTCGGCCATGACGGCCTGGGCGCTCCGCTCGGCGGCCGCCGCGTCCGGCAGCGGGCCCAGCAGGCGCAGGCGGTTGCGGCCCTGCGGGGTGGCCGCGAAGCCGCGCAGGCGCTCCAGCACCTCGTCGTGGACGCGGCGCGCGGGGGCAGTGGCCAGGAAGCCCTCCTCGTCGGCGATGCCGCGCAGGTGGCGCAGCAGCTCGATGGCGCGGCGCTCGGAGATGCCGGGCACGGCGGCGATGGCCTCGAGGTCGCAGCGCTCCAAGGCGAGCGCCAGCTGCGGCTCGCCCTTGAGATGGGTGAGGGCGGCCTGGGCCAGTTGCGGGCCGAGCCAGGCGACGGCCTCCTTGAGGTCCTTCATGCGGACATCTCCCACAAGGCGCGGTTGTCCGGGTCCTGGGCCTGGGTGCCGGTGCCGGGCTCGGCCAGGACGCGGCGGTCGGGGCGGAGGGCGTAGCCGTCGTCCATATGGTAGACCTGGAAGTATTGGCGGTGGAGCCATGCGCCGGTGCTCTTGCTCTTGCGCCGGTTGCCGCCGACCCAGCGCCAGATCTCGACGGAGTCGTAGAGCGGGTCCCACGGGACGACGGCGAGGTCGGCCTTCTTCTGGCCGATGCCCGAGTGGGCGGTGACCTGGATCCAGCGGGTGCGCTCGCCGCGCCGCTTGGCCACCAGGTCGATGCAGCCGAAGACGTCGTTGCTCTGGCTGACGAAGATGGGTCCCCGCTTGATGCCGGTGCGCACGCAGCGGTGGACGGTGTAGCCTTCGGCCTCCAGGAGCTTCAAGGCCGCCAGCTCGATCTGGGTGCCTTTCTTGGAGCGGTTGACCTTGCGCTTGGGGGCCGCGGCCGGCGGGGGCAAGGTGGGGTCGTCCACGCCAAAGGGAGCCGGCTGGATGAGATGATGGGGCCGGAGAGGTGGGTGAATGCACGCGACGCCGCGCCGGCCTCTGGCAGGGCCCTCATGGAGAACGCGGCAGGGTTGAAGCCCGGCCTGCGGATTCCGCGGCCCGCCCGCCTTCCAAGTGCTTATGTCCATCGAGGGACATACCTTCGATTGCGTGTTCCGCTTGAAACGGGTACTCGCGGCCCCCAGCGTGGGGCCAGGGCGCGCCGCCCCTGTTCGCGTGGCGCCGCCTGCACTCCGGCAACCGGGGGGACGACCTCTGGCAGACAAGCCCATCCCCCGCCGGCACCACCCCCTCCGCCTTCTTGCGCCAAGCATTCGAGAGGTCTGAACCATGAAAGTCCGAGATGTGATGACCACCGTCCTGGTGACGGTGGAGAAGGATCGAAACCTGAAGGACGTGCTCCACACCATGCGCGAGCACAACATCACGAAAATCCCCGTGGTCGAAGACGGCGAACTGGTCGGCATCGTGACCGACGGCAAGATCGCCGACAAGCTCGGCCGCATCCACAACAAGAGCGTCCAATTGACGACGATGCACGCCTCCTCCGTCATGGAGAAGGACTTCCTGCGCGCCCACCCGGACGAGGATCTCGCGGTCCTCTTGGCCGACGTCGGCAAGCCCGGCGTCACCATGGTGCCGGTCGTGCAAGGCCGCAAGCTCGTGGGCATCGTCACCAAGGCGGACCTGCTGCGCCTCGTCGAGGCCGACACGCCCGTCGAGGAGCTGATGCAGCGCGAGCTGAAGTCCGTCAGCCCGGACGAGCGCATCATCCACGCGCGCCGCCTGCTCTTGGACAACGACATCGCCCGCCTGCCCGTCCTGGAAGGCGGCCGGCTGCGCGGCATCATCGCCGAGCACGAGATCGCCGAGGCGTTCGCCGACCTCAAGACGGCCGACGCCCACGTCCAGCGGGTCAACATCCGCGACCTGCAGGTCGGCCCTTTCATGCGGCGGCAGGTCGTGACGGCCAAGCCCGGCATGACCGCCCGCCAGGCCGCCCGGATGATGCTGGACCAGCACGTGGGAGCGCTGCCCGTGGTCGCCGAGAACGGCGTCATCCAAGGCATCGTCACCCGCACGGACCTGATCCGCACCTTCGCGCCGTCCGAGCGCGTGCCCGCGATGGCCGCCTGAGCCGCGCCCGCGCGCCCCTTTTCCTTCCTCCTCCCTCTGTTCTGCCCGGCTGCCGCCCCCGTCAGCCCCGGCGCCGGATCACGAGATGGTCGTCCTGGATGCGAATCTCCAGCTCGTCGCCGTGCCGGAACGGGAACTTCGAGTCGCGCACCAGCCGCTGGCTGATGTAAATCAAGGTTCGCGACGACTCGGATTGGTGCAGCCGGCCTTCGCCGACCAAGGTCATGGCCGAAGGACCGGGGCACGGTGGATGGCGTGCTTGGATCCAAGAATTGGCGCCATTGGCTGGCGCCAATCCCGGGCGCGCCCGCGCCCCGTGCGCGCGGCGCCTCGCGCCACGCGGCCGTTGGGCCGGCCGCCGCCCGCGCCGGCGCGTGGCCGGCGGGTCGGCGGACGGCCGGCGTGCATCGCGATGCCGGCAGCGGCGCAGGGCCGCCCGGTCTCATCCATGCGCATCCAGCCATCATCCCCGCGGCAGCCATCCCCCGGCCCGATTCCAGCCTTCGCGCCGGGTTGGTGAAAGGTCGGGGGCGGCGATCGGCGCCTGTTCCTGGGTCCAGGCAAGTGATGACGCCTGGCGGGCTTGTTCCCGCGGTGCTTCTCGCACCAGGACCAACCCCATGTTGACCCAGACCCACCTGGCCGCGGCGCTGCTGCTGACGGCCCTCACCGCCACCGCCGCCCAAGCGGACCCCGCCGCTGACGCCACCCTCGAGTGCAGCTTCGCGACCCACGCCGACTACCTCGCGATGGACAGCAAGCTCGCCAAGTCCAAAGGCGGCGCCGTGCGGCTGACCGACGTCTGCGACGCCGTGAAGATCGACCTGCCGACGGCAAGCGACCCCTGTTCCGACTACGATGCCACGTACCGCGTGAGTTGGGCGTTCTACGTCGGCGGCCTGGCCCGCGACCCCATCGTGAACAGCGCCGTCTACTGGGCCACCGCCACGACTTCGGAGACCTGGACCAAGAGCGGCAGCTACTGCGTGCTCACCTCCACCGAGTGCGACATCGAAGTGACGGACGGCAGCCGCTTCCACCACGAATGGTTCACCCACACCGGCTACGGCTCCCACGAGGTCACGTGGGGCCAGTACAAGCAGCTCGCGCTCTCCGACGTCCGGGTGTCGTGCCGGACCCTCGAAGCCTCCGGCGCCGTGGCCCCCGGCGTCTACGTCTACGGGAGCAAGGAGTGATCCGCCTAGCCCGCCTCCTCCCCTCATCCCACCCCGTCGCGGTGACCCCGATGCGCCCCCCTTCCATCCTCCCGATCCTGCTGCTCGCGGCCGCCCTTTCCGGCTGCGCGCAACCCTCCTCGCAAGACCTCGCGGCCCCGTTCGGCGAACTGCGCGACGGCGCCGTGTTCCACTACCGCGCCACTGGCTTCGACGTTCTTGACAACCCGTTCGACGCCGAGGTTGCCTACGCCATCGCCGCCCTGCCCGACGCCTTGCGCGCCGATGGCCGGATTGTCGAGGACGCATACGGCTGGCAGGCCAGCGCCACCCTCGTGGGCCCGATGAGCCGCAACGAGAAGACGCCCGGCCTGCACCGCTTCGCGGCCGCCTGGGCCGAGCCGCTGAGCTTCTTCCCCGACGGGCCGCGGCTGGTCAGCCTGAACCCGCTCGTGTTCCCGGTCAAGCATGACTGGTTCGCCCGCCTGCCGGCGCCGCTCCCGGTCTCGGACACCCCGCTGCTGGCGTTCGAGCCCCTGCTGCACGGCTACGCCTTGGGCGAGTCGGTCTACGTCGGCGACCTGGAGCTGGCGTTCGGCGGCACCTTGGACCGGCCGACCTTGTGCTACCGCGACGCCGGCGAGGCCTTCCTGTGCGTCGAGGCCGAGGCCGACGGCGCCCCCCTGCCGCGCCGGGTCGCGGTGCGCGACCCGCGCGCAGGCGGGGACGCCTGGACGCTGGAGCGCACGGCGTGGACCCAAGGCGAAGGCGCGCCCATCCCGCTCGGCGCCGGCCGCGCGCCCAAGCACAGCCTGCCCGCGGCGCGCGCGCCGATGGAGGAGGCCGCCTTCGGGCCGACCGTCGCGGTCGTGCCGCCCATCGGCCGAGTGCCGGACCTGAACTTCACGCCGGCGCTGGCGGAGGCGCTGCGCAGCAAGGTGCTCTTCGACGGGCCCGCGCCGCGCACCTACCCTTCCGACTGGAGCTTCGACCTGGCCTACCGGCTCGTCGGGCCCGACGGCCGGGCGTACGACGCGACCGGGACGGTGGTCGGCAGTTGGCGGTTCCAGTTCCGCGACGGCAACGCCGACGAGGTCGTGTTCGACCGGATGGTCTACGAGCACGCGGCGGCCGGGACGCCGGTGATGGAGCCCGCCACGCCCGACACCTGGTGGCAGCACGGCGCCCTCACGGTGCCCGGCTACACGGGGCCGGACGGCATGGAGGTCGTGCCGCTGTTCGACGCGCTTGTCCACTACGCGCCGGTGCTGGATGGCCCCGCCGAGGCCGTGGCGTGGCTCGACAACGCGCCCTCGAACGAGGACGGGCCGACCTGGTGGGCCATCGCCTCGCACTGCCACGACGACCAGCCGCCGACCCGCCTCGTGCTGGACGCCCGCACCGGCGCCATCCGGCTGGCGTTCCGCGGCGTGCAGTGGAACGACCCCATCGGGTTCGACTGCGGCGACGGCGTGATGCCCATCCGGTAGGCCGAAGGCTTTTGACGGCGGCACGGCGCTGCAAGGCCATGCGCATCCTTGCTGCCGTCCTTGCGCTGGCCGCCGCCGTGGCGTTCCTGCCCGGCGGGTCGGCCCAGACGCACCAGTGCGGCGATATCGACCTGGTGTTCAAGAACCCGGACCTGCAGCCGGCGGACGACGGCTTCATCCACGCCGAGGGACAGTTCTTCGCGCAGTTCCAGGCCATCGGGCCGCGCGCCGCCGAGATCGCCGTCTTCGGGTTCAGCTTCGGCGCCCACACCATCGACGTGGACGAGGCCGTGTGCGACGCGCCGCAGTGGGCCACGGGCGCCTACGTCCCCAACTACCGCGCCGACCGCGACGCCAGCGACGGCTTCTTCATCCCGATCAAGACCACGCTGGTCCCGGACGGCACCTACGCGGTCGCCGTGCACGCCTACGACGCCCAGAACGTCGAGCTGGCGCGCTTCTGGGGCAAGGCCATCGTGGACAACTGCGACCCCCAGCCCACGCCGGCGCAGGAGAAGTGCGACCAGGACCCGGCCCAGCTCGTCGCCCACGACGCCACCGCCCCGTGGCCCATCGTCCTGCCCGGCGACGGCCAGGCGCTCGACGGCCACCAGTTCACCATCGAGTTCGGCGAGCCGCTCTCCAACCTCACGGTCTACCTCAACGGCCAGGACATCACCGCCCAGATGGCGGCATGGGACGGCCGCCTGTGGGATGGCGACTACGTCCCCGACTACGGCCCCGGCGGCCTCAGCGAAGTGGTCGCCCCGCCGTGCAGCGGCGCCCCCGGCCAGGCGTGCGAGCACTACGGCCCCGCCTACGAGTGGACCGGCCGCCCGCTGGTGGACGCCGACGTGGTGCGCATCGAGGCGCACGACCTGGCCGGCAACCTCGCCGTCAAGGACCTCCACATCGGCTCGGGGCTCACCAGCGGCGCCGTCACCGCCGACGTGGCGCTGCTGTCCGACTCGGTGGACCACCTCGAGCAGCCGGCCGCCGCGGGCGGCGCCGCCGTGTTCCACTTCAACATCACCAACAACGGCGGCGGCACCGGCCACCCGTTCGCCGGCGCCCAGGCGCCCCCCGGCTGGACCGCACGCTGGGAGCCGGTCCATGTCGTGGTGGCGCCCGGCAAGACCGAGCCCCAAAGCCTGCGCGTCGAGGTGCCCGCCGGCACGCCGGACGGCCGCTACGCCGTCAACGCCACCTTGACCTACGCCTCGGGCAGCGAGGAGAAGGTCATCGCGCGGCCGCTCTGGGTGGTCGTCGGCGCCGGCACGGCCGCCGCCACGAGCCCCGCCGACGACGGCGCGACGGCGCCGCTGCCGGCGCCGTTCGCGGCCGTCGCGGCGGCGTTGCTGCTGGCGCGGCGGCGGCTGCGCTGAACGGCCCCGGTTCCGCCCCGTCGCGCTTATCTCCAAGCCGGCGGTTTCAGCCTGGGATGGCCGAACCCCGACCGCGTGGATTCCTGGTGGCCATCGGCGGCAACGAGGACAAGACGTCGGACAAGGCGGTCCTCCGGTCGGTCCTGGAGCTGGTGCGGGGCGGCTCGCGCCACGTCGAGGTCATCCCCACGGCGTCGACGCTGCCGAAGGAGGTCGCGGACGACTACATCAAGGCGTTCAAGGACCTGGGCGTCCGCAAGGTCGGCATCCTGGACATCCGCAGCCGCGAGGACGCCGACCGCGAGGACTACGCCCAGCGCGTCCACGACTGCGACGTGGTCTACATCACGGGCGGCGACCAGGTCCGCCTGACCAGCCTGCTTGGCGGCTCCAAGGTGGGCCAGGCGATGCGCGACACCTACTTCGACGGCGGCGTCGTGGCCGGCACCTCCGCGGGGGCCGCCGCCATGAGCACCACGATGATCGCGGGCGGCGACCACGAGCAGGCGATGCGCAAGCGCTCGGTCGCCATGACGCCGGGGCTCGGTTTGGTGAAGGACTGCGTCATCGACACCCATTTCCTCGACCGCGGCCGTGTCAGCCGCCTGCTGGAGGTCGTGGCCACCAACCCGGGCACCATCGGCCTGGGCGTCGGCGAGGACACGGGCATCCTGGTGCGCGACGGCCACCGCGTCGAGGTGCTGGGCTCCGGCATCGTGGTCGTGGTGGACGGGAAGGAAATCCGCACCAGCAACGTCCCGGACGCCGGCCCGCACGAGCCGTTGGCGGTCGAGCGGCTCATCCTGCACACCTTGGTCGCGGGCTACGGCTTCGACCTGGCGGAGCATGTGTACAGCGCCCCGCCGGCGAAGAAGAAGACCGCCGAGGAGAAGCGGGCCGAGGCCAAGGCGGGCGAAGCCGGCCGCTGACCCCCCTCGGGGGGTTGACATGTCTTGCCACGCCAGCTTCGCGCATGGCGGCGATCGCCCCGCCCTCTCCCGGAACTCTTTAAGAACGCCAGCAGGTCGCCGCCAACAGGGAGCGGCCGCTCCCGATCCAGGGACCCCAATGCCCACCTACACCTTCCGCTTCGCCGGCGAGTCTGGCGAGGGCGTCATCTCCGCGGGCGAGATCGCCTGCCTGGCCTTGTCGGACATCGGCTTCAACGTCTTCACGTTCGAGTCCTACCCCGCCGAGATCAAGGGCGGCCACTGCTGGTACCAGGTCCGCTCCGGCAACGAGGAGGTGCTGTCCGCCGGCACCGCCGTCGACTGCCTGTGCGCCTTCAACCAGGAAGCGATCGACAGCCACATGAAGGCCGTCGGCAAGGGCGGCGTGGTGGTCTACGACCCCGGCCAGGTCACCAAGCTCCCCAGCGACCGCCCCGACCTGGTGCTCTACCCGGTCCCCTTCGACACCCTGGTGAAGGAGAAGGTCCAGTCCCCGAAGTCGAAGAACGTCTTCGCCGTCGCCACCGTCGCGGCCCTCTACGGCATCCCCGCCGCCGAGATCAAGAAGACCATGCAGAAGAAGTACAAGGGCAAGAACCCGAAGCTGCTGGAGCTCAACGACCTCGCCGTCGACGCCGCCTACGCCCACGTGGCCGGCCTGGAGCGCAAGCACACCGGCGCGCTGCGCGTCGGCGCCCACGACGAGGAACGCATCCTCCTCAACGGCAACGACGCCATCGCCCTCGGCGCCCTGGTCGCCGGCTGCGACTTCTTCGCCGGCTACCCCATCACGCCCGCAAGCAGCATCCTCGAAGCCCTGGCAACCGAGATGCCCAAGCTGGGCCACACCTGCATCCAGGCCGAGGACGAGATGTCCGCGCTGGCCCACTGCCTCGGCGCCTCCTACGCCGGCAAGAAGCCCGCCACCGCCACCTCCGGCCCCGGCCTGTCGCTGATGCAGGAGCTTCTCGGCCTCGCCTCCACCGCCGAGCTGCCCGTCGTCATCATCAACTGCATGCGCGGCGGCCCGTCCACAGGACTGCCGACGAAGCCCGAGCAGAGCGACCTCAACGAGATGGTCTACGGCTCCCACGGCGAGGCCAGCCGCATCGTGATCGCCCCCGCCGGCGTCCGCGACTCGTTCTACCAGACCATCTGGGCGTTCAACCTGGCCGAGAAGTACCAGGTCCCCGTCATCCTCGCCACCGACCATTCGCTCTCCAACCGCACCGAGAACATCACCCTCCCGAAGCTGAAGGGCACCCCCATCCTGCGCCGCAAGATCGCGACCGAGGCCGACCTCGCCGACTACAAGCGCTACAAGCTCACCGCCGACGGCGTGAGCCCCCAGGCCCTCCCCGGCCAGCCGGGCGGCGTCCACGTCGCCGAGGGCCTCGAGCACAACGAGTACGGCAACCCCAACTACACCGGCCCCAACCACGAGGCCATGATCCGCAAGCGCCTGCACAAGATCGACGACGCCTGGGACTACCCCGGCGCGGTCGAGCGCTTCGGCGACGAGAACCCCGACGTCCTGGTGGTCACCTGGGGCAGCACCAAGGGCCCCACCAAGGAGGCCGTCACCGCCGCCCTGCACGAAGGCAAGAAGGTCGGCTACGTCGTCCCCAAGATCCTCAACCCGCTGCCCGTCAAGGGCTTCCTTGACCTCGTCGCCGCCGCCCCCCAGGTCATCGTCGCCGAGATGAACCACACCGGCCAGCTCGAAGGCCTGCTGCGGAAGCACATCGCGCGCGACTTCGTCCGCCTCAACAAGGTCCAGGGCAGCCCCATGACCTGGCTCGAGATCAAGGAGAAGATCGACGGCGTCGTCGCCGGCACCATCCGCGCCCAGCCGACCCATGGCAGCGTGGCGCCCACCCACAGCCCCAAGGGCAAGCCGCCCCAGACCCAGGAGGTCGACGCTTGAGCCCGAACCCCCCCACCGCCACCCCCGGCCACGCCCTCCCCGAGGCCGACCACGTCAAGCCCATCAGCAAGCCGAGCCAGCTTCCGGTCTCCGGCGACCTGACCGCCAAGGACTACAAGGGCACCCTGCCCCCGGTCTGGTGCCCCGGCTGCGGCGACTTCGCCGTCCTCAACGCCATGCAGAAGGCGCTCGCCGACCTCAAGCTCCCGCCCCACGAGGTCGTCTTCGTCTCCGGCATCGGGTGCAGCAGCCGCTTCCCCCACTTCATGAACGCCTACGGCTTCCACGCCGTCCACGGCCGCAGCCTGCCCGTCGCGGTCGGCGTCAAGCTCGCCATGCCCGACAAGACCGTCATCGCGGTCGGCGGCGACGGCGACGGCATGGCCATCGGCGCCGGCCACTTCGTCCACACCGCGCGCCGCAACCCCAAGCTCGCCTACGTCATGATGGACAACGAGATCTACGGCCTCACCAAGGGCCAGGCCTCGCCCACCTCCGAGGTCGGCCTCAAGACCAAGACGACGCCGTTCGCGGCCCCCCTCAAGTCCGCCGACCAGCCCGTCAACCCGCTCGCCCTCGCCCTGATCTCGGGCGCCACCTGGGTCGCGCGCGGCTACTCGGGCAAGGTCAAGGAGCTCACCGACCTGATCAAGCAGGCCATCCAGCACGACGGCTACGCCTTCCTCCAGGTCGTGAGCCCCTGCGTGACGTTCCACGACATCTACGAGGCCGCCAAGGCGAACCAGCGCCAGCTCGAGCCCACCCATGACCGGCACGACAAGTTCGCCGCCATGAAGGCCGCCATGACCGACCACTGGGTCACCGGCGTGTTCTACGAGGAGACCCGGCAGCACTTCCACGCCGCGCTGGACAGCCAGAAGGCCGACGCCGCCGCCCGCAAGGGCACCGGCCTCGCCGCCCTCGCGGCGCGCATCACGGCGACGGCGTAGCCCCGCCCGCTACCCGTCCAGGACGCCCAGCAGGATGCCGAGCGCAAGCTCCATCAGGCCGCCCATGACCTCGGCCCCGAAGTCCACCTCGGGCACCTTGTGCTGGCGCCGCGCCACCGCCGACTTGACCTTCCGCACCGCCCACCACGTCCGGAGCCATCCGAAGCCAAGCGCCCGCAGGTCGCGGCGCAGGCTGCCCCACGCCCGCCGCGCCACCTTCTCGTCGCGCGCCGCCGGCGCCAGCAGGTCCTCGGTGTGCCGCTCCAGCACGGCGCGGACCTGCGCCTCGTGGCCGGTCATGCGCCCACCGCGTCCAGCACGGCCTCGGCCGCCACGTCGTCCCACCGGCCGCGCAGCCGCCGCGCGCCGCGCGCGCACTGCCGCACCAGCCGCTTGGCGGCGCGGCGCCGCAAGCCCGCGGCCCGCAGCGCGTGGTAGGCGCGCCGGCGGACGCCGCGGCGGGCCAGCGTGGCAAGCAGGCCGGGGCGGGCAAGCTCGCGCATCATGGCGGCAAGGACGCCGCGGGGCTCCATGGAGGCCCCAGGCGCGGGCGCGGCTTCAAGGCTGGCGGTCCAGGGGCGGGCCGCAGCGGTAGCCGTCGAGCGACCAGTGGTCGGCGGGGGTCACGAGCCGCACCTTGGCCCAGTCGCCGCACAGCCGGGCCAGCCAGACGGCGGTGTCGCCTTCCGTCACCTTGTAGGCGTCGAGGCCGCCCAGCACGTCCACGCGCTCCCAGGCGACGACCTCCAGGTCCACCGAGTTGGAGAACGGCTCGGGGGCGCCGCCGTCGCGCGCCCAGGTGCCGCGGCAGGTCTCGGACCAGCGGGCGCCCGCCTCGAGCCGGCCCGGCCGGCCTGGGCAGGCGTCGAACCGGAAGCGGGCGGCCTCGTTGGCGACGACGGCGCCACCCTTGGCCACCACCGTCTCGGAGTCGATGGCGTGACGGGCGCGGGTGGCGGGGTCGTTCCAGTGGACGGCGTCGTCGGTGCGCACGATGTCGTCCCACGCCGTCACCTCATGGATGGCGACGCGCTCCAGCAGACGGGGCGCGCCGGCCACGTCGAGCGGAGCCGGCGGCAGCAGCGTCGCCTCCAGGGTCCAGCGGGCGTCGGGCGCGAACGAGCCGCGCGTGCCCGACGCGGTCCACCCAAGCAGGACCTCGGCGCCGGCCGGCGTCGGCTGCACGCAGCCCGCGACGGCCAGGAGGGCGAGCGCCAGCAGGGCCGGCCGCGGCAGCCTCATGCTCCGCGCCGCCGGGCCCGCGCCGTCACGGCGACGGCGGCGGCAAGGGCGGCCAGGGCCGCGGGCGCCTCCAGGCCCGGGCCGTCGAGGTGGCCCAGCCGCTTGTCGGCCTCGGGGTTGAAGAAGCGAATCTGCCAGGGCGATGAAGTGTCGAAGCCTTGGAGCTCCATCGTGGGCTGGTCGCCCGTGCGCGTGAAGGTGCCGTTGTAGCCGACGCCGACGACCTCCTGGACGACCCAGCCTGCCGGGGCGCGGACGACGACGGACTCGATGACGGGCTTGGACACTTCGACCGCGCTGTCGGTGGGCAGCCCGGCGGTCGCGTTCGGTTGCGCGCCGTGGAGGGTCATGCGGGAGAAGTCGTGGGCGACGTGGAAGCCGTACTCGCGCACCGCCTGGGTCTCGAAGTCGGCGAACGGCACCTCGGCGCCGAGGGTGGAGCCGTCGTGGGCCTGGGCGGGTTCGTCGTAGAAGCCGTGGCCGAGGTGGCGCCACGTCGTGGCGTAGACCGGGCGGATCGGGGTCGCGGTGGTGTAGGGGGCGCCCGGCGCGAGGAACAGGCTCTTGTTGCCCATGTCGAGGCCGCCGGGCCAGAGCTTGAGGGTGCCGTAGCGGAACGCCTCGGCCTCCGCCTGGGAGGCGCGGCCGTCGCCGTTGAGGTCCACGTCGGCCCAAGACGACTGCCTGGCCGTCTCGTTGAGGTCCTCGTCCACGGTGATGCGCACTTGGCGGAAGCCGTCGGTGGGCTCGATGACGACGATGCAGAAGGCGTCCGGCGGCGCCTCGGCGGCCACGCTCGGGGCCAGCACGGCCGCGACCAGGACGGCGAGGGCCGCCCGCAACGTCATTCCTCCAGGATGCGCTGCAAGACGATGCGCAACCCGGCGGCGGTGGGCCCCTTGCCGAAGTAGTCCATGCCCGCTGTCCAGGCCTTGGAGGCGATGTCGAGGTGGGCCCACTGGGTGTCCTTGGCGAAGTGCTTCAAAAACGAGCCGCCGATGCTGGTGCCGGCGCGGTTGCTGAGGCTGATGTTCTGCAGGTCGGCGTAGGCGCCCTTGTTGGCCTCGTCGTACTCCTCGCCCTGGGGAAGCTGCCAGGCCTTGTCGCCGCAGGCGCGCGAGTCCGCCACGAGGCGCTGGGCGAAGCGGTCGTCGCTGGAGAGGACGGCGACGTAGGTGGCGCCGACGGCGATGTCGCAAGCCCCTGTGAGGGTGGCCATGTCGACGATCCAGGCCGGCTCGAAGGTGCGGGCGTGCGTGATGGCGTCGGCCAGGATGAGGCGCCCCTCGGCGTCGGTGTTGAGGACCTCGATGGTGGTGCCGTCCTTGGCGGTCACGATGTCGCCGGGCCGCTGCGCCGTGCCGCTGGGCATGTTCTCGACGGCGGGCACGATGCCGACGACGCGGTGCTTGACCCCGAGCGCCTTGAGGGTGCCCATGAGTGCCACGGTGTTGCAGGCGCCGACCTTGTCGTACTTCATCTCCCACATCTTGTCGCCCGGCTTGAGCGAGATGCCGCCGGAGTCGAAGCAGACGCCCTTGCCGACCACGCAGAGGGTCTTCTTGGCGCCCTTCGGGTGGTAGTCCATCGTGATGAGCTGCTCCTCGTTCGCGGACCCCTGCGCGACCCCGCACAACGCGCCGAAGCCTTCCCGCCGCAGCTCCTCGCGGCCCTTGACGGAGACCGAGAAGCCAAGCTTGCGGCCGCGCGCCTTGGCCTCCGCCGCGAGCCACTGGGGCGTGCAGACGTTGGCCGGCGTGTTCGAGAGCAGGCGCGAGTCGTTGACGGCGCCGGCCACGACGGCGGCGCGCTCGATGGCGCGGCGGGCCGCGGCGGCCGCCTTGCCGTCCACCACGACCTGGAGCGTCTCGAGCTTGACGGGCTTGGGCTCGTCCGGCTTCTCCTCCTTCTTGCCCTTCCACTGGTCGAAGTCGAGGGCGCCGATCAGGACGCCGTGCGTGATGGCCTGCGCGGCGGCGGGATGCCGGACGTCGGAGGCGAGCGTGGTCGCGGCCGTGCGGCAGCCGAGGCTTGCGCAGGCGCGGGCGGCAAGGTTGGCCAGGGTGCCGACCTTCTCCTGCGTCAGCTTCTTCGGGTCGCCCAGCCCGACGAGCAGCACCCAGCCCTTCGGGGTCGGGACCGAGCGGAGCGCCTTGAACGGCAAGCCGATGTCCTTGTTGTCCAGGACGGCCTTCACGGTCGGGTCGGCGTGCAGGCCGAACGCCTTCAGCCCAGGAGCCTTGCGCTGGGCGTCCACGCCCACCACGAACGCCTGCGCCTTGGCCTGGCTCAAGGAGACGGGGACGACTTCGACCATTGGGCGCGGCAGGAAGGAGATGGCGATAAAGCGAGCGCACCCCCGCGGCGCACGCCTGACCCCTTATCAACCGCCTCCGAGTCGGCGCCGTTGGTGCGCGTCGCCGTCCTGGCCTCCGGCCATGGCTCCAACCTCCAGGCCTTGCTGGACCACGCCGCCGCCGGCCGGGTCCAGGCCAAGGTCACGCTGCTGGCCACCGACAAGCCGGGCTGCGGCGCCGTCGTCCGCGCCCGCAAAGCCAAGATTCCCGCGGTCGTCGAGTTGCCGAAGGAGAAAGGGGAAACGTCGCAGGCCTACGACGCCCGCCTTCTCGAAACCCTCCAGGCCGAGCGCCCCGACCTCGTCGTCCTGGCCGGCTACATGCGCATCGTCGGCCCCGCCATCACCGGCGCCTTCCCCGGACGCATCGTGAACATCCACCCGAGCCTGCTGCCGGGCTTCCGCGGCCTCGGCGCCGTCGCCCAGGCGCACGCCGCCCGCGTCAAGGTCGCCGGCTGCACCACCCACCTCGTCACCGACGAGCTCGACGGCGGCCCCATCCTCCTCCAGGCCGCCCTGCTGGTCCGCGACGGCGAGGGCTTGGAGCGGCTGCAGCAGAGAATCCTCCGCCTGGAGCACCTGCTGCTGCCGCGCACGGTGCAGTTGTTCGCCGAGGGCCGCATCGCGCCCGACGGCCGCATCGCGCCCGGGCCCTCCTGGCTGGGCCTGCCGGGCCTCGACCTGGCCTCCGGCGCGATGTACGGCGAGGGCTTCTGATGTGGGCCTACCAGGAGGCGCTCGCTTGGCTCTACGCCCGCCAGAAGCTTGGCATCAAGCTCGGACTCGCCAAGGTCGAGCGGTTGCTGGAGCGCGTCGGCGACCCGCACAAGGCGTTCGCGAGCATCCACGTCGCCGGCACCAACGGCAAAGGCTCCGTGACGCGGATGCTCGCCGACGTGCTGCGCCACGCCGGGCTCCGGGTCGGCCACACCACCAGCCCGCACCTCGTGACGTTCCGCGAGCGCATCGAGGTCGACGGCCAGTCCATCGCGGCCGAGCAGGTCGCGGCCGGGCTCGCCGCCCTCCGCCCCCATGTCGAGGCCTTGGACGCGGACGGCGCCCCGCCGACGTTCTTCGAGGTCGTCACCGCGCTTGCGTTCCTGCACTTCAAGGAGCAAGGCGTCGCGTGGGCCGCCGTGGAGACCGGCCTCGGCGGGCGCCTGGACGCCACCAACGTCCTCGACCCGCGCCTGACCATCGTGACCAACGTCGCGCTCGACCACACCGAGCAGCTCGGCCCCACCGTCGGCGCCATCGCGTGGGAGAAGGCCGGCATCATGAAGCCGGGCGTGCCGTGCGTCACCGCCTGCCACGGCGAGGCGCTGCTGGTCCTGAAGCTCCGCAGCCGGGAGCTTGGCGTTCCCATGAGCATCATCGGCGAGGACTACACCGTCGTCCCCGACCTGGAGCACCTGGTCCTGCTGCGGCCGACCGGGGAGTCGCGCTACGCCGTCGGCCTCGCGGGCGCCCACCAGCGCGAGAACGCCGCCGTCGTGGTCGCCGCCGTCGAGGCGCTCCGCCAGCAGGGCGTCGCCATCCCGGAGGAGGCGGTGCGCCGCGGCCTGCGCTCCGCCTACAACCCCGGTCGCCTCGAAACCTTCCAGCTCGAGGCGGAGCGCTTGGCCGCCGGCGCCGGCCCGCGCAGCGTCACGGTCCTCGTGGACGGCGCCCACAACCCCGCCGGCGGCGCGGCGCTCCGCCAATACCTGTTCGACGCCGGCTGGCGCGGCTTCGACCTGGTGGCCGGCTTCTGCGCCGACAAGGCCTGGGCCGAGACCCTCGACAACTGGCTGCTGCCCGCCGCCCGGCTGTGGGGCGTGCCGGTGCGCAACCCGCGCAGCCTGGACGCCGCCGCCGTGCGCGCGGCCGGCGCCGAGGCGGGCGTGCGCTCCGCCGCCGCGCCCGACGTGGCCACCGCGCTCCGGCTTGCCGTCGAGGCGGGCGCCGACCGCATCGTCGTGGCGGGCTCGCTGTTCCTTGCGGGCGAGGCCATCGCGGTGCTGCGCGGCGAGCCGCTGGAGGAGATCCGTGGCGCGCAGTGAGCCGCTGCCGGGCTGGCGCGAGCCGGTCGAGGCCTACCTGCTGCTGCGCGCCGCCGGCCTGAAGCCGCTGCTGTTCGACGGCCTCGGCGCCCACCCCGAGGCGCGCCACGCCGTCTTGGCGTTCTCGCCGCGCGTCGAGGTGCGCATCCAGGGCCGCGACGTCGAGGAGCGCTGGAGCGACGGCGCCTGGGAGGTGTTCCAGGAGGAGCCGCTGGCCTACCTGCGCCGCCGCGTCGGCCCCGCGCAAGGGCCGTCCACGGGGCCGTTCACCGGCGGCTGGGCGGGCGCCGTCGGCTTCGCGTTCGCGCGCAGCCTGGAGCCAAGCCTTCCCGCCGGGGCTTCGTCGGCGCTGCCGGACGTGGTGCTGCGCGACTGCCAGGAGGCCGTCACGTTCGACCGCGCCGCCCGCACCTGGGCCTTGCATTGCGAGGAGGACGACCGCATCGCCGAGGTGCAAGCGATCCTCGCGGGCACGCCCGAGGCCCCGCGCGTCGCACCCACGCAGCCGGCGTGGACGCCCAGCATGGCGCAAGCCGGGTTCGAGGCCGAGGTGGTGCGCCTCAAGGCCCGCGTCCACGACGGCGACCTGTTCCAGGCCAACCTCGCGACCCGCTGGTCCGCGCCGTGCGCCGCCGACCCCGCCGCCCTGTTCGCCGCCCTCCAGCAGGCGAACCCGAGCCCCTGGATGGCGCTCCTGGAGTTCGACGGCTTCGCGCTCGTGAGCGCCAGCCCCGAGCAGCTGTTCGCGATCGAGGACGGCCGGATCCGGGCGCGGCCCATCGCCGGCACCCGCAAGCGCGGCGCGACGCCGGCGGAGGACGAGGCGATGGCGGCGGAGCTGCGCGCCGACCCGAAGGAGCAGGCGGAGCACACCATGCTGGTCGACCTGGTGCGCAACGACCTGGCGCGGGTGTCGCAGCCGGGCAGCGTGCGCGTGGGCGAGCGCATGAGCGTGGAGCGCTACCGCCACGTGATGCACCTTGTGAGCCGCGTCGAGGGCACGCTGCGCGCCGGCGTCCACCCCGTCGATGCGCTGGCGGCGCTGTTCCCGGGCGGCACGGTCACGGGCGCCCCCAAGCTGCGCGCGACCCAACGCATCCTGGAGGCCGAGCCGGCGGCGCGCGGCTTCTACACCGGCTCCGCGGGCTTCATCGGCCGCGGCCACCAGGCGCACTGGAACATCCTCATCCGCACCCTCCAGCTCGAAGGCGGCCTGGCGCACGTCCACGCCGGCAGCGGCATCGTCGCCGACTCCGACCCGGCGCGCGAGTGGAAGGAGGCCGGCCGCAAGGCGCAGGCCCTGCTGGAGGCCGCGACCGGCCAAGCCGGCGCGACGGGGGCGGCGACCCGGCTCGGCGAAGTCGAGGCCGCCGGCGCATGGGAGCCGCCGCGCGCCGAGCCCCGCCACCCCGACGCGCGCGTGCTGCTGGTGGACAACGAGGACTCGTTCGTCCACAACCTTGCCGACTACTGCGCCGCCCTCGGCGCCACGGTCGAGGTGGTGCGCAACCGCGTCGACGTCGCGGCCGCCGCCGCGGCCCACCGCGCGACCCACGTCGTGCTGTCGCCGGGCCCGGGCTGGCCGCGCGAGGCGCCGCGCACCCTGGAGGCGGCCCGCGCGCTGCACGGCCGATTGCCCATTCTCGGCGTGTGCCTCGGCCACCAGGCCATCGGCGAGGCGCACGGCGGCACGGTGCGGGTCCACCCGCGCGGGCCGGTGCACGGCAAGGCCGACGCCGTCCACCACGCCGGCGCTGGCCTGTTCGCGGGCCTGCCGTCGCCGATCGCGGCGACCCGCTACCACTCGCTTGCCGTGGAAACCGCGGGCATGGGGCCGGATTGGCAGGTGGATGCGTGGCTCGCGGACGGCACCGTGATGGCTCTCCGCCACGCGGCCGCCCCAACCTATGGCCTCCAGTTCCACCCGGAATCCCTTTGTACGCCGCTTGGGCTCGAACTCCTGGACCGCTTCTTGCGGGTGCGACGATGAGTGCTGGAATCGCCTACGTGGACGGGAAGATTATGGACCTGGCGCAGGCGCGCGTCCCGCTGCTGGACCGCGGCTACCTCATGGGCGACGGCGTCTTCGAGACCCTGCGCACCGCCAACGGCCACGTCTTCCGCCAAGCCCAGCACGAGCAACGCCTGCTGAAGGGCCTCAAGGTCCTCAACCTCGAAGGCGAGCTGGTGGACGAGTTCCGCGCCGCCGTCGACGCCATGGTCCGCGAGGGCACCCGCCAGTTCGGCGGCGAGCTCTACCTCCGCTTCATGGTCACGACCGGCCCGCAGGAGGACGTCCTGGAGTCCGGCCGCGGCATCACCACCACCGCGATGGCGAAGAAGTTCAAGCCGTACCCGATGCAGTACTACTCGCACGGCCTGCAGGTCGTCGTCTCCAAGTCGAGCCGCAAGGACTCCCGCAGCCCGCTGGCCCGCGTCAAGTCGCTCTCCTACCTCCCGCACGTCGTGGCCCGCCGCGAGGCGCTGTCGCTCACCGCCCACGACGCCCTGCTGCTGAACGAGCACGGCCGCGTCGCCGAGGCCAGCACCTCCAACGTGTTCGCCGTCGTCGACGGCCGCGTCCACGCCCCCGGCGAGGCCGAGGGCGCGGTCGCCGGCGTCATGCGCGGCGCCGTCCTGGAGGCGGTCGCGGAGGCCGGCCTCGACGTGGTCGAGCGCCTCACCGTCGAGGAGGCCGCCCGCGCCACTGAGATGTGGCTCACCAACACCACCGGCGGCATCGTCCCGATCACCCGCTTCGGCGACGCCCCCGTCGGGGCCGGCCGCAAGGGCGACCTCACGACGCAGCTGTCGCACGCCATCGAGGCCGAGTTGCGCGGCCCGCCCGTGGCCCGCCATGCCTGAGCCGACGCGCACGCTGGCGCTCGCCCGCGGCCGCCGCCTCCCCTGGGGCCACCGCACGCTCGTGATGGGCATCCTCAACGCCACGCCCGACTCGTTCAGCGACGGAGGCCGTCTCACCCCGGACAACGCCGCGGAGCGGGCCGAGGCGCTGCTGCGCGCCGGCGCCGACCTCTTGGACCTTGGCGGCGAGTCGACCCGCCCCGGCCACGCGCCCGTCGCCGCCGCGGACGAGCTGGCGCGGGTGCTGCCCGTGCTGCGCGCGATCCGCCGCGCCGCCCCGGACGCCATCGTCTCGATCGACACCCGCAAGGCCGAGGTGGCGCACGCCGCCGTCGCCGCCGGCGCCGACCTCCTCAACGACGTCGGCAGCCTCGCCGACCCCGGCCTGCTGGCGGTCGCGAAGGAGGCCGGCTGCGCCCTCGTGCTGATGCGCAGCGGCCCCGTCCAAGGCGAGCTGCTCAACGGCACCCGGCGGCAGTTGGCGGCGCTGGTGGCGCAGGCCCGCGGCGCCGGGCTGGCCGACGACCAGGTCGTGCTCGACCCGGGCCTCGGCTTCGGCGACCCGCCCGGCGGCGACGCGCGCGCGAACCTGGCGCTGATCCGCGGCGTGGCGGAATACTCCCAAGGCCATCCGGTGCTGGTGGGCGCCAGCCGCAAGCGCTTCCTCGGCGTGCTGACCGGCGTCGAGCGGCCCGAGCAGCGCGTCGTCGGCTCGGTGGCGGCGGCGGTGCTGGCCGCGCAGGCTGGGGCCGCGATGGTGCGGGTGCACGACGTGGCGGAGACCGTGCAGGCGCTGCGGGTCGTGCAAGCCGATGGCTAACGGACCAGCCGCGCCCCGTTTGGGTCCACGCCCGCCGCGACCACCATGCCGTGCGGCGCCAGCAGGCGCTCCGCCTCGTCCAGCCCGCCGCCCGTGCACCACAGCGTGTTGCCCAGCATCGACTGGCCCCACCGCGTCTCCGGCGGGAGCATGTCGCCGAGCGCGCGCATCGCGACGGGCATCAACCCCAACGCCAGGCTGAAGGCGTGCGCCTCGTCCAGCAAGACTTCCCACGCCCGTGCGCGGCCGGCCGCCAGGATCCGGTCCACGGCCGGGTCGCCCAGCGCGCGCGTCTTGAGCTTCCAGGCGGCGTCCTTGATGATGCGCGGCGTCGGGATGCCCTCCCCCATCACGCAGAACAGGAAGCGCGCCCCCGGCGCCGGGTCGACGCGCATCGCCCAGCCGTGCGGCGGCACGCCGGGCTTGAGGCGCAGCTCGCCCGCGCCGTTCCAGGAGCCCACGACGTCGCCGAGGCCCGTGCCGGCGGTCACCTCGGCGGCGTGGGCGGCGGCCAGCGCGTGCTCCGGCTCCAGGTCCAGCTCCGCGACGGCGGCAAGGCAGGCGGCCAGCGTGCCGGCGGCGCTCATGCCGAAGCCCTGCCCGACCGGCAGGTCCAGCCGCAGCTCGACGTCGAGGCTCGCGGCGGGCGCCAGCGCGCGCACGGCGGCGGCGGTCACGGGCAGGTCGCGCGGCTGGCCGTCGACGGTGATGGCGCCGCGGCCGGGGCGCACGGTGGCGGTGGCGCCGGCGTCGAGGCTCCAGCCGGCGCCGCGCGAGCCTTTCGCGAGCGGGTCGCTGGCCTCGTCGTGGACGGCGAACAGGCCGGAGACGTGGCCGGGCGCGAAGGCGCGGCGGGTCAAGCCTTGGCCTTCCCAGGGCCGGCGGCGACCAGCTCCACGACCAAGGGCAGCACGCGCGCCTTGGGGCCCGTGAAGGTGGTGTGGCCGTGCGCGTCCACGAGGTGGAGGGTCGTGTCCTCGGCGCCGAAGCTGGCGGCGAGGTTGGCCACGACGTAGTCGGCCCGGTAGCGGCGCCGGCGCTCGGCGGCGCGCTCCAGCAGGCCCGCCGCGTCGGACTCGGCCTTGAAGGCGACCAGGACGGCCTTGGGGGCGCGGCGGCGCAGGGTCGCGATGACCTTGCCGAGCGGCGCGAGGCGGAGGTCGAGGGCCTTCTGCCCGCTGGGAATCTTGCCCTTGGCGGGCTTGGCGGCGTAGTCGCCGACGGCGGCCGGCATCCACACTTGGGCGAAGCCGGCGAGCTTGGCCTTCGCCGCCATCGCCGCAAGCTCGGCGTGGGTGGTGAAGCGGCGCGTGAAGGGCGCAAGGTGGCCGGGGACGGGCTCGGTGCCGACGCCGTGCCACAACTCGACCTCGGCGCCGAGGCGGCGCAGCTCGGTGGCCAGCAGGAAGCCGGTGCGGCCGGAGCTGCGGTTGGTGAGGACGCGGACGGGATCGATGGGCTCGGCGGTGGCGCCGGAGACCACGAGGGCGCGCTTGCCCGCCAGCGGACCCTTCTCCTGGGCGAGGCGGTGGATGACGGCCTCGACGATGGCCTCGACGTCCGCCAGCTTGGCCTTCTTCTCCGCGCGCGCCGGCTCGACCCAAGTGACGCCCAGGCGCTCGACGAGGGTCTTGGCGTGCTCGGCCACGATGGGGTGCTCCAGCATCGCCTCGTGCATCGCGGGCGCGACGACGATCGGGGTGCCGGTGCCGACGGCCACGGTGGCGCAGGTCGTGACCGGGGTGTCGTCGATGCCCAGCGCCATCTTGGCGACCGTGTTGGCGGTGGCGGGCGCCACCAGCAGCAGGTCGGCCTTCCCGGGCACGTCGCCCAAGAGCGCGATGTGCTCGACGGCGCCGGTCAGTTGCGTGATCGGCTTGTGGCCGGTGGCGAACTCCAGGGCGTCGGGGTGCAGGATGCGGGTCGCGCCCGCCGTCATCACCGGGACCACGTCGGCGCCGTGGCGAATGAGCTCGCGCGCCAACTCGACGCACTTGACCGCCCCGATGGAGCCCGTCACGCCCAGCACGATGCGGCGGCCGGCCAGGTGGCTGCTCGACGCGCCGCGGATGTTCTCGACCGGGTGCACGCCCACGCCACGCGCAAGGTGGTCTTAGGCCCAGCGGGCGCCCGTGGGTTCCCTGGGCGGGCCACGGACCTCTCGGCCCGTGGCCCGCTGGGTGAACACGAGAATCCTAACGCTCGTAGTCGAACTGCTGGATGGCGGACAGCCAAGCGCCCGTCTTGGCGACCTTGGCCCAGACCGTCATCTGGTAGTGGCCGGTCGGCGCCTGGCCCGGCTCGAAGCCGTAGTGCAGCACCCAGCCGCCGTCGGCCTTGGTGAAGCGCTCGACCGCCACGTCGTCGTGCAGCGTGAAGTCGGTCTCCGGCGTGACGTTGCAGCCCATGTCGACGCAGCGCAGCACCTGGACGTCGAGGCCTCCCGTCCAGCCGTACGCGGCCGTCTTGTTGGCGTCCTGCGCCATCACGTCGAGGGTGATGTCGGTGACCCCGTCCTGGTCCGGGTCCGCGAACGCCAGCCGGAAGTCGATGCCGGCCACCAGCTCGCCGTGGTCGGGCGGCAGCTCGCGCGCGGTGGCGTTTCCGGGCGCGCCGCAGCCGGACACGAGGGCCGCGACGGCCACGAACAGCACGGAACGCATGGCAGACACCAAACGCGGGGCAGGTGATGACCGTTGCCCGCGGAATAGGTGCCGCGAACCGTCCCCCAGCAAGGAATCGTCGGGACGGCTTCGGCAGGCGGGAGCCGCGTGCTTATCCCGGCTCTCCCGGTGGCGGGCCCGTGGAGTACGCGCGGCTGGCGGGCTTCTTCGAGCGCCTGGAGGCCACCTCCGGCCGGCTGGAGATGACCGGCATCCTGGTCGAGATGCTCCAGGCCGTGCCCAAGAAGGACGTGGTCGCCGTGGTCCGGCTGCTGCAAGGCGCCGTCGCCCCCGACTGGGAAGGCCTCGAGACCGGGGTCGCGGAGAAGCAGATCCTCAAGTCGCTGGCCACGGCCACGGGCGGCGCCGTCGACCGGATGCAGGCGCTCTACCTGGAGAAAGGCGACCTCGGCTTGGTGGCGGAGGCCGTCCTCGCCCCAGGCGCGGCCAAGCAGAAGAGCCTGTTCGGCGCCCGCGAGCTGTCGGTGCAGGACGTGTTCGGCACGCTGGTCGAGATCGCCCGCACCCAAGGCATCGGCTCCCAAGAAGGCAAGCAGCGCCTCCTGTCGAAGATGCTGCTGGAGGCCTCCCCGATCGAGGCGCGCTACATCACCCGCGCCGCCGCCGGCCGCCTCCGCCTCGGGGTCGCCGACATGAGCCTCCTCGACGCGATGGCCGCCTGGCACCTCGGCCGCGGCGTCCGCAGCGTCACCGCGATGGAGGACGCGGAGCGCGCCGAGCAGGCCGCCCTGCGCGCCACGCTGGAGCACGCCTACGACCTGTGCAGCGACCTCGCCGTCGTGGCCGCCGCCCTCGCTAGCGGCGGCGTGGACGCGGTGCGCGCCATCCGCATCGAGCCCGGCGTCCCCGTGCGCCCCATGGCCGCGGAGCGCCTCAAGACCCTCCCTGAGATCCTGGAGAAGATGGAAGGCCGGGTCCTCATGGAGTACAAGTACGACGGGCTGCGCATCCAGGCCCACGTGCCGCACCAAGGCCCGGTGCGGCTGTTCAGCCGGCGGCTGGAGGACTTCACCAACCAGTTCCCGGACGTCGGCAAGGCGCTCGCCGCCATCCCCGCGCTGCGCGGCGCCATCGTCGAGGGCGAGGCGGTGGCGCTCGACGAGGCCGGCCGGCTGCGGCCGTTCCAGGACATCAGCCGGCGCCGCGGCCGCAAGGCCGACCTGGCCGCCGTGGCCGCCGAGATCCCCGTCACGCTGTTCCTGTTCGACCTGCTCGCGCAGGGCGGCAAGCCCATGATGGAGCTGCCGCAGGCCGAGCGGCGCGCGCGGCTGGAGCGGCTCGTCCCCGCCGACGGGCCGGTGCGCCCCAGCACCATGGCCGAGGCGACGACGGCGGAGGGGATGGCCGACTTCTTCGACCAGGCCGTGGCCGACGGCGCCGAGGGCATCATGTGCAAGGACCCGCGCGCCTCCTACAAGGCGGGCAGCCGCGGCTTCGCCTGGATCAAGTTCAAGACCGACTACACCGAGGCGCTCGTGGACACCCTCGACCTCGTGGCCATCGGCGCCTTCGTCGGCCGCGGCCGCCGCGCCGGCTGGTACGGCGCCCTCCTGATGGCAGCCTACGACCCCGAGCGCGGCGTCTGGCCGGGCGTCTGCAAGCTCGGCACCGGCTTCGACGACGCCACCCTGATGGGCCTCAAGGAGAAGTTCGCCGCCCACGCCGCCCCCGCGTGCCCGCCCCGCGTCGAGTCCGGCCTCGTGCCCGACGTCTGGCTCGAGCCCGCGGTCGTCATGGAGGTCCAGGCCGCCGAGCTGACGCTGTCGCCGACGCACCGCGCCGGCTGGGGCATGGTCAAGCCCGACGCCGGCTTCGCCGCCCGCTTCCCGCGCTTCACCGGCCGCTGGCGCGACGACAAGTCCGCCGAGCAGGCCACCACGGTCGCCGAGCTGCTCAAGATGTACCAGCTGCGCCACGCTCGAGCCCACTGAGCGCCGCCGCCGGCACGACGCCCGCCGCCGCGGCCCGGTACAGCTTCTGCCGGCCGACCGGCTGCGCCGTGACCAGGCCGACGGCGGCGAGGCGGTGCAGGCGGCTGCGGGTCGTGCGCGCCGGCCACCCGGCCAAGGCGTGCGCCTCCAGGATTTCCTTCTGGGGCCGGCCTGGGTTCGCAAGCACCCAGGCGTGCAGCGTCGCCAGCGCCGGCTCCCGCAGCAGCACGTGGCTCTCCCAGCCGGTGGCGTACTTGTCGTGGTTCTCGAAGTAGCGCAGGCTGTGGCCGTGCCGGCGCTCCACCAGCAGGCCGCTGCGCTTGAGCACGGCCAGGTGGTGCCGGCCGCTGCCCACGGCGAGGCCGGTGCCGCGCACCACCTCGCGGAAGGTCGCGCCCGGCCGCTCTTGGACGTAGCCCAGCACGTCGCGCCGGCGCGGGTGGCCGAGCGGGTCCCGCAGCCGCGTCAGGAGCGGCAGCAGCTTCAGCAGCGCGAACAGCCCGAGGCCCGCGCCCACCGCGGCAACACCCACGGCGGCCGGCAGCGGCAGGCCGAAGAGGGCGCCGGGGGCGACCGCCTGCTCGTCGAAGGCCGCCGCCTGCAGGTCGCCGCCGACGGCGGCGCGCATCCGGCCGTCGGGGCCGGTGGCGACCCCGTCGAGCGCAAGGTCGCCGGCGACCGTCAGGGTGCGGCCGTCCGGCATGGCGCAGGCGGCGCACGCCGTGGCGCCGCCTGCGAGCGGCAGCCGGGCGGTGCCGTTGACGCGCAGGCCGACGACGGGGCCCGCGGCCAGGAAGCGGCCGGCGGGAGCGGCGCCGTCGAGGGTGGCCGCGCCGTCGGTGAAGCCGGCCTCGACGAAGGTGTAGGACGCGATGCCCGCCTGGCGGCCGGGCAGCAGGCCCGTCTCGGTGGCGGAACGGCCGCCGGCCGCAGGGCACGGCGCGCCGTCCGGGCAGGCGGGCGCGAGATTGTGCCACTCGACGCGGCGCAGGCCCTCGGCGTGCAGCCACAGCCCTTGGACGTCGCCGGTCAGGTGGACATACGCGGCCGGGATCGCCGGCGTGCGGTAGGCGTGCGGGTCGACGGCGCCGGCCAGGTGCGTGCTCGGCAGGCTGCCGTCGAGGCGGTGCAGCAGCCGCGCCGACGGGCTGTCCACGGCGACCGTGATGGCGCGGGCCTCGACCACCAAGGTGGCGGGGCCGGGGGCGTGCGCCGCGAGCCGCATCCCGTCCAGCGCCATGGCGGACGGCTCCGGGGCCTGCGGGTTGGGAAGCGGGAGCGTGAGGTTGGTCTGGCCGCCGCCGGCCTGGGTGGCGTAGCGGACGGTGTGGTTGGCGACGATGGCGGGGGCCGGCGCGGCGAGCAGGAGCTGGGCGGCGCCTGCGTCGGGCAGCAACAGCACCAAGGTCTGGAAGCCGCCCGCGTCGAGGGTGCCCGCGAAGTTGGCGGGCACCGCGAACGACAGCTCCAGCGCCTGCGTCGTCCCGGCTTGCGCAGGGGAGGCCATGACGACGGCCAGCACGAGGAGAATCAGGCGGGCGTGGCGCATGCCATGTCCTCGAAGCGGTGCAGGTCGCCGGCCAGGCCGAGCGTGTCGAGCTGGTCGCCGTAGCCCAGGTAGGGGCTGGGCGCCGCCTGGCTGTAGAGCATCGACGGCCCCATCGTGCCCGGCGTGAGGGTGGCCTGGACGCGGTCGCCGCGCATCGACTCGTGGAAGTCCAAGAGGTGCAGGATGCCCTCGTCGGACCGCCACGCCAGCCGCTGCAGGTAGGGGGCCGCCTGCTTGGTGGCGTCGAGGTCGGCGTGGCGGAACGTGACCTCGGAGGCTTCCCCGCTGGGCAGTTGCCAGCGCCAAGTCCAGGCGGAGGCCGGGCCGACCGCGTCCTCGGTGACCGTGAACGCCGCCGCCTTGGTCGGCATGCCGAAGGTGAGGTTTGCCCAGGCGGCGACCTCGGCGTCGTCGAACCACATCGCCTGCAACGCCATGAGCGTGCCCGGCACGTGGGGGGCGCCGTAGCTGGTGCAGCCGGGGTCCGGCGTCTGCCGGTCATGAATCTCGTAGATCAAGGTGATCGGCCGCTCGAACGGGCCCCAGCGCATCCGCTCGCACTTGGCGAAGCGGAGCTCGACGTCGGTCGGCACCGGCGGCGCGTCCGGCCAGCCCTCCACGGGCCGCCCAGGGCCGAGCAGGCTGGGGAAGGTGAACACGGTCCCCGCCCCGATGCAGCCCGTGAACTCCATTTGCAACTGGCCGAAGGGCTCCTCGAGCACGGCGGCGTCGGCGGTCGCCCCCGCCGGGGCAAGGGGTTCGGAAGCGGAAGGCGCGGCCCCGGTGGCGGCGCAGCCGGCCAGCAGCACCAGCGCGGCGGCGGCGAGCGCGAAGGCCGGTTCAGCAAAGCGCGGAGGGCGTTTGCTGGTATTGGAGGGTATACAATCCCGGCCCAACGAAACCCCCTTCGATGCCGACCCCATAGACGACCGAACTCTTGAGCCGGCTGATAAAGATGGAGGTGTCCCCAGGTTTTGCATTCCAGTCGAGCGTAAAGTCAACGCACACGAACGACGCCACGCATCCTTGCAAGAGGACGCACAAGGCCTGCACGCAGGCATCGCGGGCAAACGTCGCCCGTCCCAGGAGGTCGAAACAGGCCTCCATGAGGGGGGACGAATCTGGTAATTCGACGGCGGTCGCCCCAGGCGCCACCAGGAGGGCGGCCAGCAGCATCCCAACCGGGAACATCGTCGTGCGCGACAAAACGCCAGGCATGCGTCTTGCAGCCCACCCACAAGGAAAACCGGCTTAGTACAACCCTTGCCACAATCCAACATATCGGTCCAGCCCGGCCCCCGCCCCGCTTTTGGGTCCAGAAACCGCACCCATTGTACCAACTGACTCAAGATCGCCCCCAGTTTCGAACGAGGCATGGGCGCGCCGCGCCGGCTGTCGCTGTCCGACCTGGGCCGACCGGCCCTGGTGGACCAAGTGCGCATCGAAGTCCCCCCCGACGCAGGCGAAGGCGCCCGCCACTGGGACGGCCCCCGCGCCGAGATGGACGCCGACGTCTTCCTGCGCGGCCTGCCCCAACGCGGCCCCCGCGGCGCCTGGGCCTGGATGGTGCGCGTCCACCTCCTGCTGGAGGACCGCACCTCCCTGGTCGCGCATCTGCCGCTGCGCGCCGGCGTGCCCGCCCCCACCGTGCGCGCCGCCGCGGTCGCCGGGCTGCGGCGCGCCACCGACGACCTCCAGAGCCCACCCGGCCAACGCGGCGAGGCCCGCCGCGTCCTGGAGCTGCTCACCGGCGAGCCGTTCCGCTACGAGGCCGCCCCCGACTTCCGGCTGATGTTCCAGGAATACCAACGGCTCGTGGAGCAGCCGTTGCGGCCGGCCCCGCCGCCGCAGCAGGCGCGCCGCAAGGCCCGCCTCCCTGCCGAGTCAAACGAACCATCCACTAGGCCTATGAGCGACGAGACGCCGCTTCCGGAGCGGTGCCCCCCTTGGAACCCGAACTCCGCCGCCTCCGTTCCGCCCTGAAGTTCTCGTTGTGGGCCTGGGCGGCGTACTGGCCCGGCGGCGGCCTCATGCTGCTGGCCGGCGGCATGAGCGATCCCGCCTCCATCGCTGTCGCGCTTGGCTCCGCGGCCTGCTTCCTGCTGTTGATGGCGAGCGGCGCCTTGCGTGCCGAGGCTGGCTCGATGCGATTGCGCGAGTTGTTGGTGGACCGGCCGTTCTACCTCCTGGGCGTGCTGGCCGTCTTCATCGCGGTTGGCGCCACCGCCAGCAGCGCCGCCAAGCTGGGCCTGCTGCTGTTCTCCAGCATCTACCTCGTGGCCCTCGGGATGGCGGCCCATGCGTTGCGGCAGCACCTCAAGGCGCGCGGCCTCGGCGTCTACGCCAGCCGCGGCGACCAGCTCTACATCCTGCTGGGCGCCATCGCGGTCCCTGCCGCCCTGGTGGTGCTGGACGCGATGTCGTCCAACCCCGTCGGCGGCCCGTCCTCCATGGTGGCGGTGTTCAACGTCCTGAACCTGCTCTACCCGCCGCTTCTGATGGTGGCATCGCGGCCGTTCCGCGAGCCGCTGCGGCTGCGCCTTGTCCGGCCTCGCCCCACCGTCCCTGCCGTCGTGGCGGAGGACGCGGTCGCGGCCTAGAAACCGGGAAAAGGGGGAGAAAAGACGGCCTGCCCGCTCACGCCGTGACCGGGTCGACCCGGACGACGATGTCTTGACACTCCGCGTGGCCGGGCGGGTTGGGCTCGCCGTACATGGCCGTGCAGTAGTTGTCCTGGGTGCCGTCGACGGCGGGGGACACGATGCCGACCACGATGGCGACCTCGCCCATCACGAAGGTGTAGCCGATGCCAGCGACGGTGTTGGCATCGTGGACGCGGTTGCAGCCGAAGGTGGTGGCCTCGTTCAGGATGTTGTTGAGGATTTCCTCGATGCCGCCGCCGCTGCCGGGGGGCCACGGGTTGCAGGTGGCCGTGGGGGGCGGCGGGGGCATGAACGTGACCGCCGAGGCGGCGGGGGCGACCAGCAGCAGGCCGACCGCAAGGAAGGCTGCGCACAGCAGGGTGTTTCGCATGTTCTTTTCACTCTCTTGGTCCGAAGACCACGGCACCGACCGACGGGGAGGTGATGAAGCGTTTGGCTAATCCGGGCCCCCGCCATCGCCAAAAGGTGCCCTTCAAGACCCGGGGATGGGTCGCAGCGGCGTCATGGGCCTGCTGAAGGTCGTCGCGAGCCTCATCTGGATCTATTCCTACGTCACGCTCGGCGCCATGATGGCGGTCGCGGCGCTGCCGGCCTGGCTGGTGGCGACGTGGGGCTGGAGCCTGGCGCCGTTCGCCGGCACCGCGTGGGAAGGGGCCACCTGGGCCTACCTGCTCGACACGCTCCTGGGGCTCTACTTCAGCATCCTGGCGTTCTTCGTCTTCGGCATCGCCCTCATGGTGGTGCTGCCGACGGTGAAGTTCATCTTCCGCTGGAAGCCGCACATCGGCGCCGTGCCGGTCCACTCGTTCAAGATCTGGGCGTGGTACAACTACAACGGCATGCTGTTCCTGTTCAACACGGTGTTCGCCCGCTTCGCCCGCCTCACGACGCTCTACCCGGTCTACCTCCGCATGATGGGCGCCAAGATCGGCCGCGACGCCGTCGTCAACACGCAGCACATCTACGACCTGGACATCATCACCATCGGCCCCAAGACCATCATCGGCGCCAACGCCAGCCTGCTGGGGCACGTCGGCGAGAAGGGCAAGCTGGTGCGCCAGCCCGTCCGCATCGGCGCCAACTGCACGGTCGGCCAGTACGCCAACATCTTCCCCGGCGTCACGATGGGCGACAACTGCCACGTCGGCGCCATGAGCCTGGTCCCCAAGGGCATGACCCTGGAGGCGAACGCGGTCTACGGCGGCGTGCCGGTCAAGAAGATTCGCGACCTCAAGCCAGGCGAGAAGGCCACCGCGGACGAGCTGTCGGCCACCGCCGGCGTGCCCGCGGACGGCGAGCGATGAAGGCCTGGTGGCTGCCGCCCGTCGCCGTCGGGCTGCTGGCCGCCACGGGCGCATGGGCCTTCGACGCGCTGGTGCAGGAGCCCGCGCCCCCGCCTGCGGAAGGCATCCCCGTGCGGTTCCCGTTCCTGGACGGGCCGGCCATCCCGTGCGCCGCCGACGGGCAGGCGTGCGACCGGGACACGACCGTGCTCGCGGTGCGCGGCGGCCGCACGACCGCGCAGGACGTCCGCGACGCCACCTGGCGGGGCCGCGCCACGGGGCCGACGCCCGTCCTGCCGTCGGAGGCCGAGGTCGACTGGCTCGACGGCGGCGTCGGCCGGCTCCGGCTCCAGGAGGGCCTGTGCTGCGACCACGCCGGCCCGAACGTGGCGCGGCCCGCCCTGCCCGCCAACCGCACCTCCGCCACGCTGACGTTCTACGCCTTCCTGGGCGACGGCCGGCTCCAGGCCACCAACGCCAACGCCACCGCGGCCGGGCGCTTCGAGCCGGCCAGCGACCTCCTGCAGGCCGAGGCGCGCACGTTCGCCCTGGCGCCGGGCGCGCCCGGCGCCGCGCTGCCCGCCTTCGTGGACAAGGCGATGCCGGACCTGCGCGGCCGGCTGCGGACCCTTCCCGTGGGCGGAATCGCCACCTACCTCCTGGAGCAGCACGACTACCAGGACCTGTTCGGGCCGCTCTACGTCACCCTGCGCGTCGAGGCCTAAGCTTCAAGCCCGCCTCCCCCTCGGCGCCCCCGTGGCCCAGAAGACGGTCAAGGCCCTGCCGGGCGCCCCGCGCAGCCTCCAGATCGAGTACGCCATCCGCGACGTCGTCGTGCCCGCCCGCGCGCTCGAGGCCGCCGGCCACACGGTGCTGAAGCTCAACATCGGCGACCCGTGCGCCTACGGCTTCCGCCCGCCCCAGCACATGGTCGACGCCTTGGCGAAGGCCGCGCAGGACAACGTCAACGGCTACACCGCCAGCGAAGGCGACCCTCGCCTCGTGGACGCCATCGTGCGCCGCGAGAAGCGCCGCAACGGCGTCGACTACGCCCCCGGCGACGTGGTGGTCACCACCGGCGTCTCCGAGTCGCTCCAGATGCTCCTGGGCGCAAGCGTCAACCCGGGCGACGAGGTGCTCATCCCCGGCCCGAGCTACCCGCCCTACGACTCGCTCGTGAAGTACTTCGGCGGCACCCCGGTCCACTACCGCACCGTCGAGGCCGAGGAGTGGCAGCCGGACGTCGACGACCTGCGGAAGAAGATCACGCCGCGCACCAAGCTCGTCTGCCTCATCAACCCGAACAACCCCACGGGCGCCCTCTACTCCCGCCGCGTCGTGCAGGACTTCGCGGACGTCGTCGGCGAGCACCAGGACCAACTGATGATGGTCTCGGACGAGATCTACGACCAGATGACCTTCGACGGCGTCCAGGTCGCAAGCAAGACAGTGGCCCCCGACGTCCCGATGGCGACCCTCAACGGCTTCAGCAAGGTCTACCTCGTCCCCGGCTGGCGCCTCGGCCACATCCTATGGAACGACCCGACCGGCTCGCTGTCGCAGATCCGCGAAGGCGTCACCCGGGCCAGCCGCGTCCGCCTGTGCGCCTCCAGCATCGCCCAGCGCGCCGCCGTGGCCGCCCTCGACGGCCCCCAGGACCACATCGCCCAGACCAACGCCGCGCTGCGGATCCGCCGCGACTTCGCCGTCCGCCGCCTCAACGAGATCGACGGCCTCTCCTGCGCCAAGCCCGACGGCGCGTTCTACGCCTTCCCGCGCATCGACGCGCTGGACACCCCCAAAGGACGCAAGGCGTGGAAGGACGACAAGGAGTTCGTGCTCGACTTCCTCCGGACCGAGAAGGTCCTCACCGTCCACGGCTCCGGCTTCGACAAGGAATACGGCGCGAACCACTTCCGCGTCGTCATCCTGCCCGACATCCCTATCTTGGAGACCGCCTTCGATCGCCTGGAAAGCTACATGGCGCGCAAGCTCAAGGGGGACGCATGAGGCCGGCCCTGCCCCTGGTCGCGGTCGCGGCCCTGCTGCTCTCCGGCTGCTTCGCGCCCGCCCCGGGCCGCATCGCCGCCGGCGACGAGGTCCAGGTCCGCGTCACCGGGCAAGCCCTCGACGGCACCACGCTTGCCCCCGAGACGACCGTCACCATCACCAACGACACCACCCAGCCCGGCCCCCTCGTCGCCCGGCTGCGGCAAGAGCTGGCGGGCCACAGCCTCGGCCAGACCTTCAGCTTCACCGTCGCCGGCAGCGAATACCCCGGCCGCCAAGCGGTCGCGCGCCGCCTCGCCCCATTGGCGCTGGAGCGCGCCTACAGCGCCGAGTCGTTCTCCGACGACGAGCGCCAAGTCGGCCACGTCCTCCAGGAGACACCCTTCAAGGTCCACGTCGTCGCCGTCACCAACGCCACCGTCACCCTGCGCTCCGAGATCGCCAACGGTCTCCGGGAACCGCTGCCCCAATACGGCCTCGACCTGGTGTACGAGGTCAACGGCAACTTCGCGACCCCCGTCCTGGAGCCCAAGCCCGGCGCCACCTTCCGCATCACGCCCGACGACCACAACTTCGAGCCCGGCGCCTACCGCGTCCTCGGCATCCAAGGCGACAAGGCCGTGTTCGAGCACAACCCGTTCCCCGACCAGACCGTCCGCTACACCGTCAAGATCCTCGGCGGCGGGTCGGGCGTCGCCACCGACGGCAACTACATCGCGCGCACCACGCCCGCCCTGGCGAACGCGACCGCGGACGACGGGCACGACCACGTCCACTGAGCCCACGTTCCCGCCGACTGGACACAGATTCCACAGGGTTCTGTGGGAATCTTCCGAATCTGGGAAAATCAGTGCCCGTCGCGAGCGCCGACTGGACATAGGTTCCACAGGGTTCTGTGGGAATCTTCCGAATCTGAGTGAATCGGTGCTCGTCGCGGCCGATTGGACACAGATTCCACAGACCATGGCCTTGGAGTTGGCGGGGCCTAGGAACAGAATTCCACAGATGGTCTGTGGGAATCTTCAGAATCTGAGGGAATCCGTGCTCGTCACGCGGCCGCCGGCTGGACACAGGTTCCACAGAGTGCTCTCTGCCTCCCAATAGCCTCCTGCGTCGGCCAGCGGTCGTCCCTCCGCTTCGCGTTCGGGGCGGAGCCGATTCCTTCTGCGTGGACGCCCCAGCTCGCTGCGCTCGCTGGGGGCAGTCACTTGAAACGAATCGTCTCCGCCTCCCACTGGCCTCCTGCGTCGGCCAGCGGTCGTCCCTCCGCTTCGCGTTCGGGGCGGAGACCCTCGGTTCCCCGTTCGCTTCGCTCACTTGAACCGGATGGTCTCCGCGTTCTGCATCGCCCTGGCCTCGATGCCGAACTTGGCCGTGATCGACTCCGCCAGGTCGATGCACTTCGACGCCTCGCCGTGGCCGGTGAGCACCAGCTTCGGCATGGGCTCCATGTTCTGGATGAAGTTCATGAGCTGGCGGCGGTCGCAGTGGCCGCTGAAGCCGTCGATGGTCTCGACCGCCAGTTCGACGCGGACGTTGGTGGTGCCGCCCTTCTCCTGGAGCGGCATCTCGCGGTAGCCGCGCTGGAGCTTGCGGCCGAGGCTGCCCTCCGCGTTGAAGCCGACGAAGCAGAGCACGTTGCGCGCGTCGTCCGCCCAGTGCTTCATGTACTCCAGCACGGGGCCGCCGGTCATCATGCCGGAGGTCGCAAGCACGATGCAGGGGTCGGGGTCGCCGCAGATCCGCTGCCGCATCTCGTGGGAGTCGACGCGCTTAAACATCGGCGCCAGCAGCGGGTTGTCGTTCTGCTGGAAGATGCGCTTCTTGAGCTCCTCGTTGAGGTACTCGGGGTAGCAAGTATGGAGCGCGGTGGCTTCCCAGATCATGCCGTCGAGGTAGACCGGCTGCTTGGGGATGGCGCCGGTGCGCATCAGCTCCTCCAGCACCAACATGACCTCTTGGCTGCGGCCGACGGCGAACACCGGGAAGATGGCCTTGCCCTTCCGCTCCGCGCAGGCTTGGAGGACCTTCTTGGTCTGCTCGGCGGCCTCGACGCGGGCGGGCTGGAGGTTGTCCTTGCCGCCGTAGGTGGACTCCACGATGACGGCGTCGAGGCGGGGAAACTTGTTGTGCGCCGGGTTGAACAGCCAGCTGCGCTCGTACTTGATGTCGCCCGAGAACGCCACGTTGTAGAGCCCGTCGCCGACGTGGAAGTGGCACACCGACGAACCCAGGATGTGGCCCGCGTCGTGGAAGGTGAGGCGGATATCGGGGCTGATGTCCGTGGTCTCGCCCCAGTCCACCGCGATGGTGTTCCGCAGCGCCGCCCGCACGTGCTCGGCGTCGAACGGCTTCGGCTTGCCCTGCGCCTCCGCCACCCGGATGTAGTCCATCGTGAGAAGCGCCATGATGTCGCGTGTCGGCGGCGTGCAGTAGACCGGGCCATCGTAGCCGTACTTGAACAGCAGCGGGACCAGGCCGCAATGGTCGAGGTGGCCGTGGGTCAGCACTACCGCGTCGAGGCTCGTGAACGGCTGCACCTCGCCCAGGTGGAACATCGGGGTCGCCGGGTCGTTCTCCTCGAACTTGACGCCACAGTCGACGAGGACCTTCGAGTCCTGCGTCTGCAGCATCGAGCAGGAGCGGCCGACCTCGCGCCACGCCCCCAGCGCCGTCATGCGGACCCAGCGCTCGGCCTCGGGGGGCGCGGCGCTGCGGTGCATCCGCCGGCCGACGCGGCGCAGGAACTTGCGGCGCTCGTCCGCGACCGTGCGCAGGTACTCGCGCACCTCGCGCACGGTGCGGCTCGGGATGGGCGGCGTCCGCACCACCTTCGGGTTCCAGCCGACCTCGGCGCGGATGCGGTTCAAGGTCGAGCCCTGCGCGCCGATGGCGACCCCCGGCCGCTGCGCCTCGATGGTGACCTCGCCGATGGCGGCGGCCCAGGAGAGGTCCGTGACGCCCGCGTTCTCCGGCACGATGGCCTTGATGCGCTGCGCCGCCTCCTCCGGCGGCATCAGGACGGACGGGTCCGGCCGGACGGCGACGCGCTTCTGGAGCCCGCGGGCCAGCTTGCGGATGAGCTCGCCGTCGGCCGCGAACGCCTGCGGCGTCTTGGTGTAGAGGACCAGCTCGTGCGCCTCGAAGTCCAGATCGGTGACGTCGACGCCGCGCGGCAGGATCCGGTCCGCCTGAGCGCGCATCTCCCGCAGGAGGTCTTCGACGTTGGCCATGGGACACCGAGAAAGAACTGGGGAGAAGGGAGGGGAAGGGAGGAAGAGGACGGAGCGCGGGTCAGTCGTTCCAGCTCGCCGGCAGCTTGAGCGCCTTGTGCCGCTTCAGCACTTCCTCGTCCGTCAGCCGGCGGAAGCCGTTGCCGTCGATGATGGCGATGTCCATGCCGTTGCCGGAGGCGGAGTCGCGGCGCATGCTGGCGTTCAACGCACGGATGGCGAGGTCGACCCCTTCCTTGACGGACAGGTCGTTGCCGATGCGGTCCTCCAGCACGCCGAACGCATACGGGGAGCCGGAGCCGGTGACGGTCCAGTTCTCCTGGATGGCGCCGCCGGCGGCGTCCACCGAGTAGATGCTGCCGCCCTTGTCGTCGTAGCCGCCGACGATGAGCTGCACCCAGTAGGGCGCGAAGCGGGAGGCGTTGAGGATGTTGCCAAGCAGCGTGGAGGCGCCGCGCACGGGCATGGGGGCGTCGCGCTTGAAGCGGTAGAGCTGCGCCTGGGCCTGGAGGTGGCGGGCGATCATCTGGGCGTCGCCGACCAGGCCGGCCGTGGTGAGGGCCAGGTGGCGGTCGACGGGGAACAGCTTCTGGGTGTGCTTGTGGCCGATGAGGTGGCCCATGGTGGCGCGGCGCTCGGTGGCCATGACGACGCCGTCGGGGCCGGCGATGGCGAGCGTGGTGGTGCCGGTCTTGGCGGCGGGGGCGCCGGAGGGGCCTTGGGCGGGCAGGGTCGGCAGGGGCAGGCGGGCCTCGTGCGCAGGGGCAAGGCCGTGGGACAGGTCGGAACCAAAGGTGAAGTCGGAGCGCGCCATGAGAAAGGCTCCCCGCGGGCCGCGGGCGCCGTTGCATGGACCTGCGGGTTATGAACGCTGGGAGCCGACGCGCAAGCCTCAAGCCCGCCCGGGAGTCGCCGCCGCCGTGCAGGTCGTCGCCATCCTGGTCGGGCCGCAGCATCCCGGCAACGTGGGGGCGGCGGCGCGGGCGGCGGCCAACTTCGGGGTGGCGGACCTGCGCTTCGTGGCGCCCGAGTGCGACGTGCGGGCCAAGGAGGCCTACGACCGGGCCATCCACGCCAAGGATTTGCTCGACAACGCGCGGACGTTCCCCGACCTCAAGTCGGCGCTGGAGGGCGTGTCGTTGTCGATCGGCACGACGGCCCGCAAGGCGCTGGCGGCCAACCACTTCCTCCGCAAGCCGTCAGACATCCGCGACGCGATGGCGGAGCTGGCCGGCTGGGACGGCACGCTGGCCTGGGTGTTCGGGCGCGAGGACGCGGGGCTGACCGGGCCGGAGGTGGACCTGCTGGATCAACTCGTCACCATCCCCACCTCCGAGTATTGGAGCCTCAACCTCAGCCACGCCGTCGGGATCTGCTGCTACGAGTCGTTCCGCCTCCAGTCCCAGAGCATCACGCCCGAGCGCACGCTGGCCCCCGGCGCGCTCGTGGCGATGAACGAGGCCTGGGACGCCATCGTCCATGAGGCGGAGGACCGTGAGTGGCGCAAGCGGGTCGCGTCGGGCGTGTGGCGCAAGGTCGTCGGCCGCAGCCGCCCCGACACCTTCGAGGTGCACAACATCATGGGCATCCTCGCCAACACCCTCAAGCGGTTCGGGCACCCGGACTACAAGTCGGCGGCCAGCGACCTCCGGCTCGGCCAGGAGGGCAAGCTCATCGCGGGCAAGGCGGCACGAGGGCAAGGAAAAGGCGGGGAAGAGGAGTAGGGAAGCGCGGTCCGGCGCCTCAATACTGGGCGCTCCACCCCATGTGCGTGAAGGCCGTCGGCGTGGCCGAGCCCGTCGAGGTGATGCGCAGGTCCAGCAGGTCGCCCGCGACGATCGGGACCGTGTGCGTCACGTCGTTGCACGCCGTGGCGGTGCCCGTCACCGTGCACAGGATGCCGGTGTTCGCGCCGTTCTTCCGGAGCTCGGCCGTCCAGGTGCGGCTGCTGCCGGTGCCCGGGGCGACGTCGAGCTTCACGAACAGGTTCTTCAGCGTGCCCGACGACGGCGCCGGCATCTGCTGCAGGCTCTCGGTCGTGGAGGAGCCGCCGACGAACGGCTGGTAGAAGTTGTCGCTCCCGGCCGTGTTGGGGACCGAGGCCCCGTTGCTGCCGCCGATGGTGGTGGCGCCCGTCGCGCCCGTGGAGCCTTGCGGACCGGTGGCGCCCGTGGGGCCTTGCGGCCCCGTGGCGCCGGTGGTCCCTTGCGGCCCGGCGGGCCCGGTGGCGCCCTGGGGGCCGGTGGGGCCGGTGGCGCCTTGCGGCCCGGTGGCTCCCGTCGGGCCCTGCGGGCCTTGCAGGCCCATGGGCCCCTCGGGACCTTGGGGGCCCTGCGGGCCCATGGGACCTTCAGGACCCATGGTGCCGGTGGGCCCTTGCGGGCCGGTGGCGCCGGTGGGGCCCTGCGGCCCGGTCGGGCCTTCGGGTCCGGTGGGGCCGGCGGGGCCCATGGGGCCGGTCGGGCCCTGGGCGCCTGGGGCGCCCGTGGGGCCTTCCGGGCCGGTGGCGCCCGCGGGGCCTGCGGCGCCCGTCGGGCCCGTGGCGCCGGCCGAGCCCGTGGGGCCGGGGGGGCCGTTGCAGACGTAGGAGGTCGAGGTGACCTCGCCAGGCTCCAGCACCCCGTTGCCCGCGGTGCCGCTCGGCGTCCCGTCGTCCAGGCCGGAATCGACCCGGACCCCGCCGTGGGCGCAGTTGGCGCCGGGCGGCTCGGAGGTCACCGCCACGAGCGCCGTCGCCCCGCCGGAGGGCGGGGGCGGCGGAGGCGGCGGGGGCGCGGCGCACTGCTCCGTGCCCTGCGGGAAGGCGAACCAGCAGCTCTCGAAGTTGCTGGGGCCGCCGGGGAACGAGGCGCGGAAGCGGACCTGGTGGCCGGGCTCGAGGTGGTAGCTGCCGCCCCACCAGGTGTGGTCGCTGGTCCAGGACTGGGAGGTGAGCGTGACCCAGTCGCCGCCGGTGTCCATCGACTGCACGGAGGAGGCCAGCGCCCCGGCGGAGCCGCCCAGGCGCACCTGGACCCACCACTCGTTGCCGGAGACCTGCGTGAACGCCACGGTGCGCCCGTCGGGCATGGTCTGCGTGTGGTTGCTGGTTGAAGAAGGAACGAAGAGGGCTCCCAACAACAGGAGCGCGACGGCAAGCGTGGCACGTTGCATAGCCTCCAGTCTCGGGCAGGACGGCATAGCCGTTCAGGGACACCCAGCCTTGAGGCACACGCACAGGTTCACGCGTGCAAAAAAACCGCATCGTGCAGCTTAGGACGCGCGCCCCGCCTTCGCCGCCCGTGGTCTCCTGGCTTCCGCACGCCGTCGTGCCCGGCCTGTTCGCGCTGGCGTTCTTCCGCCGCCTCCCGCGCCCGTGGGTGCTGGCGCTGCTGCCGGTCGTGTGGGTGCAGGACATGGACTACTTCGTGGGCGGCACCCACCGCGCCTTGACGCACAACGTCTGGATCCCGCTCGCCTTCCTGCTGGGCGCCGTGTGGCTGTGGCGCCAGAAGGACCCCGCCGCCCCGTTCCTGGCGTTCGCGTCGAAGCCCGGCTGGGCGCTGGCCCTGCTGCTGTGCGGCTACTACACCGCCTCGCACGTGTTCCTCGACGTGTTCGCCGGCGGCGTCGTGCTGTTCTGGCCGCTCTCGGACCTCAACTTCTACTGGCACTACGAGATCGTCCTCGACCTGCGCTCCGGCGACCTGACGCCCGTGCAGGAGGTCGGCACCGAGCAGGGCGTCCCGGAGGTCAGCGACCACTACACCTGGTTCTCCACCGAGCACGCGGCCCTCGCCGCGTTCCTGCTGGCCTGCGCCCTCGTGGGCCTCGCCGCCTGGCTGTGGCGCCGGCGCCGCCCGGTCGCGGCGTCCATCCACAAAGGGCAAGAGCCGCCCCCGGGTCGCTGACGCGATGCGTCCCCTCGTGGCCCCGCTCGTGCTGCTGGCGCTGCTCTTGGCCGGCTGCGGCGGGGCCTCCGACGACGGCTCCGGCGACCGCGACGGCGACGGCCTCTCGGACGCAGGCGAGGCCGCCGGCTGGCGCATCACCATCGACCTGGCCACCGGCCGCGTCGGGCGCGTGGTCACGAGCGACCCGGACGCCTTCGACACCGACGCCGACGGGCTCGCGGACTACTTCGAGGCCGCCCTCGGCCGCGACCCGCGCAGCCCCGACACCGACGAGGACGGCCTCACCGACTGCGAGGAGGACCGCCACGCCGTCCGCGCCGAATGCGAGGACCCCGCGTTCGCGGGCCCGTTCGACGGCGGGCTGCCCACCGACGGCTCGCGCGCCGACTCCGACCCCGGCCAGGGCCGCTACGTCAACCTGGTGCGCGGCCACCCCGACGCCACCGGCACGCTGGACGGCCCGCTGCCCTACGGCGACGGCGTCCCCGACGCCCTGGAGATGCGCGGCTACTCCGTCCGCCTGTGGGACGGCCGGGTCCGCGAGGTCCGCACCGACCCGATGGCCCGCGACTCCGACGGCGACGGCCTGGAGGACGGCGAGGAGGCCTACCAGTTCCAGAGCGACCCCACCGTGGCCGACAGCGACGGCGACGGCTGCGCCGACGGCCTCGACCTGTTCCCGGAGGCCGACGTGCGCCTCCAGCCCCGCCTCGGCAACCTGACCTGGACCGCCAACACCCCCGCCCGCCTGGCCGTCCGCGTCGTGGTGGACGGCGTCCCCGGCGAGGCCGCCGGCGAGGTCGCCGTCCAGCCCGGCCAGACCGTGGACCTGTCCACCCTGGCGTTCCCGGCCCGCGCCGCCGGCTGCTCCCACCTGCCCTGGCAGGGCTGGGTCGGCGCCACCGCCCAGCTGGTGTGGAAGGACCACCCCGACGGCGCCCGCCTGCTCACCGGCGGCCCCGCCGCCGCCAGCCCCCGCGACGGCCGGGTCGCCGCCGACATCGTGGGCGCCGAGGCCCAGGCCGGCCCCGCCCGCGCCGAGCGGGCGGAGGCCGCCTGGACGTGGCAGGTCCTGCCCGTGCTTCCGGACGGGCGCCCATTCCTGGGCGGGATTCAAGGCGCGTAACCAGAACCCTTAATATTCAGGGAAAGTGTCGTTGGGTCAACCCGAAGCCCCGGGGAACGGGTTTGGTCCCGAAATCCGGAGTCTGGTGCCCCCATGAACAACAACGCCTCCCGCATCCTCGCCTTGGCCCTCGCCACGGCGGTGGCCGCCATCCTCGTGGCGCCCGCCGGCACGGCCCAAGCCGACGTCGAGCCCCAGCTCAACCTCCAGAAGGTCACGCCCGCCAAGGCCGGCCCCCTCATCCCGAACGTCGACACCGTCAAGTTCACCGTCAGCGGCACCTTCACCTACCAGCAGACCGGCTCCTTCGTGGGCGGCCCCCTGGTCCCGTCGGTGCTGATGCAGTACACCCAGCCGACCTGCCCCTCCGCCCCTGGCATCACCATCACCGGCGCGCTGGCCACGGCCATCGACGTCAGCGGCGCCACCCCGCAGAAGACCAGCTTCCCCTTCGACTCGGAGTTCACCGTGTCCGCCTCGCAGCTGGCCCCCGGCGAGACCGACATCCTGTGCACCTGGAAGGGCAAGGTCCTCGCCAACGGCCTGCCCGGCTTCACCGAGACCCCGGAGCAGTCGATCTCGACCACCATCAAGGTCCGCTTCCTCGGCCTGCTGTCCGCCAGCGTCCCCGCCACCATCCAGGAGGGCGGCCCCCAGAAGGAGATCACCTACGAGCTCCAGCTGACCAACCTGGGCAACTCGCTCACCAACGTCAACTTCGACCTCGCCAACGCCGAGACCGTGCCCGAGGGCTGGTCGCCGGTGCCCCCGACGCCCATCATCATGCAGTCGAAGCAGCAGGGCGGCACGGAGTTCACCGCGAAGGTGCCCTTCACCATCCAGACCCCGCACAGCAACGGCTGGAACAACGACGAGACCACCTTCCAGCTGAAGATCACGCCCAGCTCGGTCAACAACCCGGAAGACAAGGGCAACACCATCGCGGTCAACGTCCTGGCCCGCGTCCGCGGCATCTACGTCCCCGGCCCCGAGCCCTTCCTCCTGGTGGCCGCCGTCCTCGGCGCCGCCCTGGTCGCCCGCCTCGCCCGCAAGGACTGAGCCGGTCGATCGGCGATGCTCCCCCGCCTTCTCCCCTTCCTCTCCCTCGCCCTGCTTTTGTCTCCCGCCTTGGCCGTGCCCGCCGAGGCGCAGTCCGAGTTCCTCTACAAGTTCTCGATGGACCTGCCCTCCGAGCGGGCCGTGCTGCGCGCCCTCGGCCAGGCCCACGAGGTGAACATCACCTTCCACGACCGGTCCACGGACAACACCAACATCGTCCCCGGCCAGCCGAGCGCCATCACCACCAACCGCCACATCACGACCTTCGAGATCACCTCAGGGCAGGAGGACGACGCCGGCTGGATCATCGCGGCCCAGCCCGGCTCCCTCACCACGCGGGGCGGCGACACCAAGACCACCACCTTCCAGGTGTCGGTGCTGCCGGACGCCGAGAACCCGTACTTCACGGCCGTCGTGACGGCGCGCATCCAGACCTCCGCCGGCGTGTTCAACGCCACCGGCACCGTCCAGTTCTTCACCACCGGCATCCCCGGCTTCAACGTCCCGTACGGCAACAACATCCAGAGCCTGGGGCCGCGCGAGTCCGCCCAGGCAAGCCTGCGCGTGACCAACTTCGGCTCGCTGCCGCGCACCTTCGCCTTCGCGCTGGGCCAGAACGAGTGCGGCCTCAAGGTCGCGCCCCCCGTCGGCCTCACCATCCCCGGCTCCACCACCGTGGACGTGCCGTTCACCGTCCTCGGCCCGGACACCCGCTTCGACCCGCTCGGCATGGACACCCGGCTGTGCCGCATCGGCATCGACACCTACGCCGTCGACAACCCCGGCCAGGTCCGCAGCATGACGGTCTCGGCCAAGCTCGCCCCCGGCATCGCCATCGACCCGGTGCTGGTCTTCTGGCTCGTCGCCATCGCCGCGGCCATCCTGCTGCTGGTCCTGCTGCTGCGGCGCCGCAAGGAGAAGATCGAGGAGGAGATCCTCGGCAAGCCGCAGAAGCCCTGGACCATCCCGGTCGAGCAGGTGTACCTGCGCGAGCTCAAGGCCCGCGACCCCCGCGCCTGGTACGTCGTGCGCCACTTCCTCATGGAGGACGAATACCGCAGCGCCCTCCTCTGGTACCGGGCCTACAAGAAAGGCACCAAGGGCGCCCGCCGCAAGGAAGCCCTCATCCTGCGCCAGGAGCACGCCTACGACAAGTGGAAGGCCAAGTGGGCCAAGCGCATCGCCAAGCCCCTCACGGAGGCAGACCGGTTCGAGGCCAAGCTGCAACGCAAGCTCGACCGCCGCGCCCGCAAAGGCCACCGCAAGGCCCTCCGGGCCCACAAGAAGCAGGTCGCCAAGCTGCAGGCCAAGCAGGCCAAGGCCGTCGCCGCCGCCAAGGAGGCGCACGCCAAGGCCGTCGCGAAGGCCCAACGCAAGGACCGCCCCATCCCCGCCGCCCCCGACCTGCCCGTCCTGGCCCTGCCGCCGAAGCCCGAGCCACGCCCCGTCCGGCTGGCCGAGCACCGCTGGGCGAAGAAGGCCGCCCGGTTCCGGCGCCGCCGCGTCCGCGAGCAAGGCAACCTCGAGGTCAAGTTCGAGCGCCGGGACGCCCGCTACCTTGCCAAGCTGGCCCGCAAAGTGCGCCGCATCGCCCGCAAGCTCGACGACCCAGACTTCGTGGCGCAACACCCGCTATTGCGGGACGGGCCGGCGCAAGCCCGCAAGCACGCCTAGCCGCGAACGTCCGCCGAGCGTCAGCCGGGCAGCAGCTTCAGCCGCACCTTGCTGAGGTCGTAGCCCGCCGGGCACGGCAGCGCCCCCTCGTCCTTTTCGATGGCGTAGCGCGCCCCCGACGGCGACGCGGCCGGATGGCACAACGCGTAGCTGGGGCACTCCGGCCGGGCGCAAGGCATGGCCGACCAGGTCGCCGCCGTGCCGCGCAGCAGCCGGGTCTCCAGGCTGGTGGCGACGGCGGCCGGCTCGACGGTGACGACATGAGCGCGGCCGCCATCGTGCAAGGCGCAAGGATGGGTGACCTCGCGGACGCCCGTGACCTGGTAGGTGGCGCCCGCCTGAAGGCCGAAGCACATCTTCTGGAGGGGGCAGCCGGCGCATTCGGCGTCGGGTGCGGCGTTGGCGCCGCGGAACGTGAAGCGGGCGCCAGCGCTTGCCAGGGATTCTGGGACCAAGGTCAGGGTCACGGCCGCCTCCGGCGTTGGGCAGGCTGGGCGGCATATCTGGCTTGTGGACGGAGACACTGACCTTTCCACTGGGTTCGTGGTTTTGGCAGCCTGTCCGAAAGCCTGAAGAAAACCGCCGGTTGTGCATTTTGCATCCCTCAAAGCAGGGCTTTGGCGATTCATGAAGTCCAGGATTTTTGCCTTCAGTGCAACGGTGGCCCTGCTCCTCCCGATGGCCGCGACGCTGGCTCCGTCTGCATCCGCCTTGACGGCGCCGGTCTACGTCTGCCCGGACGGAACCTGGGACCTTATCCGGACGGCAGGTGGCACGCATGCCATCAACGTGTTCCAAAAGCGACAGTCGCCTGCCCAAGTGGCGACCCGAGTCCCCGTTTCGGTCGCCATTGGCTGGGAGCACGCCAACGACTTCTCGAAAATCCTCCAGACCATCGAAATCGACAGCAATCTAGGCGGTTCCCACACGACGGTGCATAGGACCTTCGTCAACGACAACGACTTCTTCCAAGACGCCTGCGGCACGCCGATCAAGTTCAACATGGGCGACCAATTGGGCGCTGCGGGCTGGATCGACATCACGCTTCACAACAGCCTGCTCGTCGAGACCAAGACAAGCTCGACCACCTTTGCAAGCAGTGTGGAGGAGTTCACCTCGACCTCGCCAACCGGGACGGTCATGGCCAAGTTCACGCCCACCGGCATCGGCGGGACCGAGGTTTCCTACTCGGAGACGCGCACCTATGGGAGCTCCTTTGCGAGGTCGCACGAGAGCGGCGCGAGCGTCGCGGTCACGGCCACCCTTTACACGGCGCACACGGTCGTCGTGGTCGGCGGCGGTCCTGCGGACTACGTGACCGACCAAGTGGACTACTTGGCAGGCGAGGTCCCCGCCGCTTGCAAGTCGGGGACAGAAGCGCCCCGGCTCTGGACCGTGGATTCTGTCCAGATGGACCCAAGCCGTTCGATTCTGGCCTGGCGCCTTTCGGATGGCGCGGACGGCTTGCGCTATGGCTGGACGGTCCTCCCAACGGCCTCGCCTGGATTCCAGACACCAAATTTCTTCGAGGCGGCCTTGGCGTCCGATTCCGGCGACGAGACCTCCACGACGACGCGCAGCACCGATGCCTGCGGCGACCTTTCCGCTTCGGACACCGACGGCGGCACCCTCACTTTCAAGTGGCTGAAGCTGGCGGACTTTGAGGCAACGCGCGCAGGCTCGGAGGGAGCATGGGTCTCGGCGGGCGTGGACCTTCAAGGAGCGTTTGACGGGGACGCTTTCGCGCTCGATGCGGTGTCCACCACATACAGCACCCAGCCTGCGACCACCACGCAATCCATGTCCGCATCGTTGGGCGAAAGTGGAACGTGGGCGATGGCCCGCGGCGCCGTCCGTTATGAGAGCGGCGTTTCGTCGGTGACCTTCTGATGCAGGGCAGCCGGCGGTTGCGCACCATCGCCTTGAGGGCACTGCCGGCCAGCATGGCCCTTCTCCTCCTGCTTCCGGGATGCCTGGAGGAGCCTCAGAAGGGCGACGGGGCGTCCGTCCATGCGCCCTACGACAAGTGCGCAACCCGCCTCGGAGGCTACAATGTCACTTGCACCGCCTGGCAGCCGCCGGCAGCAAGCCAGGAAAACGTCCCCGACGGCTGGGAGTGCATCGGCGTCCAAGAGCGGGACCAGGTCGTCCATCGGCTATGGCGGTCGTCCACCGACGAAGTGGGCCTGGAGATGGCGTTCGACGGGCCGGAGAAGTTCCACGACCAACACGGCACCCTGGATGTTTCCTGGGGAGGGGGACCTGCGAGCCGGGTTTGGCTTCACATCGGCAAGCACGCCTTCGTCCCCCTCGGGCCCGCAGCCGGGTCCTTCGTCTCCATCGAGGCCAAGACGTTCTCCTTCGTGGCGACCGCCGACCCCGGCTGGGAGCCAGAGGTTCGGATGCAGGCGGTGGAGGACGCCGCCTGGTACACGCTCGAGGTCGCCTCGGCGTCGGAGGCCCTCTTCCTTCACCCGATGGAAATGGACTCTGCGGGGAAGCCGTTCCCTTCCTTGGGCCAAAACCAATGGAACCTCACGGACCTCGTCGTGGACCTCGAAGTCGCGCAGACGCGGGGGGACGGCTTCACGTTCGAGGTTCCTGAGCGGCCGCCCGTGCCTGTGCAAAACCCCTTGGAAAACCCTCCATGCGGTTGAAGCGGACGGGCGTCATGGGGCCGCCCACGCCGACCGGCGCCCTCTTGTGCGCCCCCCGCTAGGGCTCCATGCCCATGCCTCGCGTCGCCTTGGTGGCCGCCGGGATGTCCAGGTTCGGCAACCGCCCCGAGGCGACTCCGAAGGCGTTGTGGCGGGAGGCTTGGGCGGAGATGGCGGCCCGCGCGCCCGGGTGGGACGGCCGCGCCGACGAGGCCTGGATCGGCACGGTGGGCTTCGGCGGCCATCAGCCCGGCAACTCGGCCGCCCTGTTCCTGGAAGGCACGCCGAGCCAGGGCGCCCCCTCGCACCGGGTCGAGAACGCCTGCGCCTCCTCCGGCTTCGCGCTTCGCGATGCCTGGCTTGCGGTCCGTAGCGGCGAGGCGGAGGTGGCCCTCGCGGGCGGGGTCGAGTCGATGAATCCCTTCAGCAAGGCGCACCGCGGTTCCTGGCTCGGGGTTTCCGGTGACACCGAGGTCGAGCGCGCCTCCGGCCTCACCTTCCCTGGCGTCTACGCCATGATGGCGCGCGCCCACATGCAGCGGTTCGGCACGACCCGCGAGCACCTGGCCGCCGTCGCCGTCAAGAACCACCTGCACGGCGCCGCCAATCCGCACGCCCAGTTCCAGAAGGCCACCACGATGGAGAAGGCGCTCGCCGCCCCCATGGTCGCGGACCCGCTCGGCTTGTTCGACTGCTGCAGCACCACCGACGGCGCCGCCGCCGTCCTCCTGGTGGCCGAGTCCCGCGCCGCCGCGTTCACGGACCATCCCATCTGGATCACCGGCAGCGCCGCCGCCACCGACACGCTGGCGCTCCATGACCGCGCCGAACTGTGGGGGATGCCCGCCGCCCGCGCCGCCGCCCAGAAGGCGCTCGCCATGGCTGGCTGGACGCCCGGCGACCTCGACTTCGCGGAGGTCCACGACTGCTTCACCATCGCGGAGTTGATGGCCATCGAAGCGATCGGCCTCGTGCCGCAAGGCGAAGCCGGCCCCGCCACCCTCGCCGGCCGCACTGGCCTCGCCGGCGACCTCGCCGCCATCAACCCAAGCGGCGGCCTCAAGGCCAAGGGCCACCCGCTCGGCGCCACGGGCGCAGGCCAGGTCGTCGAGGTGTTCGAGCAGTTCCACGGCCTCGCCGGCGCCCGCACGGTGAAGGACGCGCGCACGGCGCTCACCCACAACGTGGGCGGCAGCGGCGCCACCGTCGCGGTGCACGCCTTCGAGAAGGGGTGGGCCTAGTGTCGTTCACGCTCGCGGCCCCCCGCTGCAAGCGCGGCCAGAAACTCGCCTTCGGCTTCGACGAGGACGACCTCACGCTCGCCTGGGACGCCGTGCGCAAGGCCAGCCTGCCCGCCGGCGCCCGCGTGGACGCCGCCGGCCTCGCGGTCCCGCCCTGGTTCTTCGCCGGCCTGGGCCTGGTCGCGGCCCCCGACGCAGCGCTCGTGCTGCGTCCGGTCGCCACCACCGTCGGCCCCACCGTCGTCCTGCACGGCCGGGACGCGGCGCCCGACGTCGAGCACGCCGCCCGCGCCGCCTACGCGCTCGCGCCCACGCGCCCGGAGGCGCCGTGGCAGGCGCAGCGCGTGGCGCGCGACGGCCCCGACACCGAGGCCGACTTCCCGCTGGGCGCCTTTGTGACCCAGGCCCGCCACGACGAGGTCACGGCGCGCCGCATGGCGCTCCCCGAAGGCACGGTGCTCAGTTGGACGACCATCGGGGCGGGCGCCGCGCCCACCGAGTTCGCCCGTCTGCAGGCCGCCGTCGGCGCTTACCACGCCGTCCTCGTCGGCTTCCCCGACGGCGCCCGCACCGTCGGCCTGTGGACCGAGGAGGCGCCGCCCGCGACGGGCGACGCAGCGCGGCCGGTGCTGCGGCGGCTGTTCCGCACGCAGGGCGCATGGCGCCACGGGGTCAAGTTCGGGCCACCCGACGACGGGCGCACCCGGTCTTTTTGAAGCGCATCCTGTCGCAACAGGGGAAGGTGCGCGTCAGCGCCGCCGAAGCGAAAGCGAGGCGACCGGCCTGCCGAGCGCGAAGCAGCGAGGCAGTCCAACATGCCGGCTGGGTTTGCAGCCGCACCCCAACCATTTAGAAGCGGCCCTTTCCTCGCGCACGCAATGACGGACGTTCTCGTGGAGAACTTCCATGTCCGGGGCTCGCCGCGCCGGAACTGGCCCAAGAAGATCGTCTGGTGGGACGAGACGCTGCGCGACGGCGAGCAGACCCCCGGCGTCTACTACACCCTCGAGGAGAAGGTCGAGCTGGCCCGCATGGTCTCCGAGGCCGGCGTCGACGTCATGAACGTCGGCATCCCCGCCATCGGCCCGGGCGAGCTGAAGGCCGTCAAGGCCATCGCCGCCGAAGGCCTCGACGCCAAGATCCTGGGCGCCGCCCGCACGGTGCGCAGCGACATCGACGCCGTCATCCAAAGCGACGCCTCCGAGATCGCGGCCTTCATCGCGGCGTCCGAGGTCCACCTCAAGCACAAGCTCAACCTCACCCACGCGCAAGCCATCGAGAAGGCGGTCGAGTCGGTCGAGTACGCCAAGGAGCACGGCCTCAAGGTCACCTTCGTCACCGAGGACACCGTGCGCGCTGACATGGAGTTCGCCACCCGCATCTACCAGGCCGCCATCGACGCCGGTGCCGAGCGCGTCTTGTTCTGCGACACCGTCGGCGTCATGACCCCGAGCACCTTCGGCTGGTGGCTCGACGAGATGGTCCAGCGCGTCAACCGGCCCAAGGTCGAGTACGGCGTCCACGTCCACAACGACTTCGGCATGGCCGTCGCCAACTCCCTCACCGCGCTCGAGCACGGCATCCCCTGCGTCAACACCACCGTCAACGGCATCGGCGAGCGCGCCGGCAACGCCAGCTTCGAAGAACTCGTCATGGCGCTGGAGGAGCTCTACCACGTCCCCACCGGCATCGACAAAGGCCGCCTCTACGCCCTGAGCCGCCGCGTCGAGGAGGTCGCCGGCGTCCCCGTCGCGTTCAACAAGGCCGTCGTCGGCTACAACGCCTTCACGCACGAGTCCGGCATCCACACCGACGGCGTCATCAAGAACACCCTCACCTACGAGCCGATGCAGGTCGAGGAACTGGGGCGCCGCCGCCGCTTCGTCTTCGGCAAGCACACCGGCACCCGTGCCGTCGAGGCCCGGCTGCAAGAAGCCGGCCTGCCCGCCACGAAGGAGCAGTTGCTGGCCATCGCCAACGACATCAAGGTCCACACCGAGGCGCACACCAAGGAGTACGTCCGCGACTTCATCGCCGCCTACCGCCAATGGGACCGCGACAACAAGGGCGTCAGCCCGGAAGTGTTCTGGGCGATCGCGAAGAAGCATGGGGTCAAGGTGCCGAGCCCGATCCCGGTGACGGTCTGAGCGCCGCGCCGCCCGCGCCAGCCTAAATACATCGTCCCCTTCGAACGAACGTAAGGATGGCCGCCATCCCCGCGCCCCGTGCGCTCCTTTCGGTCTCCGACAAGACCGGCCTCGTCGAGTTCGCGACCCGCCTGTCGCGCCTCGGCCTCCACCTCGTCTCCACCGGCGGCACCGCCAAGGCCCTGCGCGACGCCGGCCTCGCCGTCCAGGACGTCTCCGAGCTCACCGGCTTCCCCGAGATGATGGAGGGCCGCGTCAAGACCCTGCACCCCAACATCGCCGGCGGCATCCTGGCCAAGCGCGACGACGCCACCCACACGGCCGCGATGCAGCGGCACGGCATGGTGCCCATCGACGTGGTCGCCGTCAACCTCTACCCGTTCGAGGAGGCGGCGAGCAAGGACGGCGCGTCGCTTGGAGAGTTGGTGGAGCAGATCGACATCGGCGGCCCCAGCCTGGTCCGAGCGGCCGCGAAGAACCACGCCCACGTCCTCGTCGTCACCGACCCCGCGCAGTATGGCCGCGTCGCGGAGGCGCTGGAGGCCGGCAAGGTGGACGGGGCGCTGCGGCAAGAATTGGCGCTGCGGGCGTTCCAGCACACGGCCCGCTACGACGCCATCATCGCGCGCGCCCTGTCGAAGCGGTTCGGCCTCACCGACTACCCCGAGCACCTGGTGTTCGCGTTCGACCGGCGCGAGACGCTACGCTACGGCGAGAACGACCACCAGCGCGCCGCGTTCTACGAGAAGGCCGGCCCCCGCAACGTCGCCGAGCCGTCGATAATCAAGAGCCGGCAGCTGCACGGCAAGCAACTCAGCTACAACAACATCCTCGACGCCGACGTCGCGCTGGAGTGCGTCAAGGAGTTCCCCGAGAAGCCGACCTGCGTCATCGTCAAGCACGCCACCCCGTGCGGCATCGCGACCGCGGCGACGCTGCACCAAGCCTACCAGGACGCCCTCGCCTGCGACCCGTACTCCCCGTTCGGCGGCATCGTGGCCGTCAACCGGCGCCTCGACCTCGCCACCGCGCAAGCCCTCGGCGAGCTGTTCCTCGAAATCATCGTGGCGCCCGGCTTCGCGCCCGACGCCCTCGCCCACCTCCAGAAAAAGAAGAACCTCCGCCTCCTCGAAGTGGTCGGCCTCGACGGCCCCTACCGCCGCAGCGGCACCCAGATCCGCAGCGTCACCGGCGGCCTCCTGGTGCAGGACCGCGACCTCAAGCCCTACGACACCAACAACTGGAAGACCGTCACCAAGGCCCAGCCAAGCACCGCGCAACTGGAGTCGCTGCTATTCGCGGCGCGCTGCGTCAAGTACGTCCGCTCGAACGCCGTCGTCTTCGTCCAAGGCACCCGCACCGTCGGCATCGGCGGCGGCCAGACCGCCCGCGTGGACTCGACCTTCATCGCGACCCACAAGGGCGCCGACCGCATCCAAGGCAGCGTCCTGGCCAGCGACGCATTCTTCCCGTTCCGCGACGCCGTCGATGTTGCCGCCAAGCACGGGGTCGCCGCCATCGTGCAGCCCGGCGGCTCGATCCGCGACGCCGAGGTCATCCAGGCCGCCGACGAGCACGGCATCGCCATGGTGTTCTCGGGCCAGCGGTCGTTCCGCCACTAAGCCTCAAGGCCCCCAACGGCTCCCGGGACCCATGGACCTCGACGCCCGCACCCGCCAGTTCCTGGCGCACCTGCAATCGGGCGAGGAGACCGCGACCCTCGCGTTGGTCGCTCCCGACTGCATGGTGACCTTCAACGGCAAGGCGATGGCCGCCGCCAAGGCCATCCCGAAGGCGCTCGGACTGGTGGGCGGCCGCGGCATCCGCATCGAGGTCGTCGAGCTCATGGTCAAGCGCAATGTCGTCTTCACCCAATGGCGCGCGCTGCTCGCGCCGGACATGCCGGTGGCGCGTGGGCTCTTGGTGCTGTCGTGGGACCAGGACGGCCGCGTGGCGAACGCGAACGTCGATGCGCAGGTCGAGTCGCTGGGATGAGGCTCAGACGCAGGTTTTCCCAAGGCCCGCGAACGGATCCTGGACAGCGCCCATGGTCGCCTTGAGGGGCGCGTCTTCCTCGTAAGGAGAGGCCCGGACGGTCTGGGTCATCCAATCCATCCACGCGGTCGGGTGGTAGGGAGCGCCTGCCCCTTCGCCGTTCTGGCTACGGACAATCCACTCCATCTCGGACTGCTTTGCGAGCGCGCCGGGCCACCAGCCGAGCGAGACGAACAGGTCGTAGGACGGGATGGAGCTCTTCTGGAGACGGCCGATGGGCGTGGACAGCAGGAGGTCTGGAGACTCGGCGGCAAGCGCGCGGCCCTGGGTCACGTAGGGCGACTCCTGGAAACTCACAAGTTCGCAGGACGAAGAGCCCGTCAAGATTGGCTCGAACAGCTCGGCGACCATGCCATCGCCGCGGACCACGAGCAGGTTCAGCAAGGCGTTGTGCAGGGAGGAGGTCGAGTTTCGGGCAAGGTAATCCTTCCAAAGCATGTCCACCGTCATCAGCGACGCCTTGTGCCACTCATGCATTTCCATGAGGCCCGCCAAGGTCTCCGCGTGCAGCTTGGTCCCGTCCCAACGGAACCTGGCGACCACGCCGCGCTCGTGCTCCAAGGCGTCCTGTGCTTCGGCGAGCAGGGACGCATAGCCCTCGTGGTCGGGGGCGTTGGCCACGAACTTTGCCTCCAAGGCGGGGAGCGGAGCACGGTTGCGGTGGCTGCAAGAACCATGGGCACGCCACAGCCGGGCCAAGGGATTCTCCTGCGCCGACTCCTGGTTCAAAGGGAGGTCGCAAGTCGTGTTGAAGCCCTGCGCGACCGCTAGCAACCGGTCCGCCATTCCAGAAAAATCAGGTGCCGGACCGACGGTGGGCGGGTCCTCTGGGACGTAGGGCGGCGACTCTGGTTCGGGTTGGACGGCCAAGACGACGGCGAGCAGGACGCAAGCCGCGGCGGCGGCCTTAGTGAATCTCGCCCACATGGCCAACACCGTTCCAGCCCCACCAGACGCTCTGGGTATTGTAGGTGCATTTGCCGCACGCGTCCATCCAACTGTCGATGGTGACCCGGGAATCGAAGACGATTTCGAAGGAGCCTTTCCCACCGTAATCCCAGGTCAATGCACCCGCAAGGACCCGCTCCTCGGTGAAGCCGGACCCCGTGGTGATGACGCCGCGTCCGGGCGCGCCACCCGGTAGCGTGCCGGTCAGCCTCCGGTCTGCATCGACGCAAGCCTCGCCGATGGTCGCGGCGAGCTTGAACACGGAATACGAACCCCCGATGAGGGGAATCATGCCTGCCACAAAGTCGTAGATGGCAAGGGACGGGTGGCCACAGGTCGAGAAATACTTGAAGTCCGACGAATCCGCGTCACTGAAGACGGGCATGACGGCAGGGCTCGGCTCTGCCATCGCGAGCTCGACGTTCCGCAGGAACAGGGTAGAGCCGTAGTGGGAGGAGCTCGATGAGTCCCAAGGCATGTAGTGCCACCCTTTGGCGCGAATGGCATAGTAGGTCGGCTGGCGGCCCAACCCGTAGATGTCGGACTTGCCCGCGATGGAGAAGGCCATCTTCGCTTCGGATTGCCGGTAGATGTCGAAGCAGGTGTTCTCGTAGTCGTAGGCCATCTGGCTCTCGGCTGCAGCCAGCCCCGACTCCGAAGTGTTGAGGGTGTTTCCGTAGTTTTGCGCGAAGGCGCGCTTCCAGGAGATGTGGGGGGTCGTGTCGGGCGTGCTGCCGACGCAGGAGCCGTGCGAGCGTTGCTGGGGCTCGACCTTGGTGCCGCCAATCCGAAGACCGCACTCCGCCGTCAAGTCCGAAGTGTAAAGGGCGCCCACCGCCGAAAGCGTCACGGTCAACCCAGCGTACGCCTCCACCCGATAGTCGTTCTGGGGGAGGATCGGCAGCCGAATCTCGGCCAAGCTTGGCTGCGCGATTCCCATGCCGGCCGGGTCATGCGCGGGCTGGACAGGGACGGCTCCAATCATGCCGGCGGCTCCGTTGTTGAAGACACGCAGGTAGGTCGTGGATGCCGGAAGGTCGACGAAATAGAGATACATCCAGCCAAAGTCTTGGGTCAGTGGGACGCAAGGCGCGGCAACCAAGACTAGTTGCGTCCCTGGGCTCGGACCACGAAGGGTCGCGATGCCCCAAGTCCGCGGAGGCGCCACCCCCACCCGCAGCTTGCTGAGCGTCTCAGGATCGCCACTCGGCAAAGGAACCGTGATGGTCTGCGCCGAGGCGGTCACGGGAGCCAAAATCAAGGTGACCACCAGGAGTGTGACAAGGCGCACACGCGTTCGACAAACGTCGACTATAAGAAATTTGGCTATCTTCCCGCGGCGGTTTTTGCTAAATTTTCGTGCGCCTCAGGGCTCCGGCACCCCGAACTTCCCCGCCAGCCGCGAGCCCTTCGGCCACCCGCCGGACTGGGCAGGGTCCTCGATCCCGGGCCGGATCGAGCCCGTGGGGCACACGTCGAAGCAGGCGCCGTCGGCGATGCACAAGTCGCGGTCGACGCGCGCCATGTCGGTGACGATGGCGGCGTCGGTCGGGCACGCCGCCTGGCAGCCGTTGCACACGATGCAGTCGGCCGCGAGCACCCAGGCCTTCTTCGTCTCCGGGACCTTCGCCGCGAACGCCTTCACGGCCTGCACGTCCTTCGGGTTGCCCGTGAACTTGCCGCCGACCTCCTCGGGCGCGATCGCCTTCGCGCCGGGCTGGGTGGCGGGCGTCGGCGGCGCCTGCGTCGCGGCGGGCGCCTTGGTCTCCTTGACGGTGACCACCGGCGCCGCGGGGGCGGGCGCGGCCGGCGTCGGCATCGGGGTCGGCGCGGGCGGGCCCTGCACCGGCACGGCCGGCTTCGCGACGGCCGGCGCCGGCGCCGCGGCCTTGGCGCCCGACTTGGCGGCGCGCTCCGCGGCCGCCTGCCGGTCGGCGTCCAAGGTGTCCTTGGTCGGGACCATCCACTTGGCGCCCTTCAGGCTGCGCGCCTTGGCTTCGCGGATGAGGGCGTCGACGTGGCCCTTCCAGTCGCCGACGATGCCGAGGTCAGCGTAGCTGAAGATGGGCGCGTTCGGGTCGGAGTTGATGGCGAGGATGGTGCCCGATTCCTTCATGCCCTCGATGTGCTGGATGGCGCCGCTGATGCCCACCGCGATGTACAGCTTGGGGCGGACGCTGACGCCGGTCTGGCCGACTTGGCGGCTGCGCTCGATCCAGCCCTTGTCGCAGGCGGCGCGGGTCGCGGCCACTTGGCCGCCGAGCGCGTCCGCGAGCTCTTGCAACTTGGCGAAGCCCTCGGGGCCGCCGACGCCGATGCCGCCGGCCACCAGAATCTCCTCCTTGGTGATGTCGAAGCCTTGGTCGAGCACGTAGTCCAGGAGCTCGGCGTGGTAGGTCTTGCCACTGAGCCAGGAGACGTCGACCGTCTCGACCTTGCCCTTGCGGGACGGCTCAGGGTTGAGCGGCTTGAAGATGCCGGGACGCGCTGTTGCCATCTGGGGGCGGTGGCGGTCGCAGCGGATGGTGGCCAGCATCTTGCCCCCGAAGGCGGGGCGGCGCGCGAGCAGCTCGCCGTTCACGACGTCGACGTCCAGCTCGGTGCAGTCGGCCGTCATGCCCGCGTCCAAGGTGGCGGCGACCCGGCTGGAGATGTCGCGGCCGGTGTGGGTGGCGCCGATGAGGACGATGTTGGGCTTGCGCTCCTCGATGAGCTTGTTGATGACGTCGGTGCTGGGGCGGGCCAACGGTGTCCGAAGAACCGGATGCTCGGCGACCAGGACCGCGTCGGCGCCGCACGCCACCAGTTCCTTGCCGAGGGACTCGACGCCCGAGCCGAGCAGGACGGCGGTGACCTTGTGGCCCAGCTTGTCCGCCATCGGGCGGGCGGCGCCCAGCAGTTCGCGCGTGACGTCGCGCAGCTTGCCGTCGCGGTGCTCCACCACGACCCAGACGCCCTTCCAGTCGGCGAAGGAGCCGGCGGGCTTGCAGGCGCGGAACGTCACCGCGTCGTAGCGGCCGGCCTGCCTCATGCGACGGCCCCCTTCGCGAACAGGGCGTCCACGGCGGCCTTGGCGTCGGGCAGCTTCTCGACGTGCCGGTCGAAGCCGGAGGAGATGTCGACCTTGCCGACGATGGTCGGGCTGCCCTTCAGGCCCACCCACGACGGGTCCTTGATGTCGGCGAGGTCCGCGAGCGACCAGACCACGAGCTGGGCCGACTGGCCGCGCAGCTTGCCGTTCAGGTTCGCGATGCGCGGCCGGTTGATCTTGAGCTCGCACGTCGCCGCCACGGGGAGCGGCATCCGCAACACCTCATGGCCGCCGCCGATGCTGCGCGTCGCCGTGACCAGCTCGGTCGCGGGGTCGAACTCCAGGCTGTGGATGTAAGTCGCCTGCTCCGTGCCCAGCTGCCCGGCGACACCGGGGCCGACCTGGCCCGTGGAGGCGTCCGTCGTCTCCTCGCCGAACAGGATGACGTCCACGTCGCCCCACTGCTTGCTGATCTTCTTGATGCCGGCCGCCAGCGTCATCGACGTCGGCCAGGTGTCGGCGCCCGCGAAGGCACGGTCGGTGATGAGGACGCCACGGTCGGCGCCGCGCGCCACGCACTCCCGCAGCATCACGTCGAAGAACGGCGGCCCCATCGTGACCACCGACACCTGCGCCCCGAAGCGGTCCTTGAACTGGAGCGCCAACTCGAACGCGTTCTCGTCGGGCGGGTTGATGATGTTCTTGACCTTGGAGCGGTCGAGCGTCTTCTTCACCGGGTCGATGGTGAGGTCGGTCGCGTCCGGCGTCATCTTCATGCAGACCGCGACATGCAACGGCCGGTTGAGCCCCTTGAGGAGGTAGGGCTTGCCGGGGCCCCAGGCGGACAGGGCAGGGTCGGCGGGCGCTGCGGGAGCGTGGGAGGCCATGACGCACCGAAAGGGGCCTTGCCAGGGCTGGACTCCTGGAGTGTCCCTGGGGCGCGGGACTTGGGGTTCGGATAAAAGCGTGGCCCTGCGCGTCCCCAAAAAATGCGGGCCCGAAATGCCGGCTTGAGCCTGCCGCGCCCGCGAGCGCTCACCTGCGCAATGCCGGGGGCAAGCGGGACCTCGCTGTTGCTAAACCCGGGGCCGTTCAGCAGGTTCCTTGAAACGCCCCTCTTATGCATTTCCGTGGGCCATTCGTTTTTGCATACTCCGCCCATTGCGCAGGCCGCGGACGACGGACTGCAGGCCGGAGCCTGATGGGCAACGCAACGTCCGCCGGGAGCGACGTGGCCCGGCGGGTTTCCAAGCCGCGCCCGCCCCGCGAAGCAGCGTCTTCGGACCGAAGGTTCCAGATGCTCCTTGAGGCAGCCCCGGACGCCATGGTCGTCGTGGATGCGCAGGGCTGCATCACGTTCAGCAACCAGCAGGCCGAGCACCTGTTCGGGTACGGGCGCAACGAGAGTCTCGGGCGCCAGGCGGAGATGCTGCTGCCAGAGTGGTTCGGGCCGCATCATCCTGGGCACTGGGCCTCGTTCCTTGCCCATCCCAAGACCCGGGACGCGGGGGCCGGACTCGAATCGTATGCCCGGCGAAAGGACGGGCGCGAGTTCCCCGTGGAAATCTGCCTCAGCGCCCTGGAGACCGAGGACGGACGGCTTGTGCTAGCGTCCATCCACGACATCACCGACCGCAAGAAAGCGGGGGATGCCGTCCGGGCGGCGGCCGTGGTCGAAGCCTCGTCCGACGCCATCATCTCGATCTCCCTGGACGGCTGCATCACAAGCTGGAATCCCGCAGCGCAAGGGATGTTCGGGTACGCGGCGGAGGAAGCCATCGGGCGGTCCATCTCGATGCTCCGCCCCGCCGCGGCAAAGGCCGGCCAGGAGGAGGCGGAGGAGTCGTTTCTCGCCAGGGTGGCGCGCGGCGAGGCGGTGCCGACGCGCGAGGCGCAACGGGTCCGGAAGGATGGCACGGCGCTCTGGGTTTCCATCTCGGTCTCGCCGGTCCGGGACCCCCTGGGGCGGGTGGTTGGCGCCGCCAACATCAAGCGGGACGTGACCCAGCGGCACGACATCGAACTGCGCATCGAACGGTCGTTGCGGGAAAAGGAGGTCATGCTCCAGGAAATCCACCACCGCGTGAAAAACAACCTGCAGCTCGTGGCGAGCCTCCTGAACCTGCAGGCGGACTCGGTGGAGGGCGCGAAGGCGCGGCAACTGTTTGCCCACAGCCGGAACCGCGTGCGGGCCATTGGCCTCGTGCATGAGAAGCTGTGCCGGAGCACGGACATGGCCGCCATCGATTTCCAGGCCTACGTGCAGGACCTGGTCGCCCAGTTGTCCGCCTTGCACGCCACCGACGGCGGTGTCGCCATCACCGTGGACGTCGAGCCGCTTGAGGTCGGCATCGACTTTGCGGTCAGTTGCGGGCTCATCCTCAACGAGCTCGTCTCGAACAGCCTGAAGCACGCCTTTCCGCACGGCCGGAACGGCGGCATCCGCATCACCATCCGCCATGCCGGGCCGGACCAGGTCACGCTCGAGGTCGTGGACGACGGGGTCGGAATGGCGCCCCCGGTGCGCCTCGCGTCTTCCACGGGGATGGGGTTCCGGCTCGTGGCCACCCTCACGGAGCAGCTTGAGGGCCACGCGGAGTTTGTGCCCGGGCCCGGGACCACGTTCCGCGCGACCCTGCGCACCCGCCGGCGGGCCCAACCGGCTTGACGGGGCCCAGCAAGGCAGCGTCGCGGCGTTCCTACGCGCCCGCCGCCGCCCGGTTCCCCAACTCTTGATCCAGCAACAGCAACGCGGCAGGGTCGTTCTGCGCCAGCCGGAACCGGTCCAGGATGTGCCGGATGGTGTCTTCCTCCTGCACCTGCTCCTGCACGAACCACTCCAGGAAGACCCGGAGCGCGACGTCGTTGGCGGCGGTGGCCTTCCCATGCAGCTCGTGGATCCGCAGCGTCGTCGATTCCTCCAGCGCCAACGCCGCCTGGAACGCCGCCAACCCACCGTTGTCGGCGGGCGGAGGAGCAGGAATCGCCTCCAGCCGGATGTGGCCGTGCCGGGCGTGGATGTGGTCCAAGAACTTCATGGCGTGGACGCGCTCCTCGTCGGACTGGATCTGCATCCAGTGGGCCATGCCGGACAGGCCGGCCTCCCGCAGCGCGGCGGACGAGGCGAGGTAGCGGTGGCTGGCGGCCAACTCCTCGGTGACGTGGTGGTTGAGGGCCTTCTCGAGGGTGGCGTCCAAGGCGGGCATCGTCCGGCCGATCGGCGTCCTGACCAAAACATTGGCGGCGGCCGCTAGTCGGCGCCCCAGGAGTGCCGCAAGGTGTCGCAGGGGCATTCGGGCGACTCGAGCTGGACGGTGACGTGGCGGACGCCGAAGCCTTCGCCGATGCGGCGGTGGATGGCGTGCATGATGGGTTCCTGCGGCGGTCCTTGCTGGACGACGACGTGGACGGTGAGCGACTCGTGGCCGGGGGCGTGCGACCAGAGGTGCAGGTCGTGGACGCCGGCGACGCCGGGGACCTCCAGGATGGCGGCGCGCACCTCGTCGGCCTCCAGGTGCTCCGGCGTGCCTTCCATGAGGATGTGCAGCGTCTGCCGGGTCAGGCGCCAGGTGTAGGCGAGGATCAGGACCGTCACCAGGACCGTCAGCAGCGGGTCGGCGACGGCCCAGCCGTACTGGTGGGCCAGGAAGCCGGCCAGGATGGCGGCGGCGCTGCCGAGGACGTCGCTCAGGATGTGCAGGTAGGCGGCGCGGACGTTCAGGTTCTTGCCGGCGGCCCCGCGCAGCGTCAATGCCAGGCCCACGTTGGCGAGCAGGGTCGCGACGCCCACGACGAGGATGACGCTGCCTTCGACGGGCGGCGGGTCGTGCAGGCGGAACGCGGCGAACACCAGGAACGCGACCGACACGCCCCAGAGCGCCACCGCCTGCACGAACGCCATGAGCACCTCGCCGCGGTGGTGGCCGAAGGTCTTGCGGCCCGTCGGCGCCCGCAGGCTCCATTGGACCGCCAGCAACGCCAGCAGGACGCTCAGGATGTCGGTGAGGTAATGCGCCGCGTCCGCGAGCAGGACCAGGGAGCCGGAGGCGATGCCGCCGGCGACCTCGGCCGCCAGCACCACGAGGCCGCCGCAGGCCACCAGGGCGAGGCGGCGCCGGTTGGCGACGGCTTGGGCCCGATGCGCCACGGCATGGTCGTGGTCGTGGCCCATGGGCTCGGATGGGCGGGGCGGGGATGAGGCTTTGCGGCCCGCCCCGTTCGGCCGGCCATGGACCCGCCGCCGGACCTGCCGGAGGAGGCGCGGCTCTGGCTCGTCGCCCGCCAGAAGGAGCTGGAGCGCGACCACGCCGACAAGCTGCGGGAGCTGAAGGCGCAGCACCGGCGCCGGATGCAGGCGCTGGAGGAGGAGCGCGCCGACTGGCACGCGACCCGGCGGCAGCAGGCGCAGCAGCTCGCGGACAAGGCCGAGACGGTGCGGCGCCGCGTCGAGGTGCGCGAGCAGAAGGCCGAGGTCGCGGCCGCCGTCCACGACGAGCTGGCGGCGCGGCGCGGGCAGGTCCAGGCGTTCGAGACGGCGGAGCGCGAGTGGGCCCGGGAGCGGGCGCGGCTGGAGGCGGAGCGGGCGGCGACGCAGGCGCGGCTGCGCGCGGCCCGTCGCCAGGCCCTAGTGCTTGCGTCGCTGCTGGTGGTCGGCGCCGTGGCTTGGCTGGTCAGCCGTAGCGGTAGTTGACGCCGAAGCTGGCCCGCGGGTGGTGCCACTTGACGCTGCCCGGGGTGCAGACGATGTCGCAGGTGCCGCACTCGACGCAGTCCTCGTAGGTGAACTGCATCCGGCCATCGACGAACTCGAAGCAGCGGGCCGGGCACGAGTTGACGCACATGGTGTGCGGGCAGGTCTCGCAGACCTCCGGGTCGACGGTGATGTGCTGGAACTCGTGGGCGTCGGTGACGAACTTGGTGGCGCCGAGGCGGGCCTTGACGTTGACGACGGGGAGCTTGCCGAGCTGGCTCGGGGGCAGCGGCACGGTGCGCGGCTTGGTGTCCGTGGTCGGGCCGGCGAGGGGCTCGGCGTGGCTGGGTGCTGGCGGGGTGCCGGGGGCGTGGGTGGCGTGCGCGGCGGTCACATGTTCACCCCGGCGTTGATGGCGTCGGACAGGACGTCGCGGCGGCTGATGCCGGCCTGCTTCATGCTCGCCAGGACGTGGTCCTTCATCTTCTGCTTCTGCCCCTCTGCGGAGAGCATGTTGCGGAAGACGCCGGCGAGGAAGTCGGGGTACTTCTGGAACAGGCGGGGGTTCCAGAGGAACTTGCCGACGTTCTTGAAGCGCTTGAAGTCGCCCATCACGCCGTCGGCCTCCAGGAGCTTGGCGTAGTGCGACAGGGTGACGCCCGAGTAGTCGCCCTTGCGGGTGGCGTGGACGACGGCGTCGGCGGCGCAGATGCCGGAGCGCACGGCGTAGTTCATGCCCTGGATCACGATGCCGTTGGAGAAGCAGAAGCCGGCCGCGTCGCCGGCCACCAGGACGCCGTCGGCGTGCAGCTCGGAGAGCGCCATGTAGCCGCCTTCGGGGACCAGGTGCGCGCCGTACTCCACCAGCTCGGCGCCTTTGACGAGGCTCTGGATGTACGGGTGCATCCGGAACTGCTCCACCACGTCGTGCGTGGTCAGCTCGCCCTGGTGCTTCATGCTGGGCAGGTTGATCACGACGCCGAGCGACAGCGTGTCCTGGTTGGTGTAGAGGAAGCCGCCGGCGAGCACGCCGTCGGAGCGGCCGATGACGAACTCCGCCGCGACCCCGCCGTCGGGGCCGCAGCCGAAACGCTCCTCGAGGACGTTGCGGGGCAGCTTGAGGACCTCCTTGACGCCGAGGGCGTAGTGGTCCATGTCGAGCTTCTTGTCGCCGTGCCGCAGGTCGCCCTGCAGCGTCAGCCGCGAGTTGGCGCCGTCGGCGACGATGACGACGTCGGCGTAGGTGACCTCGCCGCCCTGGACGACGCCGCGCACGACGCCGTTCTCCTTGTGCAGGCCTTCGACGTTGACGCCCGTGACGACCGACACGCCGGCCTTCCTGGCCTGGTCGACGAGCCACTTGTCGGTCTTGCCGCGCAGCACCGCGTAGCCCACGGTCTGGGTCTTGAGGGCGGGGTCGAAGTAGTCGATCACGAAGGCGTGGCCGGCCTCGCCGAGGAAGCCGACCTTCTTGTCGGACACCGGGCGCTCCAGCGGCATGGTGGCCTTCCAGTCGGGGATGACCTTCGCGAGGTCGTTGCCCCACAGGATGCCGCCGCTGAGGTTCTTGGCGCCGCCCTCGTCGCCGCGCTCGACCAGCAGCACCTTGATGCCTTTCTGCGCGAGGCGGATGGCGGCAGCGCAGCCCGCGAACCCGCCGCCCACGACGATGCATTGGTACTGGGACTTCGACACGGCCGGACCCTGGGCGCGGCGACACGGGCGCGGTTTATCAGCGCGACGGCGGACTGCTGCCGCCCCTGCTTGGTTCAAGTGGCCGAACCCCTTTGGCGGGTGTGCCGTCCCGTTGGGCCCGCCGCCTGGCCCTGCCGGCCCTCGTGCTGGTGCTCGCGCTGGCGGTCTCGGCGCTGTTCGTGCGGGCCGCCGACGACGCCGAGCAGGCGCAGCACCAGCTCCAGGCGGCGCGGCAGGCCGACGAGGTCGAGGCGGCCATCGAGGCGCGCATGGGCGCCTACTTCCAGGTGCTGCGCGGCGCCCAGGCGTTCCATGCCGCTTCGGCGCCCTTGTCCCGCCACGAGTGGCGCACCTACGTCGACCGGCTCGACTTGCAGGAGACCCATCCCGGCATCGAGGGCGTGGGCTTCGTGGCATGGGTGTGGCCGCAGGACGTCCCGCGCTTCGAGGTCGCCGCCCGCTCCGATGGCGCCCTCGGCTTCGACATCCGGCCGGAGCCCATGCCCGGCGAAGTGGTCGCCCCCGTGCTGTACCTCGCCGTGCCGCGCGGCGGCCCCAGCGCCGCCGTCGGCATGGACCTGTTCGCGTCGCCCGCCCACCGGGCCGCGCTCGAGCGCGCCGCCATGACCGGCCAGGCCGCGCTGACCGAGCCCGTCGACCTGCTGTCCAACGGCACCGACGAGCCGGGCTACCTCATGGTGCTGCCCCTGTACCGCGGCGGCGTCACCAACACCACCGACTGGCGCAACCAGACCGAGGGCTGGGTGGCCGCCGCGTTCCAGGGCCGCGACGTGGCCGCCGTGCTGGTGCGCGACGACCTCGGCGTCGGCTTCGCGGTCCACGACGGCGGCCTGCTGCTGCACGAGGCCCAAGGCGGCGAAGGCCGGCGCCCCATCGTCGAGGCGCGCGCGATGGAGTTCGGCGGCCGCACCTGGAACCTCACGGTCCACAACGCCTTCGGGTCCCGGCTCGGCCCGCTCTCCACCACGGTCCTCACCGCCGGCATCCTCTCCAGCCTGCTGGTCGCCTCCATCACCTGGAGCCTGGCCTCGACCCGCGAGCGCGCCGAGCGCCGCGCCGCCGACATCACGCGCGACCTCTACGTCAAGGAGGCCCGCTTCCGCGCCCTGGCCGACACCGCCAACGACGCCATCATCAACGCCGACTCCGCCGGCCGCGTCGTGTACGTCAACGCCGCCATCGAGAAGACCCTGGGCTGGAAGCCGGACGAACTGCTGGGCCAAGAACTGACCGTCCTCATGCCGCCGGCGGCGCGTCCGCTGCACCGCGCCGGCCTTGCCCGCGTCGTGCAAGGCGGCCCGTCGCGCATCCTCGGCAAGACCATCGCGCTCACGGCGCTGCACCGCGACGGCCGCGAGGTCCCCGTCGAGCTGTCGCTCTCGACCTGGACGGCGCCCGAGGGCCGCTACTTCTCCGGCATCCTGCGGGACATGACCGAGCGCCGCGCCCAGGAGCTGGCGTTGCACGACCGCGAGACCCGCCTCATGGAGGCGCAGGCCATCGCCAACCTCGGCTCGTGGCAGACCGACCTGGCCACCGGCCGGTCGCGCTGGTCCGACCAGCTGTGGCGCATCCACGGGCTGGAGCCGCAGCCGGAGATCTCGGTCGCGCAGGCGAGCCGCCTCATCCACCCCGACGACCTGCCCGCGGCCGAGGCGGAGACCCGCCGCGCCATCGCGGCCGGCACGCCGTTCCAGTACGAGGTGCGCATCCTCCGGCCCGACGGCACGACGCGCTGGATCGAGGTGCGCGGCGGCCTGCTGGTGGCCGACGGCCAGCCCGTCGGGTTGCGCGGCACCTCGCAGGACATCACCGAGCGCAAGGCCGCGGAGGCGGCGCGTCAGGTGGCCGAGGAGCGCCGCCTGGAAATCCAGCGGCTGGAGGAGGCCAACCGGTTCCGGGCCCACTTCCTCAACGTCAGCGCCCACGAGCTTGCGACCCCGCTCACCCCGCTGCGGCTCCAGGTCCAGCTGCTGCAGATGGCCGAGCAGGAGCGGCCGCTGGTCGAGTTCCAGCGCAACGTCGCCATCGTGTCGCGCGGCGTCGAGCGGCTGGCGCGGCTCATCCGGGACATCCTCGACTCGGCGCGCATCCAGGCCGGGCGCTTCAGCATCGCGCCAGCCCCCCTCGACCTCACGGCGGCGGCCCGCGAGGCGCTCGACTCGTTCCAGGACGCCGCCCACCTGGCCAACATCCGGATGCGGCTGGACGCGGCGGGGCCGGTGGAGGTGGAGGGCGACGCGACCCGGCTGGCCCAGGTGCTCGACAACCTGCTCTCGAACGCCCTCAAGTTCACGCCCGACGGCGGCGCCATCACGGTGCAGGTGGAGGGCGGCGCGGACGAGGCGACGGTGCGCGTCACCGACAGCGGCATCGGCATGACGGCGCGCCAGCGGGGCCGCCTGTTCCAGCCGTTCACGCAGGTCCACGACCCCGAGCAGGCGCGCGAGCGCGGCACCGGCCTCGGCCTCTACATCTCGAAGGGCATCGTCGAGCGCCACGGCGGCCGCATGGCCGTGGACTCGCCGGGGCCTGGCCACGGCACCACGTTCTGGTTCACCCTCCTGCGCAAGCAGCCGCCGCGCCCGCCCGAGGACGACTGACGGCGGCTAGTCGTAGCGGGTATGGAAGTGGTGATGCCCCCAGCGCAGCAACCCGAAGCTGCCCAGCAGGCCCAGCAGGGTCGCGGCGCCCCACAGCCAGGCGACGGCGGGGTGGCCGTTGCCGAGCGCGAAGCCCAGCGCGCCCAGGAGCGCGGCACCCACGAACAGCGGCACGAACAGGCTCCAGCCCACGACGCGGCCTTTCTCCGGCATGGCTTCGGCTCGGCGTGCCGGGCTTGATGTCCTTGCGGACGGGGGCCCGCGGATTCCACGGCGGCCTAGTGCTTGTGCTCGCCGGGCCCGTGCCCATGGCCCTCATGCCCCTCGTCCTCGGCGGGGGCGTCGGGGATGACCGGGTAGACCTCGACCAGCTTGATGGCCTTCTTCTTCTCGGTGGCGAGGCGGACGTCGCCCACGATGCGGAACTTGGCCATCATCCAGTTCTGGTCGAACTTGACCTGGTCCGGCACCTCGATGGCGACCGCGTCGGCCTCGTGGTGGACCTTGTAGGAGCCGGCGGGGAACAGGTTCGCCAGCACGGCGTCCACCTTGGACTTCTCGTCCGACAGCACCTCGCGGATGGTGTACTCGTACGTGAGGGGCTTGCCCGCCAGGTCGTGGTTCAGGTCCACGCGGACGCGGCCGCCGGCGACCCGGGTCACGATGCCGCGCTGCCCTTCGATGGTCAAGCCCATGCCGACCTGGGGCGTGACCTTCTGGGCGCGGAACTGCGCCATCGGGACGTCCTTGACCTTGGCGGCCTCGCGCTCGCCGTAGGCATCCGCGGCGGCCAGCTCGACCTTGACGGTCTTGCCCACCTGGCCGTGGCTGCGGATGTGCGACTCCAGGCCGGGGATGATCTGGCGGCCCCCCAGGGTGACGGTGAGCGGGGCGTAGCGGCGGCCGTCGCGGTGGATGCCGTTGGCGCGGGCGACCTCCTCCTGGGAGGTCTCGAGCATCTTGCCGTCGACGAAGAGGGTGTAGTCGAACTTGACCACGTCGCCGTCCTTGAGGGCCATGCCCGCGCGACCCAACGGTGCTATTTGAGTGCGAGGGCCGCGGTCAGCGCCAGGCGGGCGTGCCCTTGCGGATGCCCCAGAGGATCCACAACCCGACCACGACCATGGCCAGGCCGCCCAGGATGTTGACGGCCTCGACGATGGAGTGGAAGAACCGCGGCGCCAGGAACAGCAGCGCGCTCACCAGCAGCAGCACGATGCCGAGGACGCGGGACTCCTGGCGGTTGTCGAGCAGCAGGACGATGCCGAGGGCGACGCCGGCGATGGCGCCGATGACGACCAGCAGGCCCAGGCTGAAGTTGCCGAACAGGAGGAGCAGGCCCACGACGACGAGGGCGATGGCGAGGAACTGGCGCTGCTGGGTGCGCGTGAGCACGGCCCCGCCGAGCCCTAGGCCCTGTTTGGCCGTTTCGCCGGATGGCAGGTCAGCGCGCGCAGCTGTCCGGCCCCAGCCCGTGCTCGGTGTCGAACAGGCAGCGGCCGCCTTCCGCCTCGTACAGGCTGGTGCGGCCGGAACGCAGGCGGTACTCGACGAAGTTGTCGGGCTGGAGGGTGGCGCAGACCTCGGTGTCGACGGGCGCCGTGTGGGTGACGCCGAGCACCTTGGCGCGCACCGTGACGGTCGACTCGCCGAGCGGGTTGCACGACTTGTCGACCACGCTCGCCTGGACCTTCATGTCGATGGCGTAGGCGGTGGCGACCGCGACGATGGCGAGCACCACGAGCGCGACGGCGACCTTCAGGAGCAGCCGCGCGAGGGCCACGCTAGGCCTCGCCGTGGTGGCGGCCCCAGCCCGCGAGCATGACCATGGTGCCGAACAGGGTGAAGCCGAGGCCTTCGAAGAAGAACAGCGCCCCGACGGTGATGGCGTCGCTGCCGGCGGGCGGGAAGCCGGTGGTGAGGGCGTGGGAGTGGCCGAGCCACCACAGCACCGAGCCGAAGACCAGGATCAGCAGGCCGAGGCCGATGAAAATCTCCCCGAAGCGGCCGGTCTGGCCGAGGCCTTCCTGCAGTTCGTGGGCGGTGGGCGTCGTCATGCCCTTGCCATCGGATGGCGCGATTCAAGGCTGCCGATGGGCTGCCCGCGCCCAAACGTCATTGGCGGCGACCGGCTGCCGTCGGCGTGGCCAACCGCCTGGCGTCCGAGCCAAGCCCTTACCTGCGGCAGCACGCGGACAACCCGGTCGAGTGGTGGCCGTGGGGCGAGGCGGCGTTCGCGGAGGCGCGGCGGCGCGACGTGCCGGTGTTCCTCTCGATCGGCTACGCGACCTGCCACTGGTGCCACGTCATGGCGCACGAGTCGTTCGAGGACGCCGAGGTGGCGCGCCGCATGAACGAGGCGTTCGTCTGCGTCAAGGTGGACCGCGAGGAGCGTCCCGACCTGGACGACGCGTACATGGCGGCGTGCCAGCTGATGACGGGGGCCGGCGGCTGGCCGCTCACGGTGCTGCTGACGCACGGCAAGAAGCCGTTCTTCGCCGGCACCTACTTCCCGAAGGAGACACGGCACGGCCGCATCGGCATGATGGACCTGCCCGGCCGCGTGGCCGAGGCGTGGCGGGCGCAACGCAAGGAGCTGGAGGCGCAGGCGGACCACCTCATGCTGCACGTGACGGGCGAGCCGCACGGCCATGACGACGAGCCCGCGACGCAGAAGCCGGCGGCCTTGGACCTCGGCGTGCTGCGGCGCGGCGGCGACGCATTGGCGGCCCGCTTTGACCCCGAGCACGGCGGCTTTGGCGGGTCGCCCAAGTTCCCGTCCCCGCACATCCTGCTGTTCCTGCTGCGGCTGGCCGACCGCGGCGACGCCGAAGCCGAAGCGATGGTGGTGGCGACCTTGGAGAAGATGGCCGCGGGCGGCGTCCGCGACCACCTCGGCGGCGGCTTCCACCGCTACAGCACCGACCCCGAGTGGCGCCTGCCGCACTTCGAGAAGATGCTGTACGACCAGGCGATGCTCGCGATGGCGTACGTCGAGGCCCACCAGCGCACCGGCCGCGCCGGCTTCGCCGAGGTGGCCCGCTCGACCCTGGACTACGTGCTGCGCGACCTGCACGACCCCGCCGGCGGCTTCCGCTGCGCCGAGGACGCCGACTCCGAGGGCGAGGAGGGCACGTTCTACCTGTGGCGGCGCGACGAGATCCTGGCGGCGCTCGGCCCGCGCGACGGCGCCGCGTTCTGCCAAGCCTACGGCGTCACCGCCGAGGGCAACTTCCTCGACGAGGCCACCAAGCGCCGCACCGGCGCCAACGTGCTGCACCGCGTCGGCGACGTCGCCGGCCTGGAGGCGGCGCACGCCCGGCTTGCCGCCGTGCGCGCCAAGCGCGAGCGCCCCCTGCTGGACGACAAAGTGCTCACCGACTGGAACGGCCTCGCCCTGGCCGCGTTCGCCAAGGCCGCCGTGGCGCTCGCGGAGCCGCGCTACGCCGAGGCCGCCACGCGCGCCGCCGCGTTCCTGCGCGACAAGATGCGCCAGCCCGACGGGCGGCTCCGGCACCGCCACCACCACGGCCAGGCCGACGAGGTCGCGTTCCTCGACGACCACGCCTTCCTGCTGTGGGGCTTGGTCGAGCTCTACGGCGCCACCTTCGACGCCGCGCACCTGGCCTGGGCCGTCGAGGTCGCGGGCCAACTGGAGGCGCGCTTCCTGCACCCCAGCGGCGCGTTCCAGCAGGCCCCGAAGGACGCCGACGAGCTGGGGGCGGCCCGCCGCGAGGCCTACGACGGCGCCCTGCCGAGCGGCAACTCCGCCGCCGCCTACGCGCTCCACAAGCTCGGCCTGCTCACGGGCGAGCCCCGCTGGACGCGCCTGGCCAACGGCGTGGCCGATGCGTTCGCCGCTGGCCTGGCCGCGTCGCCGCCCGCCTACGCCATGATGCTGTGCGCGCTCGACCTCGCCCTCGGCCCGACGCGCGAAGCCGTCGTGGCCGGGACCGGGCCGGACGCGGACGCGATGGTGCGCCTGCTGCAGGCCGGCCACGCGCCGCGGACGGTGGTGCTGCGCGCGACGCCCGCACTTGCCAAGGCCGCGCCCTGGACGAAGGAGCACCTGGCGCGCGGCGGGGCGGCGACCGCCTACGTCTGCGAAGGCCACGCCTGCAAGGCGCCGGCGACGGACCTCAGGCAGCTGCGGGAAGCCCTTGCGGGTCCGGCAGCGCGCCCCACTCCACCATCTCGGCCGCAAGCCGGCTGACCCGGCGCTGGATGTCGTCGCGCAGGAAGCGCACGGTCTCGTACTCCAGGTTGGCGGGGTCATCGAGCGGCCAATGCTCGGTGACCGGCAGGTCGGGGTCGGTGGCGGCGACCCCCGGCCCCATGCTGATCACGCGCTCGTAGCGCGGCAGGTCGCCGAACTCGACGTGGCGCGGCCGCAGCCCGCTGATGTCGATGCCGCGCTCCTGCATCGCAAGGACGGCGCTGGGCGCCACCGCCCGGGCCGGCATGGTCCCGGCGGAGTCCGCGTCGAGGCCGAGCGCCCGCGCGAAGCCGACGGCGATCTGGCCGCGGCACGAGTTGCCCACGTCCACGAAGAGCACGCGATGGGGCATGACCCGCGTTTGCACCGGGACCGTCTTGATGCTTTCGGCCAGAGGGCGCGAAGGTCGCGGCGCGGCGGCCGGTTCCGTGGCCCCGTTGTCCCTTTGTGTGCATCGGTTCACCCTTGGCTACCGGTCCTTCAAGTCGCGCGGGGCGTGGCCGCGGCATGGACCTGCGGCCGGAGGCCTCCGAGGCGGCCGGGACGTTCTTCCTGATGCTGGCAGGCGGCGCAGCCATCCTCCAGGGCCTTGGGGCGGACGCCGTCGCGTTGGCCTTCGGCGGCGTCGTCCTGGTCCTCGTCTACGCCTTGGGCCCCGTCGGCGGCGCCCACTTCAACCCGGCCGTCACGCTCGGGTTCGCGGCCACCCAACGCTTCCCCTGGCGCCGCGTGCCCGCCTACCTGGCCGCCCAAGGCCTCGGCGCCCTCGCCGCCTGCCTCTTGCTCTTGCCGCTCGCGCCCAGCCTGGCGCCGATCGTCGTCCCCACGCCAAGCCTTGCGCCGGCCCTGCTGGCCGAGGCCGCGGGCACCTTCCTCTTGGCGCTCGTCATCGCGGCGGTCGCCAAGCGGAGCGACGCCGGCCTGGCCATCGGCGGCGCCGTCGCCGTCGCGGCCCTCGCCTTCGGCCCCTTCGGCGCCGGCGTCAACCCGGCCCGCGCCCTCGCGCCCGCCCTCGTGGCGGGGGCGTGGGGCGGCCTGTGGCCTCATCTGGTGGCGCCGGCCTTCGGCGGCGTGGCCGGCATGGCGACCTGGACCCTGCTGGAGGCATGGCGATGACGTTCCGCGTCCTGTTCGCTTGCGTCGGCAACTCCGCCCGCAGCCAGATGGCGCAAGGCTTCGCGCGCCACCTCGGCGGCGCCCAGGTCGAGGCCCGCAGCGGCGGCAGCGTCCCGTTGGGGCATGTCCTGCCGGAGGCGGTCGCGGTGATGCGGGAGCGCGGCATCGACATCTCCCAGCACGCGAGCCAGGGGTTCGACGAGGCCTGGGTGCGCGAGGCGTGCGACCTGGTGGTGACGATGGGCTGCGGCGACGACGCCTGCCCCGCCTTCGCGGGGAAGCCGATGGAGGAGTGGGCGCTGCCCGACCCGAAGGGCCAGCCCATCGCGGCGTTCCGGGCGGTGCGCGACGACATCGAGCGGCGGGTGCGGGAGTTGTTGGAGAAGAGGAAGAGGCCCAGCGCAGGGAACTAGCAGCAGAAGTCGCCGCAGGGGCACTCAGGACCCATCAAGACACCTCCAAGATGGGTTCAACGGTTGAAGCGCTTAAGGTGCAAAGTTTGTATCCATGCCCTTGCTTCACCGGAGTGAAGTGGCCCGGCTCCCCGTCCGCAACGACTGCATCTGCACCGTCGGCGGCCTCATCGACCTCGTCGGCAAGAAGTGGACGATGTGCATCATCGTGACCCTGGGCAACCGCCCCGCCATCCGCTTCAACGAGCTGCGCGACACCTTGGTCGGCATCAGCCCGCGCACGCTGTCCGAGACCCTCAAGGCGCTGGAGTCGGAAGGCCTGGTGCGGCGCGAGGCGTTCGCCGCCATCCCGCCCCGCGTCGAGTACCGGCTCACCGACGAAGGCGCCAGGCTGCGCGAGGCGGTGCGGCCGCTGATGGAGTATGCGGCAGGAAGGCCTGGGGCAGTCTGCTGAACGGGCGTGGAGGGTCGCGCGTCGGCGCGCGCCGAACGCGAAGCGGAGGCGATGGGTGGGTGGCTCGCGGAGCGAAAGCCACCCGCCAAGGGGTCCTAGGGGCGAAGCCCCTAGATGGGGTGCGCGGCTGGAAGGCCGGGGGCCGTCTGCTGAACGGTCTGCTGACGATCAGGCGTTCAGGACCACGAGCTCGGGCTTCTCCACCCGCAGCTCCTTCGCGAGCTTGCGAATCCGCTTCTCGCAGTCGTCGCGCATCTGGCGGTAGGCCTCAAGCGGCAGGCCCTGCGGGTCCAGGAGGTTCCACTCCAGGACGTTCTGCTGGCTGCGCCACGGCTTCGGCAGCGAGTCGCCCATGGTGATGACGCGGTCGAACGCCTCCAGCCGGGTGACGTCGAGCGGCTTCGGGCGGAAGTGCGCGATGTCGATGCCCTGGTCGGCCATGACGGCGACGGCCTCGGGGGCCACCCGGGTCCCGGGGAAGGTGCCGGCCGACTCGGCGTGGAAGCCGTAGATGGTGGCGTAGGCCTGCGCGACCTGGCTGCGGGCGGCGTTGCCGACGTCCACGAACAGCAGGCGGTACTGGCGGTGCTTCTCGCGCTGGACGTTGCCGGGCGCCGCGTCGCGGCCACGGAACGGGGCAAGCAGGGCGTCGAACGCGCCCCCGAAAAGGCCCCGGCGGGCAGGCTGGGCGGCGGGCTGGGCGTCGGTCATGGCGCTCGTCCAGCCAGCCCCCGCAGGCAAAAACGTATCGGAGGTGGCCTGCCGCCGCGTTCACGCCCGATTTCTTCCACCGCTGCTCGGCAGGTCAGTCTCCGTGCCCACCATTTCTTACGTCAAACCCGCTTTTTTCCCCCATGGCGCCCCTCATGGCAAACCGTCGCCATCGCCTGCCGGACGCGTTCCCGGTCGGGGCCGAGCTTCCCCGCCAAATCTGGCAAACCCGGCACACCATCGTGCTGTGGGTCATCTTCCTGCAAGCCGTCGCCTTGGTCGTCTTCGGCGCCTTCATGGGCTGGGGCTGGCCGCTCGCGCTTGCGGAGGGCGGCGCGGTCGCGGCCCTCGGCGCGGTCGCGGCCTGGCCCCGCCTGTCCCTGCGCTGGCGCAGCTCGTTCGCGGCCTTGGCCTGCGTGACGGCCTCCGCCGTCCTCGTCCAGTTCTCCGGCGGCTACATCGAGGCGCACTTCCACTTCTTCGTCATGGTCGCGCTCATCACCCTCTACCAGGACTGGGTGCCGTTCCTCATCGCGGTCGCCTACGTGGCCGTCGACCACGGCGTCGTGGGCACCTTGGCGCCCAACTGGGTGTACAACCACCCCCACGCCTTGGCCAACCCTTGGGAATGGGCCGCGATCCACGCCGCCATGGTCCTGGCCCAGGCCGCCGCCCTGCTGGCGTTCTGGAGCGGCGCCGAAAAGGCGCGCGCCCGCAGCGACCTCCTGCTTGCCTCCGCCGGGGAGCCCATCATCGGCCTTGACGGCGGCGGCAACATCGAGTTCCTCAACCCCGCCGCGGCCCGGCTGTTCGGCCCCGCCGCCAACCTCGTCGGCAAGCCGCTCGCCTCCCGCCTGGCGCGGCCGGACGGGGGGCCGGTGGCGCTGCTTTCCATCGAGGGCAGCCCCGCCATCGAGGGCCTGGTGCGGCGCCCGGACGGCACGGCGACGCCGGTGGAGTGGACGGTCACGCCGGCGCCCCGCTCGGACGACTCGGTCGCCCACGTCGTCGCGCTGCGCGACCTGACGGAGCGCAAGCGGGCCGAGCGCGAGCGGCTGGAGCGGCTGCTGTCGCAGGACCGCTTCAAGACCCAGCTCCTGAACACGGCGTCCCATGAGCTGAACACGCCGATCAGCGTGCTGCAGCTCCAGCTCCATCTGCTCAAGACCCATGTGCCCGACTGCAGCCCGGCCGCCCGCGAGGCCCTGACTGTGCTGGACCGCAACGTGGACCGCCTCGGCGTCCTGGTGCGCAGCACGCTCGACGTCGCCCGCATCGAGAGCGGCCAGCTCCGGCTCGACGTGGCGCCCGTGGACATGGCCCAGGTCGTTGCCGAGACCCACCAGGCGTTCGCGGACGCGGCGGCCCAGCGCGGGGTCGCCTTGTCGTGGAGCGGCCCGCGGCAGGCGACCCTGGAGGCCGACGCCGGCCGCCTCACCCAAGTGCTGTTCAACCTGGTCTCCAACGCCCTCAAGTTCACCCCGCCGGGCGGCATCGTCCAGGTGGAGGTGCAGGCCGGCGACGACACGGTCTGCGTGCGGGTGCGCGACAGCGGCGTCGGGCTGACCCGCGAGCAGGCAAGCCGCCTGTTCCAGCCGTTCAGCCAGGTCCACGAGGGGCAAGGCTATGGCGGCACGGGCCTGGGCCTCTACATCACCAAGGGCATCGTGGAGCTGCACGGCGGCCGGGTCTGGCACGAGAGCCAAGGGCCGGGCCACGGGTCGCTGTTCGGCTTCGAGGTCCCGCGCGCGCCTGCCGCCTCCGTCCTCCAACCCACCCCGGTGCTGGCGGGCGCTAGCGCAGGACGTCCTTGAGGACCTGGGCGAAGGCGGCGGCGCCGCGCGACTTCTCGACGAACGCGTCCAGCCGGACGTCCTGGCCGGCCCGGTGCGCCAGCCCCGAGTCGGCGTAGGCGGTCATCAGGACGCGCCGCGCGTCGGGGGCCAGCACCGTGCTGCGGTTCAGGAACTCGGCGCCGTCCATGTCGGGCATGCGGTAGTCGGACAGGATGGCGTGCGGGACGCGGTGCTGCATCTTCTCCAGCGCCGCCGTGCCAGAGCTGGCGGTCATCACCTCGACGTCGGGGACGCACGCCTTGGCAAAGTGCTGGAGGATGCCCAGCATGTCCGGCTCGTCGTCGACGATCAGCAGGACGCGCGGGCCGGCGTCTTGGGACACGCGGAGGAATGCGTGGAGGACGATTTAGCCCCGGAGGTCTTCGGCCGGCGCCGCGCTCAGTCCACGTAGCCCGAGCTTCCCTTCGGCCCCAGCCACGACCCGTGGTAGCCCGCGTCCTCCGCCCCGACCGCCCACTTGGTGGCCAAGAGCGGCTTGAAGGTGTCCACCATGACCGCCAGCTCGTCCGTCCGGTCATGCCCGAACGACGCCTCGTAGCGGCCGGGCTGCGGCGCGTGCGGGACGCCGGCGGGGTGCAGGCTCACGGAGGCGGGCCCGACGCCCTTGCGGCTGGTGAAGTTGCCCTCGACGTACCACAGCACCTCGTCGCAATCGACCGAGGAGTGCGGGTAGGGGCACGGGATCGCCTTCGGATGGTAGTCCACCTTGCGGGGCACGAACGAGCAGACCACGAAGGCGCCGCGGCCGCCGAGGAAGGTGGTGTGCACCGGTGGCGGCAAGTGGACGAGGCCGGTCTTGGGCTGGTAGTCGCGGATGCTGAACGCCACCGGGTACATGGCGCCGTCCCAGCCGACCACGTCGAACGGATGATGCGGCAGCACGCGCACGGTGTAGCGGTCGCCCCGCTTCAGGGTCACGCGCACGCGGCCCTGCTCGTCCATGTCTTCCTGGTTCGGCTCCGACAGCATCGACGGCCGCCGGAAGTCGCGGTGGCAGTACGGCGCGTCCATGGTGAGCTGCCCCGCCGGGTTGCGGAAGTTGGATGGGATGTCGAGCCCCGTGCGGCACTCCATCACCATGACGTGGGACCGCCCCGACAGCCGCAGCCGATGGATGAGCCCGCGCGGGATCCAGACGTAGTCGTGCCGCCGCACCTCCAGCGTGCCCAGCTCCGAGTCGAGCGTGCCGGCCCCTTCATGCAGGAACAGCAGCAGGTCGCCGTCGCCGTTCTGGAGCAGCCCCGAGTCCTGGATGGTGGGCTCGCTGGTGCCGATGCGGACGTCGTCGTTGCCGCACAGCACCCGCAACGACTCCCACAGCCGCCCAGCGCCGGCGACACCTGGGGCGCGGAAATGGCGCCGGCGCAACAGCGGGTCGGGGACCGGCTCGAAGGTGTCGCGCACCGGGCTGGGCTCCTGGGCCACCTCGCGCGCCGGGTTGTTCTTGCGGTACGCGATGGCGTAGGAGCCGTCGAAGCCCTTGCGGGTCATGCAGTGCTCGTAGTAGACGGGGCAGCCGTCGACGTCGTCGCCCTTGGCCCGGGGATGCTGGATGTGGTGCTTCGCCGGCACGGACCCGAGGCGGTGGTAGTCGAGCATTGGCGCCCCCGCCATGCCCCCGTGGACCTTAAGGCAGCGCGGCAAGTCGCGGCCCTGCCATGCTTGACATCCGCCTCCTGCGCGAGACCCCGGACGTGGTGCGCGCGGACCTCCAGAAGCGCGGCCGCGACGCCGCCGTGGTGGAGCAGGTGCGCGGCCTCGACGCCCAGTGGCGCGAGGGGCTTTCCAGGATGGAGGCGTTGCGGGCGGAGCGCAACCGCAGCGGCAAGGCCATCGCCGAGGCCAAGAAGGCGGGGCAGGACGCCAAGCCCGTGCTCGAGCGCATGGCCGCCGTCGGCGCGGAGCTGGCGGCGCTGGAGAAGTCGGTGCCCGACGCGGAGAAGGAACGTGACGGGCTCCTGCGGACCATCCCCAACCTCATGCACCCGTCGGTCCCGGTCGGCAAGGACGACTCCGAGAACGTCGAGATCCGGGCGTGGGGCGGCAAGCCGAAGCACCCGTTCGCCGCCGTGAGCCATGTGGACCTGCTGGAGTCGCTGGACGTGGCCGACCTGGAGCGGGCGGCGCGCGCGGCGGGGGCCCGGTTCTTCTACCTCAAGGGCGACCTCGTCCTCTTGGGCCGTGCGCTGGAGCTGTTCGCGTTGCAGCACCTGGCGAAGAAGGGCTTCACCGCCATCGAGCCGCCCTACATGCTCCGGCGCGAGGCCATGGAAGGGGCGGTGGACCTCGCCGACTTCGAGTCCGTCATCTACAAGGTCGAGGCCGAGGCCAAGGAGCCGCCGCTCTACCTCATCGCCACCTCCGAGCACCCCATCGCCGCGATGCACATGGGCGAGATCCTCGACGACAAGGCGCTGCCGCTGCTCTACGCCGGCGTGTCGCCGTGCTTCCGCAAGGAGGCCGGCGCCCACGGCAAGGACACCAAGGGCATCTTCCGTGTCCACCAGTTCAGCAAGGTCGAGCAGTTCGTCTACTGCAAGCCCGAGGACTCCTGGCGCATCCACGAGGAGCTGGTCCGGAACGCAGAGGAGCTGTACCAGGCGCTTGGCATCCCGTACCGCGTCGTCAACATCTGCACCGGCGACCTAGGCTCCATCGCGGCCAAGAAGTACGACATCGAGGCCTGGATGCCGGTCCAGCAAGCCTACCGCGAGGTCGTGTCGTGCAGCAACTGCACCGACTTCCAGGCCCGCCGCTACAACACCCGCAGCCGCGCCAACCCGGGGGACCCGACGGCCATCGTGCACACCCTCAACTCGACCGCCATCGCCGTCCAGCGCACCTTGGTCGCGATCCTGGAGAACTTCCAGCAGGCGGACGGCACCGTGGCGATCCCCGAGGTGCTGCGGGCGTACGTGGGGAAGGACAAGCTCGCGCCCAAGTGACGGACCACGGATTGCACGGATTCCACGGACCAGAGGTTCCGTGCAATCCGTGGCATCCGTGGTTCAGGCAGGCGCGGAGCCTGCCCTGAACCAAGAGGATGAACACCCTCCAGCCTTGCCCGCCCCCGATGAAGGCGCACGAGCTGGGCCATGCGGTGTTCTACGTCCGCGACCTGCAGGCGAGCCTCCGGTTCTACCGCGACACGCTGGGCTTCCAGGTGGTCGGCGACGCGTTCGGCGGCAAGGCGGCGGCGCTGGTGGGCAACAACCGCCGCACCCACCACGAGCTGCTGCTGATCGAGGTCGGCGACGCGCCCGGCAACCCGCCCGGCCGCCGCCGCGGGCTCTACCACATCGGCATCAAGGTCGGCGACTCGAAGGAGGAGCTGCGCGCCGCCGTGGACGAGCTCCGGAAGGCGGGCGTCGCCATCGACGGCTCGTCGGACCACACCGTGAGCTGGAGCCTCTACCTCACCGACCCGGACGGCAACGAGGTCGAGCTCTACTGCGACAACCCGGCCATCGACTGGAAGAAGGATCCGAGTTCGGTGATGGCGCCGATCCGGCGGCTGCAGATCTAGCTGGGTGCTGCGACCGACGCCTGCTCCAAGCCCCGCAGGGTCACGGTCTTGACGCCGCGCACCCGCTGCAACAGGGGAATCAGGCTGCCTGGAACGGGCTCGTTGGTGACCACGAACAGCACGGGCTCCTCGGTGAAGGCGGGGTCCTCGACGATGGCTTGGCGGATGCTCAGGCCGGACTCGGCGATGACCAGCGAGACGCCGGCGAGGATGCCGGGCTGGCGGGCGTCCTGGGCGACGATCTGGAGCACGCCGGCGCCCATGGCGGGGGCGACGTCCTTGAGGTGCAGGGTGGGCGCGAACCGGCTGAAGGCGCGCAGCAGCTCGGGGTCGCCACCGATGGTCTCGACGGTGCTGCGGACGATGCGGCGGTCGACGCCGGCGGCGCGGGCCAAGGCGGTGTCGGTGATCTCGATGTTGCCGGCCTTGACCTCGCGGCCCTCGATGCGCAGCCCGTTCTGGATCATGAGGCGCACCACCTTCTCTTGGGCGGGGTAGCGGCGGAAGTGGTCAATCAGGACTTGCCACATGTGCGGTTCGATGTCCAGATGTGGACTTAACGCTTGTCCAACCATGGACAATGACGGCGCATTTTGTCCAATCGCGGAGAAATATGTCGCCCCGGTGGCCGGCGCGATGAGTGGAACCGCCCTCCGCCTGCGCCGCCTGGCCCCCAAAGGGACCTGGCTCATGGTGCCCCTCGACCACGGCGTCTCGATGGGCGTCGTCCCCGGCCTGGAGCGGCCCGCCGGGATGCTGGAGGCGGCGGCCCGCGGCGGCGCCACCTGCGTCACCCTGCACCGCGGCCTGGTCCCGCTCGCGGCCCGCCACGCCGGCGACCTCGGCGTCCTCTTGCACCTGTCCGCCAGCACGATGCACGCCCCCGACCCCGACGACAAGCGCCTGGTGGCCTCCGTCGCCGACGCCGTCCGGATGGGCTGCGACGGGGTCAGCATCCACCTCAACCTGGGATCGGCCACCGAGGCGGACCAACTGGAGGAGGCGGGCGAGGTCGCCACCGAATGCCAGGAATGGGGGATGCCGCTGGTCGTCATGGCCTACCCCCGCGGCCCGAAGGTCAAGGACCCGTTCGACCCGGTGCTGGTGGCCCACGCCGCCCGCCTGGCCGCCGAGCTGGGCGCCGACGCCGTCAAGGTCCCCTACACCGGCTCCGCCGCGACCTTCCGCCCCGTCGTCGAAGGCTGCGGCATCCCGGTCCTGGTGGCCGGCGGCCCGGCCCGCGCCGACCTGGGGGGCCTGCTGGCCGACGTCCGCGACGCCCGCGCCGCCGGGGCCGCCGGGGTCAGCGTCGGTCGGAACGCCTTCCAAAACGCTCAACCCCGCGAGGCCATCGCGGCCCTCGCCCGCGTGTTGGCATGAAGCGCGTCCTCTGGATCGACCTCCGCCACGTGCCCGTCCACAAACGGCTGGGCCACCTTCGCACCTTGGCCGACTCCGGCGCCGCCGCCGTCCTCCTGGAGAAAGGGGACGCGCACCACGGCCGCGAGGGGCTGGCCGCCATCACGGTCGATGCCAAGGGCGGGCTGCGGCAGGGCGGCAAGCCGGTCGGCCGGGTCGTCCGGGTCCATGACAAGGCGTCCCAGGCCCGCGCCGCCAAGGCCAAGGGCATCCTGGTCGCCAAGCCCGACGCCACCGCCTGGAAGGTGATTCCGCTGGAGAACCTCCTTGCCGCCCGCGCCGGCGCCCCCGTCTACGCCTGGACGCAGGACCCCAAGGACATCCCCATGCTGCTCACCGTGCTGGAGCGCGGCGTGGACGGCATCGTGCTTGCCCCTGAGTCCCCGATGGACATCCTCGAGTGCCGCGCCGCCATGGCGCACGTGCCGCACCAGGCCCGCCCCGCCGCGGCCGCCGCCAACCCGCCGCCGGTGCTGCCGGCCCAAGCCCCGCCCGCGCCCCAGCAGCTCGTGGTCACTGGCCCTCTGCGCTCGCTCCACGAAGGCGCCCCACGCCCAGACCTCGAGATGCCGACGGCGCTCGCGTTCGAGCCCGCCCGCGTCACCCGCATCGAGCGGGTCGGCGTCGCGGAACGGGTCTGCGTCGACGCCACCGCCCGCTTCGAGGCCGACGAAGGCCTCCTCGTCGGCTCAACGGCCAAGTCGTTCTGCCTCGTGCTGTCGGAGACCGCCCAGAGCGACCTGGTGCCGGCGCGGCCGTTCCGGGTCAACGCCGGCGCCGTCCACTCCTACCTGCTCGCCCCCGGCGGCCGCACCAGCTACCTCACGGAGCTGGCCGCAGGCTCCCCCGTCCTGGCCGCGACGGCGGCGGGGCGCACCCGCGAGCTCGTGGTCGGCCGTGCCAAGATCGAGCCGCGCCCCCACCTGCTGCTCGCCTGGCAAGGCCCGAGCGGGGCCGGCTCCGTCGTGCTGCAAGAAGCCGAGACGGTGCGGGTCGCGACCCCGAACGGCCCCCGCGCCGTGACGCAGCTCCGCGTCGGCGACGCCATCCTCGCGCACCCCGAGTCCGCGGGCCGCCACACCGGGCTGCCGGTCGGCGGGAGCCTGGAGGAGCGCTGATGCACCGCCTTGTTGCCTCGTGCGCGGGCGACCTGCCCGCCGTGACCGCAGCACTCCGGGCGCTGCCGGCCGGCGTCGACGCCGCCGAGGTCCGCTTCGACCGCCTGTGGCAGGCCGTCCCGAACGAGGACGAGGCCGAGCGCACCATCGAGGCCGTCCTCGGCGCCGCCAAGGTCCCGCTGGTCGCGACCCTCCGGCCGCGCAGCCACGGCGGCGGCTTCGGCGGCACCGAGGCCGAGCGGGTCAACCTGCTGGCCGCCCTCGCCCGCCTCGGCTTCGAGCCCGACCTGGAGTCGCACCTGCTGGAGGTCCCTGGGCTCGCCGGCCAGGTCCGCGACGGCACCCTCGCGGTGGCCAGCCACCACCACGCCGGCGAGGCGCCGTGCCGCGACGACGGCCTGCGCCGCCTGCTGCAACTGCAAGACGCCGGCACCGGCCTGGAGAAGCTCGCGTTCACCTCCAGCAGCTTCGCGGACCACCTGCGCGCGCTCGAGTTGGCCCGCGCCCACGCCGAGCGCGGCGGCAAGCCCTGCCTCAGCCCGATGGGCTCCGGCGGCGCCCTGCTGCGGGCGCTGCTGCCGCTGGCCGGCAACCAGGCGACCTACGGCCACGCGCCCGGCCTGCCGCCCGCCGTTCCCGGCCAGCCCGGCGCCGACGAACTGCTCGCCATCTGGCGGCACTGGGGCCTCGACCCGAAGGAGGCCACCGGCGGCCGCTGGCTCGCGGTGCTCGGCACCCCGGTCGCGCACAGCCTCAGCCCGCGCATGATGAACGCCGCGCTGCGCGCCGCCGGCCGCCCCGAGCGCTTCGGCGCGCTGGAGGTGCCCGCCAGCGCCGGCGCGCTCCGCCTGCTGCTGCACGTGGCCGACCGCATCGGCCTCGCCGGCGCCAGCGTCACGATGCCGCACAAGGCCGAGGCGCTGCGGATGGTGCAGGCCGACGCCCTGGCCAAGGAGGTCGGCGCCGTCAACTGCATCACCTTCGGCCCGACGGGCGCCACCGGCACCAACACCGACGCGCCCGCCTTGGTCGAGGTGCTGCGCCCGCACGCCGGCGGCACCGCCCTCGTCCTGGGCGCCGGCGGCGCGGCGCGCGCGGCCGTGTGGGCGCTGCGGCAGCTCGGCGCCAAGGCCCAGGTCGCCAGCCGCAGCCAGGACGGCATCGCGACCCTGGCGTGGGCGCGGCGGCACGAGGCCGCCGCCGACGTGGTCGTCAACGCCACGCCGCTTGCGGCCCCCCTCGACCGCCTGCCGCCCGGCGCCGCCTACGTCGACCTCGCCTACGGCCACGGCCTGTCCGCGGACGGCCGGCGCGCGCTCTTGGAGCAGGGCGTGCTGGCGTACCGCTCCTGGTTCGGCGCGGCGCCCGACCAGGCCGCCATGGAGCGCGCCCTCGCATGACCGTCGGCCAGGCGCACGGCGCCGTCAGCCTCCTCAACGGCACGCTGTGCGGCACCGGCTGCAGCCTCGCCGTCGAGGGCGGCGTCGAGGCCGACTGGCGCTGGCGCCCCGGCGACGGACTGGAGCACCACGGCGGCCCCGACGACCTGGTGGTGCGCGCCGTCCACAAGTTCCTCGGCCGCCCCGACGGCGCCACCGTCACCACCCGCTCCGACTGGCCCGCCGCCCGCGGCCTCAAGACCTCCAGCGCCGCCGCCGCGGCCCTGCTGCGCGCCGCCAGCGACCTGGAAGGCCAGGCCCTCGTGGACGCCGCCGTCTGGTGCAGCCGCGCCGCCGGCGTCACCCTCACCGGCGCCTGGGACGACCAGTGGGCCGTCACCATGCCGGGCGCGCACCTCGTGGACAACGACCACGGCCACGCCATCGCCGTCCTCGCCGTCGCCCCCTTGCCGGTCGCGGTCTGGGTGCCGGACGCCGCCATCCCGAAGCCGAAGGCCGCCACCGTCCCGGTCCCCGCGTCCGCCAAGGCCGAGGCGCGCGCCATCTCCGAGCTCATCCGCGACGCCGACATCATGGCGGCGATGCAGCGCAACGGCCGCCTGGTGCACAAGCTGTACGCCGCCGCCGGCCTGCCCGTCACCGACAAGCCGGCGCGGGTCGCCATGGACGCCGGCGCGCTGGCCGCCAGCATCACCGGCACGGGCCCTGCGGTCGCCGCGCTGTTCGAGGCGCCGGTGCCGCTGCCCGAGGTCGCGGGCGGCGCGTGGCGGTGGACGCGGGTGGTCGCGTGATCCGGGTCGCGGCCCCGCCCTCGAAGTCGTTCACCCACCGCGCCTACCTCCTGGCCGCCCAGTCGGACCAGCCCTGCACCGTGCTGCGCCCGCTGCGCGCCGGCCACACCGATGGCACCCTGCGCGCCCTCGCCCAGATGGGCGCGCGCTTCGAGGCCGCCCCGGACGCGGTGCGCTTCCTGCCCGCCTCGCTGCGGCCCCCGCCCGGCGCCGTCCAGTGCGGCGCGTCCGCCAGCACGATGCGCCTCGTGGCCGCCGCCGCGGCCCGCTTCCCGGTCGCCACCGTCCTCGACGGCGACGCCGCGCTGCGCGCCCGCCCGCAAGCCGACCTGGTGACGGCGCTGCGAGCGCTCGGCGTCCGCGCCGACGCGGGGCCGCTGCGAGTGCAAGGCCCGCTCTTGGGAGGCAGCGTCGCCATCCCGCCGGGCGCCAGCAGCCAGGTCGCCTCCGGGCTGCTGCTGGCGCTCGCGCAGGCGCCCGGCCCCAGCCGCCTCGCCGCCCGCGCGCCGGTCGCGTCGCGCCCGTACCTCGACGTCACCCTCGCCTGCATGGCGGCCTTCGGGCTCACGGCGCGCGCCGCCGACACCGCGGGCGCCTGGGTCGCGGACCTGCCGGGCGGCGAAGGGCCGCGCTGCGCCCGCTTCGAGGTCGAGGGCGACTGGTCCGCCGCCGCGATGCTGCTGTGCGCCGCCGCCATCCAGGGCGAGCGCATCGAGGTCGCGGGCGTGCGCCCCGACTCCGTGCAAGGCGACCGCGCCATCGTCGAGCTGTTGGCCCGCTTCGGCACGCCCGGCGCGCTGGAGTCGCCCGGAGCCATCGATGTCGCCGCGGTGCCCGACCTGTTCCCGCCGCTGGCCGCCGTCGCCGCCCACGCCCGCGGCACCACGACCTTCACCGGCGGCGCGGCGCTCCGGGCCAAGGAGTCCGACCGCATCGCTGCCATGGCCGACGGCCTGCGCGCCCTCGGCGCCGAAGTCCAGGAGCGCCCCGACGGCCTCGTGGTGCGTGGGGGCGCCCCGCTTCGCCTCGCCGCCGTCGCAAGCCGCGGCGACCACCGCGTCCACATGGCGCTCGCGATCGCGGGCGGCCGCCCCGACGGCGACGCCGGCGCCAGCTTCCCCGGTTTCGCGCACGCCTTGGCGGCGCTGCGGCAGAGGGCGGCATGAACACCTTCGGCCTCGCCCTGCGCGTCAGCCTGTGGGGCGAGTCGCACGGCCCCGCCGTCGGCGCCCTGCTGGACGGCCTGCCCGCCGGCCTCCCCGTGGACGCGGCCGCCATCGCCGCCGCCATGGCCGAGCGCCGCCCAGGCCCCGACGGCGGCCCCGTGTCGCAGCGCCGCGAGCCGGATGCGGTGGCGATCGAGAGCGGCGTCCACGCCGGCCGCACCACCGGCCACCCGGTGCTGCTGCGCATCGCCAACGCCGACGCCCGCCCGCAGGACTACGCCTTCCCCGGCCCGCGCCCCGGCCACGCCGACTTCCCCGAGTCGGTGCGCACCGGCGTCGTGCAGCCGGGCGGCGGCCACCAGTCGGGCCGCCTCACCGCGCCGCTCGTGGCCGCCGGCGCGCTGGTGGCGCCGCTGCTCGCGCGCCACGGCGTCACGGTCGCGGCGCGCCTCCAGCAGGTTGGCGAGGTCTGCGACGACCTTGCCGCCATGAGAGCCCGCGTCGAGGCGGCCCGCCGCGCCGGCGACTCGGTCGGCGGCATCGTCGCGTTCGTCGCCGAGGGCTTGCCGGTCGGCCTGGGCGAGCCGCACTTGGCAGGCCTGGAGCCGCACCTCGGCCACCTGCTGCTCGCCGTCCCGGGCGTCAAGGGTGTCGAGTTCGGCCACGGCTTCGCGGCCGCCGCCATGGCCGGCTCCGCGCACAACGACCCCTACGAGCCGGCCGCGGGCGGGGCGCGCCCGGCGAGCAACCACGCCGGCGGCGCCCTGGGCGGCCGCGCGACGGGGCTGCCGTTCACCGGGCGGGTCGCGTTCAAGCCCGCCAGCTCGATCGCCTTGCCGCAGCGCACGGTGGACGCCGCCGGCCAGCCAGCCGAGATCCAAGTCGGCGGGCGGCACGACCCCTGCATCGCGGTGCGGGGCACGCCCGTCGTCGCCGCCTGCGTCCGCCTCGCCGTGGCGGACCTGCTCCTGGCAAGGACCGATACCCTCCTGTAGGCGCTTTCAGTCCCCCGGGCATGGAGATCGCAGCCTTGGTCGAACTGTCGGGCGGGCGCCTGCCCGACGGCGACCGGCCCGAGGCCGCCGCCGAGGCGGCCCGCGCGGCGGGCGCAGGCTGGCTGCACGTCGTCGACGTCGACGCCGCCCAAGGCCTCCGCAACCAGTGGCTCGCCATCGGCCGCCTGCAGGCCGGCCCCCGCCTCCAGTTCGGCGGCGGCGTCCGGAGCATGACGCAGGTCCAGCAGTTGCGGGACCTCGGCGTCGAGCGCGTGCTGGTGTCCACCCAGGCCGTCCGCAACCCGCTCTGGGTCCGCGAGCTGTGCCGCCTGTTCACCGGCCACGTCGTGCTCGGCCTCGACGTCCAGCAGGGCGAGGTCGTCACCGACGGCCGCCGCACCCCGCATGGCCAGGACGCCCTGGAGGTCGCCGCCAGCCTCGACGACGCCGGCCTCGCCGCCTTCGTGCTGACCGACCCCGACGGCACCCCGACCGCCGAGGAGCTGGTCGCGTTCCGCCACGCCGCCCCGCTCACGCCGCTGTGGGTGGTGGCGCGCGACCCCGACGCCGCCGACCTGGCGGCACTCGCCGAGGCCGGGGTCGCCGGCCTCATCGTCGCCGGCGCCGGCCTGGAGGCCGCCGCCCAAGCCCACCCCGCCGCCCCGCGGGCCGGCCTGGTGCGGGTGCTGCGCGGCCACGACGAGGAATAGCCTCAAACCGCGCCGCCTCCTGCGGCGGGCCGGGATGAAGGGCCGCAAGAAGGGCAAGGCGAAGGGCAAGCCCGGCGCGCCGCCGCCCGTCCACAAGTTCCCGGGCCGCCGCGCCGCCAGCCGCGCCGAGCCGGAGGACGACGCGCCGAAGGCCGCCGCGGTCCACAAGTTCAGCGGCAAGCGCCGCGACGCCGAACCGGCCGCGAAGCCCCCGGCGCCCAAGGGCATGGCCGCGCGCCTGGCCGCCATGGCCGCCGCCAGCGCCGAGATGGACGCCGAGCCCGACGTCAAGTCCAAGGCCGCCGGCTCCGCGCCCGCCAACCCGAAGGGCGGCGTCGCGTGGGAGGACTTCGAGGACGACGACGCCCCCGCCGCTCCCCCGCCCGCGAAGGCCGCAGCCGAGCCGGCGATGGAGTTCGCCGCCCCGCCCGCGGGCCCGCCCAAGGCCGTCGACGAAGGCGTGCAGGTGGTCGCCAAGGGCGCCTCCAAGTTCAGCGCCGCCGACCTCGAGCTGCTGCGCTCCGCCATCAAGGTCAAGGGTGCTGCCAGCGTCATCGAGGGCGTCAACCTCGACGAGCTCAAATGGGACGACGAAGGCCTCGTGCCGGTCGTCACCCAGGACCGCCGCACCGGCGCGGTGCTGATGCTGGCCCACGCCAACCGCGAGACGCTGGAGCAGACGCTGCGCACCAAGACCGCCACCTACTGGAGTCGCCCGCGCGGCAAGGCCTGGACCCCCGGCGAAGGCGAGGGGCACGCCCAGCGCGTCGTCCGCCTCTCGGTGGACTGCGACAAGGACGCGATCCTGCTGCTGGTGGACCACGACGGCCCCGCCTGCCACCGCGACACCGGCACCTGCTGGAGCGAAGGCCGCGAGGTCCCGCCCGCCACCTTCCTCGGCGAGCTCGACCGCATCGTGCGCGACCGCGCCAAGCACCCCCGGCCCGACAGCGCCACCAACAAGCTGCTGGCCGAGCCCATCCAGGCGCTGCGCCGCTTCGTCGAGGAGGCCAACGAGGTCACCCGCAACATCCAGGGCAAGGCCACCAACGAGTCCTTGGAGCACGCCGTCGGCGACCTGCTCTACCACCTGCTCGTCGTCCTGCGGACCAAGGGCGTCGGCCTCGGCGAGGTCCTCACCGAGCTGCAGGCGCGGCACCTGGCGATGGAGATGCAGAAGGCGAAGTCCTAGGCGCGCCGCGCCAGGACGACCACGGATTTCACGGATTGCACGGAACCAAGTTTCCGTGGCATCCGTGCAATCCGTGGTCAGGTCGGCGGGCGTTGCGCCCCGACCTCGTCCTCGGCCCGCGCCGCCTCCAGCACCTGCTTGCCGAAGACCAGGCCCAAGGCACCGAACGCGATCGACAGCACGAAGCTCACGACCGCCATGGCGCCGAGGTACATGCTGGTGGGGTGCAGGAAGACGTTGCACGACAAGGTGCGCGTCCCCGTGACGTTGGAGGAGGCGTCGAGCTGGTCCACGCAGCCCGTGTTGCCGGTGGCGCCGCCGTAGAGCAGCCAGATCCCCAGCAGCACGACGCAGCCGAAGAACAGCTTGTTCATCCAGATGGCGCCGGTGCGGCAGGCCCGGTACGGCAGCCCCTCGCGCACGATGAAGCGGGACTCCTGCAGGACCTCGGGCTTGTCGCTCAACGGCCGGGCCACGCCGCGGGTCCTTTAGGGTGTTGCCGCCATGCAAGCGGCGTGCCCAAGCCGCGGCGGCCCGTCCTGCTGGTGCACGGGATCCTGGGCCAACGGGCCCTGTACTGGAACGTGTTCCGGCACCGCCTGGAGCACGACGGCTTCGTGGTGGAGGAGGTCACGTTCCCGGGCTACCTGCTGGGCGACCTGCGGCGCGCCGCGGAGGTGCTGCAGGAGGAGGTCGAGACGATGGCCCGCACCGGCCACCCCGAGGTGGACCTGGTGTGCCACAGCGCCGGCGGGCTGGTGGCGCGCCACTACGTCCAGCAGATGGGCGGCGACGCGCACGTGCGCCACGTCGTGATGCTGGGGACGCCGCACCGCGGCACCTACTTTGCCTACGCCATGGGGATTCCCGTCGGCCTGGCGGCGCAGGCGCGGCCCGGCTCCACCGTGCTGGCCTCGCTGGACGCGGCGCCGTGGCCGAAGCAGGTGCGCGCCACCAACTTCTGGAGCCCCGTGGACGGCATCGTCATCCCTGGCGAGCGCAGCTTCTGGCAGCACGCCGACAACGTCAAGGTCTGGACGCACCACTGGGCCTACCTCGTGAGCCGACGGGTCTACGACCAGGTCAAGCAGGCGCTGCTGCGGCGCTAAAGGTACGGGTGGCCGCGCTCGGCCTTGAGCTGGTCCAGCGCCACCTGCAGCTCGCCGCGCATCGCCTCGGCGGCCGCGTGGACGGCGGCGCGGTCGTCCGGGTCGGGCACGGTGTCGCCCAGGCGGCGCGGCGACAGGAACCGGATGCGCCACTTCACCGGCTTGGGGAACAGGTTGGTCGGCACCGGGATGGGCATCTTCAGAAGCTGCTCGTAGGACTCGATGGTGCGGTCCACCGGGTTCGACTCCTCGCCGCCCAGGATGGCCACCGGCACGACGGGGACGTCCTCCTGCACGGCCACACGGACGAAGCCGCGCGCGAACTCCGAAAGCTGGTAGCCGGTCGTGGCCCGGAAGGCGCCCTTCTCGCCCTCGGGGAACACCACGACGAGGTGGCCGGCCCGCAGCGCCGCCGCCATCGCCTCCTTGCTGACCTTCGACAGGCCGACGCGGGCCGCGAACCTGGCCGTCTGGGGCGCCACGAACCAGGCCGCGTGCACCATGCCGCGCGGGATCCGCTCGCACTCGTCGTGCAGCACCACCGCGGTCAGGGCGTAGTCGAGGCCGAGCCAGCCGGTGTGGTTCGCCACCAGGAGAGCGGGCCCCTTGAGCGGGACGTGCTCCAGGCCGTCGGCGCGCAGCCGGGTGTAGCCCCGCAGCGCCCGCACCAACGGGATGAGCCCGTCGAGGGTCTTGGGGTCCACGCCAGGCACAGGCCAGCGAGGCCCCGTCGCGGTTTGGCCTTGCCGCACCCGCTCAGACACAGATTCCGCAGATTCGCGCGATTTTTTCGGTCTGTGGAATCTGTGTGGCGGGGTGGAGGGTCGGGTGGGTCAAGGAAGGACCGGCCCCACGACCTCGCCGTCCTTGGTCTCGGGCGCGATCCATGCCGCCAGCGCCTCGATGTCCGCGAACGGGTCGCCCGGTTCCAGCCGCACCTCGACCTCCAGGTCGCCCAGCGGGTGCGGGCGCGGGCTGAAGCTGACCTTGCCGGCGAGGGCCGCCTGCTTGCTGAGGCGGAACCGGGTCATGCGGCCGGCGCGGTCCATGCCGTGCAGGAACTGGCCGCGGAAGGTGTCGATGATGCGCAGCTCCCACACCCGCTTGCGGAGGGGGCGCAGCTCGGCGCCGTGCGCCACCAGGAAGCCGGCCAGCCCCTCGACGGCGTAGCCGGGGAAGAACTGCAGCAGCGCCTCGCGCACGCGGGCCGCGTCCTCGGTGGGGCGCACGGGGGTCGCCACGCGGACCTGCACGGCGCGGGCACCGGGGCCGGCGGCAAGAAGGTGCCGCCCACAACGCTGAAACCAGGGACCTCCGTCGCGGCGGCCATGCGCGCGTTCGCGGCCATCCTCCTCTTGGCCTTCGTGGCGTCCTCCGGCTGCATCGGCGACGGCGACGACACCTCCACCACCCAGCCTCCTGCGGCCCAGCCCGGCTACGCGCTCGACTGCGCCATCTCCAACTGGGAGGAGCCCTGCCTGGCGCGCGCCAGCCCCAACAACGCCACCAGCAAGGCCGAGGTCGACGTCGCCGTCAACCCGACGAACCCGGACAACGTCTTCGTGGCCTCCAAGGACACCGACCCGCTCGCCTCGGACGGCTGCGTCTGGGCGGTCGGCCAGTCCACCATGGACGGCGGCCGCACCTGGAAGACCACCTACGTGGGCGGCAAGACGGCCGACCGCCAGCCCGGCGACCTCCTCTACGGCTGGAAATGCATCACCGACCCCATCCTCGCCTTCGGCCCCGACGGCACGCTGTACTACTCGCTCCAGGTCTACCAGGCCAGCCCCCGCACCGGGCCGCTTGCGGGCCTCCCCATCGAGACCGGCGGCATCATGGTCACGGCGGTCTCGCACGACGGCGGCGCCACCTTCCCCGACATGGTCGTGCTGCACGCGGGCGACAACAACTACGTGTTCCACGACTACATGCACATGGGCGCGTCGCCGACGACGGGCACCGTGTTCACCGTCTGGAACCAGCTCACCCTCGCCACCATCCCCGCCCTCGGCGCGGTCGCCGGCGAGTCCATCCCGGTCCTGGTGGCAGTCGAGAAGGGCTCCGACACCGCCCGCCCCCCGGTCTACCTGGTGCGCCGCGACGGCAGCCCGAGCCCGCCCAACCTGGACGCCAGCCTCGGCGAGTCCAGCCTCGTGGTCGGCGCCGACGGCACGGTCTACGCGTTCCTCGGCGGCTTCAACTCCCCCAACGCGGCCTACCTCTCGACCTCGACCGACGACGGCATGACCTTCACCGAGCCGACGCGCGTGTTCGGCTTCACCCCGATGGACCCGATGTCCAACGTCAGCTTCCGCCACGGCACCGTGGTCGAGCTGGCCGTCGACAACTCGGCGGGCGGCCAAGGCTGCCTGCACGCCGTCTGGGGCGGCAAGGAGGAGGGCACCGTCGGCCCGTCCGACGTCTACGCCCGCCGCAGCTGCGACAAGGGCGCCACCTGGACCGAGCCCGTGCTGGTCAACGCCAACACCCGCGGCGACGGCCAATGGATGCCCCGCGTCAGCGTCGACGGCCGCGGCACCGTCCACGCCGTCTACCTGACCCGCCACTACGGCGAGCCCTTCGTGGACGCGGAGCACGCCTGGAGCACCGACAACGGCACCACCTGGCGCACCGAACGCCTCACCGCCACCAGCTTCGACGGCGACCTGGGCATCCACCAGGACGGCTTCCCGTTCCTGGGCGACTACATCGGCATCGCCTCGACCGGCGACGTGACCTACATGGGCTTCCCGTCGACGGTGACGGGCCGCGCCGAGATCGCGGTGGCCAAGACCGCCTGGCACGACTGACGCCGGGCCCTAGGGCTGCGTTCAAGTCTTGACAAATAGGCTCAAGTGCCCCGGCGGCTCCTTCCCGGCTGCATGACGCGCGCCCTCCTGCTGCTCGCCACCGCCCTGCTCGTCCTGGCCCCCGTCGCCAGCGCCCACACCACCGTCACCAGCGCCGACGGCAAGGTCCGCATGGTCGTCGGCCTCCTGAACGAGCCGGTCGTCACCTACAGCAAGACCGGCCTCGACGTCTGCTTCACCAACAACACCGCCGCCCGCGAGCCGCTCACCGTCAACCCCGGCGACCTCACGGCCACCCTGGTCAGTCCCGGCGGCAAGACCCTCCAGCTCCCGCTGCGGACCCAGTTCGGCCGCGCCGGCTGCTACCAGTTCGAGGAGCCGTTCATCCTCACCGAGCCCGGCCAGTACGTCGTGGACCTCGTCGGCACCGCCAGCGGCTCCGCGCTCAACGCCCAGGACGTCAAGGCCGGCGGCTCGGTGCTGCCCCAGGGCAACATCACCTTCCCGGCCGACGTGCCGGACCTCGCCGTCCTGGAAAGCAGGGTCGCGGCCATGCAGGCCCAGATGCAGGCCATGAACCAGACCCACGCCACCAAGGTGCAGTCGATGGAGTCCCGCATCAAGGCGCTGGAGGCGAAGCTTGCAGACGAGGACAGCAAGGGCGCCCCCATGCCGACGGGCGTCTTGGTGCTCGCGATGGTGCTGGGGGCGGCCATGCTGGCCCGCCGCCGCGCCGCGCCGTGAGGCTCAGTTCAGGGCTTCGGTGAGCCGCGCCAGCAGGCTCGCGTCGTCCTTCGCGCCGCCCGTGACCCCTTCCAGGGCCTCCAGGTCCTCCTGGGTCTCCTGGTCGCTGGGGTTGAGGCGCACGACCTTGCGGAACGCATCCACCGCCTTGTGCATCAGCTCCAGCGCCGAGGCGGCAGGCAGCTCGTGGATCGCGGTGCCGGGGCCGACCGGGACCAGGCCGGTGCGCGCCAGGCTGGAGAGCAGGTAGGCCATCGCGACCTGGTGGTGGGTCTCGGGGCTCACGGGGTCCATGGCCACGGCGTCCAAGGCGGCGGCCAACGAGGCACCATAGTTGCCCAGGTCCATCTCCAGGATGGCCTTCCGCAGCAGGCGCTCGGCGCTCGGGCCATGGCGCCGAATCTCCAGGTTCACGACCGACAGCGTCTGGAAATGCTCGACGTAGTCCAGGTCGCGGGGAGCGGTGGCCAGTTGGCTCAGAAGGTGCGCCCTCATAGGGAACCTAGGCCAAAGGTGGGGATTTCCCAGCGGTTAAGGGTTATGGCAAAAACGTTGAAGCGTCGGAAGAAAACCCCGCCTTCCACGGAGACCGCGGCGATCCATGAAAGGCGGGCGCCTTGCCTCGCGGCGGGCGGGCGCGGGCCTTGCGGAATCCGCGGCGTTGCCCCTCCGCCTCCCGGCAAAAGGCCGCCCCGACATCCCCCCTTAAATGGAGCATGTCCATGCATCCATCCCCCATGACCTTGGCCGACGGCAAGCAATTCGAGGAGCTCCCGCCGCCCGCGCAGTGGATCAAAGGCGAGCCGTTCACCACGACGGCCGACATCCAGGTGCCCGAGAAGCTCATCGACCAGGTCATCGGGCAGGACCACGCCGTCACCGTCGTCCGCAAGGCCGCGGAGCAGAAGCGCCACGTCATGATGATCGGCGACCCCGGCACGGGCAAGTCGATGCTGGCGCGCGCCATGACCGAGTTCCTGCCCAAGGAGGAGCTCGAGGACGTCATCGCGTACCCGAACCAGGAGGACAACAACACCCCGCGCATCCGTGTCGTGCCGGCCGGCAAGGGCAAGGAGATCGTCGACGCCCAGAAGTTCGAGGCCCGCAAGCGCCAGGAGCAGCGCAGCGTCATGATGAACCTCCTGATGTTCATCTTCCTCGGCATCGGCATCTTCGTCGCCATCCTGTACCGCAACCCGCTGTACTTCTTCCTGTCCGCGGGCATCGTCTTCATCCTCTACATGTTCAGCCGCAACCCCGCCATGGGCCGGCAGGTCCAGTTCACCCCCAAGCTCCTCGTCGGCCACGACCCCGACGACTCGCCCCCGTTCATCGACGCCACCGCCGCCCACTCCGGCGCCCTGCTTGGCGACGTCCGCCACGACCCGTTCCAGGCCGGCGGCTTGGAGACCCCCGCCCACGACCGCGTCGAGGCCGGCGCCATCCACAAGGCCCACCGCGGCGTGCTCTACATCGACGAGATCAACACCCTCGGCCTGCAGTCCCAGCAGCATCTGCTGACCGCCATCCAGGAGAAGAAGTTCCAGATCACCGGCCAGTCTGAGCGCTCCAGCGGCGCCATGGTCAAGACCGAGCCCGTCCCCTGCAACTTCATCCTGGTGGCCGCCGGCAACCTCGACGCCCTCCAGGGCATGCACCCGGCGCTGCGGTCCCGCATCCGCGGCTACGGCTACGAGGTCTACGTCCGCGACCAGATGGAGGACACCGACGACAACCGCCGCAAGCTCACCCGCTTCGTGGCGCAAGAGGTCCACCGCGACGGCAAGATCCCCCACTTCGACCAAGGTGGCGTCGCGGAGATTATCCACGAGGCCCAGCGCAGGTCCGGCCAGAAGGGCAAGCTGACGCTACGCCTCCGTGAACTGGGCGGCCTGGTGCGCGTCGCCGGCGACCTTGCCAAGGAGGACAAGGCCCCCGTCGCGACCGCCCAGCACATCCTCCGCGCCAAGTCGGTGGCCCGCAGCCTCGAGCAGCAGATCTACGACCGGCACATCGAGAACAAGCAGAAGTACCAGCTCATCACCGTCGAAGGCGCCGCCGTCGGCATGGTCAACGGACTGGCCGTGTTCTCGGCCGACGCCAGCATGTCGGAGCACTCCGGCATCGTCATGCCCATCGTGTCCGAGGTGACGCCCGCGTCGTCCCGCGGCGAAGGCAAGATCATCGCGACCGGCAAGCTCGGCGAGATCGCCAAGGAAGCCGTCCAGAACATCTCGGCGATCTTCAAGAAGTTCCTCGCCGAGGACGTCAGCAACCACGACGTCCACATCCAGTTCGTCCTGGCCCACGAGGGCGTCGAGGGCGACTCGGCCTCCGTGTCGATCGCCACCGCCGTCATGTCCGCCCTGAGCCGCGCCCCCATCCGCCAGGACGTCGCCATGACCGGCAGCCTGTCGGTCCACGGCCGCGTGCTGCCCGTCGGCGGCGTCACCGCCAAGATCGAGGCCGCCGCCAAGCTCGGCATCAAGACCGTGCTCATCCCGAAGGCGAACCTGGTGGACGTCCTCATTGAGGACGAGTTCAAGGACAAGGTCCAGGTCGTCCCCTGCGACACCCTGTTCGACGTGCTGGAGTACGCCTTGGACGACACCCCGAAGAAGACGGAGCTGCTGGCCAAGCTGCGCGCCTTGGAGATGAACCTCCCCGGCGGCCCCACCAAGGCCCGCCCCGCCGACCTGCCCACCAAGGACGAGGTCCGCGCGGTGCCGCGGCCGCCCCGCCCGTAGGCCGCCGGCGCAACCTCCAAGAACCGCCTGTCGGCTTGGCCCGCGTGCGCGCACTCGTGGTCGGGCGGTTCCAGCCGCTCCACAACGGCCACGCCAAGCTCATCAAGCAAGCGGTCGAGGAGTGCGTCGACGTCACCCTCGCCATCGGCAGCACCAACGCCAAGCCGAGCCTCCGCAACCCGTTCACCACCGCCGAGCGCGTCCAGATGCTCCAGGCCGTGTTCCCCGGGCTGCGCATCCTCGAGCTGCCCGACCTCAACGACCCGCCCCGCTGGACCCTCGAGGCCATCCAGGCCGCCGGCGGCGTGGACCGCGTCTACGGCAACGACCCGGCCACGACCGGCCTGTTCGAGCTGGCAGGCGTCCCCGTCGTGAGCCCCGGCCTGGTCGAGCGCGAGAAGTACGAGGCCACCAACATCCGCCGCCTCATGGCCGAGGACGACCCCGCCTGGCGCAAGTGCGTCCCGCCGCAGGTCGTCAAGCTGCTGGACCAGTGGCAGGCGCCGAAGCGGCTGCTGCTGATGGCGTAGGTGCCCGCGTGAAGGCCTTGGCGCTCGCAGGGCTGGCCCTCGTGGCCCTTCCGGGCTGCCTAGGGAACGAATGCTGGACCAACACCGACGCCACTTGGCACGACCCCGGGCTCGCCGCGTTCGCGCGCACCGGGGAGCGGTGGTCCACCTCCGACAACGTCACGTGGCGCGGCGTGCCCAAGGAAGGCATGGCGACCCTCACGGTCACCGCCGACGGGGTCGCGCAGGCCACCACGGTCGCCCAAGAGCGGCTTGGCGGGGACGAGGCGCAGGCCCGCATCGCCCGCCAGTTCGCCTCCGTGCCGGCCTGGCCCGAGCCCAGCTTCGAGGGATTTGCCGTGCGCTATCCCAGGGCTTGCGTCTAGGCGGCGGCGCCGGCCCGCGTCCAAACCCTTCATATCGCCACACCCCTCGCAAACCTGCCCCGAATGCGCATCGCCGTCCTCCTTGCCGACCGCTGCCAGCCCAAGATGTGCCAGCAGGAGTGCATCCGCTTCTGCCCGCCCGTCCGCAGCGGCGTCGTGGACACCATCAAGATGAGTGCCGAGACCAACAAGCCGGTGATCAGCGAGGAACTGTGCATCGGGTGCGGCATCTGCGTCAACAAGTGCCCGTTCGACGCCATCCGCATCATCGGCCTGCCGCAGGCGCTGGAGACCGACCTCGTCCAGCAATACGGCAAGAACGGCTTCCGCCTGTTCAAGCTCCCCGTCCCCAAGCTCGGCGCCGCCACCGGCATCCTCGGCCCCAACGGCATGGGCAAGACCACCGCCATCAAGGTGCTCGCCGGCGAGGAGGTCCCCAACCTGGGCGCGTGGGAATCCAAGCCGTCGTGGGACCCCGTCCTGGACAAGTACCGCGGCACCGAGCTGGGCGAGTACCTCAAGGCGGTCGTGGACAAGGGCGTCCGCACCGCCCGCAAGCCGCAATACGTGGACCAGCTGCCCAAGGCGTTCAAGGGCCGCGTCCGCGACCTGTTGAAGAAGGCCGACACCGACGGCCGCTGGGACCTCGTCGTGCCGCGCCTCAACATCGACCACGTGCTGGAGCGCGAGATGGAGCAGGTCAGCGGCGGCGAACTGCAGCGCATCGCCATCGCGGCCACCCTCCTCAAGGACGCCGACGTCTACTTCTTCGACGAGCCCAGCAGCTACCTGGACATCCACGAGCGCCTCCGGGTCGCGCAGGTCATCCAGGACCTGGCGCAGAAGAAGCGCGTCATCGTCATCGAGCACGACCTCGCCATCCTCGACTTCCTCACCGAGCAGATCCACCTGGTCTACGGCGAGGAGGGCACCTACGGCGTCATCACGCCGGCCCGCAACGTCCGCCACGGCATCAACACCTACCTGGAGGGCTTCCTGCACGAGGAGAACATCCGGGTCCGCGAGGAGGCCATCCGCTTCGAGGCCCGCCCGCCCCGCCCCAAGACCGAGCTGATCGACCTGCTGGACTTCCCGGCCCTCCGCAAGGACCTCGGCAACTTCAAGCTCGAGTCCGAGCCGGGCACCATCCACCACGGCGAGGTGGTCGGCGTCGTCGGCGCCAACGGCACCGGCAAGACCACGTTCGTCAAGATGCTCGCCAACGTCCTGCCCCCGGACGGCGACGTCAAGCTGCCCGACGTCAAGGTCAGCTACAAGCCGCAGTACGTCAAGGCCGACTTCGAGGGCACCGTCAAGGAGCTGCTCTCCGCCCAGGCCCCCGAGCTACTGATGGCCGGCTTCGCGCAGGCCGAGATCGCCCGCCCCATGACCCTTAAGCCGCTCTTGGAGAAGCAGGTCCAGGCGCTCTCCGGCGGCGAACTGCAGCGCGTCGCCGTGTCCTTGGCCTTGCACCGCGACGCCGACATCTACCTGCTCGACGAGCCGTCCGCCTACCTCGACGTCAACCAGCGCATCCAGGCCGCCCGCACCGTGCGCCGCGTGATGGAGAAGAAGGCCCGCTCCGCCCTCATCGTCGACCACGACGTCTACTTCCTCGACCTGGTGTCCGACTCGATGATGGTGTTCGGCGGCGAGCCCGGCACCCACGGCAAGGCCGGCGGTCCCTATCCGCTGCGCGACGGCATGAACCGCTTCCTCAAGGGCGTCGGCGTCACGTTCCGCCGCGACAACGAGACCAAGCGCCCCCGCATCAACAAGGTCGACTCCCGGCTGGACCGCGAGCAGCGCGCCGCCGGGGAGTACTACTACGCACCGGCGGAGCCGGGCGACACCAAGTAAGGCTGCCTCCCGCCTGACGCGCGCAGCCGCGCGACGTTGCGCGCGCGGACCTCCTCCTCGACCCGGGCCACCAGCGCCAGCGCCTCGTCCATCTCCGCCGCAAGCAGGGCCTTGGCTTGCCGGCGCGCGGCCACGGCCGCCTGGAACGCGAACGCAAGCACCAGCGCGTCGGTCGCGGCGGCCGCGACGGCCACGGCGAACGCCACCGCGCGGGCCGCCATGGGCGCAGCGCCGCAGTGGACTTGGCAATCCACGAGGGAGGGCGCCATCGCCCAGGCCGCGAACCCAGTGAAGGACAGCAACGGCACGGCGACAAGCCCGGCCGCAAGCAGCATGGCCGCGCGCCGGCGGGCACGCAGCCCGGGGCTGGTGCCCTGCGCCAACGGCTCGACCGTCGCGCGAAAATCCTGGAGCATGGGCTCGTCGAGGAGCCCGGCCAAGTAGAAGCCGCGCGCGTCCTCGAGCCGCGGCGCCAAGAGCCGGCGGGCCGCCGCTGCCCGCCGCTTGGCGGCGAGGGCCGGCATCGCGGTGGCAATGCCATAGAGGCCCAGCGTGAGGGCCGGGAAGGCGACGGCCAAGCCCATGTCGCCCGCGATGTCCAGCCGCTCCTCGCAGGCGTGGTAAGCCGGCGACCCGCGGACGTTCGACTGGTCGCACTCGAGGATGGACGGGAGGATGGCGACGTAGAAGGCGACGAGGCCGACGACGAGCAAGGCGACGGTGGCCAGCGCGCGCCGCAGCGGCGAGCGGGATGCTTCCCCGTCGATGAGACGCACGACGGCCCGTCCCGAAGGAGCTTGCATCGCCCAATGAGTCGGGTGCGGCTAGAAAAGCCGAGCCGGGGACGTGGTTGGCCGGGGGCCGCCGCGCACGCGAAGCGAAAGCCCGCAGGGCTTTCGCGAACGGGTTGCGATGCGAAGCGAGCAACCTTCAGCGCCCTAGCCGGCTGGGGGTCCGGGGCGCGCAGCGCCCCGGCTCGCAGGCGGACAGGCGGAGCCTGTCCGTGCTAGAGCCAGTCCCACTTCCTCGCGATCATGTACGCCGGCACCATGCTGCCCAGGATCACCAGGCTGGCGAAGCGGAAGTCCCAGCCGGGGAAGTTGTTGCCGAAGTTCATGCCGAACAGCGTCCCCACCACCATCGGGATGGTGAGGACCAAGGTGATCCCGGCCAAGCGCTTGACGACGAGGTTGGTCTGGTTCGTCAGGGTGGCGTTGTAGGTTTCCTGGGTGAGGATGGCCAGTTCCTTGACGTGCTCCAGGCGTTCCGAAAGCCTGGTCATGTGGTCGGCGACGTCGCGGAGGTAGATGCAGGTCTCCTCGCGGATGTTGGGGTGCTCGCCCTTCTCCAGCGCCACCATCGCCTCGCGCATCGGGAAGATGGTCTTGCGGGTCTGCGACACGATGCCCTTGAGCTCCTGGATCTTCCTGAGCTCGTGCCGCTCGGGGCTCTCCAGCACGCCCAGCTCCAGGACCTCGATGCGGTCCTCCAGCTCGTCCATGAGCGGGAAGTAGGCGTCCACGATCGAGTCCAGCACCTGGTAGAACACGTTGTCGATCGATTGGCTCTTGGCGGTGGCGCGGCTGGCCATGAGCCGCTTCTCGACGGCGTCCAGTTCGGACACGGGGTCGGTGCAGCAGGTGATCAGGAAGTCGGGGCCCAAAAACAGGCCGACGGTGAGCCACGACATCTCGTCGTTGGCGCGGTCCCAGCGCGGTGCCCGGGCCACCACGAAGGTCAGGTCGGGGTAGTCCTCCACCTTGGGGCGCTGGCGGTGGTTGCGGACGTCCTCAATGGCCAGCGGGTGGAGGTTGAACACCGCGCCGAGGGTGTCGAGCTTCTCCTGCGCCAGGCCCTCCAGGCGGATCCAGACATGGGTCGGTCCCCAGGCCAGGTCGCGGGCGGCCTCCGGCGCAAGCTCGCCCGATTGTCGCCACGCGCCTCCGTCGCAGGCGAGCACACGCATGGGCTCGCGTATTCAGGAATGCAGTATTTGGAGACGGCCGGTCGGGGTGCGGCGGGCTCCAACGCCGGTCCCGCCTGAAGGGCAACCGTCAAGAGGCCCGGCCCCTAGAGCGCGCCATGGCCCCCGAGGGCATCCGCAACCTGGGCATCCAAGGCATCGACCACATCGACTTCGTGGTGCACGACCTGGAGCGCAGCACGCGGTTCTACACCCAGAAGATGGACTTCGCGGAGACCGCGCGCAGCAACGCCAGGTCCGAGGAGGCCACGGGGGAGAAGACGGCGGTGTTCGACGCCGCCCGCGTGCGGGTCCAGTGCAGCGCGCCGGCCCGCAAGGACTCCGACGCGGCCCGCTTCCTGCGCAACCACCCGGACGGCGTGCGCGCTGTCGTGTTCCGGGTGGCGGACCTGCAGCACGCCTGGAAGACGCTGGAGGCGCGCGGCGCCAACTTCATGGACGAGCCGACCGGCCCCGCCGGCCACCGCCAGTTCGCCATCGCGAGCCCGCTCGGGGACGTCGAGTACCGCTTCCTCGAGAATGCCGAGGGCGCCGTGGACCCCCGCCTGTCCGCCGTCGTGCCGGGGGCCGCCCCCACGGGCCGCAACCGCCACCAGTTCACCCACATGGACCACGTCACCTCGAATACGAAGGAGATGCGGAGCCTCACCAACTGGTACCGCGACGTGCTGGGCATGGAGCACTTCTGGGACATCCGGTTCCACACCAAGGACTCCAAGCCGGACATGGAGGGCGGCTCCGGCCTCAACTCCATCGTGATGTGGGACCCGACCTGCAACGTCAAGTTCGCCACCAACGAGCCGCTGCGGCCCAACTACCACGCCAGCCAGATCGCCAAGTACGTCGACGACAACAAGGGCCCCGGCGTGCAGCACATCGCGTTCTCGACCAAGGCCATCATGGACGTCATCCCGCAGATGAACGCCGCCGGCCTCAAGTTCCTCGACACCCCGGACGCCTACTACAAGATGCTCCCGTCCCGCCTGGCCGAGCGCGCCGTCACCAACCTCAAGGAGGACATCGAGGAGCTCCGGCGCCGCCGCATCCTGGTGGACGGCCGCGCCGACCGCTACCTGCTGCAGATCTTCATGCAGGAGGCCGCCTTGCTCTACAACGAAGCCGAGGCGGGGCCGTTCTTCTACGAGGTCATCCAGCGCCACGGCGACCAAGGCTTCGGGGAAGGCAACTTCCGCGCCCTGTTCGAGAGCATCGAGCGCCAGCAGACCAAGGAGACGCCCGCAGGCGTCCGCACGGTGCAGAACCCTTACCTGCGCGACTGAGCCGCCAGCTCGGGGTGGCTGCCCGCCTGGGCCTGGATTTCTCGCCAGCGCCGCGCCCGCCGGAGCTGGTCGTGGATGCGCTCCTTGCGCTCGCGGGGCGCGCGGGCGTGCACGATGGCGGCCACGGCGTCGCGCTGGAAGCCCGGCGCCCAGGCCTCGAAGTCGGCGCGCGCGGTCGGGTCGGTGAGCAGCACCCGGGCCAGGTCGGCCGGAAGCTCCGTCCCGTGGCGGCTGCGCATGTGCAGAGCCTATGCGCGTCCAGGCAAAAACCGCTCCCATGGGGGCAACAGGGTCAAAGGGCGCGCAGGCAGGCCAAGGCGTCGTCGAGGGTCCGCAAGAGCCCCATCGGCGAGCCGGCGGCGGCGTCGAGGACCAGGGTCGTGCCCTCGCACCGGCTCTTGATGTGCCCGCCGTCGTCCGGCGCCAAGGCGGCCTGCGCGCGGCGGGCGGCCGCGGCCGACGGGAACGCGATCCGCAGCGTCCCTTGGTTGGCGCTCACGCGGCCTCCAGGAAGCCCTGCGCCACCAGGGCGTCGTCGAGCGCGGCCAAGAACGCGTCGACGTCGGGCGCCGGCACGACGGCGCCGGCCGCGACCGGGTGGCCGCCGCCCTCCCGCCCCACCGCGCGCGCGGCGGCCTGGCACGCCCGCCCGAGGTCGAGGCCGCGGCGCACGTGGCCCTCCAGCGCCCGCGTCGAGGCCTGCACCAAGCCGTCGGGGCGCTGGGCGAGGACCGCGAGCGGCAGCTCCTGGCGCACGATGTGGGTCATGCCGATGCCCGCCACCATGCCGGTGTAGTCGGCCCGCTCGGTCCACGCCACCTGGACGGCCCGCAGCCGCTTGGTGCCTTGGTCGCGCAGGACTCGGAGGCCGGCGACCAGCTTCTGCTTGTAGGCGGCGAAGCAGGCGGCGGCGTCGCGCCTGGCCGCGGCGTCGCCCATCAGGTAGGCGATGCCTGTGGCGGCCTGCCCCTCCCGGCCGCAGGCGTCCACGATGCGGAAGGCGTGGCGGAGGCTGACGCCGAGCCTGGCGCCGTGGTCGGTGGGGACGACCAAGGCCGGCACGAGGTGATGCTGGCCGGCAGCCATCAGGCGGAGCGCAAGGCCGGACACGAGCCGGTTCTGGGCCTCGCGGTCGAGGTCCTCGACCTCCAGGCCCGGGTCGATGCGCTGCGCCTCCAGCCAGGCGCGCGCGGCGGCCGGCTGGTCGAGGCCCGGGATGCCGATGCGGCTGTGCGCGATGGCCTCCGCCAGGTCGGCGCCGACCAGGTGGGACTGGGGCACGGCGACGACGTGGCCGGCGGCGCGGGCGCGCTCCAGCAGCTCCAGGTTCCACCCCTGCCAGGAGGGCGTGTGCTGCCAGTCGCCGATGGCGCCCGCAAGTGCTGCCGGTGCCCACGCCAGCGCCTTGTCGCCCGCGAGCGCCAGCGCGAGGGCGGCCGCGGTGGTGGCGGCGGAGGCGTCGCGCGACCCGTCGAGGCCGGCGGCGCGCGGGTTCAGCAGCACCACCATGGGGTCCGTGGGCGGCTCGCCGACCAGGTTGTGGTGGTCCACCACCAGCACGGGCCGGCCGGCGCGGGCGGGGTCGGCGGCGAGGTCCGCGAGGTGGCTGGTGCCCTTGTCGAGCAGCATCACGGCGTCGCAGCCCGGCTCCCACAGCGCCGCGTAGGCCGCCGCCGTCTTGTCGCGGCTGGCCCGGATGGTGAACCGCTGCCCCACGGCCAAGAGGGCCTGGGCGGCGACGGCGGCGGCCCCGAGGCCGTCCGCGTCCGTGTCGCACGCCAGCAGCCACCGCGTGCCCGCGGGGCGGGACCGCACCAGGGCCGCGGCGCGGGCGGCGGCCTCCTGGAAACGGTCCATGGCCGCCGCAGGGACGCGGCGGGTTTAACCCTGGAACCCGAGCGCCTTGTGGGCGCCGTCGCAGTAGGGCTTGCTTGCGCTGTGGCCGCAGCGGCACAACGCCCCGTTCTCGGCGGTGACGACCGAGCCGTCCGGCATCTGCACCTGCACGGGCAGGCGGATCAGCAGCGGTCCGTTGGCGAGCATCTGGAGGTGCGGCGTGTCCGGCACGAAGGACGCCAGGGCGGGGGTGGTCTTGACGAGGCCGCTTATGGGAGGGCTACCGGTCAAGCGCAGGCAACCAAGAAAACGCAAGAAGGGAGGGAGAAGGAAGGGAGGAGGAGCGGGCTTGCGCCCACGACGGTTCAGTCGACTAGCAGGCGGGCGCCGGCGCAGTGGGACGGGCCGGCCTGCGGCCGAGCCCTATGCACCCTTCCGCCGCCCGGGCCGTGGGCGACCTCGCTTCGCTCAGTCGACCAGCAGCCGGGCGCCGGCGCGGGTGTAATTCCACGCCTCGGGCAGCTCGCCGCGCGACTGGTAGTACTTGGCGAGGCCGCGGATGCGGGCCTCCATCAGCTCCAGGCCGCGCAGGTTGTGCAGGTCGCGCGAGTTGCCGGCCAGGTGCTCCTGGAGGTGGATGGCGCGCTGGACCAGGTTCTGCAGGTCCTGGGGCAGCTTGCCGGAGATGCCGGCGTCGCGCATGATCTGGACGATCTTCTTGCCGGTGAGCTCCTGGACCGACGGGATGCCGTAGGAGTCGCGCAGGATGAGGCCGATGACGGCCGGCTGGCGGCCCTGCTTGGCCAACTCCACGACCTTCGCCTCGGCCTCGCGGGGCAGCATGGGGACCCAGGACGGGGCGTTCTCGCGGACGGGCTTCGAGCTGGCGTGGCCGGACATGGGGTCTCAACGAACCTGGACGCCCACGGTGCCATCCTTGCGGGACTGGCAGGATGGGCGGCCAAGCCTTCGGACAAAGGGCTGCTATATCAGGGTTACTCGAGGGGCGGCCCGCGCAGCGAGCCGGGTGCCGCGAAACGCCGCACCTCGCCCGTGACGGTGGCGTCGCGGGCGCCGGGGACCGTGGCCAGCGCGCGCAGCACCTCGCGCACCCGGTTGGCCTTGACGCGGCCGCCGAAGGCGACCCGCAGCTTGGCGCCGCGGACGGCGACGTGGACGGACGGGCTGCCGGCGTAGTCGAGCGAGGTGCCGAGCAGGCCCTTGCGGACCCGGCTGGGCTCGCCGAACAGGCTGGCAAGCGCCGTGCGGACGTGGCCGAGGGCGGCGCGGCCGCCGTCGTGGCTCAGGGCGAGGACGGCGGCGTACAGGATGCCGACCGGGAGGCCGGCGGCCTCGGCCAAGGGGCCGTCGAACGCCCACTCGAAGGGCTCGTGGAAGCTGTCCATGCGGCCGCGACCCGGCGAGGATTGTTAGGCTTTCCCGCCGCCGTCCTACGAGAGCCAGAGCAGGCCGGCCGCCATTAGCAGCCCCGCCACCAGGTGCAGGCCGATGGTGGTGGCGCTGCCCTTGATGAGCGTCCGGTCGGCGTAGTGGCGCACGACGATCATGCTGGCGTAGGCGGCCAGCGGGACCGCGAGCAGCGCCAGCAGGGCGCCCAGGGGGAGGGTGCCGGCGACGACGAGGGCGGCCGCGGCGGCGAAGCTGGCGGCCACGATGAGGACGTAGCCCCAGCGGGCGCGCTCGGTGCCGAGGGCGACGACGAGGTGGGTCTTGCCGGTGGCCTTGTCGCTGGGGGCGTCCGGGAACTCGTTGACCCACAGGATGGCCATGGTGAGGAAGCCGATGGGCAGGCCGAGGAGCCCGGCGTCGGCGCCGAGGTGGCCGGTCATGGCGTAGACCGCGCCGGCGGTCATGAGGGGGCCGAAGCAGGTGAACGAGGCCAGCTCGCCCAGGCCGCGGCGGGCCGCGAGCCGGAGGGGCGGGGCGGTGTAGAAGAAGCCCAGCAGGGCGCCGCCGGCGCCGAAGGCGAGGACCCACGGACGGTCCAGGAACAGCAGGGCGATGCCGCAGGCGAGGCCGGCCAGGAGGGCGCCGGTGGCGATGCCGAACAGGGTGCGGGGCTGGACGAGGCCGAGCTCGACGGCGCGGGAGCCGCCGGTGAACGGCAGGAAGTAGTCGTTGTTGGCCTGGTCGGTGCCGGCCCGCCAGTCGAAGTAGTCGTTGAAGATGTTGGCCGCGAGGTGGAGCGCGATGCCGCCGGCGAGGGTGAGCGCGAAGGTGAGGGGGTCGAGCGGGAGGCCGCGCCAGGCGGAGTAGGCGGCGGCCAGCAGGATGGGGACCAGGGTGGCGGTCAGGAACGGCAGGCGGCCGACGACCACACCCTTGAAGATCCGGACGCCGACCGTGGTCTTGGGGCGGACGGACTCAGGATCCACGTCGGGGAGGGCGCGGGTCTGGCCGCAGTAGCCGATCTGCTTGCCGTCCTTCATGGTGGGGGTGATGCGGATGTGCGCCGCCACCGAGCTGCCGTCCTTGCGCACGAACACGGTGTCGGTCTCGAACTCGCCCTTCTCGCGGGCCGCCTTGAGCCACTTGGGGACGTGGCCGAGGACGATCTCGCCCGGGGAGAACAGGGAGACGCGCTTCTTGCCGACCACTTCCTCCGGGGTGTAGCCAAAGAGCGCCTCGGCGCCGGCGTTGAAGGTCTCGATGCGGCCTTCCATGTCGCAGGTGATGACGGACGGGAGGGCACCAGCAGAGGGGCGGGCCATGCCTGCGCTCACCCCTGGGAAGGGATAAGGCTGGCCGTTGGAAACAACTTGTCCGGAGTTGTTTCGCGCGCCGGCATGTTGGGCCACAATCCTTTCCTGGAGGACCCCGTGCCCGCCGCAATGGCGCGCGCCCAGCCCGAGCAGCATGTCATCCCGTTCAACGAGCAGCTCCTGAAGCCCGCGGCCACGCCGGCCCCTTCCAAGGCCGAAGCCGGGCTGGTGCGCCCCCTTGCCGCGAAGCCGCGCGCCAGGCCGGCCACCGTCCCCAAGCCCCGTCCCCCACGCGCCGTCTTCGTCGTCCACGGCATGGGCCAGCAGGTCCCGTTCGAGACCCTCGACCTGGTCTACCAAGGCCTGCAGCACGAGGAGACCGCCCGCGGCGACGGCCCGCCCGCCCTACTGACGCCCAAGCCGGTCGAGGAGGTCATCGCGGGCACCAAGGTGCGGCGCCTCGAGGTCACGCTGGCCGCCGGCACGCCCCAGGAACGCCAAGTCCACCTCTACGAGGGCTACTGGGCGCCGCTCACCGAGGGCCGCGTGACCCTGCGCGACGTCGTGGCGTTCCTGGCAAGCGGCGCCGGCAACGGCCTCCGCAACGCCTTCGGGCGGCGGCAGAAATGGCGGTTCGACAAGTTCCGCCAACCCTGGGTCTTCGGCCTGCCGCTCGTCCAACTGCTGGTGACGTCGCTGGCGCTCGCCAGCCTGCTCGGGCTCGCGGCCGCGTCCACCGCCACCTTCGCCGCCGCCGTCACCGGCACCGGCATGCCCTTGGGCATCGTCTCGGACCTGACCTGGCTGGCCGCCTTCATCCTGGCCCCCGCCATCGCCATGGCCGTCCTCATGGGCGCCTCCTCCGCCGGCAAGCGCCTGGGATGGCGCAAGCGCCTGGCGCGGCGGGTCCGCGTCGCCGAGGACAACCGGCGGCCGATGCCGCGCGTGCCCGCCCTCGCCCTCGTGCTCGACGCGCTCGGGATGCTGGCGCTCCTGGCCACCGTGCTGGCGGCCGCCGCCGTCCCCTTCCTGGCGGCCTGGGCGGCCCTGTCCTGGGCCAAGGGCGCCTCCTGGCTTCCCATGCTCGACATCCGGGCCTCGTTCGTCGTCTGGGGCCTCCTCGTCCTGCTGGTGGCCGTCGCCCGCCGCGTCCTCGTCCAGACCCTCGGCGACGTCGCCGCCTTCGTCAACACCCACAAGCTCGACCGCTTCAACGAGCTGCGCGACGAGATCAAGCGCACCGTCCGCAAGGTCGCGATGGCCGTCTACGACGCCAAGGACGCCCAAGGCGGGCCCCGCTACGACGCGGTCTGCATCATGGGCCACAGCCTCGGCAGCGTCGTCGCCTACAGCACCCTCAACGACCTCGTCAACGAGGACGACGACGTCGAAGGCCAGTCGCGCGGCGTTCTCGCCCGCACCCCGCTTCTGCTGACCTTCGGGTCGCCGCTTGCCAAGACCTCCTTCATCTACGGCCTCCAGCGCAGCAAGACCAGCGCCACCCGCGAGGCGCTCGCCGGCCTCGTGCAGCCCCTCATCCAGAAGTACGACTACCGCACCATGGAGTGGATCAACCTGCACGCCCGCGCCGACATCATCAGCGGCCGGCTCCGCCCCGAGTACGACGACGAGGAGGCCGCCTTGGACCACGAGAAGGAAGGCAAGGTCGCCAAGCGCGTCCAGGACCTGCGCGACCCGCACGCCACCACCCCGCTGCTCGCCCACAACGAATACTGGCGCAACCCGCTGCTGTGGCGGGAGCTGCGCAGCCGCCTGGTTTGAGGCGGACCCGCTTCATGCCGGCAGCGGCCCCCCACGGCGCTGCGCGCCGCGGGGCCCGCTTCGCGGCGCGCGCTCGCTGCGGCGCCGGGCATGGCGGGACGTGCCTCAATGCGCCAAGGAAGCCTCGCTGCGCTCGGCTTCACTTCTCGGGCACTTTGAGGCGGACCCGCTTCATGCCCGCCGCTGCCCCCCACGGCGCTGCGCGCCGCGGGGTCCGCTTCGCTTGCGCCCGCTTCGCGGCGCGCGCTCGCTGCCGCTTCGGTGCTGTCGCGCGCGCCTTCGGTGCCGAGGTCGCGCGCTCGCTGCGCTCGCGGCTACTTCTCGGGGACCTTCAAGCGGACGCGCTTCATCCCCGAAGCGGCCTTCTGCCACCCCTCAACACGCTTGGCCGTGATCTTGGTGCCCAGCACGTTGGTCTCGAGGCTGTCGAGGTAGGCGTTGACCTGGTCGGCGACGGCCTCGCCGCTGCGCTTCTTCAGTTCGGCGATGCCTTGGATGCCGGCGCGGGCCATGGCCTCGGCGTACTGCTTGCCGACGCCCTTGACCTTGATGAGCTCGGCCATGGACTTCCATTGCTCGACGGTCTTGACGGGGACCTGCATGCGGCGGGCGAGGTCTTCGGCCTCCTCGTAGGCGAGGCGGGCGGTGGTCTCGATGCCCAGGTCGCGCAGCTTCTGGCCGTAGATGCGGCCGATGCCTTCGATCTCCTCGACCTCGTGGGTGTCGCCGGCGTAGTCGTAGTAGGCGCGGGTCTCGCTGGCGGCCTTGGGCTTGCGGGCGCCGGCGATGGTGGCGTCCAGTTCCTGGAGGTAGGCGCGGGAGCCGCCCGTGGTCGTGGTGACCTCGACGGTCTGGGTGGTGGTGGAGCTCGACTCGCTGGACTCGGCCATGAGCTCCTGGGCGGCGGACTCCTCGGGGAACAGGCGGGCGCGCAGGTGCTCCGGGATCTTCTTGGGGTCGACCTCGGTCTTGGGCTTCTGGCTGTTCTTGATGGGCAATTCCTTCTTCTGGGCCTCGGGCGGGCCGGCGATGAGGATGCGCATCTTGAGCTGGGTGCCCTGGTTGTCGATCGGGATGTAGCTGTTGGTGTAGACCGCGGACTCGACGGTGCGGGGGAAGACGTAGGGGACGACCTTGGTCTTGCGGTCCTTCTTCTCCCAGGCGCGGTACATGTGCGGGATGGTGGGGAGGTTGTAGACCACGATGTCGGGGCCCTTGCCAAGGTTGTCGGGCTCGACCAGGCTGTTCTCGTAGGCCTCGAGGCGGGCGCGCTCGGCGGCCAGGGCGTCCTCGTCGGGGTTGAGGGCGGCGCGGCGCTTGCGCTCCTCGGAGCTGCGCACCAGCAGGAGCAGGAACAGGACGATGACGACCAGCAGCAGGATGACGGCCGTCACCAGCACCCACAGGTTCACTTCCTTGAGGAACGGGATGCCGGGGTCGTTTTGCGACTTGGCGTAGAGGAGGAACAGGAAACCGAGGAAGGTCAGCACGGCAAGCGTGAACAGGACAGTGCCAAAGATGCGCTTGCCGCTTGCCATCAGGGATCGGACTGTTCCAAGCAGGGGCCCATTTATGGGTTTGCTGCTTCAATCAGGAGGCGCGCAAGGCTCCGCAGCGCTTGGCCCCGGTGGCTCAGGGCGCCCTTCTCCGCCACCGTCATCTCGGCGAAGGTCCGCATGTGCCCGGCGGGGACGAACACTGGGTCGAAGCCGAAGCCGCCGGTCCCACGGGGCGCCTCCGCCAACGTCCCGGCGCAGGCGCCGGCCAGGTGATGCCGGCGGCCGGCCGCGTCCACGAACAAGAGGTCGGTGCGGAAGCTCGCCGTCCGGTCGCGGCCCGCCACCAGCCGCAGCAGCCCGTCCAGCCCGAGGTGCTCCAGCGCGTGGCGCGACTGGACGCCGGGGAAGCCGCCGAGCGCGTCCACGAACAGCCCCGAGTCCTCCAGGGCGAACGGGGGCGCGAGGCCGTGGGCCAGCAGCCAGTCGGCCCCGAACCCGGTCACCTCGGCCAGGGTCTGGGCCTGGAGCTCCGGGTAGCCGCGCTTGTCGGCCTCGACCTGCCAGCCCAGCGGCTCCAGGTGCGCCTGGCATTCCGCCAGCTTGCCGGCGTTGCCCGACACCAGCACGAGCCGGTTCACTTGTAGCGCCCCCGCGCGCGAATCTCGGCAAGGCGGGCCAAGGTCGCCGCCGCGTGCCGCGAGGCGGCATAGCCTTCCAGGAACGCGGCCGCCAGCGCGTGCGACCGGGCGTCGGTGGCCTCCAGCGCCTCCTCCACCAGGTGCAGGTCGACGCCGCGCGGCTCCGGCTCCTCCGACGCCTGCCCGAGCCCGAAGTCGATCAAGACGAGGCTCGCCGGGTCCGCCGCGTCGGGCACCAGCACGTTGCTCGTGGTCAGGTCGCCATGCGCCAGCCCGGCGTCGTGCAGCCGCGCCGCCAGTCCGCCCAGCCGCCGCAGCCGGGCCGCCGCGGCCTCGCCGCCATCGCGCGCCAGCACGGCTCGCAGCGTCTCCCCGGGGATCGCCTGCAGCTCGAGGGTGGCGCCGGCGCGGTCCACGTCGAGCACGAGCGGCACGGGCACGCCCGCCCGGCGCGCGGCCGCCAGCAGGCTGGCCTCGTCGCGGGTGCGCTCGTCCCGGATGCGGGCATCGAGCCGCGGGTGGCGCCCGGCCTTGGCCACGCGGGCCTTGCGCATCGCTGCCAGGCCGAGGAACCGGCCGGGCGTCACGATGGCCTCGGCCCCGCGCACCAGCGCCGCGGGCACCGGCTCGGGGGCGGCGGCGCGCCAGCGCGCGTCCACTTGGTCGGTGCGCTGCTCCGGCAGGACTTGGCTCCCGGCGACCGGGATGGTCGCGCCGGCGCGCAGCATCTCCAGGCCGAGCCAGGCGATCATGGCGCCGTTGTCCACCAGCACCTCGCGCGGCGGGCAGTGGAACGCCGCGCCGCGGGCGTCGCACATGGCGCGCGCCATCGCCTGCAGCCGGGCGTTGCACGCCACGCCGCCGCCGAGGGCCAGCTCCGTCCGTCCGGTGTGGGCCAGCGCGCGCTCGGCCACCTCCACCAGCATCGCGAAGGCGTGCTCCTGGAAGGCGAGGCACGCCTCGGGGACGGGGACGCCGTCGTCCACCAGGCGGGCGGCGGCGGTGGCGAGGCCGGCGAAGCTGGTGTCCATGCCCTTGACGACGTAGGGAAGGTCGTGCCAGGCGCCGGCGGGGGCCTGGGCGGCGAGCCGCTCGACCTCGGGGCCGCCGGGGAACGGGATGCCGAGGCCGCGCGCGAACTTGTCGAGGGCGTTGCCGAGGCCCACGTCCAAGGTCTCGCCGAACACCCGGTAGCGGCCGCGCACGAACGCCAGCACCTGGGTGTTGGCGCCCGAGACGTACAGCAGCACCGGGTCCTGGGCGGGCGTCATGCCGCGGGCAATCTCAAGGTGCGCGACGCAGTGGTTGACGCCTACCAAGGGGATGCCCGCCTCCAGGCTGAGGGCGCGCGCCATCGTGGCCGCCACCCGCAGCGACGGGCCCAGCCCGGGGCCTTGGCTGAACGCCACCGCCTCCAGGTCCGCGCGAGCAAGGCCGGCCTTGGCCAGGGCGGCCTCCAGCAGGGCGGGCCCCTTGTCGGCGTGATGGTGGGCGGCCTCGCGGGGATGGATGCCCAAGGGGCCGCCGTCCGCCGCCGGGGCCAGCATGGCGCGCTCGTTGGCAAGGACGCGGCACTTGCCGGCGCCGTCCCGCTCGACGACGCCGACGCCAAGGGTGTGCGCGGTGCCCTCGATGCCCAGGACGGCCATCGCGCGGCCTACGCCTTCGCCTTCGCGGCCTCGGCGTCCTTGGCGCCCTTCTTCGCCATCTCCTGGATTTTCTTCGAGCGGGCCTTGGCGTCGTAGCCGGTCACGGCCTCCAGGAACTCGTTCCAGCGGCGCTGGGTGTCCATCGCGACCGCCAGCGCCTCCTTGTCGCCAGCAGCAACCTTGACGGCGAACGACTTGTCCGTCACGGTGTCCACCTGCAGCTCCTTCTTGCCCTCGTAGCGCGCCCGGATGGTGGGCATGCTGCCGAAGGCGCCGGCGTACCAGTCGCCCTCCTTCTCGTGGGCGTCGAAGCAGGCGTCGAACACCATGCCGAAGTCGACCTTCGCGGCGTGCCCGGGCTTGACGGGGTAGGATTGCACGGCTGCGCGCATCACGGGAGTGGGCTTAGGCGTTGCCGCGCAGCAGGGGCACCAGCTCGGCCGGGACCGACACCGCCACGTCGGCGCACGTGGGCTGGGGATCGCGCCCGACCCGGGCCGTCTGCATCCCGAGCGCCTTGGCCGGCAGCATGTCGAAGTCCTCCGAGTCGCCCACCATGACGGCGCGGGACGGCGCCACGCCCAACTGGCGGCAGACGGCCAGGAACGCCTCGGGGCTCGGCTTCCAGTGGCCCAGCTCGCCGGAGATGCCGACGAAGTCCACGAGCGTCGCGAGGCCGAACTGCTCGACCTTGGGCCGCTGCACCTCCGACGGGCCGTTGGTCAACAGGGCCACCTTGCGGCCGGCGCGCGCCGCCGCCAGCGCCTCCACCGCCCCCGGCAGCAACGCGAGGCGGGCGCGGACGCGCTCGCGGAACAGCCCGCCCAGCAGGTCGCCGGGCACCGCGGCGGCCGTGCCGAGCCGCTCCGTCAGCATCGTGAGGCGCTCCGCGACGTACCACCAGCGCTGGGTGGCGCGGAAGCTCACCACGTTCTCCGCCATGACGCCGGCGTACACCCGCTCGACCTCGGCGGTGGCGACCCCGCGCGGCTCGAAGTGGGCCGCCGCCAGGTCCTTGATGGCGCCCGCCTCGGCCTCCCGCCAGTTCACGAGCGTGTCGTCCAGGTCGAACAGGACCGCGTCCACCCGGTCCAGGCGAAGGGGCACGGGGGTTCCGAGCGGTGGGGCCGCTTGAGGTTTGGCAACTTGACCTTGGAGGGTTCGGTGCCCTCGGTGGCCCGCTAAGGCACGATGGGGATCGGCACGAACGTCAGCAGGAAGATCGCCAGCACCGCGTAGCTCAGGACGCGCCGCTTGGCGTCCAGCATCGTCCGGTCGTTGAGCGGGGCCTCGTGGTGGGCGCCGGACAAGAGCACGAACAGCGCGAACAGGATCCACGACGAGTTCGACAGCGCCAGCAGGAACAGCAGGGCGGCAGCACCGCGGCTGACCCAATGCGACGCCTCGCCCAGGGCGGCGCGGGCGACGTGGCCGCCGTCGAGCGGCTTGATGGGCAGGAGGTTGATGCCGGCCAGGAGCAGGCCCGCCCAGCCGGCAAGGAACGTGGGGTGCGTGAGGTAGCTGCCGCCGGGGAACATCAGGTTGATGCCCATGACCAGGAGCGAGTCGCCGAAGCTGACGAGGTGGTCGTCCCAGGCGATGCGCAGCGTGGCCGAGGTGGCGTTGGCGGGAATCTCCAGGGTGCGGCGCTCCTGCTGCCCCGATTGGAGGGTGGCGCTGACCTGGTCGAGGCGCGGCCCGCCTTCCGTCCCGATGTCCGCCGTCGCCTGGTAGTCCCAGTCGGCGTCCACCTCCGGGGCGGTGACATTGAAGCTGAGGGTGCCTGGCGTCAAGTCGGTGAAGGTCAGCACCCACTCGCCGGGCTCTTGGGTCATGGTGAACGGCCGGTCGGCGTCCACGAAGGGCCGGTCCAGGTCGGGCACGGCCTGGGCCACGGCGACGGTGAGGAACGCGCCCAGGATGGCGATGGGCAAGGCGACCAGGAAGCCGGCGATGGGCCCGGAGGCGCCGACGTCGAACAGCGACTTGCGGTCGGGCAGCGGGTCGCGCATCTGGATGAAGGCGCCGAAGGTCCCGATCGGCATCAGGATGGGCGGGGCCGGGATGAACAGCGGCGGGGTCGCCCGGAGGCCGTACTTGCGGGCCGTGAAGTAGTGTGCCATCTCGTGGATGCCAAGGATGGCCAAAAGCGGCAGCGCGAACGCGACGAAGCCCCACCACAGGTTGTGCGGGTCCCACAGGGCGGACCAGTCCCAGTCCTCGCCGGGGTGCCAGTAGCTCTGCCACGCCACCGCGCCCGAGACCACCGTGGTCGCCAAGGTCGCGAGGAACAGGCCGATGTGCAGGCCCCACCGCACGGGGGCCGCCGCGGGGCGCTCGGCGAACAAGAGCACGTCCTCGCCGTTCTCGCGCCGCAGGAACAGCAGGTGGCCCGGCGCCTCCTTCTCGACGTCGGCCCGCAGCGCGTCGTAGCGCTTGTCGAACTCGCCCGGCGGGAACATGATGTAGAACATGCGGGCCACCAGCCGGCCGCGCACCGACTGGTCGCGCGCCTCGTAGACGCGGAAGTGGCGCTCGACGAGGCGGCGCAGGGCCGCGAGGTCCATCATCGGCGGCGCAACGGGAAGCACGGCTTAGGGCGTTCGGTTGCGGAGCTTGGCCAGGAATCAGCCCAGGCGGCCCAACACCTTGCGCGCCGCCTTGCCGACCTCGTCCCGGTTTCCCTTGGGCGCGAACACCCACGCCCGCCAGTGGTCCATGCGGGCCTCCTGGAGGACGGCGACCAGGCGGCTGGAGTCGGGCAGGCTGGCCATGCGGCCGTCGCGGTGGCGCACCTGGAGGCCCAGCTCCTGGAAGCGCGGCGGGTGCGGCACGTCCACCAGGACGCTGGCGCGCGGCAGCCGCAGGTCGTCGGCGATCTCCTGCGCCAGCCTGACCCGCTCCTTCGGCTGGTCGGCGAGGCGCAGCACCGCCTGGGCGTGCGGGTCGCCGGCCACCACCTCGAGGGCGCGCTTGTGCAGGCGCCGCTCGTCGAGGCGGGCCACCAGCTCCGCGGCGGCGCCGCCCCCTGCGCGCAGGCGGCCGAGCAGGCCGTCGTCGGTCTCGCGCTCCAGGTCCCGGAGGGCGGCGTGGCCGTCGGCGACGTGGGCGCGGACGGCGGCCTGGAGCATCGCCTCGGAGGCGCGCACGGTGTGGTGCAGGTACACCGCGGGATACATCAGGAACCGCATCGCGAGCAGGGCCTCGGCGGCGATCAGCCCGGAGTCCTGGAGGACGAGGCCGTGGTCGGGGTGGCGCTCGACGACCTCGGTGAGGCGGTCGGGGTCGACGCTGCTGCGGATGCCGGTGTAGTGGGCGTCCCGGAGCAGGTAGTCCATGCGGTCGGCGTCGAGCGGGCCGCTCACGATGCTCGCGAGCGGGCCTTGGCCGAGGATGGCTTCCGCGACGGCGACGGGGTCGAGGCCGCCTTGGCGCAAGAGGTCGGCAAGCGGTCCCCAGCGCACCAGGTCCACCGAGGCCTCCTCGTGGCGGCGGCCGGACTCGCGCAACAGCTCGTCGAAGGCGTGGCTGAAGGGACCGTGGCCGACGTCATGCAGCAGGGCGGCGGCGCGGACGGTGTCGGCCTCGTGGGGGTCGAGGCGGAGGCTGGCGGCGAACCGGCCGGCGAGGTGGTGGGCGCCGAGGCCGTGCTCGAAGCGGCGGTGGTGGGCGCCGGGATAGACCAGGTGGGCGGTGCCGAGCTGCTGGACGCGGCGCAGCCGCTGGTACACGCCCGAGTCGACGAGGGGGACGGCCCAGGGCGCAAGCGGGATGGACCCGTGGATGGGGTCGCGGATGGCCACGGGCACGCGGGCGGCGCAGGGGGCGGTGTTCTAAGAGGCCATCGCGGCCGGCTCGGCCTCCGTGGCCGGCTCGGGGCGCGCCGGCGGCTCCGGCCGCAAGAGCTTGACCGCCATCCAGGTGCCGCCGACCGCGCACGCCAACGCCAGCGTGTGCAGCACGACGCGGACGGCGAAGTCCTGGCGGGCCATCCAGCTGCCGACGGCGACCGACTGGCCGAAGCGGGTCGAGTCGGTCCAGATGTGCAACGGCATCTCGACCAGCACTACGACCACCATGGCGAAGGCGGCTCCGGCGGCCATCGGGATGAGGCTGGCGCGCCGGGCGCGGGCCTTGGCAAGCAGGAGGCGGGCGATGGCGAGGCCGGCCAGGGTCGCGCCGAGCAGGCGCCACAAGGCACGGATGTTCGGGTTGTTGTGGACCTGCAGGAGCGCCTTGGACGACACGAAGCTGGCGGCGAACGAGTTGCCGAGGCACCAGCACGCGAACGCGGCCACCAGGATGGCGGCGCCGCGGACGCCCAGCCCGGTGCGGCCGAGCGCGAACGTGGCGAGGGCCGCCGGCAAGGTCGCGAACACCCAGCCCGTCAAGGTGCTGGCGCCTTGCAGGTTGGCCAGGCCGGCGCCGGCGAGGCTGAGGGCGAGGCCGCCCGCCGCCGCCCACAGCCAAGGGGGCACCGGCGCGGCGGGGTCGGTGTCGCGGGCGGCCTGGAGGGCGGCGCGGCCCTCGCGGTGCACCACCAAAAGCGGCGCCATCGGGATCGCGAGCAGCACCAGGAGCTGGAGGTGCGGGCGCAGGTGGGTGCCGAACGACCAGCCGCTTTGCAGCTCCGCCAGCGGCGTCGAAGGGAGGAACGCGACGCCGGCGCCCAGCAGCAGCAGCACGCCCCACAAGCCGGTCTCGGCGCGGCCGAGGCCTCGCCAGGCGTCCAAGGCGAGGGGGGCGAGGCGCGGCGCGCGCACGGCCCGCGCCAAGGTGGCAAGCTTGAGGGCGGCGCACGCGACGAAGCCCAGGATGGCCAGCGCCGCCACCGGCAGCACCGCCATGTAGGGGGCTTGCGCGGCGCCTTCCGGCAACTGCAGCAGCATCCGGACGCAGCCCCACGCCGCGATGCCCAGGAACGGCACGGCCAAGAGCGTCGCGCCGGCCTGCCGCCGCAGCACGGCCTCCAGGCCCGGCGGGGGGCGGGCGCTGGACGGCGGCCGGCCGGCGAGGCGGCGCGCGGCCCAGCCGATGGCCAGGAGCGCGCCGACCCAGAGGGCGAAGACCGGGACGAGGGCGGACGGGATGCTGGGGCTGGGCGCGTCGGCGGCAAGCAGGCTGACCGAGAGGGTGGCTTGCTGGACGTCGTCATGCTCGACGCGGACGATCTCGGGGTAGGCGCCTTGGGCGAGGTTGACGAGAACGTAGGCGCCGAAGGCAAGGACGAGCAGGGCGAGGGCTTGGCGGGGCCGGCCGGGGGCGCGGCGGCGCAGGACCACGGCGACGGCGAGGGTGCCGCCCACGACGACCAAGGCGGTCCAGGGCAGGACGTAGCCGGTGGCGAGGTCGCGGCTGTAGTCCATCGCGACGGCGGCGTCCGGGTGCAGCGCCGTCTCGTGCTGCAGCTCGGCGCCCATGGCCAGCCCGAGCACGCCGACCCCGACGGCGACCAGGAGGGCCCACAGGCGCTGCATGTGCAAGGGAAACGGCGGGCTGGCTACAAGACGGTTGGGTCGATGGCGCTTGAGCCGCCCGGCGTCAGGACAGCGGCACCGGGGCCGGGACGGGCCCGCCCATGCCGACCATCTCCAGCTCGAAGCTTGCGCCCATCGTGACCCGCAGCCCGTCGCGCGCCGCCACCGTGGGCACGCCCGTGCGGTCGGTCACCTGCTGGGCCCACTTGCCGGGGTCGCCCTCCTTGAGGGTCTTGTAGCCGAAGTGGGTGAGCAGGAGCAGCCGGGGGCGGATCTGCTCGGCCAATGTCTGGACGTCGTCAGTGCACATGTGCCACGGGATGCGCTCGGAGCCGCCGCGGGTCATCTGGCACACCACGAGCCGGGAGCCCTGGTGGGCGTCGGCGAGGCCGTCGAAGTAGCGCGTGTCCGGGATGTAGCTGAACATGCCGTTGGTGAGCTGCATCCGGAAGCCGACGGTGTCCGGGTCCGAGTGGTCCTGCTTCGTGGCCGTCACGTCGTACATGCCTTCGAGCTGGACCGTGTCCCCGGCCTTGACCTCGTGGACGTGCGCCATCATGTCGCGGTGGAACTGGGTGATGACCGGGCCGACCATGGAGCCGTCGTGGGCGCGGGTGCCCCGGAGGACGCTGCGGGGCGCCACCAGGGCGCCTTTGCGGTCGAGGCCGCCGCGCGTGATGCCTTCCAAGAGGATGGCGGCGTCGGTCCAGTGGTCGGGATGGCCGTGGCTCACCAGCACCGCGTCGGTCTTGGTCGGGTCGAGGCCGTACCGGTGCATGTGCACCAGCGCCCCGGGGCCGGGGTCAATGTTGGCGCGCAGCCCTCGGTCCCGCAGGTAGATGCCGCCCGTCTGGCGGAGTTGGCTGATTGTGGTGAACCGGCCTCCGCCGGTCCCCAAGAACGTCAGCTCGGTCAACCCAATTCACGGGTCCGCTGACCCCACCCGCCGGTTATCACCGTTGCCATGCGGCGTGCAGGGGCCCAGCACAAGGCTTATGCCCCGTTCCAAGGCATCGCGCAGCGTGTCCTGGCGGGTCCTCCCCCTTCTGTCGGCGCTGCTCTTGGCCCCGATGGCGTTCCCCACCGCCACCGCCTGCGTGGCCGGCGGCCTGAACCCGCCCTGCGGCTACATCCAGCCGTTCCTGGACCTGGACTTCCCGGACAAGCCCAGCTGCGGCGGCGCCGTCGAGGCCGCCAAGTGCATCCCCCTCCCCGCGGTCGGCCAGTCCTTGTCGATGGACGGCACCCTGACCTACTACTGGCGGTTGAGCGAGGACGGCACCTACCCGCCCGACATGACCCAGCCCATCGACATCACGTTCAAGGGCACCACCAACACGCCCAAGTGGCTCACGTTCAAGATGGAGCCCGAGTCGATCCAGATGGCGGCCACCGAGCTTGTGGACCCGCGCAACCTCAAGACCGACGACGCCACCACGCCGCCGACCGTGTACTTCTGGTTCGAGCGCCCCGTCACCGTCACCTTCACCCGCACCGGCGACCCCGACCTGGAGCGCCAGGAGCGCATCGCCGGCCGCGACGGCATCGAGGAATTGGCCGTCAAGGCGAAGTCCACGCCCAACGGCAGCTACTTCCGCGAAGGCCACGGCACCGAGACGTTCCGGTTCGACGCGTCCCAGTTCATGGCGCCGCAGACGGTCAGCACGAGCCAGCAGGCGCCGGCGTGGGGCTTGCTCGGCGTGGTCCTGGTGCTCGGCCTCGCCGCCCGGCGCGCCCGTTGACCCAACCACGGATTGCACGGACCGCACGGAACCTTGGTTCCGTGTCCTCCGTGGCATCCGTGGTTTGTCAGGCGTGCGTCAGCGTCCGGCCCGGCAGGTCGCTGCGCTTGAGCGCCGCCACCGGCGCCGCCCCCACCATCAGCCGGTCCGGCCGCGGCGCCTCCTGGTAGAACAGGTTCTGCCCCTTGCAGCCGAGCCACGTGCCGGCGTGCGCCCCGAAGGGCTGCACGCGGCGCGGCTGCGACGGCAATGGCTGGCGCACCGGGTGGTCCTCGATGCGCACCGTGGCGCCGCTGGGGCCGAAGCGCTCCGCCAGCCGCGCGCGCAGCGCCGCGGCGCGGGCCTCGACCTCGGCCCACGCCACCGGGCGGACCAGTTGCGGCAGCACCTCGCGCGGGGCCCGCGACTCGGGGATGCCGTAGAGGAACGCGACCTGCCGCTCCAGCAGGCGGGCGGTGGCGCGGTCGGGGCGGTCGGCGACCACGAAGTAGGCGTCGGCGCCCTGCTCCCGCAGCCGCGTGCCCACGCGCCACGCCTGCGTGAGGCCGACCTTGGGCAGGATGCCGTAGAACGCGGCGTACACGACGTGCGGGACGGGCCCGAACGGGCAGCGGCAGGTCTCGGGCGCGTTCTGGCAGCGCGGCTCGTAGACGCAGTCCGGCGCCTCCAGGCCGCTGCACGGCAGGCAGGTGGACTCCTCGCTGACCACCGCCTCCGTCGGGCAGGGCACGTGGGCGCCGTCGCGCCATTGGCCAACGCAGCGCCGCTCGCCGGAGAGCCGCCAGCCGAAGGCGCCCTCCAACCCCAACGCCGAGACGGCGCCGTCGGCGGCCCGCACGGTGAGGCCGCGCTCGCTGGCGCCCAGGACGTGCAGGCCAGCGGTCACCGCTGCCAGCTCCTGCGGTCGAGCACCAGGTCGGCCACGGCGGGCGCCCAAGCGGCGGGCGCGTCGGCCGGGTCCAATAGCACCTGCGCGTCGGGCAGGCAGGCCTCGACGTGGCGGCCGAGCGGGACCTTCGGCAGCCGGGCGGGCAGCCACGCCGTCGCGGTGCGCAGGGATTCGCGGACCTCGACCTGGAGGCTGCCCCGCGGCCCGGCGTGGACGGGGCCGGCGGCGTCGGCGTGGCCGGTCCACTTGGCGCGGAACCGCTCGGCGTGCGGGCGGGCGTCGTCGACCGGGCCGACGTGCAGCCTTGTCGCCGGGAGCGTGCGGCCGTCCACCACGAACTGGAGGAGGGCCTCGCGCTCGTCCGGGCTGGCGCGCGCCTCCCACCGGCGCACCGCGAAGCCCGCCTCCTCCAGGGCGGCGGCGAGGGTGCGGCCGGCCTTCTGGAACTGCGGGAACACCAGGTCGAGGCGGTCGGTGCGCGGCCGCAGCACCAATCCCAGCCAAGCAGCACCCTGGCGGGCGAGGGCGGGCCGGAGCTTGTCGGCGGGCTCGGCGCGGGGCGGGGCGGGGAAGAAGAACCGGGCGTCCGGCCGTTCGAGGTACGCGGTGGCGGCCTCGCGGGCGCGCTCCAACAGCTCGGCCTGGACGGCGGCGGCGCAGTTGCGGCCCGGGTCGACGGGGTCCACGACGACGAGGACGGCGACCTCGTCCGTCACCTGGTCGGGGCCAAGGGCGATGCGGCGCGGCTGGGCGTCGGCGGCGAGCCACTTGAGGACGCCGTGGAACGAGCGGAACCGGGCCACGAGGACCTCGACGAGGTAGCCGCTGAAGCCGCCGATGGCGGTCTGGGCGCCGTAGAGCGCCGTGCCCTTGAGCCAGCGCTTGAGGAGCCGCGCCTCGCCCTGCTGCGCGGGCGTGAGGGTAGCACGGACCCAGGCGGTGTGGAACGGCGTGCGGTCCACGGCGCTCATCTTGGCGGAGGCGACGGGGACCGCGTAGGCCGGCACGAGGTCCACCTGGCGGCCCTGGAACGTGCCCATGAGGTAGGGGTGCTGGGCGTAGCGGCGGCGCGCGTCGGTGAGGACTTCGGTGCCGACCTCGACGGCGGCGCGCTCCAGCTGGGCCTCCGGATAGCTTGGGTCCAAGAGGAGGAACAGGTCGATGTCGCCGCCGCCCGCCAGCCACGTGCCCTTCGCCACCGAGCCCTGCACGGTGGCGTGGCCGGGGATGTTGCGCTTGGCAAGGGCGGCGGCGCACGCGGCCACCAAGGCGTCGCACACGGCCTGCATCTCCTTGGCCTCCAGCGGTGTTGGCGTGATGCGCGCCAGCACCTCGGCCTCCAGCGGCGTCGTCATGGGGCGCCGCCAAGGGTGAGCTGGGCTTGCTGCGGGCCGGGCGGGCGCTCCGCGACCAGGTGCTCGACGCCCGTGGCCTTGACCAGGAGCTTGCGCATCAGGTCCTGCAAGGCGGCGCCGGCCAGCAAGGGGTCGTCGGCCGGGAGGTGCAGGAGAGGGTCGCGCGGCGGCACGGCGATGCGGGGGCTGCTGCGGCGCGCGAACAGCTCGCGGTACTGGCGGCGGGTGCTGTCGCCCACCACGACGCGCGGCAGGTCGTCGGGCACGTGCTGGAAGCCGGCGTGCAGTAGCTCGGCCTGGAACACGGGGCGCCCCAGCAGGGTCTGGAGGGTGGCAAGGGCGAGGCGGACCCGCTCGGCCTCGGTGCGCGGCGTCTCCTGCAAGGCGCGGTGGATGCGCTGGTGCAGGCTCCAGTGCGCCTCCGGGTTCTGCAGCTGGTAGAGCTTGCTGGGCGGCCGCTCCAGCTCCCGCAGCACGCCCGCCTCGGCGAGCGCCTGCAGGTAGCCGGCGATGGTCAGGCGGTGCACGGGCGCGTCCTTGTCGGCGGCCAAGAGGCGCGCGATGCCGGAGATCGAGTCGGTCTGCTGCGCCTTGAGGTGCTCGATGATGCGGTCCCGGAGGGTGTCGGCGCGGGCGAGGCGGCGCGGGGCCGGCTCGGGCGCGGGCAGGCTTCCGGCCGGCTCCTCCTCCATGGACTGGTCACAGAGTCGTGAACAAGAAGGCTTGCGTCGGCGCCTTCTGAAGGCGGCAAGTTCCCACGGATAAAGGCTGGAACGCGGTTGATAAGCGGCTTATGAGGAGTATATCCCCGCGCCTTGGCCATTTATATAGTCGGGCTTGGATGGGCGAACCGCCCCTAAATAGGGAGGATTCGACCCATGGCCGTCATCCACATCCAGAACGTCGTCGCCAGCACCTCCATCGGCGAGGAGCTCGACCTGAACGCCATCAGCGCGACGTTCTCCAACGCGGAGTACGAGCCTGAGCAGTTCCCCGGCCTGGTCTTCCGCGTCCCCGAGCCCAAGACCGCCGCCCTCATCTTCCGCAGCGGCAAGGTCGTCTGCACCGGCGCCAAGTCGATCGAGGAGGTCCACACCGCCGTCGGCATCGTCTGCGACCAGCTGCGCGCCAACGGCTTCGAGACCATCGACGACCCCGAGATCACCATCCAGAACATCGTCGCCACCAGCGACCTCGGCGCCGAGCTGAACCTCAACGCCATCGCCATCGGCCTCGGCCTGGAGAACGTCGAGTACGAGCCCGAGCAGTTCCCCGGCCTCGTCTACCGCCTCACCGACCCCAAGGTCGTCGTGCTCATCTTCGGCTCCGGCAAGCTCGTCTGCACCGGCGCCCGCAAGAAGGAAGACGCCGAGGACGCGGTCGACAAGATCACGGCCGAGCTGTCCAGCCTGGGCCTGCTGTTCTAGATGCCCCGCTCCCCGGCCACCGTGGCCCTTGCGGCCTTCGCCGCCCTGGCGGGCCTCGCCGGCCTTGGCTGCCTGGCGCTGTCCGGCCTCGCTTTCGCGACCTCGGAGCAACTGGCCGCCACTGACGAAGAGTGGCTGCGCGGCCTGGTCCCCACCGGCTTCGCGGCCCTCGCGGTCGCCGGCGTCTTCGGCTTCTGGGCAGACTGGCGCTGGCGCCAACCGGCCTGAGCCCGATCCACCGCCGGACGCCCGACTACGCGGTCCCCTCGGCCGCGGGCTCAGGGGCCACCGGCAACGCGAAGCACGCCGTCGCGCCCTGGCCCCGCCCGGGGCTCTCGATCCACATCAAGCCGCCGTGGCGCTCGACCAATCCCTTCGAGATGTAGAGGCCGAGGCCCGTGCCCGGGTCGCCGTGCGGGCTCTGGTCCGCGAGCTTGGCGAACGGCTTGAACAGCCGCGCCAGCTCGTCGCCGGACAAGCCGATGCCGGAGTCCTCCACCTGCACGAGCGCCTCCGTGCCGCGGCGCCGGGCCCCGATGCGGACGCGGCCGCCGCGGGGCGTGAACTTGAGGGCGTTGGTCGTCATGTTGTCGAGCACCTGGCCGAGGCGGGCAGCGTCGCCATCCACCCACAGCGGCGGGCCGGGCACCAGTTCCAGGTGGACGCCCCGCTCCTGCGCCGGCCCCACGAACGACTCGTAGGTGTCGCGCACCAAGGTCGCAAGGTCCATCGGCGCCTTGTGGAGCCGCAGCTCGCCGGCCTCCATGCGGCTCACCGACAACAGGTCGCCGGAGAGCAGCACGACGCGGTCCAGGTTGCGGTTGAGGATGCCGAGGGCCCGCTCCTGCGCCTCCGTCGTCGGCCCCGCCGCGCCCGAGCGCAGCAGGTGCATCTGCAGCCGGATGGGTGTCAGCGGCGTGCCCAGCTCGTGGGCGGCCGTGTTGATGAAGCGCGACTTCATGCGGTCGATCTCCCGGAGCTTCTCGACCTCGCGGCTGCGCTCCTTGTGGGCGCGCTCCAGGTCGTCGAGGATGAAGCGGGCCAACAGCAGCACCCGGTCGACCACCGAGGCGTCGCTGGCCGGCACGTCGACACGGCTCGAGAAGTCGCCCGCGATCGCCCGCGCCATGGCGTCCGCCAGCCGGCCCAGCCGCTGCGCGTCGCCCTCCGCCTCGCCGGGCGGCGGCTGCGCGGCGGCCGTGTCCTGGCCCCTCATTGGCTGAAGGGCGGGGGCGGGCGCCGAGGGGTCGGGGAGGGGCTTGGCGGCCAAGGGGTCACCACTGCATGAGGTACTCGTAGCGGCGCGGCCCGGTGGCTTGGCCAACGACGGTGCCCTTGAGCCCGAAGTCGGCCATCCACTGGCCCAAGAACCCCTTGAAGTGCTCCATCGGGTAGTCGGCGTTGCCCATCGCCATCTTGACGGTGGTGGGCGCCAACTCCTCGGACTCGAAGGTGACCCCCTTGAACACCCGCTCCGCGATGGCGGGCGAATGCAGGATCATGAAACGGAAGTCGCGCGGCAGCATCCCGAACAGCACCGTCGCCCACGGCGTCCCCTTGAAGTTGCGGTAGTGCAGCCGCCCCGCCTCGTACGCGACGTCGTCCGCGGCCACCGGCTCCTTGACCAAGAGCTCGACGGCGGCCTCCAGGATGCGGACCTCGAGCGCGACCGGGACGTCCTCGGCGGCGCCGAACGAGAGGGGTTGCCCGACCAGCAGCTCCAGCCGCTCCCGGCCCTCCGCGCCGCACGCGCGCTCCACCGCCTTGATGTGGCTGTTGACGAAGATGCCCTTGATGGTCGGCGGGACGAACGCCAGCGGCCCAGGGGCGTGCTCGGGCATAGCCGCAAATGCCTTGCTGGAGGTTGAAGGCCGTTCTGGGAATGGTTTTTGAAGAGTGGCGCGGGGCGTCAGGCTTCGCAGTTGGACTCCAGGACAGGGCCCGTGCGCAAGAGGTTAGGGTCTCTCAGATTGTCGTACACGCCGTCCGCTTGGATCACCTTCACCGTGACCTCGCCGTCGGGGAACTCGATGTTCATTGTGCTTTGCATGGGCGCAAATCCGCCGTTCGCAGGCCGCATCGGGTGGAGGAAGTAGTCCCCTTCGGGGAACCGGAGGCGCAGCGTGTACCAGAGGCTCCCATGCACCTCCTGAAGGAGCACGTCCTCCGCCACGAGCGGGGTCTCGCGATGATTGGCCGTGGCGAACGTCCAAGCCACCATGTCGATGGAGACGCCGTCCTGCCAATGCAGCGGGAAGAAGAAGCCGTCGCCATCCAAGGTGAACACGTGGGCCTCCGGCGGCGCGTCGGGGCCCGAAAGGGTGACTTTCCCCCAGTGCTTGGTCGCGCCGCTTTTGAAGTGCCCCTGTAGCCCCAGGCTACCGTCGCTGGACCGCAGCAGCCGATACTCGGACAGCGTCCGGTTGTGCTGGTCCACGCAGGTCCAATCCCCGGTCGGCGCCCCCTGCAAGACCTCTGGTGCGATCCATGTGGTGCAGGGCACTTCCACCTCAAGGAACCTGCCTGCGCAAGGCGGATAGCTGGCCTCAGGGGGCGGCGTCGGCTCGGAGGCGCAGCCGGCCAAGAGCAGCAGGAGGACGCAGAGGACGGGGCGTGCGCTCATAGGTTCAGGGTATGCACCTTGAAGTCGTAGCTCATGGACGTGACTTGGACGGGCGGCTGCCCCTCGGTCGGCTGCCAGGTTCCGGAACCGGGCTGGACCAAGTGGTCGGCGCTGGATTCGAACGCGTCTCCAGAGGCAATCACGGAAAGCCGCCCGTGGCCGTCGTCCGCGACGTCTGCCAGGAAGAGTGCTTCCGTCGTGCCTTGCGAGAGCGCCGTGTCGGTGATGGCAAGCTCCCCCACATGGACCTGCAGCGCGGTGGCGGCGCCCACGCCTTCAAACAGCAGGCCGCCACAACGGGAGGTCGCCTTCGCGTCGCTCTCTTCGGCCTGCCCGCCCGGCGCCGCCCCAGCGACCCGGAAGGCCGACGGCGCGGCGTCCTCCGCCAGCTTCTCCCATCCGAGGCGCAGGTCCCCGGCGCCGTTCACCATGGTCCAGGCAAGCACCGTGCCATCGGGAGAGAGCATGGTGCTGCGTGGGACAAAGGCGGCCGGGACCCCGCCCCCGCCTACGCAGAGGATTTTGTTGGCAAGCGTGTCCGCGTTGAGCAACGCGCCGAGGCAGTCTCCGCCCCAGTGCCAACCCAGAACGCCCCTCCAAGGATACGCAGTGATGGACATAGCATACTCGCCAGCCTCCGAGCGGGAGTAACTGTTCGACTCGTAGCCGCGCGTGTAGGACAGCGAGGCCGACCCGGATGGGCCGGTCTTGGTGATGCCGACGTTGATGCCTGCGGCCCATTGGTCGGGCTGGCTGGTCTGGGTCACCGCGACGCTCCAGCCGGTCGCGGCCGTGCTCCCGACGATGGACTGGCTCACGCGCAGGTCCCATTCGTAGGTCTCGCCTGGGCCATCCTGCAAGCCGGTGAGGCCTGCGCAGGAGGTGGAGTTCGTCGTGAAGGAATGTTCGCAAGGGTTCCCAGCGGCATGGTCATCCTCCACGAACAGCGTCGTCGAATGGCTGCCGGGCGGGCTGCCGTCGGAATGGCCGTGCAAATACCAATGCTGGTTCAGCACCGACCCTGGCATGTTGTTGTTCCACGCGAACGCGCCGCGGACCTTCGCCCCCGCCGCGATCTCCGCCGGTGTCTGGCGCATCTGGTACAGCGCGAACGCGTTCCACGTGCCGCTGCCGGTGTATTGGACTAGGTCGTAGGTCCGCCCGTCCGAACATGTCACGACAGGCTGGTCCGTGTCCGAAAGCACCGGGTCTGCGGTGGTCGCGACGGGTATGGCGAGCCCGAAGGTTCCCATCACGACCAGGACGGCGGTCGCCGCCGAAGCATGACGCATCCATCCCGACCCACGCGACCCTTTTGCATAAAGTTGCTGCCCACAGAATTGGAAGATCGGCCCTTCACCAGCTGCGGCGCAACATTTTCCCGACCCTCCCCGTGCCCGCCGCCGATGCCCAAGCCGCGCAGGCCGATCGGGACGCTGGACTGGCTGATGCTGGTGCTCGCCCTGCTGTCTGTGGGGATGCTGGCCTACGAGACCTGGGGGCCGGTGACGCCGGAGCAGACCGCCCAGATCATCCTGGCCGACTACGTCATCATCGGCATCTTCGCGCTGGAGTTCGCGTACCGCTGGATCCGCGACCCGAAGCCGGCCACGTTCCCGCTCCGGAACTGGTACGAGGTGCTCGGCATGATCCCCGTGTCGCATCCGGCCATCCGCGGCTTCCGCCTGTTCCGGATCGTGCGCATCGTGGTCATCATGGCGCGCTTCGGCCGGGCGGCCGACCGGGTGTTCGGCGAGGGCTTCACCCGCCGGCTGCTGGCGCGCTTCAAGAAGGCCATCGTGGACACCATCGGCGACGCCATCACGGTCAAGGTGCTGGACGAGACGCTGGAGGTGCTGCAGAAGGGCCGCTACGCCGCCAACCTCGCCGACGCGATGGAGCGCCACGGCCCCGAGATGCAGGCCATCATCGTCGAGAAGATCAAGGCCGACCCCGAGCTGGGCACCGTCCGCCACATCCCGTTCTTCGACGCCGTCGTCGCCACCTCCAGCAAGGTCACGCAGCGCGTCCTCATCGACCTGCTGCGCGACCCGCGCATGGACGACATGGTCAAGCAGATCATCCGCGACAACGTCGAGCAGATCCGCGCCGCGGTGCGCCAAAAGGAGCTGGCCGACGAAGCCGCCCGCAAGGCGGCCCGGGCGGCCTGACGCCCGGCAGAAACCGGCAGACGTATGGGCGGGCCCGCAAGTGGAGCCGCATGCGCCTCCTCTCCGCCGCCCTCGCGGCCGTCACTCTCCTTGCCGTGTCCGCCACCGCCGCCACCACCTTCGAGGCGGTGCGGCCCGGCGCCGAGGCCCTGGGCGCCGACCTCGCCGTCTCCGGCGCCACCATCGGCTTCCTGGACGCGGACGGCGACAACCGCGTCGACGAGGCCAACCCCGACGAGCCCGCCTACGTCGACGTGGACCACGACGGCCGCGCCAGCTACGGCGACATCCGGCTCACCGCGTTCGCCGCCTACCCCGCCGGCACCCGCGTCGACTTCACCAGCCGCGACTTCGGCCTCACCCTCGCCCAGCCCGCCGGCTGGTTCGCCACCGGCGAGGAAGGCTGGTACCTCGACTTCGACTTCACCGGCACCGTGACCGAGGGCGACCTGCGCGCCGACGGCCCCCGCGCCGCCACCAAGGCCCACGCCGGCGACAGCGACCTCGGCGACCCGCTCACCCAAGCGCAGGTCGGGATGCTGCCGGCCAGCCGCATCGCCGTGCGCGACCTCGACCACGACGGCCGCGCCGGCCTTGACGAGCCGCTCTACCTCGACATGGACGGCGCCAGCCCGACCGGCGGCGCCCGCCGCGTCAGCGTCGGCGACGTGCGCATCGTGCCCGGCAAGCTCAGCGTCGACGACGGGCCGACGCGCGCCGAGTTCGACGACGCCGTCGCCCAGGCCGCCGCCGGCCGCGACACCGAAGGCAACCCCGTCCTCGCCGCCGAAGTGCAGGACACCGAGGCGAAGGCCAGCTGGCGCGTGCTGGACTGGATCCTCGTCGCCGTCGGCGTGCTGAACCTGGCCGGCCTTGCGATCGTCTACAAGGCGGCGACGCAGCCCCGCCACCCGTTCAAGTGAAAACGGCCGCGAGCGCCGCAGCGCGAGCCTTCAGGGGGTCTTGGGGGCCGAAGGCCCCCGAGCGGGGGGACAGGCGCGGGGGGCGGAGCCCCCCGCCGCGCGGGCCCC
>JAXDQS010000011.1:0-56687 GCA_034667725.1 Thermoplasmata archaeon
CCGCTGTGGCCTGCACAGCGGAGGCGCACCACACCCGATGCACCGGCCGGTCGTGCGGCAAGGTCGGCAGCCCCGCCACGACCTGGCAGTCGAACGCCACGCCCCACGACAGCCGCAGGCCCGGCAGCAGCCGGTCGTAGTGCCCGCCGCCCCGCCCCAGCCGCGCCCCGTCCGGCCCAAAGGCCACGCCTGGGACGATGGCCAGGTCCACCTCGGCCGGCGGCACGCCCGGCCCCGCCGGCGGCTCCGCCACGCCGAGCGGGCCCGGCCGCAGCTCGGCCCACGACGCCACCGGCCGCAGCACCAGGCGCTGGCCCTCAACGCGCGGGAACAGCACCCGCTTCCCGCCGCGCCAGGCCGCCAAGGTCAGGCCCACCACCGACAGCTCGTGGCCGAGCGCCTTGTAGAGCAGCACCGTCCGCGCCGCCTGCCAGGCCGGATCCGCCTGCACGGCCGCCTGGACAAGCTCCTCCTCCAGCGCCCGCCGGGCCGGTGGCAGCGCCGCCACGGCCGCCACGGCCTGCCGGCGCAGCCCCGCCTTGTCCACGGCGGCGCAACGGGGCGCGCGCCATAAGCTCAAGAGGCCGGCGCCTCCTGGAGCGGCCCATGCGCAGCGCGCTCCTCCTGCTCGGCCTCCTGCTGCTCTCCGGATGCAGCGGCGACCTCGCGACCGACGCCCCCTCCACGACGGACGGCATGACGACGGACGCGGACGGCAACGTGGTCCCCGTGGAGGACGCCCAGGAGCCGCCGGTCGAGACGGGCGAGCCCGTCGCCATCGAGGAGACCTTGGACCTCACCCAGCCGGGCAGCTACGACCAGAGCTGGGTGGTCAAGAACGGCTACCGCGTCTTCCGCGTCACCGTCGAGACCCAAGGCGCCCAAGGCACCCCCGCGCACGCCGTCAACGGCCTCGGCTACCGCCTCACCGGCGGCACCCCGGTCCAGACGGTGGCGCAGGCCGACCCCGCGACCGTGGGCCTCAACGCCGGCTCGCCGGGCTGCGTGGTCTGCTTCGACGGCGGCGGCCAGGACCCCAACGCCATGGCCGGCTCCTGGGCCTTCCACATGGAGTGGAGCGCCAGCGTGGCCTCGGCCCAGGTGCGCATCGAGGTCACGTACTAGGCGAAACCGTCATAGCGCAGGCCCAAGTCGCGGGCCCATGGGACAGAACGGCGGGGACCTGTTGGCGGGCTACGACGCCAAGGACCTCACCATCGCGACCGCGGTCAGCCACTCCAGCCTCCAGATCTTCCACGGCGCCAAGCTGGAGGGCTTCCGCACGCTCGCCATCGCGGCGGGCGACCGCGACGTGCGCTACTACGACGCCTTCCCGCGGGCCAAGCCCGACCGGATGCTCAAGCTGCCCCGCTACCACGACCTCTTGGGCCTGGCGGAGGAGCTGCGGGAGGACAACGTCGTCCTCGTCCCGCATGGTTCCCTCGTCGAATACCTGGGGCCGGACAACTACATCGACATCGGCTTGCCCATCTACGGCAACCGCAAGGTGCTGCACTGGGAATCCAACCGCGACAAGCAGCGCGAGTGGCTGGAGGCGGCCGGCATCCGGATGCCCCGCAAGATCGACGACCCCAAGGACATCGTCGAGCCGGTCATCGTCAAGTACCACGGCGCCAAGGGCGGGCGGGGCTTCTTCATCGCCAAGTCCTACCACGACTTCAAGCGCCACATCCAGGAAGGGCAGCCCTACACTATCCAGGAGTTCATCCTGGGCACGCGCTACTACCTGCACTACTTCTTCAGCCCCCTCGTGCCCGGCGGGTTCGAGGTGCGCCTCAAGGACCGCGCCACCGGCCAGCTCCAGATGCTCTCCATCGACCGGCGCGACGAGTCCAACATCGACGAGATGAACCGCCTCGGCTCCCTCAAGGACATGGACGAGATCGGCATCGCCCCGACCTTCGTGGTCACCGGCAACATCCCGATGGTCATCCGCGAGTCGCTCCTGCCCGAGGTGTTCCGCATGGGCGAGAAGGTCGTGCAGGAGTCCTACGAGCGGTTCGGCGGCCTGTGGGGCCCCTTCTGCCTGGAGACGGTCGTGACCGACCAGCTCGAGTTCCGCGTCTTCGAGATTTCCGCCCGCATCGTGGCCGGCACCAACCCGTTCGTCGGCGGCTCGCCCTACTCCGAGATGGTCGAGCCGGGCCTCAGCACGGGTCGGCGCATCGCGCAGGAGATCAAGCGCGCGGCCGCGGCGGGTCGGCTCAAGGACATCCTGACTTAGGCTGCCGTGATGGTGCCCGTCATCGACGGGTGGATGCCGCACTTCATGGTGTAGCTGCCGGCGGGCAGGCTGATGGCCGCCGGGAAGGTGTAGGTGGCGCCCGCGATGATGTTGCTGCTGGAGTGCGCCTTGCCTTCGATGAGCCAGGAGTGGGTCACGGCGTCGTTGTTGGTGATCTTGAAGGTGATGGGGCGGTCCTTCGGGACCTCCATGGCGCCGTAGAGGGTCGAGCCGGGGTCGAACGAGTTGATGCCGCCGCCGTTGTTCTCGATGCTGACCTCTAGCAGCACGCCGGTCTTCTGGGTGGCGTCCGTGGTCGAGGCGTTGTTGCACGGCGACGTCAGGAAGATGCGGTAGTGGTAGTCCTTGTTCGCGTCGAGGCCGGCCAGGGTCACGCTCTTGGCGCCAGTGCCAGTGATCTCCGGCGTGGCGGTGTCGAGGGCGGTGGTCAGGCCGTACTCGACGTGGCTCTTGGCGTCGGCCGGGCCCGCCACGGTCCAGGAGACGGTGAAGCGGTCGTGCGAGACGGCCGTGACCGCGACGCCGCTGATGCCGAGCGCGACGGTGGCGGTGCGGAAGCCGAGGGGGGCGCTCGTCACGCTGTTGCCCGACGGGTCGGCGGCCATGACGCGGAACTTGTAGTCGGTGCAGGAGGCGAGGTCGGTGAGCGGCTGGGCCTTGTCGCCGCTGCCCAGGTGGACGGCGCTCCGGAGGCTGAAGGAGGCGGGCGGGTCGGCGCCGTACTCGACGCGGCTCTGGACGCCGTCCTGGTCGTCGGTGACGTTCCAGGTGATGGTGGCGCCGTTGGCGGTGATGCCGGTGACGGCGACCAGGTCGAGCACGGGCGGCGGCGACGGCGGCTGCACGGGGCCGGTGGAGGTGCTGGTGGACGAGGAGGAGCCGGTGACCGTGGTGGTGACGCTCTTGGTGGTCGTCTGGGTCTGCGTCTGGGTGACGGTGGAGGTCGTGCCCCCTGCGCCGGTGGTCGTCGCCGTGGTCTCGGTCCCCGTGGTGGTGGAGGAATCGGGGTCGGAGCCGGAGCAGCCCGCGAGGGCCGTCAGCACGAGGACGCTGGCGAAAGCCAGTGCGCGCAAGGTCATGGCGGGCTTGGCGTGCCACTCAAGGCACTTAGCGTTTTCGAAGCCGCCCTTGAACTATCGAAGGTTCCAGTAGGCAATCAGGCCGAAGCCCAGCGCCACCATGGCCAGCGTGATCCAGGAACCCCACTTCAGCACCAGCGCGCGCCGCCGGGCCTCGTCGGAATCCGCCGCGAGCGCGTCCGCCGGCGGCAGGTAAGGGTCGTACTTGCTCCAAGGCACGCGGCCATCGACGCCGCCGCAAGCCAAAAGGCCCCCACCTGGTGCCGGGCCCTGTGCTGACGGTCATCCTGGCGGACGCCGAGGTCGAGCTGGTCCCCCAGGACATCGCGGGCCACCCGGCCATCCGCGAGCCGGCCCGCGTCGCAGGCCGCAAGCCCACCGAGATGCTGCTCGACCAGAACAGCCACGGCGCCGCCATGGGCCGGATGACGGACGGCAAGCGCCGCGGCCGCCCCGACATCGTCCACTACTGCCTCCTGACCCTGCTGGAGTCGCCCCTGTGCAAGGCCGGCGGCCTCCGGGTCTCGGTCCACACCCGCCACGGCGAGCTCGTCCAGGTCCGCAGCGACACCCGCCTGCCCCGCGGCGAGGCGCGCTTCCAGGGCCTGCTGGCGAAGGTGCTGCGCGAGGGCGCCAGCCACGACAAGCAGCCGCTTTTGTGGAGCGAAGGCCAAGCCGGCCCGGCCGACATCCTGGCGAAGATGGCGCGCGGCCCGGTGGTGCGGCTCGACGAAGGCGGCACGCCGCTTGCGCCCGCCCGCCTCGCGGAGCTGGGCCAGGACCTGACGGTGGTCCTGGGCGCGTTCCCGTCCGGCGGCTTCTCGGAGGCATGGCTGGCCGCGGCGCCCGAGGCCGTGTCTCTGTGGCCGGAGCCGCTCAACGCCTGGGCGGTCGCAGGCGAGGTCGTGGCCGCCCACCGCGCCAAGTGGGGGCCCGAGCAGCCCGCCAAGCCCCAACCTTGAAATCCGTCCCATCCTGGCCGCCTCCATGGAGCGCCGCATCGCCCGGCTGCGCCGCCTCGGCATCCTGTGCGTGGCGGGCACGGTCCTCTTGATGACCTTGGGCGCGTGGGTCAAGGCGACCGGCTCGGGCCTGTCGTGCCCGGACTGGCCGGCGTGCTACGGCGAGTGGCTGCCGCCGTTCCCGAGCATGGAGAACGGCGGCACCGACCCCGACGCGGCCGACCACGCGGACGGCTTCACCCAGGCCCAGGTGCTCTACGAATGGGTCCACCGCGCCGTCGCCGCCTCGCTGGGCATCCCGGTCCTGCTGCTGTTCCTGGGCACGCGCGCCCAGCCGATCCGGAGCCTGCGCGCCGACCGCCGGCTGCATCCCGGCCTGACGCGCATGGCCGCCGCCGCCCTTGGCCTCGTTCTGTTCCAGGCGACCTTGGGTGCCATCACGGTGCGCACCGGCAACGTGCCGTGGGCGACGACCGCGCACCTGGTGACGGCGACCGCGTTCATCATCGTGCTCACGGTGGCGACCTGCTTCGCCTACCTGCGGCCGCTGGCCGGCTCTGCCCCCCTCTCGGTCTCGCGCGGCCCGGGCTTCGTCTATCCCGGCGAGGACCGCCATGGGTAGCGTCTCGGACTACGTCCAGATCAGCAAGCCCCGCATCCTGCTGCTGCTGTTGGTGGTGGCGTGGGCCGCAATGTTCGTCGCGGCCCAAGGCGCCCCGCCCTTTGTCGAGTTCGCCGCCGTCACGCTGGCCGGCGCCTTCAGCGTCGCCTCCGCCGGGGCGTTCAACCACGTGCTGGAGCGCCACCGCGACGCCCGCATGGGCCGCACCTCCCAGCGTCCGGTCGCCTCGGGCCGCCTGACGCCGCGCGCCGCGGCCATCTACGCCTCCGTCATGGGCGCCTTGGCGTTCGCCAGCCTTGCCGTGCTGCAACTGTGGCTCGCGGCCGTCCTGACCCTCGGAGCCATCGCCTATTACGTCGTGATCTACACGGTGCTGCTGAAGCCCTCGACGCCGCAGAACATCGTCATCGGCGGCTTCGCGGGCTCGTTCCCCGCTCTCATCGGCTGGGCCGCCGCGACTGGAGGCCTCGCCTGGCCGGCCGTCGTCCCTGCCCTCGTCCTGGCCGCCTTGGTGTTCTTCTGGACGCCGCCGCACTTCTGGGCCCTGGCCCTCCTGTACAAGGAAGACTACGCCAAGGCGGAGTTCCCGATGATGCCCAACGTCCGCGGCGAGGCCTCGACCCGCCGGCAGATCGTGGCCTACGCCGTCCTGACCGCGGCGTGCAGCCTCGCCCTCGTGGCCTCGCGCGACGCCGGCCTCGTCTACCTCGGCGCCGCCGTCCTCTTGGGCGCCGTCCTCGTCGTGCGCGCCGTCCGCCTGCTGCCCGGCGCGACGCCGAAGGCCTACCGGACCTTCTTCCTGTTCACCATCCAGTACCTCGGCGTGCTGCTCCTGGCCCTCATGGTGGACCGGCTGCTGCCCTACGCCGTGTTCTGACGCATCGCCATCGTCTCTTGCCCGGTGGCCAGCGCGTGCAGCCGGCCGAGCGTGAGGTCCACCCGCGCGGCGTCGGCCTCCAGGCGGTAGCCGTCGCCCTCTTGGCCCGGCAGCAGCACCGGCTCGAAGCGGGCGCCCGGCGCGTTGAGGTTTTCGTCGTCGCCCTTGGTGTCGTGCAGCCGGTGGAACATCCCGACCGGCACGGAGCACATCGCGTACAGCACGGGCTCGGCCACGACGCCGTGCCGGCGCAGCGAGGTCGGCACCGACTCCTGCACGATGATGGCCTCGGTCTTCTGGCTGCCCTTGCCGCGGTCCATCTCGGCGCGGTTGCGGGCGTTGAGCGACGCCAGGAAGTCGCGGCCCGAGGTCGCGGTCGTGATGGCGCGGCCGTAGGTCCCCGCGTCGGCCTTCACGAACACCGCCGGCGCCCGCCGGATGCCGTGCTCGGCCTGCTTCTCGGCCACGCGCGCCACCACGGCGTCCACCGCGTCGGCCACGGCCTCCAGGTTGCGGCGCTCGCGGAAGCCGACGCCGTCGACGGCCGCGAACTCGGCGGACAGCAGCCAGCCGTCGAGGCCGATGCGGTCGCCGAGTTCGTGCGCGAACCGGTTGGCGATGGCGAAGTGCTCCGACTTGCGGCGGCGGTGCCAGCCCATCGCGAGCGGCGGGTTCACCGGCTGCGCCAGGTCCTCCAGCTCGGGCGGCACACCGCCGGACAGGTCATGGTTCAGGATGACCAGGTCGGCGCGGCGGCCGTCGGCCCAGAGCGCGTCGCCGCGCCGCTCGACCGCGTGCAGCCCGGCCGGCACCGGCTCGCCCTGCGTCCGCATCCCGAGCAGCACCTCGTAGCCGGCCGCCTCCAGCACGCCCCGCAGCGCGGCCAGGTGCTCGTGGTAGGCCAGGTTCCTGGTGTGCGACTCGGCCAGCACGAGGATGAGCTTGGCGCCGGGATGGTTGCGGTGGAGGTAGCCGCGCGCGACGTCGCTTGCGGCGCGGCGGGCGGCGGGCACCAGGTTGTGGAAGCCGGCGGGGAAGGCGTTGGCGTCGACGATGGCGGCCTTGTCCGCGTTGTGCCGGATGTCCATGCTGGCGTAGATCGGGCACTTCAGCCGGGCGTCGAGCTCCTCCAGGTAGGCGTGGACCTCGTCGGCGTTCGCGCGCAGCGCCTCCTTCAGCTTCACGCCAGCCCCTCCAACGTGACGCCGCGCGCGTCGCCTTGGTTCTCGACGAAGATGGTGCGCCACAAGTCGAACAGCAGGCACTCGGCGCCGTTCTCGAACGCGCCCGCCAACGGATGCGCCGCCACGCGGCCCGGCGGCCGCAGCCGTTCGCCCAGCGCCTCGATGCGCTGCGCGATCGCGGGCGCGGTGGCGCGGCCGGCGGGCACCTTCGGCCGCCAGGCGAAACCCGGGTGCAGGCCGACGGCGTCGGCGGCCTTCCGCAGCAGCCACTTCTCGGTGCCGTCGCGCCGCTTCTGGCTCCACGCCGCCGCGTCGCTGGCCTCCTGGAGCCCATGGCTCAGGAACGGCACGCGGACCTCCAGGCCGAACGCCATCGCGTTGCGGTCCACGAGGCGGAGCTGGAAGTGGTCGAGCTGGGCGCCTTGGTCGAACCGGGCGAGCGCCTCGCCGGAGCCGTGCGTGGCGTCGATGAGGGCCGCCAAGGCGTCGGCGTCCTGCGGCTTGGTGCGCGCCAGGCGTGCATGGCGAAGCCGCGCGCGGGCCTGCGGGTCGGCGTAGCGCGCGTAGCCGCCCCACAGCTCGTCGGCGCCCTGGCCGCACAAGCCCACCGTCACGTGCCGCCGCATCCGCTCGAACAGCGGCAGGAAGAACAGCTCGGTGTAGTTGGTGTTCTCCTGGTGGTAGGCGTGCCGGGGCAGCATCGCCGCCGCCTCGTCGAACGTGAAGGTGGACTCGTGGTGCTCGGTGCCCAGCAGGTCCGCGAGGTGGCGGGCGCGGCGCAGGTCCTCGACCTCGTCGGACTCCGCGATGGCGAACGTCGGCAGGCCGGGCGAGTTTTGGTTGGCCAAGTGCGCGACCAGGGCGGAGTCCAGGCCGCCGGAGAGGACGATGCCGAGCGGCACGTCGGACTCCTGCTGCTGCGCGACCGAAGCCTGGATGCGGCGGGAAAGCTCGTGCGCGTCCACGGGGCCGGCGGGCGCAGGCCAAGCGACCTCATGCACCACGGGCTGGCCGCCAGGCCGCAGTTGCCAGAACGTGCCGGGCGCCACTTGGCCGACGCCCGCGAACAGCGAGCCCGCGAACGGGTCGAACTCGAACACCGCCTGCCGGCGCACGGCGTCCTCGTCCACCTCGAAGCGGAAGCCCGGATGCGCCGCGAACGCCTTTGCCTCGCTCGCGAACAGCCAGTCGCCCTCGACCCGCGTCACCAAGAGCGGCTTGACGCCCCACCGGTCGCGTGCCAGCACGGCCTGGCGCTCCTGTCCGTCCCAGAGCACGAACGCATACATTCCCTCCAACAGCGGCAGCACCGCCGGCCCCCAGCGCGCCCAGCCTTCCACGAGCACCTCGGTGTCGCTGCGGGTCCGGAACACGACGCCCTCGCGCTCCAGCCGCAGCCGCAAGCCGCGGTGGTTGTAGATCTCGCCGTTGTACACGATGGTGAAGCGGCCCGAACGGTCCTGCATCGGCTGGGCCCCGGTCGCGAGGTCCAGGACCGCGAGCCGGCGGTGGCCGAGGGTCGCGCCGGCGTCCGACCACACCTCCTCGCCGTCCGGGCCGCGATGCGCAAGCCGGCCGCACATCCGGCGGGCCAGCGCGCGGTCGTCGCGCCCGATGAGGCCGGCGATCCCGCACATTACCCGAACGTCGCCTCGATGTGCTTGCAGATGGCTTGCAGGTCGTTGGAGCGGAACGGCCCATGCACCAGCACGGGGACGGAGTCGCTGCCGAACTTGGCGCGCACCAGGCTGCGGTCCCCGGCCGGCACCACGACAGACTCGAACGGGACGTCATGGGTGCGCAGCAGGCGCCGGACCAGCCCGCACTCATGGCACTCCAAGGCGTGGTAGAGGATTGGCTGGGCCATCAGGGGCGGCGATGGAAATCCGGCTTAAGAGGGACGGGATGGGAGCAGGGCCGGCTTCGGCTCGACGTGCCAGGCCTGGACCGTCCAGGTCGCCCGGCTCGCGGTCGCGACCACGTCGGCGGCGTCCACCACGAGGCGATGCCCGTAGGCGGGGCTGTCCAGCACGAGGGTCTCGTACTCGCCGCCCTCGCCGGCCACGTGGGGACGGGCGGAGTGGTGGCGCATCGCGTCCAGCTTGGCGGCGTCGAGGCGGGCGCCCGCCCAGGCGTTGGGGACCCCGTCGGCGGCGGTGCGGCTGAACCGGATGTCCCAGCCGCCGGCCAGCATGGTGCGGACGTAGTGGGCGGCGTCCTTGTGCCACAGCGGCGTGAAAGACTTGAGGCCAAGCCGATGGCAGGCCAGCTCGATGCGGGTCCGTTGGTACTCGGAGGCCAAGGCGCCCGACACCACCCCGTCGAGCCGGAACGCGGCGTGGGCCTGCGCGAGCGCCGCCTGCAAATCCTCGACCTCCTCCTCGGCGCCCTCGCGGACGGGGGCCTCCAAGAGAGGCAAGCCCAGGCAATGCGCGACGCCCCGCACCACCGGCAGGTTCGGGGTGTGGAACATCCAGGCGTCGTCCGCTGCCGGATGGAGCGCGAGGCCCGCCACCACCTCCCAGCCGAAGCCGCGCACGGTCTCGACGGCGCACACCGAGTCCTTGCCGCCCGACAGGAGAGCAAGGACGCGCATCAGGGCAGGTCCTCGAGGCGGCCGTCGCGCAGCGTGGGCCGGAACTCGCGGGCGGGGGCCAGGTCGTCCAGGTCCATGTCCACGACGATGCGCCCCGGCTCCATGCCAGGCGTGCGGCCCATCAGGGTCCCGCGGGGGCTGTGCGCCTGGGCGCCGCCCCAGAACACCAAGGCGTCCTGCGGGCCGGCGACGTTGCTGTAGCCGACGAAGCAGGCGTTCTCGATGGCGCGGGCGGCCAGCAGGGCCTCGAAGAAGCGCTGGCTGGTGCTTGGGCTGGCGCTGATGTTCAGCAGGATGTCGGCCCCCGCGAGGGTCTGCGCGCGCGAGAACTCGGGGAAGAACAGGTCGTAGCAGATGCCGATGCCCACCTTGCCGACGGGCGTGTCCCAGACCGGGCTGCCGCGTCCAGGCCGGAAGAACAGCCCCTCCTGGAACGTGGTGAAGGTCGCCAGCGCCCGCTTGTCGTAGGCCGCCTCGACGCCGTCGGGGCCCACCAGGAACGCGCTGTTGGCCGTGACGCCCGCCCGCAGCTTGCGCGGCCCGCCGACGATGGCGTGCGCCTTCGCCTTCTTGCAAGCCTTCGCGAGTGGCGCCCAGCGCTCGTCGTCGTCCGTGAGCGCCAGCCGCTGGACGTCGTCGCCGATGGCGTAGCCCGACGCGAACATCTCGGGGAACACCACCAGTTCGGCCTCCTTGGCGGCCACCGCGTTGGCGACGGCCCCAAGGTTCGCGGCCACGTCGCCGAGCCGCGGCGTCGCGGCGTGCAGGGCGATGCGGGCCACGCTCGCCTTCAAGTGGCAGGCATACTTGGGCGCTTCGTGGCCTTCGGCCTGCCTGCGGAGCCCGAAGTGTGGGAGGCGACCATCCAGGCGTTCCTGCGGCGCCACGTCGAGGCCGCGCACGCCGCCGGCGTCGTGGTCGGAGTGTCCGGCGGCCTCGACTCGGCCGTGGTCGCAGCACTCGCGGCCCGTGCGCTCGGGCCCGGCAAGGTCCACGCCGTCATGCTGCCGGCGCCCGACTCCAACCCGCAGGACGCCGAGCACGCCATCCTCGGCTGCAAGCCCTACGGCCTGGCGCCGGCGCGCATCGAGATCGGCCCGGCGCTCGCAGGCCTCCGGGAAGCGCTCGGCCACCAGCCGGAGCCGCGCACCTGGGGCAACGCCAAGTCGCGCACCCGGATGCTGTCGCTCTACGCCATCGCCCAGGAGCGCGGCGCCTTGGTGTGCGGCACGGGCAACAAGTCGGAGCTGCTCACCGGCTACTTCACCAAGTGGGGCGACGGCGCCGCCGACATGATGCCCATCGGCGACCTCTACAAGACCCAAGTCCGCGACCTGGGCCGCCACCTGGGAATCCCGGCGCCCATCCTGGACAAGCCGCCGAGCGCCGGGTTGCATCCGGGCCAGACCGACGAGGGCGACATGGGGCTGCGCTACGAGGAGCTGGACGCCGTGCTGCGCGGCATGGAGCTCAACCTGGACCTGCCCACCATCGCGCGCAAGACGGGAGTGGCCCTGGAGAAGGTGCAGAAGGTGGACGGCATGGTGCGCAAGACCGAGCACAAGCGCCGGCTGCCGCTCGTCCCGAAGCTGGGCGCGCGGACGGTCGGCATCGACTGGCGGCGGTCGGTCCACTGGGACGCTTGACGCGCCCAGGGACCAACCACGGATCACACGGATTTCACGGACCTTTGGTCTCCGTGAAATCCGTGTTTTGAGGTCAAGCCAGCGGCTTGCCGAACTGCCCCGCCAGGCGCGAGCCTGCGGGCCAGCCGGCGGAGGTGGCCTTGTCCTCGATGCCGGGCCGGATGGCGCCTGTCGGGCAGGCGTCGAAGCAGGCGCCGTCGGCGATGCACAGGTCGCGGTCGACGCGGGCCGTGTCGGTCACGATGGCGGCGTTGGTCGGGCAGGCGGCCTCGCAGCCGTTGCACACGATGCAGTCGGCGGCCAGCACCCAGGCTTTCTTGGGCTCGGGCGTCGCGGCGGCCTGCTTCTTGACCTCCTCGACGTTGACGGTCTTGCTTGCGACCTTGGCGACGTCGTGGCTGTGGTCCACCTTGGCCTCGACCTTGACCTCGACGGCCTTGACGTTGAGCTCGACGCCCTCGGTGGCGACTTGGCGGCGGAACGCGTCCAGCACTTTCTGGACCTGGGCGTAGTCGGGCGCGGCCTTGGCCTCCTCCACGGAGGGGTCGGCGACATCGAGCGCGGGCTTGAGGCTCCACGGGTCGACGATCTTGCCCTCGACGTAGAGGCGGGCCAGCACCATCTTGCCGCGCACCGTCTGCGTCATCGGCAGGCTGCCCGGGTTGGGGATGGCCTGGAGCGACGGCAGGTCCGCGCCCCAGATGTCCTCCGACAAGAGCGCGAGGTCGGCGCCGCCGCGGCTGGCGTCGGCGGCGTAGTCGGCGGCCTTGACGCCGAGCGACTTGTGGCGGCGGTAGGGCTGGCTGGGGCCGACGAGCTTGAGCATCGGGTTGCCGGCGGCCAGCTGGAAGCCGAGGCTCGGGGCGGGCGTCGGCTGCGTGACCTTCATCTTGTAGACGAACTCGGGGATGGGCGCCGGCAGCGGGAACACCATGCCGGGGTTCATGATGTTCCGGTAGTCGGCGGCCTTCTTGTAGCGGCGGAGGCGGTGGTAGCGCGCCGCGCCGAGGGCGTGCTTTGCCTCCCATTGCAGCCAGACGCCAGGGTGGTAGACCGAGCCGCCGAGGTGCTTGGCCTGGGTCACGATGTGCGCCGAGGTGTACCACGCCAGCGGGTAGTTGGGGCGGCGCTCGTCGTCCAGCGTGTAGATGAAGAAGTAGACGCGGCCGTCGTCGGTGAGGTGCCCTTCGACCGACAGCTCGGCCACCTTGCACTTGTCGCCGAGGCGGCGCAGGTAGTCCGCCATCCGGGACAGCGGCACGAAGGTCTCGCCGGCCACCAGGCTGGGGCCGAGCTTCTTGGCGCGGATCGGGTAGAACCGGGCGGCCCACTCGTCGGCCGCGACCTTGTCGTCCGCGATCTCGCCGCCGTGCCGGGCCGCCATGCGCTCGAAGTCGGCCTTGGCGCCCGCCCAGTCGGCCTCGCGGAACACCACGATGGCGACCTGCTTGTTGGCGAACGGGTTCTTGCGGACGCCCATCGCCTCCGAGCGGAGCGCGTAGAAGTCCGCGTTGTGGAGCATGATGTGCTTGGGCTTCCAGCGCGTCCGGGTCTCCTCCAACAGGGCCTGCAGCGCGCGGATGTCCTTGACCGCCACCAGGACGGGCTTGTCGGGGCTGGCCTCGATGACCTTGAGCTGGATGCCCGTGATGACGCCGGTGCTGCCGCCCAGGCCGGTGAAGAACTCGACCTGGTCGTGGTCGCGCACCGCGAACCGGGTGCCGTCCGGGTTGACGCCGGTGAGCTCGATGACATGCCGGCCGATGCTGCCGCTGCGGGTCGAGTGGATGCCATGCCCGTCCATCGCGACGAAGCCGCCGATGGTGGCCGCCAGCGCCGAGGTCGGGTAGCAGGGCAGCTCCAGGCCCACGTCGTTGAGGCGCTTCTGGAGGTCCCAGATCACGACACCCGCGTCGACGCTCACGGTCATCGCCTTCTCGTCGATCGTGACGTTCTTGTTGAGCGGCGTCAGGTCGAGCACGATGCCGGCGCGCTTCGGGACGGCGCCGCCGAGAGCACTCGTGGCCGCCGCGCGCGGGGTCAGCGGGATGCGGCGGAAGTTCGCGAACTGGACGACGGTCTCGACGTCCTCGATGCTGTGGCAGCGCACGACGGCGTCCGCCTTGCGCTTGACCAGGAGGTTGACGATGGCCGGCGGCGCGCCGATGTCCGTCGAGTACACCAGCCGGTCGGCCTCGGACGTAAGGACGTTGTCGCGTCCGACGCGGGCCGCCAGCTGCTCCAGGTCGCGGGCCTTGATGGCCATGAGGCGGCCGACAGGAGGGCGGCTCTTAAGGCCTACCCGAACAGCCCACGCTTCTTCCTGGGCGACGCTGGCGCGGCGCCGTCGAGCTCCTTGCCCAGCTCCTGCAAGAGCTCGCGCGCCCGGGCCGACAGCTTGGTCGGGACCTGGATGCGCAGCTCGACGTGCAGGTCGCCGCGCCCGGAGCCGCGCAAGAACGGCATGCCGCGGCCGCGCAGCCGGAGCACCTTGCCGGCCTCGCTGCCGGCGGGGACGTCCAGCGTGGCCTTGCCGTCGAGGGTCTCGAGCTCGACCTGGGTGCCGAGGACGGCCTGGGGAATCGAGATCTGCTGCTCCGTGTGCAGGTCGGCGCCGTCGCGCTCGAACCGCCTGTGGGGCTGGACCTGGATCTGGACGTAGAGGTCGCCGGGCGGGCCGCCGCGGTGGCCGACCTCGCCCTGCCCCGCGACGCGGAGGCTCTGGCCGGTCTCGATGCCGGCGGGGACCGCGACCGTGACCTTGCGGCGGTGGCGCTCGTGGCCGGAGCCGCGGCAGGCACGGCAGGGCGACTCGATGCGCTTGCCCTCGCCGCGGCAGTCCGGGCAGGTCGAGACCTGGCTCATGGTGCCGAACGGGGTGCGGACCAGGCGCTGGACCTGGCCTTGGCCGCGGCAGGTCGGGCAGGTGTCCACCTTGCTGCCGGGCTCGGCGCCCGTGCCTTTGCAGGCGGCGCAGCTTTCGAGGCGGGCGTACTCGATGGCGGCATCGACGCCGCTGAACGCCTGCTCCAGCGTGATGGCGTGGGCGACCTGGAGGTCGCGTCCGCGGCTGGGGCCGGAGGCGCGGCCGCCGAACCCGAACATCTGGTTCAGGATCGACTCGAAGCCCATGCCGCCGAACAGGTCGCTGAAGTCGATGTTGCGGTACAGGTCGTCGCTGGAGTATTGCTGGTCGATGCCGGCGTGGCCGAGCTGGTCGTAGCGGGCCTTCTTCTCCGGGTCGGACAAGACGGCGTAGGCCTCCGAGAGCTCCTTGAACTTCTCCTCGGCGCCCGCCTCCTTGTTGCGGTCGGGATGGAGCTGGATGGCCAGCTTGCGGTAGGCCTTCTTGATGGCGTCGGGGGCGGCGTCCCGGCCGAGGCCGAGCACCTCGTAGTAGTCGCGCTTGCCCGAGGCCACGGGTGGGGCACAAAAGCCCGCGACAAAAGGCGTGCGGGCCTAGACCAGGGCGATGAACAGGCCTGCCGCCAGCAGCGCGACGAGGTAGTAGCCGGCGTTCACGAAGAACAGGCTCCACGGCTTGCGCTCGAAGGCGATGGCGTTGAGCTGGACCGGCACGATGAACCCGAGCCAGGTGAAGAAGCCGCCTATGAGGCCGTCCATCACGGTGAGTTGGTAGCGTGCCTTGCCACCGGTGGCCAGGTTGCTGAAGGCGTCCTGGTACACCGCGTTGGTGTGGGTGAACACGAACATCATGAGGGCGACGCCGACCAGCATCAGCCCCATGCTCATCGCCATGGCGGCGCCGGCCGGCTTGGGCATGTTGTCGGGGTCCATGCCCTGGTGGCGCATCCAGATGCGTCCCGTCGGCGAGAACTTCGCGTACCACACGAAGCCCAGGACGATGTTGAACAGGATGGCAAGCCCGAAAGCGAGCCAGTTGAAGTTGTCGAAGCTCATGGCGCCGGGATCCATGGGGTTGCACCGCCCGCTTTGGGGCGTGCATGATTCCCTGGCCTGCTATTCAAGGGAGCCGAATTGCTTTTGGCAAGCGGCCCTAGTGGGGGCGGCATGGTCGGCCGTTGCCTCGCCTTGCTTGCTGTTGCCGTCGCGTTCCTGCCGCTTGCCCTCCCGGCCAGCGCCCAGTCGGCGAACCCGCCCCACCTGGACACCCAGAACAACATCCTGTACGGCCACTGGGACGGCGGCGACCTGACCTACATGAACACGCTCGCGGTCGACAGCGACGACGCCAACTACGGCTCCGGCACCGTCGTCGGCGGCATCCCCACCGTCGTCACCGAGATGACCTGGGACTTCGTGCTGACCCCCGCGCTGGCCGCCAACGTCAAGCTGGACACCTCGAAGGACGCGACCGCCACCATGTACATCGGCGGCAACGCGGCGGCCGGCCAGATGAGCATCGAGACCTCGCTGGTCTCCGACACCACCGTCGTGTGGACCGGCACCTCCGACGACTTCGAGATGACGCCGGGCACGGCCACGGACTACACCACCGTGGTCGTGAGCGCCAAGCCCTCGGCCGACACCCTCCCCGTCGGCAAGCCGCTGCACTGGATCATCACCGCCAGCGGCGCCTCGACGGCAAGCTTCCTCGGCATGAGCGAAGGCCGCGGCCGCACCAACCTCGAGCTGCCCGTCACCAGCGCCGCCCCCGACCAGGTCGCCTCCGCCGACATCAAGTACGGCACCTTGCCCGCCGGCCCCGTCAACCTCGACCTGTCCATCCTCAACAAGACCACGGCGACCTACCACTACAACTGGACCGCGCCCGCCGGCGAGCAGTCGATCAAGGTCGGCGCCACCGTCAAGGGCGGCTCCGTCCAGGTCCTCGTCACCGACAACGCCAACAAGACCCAGTTCGACCAGACCCTGACGGCCTCCGGCAACAAGACCGCCCAGACCAAGGGCGCCGCCAGCGGCCTGTGGCGCATCACCCTCCGCCTCGTCGACTACGAGGGCGGCCTCGACCTCGCCATCGACCCCGTCAGCAAGGCCGGCGGCACCACGGGGCCGTTCGGCGGCACCAGCGGCACCGGCGGCTCGACGGCCGTGGTCGGCGGCACCGGCGGCACGGGCGGCGCGGCCCCCGGCTCGACCGAGCAGCAAGGCACCAGCAACAACGCGCCCCACCTCGGGGTGGCGGCGCTGGCGTTGGGCCTTGCGCTCGCCGCGGCCCGCCGGCGGATTCACTGACCCCCACCGGACCTGCTAAGTCCCCCTGGGACCAATCTATGGTTGTCCTGGGACGAGGTCCCGGGGCTTCCGTCTTCGGACGGCGACATGTGCAGGAAGGGCATGCATCGACCGCCCTTCAGGGTCTCCAACGTAAAGCGGGAGAGCCTCAACCTGGAATCCAGGCGCAAGCCGGGAACATGGGTTGGATGGACTTGTCGTCCCTGCCTGCGGGCGGGGAAACCTGTCACCCGGGCCACGGTCCGGTGACTGTCCCGTGGGTGCGAAACCAGCGGGACACCCGGCTTCGGCCGGGATTCCTGTCACCAAGCCACCACGGCTTGCGTGGCGACCTGAGGGCGTTGAGCCCAAAGGCCTGTCCAGAAACGGGTGCAAGCCCGAGGATGGACAATCATGCGCAAGCATGATTTCCTCGTAGCAATGCGAGGATTCCCGGTCACGGGCTTCGGCCCATGACGATGCCAGGCAGCAATGCTTGGCGCTGTGTCCAAAGAACGGGCTTCGGCCCAGGATTTGGACTGCCGCGTGGACGCAAGAAAGCGCGGCATCCCTGGCGCAAGCCGGGGTATCCCTATCCAACCGGGGGCTGCGCCCCGCTCAACACTCCAACCAAAAAGGGAGAGAGAAAGGAAGAGGACTGAACGCGGGACTGCTTACTGCAAGTCGTCGCGGGTCAGGATTTCCACGGTGTCGGGCACCTTGGTGACGTTGCCCATCTTGACGCCGACGACGGTCGCGATCTTCTTCTCGGACGCGATGTCCAGCAGGCGCTGGGTGATGACGCCGTCGAACACGACCGCGTGCACGCCGTCCTTGGAGCCCTTGAGGGTGTCGGCCAGCTCGCGCACGGCCAGCTCGCCCTGGAGGGTCTTGCCGGTGTCGTCCAGCAGGACCGCCTTCAGGGAACCCGACAGGTCGCCCAGGATCTGCTTGAACTGGACGCGGGGGTCGCCCTCGCGCGGCGCGGTGGTCGCCACCGGCTCGGTCGCCTCGGCGCCCTCGCCTTCGGCGGCGCCCTCGTCGCCCTCGCGGCCACGGCCGCGTCCGCGCCCGCGGCCACGGCCGCCGCGGCGGTCGTCGTCGCGGCCGCCCTCGCGCTCCTGGCGGGGCTCGCGCTCGGCGCGCTCGGGGCGGGCCGCGCCCTCGGGCTCGCGGGCCGGGCGCTCGCCGCGGTGCTCGCGGCCTTCGCCGCGGCCGCCGTCGCGGCCGTCGCGGCCGCCCTCGCGGCGCTCGCCGCCGGACTGGCGGGGCGACTCGGCGCCCTCGGCCGGCTTCTTGAGGACGATGCCCATCTGGGAGGTGAACTGCTCGGCGGTGACCTTGTTCTTGAGGCACTTCATGACGAGCTTGTGGGGGAGCTCCTCGACCTCGCGGGTGGGCGGGGCGCGGGCGACGAAGTCGACCTCGCAGGTCTGGAGGATCTCCTTGGCGATGAGCTCGCCGCCGCGGTCGCCGTCGACGAAGATGATGGTGGTCTTCTCCTTCGTCAGCTCCTTGATCTCCTCGGGGATGTTGGTGCCCTCGACGGCAACAGCGTTCTTGATGCCGCACTTGAGGAGGTTGACGACGTCGTTGCGGCCCTCGACCAGGATGACGGAGTCGCTGGAGTCGACGTTGGGGCCGGCGGGCAGCTTGGTGTTGCGGAACTTCGTGACCTCGGCGACCTGGACGGCGGCGCGGACCTCGTCGGCGATCTTCGAGGAGTCCTGGCCGGACGACTCGTTGATGGTGGCCAAGAGCTCCTTGGCGCGGTCGATGACCGACTTGCGGCGGGCCTCGCGGGTGTCCTCGAGGGCCGTGACGCGGATGGTCGCCTTGCAGGGGCCGATGCGGTCGATGGTCTCGATGCCGGCGGCCAGGATGGCCGACTCGACCTTGTCCAGGGCGGACGGGAGCAGGATGGTGCCGGAGGTCTTGCCGCCGCGGGTCTCGACGTCGACCTCGACGCGGCCGATGCGGGCGGACTTCTGGAGGTCGCGCAGGTCGAGCTCGTTGCCGAGCAGGCCCTCGGTCTGGCCGAAGACGGCGCCGATGATGTCGGGCTTCTCGACCACGCCGTCGGCTTGGACGGTGGCGCGGATCAGGTACTTGGTTGTGCTAGGGTCAACGACCATGGAAATCAGGTTCCGTGGAGGCTGGACTGCCTGGGTTCACGCGGCGCCCACGAGGTGGGCCTGGCGCTTGCCGTCCAAACGGGGAGGGCGGCGCCGGGAGGGCAAGACCAGCTTGCCGAAGGAACGTGAGGGAATGGCCGGTTCTGGCCAAGAGACACCCAGGGGGTCCGTCTCCATTCCATCGGAACCCATGGTCGGCTTAAACGTTCCCAACCGGCCGCACCCAGGAGGGCAACAGGGTCAGGCGGCGCCCGGCGTCCCGGTCCTCGGGTCGTCCACCTTCAGCAGCCGCTCGACCTCCTGCTCGATGCCCTTTGCCTCGTCCTCCGCCAGGCCCAGTTCGGCGCGCAGCCGGTGCAGGAACGCCCATTCGCGGTCGGTGACGGCGGCGTCCCGCAGCACATGGGCGACCTGGGCGTGGTAGACCTCGCGGGCGCGGCGCCGGGCGTACGCCTCGGGGCCCACGGCGGCGTCGGGGAACAGCTTGTCGGTGACGCGGGCGGCCAGTTTCTCCACGGGCTTGAACAGCAGCATCCCCGCCAGCCCGGTCAGCACGGCGGTGCCGTCCTTGCCCGCGAACGCGAACAGGCGGTCCTGGAGGACGTAGTTGGAGACGTAGGTCGAGAGCAGGAACAGCACGGCGCCGGCCACGAACGTCATGGCCGCGTACTTGACGCCGCCCTTGACCTTGAGCTCGAACCCCAGGAGGCGGTACTTGAGCAGGGCATACGCCACCGCCAGGCAGGCTAGCAGTTCCAGCGCGGGCGAGACGTAGGCGACCAGGACCCGCTCGGTGGCGGTGTCGGGCGCGACCAGGGCCAGGCCCACCAGCGTCCATGTCAGCGCGAACGAGGGCAGCATCCCCAGCAGCAGGATCCCGGTCTGGCGGCGCTCCAGCGGGTCCTCGGTCTGGCGGCGGCCGCGGGCCAGCATCGCCGTCGCCCACAGGGTGCAGGCCACCGCGAACAGCCCGAACGCCTGCGCCACCGCGGCGTAGGAGGGGCGCACGGGGCCGAACAGCAGGAGGGCGAACAGCGCGCTCACGCCCAGCGGCGCCCAGGCCAGCCACGCCCATCGTCCCGCCATGGGGCGGGGGAACGCCCGCACGAACCGCACCAGCACGGCCGGCATCGCAAGGCCGCACAGCAGGCCGATGAGTCCCCACGCGTGCGCGTCCGGGAACAGGACCGCCTGGGCGTGCAGGCCGTCGGCGACGCCCGCCAGCCCCTCGGCAAGGCTCTTGGTGCCGGACAGGAGGTAGAGCACCGCGAACGCCCGGTGGGCGGACCGGTCGGCGCCGTGGCGCAGCACCAGCGCCGCCACGGCCCAGAGCGCGAGGCCGACCGCGACGGGCAGGACGCCTTCCATCCGCGGCCTGCCGCGCTACGCCTGCCGGCGGCGCAAGGCTAGCGCGAGGGCGGCCAGCAGCGCGCCGGCCGCGACCCAGGGCGCAAGCGGCGTGTCGGCGTGCTCGCCGCCGCTGGGCGCCGTGGTGGGGTCCTCGATGGCGAGGGCGTAGCTGCTGAAGTGCTCGAACCGGAGCGCCACGAACACCTGGCCGCCGGCCGTGCTGGTGACGACGGCGTCGCGCGCCTCGTCCACCAGGGCCTCGGCGTTGGCCGCGCGCGGCAGCGCCTCGCCGTCCAAGAGGACGCGGAGCTGGTCGGCGCGCTCGGCCGGGAAGGTGCCGGCGTCGAACACCAGCGTCACGAGCTTGCCGGCGTGCTCCTCGGAGCCGATGGTGAGCTCGACGGTGCCGTTCCCGATGGCCGTCGGGGTCGCCTCGACCTCGCCGCCGTCGGTCTCCTGCAGCGCCTCGCCGCCGCCGTCGACGATGCGGACGGTGGCGCCCATCAGGCCCTTGGTGATGGCGCGGTTCTCGGCGTGCAGCAGCGTGCCGTCCATCTTGCCGGGGTGGGCGCGGAACATCGCCATGCCGCCGGGCTGGAGGGTCACGGTGACGGTGCCGTTGCCGGCCACCAGGGTGCCGTTGTGCGCCAGGACGTGGCCGTGGATGCCGCCGGCGTTGACGCGGGCCTCCTGCTTGCCGGTGGCGGTCGCGTTGGCCCCGCCGGCCAGGGTGAAGGTGACGGTGGCGCCGCCGTCGGCGTGCAGCTGGAGCTGCGCCGTCGGGTTGTTGTGCAGCATCCCCGAGACCGCGTCGCCCGGCATGTGCAGGACCGAGCCCAAGACCTCGCCTTCGACCGGGCTGCCCCAGGCGATGGCGGAGAAGAACGGGATGGAGGCGTTGCCGTCGTGGACCGTGAAGGCGTGCAGCGTGTCGGCCGCCAGGTGGGCCGTGACGAACCGCCCGGCGACGTTGCCGGCGGCGTCCAAGGTGAGCTTTGCGAACAGGCCGCGCTCCTCGGCGCGCGCCATGCCCTTCTCGCGGGCCGCCGGGCTGGTGGCGTTCCACTTCAGGTGGGCGTTCTCCAGGTGGGCCTTGCCCTTGCCATGCTCGGCGCGCTCGTCGGCGCCCCGGGCGTGGTCGGAGGCCGCCAGCACGGCGGCGGAGGCAACGAGGAGGGTGGCGGCGGCCAAGGCGAGCAAACGCATCGGGCAGGCGACAGGGGGCCGGCTTGAAAACCGCGCGGCCCCGCCAGGACGAAACTGGCTGCCATGGGGCCTGGCAGGAACGCCGGACCCCATGGCAGCCGAACCGACCACCAACAAAGAGAAACCGCAGGAGCTATTTCATCTTGGCCAGGCGCCACCTTGCGGCAGGCCCGGCGCGACGGAAGCTTCATCCCGACCCCCCCAGTCGGCCGCGCGTCCATGGCTGCCCAGAACGTCACCCCGACGCGCTCTGAGCTCATCAACGTCAAGCGCAAGATCGCGCTGTCGAAGTCGGGCTACAACCTGCTGAAGAAGAAGCGGGACGGCCTGATGTACGAGATCTTCGCCATCCTGCCGAAGGTCAAGTCGATCCGCAGCGACCTGGTCCAGCGGTACGCCGCCGCCCAGCAGTCCATCCAGGTGGCCGCCGCCGTCGAGGGCGCCATCACCGTCCGCAGCGTCGCCATGACCGCCGCGAACCCGCCCAAGGTGACCCTGAAGGAGCACAACATCATGGGCGTCCGGGTCCCCAAGATCTCGGCCACCAGCGTCCGCCACCCCCTGTCGGAGCGCGGCTACGGCCTCATCGGCACCTCCCCTGCAATCGACGACGCCGTCGGCTCCTACGAGGCCTTGGTCGAGCAGCTCCTGTTGGCCGCCGAGCTGGAGACCGCCATCAAGCGCCTGTTGGACGAGGTCGAGAAGACCAAGCGCCGCGTCAACGCCTTGGAGTTCAAGGTGCTGCCCGAGCTGGACGAGATCAAGAAGTTCATCGCGCTGCGCCTGGAAGAAATGGAGCGCGAGTCGCTCTTCACCATGAAGCGCATCAAGGGCAAGGCCAAGGCGAAGGCAAACGCTTGAGCCACGTCCCGCGCCCTGGCGAGGACGACCGGGGGCGGCCGGTTCGCGAAGCATGAGGTCCATGGCAAGCCGCTCGTCTGCCCCGTCTGCCAAGGCCGGCGGTTCGAATCCCGCCGCGGCGTCATGGACACCCGCGGCTTGACGTTCCTGGGCTATTCCTGGCTGAACCGCGGCTGCACGGAGTACGTCTGCGAGGGCTGCAACTACGTCATGACCTTCGCGGACCCGACGTAGCCGCGAAAGGCGTGGTCTTGGCTTCAGCCTGAGCCACGGCCGGCACGAGCCCCCGCCCTATTCCGTCGCGAACGCCCCGCCGGGGTCCCGGGTCACGCCGTCCCAGTGGGCCACGACCGCGCCGGCCTGGTCGAAGGCGACCACGGTGCGCCGCTCGGGGTGCGCTTCGACCTCCGGAAGGGTCTGCCACTTGCCGTCCCACGCCGCCTGGAGCGTCCACGCGTCGCCCCCGTCCACGACTTGGCAGGTGTCGCCTGCTTCGTGCGCCCCGTCCTCGTAGGCCGTGCAGGAGCGCGGGGGCGGGGCGGCCGCGACGGGCTTCAGCTCGAAGGTCTCGTCGGCGGCGTGGGTCTTGGTCCCCGCGATGGCGGTCAGGGCGACGCCGTCCTGCCAGTCGTCCGGGCGCGACGGGCCGCGGTGGCCGCAGCCGGCCAGGAGCAGGAGGGCGGTGGCGAGGGCGAGGACGCGCATCGCCTCAGGCCTGCGGAGCCGTGAACCGGATCGCGGCGACCCCTTGCGTCTCGTCGGCCGAGTAGACCACGCCGTTGCGCACCGCGACGTCGAACACCATGGGCGCGCCGTTGAGGTCGAAGCCGATGCAGCAGCCTTCGGGCGCCTGGACGGCGTCCTCCAGGACCGGCATGGCGTAGCCGAACGCCGTCGGCTCGCGCTGGGCGGCCGGGGTCCGGAGGTCGATGGCCCAGACGCCGCCGTGGTAGTGGCTGACGTAGAGCAGGCCGCCCTCGAGGCGGAAGAAGTGGACGGACAGGCCGAGGTTGCCGGCGGGGGCATCGCTGGGGTTTCGCCAGGTGCCGAGGAGCACCGGGTCGGGGCCGAGGCCAGGGAGGCCGGTGCCGGCGGGGCCGCCGATGGTGGCGGTGGCGTCGAGCACCCAGAGCGGGCTGGCGATGCCCTGGTTCTCGGGCTCGAAGGTCTCGGCGCCGACGACGGCGAGCAGGGTGCCGTCCTGCTGGCGCTCGACCTCGACGCTGTGGGTGTAGTGCTTGTGCGCGGTGTCGGCGGGCGGCATCCAGCGGCCGATGGTGGTGGGCGCGGACGGGACCGTGACGTCGACGACCTTGAAGCCGTCGTAGGCGTAGGCGACGAACAGCAGGCTGCGGCCGCCTTCCTGGAGGTCGTTGTAGAACGTCATGTCATGGCCGTAGAGGCTGCGAAGGGCGTACCTGTCGGGGCCGGTCTGGGAGCCGGGGGCGTCCAGGAACGCGAGCTGGTCGGCGGTGAGGTACTTGCCGACGAGGACGAGCCGGTCGCCGTCGTCGCGCAGGATGTTGACGCCCAAGGCGAGGGAGAAGACGTAGCGCTCCCCGGCGATGGTGCCGGCGGCGACGGTGTGGCTGCCGTAGTCCTGCGGGTCGCTCCAGAAGGCCCGTTCGCGGGGGTTGCGCGGGTCGCTGACGTCGATGGCCGCCACGCCGACCTTGGTGGCCTCGTAGCCGAGGTACACGGTCTTGCCGTCGTCGCTGAAGGCGATGGTGCGGTCGCCGCCGACGGGCTCCGCGGAGTCGTAGTAGGCCAGGTGCTCCAGCGTGCCGTTGGCGGTGGAGAACAGGTGGAAGCCCTGCTGGCCGTCGTCGGTCTCGCCGGCGTTGACGCCGACCGCGAGCAGGTCGCCCGCGACGTCCACGGCGTGGGCCCCGACGACGCGGCCGTCGCCCCAGCCGAACTCCCGCAGGTTGTGGTGCGCCAGCAGCTCGGCGCCGCACGCCGCGCGGTGCTGGGCCGGGTCGCGGTGGTCGTGGTCGCCGCCGTGCGGGATGGCCTGCTCCTGCGGCAGGCAGGGGCCTAGCGTGAACGCCGGCGCCGCCTCCTCTTGGCCGGGGCCCGGCGGGGTGGGGGTCACGCAGCCGGCCAGGACGGCCAGCGCCAGAAGGGCAGACAGGGCGGAGGAACGCCTCATGCCGGCGCGAGTCCAGGGTCGCCACGAAGACTTTGTGGTGAGCGGCGGGCCGCCAGCACCAGCATCAGGCAGCCAAGGGCGGCGACCGCGGCCGCGAACAGGTAGCTCCAGCGGTAGTCGGCGGCGCGCAGCAGCACGAAGGCCGACAGCGCTCCCAGCAAGGTCCCGGCGCCCACGGCGGCGTGGTAGGTCCCGACGCCTTGCCCCCGCCCGCCCGGATGGACCTCCGCCAGCAGCACCGGGCCGTTGACCTGGATCAAGGCGAAGCTGAGGCCCATGAGGCCATGCAGCAGCAGGATGGCCGGGTAGCCCGCCGCGCCCCAGAAGGCCACGGTCAGGCACAGCAAGGGCAGCGCGCCGGTGCGCAGGTAGGCCCCCGCCAGCACGCCACGGGCCTCGCCGATGCGGGCCCCCCAGCGCCCGGCGTGCGGGTAGGTGATCGGGGTCACCAGGTTGCTCGGGAACTGCGCGAGCAGCACCAGACCGGCCGGCAGCAGCAGGTGCTCCGCCAGGATGCCGGTGTAGCTCGCGAAGAAGCACACCGAGCCCATGAAGGTGAGCGCGTAGCCGATGGGCCACAGGCGATGCTGCGGCGTGAGCGCGCCCCGGATCCCCGCGAACGTCGGGCCGTGCCGCAGCCGGCCCAGGAAGAACACCGGCCGCTCGAACCGCCGCGCCGACGCCTGGATGAGGCGGGTGTCGAAGCCGGCCTCGTGCGGCAGCGGCGGCTGCCACGGCGGCACCAGGCGGGCGGCGGCCAGGGCGGCCCCCAGCGACAGCACGGCCGCCACCGCGAAGTTGGCGGAGAAGTGCGGGAACCCGACGAACCCGAGGTCGGCCACCGCCGCCCCCCAGCCCCCGGCCGCCCGCCAGTAGTCGCCCGGCATCGCGACCAGGATGGACGCGGCCATGCCCGTCAGGTAGGCGAACCCCGTGCGGCGCGACAGCGCGCCGGTGGTCCGGCCCCAGCGGGCGCGCGGCACCTTCTGGAGCACCATCGTGGAGGCGGCCGGGCTGGTGGCGACGCCGAACGCGGTGTAGGAGACGGCGGCCAGGACGAACAGCCAATAGTCGGGCAGGGTCGCGAGCACGAGCATCGAGGCGGCCGCCACCGCGAAGCCGGCCACCACGAGCGGGCGCCGCCGGATGCCGCGGTCCATCAGGGCCCCCCACAGGAACGTGGCCGGCACGCTCGCAAGGTTCTGCGCCGCCGTCGTCAGCGCCAGCACCCAGACGGGCATGTCGTAGTGCAGCACGATCGCCAAGGGGATGAGGGCGCTCGACAGGCCGTCGCCGAGGCGGAAGGTGACGTAGGCCCACGTCCACGCGGGAAGCGCGATGCGGCCGTGGGGCTCCGCCACGCGCGCGCCGACCCGCGCCACACCAAAAGCCCCTTTGCCGCGCATCCCGTGGGACGAACATGGACGCCGTGGAGGTGCTGACGAACCTCAGCCTCCTGGCGACCGCGCTCGCGGCGGCCGGCTGGTTGAGCCATCGCCTGCGCCTGCCCCCGGCCCTCGGCTACCTCCTGGTGGGCGCCGCCTCCGCCTCCGCGCTCGGCCGCTTCCCCGGCGTCCAGACCCTGCTGCCGCCGGCCGCCGAGATCTCCGTCCTGTTCCTGCTGTTCGCCATCGGGTTGGAGCTGGACCTCAAGCGCCTGCGGGAAATCCTCCGCAAGGGCGCCGTCACGCTCCCGTTGGACGTGCTGGTCCCCGCACTCCTGGTCACGGGGGCCGCCCGCCTGGCCGGCTGGGAGCCCCTCCAGTCCATCGCGCTTGGCCTGGCCCTGAGCCTCAGCTCCACCCTGTTCGGCGAGCGCCTCGCCGGGTCGGCCAACTTCCCGCTGCCGGCCCGCCAACGCACCTTGGGGGTCCTCCTGGCCGAAGACGTGGCCGCGGTCGCCTTGGTCGCGATTATCGCCATCCTTGGCAACCCGACGACCGGCGGGGGCGGCGCCGACTGGCTGGTCCCCCTCACGGACATCGGGCTGCTGCTGTTCCTGTTCGTGCTGCTGACCGCCGGCGCGCTGCTGGTGGTCCCGCGCGTCCTGGACGCCGTCGCCCGCACCCACGCCCACGACCTGCTGGTGCTGGTCGGCACCGCCCTCGTCATCGCCTTCGGCGCCCTCGGCCTGCGCGCCGGCTCCGCCGAGCTGGGCGCCCTGGTGGCTGGCGTCGCGGCGGCCGAGGCCGGCTCGCGCTTCGTGCTGCGCAACAGCCTGCAGAGCATCCGCGAGATCGGCCTGGCCGTGTTCTTCTTCGTCTCCGGCGTCGGCACCGACCTCGGCACCGTCGCCCAGCATCCGTTCCTGGTGCTGGCGCTCGGCGCGATGTTCCTGGCGTCCAAGCTGGTGGTGCACGTCCCGGCCGCCCTGGCCTCCGGCCTCAGCGTGGACGCGGCGCTGCGGGGCGGCCTGGCGTTGGGCACCGTCGGCGAGTTCAGCCTTATTATCGCCGCCACCGCCGCCCAGCACGGCTTGGCCCACCCGCTCATGATCCACGCCGTCGTCGGCACCATGCTCCTGCTGCTGGTGGTGGCGCCCGTCCTGCTCCAGGTGGCGCCGGCCCTGGTGCGCGTCCTCGGCCGCACGCCGGAGCGCTTCCGCCGCCCCTTGGGCATCATGGTGCACGGCCTGCGGCACAGCAAGACCGGCGTCCGCGACCGCGCCGCGTTGCAGCAGCCCGCCCGCCTGCTCGCGGCCAACCTCATCCTGCTCGCTGCGCTCCTTCTCCTGGGCGTGACCCTGGGCCCCACCGCCGTCGAGCGCTTCCCCGACCACCCGTTTTTGGCCCCCGTGCTGGCCTTCGGCGTCCCCGCCGCCGTCGCCGTCCCGCTGGTCTGGGGCACCTACCGCAACTACCGCGAGCTGGTGCACCGCATCGTCGGCCTCGAAAAGGGCGGCCAGGACTCCGGCGCCCGGCTGCGCGCCCGCCTCATGGACGCCTGGGTCGCCCTGACCATCGGCGTCCTCTTGATCCCCGTCGGCCTGCTGGCCCCGCGCGCCCTGCCCGTCCTGCTGGGCGGCATGTTCGTCGCCATCATCATCGCCACCTTGGCCTGGCGCCAGCTCGCCCGCTTCCACCTCGCCCTGGAGTCCACCGTCACCCGCGTGCTGGGCCAAGACCCCGAGGCCTCCGCCCTGCTGGACCGCGTCATGGAGCGCTACCCCTGGGGCGTCCGGTTCGCCGCCGTCGCCATCCCCACCGGCTCGCCCCTGGCCGGCCAACGCCTGCGGGAGGCCCGCGTCTCCGAGCTCACCGGCGCAAGCGTTGCCATGCTGCAACGGCGCGGCCGCGAGACCATCAACCCCAGCCCGGACCTGGTGCTGCACGCCGGCGACACGCTGGTCCTGATGGGCGACGTCCACCAGCTCGAGAAGGCCGAGACCCTGGTGGTGGCCCACGGCGAGGCCATCCGCCTGTCCGCCCAGAGCCGCCTCGCCGCCGTCGCCGAAGTGGACGTCCGCACCGGCAGCAGCCTGGTCGGCACCCGCCTCGGCGAGGCCGACTTCCGCGGCCGCACCGGCACGCTCGTGATCGGCGTCTGGACCGGCGGCGCCGAGCACCCGATGCCCTACCGCGGCGACCTGGTGCTGGCCGAAGGCGACCGGCTCATCCTGCTGGGGGCCCCGCTGCAGGTGGAGCGCGCCCGGCTCTTGGCCGAGGGCGTGGAGCACACCTCCACCGTCGAGGCCGTGCCTGAGCCTGTTTAGCCAAAAAAACGAGGAGAAGGAAGGGAAAAGGAAGCTTCGAAGGCTTACTTGGCCAGCTTGCGGCGGGCCGCGAATGCCAGGACGAGCGCCAGGCTGGCGACACCCAGGTGGGGGGCCGCCTCGGAGCCGGTGCCGTCGGTGCCGGAGTCCGTGCCGGTGCCGTTGCCCGTGCCGCTGCCCGAGGTGCTGGAGCCGCCGATCTGGAGGGTGGCCTCCTTGCTGACGGAGCGCGACGGAATCTGGGTCGAGCTCAGGGGGCTGCAGCCGTCGATGCTGCCGTCGAACTTGGCGGTGAAGTTGAACGCGTGCGGGTGGTTCGGCGTCACGTTCGGGCTGGCGGTGACGTTGAACTGGACCGTCTGGGCGGCGCCGGTGAAGCCGTTGGGCTGGGGGCCGGCCTGGCCGGCGACGGTGAAGGTCACCGTGGTCTTGGCGAGGGTGCCCGTGAGGCCGGCGAGGGAGCTGGGCTTGTCGGCCGCCTCCAGGGTGACGTCGGCGGAGGCCGCGGCGGTGCAGACGAGGGGCTGGGCCATCGAGAGCGAGACGCTGAGCTGGTAGCTGGTCGAGCCGCCCGGGTTGACGGTGCCGGCGGCAGGGGTGACGGTCAGGGTCAGGACGGGGTTGGGGTCGACCTGCGAGGCTTGGGCCGCGACCAAGGGGGCGGCGAGGAGGCTGGCAAGGGCAGCCAGCACGATGGCACGGGGCACCATGGCGATTGCCACAAGGCCTGTGCTTTATCACGTTTCTCGCCAACGCCTCAGACTCATCCCGCGCTCCAAAGCGGATGCAACCCCAAGAGGAGCAACGGGAGAATCCACACGGCCGTCCGGGCAAACGGCAGGAACCGGACCTCGACGCCAGCCCGCCGCGCCTGGTCGGCCGCCAGCAGCGACGCCGCCGAGCCGGACAGCAGCAGCGCGCCGCCCAAGGTGCTCACGAACACCAGGAAGTGGGCGTGCGCCGCCGTCCACGACGGGTCGAGCGCGCGGAACGCCAGCATCGCGGGCACGTTGCCGGCCGTGTTCGACAGCAGGACCGTGGCGCCCGCCGCCGACCACGGGCCTTCCAGCCACGCCAGGTCGGGCACCGGCAGCCAACGCGGCAGGCCGGCGGTCAGCAGGTAGAGGCCGACGAACAGCAGCAGCACGTTGAGGTCGATGCTGCGCGCCGCCGCCCGGTCCGCCGCCCGCCCCAGCACCACCCGCATCCCCGCGTAGGCGGCCAGCCCCGCCGCCGCGGCCGCCCAGCCCAAGCCGGGGCCCCCCGGCCAGCAGGCCAGCGCCAAGAACACGGCCAGGCAGAGCAGCAGCCACGGCCGGCCCTTCGCCTGCACCGGCTCGGGCGCGGCCGCCGGCGCGTGCGCGCGCCGGGCGGCGAGCCAGCACGGGGCGGCGAGGAGGGCCAGGCCGAGGGCGACCCAGGGGCCCTGCACCCGCAGGAACTCCAGGACCCCAAGGTTGGCGTCCGCGGCGAGCACGGCGTTCTGCGGGTTGCCGAACGGCGTCAGCAGGCTGCCCAGGTTGGCGGCGACGGCCAGCAGGCTGACGGCCGGCACCGGCGGCAGGCCACGCGCCAGAAAGAGCGGCACCAGGAACGGGACCAGCACCACGACGGCGGCGTCGTTGAGCACGAGGGCGCTTGCCACCGCGGTGCCGGCGACGCACAGCCACAGCAGCAGGGGGCCGGGGAGGCCGAGGAGGCGCCGCCGCAGGCCGCCCAGGACGCCGCCGGCCTCCGCCAGCCCGGCCAGGAGCATGAGGCCGGCCAGCAGCAGCAGGATCTGGGGGTCCACGAGGGTCCAGGCCGTCCAGGGGACGTCCCCGTTCGCGGCAAGGACGAGCCAGGAGAGCGCGCCGCCGGCCAAGGCCACGGGGCCGCGGCGCAGCGGGGTCTTGCCGAGCCGGCCGAGGGCGAGCAGCAGGAAGGTGACGCCGAACAGCAGGGCGGCGACGGCGTGCGCGGCCTGCACGCGGGTCGCCTCAGAGCCTCTTGGTCATCCGGACGGCGCCGCAGCCCTTGTGGTAGAAGTCCTTGAGCCGGTCCACCACCTGGTAGCCCTGCGACTCGTACCAGCCGACGAGGCGCGGGTCCTGCTCCTCCGCCTCCAGCGTCATCCAGTCGCAGCCGGCCTTCCGGGCGAGAGCCTCCGCGTGGTGCATCAGGTCCCGGCCGTGGCCGTGGCCGCGGGCGTCGGGATGGGTGCAGACGTCGTACACCCGCAGGCGGTGCGGGAAATGCCACAGCACCAGCAGGCTCCACAACGACTTGCGGTCGGGCGCGTCGATGACCCACACCGACTGATGGGGGCTCGACAGGCTGCGCTTGAGGCTCGCGGCCGACGCCTGGCGGTACTCCTCGAAGCAGGCAAGCTCCAGCTCCTGGATGGCCGGCAGGTCGGACGGCTTGGCGCGGCGGATGCCGTGGGCCACGCTCGGGCTAAGCCAGGCGTCGCCATGGAGCTTGCGTTCAAGACCAGGCCGCGCATCCCGCCCCGATGGCGTTCACCCTCCTGTCCTCCGACTTCAAGGACGGCGAGCCGATCCCGGCCCGGTTCACCTGCCAGGGCCGCGGCAAGTCGCCGGCCCTCACCTGGAGCGGCGAGCCCCACGGCACCCACTGGTTCGCCTTGGTGATGGACGACCCGGACGCGCCCGGCGGCACCTGGACCCATTGGACCTGGTGGGACCTCCCCCTGGACGAGGATGGCGTGGCCGAGGGCGCCGACGTGGCCAGGCTGGGCGCCGTGCAGGGCATGACGTCCGCCAAGAGCGTGGGCTGGCATGGGCCCTGCCCGCCCTCCGGCACGCACCGCTACGTGTTCACGCTGCACGCCCTGCGCGGACGGCTCGGGCTGGCGGCGGGGGCGACGGTCGAGGAGGTCCACGCCGCCCTCAAGGCCAAGAGCCTCGGGTCGGCGCGGCTCATGGGCACGTACCAGAAGTCGTAAACTATGAAACCGCGGGCATTTTTGTGGACGCGATGCGGACCCTTGCCTTCGCCTTCGTCGCCGTCGCCGCCCTGCTCTTGGCCGGCTGCGCCGCCAACTCCACGCGCACCGTGACCAAGACCGTGACGACGACGGTGTTCCCGGACGAACCGACGCAGGAGCAGTCGCCGTCGATCGCGTTCAACAAGCAGTCCAACCCCAGCGCCCAAGGTGGCACGCTGACGGTCGTGGCCGTGCAGGGCCCGGACCCTTGGGACATCCCGTGGAGCGACATCCGGGTCCGGGACGCGGACGGAGAAGCCCGCTGCACCGTGCCGACCGGGATGGTCCGGGCAGGCGACGTCCTCACCTGCACGACGGACGGGCCGCACTCCATCACGTATGTTCCCCAGAACACGCTGCTGTACGTGGGGGAGTTCTAGCCGCTCAGGTCACGATCGCCTTCACGCAATCCGCCTCGACCGCCCGCTTCACTTCCAGCGCCACGCGGCGGCCCGTGCTCATGTTGGTGCGCCATAGCGCGTTCCCATACGGATGCCCAGTGGCGACGTGGACGTTGGTGCCGCCGCCAATCCGAGGGGCGACGTCGTAGATCCAGAAGTTCATGTCCTTGTCCACGCAGGTCTGCAGGCAGAACGGCCCGATGATGCCGGGGTCGTAGTGCTCCTTGGCGGCGGCGACCCACTTCTCGCCCATCTCGAACACCTTGCCGAGCAGGGACTCGCGAACCGTCGCGGTGTTGTGCCCGACCACGGTCATCTCGGGGACCAGCTGGTGCGCGGGCAGGGTCATCTGCTGCGGCGCCGGGATGCGGACGTGGCCGTCCAGGCTGGACTCGAACCGCCAGTCGATGCCAAGCAGCTCCAGGGGCTCCGCCGTGCGGGTCTTCTTGCTGACGGGGCTGTGGAAGAAGTTGAGGTTGAACACGGGGCCGATGACGTACTTCTCGATGCGGGCCTTGGCGAGGCTCTCCGCGTCGATGACGCCGTCCTTCAGCAGGCGGCCGGACTTGGCGTGGAACTCCTTGGGGCTGGCGCAGGTGAAGAAGCCGCGCTCCAGCTTCTTCTGGGCGTGGTGCAGCTTGACGATGACCAGCTCGTCGATGTCGTCGGGCGACTTGACCTTCGGCGGCGACGGCAGCCCGGCCTGCTTCAGCAGCCAGTAATAGTCCTTCGGCACGCCGCGGTCCTCGCTGCGCAGCATGGAGCGCGACCCGACGACGGGCACCTCGAACGCGTCCTCGACGCCGTCGATGCCACAGTAGCTCGTCCACGCCCGGTTCGGCACCCACAGCGCGTTGGCCGCCTTCAGCCTCGCCTGCTCCTTCGGCGCCATCACGGCGTCGTACTTCGGGTACACCCAGGCGTCGTCCACGCAGCCGCGCACCCGCCGGCCGTTGCCGTCCCGGAGGGTCTTGAAGTAGCGGCGGTAGACGTCGTCGCGGCCCTTCTGCGCCACCGCGATGCTGCGCAGGCCCTCGTCCACCGCGCCGTCGTAGACGTCGAGGCCGGAGTGGCTCGCGATGCAGGCCAGCGCCAGCGCCTTCGGGTCGTAGGCCTCGGCGGCGGCCTGCATCGCCTTGCGGCTGATCATCGCGTCGGCCGAGCCAGGAGACCCGCATAATGCCAACGCCCGCCTGGGGGAGGGTGGCTCCGTCGGGCGCCCGCCGAGCGCGAAGCGGAGGCGCCAGCCACCCGCCAGGGGGTCCCAGGGGCGAAGCCCCTGGAATGCCAACGCTCATCCGGCCGACGCCGTTGCGGAGGCGATGATGCGCTTGGCAGTGCCGCTGCCGCCGCTGCTCCTGCTCTTCGGGCTCCTCTTGGCCGGCTGCGCCCTGCCCGAGGAGGACGGCGCCGACCCGCTGTTCGGCCTGTGCCCCCAGTGGGAGCCGGGCCGAGGCCAGGTCGCGGGCACGGCCTACCTGGACGCGGGCGCGCCCCAGTCGCGCCAACTGGTCGGCCCCGACGGCTCCGCCTACGCGATGGACGGCCATCCGCTCGACATGCTGCGGCTGCGCATCGACGCGGCGACGGTGCCGCGCGACGGCCGCGTGTCCCTCAAGGCCTACGCCGAGGCCAACAACGAGACGGTGCAGCGCAACTGGCGCGACCTCCGCGAGGGCTCCGCCGAGATCAACTGGGTGCCGGCGCTGGTGTTCACCTCCGAGGACGCGGTCGCCGGCCAGGAGTTCGAGGCCTACCTGACCTCTGTCGACCACGACGAGCAGCCCCGCGCCGGCCCGGTCCGGCTGGAATGGACGCTGGCCGGCAGCGAGCCGGCGGAGTTCACCTACACCCTCACCTGGCACTACAAGGTGTGCGGCGTCCCCGGCTGACCCGCAAGCCACAAGACGGGGCCGCTCCATTGCCCGCCCGCATGCGCGTCGCCGCCGCCCTCCTCCTCACGCTGCTTTTGGCCGGCTGCATGGGCACGGGCCCGTCCTCCACCACCGACGCCACCGGCTCCGCCACCTGCCCCCGCTGGATCCCCGGCCTGAGCAAGTTCGTCGGCCACCAGGTCTTCGACAGCAACTTCACCTCGGTCCCGACCGACTCCGACACGTTCCCGGTGGCCTCCTCGGCGCTCTACGACGAGGGCCGGCCGCTCGACCGCATCAACCTCGACTTCTTCGCGCCCAACGGCATCCAGGCCCGCGACGGCCGCGTCGAGATGCGCTTCCACCGCGCCGACGACAACGCCACGCTGCGCGCCTACGACCTCTCCAAGGGCGAGCCCGGCCGCTCCAACGCCGGCCAGGAGATGTTCTCCTACGGGCCCGGCACCCACAACAACTTCACGCTGCAGGTCCACCTGGTCCCGGCAGGCCAGCCGGCCCGGCCCACGGCCATCCGCCTCGAGTGGCTGTTCGTGCCCAACGTGGACGGCAACCCGCTCACCAGCAGCCGCGTCGAGGTCGACCTGGTCGGCAAGTTCGCCTACCGCGCCTGCTGACGGTTGAAGAATCAGCCCAGCTCGACGAACCCGCGCGACACCATGGCCCCCAGGAACTTCCCCAGCCGCGCAGCCAGGTCCGCCTCGCCCGGGAACTTTCCTTGCAGCTGCGCCTTGATGTCGCCGGCCGTCCGCCTGCCGTCGATGAGTCGCCACGCCGCCGAGCCCAACGGGTCGAGGTGGATGGTCAAGGTCGGGGGGATGCCGAACACGCCCAGCACGCGGCGCCGCACCGGGCCGTAGCGCACGCGCACGACCGTCACGCGGCCGTTGGCCTCCTCGCGCGACTCGACGTCGGCGCGGCGCGGCACCAGTCGCGAGACGTCCGGGATGCGCTCCATCGCCTCAGGCAGCCTTGCGGCGGCGCACGAAGTCGAAGCCCCAGAGCGCGCCCCACAGGACCACGAGGCCGCCGAACAGGAACAGCAGCTCGTTCGAGGGGCCCTTGCCGTCGGCGTTCGACAGGAACATCGCGAGCACGATCATGCCGACGATGATGGCGACCGCGGCGATGCCCATCATGGTGAGGCGGAGGCCCGTGCCCTTGGGCTGCTCGCCCTCCTCGACCTCGGGCTCCACCTGGCGGGGCTTCGACTTGCGCTCAATGGTTGCCATGGACGAGCGGCCGAGCCCGCCCTCTTTCTTAAGCGCTTGCGGATGCAGGAGTCCGACCCCTCCTCTGTTGCGTTCGCGCACCGCTTAAATGGACCCCTGGCTTGGGCGCAAACCGTGGCCCTGATGTCGGGTGTCCGCGGCCCCCGCCGCAACTGGTTCGTGCTGGCCTTCGTCGCCCTGGTGGCCGCCGCCGTCGTGGCCCCCACCGGCCTGGGCTTCAGCACCGGCATCACCTCCGACAACGCCGGCGTCGGCGACTTCGAGGCGTTCGGCTGCACGGCCTGCCACGGCGAGCAGCACAAGTTCCAGCCGCTGGACAACACGGCCATCACGTTCCGGGTCGTGGGCGCCGACGGCGCGCCCGTCAACGGCCCCTACACCAAGGAGGCGACCTACACCATCGCCATCGCGCTCGCCGAGGCCAACGCCCCCACCGAAGCCAACCACGCCGGCTTCAACCTGCGCGCCAGCGGCGGCACCCTGTCCGCGGTCGAGGGCCAGTCCAAGGTCGCCGGCGACGGCACCCAGGCAACCCACGTCGGCCCCGGCCGCACCTCCTGGAACGTCACCTGGAAGGCCCCGGCCAGCGGCGCCGTCAGCTTCCGCCTGTTCGTCAACGACGTCGACGGCGACGGCAGCCCCTCCAAGACCGACCAGGTCCGCCAGGCGTTCTTCGGCCTCACCGACGAGGCCGGCGCGGCCCTGGGCGCCCCCGAGGAGCCCAAGGAGGTCCTCTACGGCATCTCCCTCCAGCAGTACTGGATCGGCCTCATCGCGCTGGCCGGGATGCTGTTCATCATGCTCGCGGGCTACGTCTACCTGAAGTACGGCAGCCCCCACAACACGGACGCCAAGGACCGGTGACCAGGTGTCCGGCCTCGAGATCCAGACCGGGAAGGTCCCCGGCACCGAAGTCCGGCGCACCCCCGCGCCCCGCCCCGCCGTCGTCGGCCTCATGATCCTGGGCCTGGTCGCGGTGCAGTTCCTGTTCCTCGGCCTGGTCGGCATGGCCCTCTGGCAGAACCTCATCGCCGACGAGAAGGCCGGCATCCCGCACGCCAACAACGCCGCCGCGCACGACCCCGCCATCACCGACGCCCCGCTCGGCACCATGCTGATCAACGAGCAGACCATCGTCTCCTTCTGGATCGCGGGCATCTTCTTCAGCCTCAGCGCCGCGCTGTTCCTCTACCAGCGCTACTTCCGCGACCACGTCACCATCGTCAAGAAGCGGTTCCGCAAGTGGGAGGACGAGGGGGTGCAGCTCCATGGCTGAGCGAGCGGCGCGAGCGAAGACGGGGGCTGCAGCCCAGGCGCGCGCAGCGCGGGCCGGACCTTGCGGGCCGCAGGCCCGCAACGGGGGGGTGCAGCTCCATGGCTAAGGGCCCCTATCCCTACGAGCCGACGCCGCCCCACCCGGGCGAGCGCCAGCCGGGCAGCGAGTCGCTGCTGTCCCGCCGCAGCTTCATCCGCAACATCGTGCGCATCGGCGTCGCGGGCGCCGTCATCCCCGGCACGCTGACCCAGCTGCTGCCCGCCGTCGCCCCCGCCGGCGCCGGCGCGGGCGCCGCCGGCCCCGTCATCAAGCGCGACCCCAAGACGAACGCCAAGACGCCCATCACCATCAAGGACCTGGGCAACGACCCCGTCGTCGGCGAATGGGGCTTCCTGCCCGCCATCATCTACCGCGTCAAGGCCTCCAAGCTGGAAGGCTCGACCAAGCAGCGCGGCTACAACACGGGCCAGTTCGCGGTCGCGGACCCCGTCGACCCCAGCTTCGCGATCATGGTCTACCGCGGCAAGTGCAAGCACCTCGGCTGCACCGTCGGCTGGAACGGCGGCCTCGGCGCCTCCAAGGACATCGAGGACTACGACGGCGACGGCGTGCCCGACGGCCGCATCCTCTGCCCCTGCCACCAAGGCCAGTACGACATCTACGACCTCGCCAAGAACGTCCCCGGCACCCCGCCGCCGGCGCCCTTGGACGTCATCCGCATCACCATCGGCGACTTCAACGACCCAGACGGCAAGATCGCGTCCGCGACCGGCGCCATCATCGGCACCGAGGTCCTGGTGCAAGGCGCCTACCTCGACGCCAACCAGGAAGGCAAGGGCGGCGCCTACGTGCTCGGCTCCCAGGCGGGCGTGGTCTGATGGCCGACCCCGTTCCCCCCGCACCGGCGGCCCCCGCGGACCCGCGCCAGCACAAGAAGGGCAAGCGCGCCTACGAGCAGCTTGCCAAGGAGAAGAAGCTCGGCCTGTTCGCGCGCGTCTACCTGATGACGCTGGCCTACCTCGACGACTCCATCCGCATCCGGAACCACATCGACGCGGCCAAGGCGGCGTCGCTGTCGATCCAGCGCCAGCTGCCCCGCAGCCACACCGAACGCTACAAGCTGCGCACCATCTGGTACTGGTACCCGCTCTACTGCCTCGGCGGCCTCGCCTTCATCTCGTTCCTGATCCTCACGATCTCGGGCGTCGTCCTCGCGCTCTACTACATCCCGCACTACGAGCCGCAAGAAGTGTTCGCGGCCCGCGACTCGGTGCAGTTCATCATGGACAAGGTCACGCTCGGCTACGTGCTGCGCGGCGTCCACCACTGGGGCGCCCACCTCATGGTCGCCTGCGTCTTCCTGCACATGATGCGCGTCTACTTCGTGGGCGCCTACAAGAAGCCCCGCGAGCTGAACTGGGTGCTGGGCGTCGCCCTCATCGGCATCACGTTCTTCTTCGCCTACTCGGGCTACCTGCTCCCCGCCGACCAGCTCGCCATCGCGGCCGCCACCATCGGCCAGAACATGTTCGGCAGCATCCCCGTCCTAGGAGAAACGCTCGCCAAGATCATGTTCGGCGGCACCGACATCAACGCCGGCCTCATCCCCCGCATGTACGTCCTCCATGTGTGGATCCTGCCGTTCGTCCTGTTCGGCCTCATGGTCCTCCACATGTTCATCGTCTGGCTCCAAGGCATGGCGGAGCCCCACTGAGGTGCAACCATGGGCAAACTCGCGGACCTGACCAACCTCTACGTCGCCACCAAGGTCAAGCTCGAGACCTCGCGCCCCGTCAAGCGCCAGAAGGCCGTCGAAGGCACCACCCTCGGAGACGAACTCATCCGCGACGGCGTCCTCATCGCCTTCATGGTCGGCGCCATCTTCCTGCTCATCGCCATCGTGCCGCCGCCGCTCCACCACGGCTACGACATGACCAAGCCGCCCAAGTACGTCAAGCCAGACTGGTACCTGCTCTGGTCGCTCGGCCCCATCTTCTTGGCAAAGTGGGCCATCCCCAACCCCGGCATCCCGTTCCTGCCCGACCCCTTGATCAACACGAAGTTCCTGGGCACGATCTTGGTGAACGTGGCCTTCATCGCCTTGATGCTCGTGCCCTTCATCGCGAAAGGCAAAGCAAGGCGTCCCATCGAATCGCCCTTGAATGCCGCCATGGGCGTCTTCGGCCTGGCGTTCATCTGGTGGATGTCCATCGTCGGCATCGCCGACATCCTGTTCGCCTACGAAGTCCAGCCTTACCACGGGCACGTGCATTGGCTGCTCGAGACGCAGAAAGTCCCCGACCCAGGCGAACTGATCAATTGGTTGGGTGTGCTGAGCTTACAGCAGACTTTGTTGTGCACGTTCTTGACATACTGGTTGATCAAGAGGCACAGGCCGAAGTACGAAAGCAAGCTGAATGCGACGTATTTCAAGGTCCGGTAGCGCCCCCGCTCCCGCTCGCGTCTGACAAGTCTGAAGTGCAACTCATTGGGTGCGTGTTTCCATGACGCGAACCCTGGAGCACGAAGCCGAGTACCCGCACCCCATCGACAAGGTCTGGCGCGCCCTCACCGAGCCTGAGTTGATGGGCCTGTGGATCATGAACTTCGACCAAGACCCGGGGGAAATGAAGACAGATTTCCGTCCCGTCGTCGGGGCGGCGTACCGGATGGATGCGAAGCGCGGCCGTGGCTGGCGCGGCTACGTCGTCGGCAACGTGCTCGAGGTCGTCTCGGACCAGCGCCTCGTTTACACCTGGGCCCACAGCCCCTACCAGGACGCGAACCCGGCGCGCGTCGAGTTCACGCTCCAGCCCACCTCGAAGGGCACCCGCGTCCGAATGATCCAGACCGGATTCCCAGGCGTGAAAGGCTGGTTCGTCCTCAAGGGCGCGCAGCTGGGGTGGAAGAAGATGCTCGGCTCTGGGCTGCTGGCCGTGCTCGACAAGCAAGGAAAGTGACCCGTGCGGAAGATCACCGTAGGCGCGATGGTCTCCATGGACGGCGTCATGCAGGCGCCCGGCGGGCCCACCGAGGATCCGTCCAAGGGCTTCAGGTTCGGCGGCTGGCAGATGCCCTACTTCGATGCGGAGTTCGGCGAGGAGCTGGACCGCCTCTTCAAGGAGGAGTTCGACCTCCTGCTGGGCCGCAGGACCTACGAGATTTTCGCCGCGTACTGGCCGTACGCCGACGAACATGCGCCCCACGGCGGCATCGCGAAGCTGTTCAACGGAATCAAGAAGAACGTGGTGTCGCGGTCGGGCGAGGTCGACACGGGCTGGCAGGGCTCGGTGCTGCTTCGCGACATCGCCGCCGTGAAGCGCCTGAAGCGCGAGGATGGCCCCAACCTCGTCACGCAGGGGAGCACGGAACTCGTGCACGCGCTGCTTGCCGACGACCTGGTCGACGCGATGAGCATCTTCACGGTGCCGGTGGTTCTCGGCGGCGGCAAGAGGCTGTTCGCGGACGGCTCGGCGCCGCATTCGTTCAAGCTGGCCCGTTCGCGCGTCTCGTCCACCGGCGTCATGATCGGCCACTACGAGCGCGACGGCGAGGTCAAGGTCGCCGACGGCACGCTCGGCGTCGACCCCAGCAAGCGTGAGGTCGCCCGTCGGCAGCGGATGAGGCGCGAAGGCTAGCCCGCATCCAAGGAGCGCATTCCATCCGCTTTGGCCGCCCTTGGTCCCGTCAGCCCCCCTCGACAATCCTTAAGCGTCCCTTCGACCCCCCGGCCCTATGCACCCGTTGCGTCCCTTCGCCGCGCTTCTGCTTCTGGGAGCCTTGGCTTTCGCTGGCTGTGTCACCCCCGACCCGGAGCCCACGCCCGACTTGCCGTCCAAGCCGTTCACGCCCTACGTGCCCTTCGTGACCATCGTCCCCGAGGACGTCATGTCGTTCACGCAGTCGGTCGTCACCCCTGCCCAGGGCATCGCGTCAGACCTGTACGAGCCGACGATGGAGGTCTCGCAGACCGGCACCATCTACGTGGCGGGCCACGTCATCGGCGCGGCCACCACCGGCACGCCGGCCTACTTCAGCAACGACGGCGGCGCCACCTGGGCCCCGCTGCCGTTTGCCGGCCCCGCCGCCGCCCCGCCCCCGCTGCAGGGTTCCCAGCCGCCGCCTGGCGACGAGGGCTTCCTCGTGGCTGGCGACAACGGCGAGGCCTGGATGGCGGACATCTACGCCGCCGGCTTCTCGGTCACGGGCTGGTGCAACGACGGTGGCGAGCAGTGCTACGACAACCGCTACGCCTACGACCGCACCGCCGCCGTGGACGCGCCGTGCCGGCCGGTCACGAGCCTCAACGACCGCCCCTGGGCGGCCTACGCCAACGGCACGCTGCTGCTGGTCAACAACCCTGGCGGCGGCCCGATGCAGATTGGCGTCATGCAGGTCCCGCCCGCGACACCGGTCGGCCTGTTCGACCCTGTCACCGGCCCCGTCTGGAACCTGTGCGCCAGCCCTGACGGCTGGATTCCGGGCGTCCCCGCCATGCGCGGCGACGGCTTCTTCGCCGTGCCCCAGATGACCGGCAGCGGCGCGCAGGAGCGCCTCACCGTCGTCACGGGCAACGCCGCCGACATCTTCGACGTCCAGGTCCGCGACGTGTTCCACGTCTCGAGCGCCTACGGCGGCACCAGCAACGGTGGCCGCACCGCGTTCGGCACGGACGGCACGCTGTTCGTCGGCGCCTACAACAACACCAAGGGCGCCAGCGTGGACAAGATGGAGGGCCGCTTCATCCTGGCCGCCACCACCGACGACGGCGAATCGTTCGTCAACGTGACCTTCGTCACGGGCCGCCCGGTGCGCTCGCTCTACCTCGACAGCAACATGAACGGCCCCGGCGCCCTCGTGACCTGGTCGCAGCTCGGCGACACCGCGGACACCAGCGACTGGTTCGTCGCCCACGTCTTCGTCGGCCCGAACGGCGAGCCCGTGCTGAAGAACATCAGCCTCGCCGTCAACGAAGGCCCGCACTCCTCGGCCCACGTCATGGGCGCCTCCGCCGGACCCGACGGCCGCGCCTACTTCGTGAACTTCCAGGACTCGGCGGACCCCGCGGAGTACCTCGGCAGCAACCCGATCAGCGTGTGGATCCAGAAGGACGGCCCGACGCTGCCGGTCGCGATGGACGCGGTGGCTGCGGCCTAGTTCCAGCCGATCGGCGCCAGGACCTGGGTCCAGCCCATAGTTGAACCGCGTGTCCGGTGCGGGCGTGGCTTGCAAGGTCCCGCGACGATTCCTCCTCCTCTTTCTTCCTGGTTCCTCGCCGCCGATGGCGCCTGCACGCCGCCGTCCTTGGCCCATGTCCCCTCGAAGACCGGGGGCATGGCCTTCGTGCTGGGAACCGTCCGCCTTGCGGCCTTGCGGTTCAAGTCGCACCGCTTCAACCCGCGCGAGCCGAGCGAGCAGCGCGTCCTCGAGCTTATGGACAGCGTGCGGCGGCTGTCGCTGTTGAACCCGCTCGTCTGCGCTTACTTGGCTCCCGACGAGCGCGGCGCGGACGACGACCTGGTGGTGCTCATCGATGGTCGCCACCGCCACGAGGCGCTGGTCCGCCTGGCCCAAGAAAACCCCGAGTGGGCGGCGCGGGCCCGCGTGGACGTCAAGGTCTACCTCGGCCTGTCGCGCAGCCAGCTCCTGGTGCTGGCGACCTACCTCAACCGCAACCGGGCGGCGCTGAAGAAGGGCGAATACTACCAGAGTGTCGCGCGCATCTACGACGAGCGCGCGCGGGAGCTTGCCCGCCGCGGCGCGCCGCCCACCGAGCGCGCGGTCTTCCGCGACCTGCATGGCCGCGAATTGGCCAACCGCGACTTCGACCTCAGCATCGGCCGGCTGGTCGGGCTGGCGGCGTTCGCGCGCCAGCCGCAGCCGTCGTGGTGGCCGCTCGTGGGCAGCCACCAGAACCAGTTGCTCGGCCCCGAGTCCAGGATGCAGGGCTTCGCGCCGCTGACGGCCGGCAACCTGGCCGAGCTGCTGCGGCCGCTGTGCCGCGACCGGCCGTACGACGACACGGGCGCGTCGCGGCGGCAGGAGCTGCGCAACGTCCTGCGGCTCGGCACCGTGTTCCGGCGGCATTGCCTGGCGCCGTTGGCCGACCGCGCCGCCAGCCGCACGAGCGTCGCGTGCAAGCACTGGATGGTGGCCGCGTTCGGGCGCATCCTCGCGGCCTCCAGCCTGTTTCCGGCCGCGCCCGCCGTCGCGCCGTTGGCGGGGCGGTTCGTGGACTGGGGCGCGGTCGACCTCGTCGTCCAACACTATGGCGACGTCGCGGAGGAGCAGGCGGCCGTCGTGGCGAACTACCGCGCCACCAGCCGGGACGAGTTCCTCGCCAAGGCCTGGAGCCACCAGACCCAGCGCGACCAGGTGGCGGTGCCGTTGCTGCGGGAACTGCAGCGGCGCGTGCCGCCCGACCGGGTGGCGTTCAGGTCGCCTTGACCATGAGCCGCGGGACTTGGGCGAGGTCGTCGACCACGTTGTCCGAGAACGACTGCACGACGGGCCCGAAGACGTTCATGTACGGCTTGTTCGGCAGGTAGGCGATGCTGCGCGCGTACTTCTTGTGGATCACGTTGAGCACGTTCGCGGTGCGCAGCTTGAGCTGGTTGCGGTGGATGTCGCTGACCAGCCGCCCGAGCTGGAAGTCGTAGGCCATGATCGCCGGGTGGCTCTCGTGGGTCCAGTGGACGGGTCCGTAGAGGCCGCTCAGGGTGATGCGGTCGAAGTCGCGCCCCTCAAGGAGCCCTTCGTCGGCAAGCTGCTGGAGGACCAGGCGGTGGGTGCGGCTGTCCTTGTAGGGTCGCGTCTTGGAGCAGCCGAGGATCAGGAGGTTCTCGGAGCGCGGCTTGTATTGGCGCACCGGGAAGTCGTAGGTGGTCGCGGCCGGCGCCTGGATCGTGGGAGCGGTCGTCGGCGCGCGGGCCCTCATGCGCGCCGGCGGGATTTCCAGCCGCAGCCGCCAGGAGCCAAGGTTGTGCAGCCCGACCAGGGCGAGGATGTCGGAGCGGTTGACGCGCTCGCCGGCCTTCGCGGACGGACGGTAGGCGGGCTTGGTCATGAGCTCGTGCACGAAGTCCGGCTCCAGCTGCTCAAGCCGGTGGCACGCGGCGCACGCGCACGCCAGCCGCTGGTGCGGGTCGTACTCCTGCCACCGCATCGTCTCGGGGTCGAAGACGCGCATCCGGAACGCCTTCTGCACCCAGCTCGAGTTGTCGAACGAGACGGCGCGCGGCTTCCGGAGGCCCGCCGCGATGCGGCCGGTGACGCCCTCGCCGATACCGAAGGCGTGGAACGGCACGTCGTCGCCGGCCTTGCGGTCGAGCCACGCCAGCACCTTGTTGGCGTTGGCCGCGACCATCTCGGGCCGCGACGCCAGCGGCACTTGGCTGCCGAGCGCGATGCCGACGTCGTCGCGCTTGAGCCAGCCCTTGGGCAGGGCGGCCTCCAGGCGCTTGAGATAGGCGGCCACCTCGTCCGGGTTGCGGCCGTGCACGACGGCGTACGCCCGGGTGCGGAAGCCGATGCTGTCGGTGTGCTTGGCCAGCCATGCCGCGTTGCCGATGCTCACCTTCCGGAGCCGCTGGGCGTCGGCGGGCCCGACCTTGGGCCCGATGGGGCTGTCGAGGCTGGCAAGCCGTTGCGGCCGGTACTTGGCCTGCAATTCCAGGATGTGCTCCGGCTTGACCTCCAGGCCCCACTTGCTGAGGTCCATCTTGTCGGCGTGCAGCAGCTGGAAGCCGCCGCTGTCCACGAACACGTCGCGCCGCTCGCCGAAGGTCTGCCGAATCTCGTGGGCCAGGCGGGTGGCGTCGCCGTGGTCCTCGCACCAGTCGTCCCACGCCGCCAGGCTCAGGTTGTAGGTCGTGAAGTGGAGGCACTGCACCATGACGCGCGGGGCGTCGCTGACCGAGGCCAGGTGGCGCTTGACGAGCTTCCAGACGCCGCCGTTGCGCGCCAGCCCGGGCGGGCCCGTGAGCAGGTGGACGACGGGGAAGAACGCGACCGGCGCGTCGGCGGCTTCGGCCTGCGTCCCTCCCATCGAGGCGTCCGAGCCGGTCGCGGGATTTAGCCGCCGCTACAACGCCGCCAGCACCGACTCGACCGCGGGCTTGACGTCGCCGGCCACCATGTAGGAGGCGCGCTTGGCGATGGGGTCGTTGGCCTCGCCGCCGATCGCGCAAATGGTGGGCTGGCCGTCGATGGCCTCCAGGAAGTCGAGGGCGCCGCGGACGCCGACGGCCACCAGCAGGCGCGGGGCGATGCGGTTGTAGTGCTCGCCGACGATGGGGGCCGTGGTGTCGTCCGCGAGGCCGCGTTCGACGATGCCGATGGTGACGGCGAACACGGCGTCGAGGCGCTGCGCGAGCCTGCGCGCCAGCTCCAGCTCGTCGCGGTCGCGGATGCGGGCGCCGGCCACCAGGACGCGCTCGGCCTTGGCGATCTTCGGGGCGGGCGGGGCGCGGCGGCCCAGCACCTCGATGGGCGCCAGCTTGCCGGCGTCGACCGCGAGGTCGTGCACCTTCGCGTTGCCGTAGGGGTCCTCCATCGGGGCGCGGAACAGGCCGGTCTGGACGGAGATGAACTGGGGCGCCTGCTGCATCGCGGTCACGACCTGGAGGCGGGAGGCGCCGCCGGACTCGTGCGCGACCTGGGCGAGGCGGCGGCTGGTGTCCACCTCGATCTTGGCGGCCCCGAGGCAGAAGCCGGTGGCGAGCCGGCTCGCGGCGTAGGCGGTGATGGCGTCGCCGGTGCGGCTCTGGAACACCAGCACCATCTCGGGGCGGCGCTTGCGGACGGCGGCCTCCAGGATGCGGGCGGTGTGGTCGATGGGCGCGTAGTCGGGCGCCTGGACGCGGTAGATGGTGTCGATCGGGAACTTCTTGAGCGCCGCGGTGGCCGGCTCCAGGTCGTCGCCGATCAAGAGCACCTCGACGCGGCAGCCAAGCTCGTCCGCGATGTAGCGGGCGCGGCCGACGAGCGCCAAGGTCTCGGGGTGGACGCCGGCGGGGGTCGCGCGGCCGAGCACCAGGACGTTGCGCCAGTCGCTCGACTTGACGTCCTCCAGCGCCGCCGCCTTGTCCTCGCGCGGCGCCATCGTCTCGTAGATACCCGCCAGCCCGAGGTCGTCGCTCACGCCTGCACCTCCTTCTCCAGCACCGGGCTGGGCGCGGCGCCGCGCTCGCCGATAAGGCTGCGGCTGCGCATCCGGCGCACCAAGGTCGCGCCGTCCACCTGCTCGAGGGTCCGGCTCTCGGTCGGCTGCTGCTCGATGCGGACCCGCTTGGTGGCGGGCTTGCCGCGGTCGAGCTCGTCGGCGGGCACCCGCAGCAGGCCGCGCGTGGCCCAGGCGTCGTGGATGCCGCCGGCGGGCGGCTGGCCGGCCTGGATGTCGCCCGCCGTCACGACGCATGGCCGCGGGATGCGCAGGTCGTAGTCGCCGAACGGGCTGTGGTACTGGATGCGGAAGCCGGCGCCTTCGGGCTTGATGCTGCGGACGCCGACGACGCACGGCAGCTCCAGTTGGCCGGCGAGGGCGGCGAGCGCGCCGGTGAAGCCGCTGAACTCGCTGCGGGCTGGGCCGAGGATGGCGTCGAACGGGCCGTTCTCGCGGTACACGCGGGCGATGGTGGCGGCGCGGGCGAGCGCGTCGGCCTCGACGTCGTGGGCGCCTTCGATGAGGATGCCTTGGTCGACGCCGTGCGCGAGCGCCTCGCGCAGCACCTCCTCGCCGGCGCCCTTGTCGACGTGGACGGCGACCAGCTCGGCGTCGGGCCGCAGCTGCAAGGCGAGCGTGATGGCGCGCGCCGACGGCTCCGACAGGACGCGGTCGAGGCCTTCGGTGTCGAGGGTGCCGCTGCTGCGGCGCAGTCGGATGCGCCCGAAGAAGGCGCCCGTGACGGGGATGAGGATGCGCAGGCGGCTCATACCGGCGCCTCCGCGAGTAGTTCACGGGCGATGATTAGGCGCTGAATCTCGTTGGTGCCCTCGTAGATCTCGGTGATGACCTGGTCGCGGAAGTTGCGCTCGACGCGGGAGCGGGAGCGCAAGCCGTCGCCGCCGTGGATCTGGAGGCTGCGCTCGGCGGCGCGGCCCGCCATCTCGGAGCAGTGCAGCTTGACGGCGGCGGCGGCGCGGCTGACCTTCTCCCGGAGCACGCGGGGGACCGGGGACCCCTCCGCGATGCGGTGGTAGTAGTCGTCGACGAGGGCGGCGGCGTGGTAGACCGCGTACTCGGCGAGGTGGATGTCGGTCGCCATGTCGGCGAGCATCCATTGGATCGACTGGTTCTTGCCGATGGGCCGCCCGAAGCGCTCGCGCAGCTGGCTGCGGCGGACGCATTCGTCAAGGACGCGCTTGGTGGCGCCCAAGGTGGCGGCCCCCAGCCCGACGCGGCCGCCGTCGAGCGCCGTGAGGGCCACGATGAAGCCCTCGCCGACGTTGCCCAGGATGTTCTCCTTCGGCACGCGGCACTCCTCGAACACCAGCTCCGCCGTGTTGCTCTGGCGGATGCCCATCTTGTCCTCGATGGTGCCGACCCGGTAGCCGGGCGTGCCCTTCTCGACCACGAACGCCGTCACGCCGCCGTGGGCGCCGAGCGTCTCGTCCGTGACCGCGAACACCAGGACGGTGTCGGCGAAGTTGCCGTTCGAGCACCAGATCTTGGTCCCCGAGATGAGGTAGTCCTGCCCATCGCGCACGGCCTTGGTCTTGATGCTGGCCGCGTCCGAGCCCGCCGTCGGCTCCGTCAGCGCGAACGCCGCGATCTTCCGGCCGTCCGCGAGCGGCCGCACGAAGCGCTCGCGCTGCTCCTCGTTGCCGAACAGGTAGATCGGCATCATGCCGATGCCGGTGTGCGCGCCGACGATGGTGCCGATGGAGGCGTCCACCGCGCCGACCTCCTCCCCGACCAGGCAGTAGCCCACTTCGCCCATGCCGGCGCCGCCGAGCTCCCGCGGGATGGGCATGCCGAAGTAGCCCTGCTTCTGCATCTTGCGGCACAGCTCCAGGGGCGCGTCGCCGCCGTGGCCGGACCAGTCGTCCTTGGGCAGGAACGGCTCGACCTCGGTGCGCATGAAGGCCTTGGCCGACCGACGCAGGAGGCGCTGCTGCGGGGTGAAGGAGAACTCGAACGGCATTGGACTCGCTCTTACTTGCCCTTGAACTCGGGGCTGCGCTTCTCGATGAAGGCGGTGACGCCCTCGACCAGGTCCTCGGTGGCGGCCAGGCGCTTGGCGGCCTCGGCCTCGACCTTGAGGGAGGCGGCGCGGTCGCTGGCGCGCATGGTGGCGTTGATGGCGGCCTTGGCCTCCTCGACCGCGAGCGGGGCGCCTTTGTGGATGATGGCGCGGGCGATGTCGATGGCGGCGCGGACCTCCTCGCCGTCGGGGACGATCTTCTGCACCAGGCCGATGCGCTGGGCCTCCTGGGCGTTGATCATCTGGCCGGTGAAGATGAGCTCCTTGGCCTTGGCGGCGCCGACGAGGCGGGGCATGCGGGTGCTGCCGCCCCAGGCCGGGATGAGGCCGATCCACACTTCGGGCTGGCCGTAGCGGGCGCGGTCGCTGGAGATGCGGATGTCGGCCGCCATGGCGAGCTCGCAGCCGCCTCCGAGCGCGAGGTTGTTGACCGCGGCGATGACGGGCTTGCGGCAGTCCTCGACGGCGTTGAACGCCTCGTGGCCGAGCTTGACCAGTTCCGCGGACTCGGAGGCGCCGACGCCGGCGAACGCCTTGAGGTCGGCGCCGGCGCAGAAGGCGTGGTTGCCGGCACCCGTGAGGACGACGGCGCGGACCTCGGGGTTCTTGGAGAGCGCCTCGAAGGTCGCCTTGATCTCCTTGAGGACGGCCGGTGACAGCGCGTTCACTGGCGCGTGGTCGAGGGTCACGATCGCGGTCTTGTTGTCGATCTTGACCTTGACGAACTCTCCTTTCTGCTGCTCGGTGGTGGTGGCTTGGGGGCTGCTCATGGTCATTCCTTCCTGTAGTCGTGAAAGCCGCGGCCGGACTTCTGGCCGAGGCGCCCGGCCGCGACCAGCTGCCGGACGATCTGGACGGGACGCTGCGGCACGACGCCGCCGTGCTGGGAGCGGATGGAGTCGCCGGCGTGCAGGATGACGTCGAGGCCGACGAGGTCCGCGAGCGCCAGGGGGCCCATCGGCATCCCGGCGCCGGCCTGCATGGCGAGGTCGATGTCCTTGGGCTTGGCGACCCCTTCCTCGTAGCAGGCGAACGCCTCGTTGAGCATGGGCGCCAGGATGCGGTTGACGAGGAAGCCGGGCCCCTCCTTGACCTGGACGGGCAGCAACGGGTAGCGGTGGTTGCGCATGGGCGCGAAGAAGTTGACCACGTCGTCCACGATGTCGGGGCGGCTCTCGATGCCGGGGATGACCTCGATGAGCGGCAGCGTCGTGGGCGGGTTGAAGAAGTGGACGCCGAGGAAGCGGCCGCGGCGGTTGGGCGGGACGGCGGTGGCCAGCTCGGAGACGGGCAGCGTGCTGGTGTTGGTGGCGAGGATGCAGTGCTCCGGCACCTTGTCCACCAGGTCGCCGAAGACCTTCTTCTTGAGCTGGAGGCTCTCGGGCGCCGCCTCGATGACAAGCTCCACCTTGTCGAAGCCGTCGAACGTCGTGGTCGGCGTGATCTTCTTCAAGAGGCGCTCGGCCCGGCCGGCGTCGAAGCTGGGCTTCAGGGTCGCGCGCGCCTTGGCCTTCTGCTCGTCGGTGAGCTGCACGCCGCTGCGCGACTCGAACTCGGAGATGGCGCGGTCGGCCTTGCCGGCCTGGAACGCCACCAGCTCGTCCAGGTCCTTGCGGATGGTTGCCATGCCCCGGTCGAGCGCGGCCTGGTCGATGTCCTTGAGGACGACGTTGACGTTGTTGAGGGCCAGCACCTCGGCGATGCGGGCGCCCATGACCCCCGCCCCCAGGACTGCGGCACGGTCGACGAACAGCACCATCAGGACTCGGCAGCGGAACGTTTGCGGTGGGGATAACGGTATCGCGGCGTTGCCCTCCGCCGGTCGGCCCACCTGAACCTGTTCAGGTTGGGTTGGAACACGGCAAAGGGCCGCAAAAGCCCCTCGATGCACCGGGAGGGGCCAAAAGGAGCGCCGCGGATTTCCCTATTTGATGGTTTTGCCATCCACGGAAATAGCGGGAGGGGCAAAATCCGGCTCATGGCCCAACTGACGCCCCGGCCGCTCGCCGCCGGGCCGCACCCCACCGCCTCCCGCCGCCTCCCCGCTCACCCCACGGCCTCCACGCCCCGCCCGCCGGCCCTCGTGGCCAAGCCACGGGGCCTGGCGGGGTGGCTGCGCGCCCACCAGTTCGGCGCCGCCCTGACGGGCGGCCTGCTGGTGCTGGCATCGGTCGCCACCGCCGTCCTCATCATCCGCCAGGACGTCGCCACCACCGCGGTCGCCAAGACGCCTTACGTCGTCTTCGAGAACGGCGCCGACTACTCCGGCATCAACACGGCGGGCTTCGCCACGTTGACCATTGGCACCTCCAAGACCTCGGCGACGCTGTCGCTCTCCGGTGTCCCCGGTGCTGCCCAAGTGTCGCTCGGCAACGTCCTCAAGCTCACCAACGACGACGCCACCCACCCGAACACCGTCTCGCTGGCCCGCAGCACCACGCTGCCGGCCGCCGTCACGAGCTTCATCGTGACCGTGAAGGACGGCACCGGCGGCGGCGCCGCCACGCTCTTGACCTGGAACGCGGCCACCACCGCCTCCAGCGCCGAGTTCACGCTGCCCGTGTCGAGCTCCGTGCACGTCTCGGTCGTGGTCGTCATCACCGACGGCACCGCCGCGGGCTCGCTCGGCTCGTTCGGGATGCAGTTCAGCCTGACGCCGACCTGAACGTGAGGGCCATGGCCGCCTCGCCCCCGTCGCTTCGTTGGCTGCCCGCCCTAGCGGTGGCCATCCTGGTGGTCTCGGGCGTGGCGGGGGCTTTGGTGCAGCGCAGCGACATCACCGCGACACCGGTCTCGAAGGCCCCGCCCGTCACCTTGGCGGCGGGCACCTCCGGCACCACCACCTTGGGCGCCAGCGCGACCTCGGCGGCCACGACGGTCTCGATCGTCGTCGGCGCCGTCAGCCCGCTCAAGGTCCACAAGGTCTCGGGCAACTGGGACGTGTCGTTGGCGCTGGTGTCCGCCACCGGCTTCTCCGCCTTGGAGTCGGTCACGGTGAACCTGGTGGGCAGCTCGACCCAGACCCAGGTCGTCGTCGTGCTCGGCACCGCCACCCAGACCCAGGGCATCCCGATCACCCTGAGCGGCGCCGACCTCACGGTGACCGCCACCGGCACGGCCGGCGTCACGGGCGTCCTCAACCTCCAGGTGCGCATGGTGCCCAACGGCCAGTCCATCCCGCTTGTCACCTACACGTACACGCTGACCTTTGCCTAGGGCAAAGCTGTTCAAGTGGAAGCCGCCAATGCCGGCGCATGACCTCCGCCGCGCGGAAGCCTGCCGCAGGGGCTGGCCCGAAGAAGAAGACCGCCGCCAAGAAGGCTGCCCCGAAGAAGGCCGCCCCCAAGAAGGCCGCCAAGCCAGCCAAGGCGACCAAGCCGAAGGCGGTCGCGAAGGCCACCCTGACGCGCGACGACGCGCCGGCCGAGCGCGGGCCCGCCCCCATGGCCGCCGGCGCCGGCGAGCGCGAGGCCGAGGAGGCCCGCCAGGCCGAGGCCATCCGAAAGGCGGAGGCCGCCGAGCACGAGCACCAGGACCCCCGCGGCGGCTCCGCCCGCTTCGACAAGCACTCGAAGGAGCACAAGGACCCGCGCAAGATCCAGGACAACATCAAGTCCCGCGGCATCCCGCGCATGAACCCGATCGTCAACTGGTTCCGCCGCGCGCCCAAGCGCCCCCAAAAGTAGCCGGCAAGCCTTAGCCCTGGGCGGCGGTCGCGACCTCGTGGCCAGCCTGCGCATCCGCGACGCGACCATCCTGACTCAGGATGACCACCGCCGCGTCGTGCAGGGCGACGTGCTGGTGGAGGACGGCCGCGTCACGCACGTCGGCGCCATCCCCGGCAGCCGCGAGGCCGACCGCACCATCGACGGCCGCGGCCAGGTCCTGCTGCCCGGCCTGATCAACCTGCACACCCACCTCGCGATGACGCTGCTGCGCGGCTACGCGGACGACATGCACCTGGAGGCGTGGCTGCGCGACCGGATCTGGCCCGCCGAGGACCGCATCCAGGAGCGGCACATGCGCGCCGGCGTCGAGTTGGCCCTGCTTGAGTTGATCGCGTCGGGCACCACCTCGTTCCTGGACATGTACTGGATGGAGCAGGAGGTCGTCGCCCCGTGCGCGAGCAAGGCGGGCGTCCGCGCCTGGGCCGGCGAGGGCATGGTGGACGTCGGCCAGACCGCCGCCGGCGAGCCCAACCGCAAGGTCGCCGTGGTCGAGCGCAGCCTGAAGGCCAACCGCGACCCCCTCGTCACCTTCTGCCCGAGCCCGCACGGCACCTACACCTGCCACGCCGAGACCTACGCCGAGTCGGCGCGCCTGGCCCACGAGCACGGCGTCCCGCTGCACACCCACTGCGGCGAGACCCGCACCGAGGTCTACGACGTCCAGGCGCGCACCGGCTTGCGCCCCGTTGGCCGGCTCGCGGCGGCCGGGGCCCTCATGGACCGCACCGTCCTGGCCCACTGCGGCTGGACGACCAAGGAGGAGGTGCGCCAAGTGGCCGCGGCGGGGGCGGCGGTCGCGCACTGCCCCGTCTCGAACCTCAAGCTCGCCACCGGGTCGTTCGCGCCCGTCCCCGAGTTCCACGCCGCCGGCGTCAAGGTCGGGCTCGGCACCGACGGCGCCGCCAGCAACAACACCCTCGACCTGTTCGAGACCATGAAGTTCGCGGCCCTCCTGCAGAAGACCCACCGCTGGGACGCCACCGTGCTGCCCGCCCAGCGCGTCCTCGACATGGCGACCCGCGACGCCGCCGACGCGCTGCGCCGTCCGGACCTGGGCCGCATCGTGCCCGGCGCCACCGCCGACCTCGTGATGGTCGACTTCCGCCGGCCCCATCTGGTGCCGCGCCACGACGCCGTGAGCCACCTCGTCTACGCTGCCTCCGGGCGCGACGTGTCCACCACCATCGTCGCCGGCCGCGTGCTGAAGGCCGACCACCGCGTCGAGAGCATGGACGCCCAGGCCGTCATGGACGCCGCCGAGAACGCCGCCCGCGACCTCGTCCAGGCGTCGGCCTGAACCACCCTGGCAAACTCCTTCACCCCGTTCGATGGTCTGCCCAATCGTCCCTTAAGGAAGGGGTCGATGGTCTTGGCCATGCGCCGCATTGTCGCCCGCATCCTCCCCGCCGCCGTCGGCGCCCTTGCCTTCGTGCTGGTGCTCGCCGCCTTCTCGGTCGCCGACGACGGCCCGTTCGCCCCCCAGCCGGCCCCGCCCACCCTCACCATGCCCGTCGCCAAGGCCGGCGACCGCGCGCTCTACTCGCAGGAGATCGTCGGCCACAACGACCGCACGCCCCCGAGCCACTACACCACCATCGAGCACGGCCCCGCCCCGTGGATGGCCTTCGAGATGCTCGACGTCGCCCTCCGGGACGCCGACGACGGCCCGCACCGCGAGTACGCCGCCCGCGTCACGCAGTACGACATGGCCAAGCACGACGGCACGCCGCTGCGCGCCAGCACGGTCGTCCTCGATGGCGGCCGCGTCGCCGACCCGTTGCCGGCGCCCGAGCGCCACCCGGAGCACCCCTTCGACGGCACGCTGTCGGCCAACTGGGACTGCATGTTGTGGAGCCTCGCCAACGGCCGCACGGTGGACTTGGCCGAGCGCGTCGTCCTCTACGACGACTGCGACGTCTGGACCGGCGGCGCCGACGCGGCCGGCGGCGTTGGGCTGAGCGGCTCCGGCGGCCTCGACCGCGGCGAGGCGTTCCGCGCCCTCGGCCTCGACACCGTCGGCGGCGTGCCCGCCGTCGTGCTGCGCTACGACTGGGCCGGCTCCTACGCCCTGGTATGGATGAGCGAGCAGGTTCCGTACCCGCTCATCGTCGTCATGGGCGAGAAGCCGCCGCCCGCCGGCGAGGGCCCGCAGATGATCACCTACCGCCTGGAGCGCTACGAGGCGGGCGACGGCGTCCCGCGCGCCGCGGAGCTGGCCGCCGCCAAGCAGCTCATGCAGAGGCTTCCGGCCGGCGTCGCGCTGGCGCCCCGCCAACCCTGGGGGCTCGACGAGGACGGCGTCCAAGACCTGGGGCCGTTCCCCGCCTCCGCCGCCTGGACGGCCGCCTTGGGCGACGACGGCGAGGTTGGCGCCTGGCTGCGCAGCCACCCGGAAGCCGCCGCGACCACGACCTACGCCTTCCACGACGTGGTGCCCGGCCCCGCCCTGCGCACCGAGCGCTACATCTGGGACTTCGTGGCCGACGACGGCGCCGACGCCCTATACTTCCGGGTCACCCGCGAGTCGCGCGCGCTGGAGGGCGTCGCGGTCGTGCCGCCCGTGCCCGAGACCACCTTCGAGGCCCTCGAGGCACGCGCCCCGCTTGGGCTGCCGCTGCCCGAGCAGGTGCCCTCCCTCGCCAGCATGGAGCCGCTGTGGCACGAGCGGCTTGCGCCCGACGCGGACCACGCCACCCTCGACCACTGGGAGCTGCGCATCGGCGGCGGCCCGGAGACCGCGCGCTGGGACGTCGCCGTCGGCCACGACCGCTTGGTCCACGCCACCCCGGGCCAGCCGGAACGCCAGGAGACCAGCGTGCTGCGGCTGGAGGACTCGGGCGCCGTCCTGGCCGAAGGCGGCACCGACCCGTCCGGCCCGGAGGCGGGCGCCCCGCCGTTCGACACCACGGGCGCCGACCTCCAAGGCGCCACCATCGACGAAGCCTCCTGGCGCGCGCCCGTCGCGGTCGCCGCCGCCGGCGGCGCGGGCCTCCTGGCCGCGGCCGTCACGGCGTGGCTGGCGTGGAAGCCCAGCGTCCTCGGCGTCGCGCTGTTCTCGCGCATCCAGGAGCAGCGGCTCCTCGACCACCCGGTGCGCCGCCGCATCCTGGACGTGGTCGCCGGCCAGCCCGGCATCCACGGCGCCGAGCTGGTGCGCCGCGTCGGGGCCGCGCGCGGCAGCGTCGCGCACCATGTGGCCAAGCTGGTCGATGCCGGGCAACTGGTGGCGACCCAGGCCGGCAAATACGCCTGCTACCGCCTGCCGGCCGCCAAGACCGCAGGCCCGCCGGGCTCGATGCACGTGCTGGAGGCGCTGCGCGGGGTGCCGGGCGCCTCCGCGTCGCAGCTGGCGCGCGTGCTCCAGCTGTCGCCGGCCACGGTCCACTACCACCTCCAGAAGCTGCGCGCGGCGGGCTTGCTGGACCCGCACGCGGGCCCCGGCCTGTGGCCGACGGGCGTCCGGGCCGCGGCCTGAGGTCGCCAGCACGACAACCGTTATCCCGCGCCCGCCCTCAAGCCGGGCGTGGCCGAAGCCCGCCGCCCGCCCGCCCCCGCCAAGGCCGTCGGCGCGGTCGCGGCCAAGCCCGGACCCATCGTGGAGGCCCGCGGCCTCTCCAAGGTCTACGAGACGGGCCGGCTGCGGGTCGAGGCGCTCGCGGACGTCCACCTCGCCGTCCAGAAGGGCGAGATGGTCGCCATCATGGGCCCGAGCGGCTGCGGCAAGACGACGCTCCTGAACTGCCTCTCCGGCCTGGACGACCTCACCGCCGGCGCCGCGCTGGTCGAGGGCAAGGACCTTGCCAAGATGAGCGACCTGGAGCGCACCCGCCTCCGCAGCCGCCGCACGGGCTTCGTGTTCCAGTCGTTCAACCTCCTGCCCGTGCTGTCCGCGCTCGAGAACGTCGAGCTGCCCCTCCTTGTCTCCGGCGTCGGGCCGGACGAGGCCGAGAAGCGCGCCCTGGCTGCCCTCGCGCAGGTCGGGCTCGCCAAGTTCATCGACCACAAGCCCCGCGAGCTCTCCGGCGGCCAGCAGCAGCGTGTCACCGTCGCCCGCAGCCTGGTCAACGAGCCCGCCATCGTCTGGGCCGACGAGCCCACGGGCAACCTCGACACCAAGCACGGCCAGGACATCCTGGACCTGCTGCACAAGCTCAACCAGGAGCGCGGCCAGACCTACGTCATCGTGACGCACGACCCCGGCATCGCCCGCAGCTGCCACCGCATCGTCCACATGGAGTCCGGCCGCATCCGCAAGGTCGAGCCCGGCGCCGGCCGCAGCGTCCCGCTGGCGGAGTTCCGCCGGTTGTGACATGGACCTCCTGACCCTCGCCCTCGTCGTTTTGGCTGGCGCCACCGCCGTCGCCATCGCGGCCGAGGCCATCCGCCGCCCCATCCTGTGCCAGATGGCGGCCCGCAACGCGCTGCGCCGCCCCAAGCAGACCGTGACCGTGGTGGCCGGCCTCCTGATCGGCACCGCCATCATCAGCTCGGCCCTGGTCGCGGGCGACTCGGCGCGCGGCGCCATCCGCGGCTACGTGTACCAGTCGCTCGGCGAGGTCGACGAGTCGGTCGCCATCCCCGCCTACCCGTTCTTCCCCGAGGCCATCCACCGCCTGTTCGCGACCGACCCGGCGCTGCGCGGGGACTTCGACGCCGTGGCGCCGCACGTGATTTGGCAAGGCGCCGCCGAGGAGCCGGAAAGCGGCCTGTTCGAGCCGAACGTCGCCGTCGTCGGCTACGACCTCGACGCGGACGCCGGCTTCGGCGTGTTCGAGACGGACGCCGGCAGCCTCGACGGCCGCGGCTTGCGGCCCGGCCAAGCCATCGTGACCGAAGTGCTCGCCAAGGCGCTGGAGGCCGGGCCCGGCGACACCGTCCGCCTGAGCTACGTCGCCCCCATCGACCCGCTGCTGCCGCGCCTCCACTTCCTCAACGGCACCGCCGGCCCGGGCACGCCGGCGCCGCTGCCGCTGCCGTTGCCGCCGCAGGCCCCCAAGGTCGCGGCCGGCAACCACGCCATCCCCGTCGGGCCCGGCGCGACCCGCATCGTGCTCGCCTTGGGTTGGCAGCTCGCGCCGGCGCCGCCGCTGCCTGCCACCGCGAGCGTCACGGCCACGCTGACGGCGCCGTCGGGCACTAGGTTCGAGGCAGCCGGCGGGTATCCGCTCTGGCTCAACGTCACGGCCGCGCCGGACGCCGTGCTGGAGGAGGGCAACTGGACGCTGGCGGTCGCGGCGGACCTCCCCGACACGCCCTACTCCGGCGTGGTCATCGTGCTGCACCCGGTCTACGACTTGGCCCTGCTGCAAGAGCGCGCGGAGGCGTTGCAGAAGGAGTTCGGCGACCTCAAGGACGCCATCGAGGGCCTCACCGGCTTCTCGGAGCGCCGCACCGTCGAGTTCACGGTCGCCGCCGTCACCACCGGCGGCCGCGGCGACCTGTTCGACCTCCGCAACGTGCTGTTCATCGGCATCGGCGAAGCGCAACAGTTGTTCGGCCGCGAGGGGCAGATCAACGTCCTCAAGTTCAGCAACCCCGGCGACGCCAAGCAGGGCGAGGCGGGCAGCGCGGCCGCCATGCAGCTGCTGAACCAGACGCTGGAGAAGGTGCGCGGCCGCTACCCCGGCGTCCCGAGCGTCCAGGCGCTCCAGGCCAACAACCTCAAGCACGACTCCCTGGCCACCGCGGACAACGCCGGCCAGACCCTCACCAACCTGCTGGTGTTCGCCGGCAGCCTCAGCATCATCACCGGGCTCCTCTTGATCCTCAACATCTTCACGATGCTCGCCGAGGAGCGCCGCAGCGAGCTTGGGATGGCGCGCGCCGTCGGCCTCACCCGCTCCGACCTGGTGCGGATGTTCCTGTTCGAGGGCTTCCTCTACGCCATCGCCGCGGCCATCATCGGCGCGCTCCTGGGCATGGCGCTCGCGTTCCTGATGATCGAGGTCATGAACGCCATCGTGTCGCAGCTGGCCTCCGACCTCAGCTTCCCGCCCATCGAGTACCGGCCCAGCCTCGACGCGTTCCTCGCCGCCGCCTCCACCGGCGCCCTGCTGACCTCGCTGACCATCCTGTTCGCGAGCCTCCGCCAGAGCCGCCTCAACGTCGTGCGCGCCATCCGCCGCCTCGAGGAGCCGGAGCACCTCGGCAGCCGCCTCGC
>JAXDQS010000012.1:0-70596 GCA_034667725.1 Thermoplasmata archaeon
GGGGGCCCCCCCCCCCGCCGCGCGGCCGCAGGCCGCGCTTCAGGTCCTAGGAGCGAAGCTCCTAGTGGGGATGGCCGGAATTGAACCGGCGACCTGGGCATTATGAGTGCCCCGCCCTAACCCCTAGGCCACATCCCCGGGTCGTGCAAAGCGCGGGGCTGGCCCGGGGGACCAGGCCGCGGCCCTGCGGGCTTTGCGAGTGGAGCGGGGGGGATTCGAACCCCCGGCCTCGTCCATGCCAAGGACGCGATCTTCCAACTGATCTACCGCCCCGAAGGGTTGCCAACATCCAAGTCCTGGGATGCCGGCGGGCGGGCCACAGAGGGCGGGTATAAGACCTGAGCGGAACCGCGAACCGCGGTTCACTCTGCGTCGTCGGGCGCGGCGGGCTTCGGCTTGGGTTTGCGGGCGTCGCCGCCCAACAGCAGCGCGCCGATGGCCAGGAGCAGGAACGGGGCGGTGAGCGCGATGGTGCGCGTGGTGGGGTCGTCGAGGTCGCCGAGCGCCTCGTCGAGGCCGGCCGCCGCGAGCATGAGGACGCCGGCGACGATGGTGGCGGCGCCGGCGACGACCATCCAGCGCAGCACGGCGCGGCCGGCGTCGCGGCGCGCGACGGCCGGCAGCTCGCCGCGGGCGAGGATGGCGTCGCGCAGGGCGATGGCCTCCTCGGCGGCGTGGGTGGCGGCCGACAGGAGGAGGGTGACGAGGGCGAGGGCGATGGCGCGGGAGGGTGCCTCGCCGGTGGTCTCGAGGCCGCCGAGCCAGAAGGGGTGGCGGCTGGCGTCGGAGAGCGCCCAGCAGACGCCGCCGAGGGCGAGGGCGGAGGCGGCCCAGCGGGCGGGGGCCCAGCGCCAGGCGAGGACGGCGACAAGGAGGGTGGCGACGAGGACGAGGGTCTGGACGGTGGCGGTGGTGCCGGCGATGGGGACTTCGGGGGCGTCGGCGAGGCCGGGGCCGTTGCCGAGCAGCAGGCCGGTGGCGATGCCGGCGGCGAGGTAGACGGGCAGGCGGATCATGCGCGCAGCCCCTCCAGCACGCTTTGGATGGGGAAGCGGCCGGCGTCCCACCGCAGCACGGGGACGCCGAGGCGGCGCCACGACTCCAGGGGTGCTTCGCCGAGGAGGCGCAGGGTGGGCGCGATGTGGTCGCCGGCGGGGTCGGGGTAGTAGCCGGCGGGGTCGACGTCGAGGACGGTGAGCGGGGGCGGGCCGCGGCCGCGGGCGAGGGTGTTGCGGAGGCGGCGCAGGCCGTCGGACACGTCGTCGGGGGCGCCGAGGCTGGTGGTGACGACGAACGCCTGGGTGTTGGCGGAGCGGAGCTGGCCGCGCACGGCGTCGACGGCCTCGGGCAGGGGGCGGCCCGGCAGCGGCTCGGGCACCAGTTCTTCGAGCGCTTGGCGGAGGCGGAGGCGCTGGCGGCCGGACTGGTCGGCGTACGGCAGGCCTTCGGCGCGGTGGTGGAACACGGTGAAGCCGACGGGGTGGCCGCGCTCCAGGTGGTGCTGGGCGAGGGCGGTGGCGGCGGCGACGCGCGCCTCGAAGCCGTTGTGCAGGTTGGTGCCGAGGTCGCCAGCACTCCGGGCGTCGAGGAAGATCCAGGCTTGCTTGCGGGCCTCGTGCTCGTATTCGTTGACCAGGAGCTGCATGGTGTGGCCGACCTCGCCGCGGCGGGCGGTGGCCTTCCAGTTGATGGCCTTCATCGGGTCGCCGCGCTGGTATCTCCGGATGTCGCGGAAGTCGGAGGTGGCGGTGCCGGTGCGGACGCGGTCCTCCTCGCCGGTGCGCAGCTTGGCGCGGGTGCGGACGGCGGCGTTGCCGAGGCGGGCTTGCCGCAGGTCGACGCGCACCTCGACGGGGTCCGCGAGGCGGGTGACGGTGGGCGGGCCCAGCAGGGCGGGGTGGGTCGCCTCGGCCATGAGGGGGCCGACGAGGTGGGCGCCGCGCCGGTCGCCGGCGGCCTGGAACTGCCAGACCAGGGGCGTGTCGCCGTCGACCCAGGCGTGGACGGCGTTCTGGCCTTCGAGGAGGCGGAACGACTCGGGCAATGCGACGTGGAGGCCGAGCGGGCCGTGGCCGCGCGCGGTCGCCTCGACGTACACTTGCATCGGCTCGCCGAGGACGGCGCGGTTGGGAGCGACGACGAGACGGGCGGACTCGACGCGGGGCCGCAGCACGAACGAGGCGGCCAGCAGCATGAGGGGGAACGCGGCGGCGGCCAGGACGAGGCCGTTGGCGGAGGCGACACCGAACGCGGCGAGGGCGCCCGTCATGAGCACCAGGCCGGCGCGCACGTTCCGGGCCATGCCTAGAGGCTCGCGGGCGGGGCGGCCTCGATGGCCTCGCGCACGATGTCGGCGGCCTGGACGCCCTCGATGGCCTGGTCGACCTTGACGAGGGTGCGGTGGGCCAGCACGTCGGCGGCGAGGTCCACGATGTCGTCGGGCGTGACGTAGTTGCGGCCGCGCACGAAGGCGAGGGCGCGGCTGGCGCGCACCAGGGCGAGGCTGCCGCGGGGGCTCGGGCCGACGTCCACCTTGGGGTGCTCGCGCAGGCGGCGGACCAGGGAGGCGATGTACTGTAGCAGCACGTCGTGGATGTGGACCTCCTTCTCGACGCTCGCTTGCCAGGCGGCGAACTGCTGCTTGGTGGCGACGGGCTGGATGAGGCGGGTCGGGTCGTCGCCTTGGTTGCGGACGCGGCGGCGCAGAATCTCGTGCTCGGCGGCGAGGTCCACGGGGTAGCCGGTGCTGAGGCGCATGAGGAAGCGGTCCATCTGGGCCTCCGGCAGCGGGTAGGTGCCTTCCTGCTCGATCGGGTTCTGGGTGGCAAGGACCAGGAACGGCTTGGGCAGCGGCAGCGTGTTGCCCTCGATGGTCACTTGGCGCTCCTCCATCGCCTCCAGCAAGGCGCTCTGGGTCTTGGGCGGGGCGCGGTTGATCTCGTCGGCCAGGATCAGGTTGGTGAACAGCGGGCCTTGGTGCAGTTCGAACGTCCGGGTCGCCGGGTTCCAGATCTTGGTGCCCAGGATGTCGGCGGGCAGCACGTCGGGCGTGAACTGGAGGCGGCGGTGGTCGAGCCCGAGCGCCTTGGCGAACGACTTGACGAGGACGGTCTTGCCGAGGCCGGGGTAGTCCTCGAACAGGATGTGGCCGCTCGCGATCGTGCCGGCCAGCACCTTCTCCAGCAGGTCGGGGCGGCCGACGAACGCGGTGCCGACCGCTTGCAGCACGGCTTGGCAGCCGGCGCCTGGCTTCGGCCCGGCAGTCGCAGGCGGGGCGGGCACGGCAGGCGCAGGCGGGCGCAGCGTGGCGATGGGGCGGGCGACGGGCTTGGCGGGGATGGCGGGTTGGGTGGTCACAGGGCCGTCTCCAGGCGGGACAGGATGCGGGCGTGGTGGGTGCGGCGCCGGGTGGCGTCCGCCTTGGCCAGGCGTTGCAGCAGGGCAAGGTGCGGGCGGTTGCCCGGGCCGGCCAGGGCGGCGGCGCCGATGCGCAGCAGGCCGGCGGCCGCGAGGGCAAGCGGCACGAAGAGGGGAATCTCCAGCGCCGGCTCGTCGAGGGTGCGGCGGAGGGTGTCGGTGCTCATCGGCGCCGCGGCGCCCGCGAACGCCAAGAGCATCCCGAAGCCGAGGGCGACGACCCAGCGGCGCTGCAACTGCTCGGCGCGCTCCAGCTGCGCCGCCGCCGGCCACGGCGTGGCGCGCGCGAGCGCGGCGCGCACGGCCGTGGCGGCGAACGGCAGCGCGGCCACGGCCGGGAGGGCGAGGCCCCAGGGCCCGAGCGGCAGGGCCAGCGGCAGCGTGGCGCCGGCGACCCCGAGGGTCGCGACCGCCCACGGCAGCGGGCCCATCGGGTGGCCGGGGCCGAGGAGGCTGCGGGTGGCGGCGGGGAACGCGACGCCGAGGACGAGGGCGGCCGTGGCCACGCTGAACGCCGGGTCGCCGAGGGCCGCGCCGGCGGCGGCCAGGGCGGCCCAGCCGACGGCACGGAGCGCGGCTGCTGCGTGGAGGCGCGCCAGGGGCATGCTGGCCTGCTGGGCAGGCAGCTCCAGCGGGTCGCCGACCTTGGCCGCGTTGCGGACGGCCAGCACCCGGAGCACGTCGGCGTACTGCGAGGCCGCCTGGCCGGTGGCGAGGTGCCGTTGCAGGATGCGGGCGGCCTCCTTGGCGCCAGGCTCGGCCACCGGCGCGACGGTCTGGGCGTGGGTGCGCACCAGGCCGGACTCGATGGGGCGGCCGTGGAGCAGCTCCTCGCGCGCCCAGAACCAGGCGAGCGACAGGGCCGCGAACGCCAAGGCCAGGAGGTCGAGCTGGAGCGTCGGCGGCACTTCGGGGACTTGCGGGTGGAGGCCCACGAACAGCAGGCAGGCGAGCACCATGGCGTTGGCGCGCCAGCGCAGCGCAAGCCGGCCGAACGGGCCGGACCAGCCGCGGAAGCCGGCGATGGCGCCGAGGAGGCCGGCGGCGGCGAGGCCGGCGAGGTAGAGCAGCAGGACGAAGTGCAATCCCTCGGCGCCGGTGGCGATCAGCATGGCCACGCCGCCGACGGCGAACACGGCGGCGACCAGCGGCACCCAGCGCACGGTGAGGCGGCCCCAGGCGCCGCCGTCGGTGAACTGGCCGTGGGCGAGCACCGCGCCGAGCAGCCCGAGCCCGAGGGCGAGCCCGCCCAGCCAGAGGAGCCCTTCGCCGGGGCCGCCCGTCAGCACCACGATGCCGCCGGCGAGGCTGGCGCCCATCGCGAGCGCCTGGGCGGTGCGGGCGAGCTGCAGCCTCAGGCCTGCGCCTCCTTGGCGGCGCCGAGGGCAGCGTAGCAGGCGTGGAACGCCGGCCGGTCGCAGGGGGCGCCGGAGAACAAGGTCCGCTCGAAGGCGGACTGGACCTGGTCGGCCTGGCGGGCGGGGACCCCGCTGCGCGCAAGCAGGCGGCGGAACTCGCGCACCGGCACCGGGCCGTCGCGCGGGCGGCCGCGCAACTGCGACGCGACGCCGCGCATGGTGGCGTCGAGGTGGCTGTGCAGCGGCGCGACCTCCAGCTCGGCCTCGGCGACGTTGCGGCCGTCGGCGTCGAGGAAGCGCACCGTGCTGCGGCCGGCGGGCAGCCCGGCCAGCGGGACGTGCAGCTCGGCGCCGTGCGCCTCGAACGGCGCCTCGACGCCGCCGGCCTCGACGCGGGCGATGGCGCCGGGGCTCTGGAAGCGGAGGGTGCCGTCGAGGTTTGGGTCGAACACCCACGGCACGTGCCGGGGGAGGGCGGGGTGGAGGAGGCGGACGGCTTGCGGGCCGGCGTCTTCCAGCTCGATGACGGGGCGGCGCTGGAGCCGGTTGCGAATCACCAGGGCGAGCACCACGCCGGCCGCGACCGCCAGCAGCAGCCCGGTGGTCCAAGGGTTGACCAGGAGGACGGTGCGGGTCTCCGAAACGGGCGCCAGGTTCCCCTCGACGGGGCTTGCGACCGCCTCGATGGTGACGACCGAGACGAACCAGTTGGACAGGCTGGCGCGGTGGGTGCCGTTGACGCCGCGCAGCGGCTTGCCGTCGATGGTGACGCGGACCCGCGAGTCGGGGCCGCCGGTCGCCTCGATGGCAAGCGTGTCGTCGAAGCCGACGAACGCCAGGCCGGGCGCGTCGAGCGCCACGGCCGGCGCGTCCCGCAGCGGGACCTGCGCCTCGGCGCGCCACAGCCGCGGCTCGCTCTCGACCAGCAGGGTGGCGCTGGTGCCGTTGGACCGCAGCGCGGGGATGGTGAGGGCGAAGCGGCCGTCCGGGTCGGCCTCGGCCTCGATCATGCCGGCGCCCAGGCCGGCGGCGACGGGGCCCGCCGCGGGCTTGCCTTCGAACAGCAGCGTGCCCGCGAGCGTCAGGTCCTGGCCGCGGATGGCAAGCGGCGGCGCGTCCCACACGACGCGGTGGCTGCCCGCGGTGGTGTTGGCGGCAAGCGGGGCCGCGGGCTGCCAGTCGCCGAGCACCGTGAGGGCGAAGGTGTGGTCGCCCGGCGCCAAGGCGGGCCCTTCGACGGGCTCGCCGGTCCACGGCACGACGTTCCAGAGCGCGCCGTCCACGACGACGCGCACGGTCGCCGTGGGCAGCGCCGTGTCCACCATGATGTCGAGCGGCACGGGGACGCCGGCCTCGACCTGGGGCGGGACCCGCAACCACGCCGCGACGGTGGCGCGCTCGGTCCATTCCAGCGTGGTGCGCGAGCCGTCGGCCGCCGTCACGTTGGCGACGGCCGGCCCGGGCGGGGCCTTGGGCGTGAACGCGAACGACCCGTTCGCCAGCGGCACGACGACCGGCTTGCCCTTGCCGACCGCGATGGCGACCGAGCCGTTGCCGGTGTAGCTGCCCGTGATGGCGGTGCCGGCGGCACCCGTGCGGACCTGGGCCTGAAGCGTCGCGGGCTGGCATTCGAGCGTGGTGCTGCCGGCGGCGCCTGCGCCCTCGGCCTCGATGACGGTCGTGCCGGGCTCGGGGCAGGACGTGGTGAGCGTGGCGGTGCCGTCGGGGCCGGTGCGCACCAGGTCGGCGAACGCGCCGCCCACCCAGACCGCGACGTCCTGGCCGGCGATCGGTTCGTCGCGCAGGTCGCGCAGGGTCACGCGCACCTGCGTCGGGTTGCCGGCCAGCGCGCGGGGCGCAGTGTCGACGAACAGCGCGGCCGGGGTCGAGACCAGGACGGGCGCCTCGACCGTCGAGGTGCCGGTGGCCGGCTCGCCGGCGCGGGCCCGCAGCGTGGCGGCGCCGAGGGCGAGGTCCGCGGGCGCCTGGCACATGGCGTAGAACTGGCCCGACTTGCCGCTGGTGGCCTCGCACACGGCGCGGGCCGGGCCTTGCTGCTCCAGGTACACCTGGACGTTGGTGTGGGGCGCGGTCGTGCCGGCGACGGTGAACGGCGCGCCGGGCTCCAGCGCCTGGGGCGCGTCGTGCAGCACCAGGCCGGGCCCCTCGGGGACCGCGGGCGGCGGCGCGCCGCAGCCGCGGAGGTCCATGCGGCGCCAGCCGACGCCGGCCAACTCGGCCTCGGCCGACACGCCGGCTTGCAGGCGCACGACGCGCGCCGGCGTGCCGAGCGCCTCGGCGGCGGCCACGAACAGCACGGCGCGGGTGGCGGCGCAGCCCTCGTGGGCGCGGGCGGCGGCCAGGAGCGCGTCGAGGGTCGCGGGCGGGTCGGTGGCGGCGGTCGGGCCGAAGCCGCGCAGCATCGCCTGGAGGCCGTTGAGCTGGGTGGCGACGGGGTCGGCGCCGTCGAGGCCGGCAAGCGCCGCGATGGCGAGGCCGGCTTCGCGCAGGGCAGGGTCCTGGAGGGGCGGCGACGGGTGGCGGGGCGTGCCGGCCGGGACCACCGCGATGCCGTAGTCCAGGTCGGTGCGCAGCCCAAGCTCGACGACCACCAGGCTGCCCTGCCCGTAAGCCTCGACGCTGCCGTCCTCCATCTGCCGGAAGTCGAGGCGGGCGTAGCCCCAGGAGTCGCGCGCCGACACGCTGACGAGCACGTCCATCGGGCCCAGCGTGGGCACGACGGCGCGGCCGTCGGAGAGCAGCAGCACCTCCTCGCGCACGGCGTGCGGCGCCATCTCCCCCATCACCCAGGTGGTGCCTTGGACGGGGCCGGTGAAGGTCAGGTTCGCGCCGGCCACGCCGACGCGCACGGTGGCGAGGCGACCGCCGCACACGGCGTCCCCCGCCGGCGGGCACGGGTTCTGGGGCAGGTCGCCGAGGGCGCCGGCGCCCACCTCCTGCGGCCACGGGGCCATGGCGCCGAGGCCGATGCCGGCCAGCGCGACCGCCTGCGCGAACGCGGGGTCGGCGGTGCCGTCCCGGAGCGCCGCCAGCGACTCCTGCAAGTCTTGCAGGTCCACGCCGGCGAGGGCGTCGGCGTCCTGAAGAAGCTCGGTCATTGCGCGGGAGTCGAGGCCGGCCACGGTCTCCAAGAGCGCCTGCTGCTGCTCGGGGTCGAGCGCGGCCATCGCCTCCTGGAGCGCCGCGATCGCCGCGTCGCTGAGGCCGGCGTCCTCCAGGGCCTCCTGGTCGCCGGCGGCGGCCTGCTCCAGCAGCGACGCCAGATCCTCGACCTGCTCGGGGTCGAGCTGCTGGGCGGCCTCGGCCAGCTCCTCCAGGTCCTCGGGGTCCATTTCGCCCAGCTGCTCCTCCAGGTCCTCCAAGGGCCCGGACGGAATCTCGTCGAGCGCGCCGCCCAGGTCTTGCAAGTCCTCCGGCCGGTAGTCGCTCTCGGCCGGGTCGAACCACGCGTCCTCCTCGTAGGCCTCGGACAAGGCGTCCTGCGGCGGGGGGCGCAGCGCAGGCAGCACGGCCGCAAGGGCGAGGATGGCCACGGCCACGAGGACGAGGCCCACGGCCGCGCGGACGCCGGACATCGGGCCCCAGGTTCTCCCCTGTTCACTTAAGAGTTGCCAGGACGGCCGCTTTCGACCGAACCCTAAGAACGGCGGCGCAGCCCGCGGCGGCGCGGCGCCTCAGGCTCGGCGGCCGCCGGCGGCGCCTGCGCGACCGTCCACTTGGTGCCATAATAAATCACGCCTTGGTCGCCGTCGGCCCCAAGCCGCCGGAACACGGCCTGCACGTGGGCCCCTTCGCGGACGGCGGCGGCCTCCGAGTCCACGATCTGTCCCGTCACGAGCGGCCCCTCCTCGGTGCGCACCAAGGCGACGACGTATGGCACTTGCAGCTCGTAGCCGGGCGCCGCCTTGTGGACGCGGGTCCACTCCACGATGGTGCCGCGGCCGGCGAGCTTGACGCGCTCCAGCTTGCCGATCGACTGGCGGCGGCAGGTGGGGCACACCTCGCGGGGCGGGTAGTAGGTGGCGGCGCACACCGTGCAGCGGGTCGCCGTGAGGGCGTAGCGCTGGGGGATTTCCCGCCAAAACCGGGGGACGCTCATGGGGCCGCCTCCAAGATGTGGACGACGGCGGTCGCACCCGTGCCGCCGGTGTTGTGCGTGAGCGCCATGCGGGCGCCCTTGACCTGCCGCTCGCCGGCGGCGCCCCGCAGGTGCCACACCGCCTCGCACACCTGCGCGATGCCGGTGGCGCCGGCCGGGTTGCCGCGCGCCTTGAGGCCGCCGGACGGGTTCACGGTGGGCAGGTCGCCGCCCGCCGTGGTGCGGCCCTCCAAGGTGCCGACGCCGCCGTGGCCCTTCTTGACGAAGCCCAGGTCTTCGATGGCGAGGATCTCGGTGATGGTGTAGGCGTCGGACACTTCGGCCACCTGGATGTCGGCCGGGCTCGCGCCAGCTTCTCCGTAAGCCCGGCGCGCAGCCGCCTCGGTGGCGCGGAACGCCGTCAGGCTGCCGCGCGAATGGAGCGCCAGGCTGTCGGCGGCCTGGCCGGAGCCGGCGACCCGGACGGCCTTCGGGTAGCCGTCCACGACGGCGGAGCTTGCCAGGACCACGCAGGCGGCGCCGTCGGAGGTGGGGGCGCAGTCGAACATGGTGAGCGGATCCGCGACCATCGGGCTCCGGAGCACGGTGTCCACGTCGATCTCCTTGCGGAACTGCGCCAACGGGTTCTTGGCGGCGTGGCGGTGGTTCTTGACGGCCACGTGGGCAAGCTGCTCGCGGGTGGTGCCGAACTCGGCCATGTGCCGCTTGGCGACCATGGCGTGCAGCGCCGCGTCGGTGGCGCCCAGGAAATGCTCCCACTCCTGGTCGATGCCGGCCGAGGCGATGGCGGCGGCGTCCGCGTCGGAGACGTCGGTCATCTTCTCGATGCCGCCCACCACGACGATGTCGGCCGCGCCGCTGCGGATGCACTGCACGGCCTGGCGGAACGCCACCCCGCCCGAGGCGCCCGCGGCCTCGATGCGGGTGGCGGGGAGGCGCAGGTCGGCAAGCCCGGCGCCGTCGAGCAGCAACGGAGCGACGTGCTCCTGCCCGACCAGCTTGCCGGTGCTCATGGTGCCGACATAGACGGCGCCGATGTCCTCGCCCTGGATGCCGGCGTCCTGGATGGCGGCGAGGCCCGCCTCCGTCAGGAGGTCGCGGTAGGACTTCTCCCACGCCTCGCCAAACCGGGTGTGGGCGGCGCCGATGACGTAGGCGTCGGGACGGCCGGCGGAGCGGCGCGGCGGCGGCAGGCGGCCCATCAGTCCATCCCTCCCATGATCAGCTTCCCCCGGTTCTTGGCGTAGGTCGCGTAGTCCAGATCGTTGGTGCGCGCGAGCTGCGCCTCCAGCGTCTTGGCGCGGTCGTAGCCCTCGATGTTCTTGGTGACGGTGAGCTTGAAGGCGTCCGCGCCGGCGCCCGACCCGTAGCCGCACATGAAGATGGAGTCGCCCGGCTTGGCCTGGTCGAGGATGTTGCAGAGGCCCAAGAGGACGGCGGCGCTGTAGGTGTTGCCGATGCGCGGCGCCAACAGGCCGGCGGCGTACTGGTCCTGGGTGAAGCCCAGCTTCTGCGCGATGGTGGCCGGGAACTTGCCGTTCGGCTGGTGGAACACCGCCCAAGTGTAGTCCTTGGCGAACGTGCCCGTGTCCGCGAACAGCCGCTCCGAGGCCATCCGGACGTGGCGGAAGTAGGCGGGCTCCCCGGTGAAGCGCTCGCCGTGGCTGGGGTACTTTTGCCCCTCGCGCCGCCAGAAGTCGGGCGTGTCGGTGGTGAACGAGACGGTGTGGTCGATCTCGGCCAGCACCTGCCGCTTGTCGTTGCCAACCAGCAGGGCCGCGGCGCCGGCGGAGGCGGAGTACTCCAGCGCGTTGCGGGGGGCGCCCTGCGAGGTGTCCGCCCCGACGGCCAGCACCGTCTTGCACATGTTGGACTGGACGAGGCCCATGGCGGTCTGGACGGCGGCGGTGCCGGCCTTGCACGCGAACTCGTAGTCCGCCATCGTGAGGTAAGGCCCGGCGTCGAGGGCGGCCTGGACGATGGTCCCGGTCGGCTTGACCGCGTAGGGGTGCGACTCGCTGCCGACGTAGATGGCGCCGATGTCGGCCACGGCGGACGGGGCGCGGGCCATGCACTGGCGGGCGGCCTCGACGCTCATGGTGGCGACGTCCTCGTCGATGGCGGGCACCGACTTCTCCAGCACGTTCAGGCTGCGGCCGACGTTCTGGTCGTCGCCCCAGACCCGCGCGATCTCCTCCGACTTGATGCGGTGCCGCGGGACGTAGGCGCCGTACGAGATGATGCCGACCGGCATGGACGCGGCTTCGACTTCAGGGGACCGTTAAAAGTGTGACGAGAAGATTATCGGCGGTTGCCGATGGCGCCGGTCCACCGAACCTACCGAACGCACCGAGGGCGTGGGCCAGCCGGGACATGTCCACGCGACACTCCTATGACAGATGCCCCCCTGGCCACCCCGTATGACCCCGACGCCCTCCCTCCCCCAACCCGCCGCCGCGGGGGGACGCCTCTGAGGAAGGCCACCCTGACGCGGCGCGTCGCCGCCCCGCCCGAGGCCTGCATGGCGATCCTCCTGGACCTCGACGGCTGGCCCGCCTGGCGGCCCGGCCTCCAGGAAGTCGCGTCGGTCTCCGACCGGCCCGTCACCGCCGGCACCGCCTGGACCGAGGCCCGCGCCCTCGCAGGCCGCGGCCTCCAGCTCGGCGCCCGCGCCGTCCAGGTCGAGTCGCCGCTCGCGTTCTCGTACCGCCTCGCCGGCGACGGCCTGGAGGCGACGGTGCGCTGGGAGTTGCGGCCGGACGGCGACGGCACCCTCGTGACCCAGGCGTGCGCCGCCCGCGGCCGCGGCCTGCCGGCGCGGCTCGGCGGCCTCGCGGCCCGGTTCCTCGAGGAGCAGCCGGCGGCGCTCGACGCGCTCGACGCCCTCGCCTCCAAGCGGGCGTGACGGGCGTGGCGCGGGCCACCATGGTCGTCTCGACCCAGACGCCGCTGCTGCGGTTCGACGAGAAGGGCGACACGCCGGGGCCGGCGGGCCCTGGGCTGCCGCCGCACCGCCTGAGCCCGGGCGGGGTCTGCCGCATGGTGCTGCCGACCATCCACCAGCTGCAAGGCACGGGCATGGTGGGCAAGGTCCACTGGTACTCCCTCAACCCGGGCGCGCCGCCGCAAGTGGAGCTGGACGGCGGCGGCATCACGCTGCACCACCTCCAGATGCGCGCCTCCGACCTGGAGGCGTACGGCCGCAGCAAGGAGAAGCTGTGGGCGGACATCCACGGCCTGCCGCATCCCCCGCTCCAGCCCGAGGACTTCCGGCAGTACGCGCGCTACAACGCCCGCACCGCCGACGCCATCCTGGAGCACGCCGCCGACCTCGACGTCGCCTACATCCACGACTTCCAACTGCTCCAGGTCGGCGGCCTCATCGGCCTCGCCGCCCCGTGCGTGCTGCGCTGGCACGTGCCTTGGGACCCGCGCCGGATGCCGCCTTACACCCGGCAGTTCCTGATGCGCGTGATGGAGGACTTCGACGCCGTCATCGTGAGCACCCGCCGCGACCTGCAAGGCCTCCTGGACGCCGGCTTCCGCGGCACCGTCCGCCAAGTCTACCCCCACATCGAGCCCGCCGACTGGCCGCCTGCGACGCCCAACGACATCGCCCGCCTGGAGGACGCCTGGAGCCTGCGCCCCGACGACCCCTTGTTCCTGATGGTCGCCCGCATGGACCCGATGAAGCGCCAGGACCTCGCCGTGCGTGCCTTCGCCCAGGTCGCCAAGGAGCATCCGCGCGCCCGCCTTGCCCTCGTGGGCAACGGCAGCTTCAGCGGCCGCCTTGGCAGCAGCGTCGGGCCCGGCAAGGCCGACCGCTGGCGCGCCCAGGTCGAGGACGAGGTCGCCCGCCTCGGCCTCCAGGACCGCGTGCTGTTCACCCATTGGGTTCCGGACGGCCTGCTGTCCGCCGCCTACGCCCGGGCGCTCGCGGTGCTCTTGCCCAGCGACGTCGAGGGCTTCGGCCTGACGCCGCTCGAAGGCTGGGCGCACGGCCGCCCCGCCATCCTCTCCTCCGGCATCGGCGCCAGCGAGGTGGTGACGCCGGGCCTCAACGGCCTCGTGTTCCCGGCCGGCGACGCGCAGGCGTTCGCGGCCGCCATGCGCCACCTGCTGGACCGTCCCGACGAGGCCGACCGCATGGGCGACGCCGGCCGCCGCACCCTGCCCGGCTTCACCGCCAGCGCCGCCCAGCCCGCCATCCAGGCAGTGCTGTCGGAGGCGCTCGACGGCTTCCGCGCCAGCCTAGGCTGACGCCGGCACCGGGGTCAGCCGCTCCCGCACCACCCAGGCGAAGCCTTGGGAGGCGGGCAGCGGCGCGACCTCGTCGGCCGCGGCCCGGAGCGCTGGCACCGCGTTGGCCACCGCCACCGTGTAGGTGCTGGCGGCGAACAGGCCGAGGTCGTTCTCGCCGTCGCCGACGGCCACCACGCGGGCGTCCGGCTCGCCCCAGGACTCCAGCAGGCGCCGGAGGCCGACGCCCTTGTCGACGCCCATCGGCAGGATGTCCATGCGGTCGCGGTTGCGCTGCAGGCTGCATTGGCCCGAGGCGGGGATGCCCGCGAGCGCCGCGGCGTTCTCGATGGCGATGCTGCAGCTCGCCGAGCGCCGCCGCACCGGGATGCGCTGCGCCTCCAAGGCGTCCGCCACCGCGTGCACGGCGCCGAGGTCGGCCTTGGTGAGCCGCCAGTCGCCCGGCGTGCCCCACACGGCGCCGCCTTCGAGGACGAAGCCGTCGAACGCGCGCGTCAAGAGCGGATGGGCGGACAGGACGCGGAAGCCGCGGCCGGTGGCAAGGACGCAGCGGACGCCGCGCTTGCGGAGGTGCTCGGCGGCCTTGAGGGCGTCCGGGTCCAGCTCCAAATCCTCGGTGCTGAAGGTGCGGTCGAGGTCGGAGACCAGGACGTCGGCGGCCACCATGGGCTTCATGCGGTCCCGATGCGGGGGCCCTCCTTAATCGCCCAAGAAGTCGGTCGCCATGTTCTCGGTCCAGGCGTCGAACGCGTCCTGGCAGGCCGGGGCCTCGTCCAAGTGGTCGATGAAGGCCAGGTTCTCGGGCTCGTCGGCCGCGGCCAGTTCGTCGTGGCAGAACATGCAGGCGCGGGGGTCGGACTCCATGCGAGACCAATGTCGCGGGCAAGGTCCAAAACGGTTGTCCGTGGAGGCCGCGGCGATCGTCCGCCGAGGACACGAAAGCCGCAGGCTCAGGCCGCGCCCGCCGCCTTCGACGAGATGTACCCCGCCACGCGGCTGCCCAGGACCCAGGGCTGGAACCAGCCGGCCAGGCTCGGGGCGTCCTCCTCGAGCGGGATGACGAGAAGGGGACAGTCGATGCGGCGCGCGAGGTTCGCGAGGTCCACCGCCATCTCGGGGTTGGGCCGCACGGCGTAGACCAGGTCGGCGCCGTGGTAGACCGTCATGCGCGGGTTGCGCAGGTCGTCGTGCACCAGGCGCAGGCCGGGCGGCGCGGCGGCGCGCAGCGCGGCGGGGTCGATGTCGGTGCCGACCAGCTCGAGGGTGGGGAAATGCTTCAGCAGGCGCTGCGCGGTGGCTTGGTCGTGGCCGATGCCGACCTCGACGGCGCGTTCCGGCGCGCGCGGCGCAAGGTAGGCGGTGACGGGGCAGGGCGTCACAGGACCCACTGCGGCGGGGCGCCGCCCTCCTTGCCGTTGCGGAGGCTGCGCACGCCGTCCAGCAGGACCTTGCGCTCGATGCTGGCCACCAGGTGGCGGGTCGCGACCGCCTTGTCGGGGTTGACGCTCAGGCTGGTGGCGCCCTCGCGCACCAGGAACTCGACCATGGCGGGGTCGTTGCCGGGGGCTTGGCCGCACACCGAGGTGGGGACGCCGGCGGCGACGCAGGCTCGCAGGACGTGGCCCATGGCGCGCAGCACGGCGGGGTCGCGCTCGTCGTAAATCTCCTGGGTGCTGGGGTCGTCGCGGTCGATGCCGAGCACGAGCATGGTGAGGTCGTTGGTGCCGAAGCTGACCCCGTCGAGGCCCTCGGCGAGGAACTGGTCGATCAGGAAGACGGTGGCGGGGACCTCGACCATGATCCAGACCTGGAAGCCGTCGCGCCGGCGGAGGCCTTCCTCCTCCAGGATGCGCTTGGCCTGGCGGAACTCCCGCAGGGTGCGCACGAACGGCAGCATGGCGTGGACGTTCCGGAGGCCGTGCTCGTCGCGGACCTTGCGGAGGGCGCGGCACTCGAGGCGGAAGACGTCGGGCTCCTTGGTGTAGCGGAAGCAGCCGCGGTAGCCGACGAGCGGGTTGGGGCCGAGGTGGCCGGCGTCCCGCTCGTGCTTCTCGCCGCCGGGCAAGCGCAGGTACTCGTCGGGCTTGAAGTCGAGGAAGCGGTACAGCACGGGCCGGGGCGAGAACGACTGCGCGACCTTGCGGATGCCTTCGGCGAACGCCTCGACCATCCGGTCCTCGCCGCCCTCCTCGATAAGCGAGCGGGGATGCTTGCCGAGGGAGAGCATGAGGTGCTCGGCCCGGAGCAGGCCGACGCCGTCCGCCTGGGTCTCGGCGGCGACCTTCTCGGCCAGGTCGGGCAGGCTGAGGTTGACGTAGATCCGGGTGGAGGTGACCGGCAGCGGCACGGCGGGGGCGACGGCCGTGGCCGTGGCCGCGGCCTGGGGCGCGGGCTGGGCCGGCTTCGCGGCCTTCGCCGCCGGCTTGGGCGCCTTGCGGCTCCACGCCGTCTCGGGCCGGGCCTGGACGATGCGGACGCGGCGCCGGCCGCGCCACTCGATGGCGAACTCGACCTCCTGCGGGCCGCCGAAGTGCTCCTCGATGCGGCGGGCGACCTCGCACAGCTGGGCGGCCTCCTCGTGGGTGAGGCTGGGCGCGTCGGAGCGTTCGGCGGGGACCGCGCGCTCCTCGGCCAGGCCCTCGCCTGCGCGCACGACGTGGGCGATGGCCTTGTGGGCGATGTCGCGCGCGAGGACGGCGCCGGTGCGCTTGTCGAGGACGAAGCGGTCGGGCTGGACCTGGCCGTCCGCCAAGGTGTCGCCGAGGCCCCAGGTCGACTCGATGACGCACTTGGTGGCGTCGCCGTTGGCGGGGTCGAGGGTGCAGCAGACGCCGGAGGTCTCGGACTCGACCATGGCCTGGACGGCGACCGCGAGGAGGGCGCCGTCGTGGGGGAAGCCCTTCTGCTCGCGGTAGAAGATGGCGCGCGGCGTGTAGAGCGACGCCCAGCATTGGACGACGTGGCGGACGACGGCGTCGGCGCCCTGGACGTTGAGGTAGCTGTCCTGCTGGCCGGCGGCCGACGTTTCGGTGGCGCTGGAGCGGACGGCGACCGAGACGCGGCCGTTGCCCGTGTCGCGGCACAGGTCCTCGTAGCCGGCGCGGATGCCGGCGGCGACGTCGGCGGGGACGGGGGCGCGCTCGATGGCCGTGCGGATCGCCTTCGAGGCCTCCTGGAATGCCTTGGGGTCCTTGGCGCCCTTGACCTTGGCGAGGGCGGCGGCGACGGGCTTGGCAAGGCCGTTGGCCTCGGCGAAGCGGCGGAACGCCTCGGCGGTCACCGCGAACCCGGCCGGCACGTCGATGCCGAGGGACATGAGCTCGCCCAGGTTGGCGCACTTGGCGCCGACGTGCGGGAGGTCGGCGCGGCGGCAGTCCGCAAGCGACACGACGGGGGCGGTCTGGGCGAGTTGGAGGGTGGGTGGGGACATTGGCATCCTCAGGATCGGGCGAACTGCTTGCTGGCCGGCGCCGGCTTTTGGCGCTTCTGGCTCATGCGGCGAAGCGAACAGGGACATCCATGCGCACGGCGGCGGCGCCCGGCGCGGACTTCGCGTAAACGGCGACGACCCTGGAGGCGGCGGCGTCCGCGTCGTGCCCCGCTTCCGCGAGCGACCGCGCCTCCAGCCCAAGCCGGCGCCGCAGCCCTTCGTCGCCGGCCATGCGGCCCAGCGCCTCGACCAGGTCCAGCCGGTCGCCGGGCTCGACCAAAAGGCCGCAGCGGCCGTGCGGCAAGAGCTCGGGCAGGCAGCCGGCGGCGCTGGCCACGACGGGCAGCCCGGCGGCCATCGCGGCCAGGATTTCGGGCGGGTGGCACGGCTGGCCGTCGCCTGTGCGCCACGGCGCCACCACGAAGTCGGCGGCGGCGTGCAGCAGCGCCGGCGCGGCGTCCGACACCAGCAACTGGAGGCCCGGGACGCGCTCGGCCGCGTCGCGCGCGACCGCGACGCCGGCGGCGGTGCCCGGCGCGTCGCGCACCAGCGCGACGGGGCCGGGGCCCAGGCCCAGCTTGGCGCGGGCCTCGGCCCGGGCCTCCGGCGACGCGGGCGCGTGCTCGCGCAGGTCGACGCCGCCGGGCACGACGTGGACGGCGCCGGCGCCCGCGTCCGCGAGGCGGCCGGCCTGGCAGGCGCATGGCACGATGGCGTCGGGCACGCCGCGCAGCGCCATCCGGCCGAGCCAGCCCAGCGGCGCGTCCGGGGCGACGTTCCAGAGGTGGACGACGCCGGCGCCGCGCCGCGTGGCCAGCAGGTCGCCGGGCAAGGCCGCGTGCAGGTGCACCAGGTCGGGCTTGGCTTGGGCGTGGGCTTGGGCCAGCACGGCGTCGACGTTGGCGCGCCGCAGCGCACGCACCAAGCCCGCGACGGACTCGCGCAGGGCCAGGCGGTCGGGACGGTGGGAGGCTGGCGGGGCGGGCGCGACGCGGTGGAGGACCGTCAACGGTGCCAAGGGTCCGCGAGGCTGGGCTTTCCGGCTTCTGGGACGATGCTCGAAGCGGGCGCCTGCCGGCGCGCCAGGAGGGGCCGCGCTCTCCGCGGCGCCGCCAGGAGGCTTGCCTCTGGATTTGGCGGCATGGCTTCGACCAATGTTCGGGAGAGGGTTTCAATGCCCGCCTCCCTCAGTGGACGGCAGCCTTGTCGAAGCTTCTCGTTGCCGTCCTCATCGGGCTGTTGGCGTTCGCGGCGCTGATGGCGGGGATGATGGCCCTCGGCCCTGCGTCCACGGACGCCGCCGACGCGCCGTCGTCGCCCTCGTCGCCGTCGTCGCCGCGCGCCGTCCCGCCGCCGCCCGCCCCCACCACGACCACGGCGCGCCCGGCCAGCGGCACCGTCACGGTCGAGGCCGTCGACGTCGCCTGGGCCCCGGGCCCGGCGCTCCGGGTCGAGGTGACGTTGCGCAACACGGGCGACGCGGCCGCCGAGGCCACCGCCGCCGACTGGACGTTCCGCCTGCAAGGCGACCGGGTCGACGACGGCCACGCCGACCTCGGCGCCGCGCTGCCGCCGGGCCGCGCCACGGTCGCGTTCGAGGTGCCGTTCGACGGCGGCCTGGCCGCCGACTGGATGCGCGAGTACGCCGACAACGACGAGCGCGCCAGGGCCGCCGTCGCCGGCACCCTGTCGGTCCTGTCGGGCGGCCGCGCCCTCCGCCTGGAGTTCACGTGGGACCGCGCCTGGACCGGCACGCTTGCCGCCCAGGTCGGGGAGGCCGCCGACTGCGACGCCAGCGCCGCCGCCGTCTGCCTCGTGTCGGCCGCCCCCCAATGGAGCGGCGACGACCTGGAGGTGCGCCTGAAGCTCCAGAACCGCGGCGACGACCCCGTCCGGCTGCGCGGCGACGTCGGCCTGGCGCTGGGCGGCGTCGTCGTGGCCGAGGCCGAGCTCGACCGCACCTACGTCGGCGCCGGCGGCACCTCCACCACCGAGGTCCGCCTGGCGTTCTCGGCCGACGCCCTCGCCTCCTGGTGGGACGGCCACGTCGCCGCCTGCGAGGCCTCCCCGCTGCAGCTCGTCCTCGACCTCTCGGACGCCGACGGCCCCCTCGGCGACTGGGCCCTCCCCTTGCCTGACTTCCACACTGAGCTCGCCTGCGGAGGCGCCGCATGAGCGCCCTCACCGACCTCGCCGGCCAAGCCTCGATTCCGCTCTTGGCCGGCGGCCTCGTGATGCTCGCCGTCCTGGTGGTGCTGGTGTTCATCCAGAACCTCGTGCCCAACCGCCAGCCCGCCGCCGGCGCCCCCGCCGAAGGGGTCCCCAGCCTGCGCCCGCTCGACGGCAAGGCGGTGTTCCACGCCGTCACGCCCGCCAAGGGCCGCCGCCGGAAGGCCACCCCCGAGCGCCCGCCGCTGCCCGTGGACGCCGCCCTGCTGCGCCTCTTGGAGCAGAAGGCCGGCGAGCCCCGCCTGCTGCGGGTCCGCGAGCGCATGGCCAAGATTCGCCTCTACCACTGCGCCGGCTGCGCCCGCAAGGAGGAGAACGGCTGCACCGTCGAGCGCGACCAGGTGCGCGCGGCCTTCGGCGCGCTGCACGGCGACCGCGCCTCGGTCGCCGAGGTCCGCTGCACCATCCGCGGCGACCCCCACTGCGAGTTCGAGGTGCGGCACTGATGGCGCGCCCCGCCCCGCCCGGCTCGCTCCTGTTGGCCCTCGCGGGCGCCGCCGTCGGCGCCTTCCTGGCCGCCGCCGTCCACGCCGGCCTTTGGGTCGCCGCCCACCCGGGCCAGAGCCTCGACGACCTGCCGAGCCTCCTCGGCGGCCCGGCGCTGCCGTTCTCCATCACCGGCTTCGCCGTCGGCTTCCTCGCCACCGGCCTCGCGGTGCGCAACCGCCTCACCCTGCGCATCGTCGGCGCCGTCCGGCGCAGCCTCCAGCTCCTGGTGGGTGCCGCCGCCGGCCTGCTGTTCGGCGCCGCCTGCCACGTCGGCTTCTACGTCGCCAGCCATCCCTCGGAGCCCCTGGACGCCGCCATCGCCAGCCTCGGCGAGGTCGGCGGCCGCGCCGGCCAGTTCCTGCTCGCCGGCACCCTCGCCGGCCTGCTGGCCGCCTCGACCCTGATGGGCCGCCGCTCCATCGGCTCGGCGTTCCGCCACCTCGGCGGCCTGGCCTCGGGCGCCCTCACCGGCCTTGCCATCTACGTCCTGGGCGAGGTCGCGATCGCCTACCACGAAGGCACCTCGCAAGGCATCGCCGCGGACCTGGCGGCGGCGTTCTCCGCCGTGTCGGTCGGCATGATCCTCGCGGTCGGGCTGGGGGCGCTGGCCGGCGCCTTCCTGACGCGCTACTCCTGGCGCCTCTACGGCCTGCTGACCTTCATCTCGATCCTGGCGGTCGTCGCCGGCTACCTGCTCTACACCATCGGCGTCACGCTGCCCCACGTCCCGCCCGAGCACCGCCTGCTGTCGCACGCGCTGTTCGCCGTCGAGTCGACCAGCCTGCTGATGGTGCTGCTCTACAGCTTCTACACCATCGACGTCGCCGCCCGCAAGCGCTGGCGCCGCGCCACCTCCGAGGCCCCGTTCTCGCCGTTCTACCTCCCCAAGGTGTGCATCCAGGTCCCGACCTACAACGAGCCCGCCGACCTCGTCAAGGAGACGCTGCGCTGCCTGATGGCGCTCGACTACCCGCACGACCGCTTCGTCATCATGGTGGGCGACGACTCGACCCGCCCCGAGCGCGCCGAGCCCATCCGGAAGTTCTGCGAGGAGCACGGCCTGCACTACACCCACCGCACCGACCGCACCGGGTACAAGGCCGGGATGCTCAACCGCCTGCTCCGGGAGATGCCGGCGGACTGCAACCTCATCGCCGTCGTGGACGCCGACTACCAGGTCGAGCCCAACTTTTTGCGGGAGACGGTCGGCTACTTCATCGACCCCGAGCTGGGCTGGCTCCAGACGCCGCAGGACTACCGCAACCGCCACCAGTCGTTCCTCACGGAGCAGTACTACCTCGCGGACGCCTACTTCTACCGCACCGTGTTGCCGTCGCGCAACGAGGAGAACTCGATCATCTTCTGCGGCACCATGGGGATGCTGCGGGCCCGCGCCGTCGTCGAGGCCGGCGGCTGGGGCGAGAAGTACATCACCGAGGACGCCGAGCTGTCGGTGCGCCTCCTGAACCGGGGCTGGCGCTCGCTCTACGTCAACAAGACCTACGGCCGCGGCCTCATCCCCTCCGACTTCGAGGCCTACAAGCGGCAGCACTACCGCTGGGCCTTCGGCGGCGGCAAGATCATGCGCGGCCACGGGCTTCGCCTGCTGTTCGGCCGCTTCACGTTCCGCCAGCGCCTCGACTACCTGGTCGGCGCCGTCAACTGGTTCGAGGGCGCCTTCGTGCTCGCCATCGCGCTGTTCGTGCTCGGCATGGGGGTCGGCGACGTCATGGGCGACGCCGTCGTGACCCACCACAGCCAAGAAATCATGCTCATCGGCCTGGTGCCGATCTTCCTCCTCTTGGACGGCCTCACCCGGGTCCACTTCGTGCTGCGGCGCAGCATCCAGCTCGGCTTCGGCGGCACCGTGCGCATCCTCGGCATGTGGTCGAGCGTCAAGTTCAGCAACACCCGCGCCGCCCTCAAGGCCCTCCTCGGGTTCAGCATCCCGTTCGTCCGCACCCGCCGCCAGGCCGCCCAGCGCACCAGCCGCCGCGTCGCCTTGGCCCAGGCCTTCCGCATCACGCCCTTCGAGTCGTTCATGGCCGGCCTGTTTGCCGCCACCACCATCGGCGTGGTCGCCCGCGTCTTCTCGGCGGATGCCAGCGGCGAGCTGCTGGCGGCCCGCGCATCGATGGCGTTCTGGCTGCTGTACTACTGCGTCCTGTTCGCGGCCGCCCCGCTCTACGCCTACAAGTCCTTCTCCACGGCCTCGGCCGACGCCGGGCCTACGATGCGCCTCCACACCGCGCCCAACGATGTCCCCCAGGACGTGAACGCATGACCCCCCCTGCCCCGACCCCCCGCCCCGCTGCCCCGAAGACCGCCCCCAAGGCCGCCGCCCCCGCCGCCCAGGCGCCCCCGAAGCCGACCGCGTTGCACTGGGGCATCCTCGCCGTCGTCGCCCTCTTGGCCGTCGGCCTCCGCCTCGTCGACCCGCTCGGCGACCCCGTGCTCGCCACCGAGAAGCCGTTCTTGGAGATGGGGCAAGCCTGGGACTTCGTGCAAGGCGACGGCCCGCCCACCGGCTACGCCCTCGTCCTTGCGCCGTTCGCCCTCATGGGCACGGACGCCCTCTACGCCGCCGCCCGCTTCCTGCCCGCCGTCCTCGGCGCCGTCGGGGTCGTGGGCGCGTTCTTCCTCGCCCGCCGCTTCATGCACCCGGCCGGCGCCATCACCGCCGCCCTGCTGGCCGCCATCATCCCCGAGCTCATTGTGCGCGGCAGCGGCCTGTTCCAGCCGACCTTGGACCTCGCGCTGCTGCCTTGGCTGCTCCTGGGCACCCTCCGCCTCGCCCAAGGCCACTGGAAAGGCGCCCTGCTCGCGGCCCCCATCGCCCTCGTGATGCTGATGTCGAACCCCGGCTTCATGGCCCTCCTCTTGCCCACGCTCGCCGTGGTCGGCGCCGTGGCCGGCGCGCACTTCGCGCCCAAGGCCCGCGTCGCCATCGGCGTCGCCGGCGGTGTGGCTGCGCTCGCGCTGCTCTGGCTCGCCGTCGCCGGGCCGCTGGCGCCCGGCACCGTGCCCGAGCCCGGCGAGGTCGAGCTGCTGTCCCAGCTCACCATCCCCGCGCTGCTGTTCGCCCTCGCGGGCGCCATCGTCGCCGTCGTGCGCCCCAGCCCCTACGGCTGGGTGGCGCTCACGTTCACGGCCACGGCCGCCGCCGCGACGCTGCTGCTGACCGCCGGCGACCCCGCCCTCAAGGTGGCGTACCTCGGCTACGGCATCGCGCTCCTGGCCGCCGTGCCCGTGTCCGAGACGTTCCGCGTCGTCGGCGACGCCCGCCCGCAGGCCCAGACCAGCACCACCTTCGGCGTCCTCGCCCTGAGCACCATCCTGACCCTGCCCGCCGGCATGGGCCTCGACCCGTGGTACCGCCTCTACGACGAGAACGAGCTGCACGCCTACGACGCGCTGGGCGACCTGGCCCCCGCCACCGTCATCTCCGGCTCCTGGCAAGCCCAGGTCGGCTACCACGCCCTCACCGGCGGCGCCGTCCAGTACAACCCGGACTTCTTCCACGACGACGGCATCCGCGCGTACGAGCTGGAGCGCGACCCGCGCCTTGTCGTCCTCGTCGACCAGCACGCCAAGGACGACGGCATCCCCCCCGGGTTCCTGGAGTCGTGGCAGAAGGTCGGCCAATGGGGCTCGACCGTGGCCTACAAGGCGCCCTGACCCCCGCCACGGAAACCCCGGAGCGCCACGGTTCCCGCAGCGGAAGCCACGGCGGCCACGCCATTTTTGCCGCGTTGCCGCTTCATCAATGGGGAACCCCTGAAGAACCCTCAAGGCGGCCCCGCCGTTGCTAGGAATGCCTCCGAGTGGAGAGACTCCCGGGCACGCAGGAGAGAACCCCCTATGGTCCGCATGGATGAAACCAACCTCATGATCCTGCAGCTGCTGCAGAAGAACGCCCGCACGAGCATGACCGAACTGGCCCAGGCCGTCGGCCGCTCGGAGTCCACGGTGCGCGAGCGCGTCGTGGCCCTCGAGCTGGCCGGCCTCCTCAAAGGCTACCGCGCCGAGATCGACTGGGACCAGGCCGGCCTGCCCGCCGTCGCCGTCGTCCAGGCCCGTTGCGACCTGCAACGCATCGCCGACGTCGCCAAGCAGCTCGCCGCCATCCCCAACGTGACGCGCGCCCTCTACCTGACCGGCAACAAGCCCATCTTCGCGCTGCTGCGGGTCCGCGACATCGAGCACCTCCACCAGCTGCTGCGCGAGCGCTTCTCCAACGGCGAGATCCGCGACATCGAGGCGCACATCGCCCTCGACTCGCTCGTCGACCGCCGCACCCCGCCGCTGCGCGACTCGGTCCTGAAGGCCAACGAGGACGGCTCCCGTCCCACCTTGGCCGCGACCACCATCTGAACGCGCGTCGCTTCCCTCTTTCCTTCCTTCCCTTTTTTTTGGCTTGTCAGGAGGCTCTGTGGATGGTCCGGCCGCGGCCCGACCCATCCACCGAACCCACGGAGGCGCAAGGGGTTCGGTGGTCTCGGTGCCCTCGGTGGATTGGTCGGCGCCGCGCCCGACGCATCTCCGCCCGAGGGCCCGAACCCCTCGCCGCTCGCGACACGCCGGCACGCCCAAGGGATTCGCGCCTCGGAGCCTGCGCCGCCGCGCTCGCCACGGAACCGTGGTTTTTCCGCGGCAGCCTTCCTGCCGGCGGCCCCAGATACCTCGGGCAACGCCTTAGGCCGCCAGGATCGTTTAGGGTGGTGCGAGGACCTGACCATGAAGTACCCTGCCCCACGTGGACTCCCCTTCTTCCGCGACCCCCACGCCCCCTCCGAGGAACACGACCAAGCCTGGAACGGTGACGCATGAGGCGCGCCGTCACCTCGGTGCTGGAGCTCGACTCGCGCCGCCGCATCGCCGACGCCGTGCGCGCCAACCCGGGCATCCACCTGCGCGGCCTGGCCGACCTCTTGCAGATGCCGGTCTCGACGCTGGAGTACCACTGCCACGTGCTCCAGAAGGGCGGCCACCTCGCCACCCGCGCCACCGGGAAGTTCAAGGCGTTCTTCGTCCCCGACGGCATCGACCGCCGCGACAAGGACATCCTGTACGTCGTGCGCCACGACGCGCCCCGCCGCATCTGCCGCCACCTTCTGGACCACCCCGGCAGCACCCCCGGCGAGCTGTGCGCCGTCGTGCAGCTGTCCGCGCCCACCCTGAGCTTCCACATCAAGAAGATGCGCAACGCGAACCTGCTGCGGGAGGAGCGCGACTGGCGCCAGAAGCGCCTGTTCGTCGAGGACCCCGAGCGCGTCGCCGAAGTGCTCGCCTCCCTCCGGGACATGCCGGCCCGCCCCGCCCGCCCCGCGCGCCGCCCCGCCCCGCCGATGGAGGCGCCGCCCATCGTGGCGCTTGCCCCCGCCCAGGAGCCGCCCAGCGCCATGGCCGAGGGCATCGGCGTCGGGCCCATCTGATCAACGTCGATCCTTTCTCCCTCCTTCTTCCTGCTTTTCTGAGCGCGAGGCGCCGCGTGCGCCGAACGGTCCACCGAGGGCACCGAGACCACCGAACCCCAAAGTCCATGGTCGTCGGTTCGAGGAACGCCCGAAGGGGGTTTTCTACGCCCAGACGCGAACCTCGGGGTGTTGCGGGCGCCCGTCGCCCGGTTGATGTCCATGGAGAACCCCATCCTAGTCCCCGGTGTCCAGGTCACGCGGCCGCCCCACCCGCGCCTGTCCGACCTCCTGAGCCAGGAGTATCTCGAGTTCCTGGTCCGGCTCCAGCAGGCCTTCGGCGCCCGCCGCCGCGACCTGTTGGCCCGCCGCGCCGCCCGCCAGGCCACCCTCGCCATGGGAGGCACCCTCGGCTTCAACCCGGAGACCCGCGAGGTGCGCGAGTCGAGCTGGCAGGTCACGGCGCCGCCGGACGACCTCAAGGACCGCCGCGTCGAGATCACCGGCCCGCCCGAGGCCAAGATGATCCTGCACGCCTTCAACTCCGGCGCCCAGGTCTACATGGCCGACTTCGAGGACGCCCTCAGCCCGACCTGGCAGAACCTGCTGCAAGGGCAGGCCAACCTCGCCGCCGCCTCCCGCGGCCACCTCTACTACGAGTCCGCCGACGGCCGCTCCCACGAGATCCGGCAGGACGCCGCCACCCTCACCGTCCGCCCCCGCGGCTGGCACCTGGACGAGCGCCACGTCCGCATCGGCGGCGTCCCGGTCTCCGCCAGCCTGTTCGACTTCAGCCTGCACGCGTTCCACAACGCCCGCCTGCTGCGGGAGAAGGGCTCGGGCCCCTACTACTACCTCCCCAAGATGGAGTCGCACCTGGAGGCCCGCCTCTGGAACGACGTCTTCACCTTCACCGAGGACCACCTCAAGCTGCCGCGCCACACCATCCGGTGCACGGTGCTGATCGAGACCATCCAGGCCGCCTTCGAGATGGAGGAGATGCTCTACGAGCTGCGCGGCCGCAGCCCCGCCCTGAACGCGGGCCGCTGGGACTACCTGTTCAGCATCGTCAAGACCTACCGCGAGCGCCCCGGCTTCGTGCTGCCCGACCGCGCCGACATCCCCATGACGACGCCGTTTTTGTGGGCCTACACCTCGCGCCTGGTGCAGTCGTGCCACCGCCGCGGCGCCTACGCCATCGGCGGCATGGCCGCGTTCGTCCCCAGCCGCAAGGACCCCGACGGCAGCCGCGGCGCCCTCGACAAGGTGCGCGCCGACAAGCTCCGGGAGGCCCACGACGGCTTCGACGGCACCTGGGTCGCGCATCCTGACTTGGTGCCCGTGGCCCGCGCCGCCTTCGACGAGGTGCTCGGCGGCCGCACCAACCAGCTTGAGCGCCTGCGGTCGCGCATCCGCCCCGACGCCCCCGACCTGCTCTACTTCCAGGTGCCCAGCGCCGCCGTCACCGAGCGTGGCGTCCGGAGCAACTGCCGCGTCGGCACCGCCTACCTCGCCGCCTGGCTCGCGGGCCAAGGCGCCGTCGCCATCGACAACTGCATGGAGGACACCGCCACCGCCGAGATCGCCCGCAGCCAGGTCTGGCAGTGGGTCAAGCAGGGCGTCGTGCTGGAGGACGGCACCACCCTGACCGGCGCCCGCGTCCGCGGCTTCCTGGAGCAGGAGACCGCCCGCCTGGTGGCCGAGTCCACCCTCGCGCCCGCCATCCTGTCCAAGCTGCCGGAAGGCCGCCGCCTGTTCGAGGAGGTCGCCCTCGGCGAACGGTTCCACGACTTCCTCACCATCGCCGGCCAAGACCGGCTCGACCCGTGATGCCCATGGCCGACCCCACCCGCACCGACCTCGACCAAGCCGCCGAAGCCCTCCGCAAGGAATGGGACACCGACCCCCGCTGGGCCGGCATCCGCCGCGAGCACGACGCCGAGGAGACGCTTCGTCTCCGAGGCCCCGTCGCCATCGAGCACACCCTGGCCCGCCGCGGCGCCGAGCGGCTGTGGACGCTCTTGCAGGAGGAGCCCTACGTGCCCGCCCTCGGCGCCCTGACGGGCGGCCAGGCCGTGCAGATGGTCCGCGCCGGCATCCAGAGCGTGTACCTGTCGGGCTGGCAGGTCGCGGCCGACAACAACACCGCCGGCGAGACCTACCCCGACCTGAGCCTCTACCCGGTGGACTCGGTGCCGACGCTGGTGCGCCGCATCAACAACGCCCTGCTCCGGGCGGGGCAGATCCAGAGCGCCGACGGCCAGGTGCCCAGCGACTGGCTGGCGCCCATCGTGGCCGACGCCGAGGCCGGCTTCGGCGGGCCGCTCAACACCTACATGCTCGCGACCCACCTCGTGGACGCGGGGGCCGCCGCCATCCACCTCGAAGACCAGTTGTCGAGCGCGAAGAAGTGCGGCCACATGGGCGGCAAGGTCGTCGTCCCCACCGCGACGCACATCCGCGCCCTGCGCGCCGCCCGCCTTGCTGCCGACGTCGCCGGCGTGCCGACCCTGCTGATCGCGCGCACCGACGCCCGCGGCGCCGCCCTGCTCTCGTCCGACTCGGACGCGCGCGACCACCCGTTCCTCACAGGCCAGCGCACCTCCGAAGGCCTCTACCAGGTCAAGTCCGGCCTGGACGCCGCCATCGCCCGCGGCCTGAGCTACGCGCCCTACGCCGAGATGCTCTGGTTCGAGACCGACAAGCCCGACCTGGAGGAGGCGCAGCGGTTCGCCGACGCCATCCACGCCAAGTTCCCCGGCAAGATGCTGGCCTACAACTGCAGCCCGAGCTTCAACTGGGCCAAGCACCTCGACCCCGCCGTCATCGCCGAGTTCCAGCCCCGCCTCGCCGCCATGGGCTACAAGTTCCAGTTCGTGACCCTGGCCGGCTTCCACGCCATGAACGCCGCCGTCTTCGAGCTGGCCCACGCCTACTCCCGCCGCGGCATGGCCGCCTACTCGGACCTCCAGCAGAAAGAGTTCGGGATGCGCGAGCTGGGCTACACCGCGGTCGCCCACCAGCACGAGGTCGGCACCGGCTACTTCGACGCCATCGCCCGCGCCATCAGCCCCGACGACACCAGCACGCTCGCGATGGAGGGCAGCACCGAGGACCAGTTCCACGGCAACGCGGTGGCGCCCCACATGCGGCGAGGGACCCGGCCGAAGGGCAACTGAGCCGCCTCCCCGCCCACGGACTCCACGGATCGCACGGACCGAAGGTTTCCGCGCGATCCGTGCAATCCGTGGTTTCTTGAGGCCGGCGAAGCTCGCGCCGCCCATGGACGTCGAGACCGCCACCGCCATCCCCCAGAGCCCCGTCGCCGTCCGCGTCACGATGCGCGGCCACACCGTCGTCCAGGACAAGCCTGCCATCAACGGCGGCCAGGACCAAGGCCCGATGGCCAGCGAGCTGCTGCTGGCGGCCATCCTGGGCTGCCAGCACTCGACGTTCGTCAAGGTCGCCGCCAAGCGCCGCCTCGCGGCCCGCATCGAGCGGCTCGAGGGCGCCATGCACTTCGCCGACGGCGACATCCGCAAGGTCGAGGTCGAGGCCCACGTCTCGGGCGCGACCGAGGGCGTGGACACCGCGCTCCGGCTCACCGAGAAGACTTGCACCATCAGCCGGGCGCTCAAGGTGCCGGTCGAAGTCACCTGGAAGCCGGCCTAGCCCAGCATCTGCACATACGCCCGCCGCTCCTCTTGCCTGGGGTCGAGGCCCAACTGCCGCGCGGCCGCCTCGACCTGGGCCCGCGCCTTGGCGACGTCGCCGTCCGTCACGACCTCCAGCTCGAGGAACGTGCCGAGGCCTTCGACCTCGTCGAGCGCCAAGGCAACACCGTCCCAGTGCGCGGCGCGGCGGCGCTTGTGGACCCGCGGGCCTTCCGTGAAGCCGAGGGCGGCCAGCAGCGGACGCGGGTCGGCGCCCACGGGCAGGTCCAGCTCCTCCCGCGCCTTGCCCGCCCCCGGCTGCCGCGGGCCCTTGTAGGTCAGCGTCCAGCGGTCGCCCTCGCGGCGCACGCGCAACGCCTCGTCGGCGGCGGCCAGGTCGCGCGCCGGATGGTGGAGGAAGACGTCCTCCTGGACGACCGAGGGGCCGAAGGCGACGCCAAGGGCCTGGAGGCGGGCGAGCAGGCCGGCCGCCGCGCGCAGCTTCAGCTCGACCTCGACGGGCACGGCGGCGGCGGACCGCCTACAAGCCTTTGAGGGTGATGGCCGTGGCCGCCGCGTGCGCGCGTCCGTGGGGGCCCTGGCCGCGGCCATCGTGCTGCTGGCGGGCTGCGCTTCGCCGTTCCAGGCGCACGTCGATCCGTCGGTGCTCCGGAGCGAGCTGCCGTGGTCCGAGGAGCGCAAGGCGCCGGAGTCGGACGGCTGGCTCGGCGCCACCACGGTCGAGACGCTCTACACCTTCGACCCGGCCAGCAACGGCCCGCCGTTCCCTGGCCTCCTGCAAGTGTTCTCCGCCAAGGGCGTCACGCATGACCGCGAGGAGCTGCTGCGCGTGGCCCGCGACGCCGTGGAGGCCGCCATGGAGGCACAGAACCTCCAGCCCATCGCCGACGGCCGCCACGAGGGCCGCCGCGCCTTGCAAAGCGGCCTGGAGACCAGCTGGTTCACGATGGAGGCCACGGCCACCGAGTCCGGCGCGCTGTTCTCCCAGTCGGTGCGGGTGCGCATCCTGGGCGAGGCGGCGTTCGACGGCCTCAGCAGCACTAGCGTCGTCCTCGTCGGCCTGGCCCAGGTCGCCGCGACGCCCTCCTGCCCGACCATCCTGCAATGCCCGCCCGACAACGACCTGCGCACCTGGGGCTCCTTGGCCGGCGACCCCGAAGGCTCCCCCGCCTGGGACCGCAACGACCGGGGCCTCGTCGACCACCTGGTGACCCATGGCTGACGCCCCGTTGGCCGCCCGCTTCGCCGCCGGGCCCAAGATCCGGCAATGGGCGCAGGAGCACGGCTTTTCCGAGTGGATGGTGGCGCGCCTGGTCCGCCTCACCGACAACCCCAACGCGCTCCTCGACGGCCTGCTGCGCCGCCCGCCCCGCTACCTGCGCGTGAACCCGCTGCGCGGCGACTTCGACGAGGTCAAGGTCCGCCTGGAGGCCCGCGGCTTCGAGCTCAGCCGCAGCGACCTCGACCCCCGCATCATGCGCGTCCGCCAAGCCCCCATCAGCCCCGGCGCGACGCTGGAGCACATGCTCGGCATGACGACGTTGCAGGACCTCGCCTCCGCCTCCGCCCCGCTGGCCGTCGCGGCCCGCCCCGGCGACGTCGTGGCCGACCTAGCCGCAGCCCCCGGCGTCAAGACCCTGCACGTCGCGGGCGACCTGGGCGCCAAGGGCGCGGTCGTCGCCGTGGAGCCCGACCGTGACCGGATGCGGGCGCTCCGGTTCAACCTCGAGCGCGGCGGCGCCACCACGGCCCTGCTGCGCCTCCACGAGGCCCAGGCGCTGCCGGGCGAAGCGTGGGCGGACAAGGTGCTGCTCGACGCGCCTTGCACCGGCGAAGGCACCATCCCGAAGGACAAGAACCGCCGCTTCGCCAAGCCCGAGGAGATTCCCAAGCTGTGCGCCGTCCAGGCGGAGATCCTCGACGCCGCCGACCGCGTCCTCAAGCCCGGCGGCCGGCTGGTGTACGCCACCTGCACCTTCGGCCCCGAGGAGAACGAGGCGCAGGTGCAGCGGATGCTCGCGAAGGGCTACCGCATGGAGGCGTTGCCGTTCGACCGCTGCGGCGGCGTGCCGCTGGCCCCCGGCGTGACGGAGTGGCCCGGCTTCACCCTGGACCAAGAGCTGCGGCTGGCGCGCCGGTTCGTGCCCGGCGTCCACCCCACCCTCGGCTTCTTCGTCGCGGCCCTGCGCAAGGGAGGCGGCGCATGAGGCCCGCCGAGCCCGCCGAGGAGTCGGCCGTCGTCGACTTCCTCGAAGGCATGGAGGAAGGGCTGGCCGCGCGCGTCCTGGCGGGGCTGCGCCTCGGGGTCGTCGAGCGCGACGGCGTCACCTTCGTCGCGCTCCGGAGCCGCGAGATGGACGCGCTGCCCGCCGCCCTGCTGGACGGCGCCGACGCCGGCGGCCTCCCCATCGGCACCTTGGAGGACGGCGGCTTCCACCTCGATTTGCAGGGCGCCGTCCAGGTGGCGCGGTTCACCAAGGCCCAGTCGGTGCGGGTCACCGAGCACGCCGCCCGTTTGTTCCTCTACGGCCGCAACATCCTCGGCGACTCCGTCGAATGGCACGACCGCGCCCTCGAGAAAGGGGACGCCTGCATCGTCGCCAACCCCCGCGGCGAGGCCCTCGGCATCGGTGTCGTCGTCGGCAGCTTCAAGGGGAACCGGGAAGCTGTCCAGCCCGTTCATGACCTTGGCACCTACCTCCGGGACCAAGACGAAGGCGAATGAGGCGGCCGAGCTGGAGTACACGGTGATCGTGGCCACCCGCGACACCCGCGACGGGAAGGAGTTCCTCATGGTTCACCACGGCGAGCGCGGCTGGGAGCTGCCCGGCGGCAAGCTCGAGCCCAACGAGGGCCCCGTCCACTGCGCGCTGCGGGAGTTCCGCGAGGAGACCGGCCACCTCCTGGGCTCGCCGCACTTCGTCGCCAAGCTGCGCAAGGACAACGGCGTCTGCTTCATCTTCACGGGGACCCTGGGCTCGGCGGTCGAGTCCAAGGACAAGGAGGAGGTCGTCGGCGAGATGCGCTGGTTCGGCCGGCTGCCGCGCGAGCTGGGGCTGGCGTTCCCGGACGACCCCTACGCCGAGATGGGGCAGATGCTGGGGATCGACTTCGGCTGAAGGTCACGAGTCGTAGAGCGACAGCCACAGGTCCGCGAACTCGCTCTTCAGTTCCGGCGTCGGCGCGTGCTCCAGCAGCAGCCGCTCGGTGGCCTTCGGGTCCGCGACCTCGAACAGGCCGTCCGGCGTCTTGCGCACCAGGCCGACCGCCTCCAGCTTGCGCAGGTGGAAGCTCAGCTTGCTCTTGCCGAGGCCGAGCGCCTCCGCGACCTGGCCGTGGCGCTGCGGCGCGCCCTGCTCCAGCAGGTGGAGCGTGACCTGGAGCGGGATGCGGCCGCGCAGCACGCCGAGCGCCTTGCGGGTGGCGGCGTCAGGGGTGCCGGGGCCCGGCGCGAACAGCCGTTGGTAGCGCTCCTCGCGCTGCTCCTGCAGCAAGCCTTCGGACAGCAGGAACTGGAGGTGGTACTCGACCAGCGCGACCGAGGTGCCGAGCCGGCGGGCGACGTCGCGCACGTGGAGGCCGGGATACTCGCGCACGAGGCGCACGATGCGGCGGCGGATGTCGAGCTCGCCCGCGGCCATGGCTCACGACCGGCGCAAAAACGGCGTCACCAGCAGGCCGACGATGACCAGGTCGAAGGCGCTGCCGAGGAACTCGAGGTGGCCGTGCGACAGGTAGCTGCTGGGATGGTTCGGGTCCTCCAGCAAGGCGTAGGCAGTGACTAGCGACTTGACACAGAACGCGAGGAACGCGGCCGCGACATAGCCGAGCTTGCGGTTGCCGGTGCGGCGCCGCGCCTGCAACGCAAGGACGAACAGCCCGAACGAGACCACGGCGGTGCCGCCCACCAGGAGCAGGGTCACCGTGCTATGGGACTCCACCATGCGCCACGGACGCCGCGTCCCTGGAAAAGGCGCGCGAAGCTTCCGCGGGCCGGACACAAGGCTTAAGCCGCTGGCCCCAAGTCGTTCAAACCATGACAAAACCCGCGGTCCGGCTGGCGGCCTGCGCCATGCTCGCGGCCCTCCTGGCTGCGCCTGCCGTCCAGGCCCACGGCGCCCCGGTCCCGCGCACCATCGACACCCGCGTGCTGGCCGACGACGACGGCGCGCTCGGCTTCGGCGGCTGCGTCCCCGAGGTGGGCTGCCAAGCCGACGGCATCGACCTGCTGGCGCTCGACGTCCGCGAGGCCGCCGACGCCCTCGGCCGCCCCATGATCGCGTTCCGGGTCATCTTCCAGACCGAGCTGGACTCGCTGGCCGGCACCAGCTTCACGCTCTCCTTCACCGCCGGCGGCCAGGCCAAGACCGCCACCGTGACGCTGGCCGACGGCAACGCCACCAGCCCGGACGCCGTGCGCGTCGAGGGCCCGGTCCCCGTCGGCGACCAGCACCCGCAGGCGGTCGACGTCTGGTTCCACAGCCAGCCGCTCGGCATCGCTCCAGGAGGAAGCACGCCGACCCTCGGCACCCAGCCCGGCGACGCCATCACGGAGATCAGGGTCACGAGCCAGGCCGGCGCGGACGGCGCCAACGACGCGATGCCCGGCACCTGGACGACGCGCGGCCAGGCGGTCCCGTTCCTCCCGGAAGACCCGGAGCCCAGCGTCCCCGAGCCGGCGCCCGCCGGCAACTACACCGTCGCCGGCCCCGCCCGCCTCCTGAACGCCACCGCGCCCAGCCCCGTCCTCGTCCACCACGGCAACGCCACGGCGAAGGTCACGCTCCGGAGCACGGTGGACCTGCCGCAGTTCGCCAGCCTGCGCCTGGACGCCGCGGGGGCCAACGCGACCCTGGACGCCGCGGTCCTCAACCTGCCCGACCTGACGGCCCGCGACGTGACGGTCACCATCCAGTCCGCGGCGCCGGGCGCCACCTTGGCCCTGCTGGTGTCCACCGACCTCGGCGGCTTCGAGCGCATCCCGATCCCCCTCATGGTGGAGGAGGAGCGCCACGAGCACACCGACCCGACCGCGCAGGGCTCCGAGACCGAGCCCGCCCCTGCCCTCGCCCCTGGCGTGACCCTTGCCGTGCTGGCCCTGGCCGCCCTGGCCCGGCGCCGGTGAACCACGCACAACGCCTATGGCCAAGTGCCCCCTCCTGGAGATGACCTGATGCGCGCCCCCCTCGCCCTGCTCCTGCTGTCCGCCCTGCTCGTGGTCGCCCTGCTGCCCGGCGCAACCGCGCACGGGCCGCCGCAGCGCCGCGACCCCGACACCCGCGTCCTCGTCGACTGGAACGACGACTGCGGCGGCGACGGCGGCGCCTCCCTGGCCACCGGCGCCTGCCGCGGCTCGCACGACCTCATCGGCCTCGACCTGGTCGAGCGGCACGACGCCGGGCTCGGCGACGTCGTGGTGTTCCGGTTCTTCCTCGACAAGGGCACGAGCGGCGCCCGCCGCGACACCCTCTCCGTCGGCACGCCCAGCGGCACGCAGAGCTTCAGCCTCACCAGCAGCGACGCCGCCACCTTCACCGCCACCGGCTTCGACCGCAGCACCAACGCCCAGTCGCTCAACGACGGCACCCGCTTCGTGGTCGAAGGCACCGTCCAGCTCTCCAAGCTCGGCTCGCCCGGCCAGACCATCGGGCCGTTCAAGGTCGAGGCGTTCAACGGCAACCAGGTCGGCGACTACATGCCCGGCGGCTGCAACAACACGGTGGGCACCTGCCCCCCGCAGGACCCGGACGCGGACATCGCCTACGAGCTGCGGCAGTACAAGCTCGCCGGCCCCACCCACTACCTCGCCGTCACGGCGCCCTCCGCCACGCTCGACGTCCCGGCCGGCGGCGAGGCCGGCGTCACCTTCGACATCCACAACCAGCTTGCCCGCACGGCCCAGACCGTCACCGTCGCCGCCATCCCCGGCGCGGGCGTCACGGCCGGCTTCCACGCCTCGGGCGCAAGCCACGACGCGCCCACCCAGCCCACCGCCACCCTCGACCTGGCCGCCAAGGGCGACGGCAACGTCCACCTCATGGTCAAGGGCTCCCAGGAAGGCGCCAAGGGCGTCGTCAAGGTCTGGTTCGACACCGACCAGGGCGGCCACCAGTCCGTCGACGTGCCCTACCGCGTCGTCGCGCCCGGCGCCGCCTCGTCGTCCCCGGGCACCACCGCCAAGCCTGCGCCCGTCCCGCTGGCCCCGCTGGCCCTCCTGGCCGCGGCCCTCCTGCGGCGGTCGCGCTGATGCGGCGCCCGGCCGCCTGGGCCTTGCCGCTGCTCTTGGCGGCCGTGCTGGCGGCGCCGCTGGCCGCCGGCCACGCCACCTTGGTCGAGTCGCACCCCGGCCGCGGCGACCGCCTGGCCGAGGCGCCCGACCGCGCCGTCGTGTTCTTCTCCGAGCAGGCCGACCCCGGCGGCAGCTTCGTCCACGTCCAGGACGCGGCCACCGGCGAGCGTGTCGACCTGGGCGACCTCCGCTACGATGCCGACCCGCCACGACTCAGCGTCGGCCTGCCCGACCTGCCGGCCGGCGCCTACACCATGCAGTGGCAGGCGCTCTCCGGCCGCGACGGCCACACCACCTCCGGCGTCGTCGGCTTCGCCATCGGCAGCCACGAGCCCCCCGCCTCCTCCGAGTCCTCCAAGGACAGCGCCCGCCCCCTCGCCGTCGCCGCGCGCGTGTTCCTCTACGCCGGCTTCAGCCTCGCCTTCGGCGCCCTCGCGTTCCTCGCCTGGATGCCCGCCGACGCCCGCCCCCTCGCCCGCAAGGCGCTCGCCGCCGGCGCCGGCCTGCACCTTCTGGGCGTCCTCGTGCTCGCCCGCGAGACCGCCCTCAGCTCCAGCCTCCCCGTCGAGGCGTTCCTCGCCACCGGCACCGGCCAGATCCTCGCCTTCCGCGCCATCGTGGGGGCCGCCGCCCTGCTGGTCGCCGTCCTTGCGCAGCTGCGCCCCACCCGCACCGCCGCGCCCGCCGTCTTGCTGCTGCTGGCCGCCGCCGGCCTCGCCTCCGCCCGCCTCGGCCACGCCTCCAGCGAGGGTGTTGCCTTCATCGCGCTCGACTTCCTGCACCTTGCCGCCGCCAGCGCCTGGACCGGCGGCCTCGTCCTGTACGCCTGGTGGCTGCTGCGGTCCCCTGGCCCTGTCCCCGCCGGCGCCGGCGCGCGCTTCGGCGCCCTCGCCCTCACCGCCGTCGCCATCCTCGGCGGCACCGGCGTCGTGCTGGCCGTCGCCATCCTTGGCGTCGAGCTTGCCGCAAGCGGCGCCGCCCTGTCCGCCGCGTGGGGCGTCTTCCTTGCGCTCAAGATCCTCGCCTTCGGCCTCATGCTGCTCGCCGCCACCGTCAACCGCTACGTTCTCTTGGAGCCCGAGCGCGCCAAGGGCCCTGTCGCGGCCCTGCAGCGCGCCGCCCGCGCCCTGTCGGGCGGGCGGCTGCGCGCAGGCCTCGCGGACGGCCGGCGGCTCGGCCGCTCGGTCGCCGTCGAGGCCGGGGTCGGCGCCGTCGTCCTCGTGCTGGCGGCGCTTTTGACCTCGGTGTCGCCGCCGACCGCCGACGCCGCCGCGCCCGGCGTGACGTTCGAGGCGCGCGGCGAGCACCACCTCGTGCGCGTGGCGTTCGACGACGCGCCCCGGTTCGGCGCCACCGGCCACGCCACCTTGACGGTGACCGACGAGGACGGCCAGCCCATCCAGAACGACTGCGGCCGGCCCAACTGCCTGGCGATCGAGCTGCGCTACCCGGACGGCGGCAGCGAACGACGCAGCGTCCCGGTGGAGAACGGCACCGCCTACCTGCACAGCGTGGTGTGGGCGGCGGCCGGCCCCGCCGAGCTCGTGGTCACGGTCTCGACGCAAGCGCACTTCGAGGACGTCGCGACGGTGGCGTTCACCATCGCCCCGTGATCGGCTTCAAATAGCCCCGCCCAGTCGCACGAAACACCTCCTGGGGTGGTAACTCAGCTGGGAGAGTGCCAGACTGAAGATCTGGATGCCGCCGGTTCGATCCCGGCTCACCCCACTTGTTGCGCGCCCTGCAGGAGCACGCCCACGGCGCCGGCCAGGGGACCCTGGAGGAATGGCTGCTGTACGTCGCCGGCCTGGTCGCGGTCGGCGCCATGGCCTACGTCTATTTCCGGCACATCCGGCCCCGGCGCAAGGCGTAGGGACGGCCGTCGTTTCCAAGGGTGTTCGGGAACGTTGATGGGGTGCCGCGGCCAGCGATTGGGCATGGCCCTCAAGCACGTCTTGCTCGGCATCGGGGTCGTCGCCGCCGTCGGCGCCGGCTACCTTGCCTACCGCTACGCCAGCGCCCCCGCCAACACGACCTCGACCCCCATGGTGGAGGTCAAGCGCGCCGCCCAGGAGTCCGGCAACGCCATCCAGTCGATCGCGCCCAACAACCACTTCGAGGCCGGCAAGCCGCAGGCCACCGCCTACTGAACGTTTCTAAGGTTCCGCCCCGTGGCGCCGCCCGTGCCGCGCCGCAAGGCCGACTGGGACGCCTCGACCTACGCCAAGGCCAAGGCGAAGGCGCCGGAGCGCCAGGAGGAGTTCTCGACCTTCGGCGGCCGGCCCGTGGCGCCGCTCTACACGGCGGAGGACGTCGCCGGCGACCCGGACGCGAAGCTCGGCTACCCCGGCCTGCCGCCGTACACGCGCGGCGTGCAGCCCACGATGTACCGCGGGCGGCTGTGGACGATGCGGCAGTACGCCGGCTTCTCCACGCCGGAGGAGTCGAACAAGCGCTACAAGATGCTCCTGCAACAGGGGAGCACGGGCTTGTCGGTGGCGTTCGACCTGCCCACCCAGATCGGCATGGACTCCGACGACGAGCGCGCGCTCGGCGAGGTCGGCAAGGTCGGGGTCGCCATCGACTCGCTGCGGGACATGGAGATCCTGTTCGACGGCATCCCGCTCGACAAGGTCACCACCTCGATGACCATCAACGCCCCCGCCGCGGTGCTCCTGTGCATGTACCTCGCGGTGGCCGAGAAGCAGGGTGTTGCGTTCGCCAAGGTCGGCGGCACCATCCAGAACGACATCCTGAAGGAATACATCGCGCGCGGCACCTACATCTTCCCGCCCGGCCCGTCGATGCGCCTCATCACCGACACCTTCGCCTTCTGCGCCCGCGAGGTCCCCGAGTGGAACACCATCAGCATCTCGGGCTACCACATCCGCGAGGCCGGCAGCACCGCCGCCCAGGAGCTGGCCTTCACCCTCGCCGACGGCATCGCCTACGTCCAGGCCGCCGTCGACGCCGGCCTCCCGGTCGACTCGTTCGCGCCGCGGGTGGCGTTCTTCTTCAACGGCCACAACGACTTCTTGGAGGAGGTCGCCAAGTTCCGCGCCGCCCGCCGCATGTGGCACCGCATCATGACGGAACGGTTCCACGCCAAGGACCCGCGCTCGTGGATGCTGCGGTTCCACACCCAGACCGCCGGCAGCACCCTCACCGCCCAGCAGCCCGAGAACAACGTCGTCCGCGTCGCCCTGCAAGCCCTCGCCGCGGTGCTCGGCGGCACCCAGAGCCTGCACACCAACGGCATGGACGAGGCGCTCGGCCTGCCTACTGAGAAGGCCGCCCGCATCGCGCTCCGGACCCAACAGATCATCGCCCACGAGTCCGGGGTCGCCAACACCGTCGACCCGACCGCGGGCAGCTACGCCGTCGAAGCGCTCACGGACGCCTTGGAGCACGACGCCTTGGCCCTGATCGCGCGCATCGACGAGATGGGCGGGATGCTGCGCGCCATCGAGAAGGGCTGGGTGCAGGCGCAGATCCAGGACGCGGCCTACACCTTCCAGCGCGAGGTCGAGGAGTCCGAGCGCATCGTCGTCGGCGTCAACGACTACGCGTTGGAGGGCGAGGCGCCGATGGAGATCCTCAAGGTCGACGACGGCCCCGAGAAGGCGCAGCTCGCCAAGCTCGCCATCACCAAGGCCGCCCGCGACAACGCCGCCGTGACGGCGAAGCTGGCGGCGCTGCGGCAGGCGGCCCGCGAGCCCAAGGCCAACGTCGTGCCGTTCATCCTCGACGCGGTGCGCAGCTACGCCACCCTCGGCGAGATTTGCAACACGCTGCGGGCGGAGTGGGGCGAGTACGTGCCGGGGGCAACACTCTAGCGCATCCACCACGTGGCCACACGCCTTTAGAGGCCAGCGTCCGGTCGGCCTGCGTCGGTGCCATGCCCAGGACCCTGCTTTCCCGGAGCCTGCCCGCCCTCCTGGCCCTCGGCGCCCTCCTCGCCCTTGCCCCCTTGGCCCACGCGACGGCCCCTGACGCCGTGGTCTCCACCGGCACCGTCATGGTCCTCGTCAACGCCAGCGGCGGCGTCGGCGAGCCGTACGTGGACCACGACCCGAACGAGGGGGTCGCCTGCCCCGTCCCGTCGGTGGCCGACTGCCATCCCAGCACCTCAGGCAACGTGTACACCGGCATCCGCTACCTGCCCACCAACCACGACGCCTTCGGCCCGCGCGGCTTCGGGATGTGGGGCCTCTCCTACGACACCGCCACGGCCTCGCCGGGCGGGCTGTGGTGCAGGGCCTCCGGCACCTGCGACGCGACCGGCGCGACGGCCACGGTGCGGCCGGCCGTCGCGCTTGTCGCCTCCGGCGCGTGCGGCGACCCCGTGGCCGCCTGCGCCGCCACCGCCTGCGTCGAGGCGCCTCCCGGCGGCGCCCCCGTGGTGCGCGCCTGCCGGGCCTACACCGCGGCCACCGCCCTCGGGGGCGGCGCGGTCGCCGACCTCGTGCAGGTGGAGGTGACGATCACGAACCTGCGCGCGACCCCGCTTGGCGGCATCCAGTTCCGCGAGACCCTGCCGCTCGGGCAGGACGCCCGCTCGGTGCCGTACACCTTCTGGCCGCCGGCGGCGCAGGACCTGGAGTGGCCCGGCAGCCACGTCTCCATCGGGATGGCCGGCGCCACGCCCGCCGCCCTGCGCTGCTCCTCGGACCTCTGGGTGCCCCTGGCCGGCGGCAACGGCGCCCCCCACGAACTGCCAGGCTGCGTCCCGCCGATGGCGTGGCCCATCCTGTACGGCCAACTTGGCAACGGCTGCGACCTGGGCGGCCCCGACCCCTACTACCGGCTCGGCCCCGGCACGCTCTCCGGCGGCGCCCCGTTCGCGGACCACGGCCCCTGCGCCGTCCACGGCGCGACCTTCGAGGCGGCCCTCGGCGACCTCGCCGCGGGCGCGTCGCGCACCTTCCGCATGTGGATGGGCGCCGCCCCCGACGAGGCCACCGCGCTGTCGGACCTGGCGATGGTCGGCGCGCGCTTCCATGCCCTGTCGCAGCACGAGGCGGACCCCGCCACCCTCGGCGACCCCGCCGCCGGCACGCCCATCACGGGCGTCTGGGGCTGGGGCCCGCTCGACCCGCCGCAGGCGGACTTCGCCTGGACGGCGCCCGCGCCCGCCTGGACGGTCCCCGGCTGGGCGCCCGGCACCGCCTGCCTCGGCGTCCCCGTCGCCTTCGCGGGCCTCGCCACCCCGGACTTCGCCGCCATCGCCTCCGGCCGCTGGACGTTCGGCGACGGCGCCGCCCACACGGAGTCGCCCGGCCCCGGCAGCCCGGCGCACGCCTACGCCACGGCCGGTGCCTACACCGTGCGCCTCGAGGTGCGCGACGCCGCCGGCGCCACCGCCACCGTCGCCAAGGCGCTGCTGGCGATGGACTGCGACGTGCCGCCCGTGGCCACCTTCACGATGGCGGGCGGGCCGGACTGCATCGACAGCCGCGTCCGGTTCTTCGCCACCGGCTCCCACGACCCCGACGGCGGCCCCGTCACGTTCGCGTGGGACTTCGGCGACGGCGGCACGGCCACCGGCGACCCCGTCGTCCACCAGTTCCGCGACGCCACCCCCCTCACGGTGCGCCTCACGGTGGCCGACGACGACGGCCGCGCCGCCACCGCCTCGCTGCCCTACCCGCCGCCGGGCGACCCCAACTGCGTGCCCGACCTCGCGCCGCTCCCAAGCATGGTCGCCGTGCAGGGCGAGAGCATCACCGTCGCCCTGTCCGCCACCGACGCCGACGGTCCCACCCTGACGCTGCGCGCCGCCATCGGCAAGGACGACGGCCTGCTCGCGGCGGCCCCCGGCGTGACGGCGGCCACCGGCACCTACACCTTCACGACCGCCGGCTGGGACCCTGGCGTGCACACCCTCGTCTTCCAGGCCAGCGACGGCCTCGCCTACGACGCCGAGCCCCTCCAGGTCCAGGTGCGCGGCCGCGAGTCCGACTCCGACCGCGACGGCGTCCAGGACGCGGCCGACAACTGCCCCGGCCTCCCCAACGGCGACCAGGCCGACGCCGACCAGGACGGCACCGGCGACGCCTGCGAAGGCACCCCCGCCGCCATCCTCGCCCCCATCATCCCTGCCCGGCTGGGCCTGAGGCCCGACCGCGACCACGACGGCGTGGCCGACGGCGCCGACGCCTGCCCCGACGCGCCGGACCCCGCCCAGGCGGACGTGGACCGCGACGGCCTCGGCGACGCCTGCGACCCCGACCGCGACAACGACGGCGTCCCCGACGCCCGCCTGCCCCTCGGCGCCTTCCCCGACAACTGCCCCGACGACCCGAACCCCGACCAGGCCGACGCGGACCACGACGGCGCCGGCGACGCCTGCGCCCCGCCCGCCGTCGGCGCGCCGCCCCGCGCGCGGCCGGCCGGCGCCGCCCTCGCCCCGCCCGCCGGCCCGCCCGCCGGCCTCTGGGCCGGCGTGGCGGCGGTGGCGGCCGGGCTGGGCGCGGCCCTGCTGCGCCGCCGCGCCATGGCCGCCCTCGTCGCGCTGTTCAGCCGGCTGCGCGGCCGCGACGTGCTGGAGCACCCGGCCCGCCTCCTGCTGGTGCAGGCGATGGAGCGCAGCCCCGGCCTTCCCACCAAGGAGTTGGCGCGCCTGTGCGGCCTCGGCCGCAGCAGCGCCAAGCACCACCTCGCCGTCCTGGCGGCCGCCGGCCTCGCCTGGAGCCAGCGCGCCGGCAAGTTCACCTGCCACTTCGCCACCGAGGCGCACGCCGGCGAGGCCGCGCGCGCCCTGGTGCTGCGAAGCCCGCTTGCGCGCCGGCTCGCGGAGCTGGCCGCGGCCGCCCCCGGCATCCGGCTGCCCGACGCCGCCCGCCGCCTCGGCGCCAGCTACAAGGCGACGTGGCACCAGGCGCGGCGCCTGCAGCGCGCCGGCCTGCTGGGCCCCGGCGCGACGGCGGGCCTCTGGCCGGCGGGCGCCCCCGGCTGAGCCTTATCTTCGCGCCCAGGTTCGGCCCCGCCATGGCCCGGCTGCGCTTCGACGCGACCCCGAACCCGAACGCGCTCAAGGTGACGGCGCCCAGCCCCTTCTGCAACGGCTCCAAGATCGTCTCCAAGCCCGAGCAGGCCGTGAGCCCGCTGTCGAAGGCGCTCTTGGCGGTGCCCGGCGTGACGAGCCTGTTCTTCCTCAACGACTTCGTCACCATCTCGAAGCGCCCGGACGCGGAGTGGGACCAGATGATGCCGGCCATCCAGGACGCGCTGGGGAAGCATCCGCACTTCGTCTAGGCGACCGCCTTCCGGACCCGCCTGGGCCGTGCCGGCCGCGCCACCGGCTTCTTGGCATGGGCGACCGGCGCCTCCTGCTGCCGCTGCCGCATCTCCTCCAGCGCCTCCAGGTCCATGGGGTCCTCGAACTCGGCGTCCGGCGCCTCCTTCAGCCTCCGCAGCGCGTCCTCGAGCGCCGCGATGACCTTCTGGCGGGCGCCTTTGTGGCCGCGCTGCTGCGTGCTCCAGCCGCGCCAGCCCGGCTTCTTGAACGCGACCAGGTACTTGGCGCCCTCCAGGTGGGTGGCGTAGGTGTTGGCGTCGAGCTTGTCGGCCCACTGGTGCGCGACGATGAACCAATGGTACTTGCTGCCCTCCTCGGCGCCGGAGCCCTTGGGCGCCTTGGCGCGGCGGACCTTGCGGCTGGTGAAGGTGACCTGCCAGCGGCTGGGCTCGGCCTTGCGCTCGGTCCAATGGCCGTCCGGGTAGGTCCAGCGGTGGATGCCGCCGACCTTCATGCCGTGGTAGGCCTTGCCGGCGTGCGTCTTGGCATCGCCATACGCCATGCCTTGCGTTCTCTTGCCCAAGGCGCATGACGGTGTTGCTGGGGGCCGGCTGCACGTTCCTGTCCAACAAAGCCCAAAAACCCCCGCCGAGTCGGAGCCTTCGTGGGCGCACCGCTGCACCACCCCATGCCCATGCGCGTGTGGGGCGGCAGCAAGTGCGCCCAGTCTGTCTGCCCCAAGCACGCGTAGGACGCAATCCTCGCGCGCTTGGTGCGTCGAAGGAGTTGCGTCCCGATGATGTCCCAGCCTGAGCCCTGCAAGCACCCGAAGCCCATGAACGCCGCCTGGAAGGCCCGCGGAACGGACCTCCAGACCATCCTCGGCATCGCCGACGATCGCGTGGCGCCTTTGGGGGAGATTCGGTGACGGACGCGGTCCCTGGCGTGCTGCGGCCGCCCCGCCTGCCCCCGGCGGCGGCGCGGCCCGCGGTGGCGAACCTGTTCGTCCTCACGCTGCTGTCCACCGTGGACGGCACGCTCCTGCTGCTTGCGGCCTCCGGCCAGCTCGGCGGCCTCGGCGGCGCTGTCGCCGCGGGCCTGACCCTCATCGCGGGGGCCGGCTCGTGGCTCGCGGCCCACCAGGCGTTCGGCGCCCGCGCCCGCACCCGGCGCGACTGGGCGACCCTCGGCCTGCTTGCCGCCCTGACGATGGCGAGCACGGTGGCGAGCGTCTGGCTTGGCGCCCGGCTTGGCACCGCGCTGACCCTGCACGTGCTGCCGAAGGCCGCCGGCGTCGTGCTGTTCCTGGTGGCCGCCGAGGTCGCTGGCCTCCGGCTGCCGCGCCCGGGCCGCGTCCCGCTCGCGCTGCACGTGCTTGCCGCCGCCCTCCTCGTGGAGGTGGCGCTGGTTGGATGACGTCGCCTGGGCGTTCGTCGCCGGCCTCGCCGCTGTGGCCAGCATCCTGGCCGCCGCCGTGCTGCCGCTCGGCCGGCTCGACCTGGGCCGCGTCCGCCTCTTTGGCGCCGCCAGCATCGCCCTCACGGGCGCGCAGGCGCTGGGCGCCGGGCTGCCCGGCTGGCTGCCGTTGGCCGTGCTGGCGGCCGGCGTCGGGGTGGCCGCTTGTGGAACGCGGCCCAAGGCTTCCCGCTCGCCTCGCACTTGATGCCCAGGAGGGCGATCTGGTGGGTGCGGATGCGCTTGGTCTTGGTGGGCTCGATGACCGTGCCGCACGCCGGGCATTTGGCCATCCCCTGCGGCGCCTTGCCCTTGCGCTGTGCCGCGAGCAGCAGCTCCCGCAGGTCGGAGGTCAGCCGCTCGACCTGCCCTTGCAGCGCGTCCATCGAGGATGCTCGGGCCCGCAGGCCCATCACGGTTTCCCTTGGGGCGCGGCAAAGCCCTTGAATCCTGCGGGGCCGTGCAAGCGGACGTGCCCATCCTCGGCGTGGACCAGGTGTCCGTGGCGGTCGAGTCGCTCGACGACGCCAGCCGCATCTACGAGCGCATCCTCGGCCTCAAGGCGACCCACGACGAGACCGTCGCCGACCAAGGCGTCACGACCCGGTTCTTCCCCGTGGGGCAGACCGGGTCGGTCGTCGAGGCCCTGCTGCCCACCGGCCCCGACACCCCCGTCGGCAGGTTCCTCGCCAAGCGCGGCCCCGGCGTCCACCACATCGCGTTCCGCGTCGACGACCTGGAGGCCGAGCTGGCCCGCCTGAAGAAGCTGGGCGTGCGATTGATCGACGAGACCCCCCGCAAGGGCGCCGAGGGCAAGCGCATCGCCTTCCTCCACCCCAAGGAGACCGGCGGCGTGCTCATCGAGCTGTGCGAGGCGCCGCACGGCCACGGCAAGCCCGGGGGCCACTGATGGAGTGGCGCGTCGAGCGCAAGGCCGAATGCGCCAGCACCCAGGACGAGGCCCGCAAGCTCGCCCGCGCCGGCGCGCCCGAGGGCACCGTCGTCGTCGCCGAGCGGATGACCGGCGGCCGCGGCACCGAAGGGCGCCCATGGGCAGCGCCGGCCGGCGGCCTCTACCTCAGCCTGGTGCTGCGGCCTCCCCTCGAAGCCAGCCTCCTGACCATCGCCCTGGGCTGTGCGGTCGCCGACACGCTGGAGATCGCCGGCGCCGAGCCGAAGCTGAAGTGGGTCAACGACGTCCTCGTGGACGGCCGCAAGTGCGCCGGCGTCCTGGTCGAGGCCGAGTCCACCGGCGACAAGGTGGACTTCTGGGTGTGCGGCATCGGCGTCAACGTCAACGGCCAGGCCGCCAAGCTGTTCCCCCCGCCGCTCAACGCGCAGGCCATCACGCTGGAGGAGGTCCTCGGCTGCGACTCCTGCGTCCCCGACCTGGAGGCCGCCCTCCTGGCCGCGGTCGCCAACCGCGTGGCGCAGCTGCGCCGCGGCATGGGCGCCGTCGTGCTCACCGACGTCCGCGCCCGCGACGCCCTGCTCGGCAAGCGCGTGACCGTGCGCAGCGGCAACGTCGAGCAGGCCGGCACCGCCGACGGCATCGACGACCGCGGCCGGCTTCGCCTCCAGACCGCCGGCGGGCCGCGATTGGCCGACGTCGGCACCGTCACCATCCACTAAGGCCGCTCTCCGGATTTGGCCAGAATCCGAAACCGGCGCGGGACGGGCGGCTTTCGTCGTCGGCCTCCTCGCCGTGCCCTCCGTGCCCAAATCCTGCGAGCGTCTTAGCGGACGCGCAAGGTCCGGTAGTTGTTGCGCACGTTGCGGGTGAAGAACGCGCCCCGTGACTCCGCCCCCATCAGTTTGCGGTACACGGCGCGCGGCACGCCCAGGTAATGGTACTCGCCGCCGTGCCGGAACTCCACCTTCAAGGTCTGGCTCGGCACGTCGTAGTCCACCCAGCGCAGGCTCTCCGAGTCCAGCACGACGCGGGCCACGCCGTCGATGTGGGCCCTAAGGGGCTTCAACCTGCTCGAAACGGGCCAACAGCTCCCGCACTTGGGCCTGGAACGCGGCGGTCACCTCGACCACCACGACGCCCCGCCGCGGCATCCCGTAGAGGACCCGCGCGCCAATCGGGCTCTCCAAGAAGGCCGGGATGCCCAGAAGATCCTCCTCGCCCTCGACCTCCACCCGCACCGGGCCCGGCCCCTGCAGCGCCGCCCGCATCGCGTCCCACGCCGCCCGCGTCAGGAGGCCCGCCGGGTTCGTCGCCCGCACCACCCGCACGCCCCAGGAGCCCAGCTCGTGCTCGTAGAGCGGGTCGCGGGTGCCGCGCTGCGTCGAGAAGTCGCACACGAACGCCTGCGGCGCGAGGCCCAGCCGCTTCAGCGTCAGGCTCACCACGTCGCCCACCGCCACCACGGTCTTGCCGGCCACCGCCGCGGCCAGGTCGGCCTCCTGGAGGACAGGCCCGAACGGCCGCGCCAGCTCCGCCCGCAACGCCTCCGGCAACCGGTACGCCTTGACGGGCCGCAAATCGGCCGCCACCGGCCTACTCCTTCGGGCCGAGGCCAGGGTGGACGGCCTGGACGACGCGCCACGCGGCCGTCGCGGCGTGCGCCTCGGAGCAGCGCCACCCGAAGTCCTTGTTGTAGGCCGCGACCCACAAGGCCTGCGCCTCGGGAGGAATCGCCTTGACGTCCTTCGGGACGGACTCCAGCGTGACCGTCATCGCGCGGCGACCTGGGGGCAGGACTTGGAGTCTTCGCTACTCGGTGGGGTCGTCGAAGCTGGAGCAATCCGGGTCGTTCGGGTAGTCGCGGCCGCCGGTGCCATCGTTGTCGGCCTTGTCGTCGCATTGGGGCGGCGTGCAGCCGGCCCCGCCAATCCGCAACCAGACGTCGTAGGTTCCAAACGACCAGCCCATTCCAGTGTTCTCCGTGCCTGCGTCGGCCCACGACCCCACGCGGACCGCGACTTGACCGACGGTCCATGGAGTCGGCGCCCCAGACGTCGCCGGCATCATGCAGAACCCTGCCACCTCCGCTTCCGTTGGGTCCGGGCAGTTCTTCTGGTCCTTGTCGGCGTCGGCGCAGTCGGTGCCAAAAAGGGGCTCATTGGACGTCGTCAGCCGGACCTGGTCCTCGGAACCCTCCACGCACCAGCCGTCCATGTTACGGTCGTTGCACACGACGATGAAGAACCCGCCTTCCTCAGGGGGAAAAAGCCCGGAAGCCCATCCGGCCCAGACGTTCGTGTGGACGTTCACGGGAAGCGCAGGCAACGAACTCCCCGAGAACACGGCGACGTCCGGCTGGCTGGTGCTGAACACGATGGGCGACTTCATGGACAGGGCCCCGGCGGCCACCTGCAGGCACTCGATCCGGTCGCCGTCCGCATTGTTGTTGTTCTCGTCGAAGCAACTCGTGTCCCCGTCCGACGGGTTGGTGTCATACGGCGAGCCGTTGACGGAGCACAAGGCGAGCACCAGAAGAAGCGCGGGCAAGGAGGCTTGGCGCACGCCCGCGCAACGACGCCACGCGCAATAAGGGCGCGACCCGGTTCGTTCCCCGCCTAGCGGACCTTGAGCGCGTACACGCCCGGCTTCGAGATGTTCATCGTCCTGGCCAATTCGCTGTCGGCGTCCAGGATGGTGAGCATCCCCGACCAGTTCTTGCTGGTGCCCTGGCCGCAGTTGGGGCAGGCGGCCTCGTCGCACAGCAGGTGGCAGGCCTTGCACGCCTTGTTCATGCGCTACGCCCCCGCGGCGGCCTTCTCGGCCTTCTTGACCTGCTTCTTGGAGGTGGGGCGGTCGCCGGCGGGCGCGTCGCGGCCCTCGCCGGGCGCCTCGGGGCGCTTGCGGCGGTCCTCGTCGATCCACTCGAACTTGCCCAAGCCGGGCTGGCGCATGGTGAGGCCGATCTTGGACTCGCGCGGCGACAGCTCATTGAGGCTGGCGGTCACGATGCGGGCGCGGACGTTCTCGCCGACCTCGAGGGTGCGGCCGGTCTCCTTGCCGATGAGGCGCTCGTTGTGGACGTCGGCCGTCATGAAGTCGTTCATGACCTGGCTCATGTGCGTCAGGGCGTCCAAGGGGCCGATGTGGACGAAGGCGCCGAACTCGACGACCTCCGCCACGATGCCGTCGACGACCTCCTGGTTGTCGGGCTTGAAGACGAGGGCGTCGAACGCGACCTTCTGGTAGATGGCGCCGTCGCCATGGATGACCTGGCCCTCGCCGTCGGGGCGCACCGACATGGTGAGGACGGTGATGCCGTGGACCTTGTTGAGGCGGCCCTCGAACGACTTCTGGACGAGGTTGCTGATGGTGGCGTCCAGGTCCTCCGTCATCTGCTCAGGCGGGATGCGGACGGTGTCGCTCATCTGGATGACGCGGTACATAAAGGCGGAGTGCCCCCTGAGGACGGGCTTCGCCAAGAGGGGGCGGTTTTAAGCGTTTGGCAAGGCGGGCTGGCTCACGGCAGCGGCGGGTCCGGCTCCAGCCCGTCGTTGCCCTGTCCGTAGGTGCCGCACAAGGGCCTGCCGTTGAGCTTGTGGTCGAGGCGGATTTGCTCGTACGAGTCGTAGTAGTCCACGGTCGCGGTGAGCAGGACGGTGACCTCGACGCTGGTGCCGGCGACGGTGACGTTGTAGTCGCCCTTCAGCAGCGCGCCGGGCAGCTTGTTGGGGAACGTGTATTCGCCGGTCCATTCGTCCTCGGTCTGGGGCTGCTCCTGCGCTTGCTTGCGGCCCAGGGTGAGGCGGGCCACGGGGTCGCCTTCGGGGTCCATGAGGTCGAGGGTGAGCTGGGTCAGGATGTTCGACAGGGTGTCGCCCTGGAGCTCGGCGCGCAGCGTGGCGGTGCGGACGGCGCACGGGTTCTCGATGGGGAAGCTCCAGGCGGCGGCGACCTCCTGGCTGGTGCCGAGGGGGAGCTGGCGGCTCGTGACCAGGTCGTCCGGGATGGGGACGGGCGGCATGTAGGGCAGGCCGCCCGGGGACTCGGCGGCGAAGCCGTGCATCTGGTCCTCGTAGCCCTCGTACACCAGCATGGTGTGCATGCCGCCGGGGAACTGGTGGTCGTTGGTCTCGTGGGTCTCGACGTGGGTGTGGACGAGCCAGGGGCCGGGGTTGTTGCCGTGCAGCACGACGTCGTAGCGCTCCGCCGGCAGGATCGCGAGGGTGTCGGCCCAGTAGGGCGTGGGGAGGGGGACGCCGTCCTTGTGGGTGACCTCGAAGTCGTGGCCGTGGACGTGGATGGCCTCCGCCGTGGTGCCGGCGTTGAGGAGGCGGACGCGAATCTTGCCGCCCTCCTTGAGCTTCCACAGCGTGGATTCGTCATGCTCGGTCAAGGGGTAGCTGTGGCCGTTGATCAGGAACACGTCCGGGTCGCCCACGATGGGCTGGTTCTGGCAGTTGGGGGTGCCGGAGATGGCGCAGGGGTTGCTGCCGTGCTGGTGGGCGCCGACGCCCGGGACGGCCTCGACGACGCTGCGCTTGGCGGTGCCGAGGATGAAGACGTACTCCTGGTCGATGTCCTTGGGCTCGAAGCGGTCGTCCTGGGGCTCGACGATGAACATGCCGTAGAGGCCCTGCATGACGTGGAGCTGGGGGTCGACGTGGCAGTGGTACCACAGGGTGCCGGCGCGCTGAGCGATGAACTCGTAGGTGGTGCTGGTGCCCTTCTTGGTCGCCTCTTGGCTGACGCCTTGGGCGCCGTCCTGCTCCCAGGGCAGCTGCTGGCCGTGCCAGTGGATGGTGTGCGGGTGGACGTGGGCGTGCGAGAACTCCACGACGACGCGGTCGCCTTGGGTGACGCGGATGGTGGGGGCCGGGACGCTGCATTTGCCGCGCAGCGACTCGCTCAGGAGGGGGGCGTCGGTGGGCAGCGCCGGGAAGTACTCGATGGCGGCGGCGGACACCTGGTCGTTGGGGTCGACGGGCTCGATGCAGAAGGCCCACAGGTTGGCCTGCAGCCCGGGGTAGAGCTGGTGGTCGAGGAGGTCCTCCACGCTGGCCTTGAGGTGGATGGTGCGGCCGGTCTCGGCCACGCGCGCCAGCGGGTCGTAGGGGTCGACGGCGCTGCTGGTGCAGCCGGAGAGGACGAGGGCGGCAAGGGTCGCCAAAGCGGCCAGGGGAGGGAAGCGGGCCATGGGGATCACTCGTAGAGGCGGTAGGGGTCGATGTCCATCCGGAAGTCCAGCGTGGCGTGGAACTCGACGCTTGCGCCCTGCTCGAGCACCACGATGAGGTGGTAGTTGTTGGCGCCGACCAGTTGGCCGGTGGGCAGGATGGCGTGCTCGTCGGCCGTCTTGTCGCCGATGGCCACGACGTAGTCGCCGCGCTTCAGGGTCCACTCCACGATGTTGGCTTCGCCGGGGCCGGCGTCGTAGGTGAAGTTGAGGTGGCCGGCGGCGGCGCCGGGGGCGGGCAGCGCGAAGTCGAACAGGGAGGTGTCGCAGGTCGGCGGGTCGGGCGCGTTCTCGCAGATGGCCTGGAGCTGGCCGCCGACGCCGGCGGGGGCGCCTGCGGTCATGGTGGCGTTGTGGTAGAACGAGACCTTGGCGGCAGGACGCTCGGCGGGCGAGGTCACGAAAATCTTGAACTGGCCCGAGACCGCCGGGTTGGCGGCGTCGGCGGCCGACATGAACAGCAGGTAGATGCCGGGCTTGCTGAAGCTGCCCTCGATGGTCTCGTGCTCGGGGGCAAGGCCGGTGCCGGAGCCGAGCGCGTCGCACAGGTCGCCCGGGTAGGCCTTGGTGGCCGTCGGGAGGGTGCGGTTGGTGACGCCGGAGGTGACGGAGCCGGCGGGCGGGGCCTTGAACGGCGGGACCTTGGTGTGGGTGTGCGGGTCCTTGGCCTTCGGGACGCCGATGCTCTGGCACGACCAGCCGTAGCTGCGCACGTCGTTCTCGGTGTCGAACGAGCCGGAGCCGCTGAAGCGGACGGTCTCGCCGGTGACGGCCCAGTCGCGCTGGGCCTCCAGGAGGAAGGTGGGCTTGGCGTTGGTGCCGGCGCCCCGGACGACCTCGCGCTGGAAGGTCTGGGTCTCGCCGCCGGTGGTGGTCTTGAGGGTGACCTTGGCCTTGCCGTTCTCGAACGAGTAGGCGTGGGTGACGGACTCGCCGGTGGCGGCCGGGGTGTGGTCGCCGAAGTCCCAGGAGTAGCTGTCCGCCGCGACGTCCGCTTCGAAGGCGTAGGCCCCCGCCGGGTCGTCGGGCGGGGTGATGGTGAAGCCGAGGGTGGGGTCGCTGTCGGAGGCGCAGCCGGCGAAGGCCATGGCGGCAACGAGGAGGGCGGCGCCGCCCTTCCAGGAGTGCATGGCGCGCCCAGGGCGAAGGAATCGGTATAAGTGTTATGGCCGGGGACCGGAAGCCTGGGCCCAGCAATCCCCTTCCTCCATCGTGCGCGCCATCTGGAAGACTGATAAGCGAAGGGGCGGTCGAGCGGGCGTGCGCGTCGTCTTCGTCGGACGGGACCGTGGCGCCTGGCGCTGCATCCTCCTGTCCCTCGTGACCCTCGGCATCTGGCGCCGCGTCTGGCTCCATCGGGTCCACAAGGAGATCGACGGCCACGACGCGCTCGGCGTCCGCCACGACCTCATGGCCGTCCTGCTTTGCCTCCCCATCGGCGGCCCCGCCGTCGTCTCGTTCCTGGTCGCCCGCCGCGCCGCCGCCATGATGGCCGCCTCCCCCGTGCGCTACGGCCCGCCCGCCGCCGTCGGCCTCGCCGTCGTGGTGCCCATCCTCGGCAACCTGTTCCACCTGGGCTGGACCCAAAGCCGCCTCAACCGCTTCTGGGCCCACGAGCGCGCCCACCCCGGCCGCGGCCTCGAGGTCGACGTCGAGCTCGGCGCCGACCCCGCCTTCCTCGTCGAGCTGCAGGAGGCGCTCAAGGCGTCCTACCACGCCGGCTCGCGCTTCGGCCGCCGCGCCGCCGCCCGCAAGACGCGCTGGCAGGCCCGCGCGCGCACCTTCGGCGAGGTGCAGCGCGAGCGGGCCGCCGTCCGCGCCGCCGGCGGCTCCACCCCCGTCCTGCCCTTCCTGCGCCCGCAGCGCCCGGCGCCGCGCAAGCTGAAGGTGACCTGCGGCCGCTGCCGGCACGCCTTCGAGCTGGTGGCCGACCCGACGGCGGAGACCCGCCTGCTGTGCCCGAGCTGCGGCCTGGCCGAAGTGCTGCCGGCGCTCTCCAGCAACCCGCTGGCGCCGGCCGAGCCGGCCCGCCTGCCCGTGCTGCGGGTCAAGTGCCCGGCCTGCAAGACCCAGTTCCAGGCGGTCCACGAACTGGCGGGGCCGACGCAGCTCACCTGCCCAAAGTGCGGCCGGCAGGACACGCTGCCGCCGGCGCGCGGCCTGGCGTCCTGAGAACCGCCGCCGGGCCTCAGCGCCGCCGGAACGACGACCGCCCCGACGCCACCATCCAGATGGCCGCCACCTGCAGCCCCAAGAGCGCCAGCATCCCCGGCTCGTAGGTGAACAGGAACCACAGCAGCGTCGCCACCGCGATCGGAAGGGGTGCTGCGACGGCGACGGTGGGGCCGCGCAGGCCGAGTGCTGCCGCGCCGCCGACCGCGGTCAGGCAGGCCCCGAGCAGCAGGCTGCCGTACAGGATCGGGGTCACGACCTCCAGGTCCTGCAGGCCAACGCGGGTGGCGGCCGCGTCGGGGTCGCGGCGCAGGTCGAGGCGGACCTCCTCCCGGACGGACCAGGGCACGAAGGCGCGGCGCTCCAAGGTGCGGTTGCCTTCGTGCACCACGATGGTGACGGCCGCCTGGCGCCCGAGGGAGACGTTGTACCAGCCCGCCCCGGTCGTGTTGCCCTGCAGGTAGGCCTGGCCGGACGGGAGCAGGAGGGCCACGAGGTGGCCGGCGGCGGGATGGCCGTCGCGCACCAGCTGGACATGCAGCTCGCCGGCCGCCAACGGCTGGTCGCCGCGCGCGTCGATCTGCTGCTCGACGGCGTCCACCAGCGTCGGGCCCCACACCATCTGGGCGCCCACCAGGAGCGCGATGGCCAGGCCGACCAAGAGCAGGATGGCGCCGCCCATCTGGACGCGGCGGCGGCGCGGGTCGTCGCGCGACAGGGGAGCCAGCTCGGCGTCGGCGCGGCCGCGCAGCGTGCTGCCGCAGCGCGGGCAGAACGTCGTCGCCTGGGTGTCGTAGCGGGCCGCGCACTCTGCGCACGAGACCCAGCGGACCACGGCCACCGGACCCGCCGGCGGGCCATCAAGGCTTTGGACCCGTGGGGCGGTCGCCGTGGCGATGAAGCTGCGCATCCGCTGCCCGTCCTGCCGCACCGTCCTCAACGTGCCCGCGGGCGCCGACCCGGTCTGCCCGGCCTGCGGCTTCGGGGGCGTCGGCGACCCGCCGCAGCCCTCGCAGCCGGCCGGCTGGGAGCCCGCGCCGGCCGAAGGCGCCCCGGCCGAGTGGCAGGAGGCCCCCGCGGGCGACTGGGCCGAGACCCCGCAGACGCCCGAGGGCTGGGACGCGCCGGCCGAGGCGCCCAAGAAGCGCGGCCTGTTCAGCCGCCGCAAGAAGTAGCGCCTGCGGCTACTTGGCGAACAGGTCCGGGTTGCGCCGCACCGTGAACAGGCTCCAGATGCCGACGACCAGCAGGCCGACGCCGATGGGCGACAGCGCGATGCCGCCCGTCAAGAGGCCGATGGCGGCCGCGGCGCCGGCGCCGCCCGAGGCCAGGCGCGGGTTGCGGGCGCGGGCCAGGCTGACGCCGCCGGCCACGGCGAGCGCCACCAGGGCCGTGAACAGGCCGATGATGACCCAGTCGACCGCCTTGATGGCGGGCTTCTCGCCAAGCCATTCGTGGGCGGGGCCGTTGCTGTCGAGCGTGACCACGGTGGCCGCGTTCTTGGGGGCGTGGACGTTGCCGGCGACGGTCGTGTTGTCGCGGGTGGCCTCCAGCCGGAACACCTCGTCCTGGACGGAGCCGAAGTCGGCGGTGCCGTTGGCGTCGGTGCCGAGGCGGGCGAACTCGCGCTTCTCGCCGTCGAGCGCGAACAGCTTGACCTCCCAGCCCTCGGCGGGAGGCACGACGTGGACCTCCAGGGAGCCGCCCTCGCGGAACGGCCCGTTGGCCAGCGTCTCCTGCTCGTAGGTGGCGACGTTGTAGGCCATGAAGCCCACCGTGACCAAGGCGAGCACCACCATGATGATGCCGAGGTTGCGCATCCGGCCGCGGATGCTGCGGCGCCGGAGCTCGTCGACCGGGCTGGGGACCGAAGGCTCCACGGGCGTGGGAGGCGCGGGCACCCAGGACGCGGCGGCCCCCGGGTCGGCAGGCGGCGGGGACGCGGGCGGGTCGGCGGCTCCGGGCGCGGGCGCCGGCGGGGTCTCCATGCACCGCGCACGGAAGGCCCGGGAAAAAGCCTGGGGCTTTGCCGCGGGCCCGGCAAACCGTTATGGCGACGGCCCGGCTCGCGCGCGCCCGTGCCCGACAAGCCCGGCGTGACCGCAGCCCTCCTGGGGAACCTGGCCGCGCGCCGCGAGTTCGGCAAGGTCGGCACCCAGAGCGACATCCACCTGCACGACCTCAAGGAGGGCGGCCGCGACATCACGGTCATCGTGCCCGACCGCTACCCCGAGTCGGTCAAGTCGCTCTCCTACGCCCTCACCGGCTCCGACTGCGCGGCCTTGGTCATCGACAAGATGTCGGCCCCCGTGGGCGAGCAGATCCTCGGCGCCGACGCCATCGGCCTCCGGCACGGCATCATCGTGCTGCAGAACTACCTCCAGCCCGAGCAGCTCAAGCCCCTGCTGAAGGGCACGACCCTGGAGTCCTGGCCCATCCTGACCGAGGAGGACTGGGCGAAGGCCCGCGCGCACCTCGCCGCCTGCCCGCCCATCGACCGCCCCGGCCCCGTCCTGGTCCCCGTCGACCACCACTTCAACGTCAAGGGCGTCGGCGCCGTCATCCTGGGCGTCGTCAAGCAAGGCGTCCTTCGGAAGGGCGAGACGCTGCACGCGTTCCCGGGCAAGGTCATCTGCCCCGTCCGCAGCATCCAGGTCCACGACGTCGACGTCGACCAGGCCGTGCCCGGCGACCGCGTCGGCCTCGCGCTCCGGAACACGCCGCCCGAGGCGATGGACCGCGGCCTGGTGCTCGCCCCCGCCGACGCGCCGCTGGTGGCGCACAACCTCGGCGGCGCCATCTCGTTCAAGCTCAAGCGCAGCCCGTTCAGCAAGCAGCCCCTCAAGGCGGGCAGCGTCGTCCAGGTCGGCGTCGGGATGCAGTTCGTCCCCGTCCGCCTCACCGCCGACCTCCCGGGCGCCGGCCAGGAAGGCGTGCTGCAAGGCACCGTCGAGAAGGCGATGGTGCACGCGCCGGGCGAGCGGGCCATCCTGTGGCACGTGGACAATGCGCCGCAGCGGGTCGTGGGCTCGCTGACCTTGACGTAGGCCGCCCCGGGTCGTGGGCTCCCTTACCCTGCCTTGAGCACTTCCGCCGACAGCCGGTCCAGGTTCTGCTCGTTGGCCGGCACGACGACGGGCGCGACGCTCGCCGCGGTCTTGGCGTCCTCGAACTCCTGCTCCCACCGCACCATCGTCCCGCCGCTCGCGGTCGGCTCCAGCAGGACCGTCAGCAGGAACCGCGGCTGCGACACATGGTGGACGACGACCTTCCGGGCGGGCTCGATGGCGCGGAACACGCTCTCGTTCGGGTGATGCCTCCCGTCGGGCCCGTGCATCACGAACGACCACCGCCCGCCCGGCCGGAAGTCGCACGCCGTGAACGTGTTGGTGAAGCCGGCCGGCCCCCACCAGGCCGCCAGGCGGGCGCTGTCGACGAAGGCGGCAAAGACGCTGGACGGAGGGGCCGCGATCTCCCGCGAGGTCCGGAACGCCATGCTGCCTCGGAGGCGCGACTGCCTCATCACCGTGGCGGCGTTCCACCCGGTCCGGGCGACCCGTTCCGAAACGGGCTTGGCCCATCACGGACCGACCTTTGCTCAGGTGTCGAGATGACGATCCCCCAACGGCCCATGCGGGCCATGCAAGAATGCGCCGACTGCGGCGGCAAGCGGTTCGAGATGCAGGCCGGCCAATCGGTGTGCGCCGACTGCGGCGAGCCCATCGCCGGCGGCGCGCCGGACAACTGGTCCGCGGGCGGCGCCCACACCGAGCGCATGAACCAGGCGCAGGACCACGAGCGCAGCGCGCGCCGTGGCGGCGCGAGCTCCAAGAAGCGCACCCGCGCCCCGGCCAAGGCGCCGAAGAAGGCCGCGCGGCGGCCGAGCGCGAAGCGCGCCGCCCGCCCGACCGGCGCCGACCGCGTCGAGGGCCTGGCCGGCTCGCCGACCGAGGTGGGCGGCGACGAGATGCAGGCCAGCACGCCGCACCGCGCCAGCCAGGGCCGCACCGTCATGTGACGACGGACCAGGAGCCGCGGCTTTCGCGGCGGCGCTCCTGAGGCACCTTGGGCAGCCTATTCAACGACGCAGCGCCAAGGTCCGACCATGCAGCGCATCGAGAAGACCATCGAGGTCAACGTGCCCGTGCGGACGGCCTACAACCAGTGGACCCAGTTCGAGCAGTTCCCCCAGTTCATGGAGGGCGTGCTGCGCATCGAGCAACGCGGCGACAAGGCGCTGCACTGGGTCGCCGAGGTCGCCGGCCGCCGCAAGGAGTGGGACGCCGAGATCGTCGAGCAGGTGCCGGACGACGTCGTCTCCTGGCGCAGCACGTCGGGCACCCTGAACGCGGGCAGCGTCAGCTTCACGCCGCTCGGCCTGGACAAGTGCCGCATCACGCTCATCATGAGCTACGAGCCGGAGGGCGGCCTGGAGGCGGTCGGCAGCGCCTTGGGCGTGTTGTCGGCCCGCGTCGAGGGCGACCTGCGCCGCTTCAAGAAGTACATCGAGGAGCGCCAGGTGGAGACCGGCGGCTGGCGCGGCGAAATCCACGAGGGGCAGGTGGAGAAGCGCGACGACGGCATGGGCCTCGCGTGAGTTCCACGGCCAAGCCTTATGGGGCGGCTGCGGGGAAAGCTCCATTCATGTCTCCCCAAGGTGACAAGTCGGCGTACACGGGCAAGCAGAAGCGCCAGGCGCACCACATCGAGAAGTCGGTGAAGCGTCGCGGCGGCTCGTCCCGCACGGCAGCGCGCATCGCGTACGCGACCGTCAACAAGCAGGACAAGGGCGGCAAGAAGGGCGGCACCGTCAAGTCGCGCGCCGGCCGCGCCACCCGCACCCGCAACGCCGCGGGCCGCTTCACCAAGGCCCGCAAGACGGCCAAGCGCGCCACCCGCAAGACGGCGGCGCGCAAGACCGTCCGCAAGACCGCCAAGCGCGCCAACCGCAGCAAGCGCACCGTCGCGACCCAGCGCCGCAGCCCCGAGCGCGCCTACGAGCGCAAGGAGCACCTGAACCCGATGCAGAAGATCCTCTCGGTCTTCCGCTAGGCCAAGCCTCCCTTCCTCCTTTCTTCTCCCCTGTTCTTTGCTTACCCGAGCCCGGCGAGCAGCCAAGCACGCATGCCGCCGCGCAGGTTGACCGCGTCGTAGCCGCGGCTGCGGAGGTAGTCCGTCGCCCGGGCGCTGCGGCCCCCGACCGCGCACACGCACACGATGCGCCGGTCCTTCGGCAGCTCCTCCAGCCGGCGCGGCAGCTCGCCCAACGGCACCAGGACGGCGCCCGGGATGCGCGACTCCTCGAACTCGTCCGGCTCGCGCACGTCGAGGATGAAGCACGCGCTGGCGCGCGGCGCGAACTCGTGGACCGCCACGTCCATGGTCGGCGGCGCGTTCCACGGCAGCGGACAGGACGGCCCTTCGCTCACGTGGGCAGGGCACCCGGGGCGTCTCGTCAGCCTTGCGGTGGTCGTGGCGCCGTGCCGGTCCAAGAGCGCCAGCCGCCCCGGCGCGACCTCCGGGTCGCCGGCCAGGAGCCGCAGCGCCCACAGCGCCTGCAGCGCGCCCGCGGCCGCCGTGAGCGGGCCGAGCACGCCCTCGTCGGCGCACGCCGGCCCCGCCGCCGCCTCCGGGTGCAGGCAGCGGTAGCACGGCGCGTCCGGGGCGCGGCCGGCCAGCACGGCGACCTGCGCCTCCTGGGCCGCGACGCCGGCCTGGACGAGAGGGACGCCCAAGGCCACGCACGCGTCCGACAAGGCGTAGCGCGCCGCCAGGTCGTCGGTGCAGTCGAGCGCCACGTCGCAGCCTGCCACCAAGGCGCGGGCGTTGCCGGCGTCGAGGCGGACGGCGTGCGCCTCCAAGGCCACCGCGCCGTTGCGCTCGGCGAGGCGGTCGCGCGCGGCCTCGGCCTTGGGCCGGCCGACGTCGCGCTCGGCGTAGAGCAGCTGGCGGTGCAGGTTGGTCAGCTCGACGCGGTCGGGGTCGGCCAGGCGCAGCGTGGCGACACCGGCCCCCGCCAGCAGGGCGGCGGCGGGGCAGCCGAGGCCGCCCAGCCCTGCCACGAGGACGCGGGCTGCGCGGACGCGGCCCTGGGCCTGCGGGCCGAGGGCGCGCGCCTGCCGGTCGAAGCGGTCGCGGTCCACGCTAGGTCAGGACGGGCTGGGCGTCGCGGGCGCTGGCGATCCAGCGCTGCGCCACCGCGGGCGAGACGTCCTGGCCCTGCACGCTGGCCTTGCGGCCCTTGCCGGCCTCGCGGACGCGGGCCGCGAGCGCCGCAGGGTCCTCGGCGGCCAGCTGCTGGGCGCTGCGGATGCCGGCCTTGACCAGCATCTCGGCGGACTGGGCGCCAACACCCTTGACGCGCATCAGCGACGCCATGGCCTGCCACTCGGCGACCTGGTCGGGGGTGGCGTCGATGGCGGACGCGACGTTCTGGGCGTTGACCGCAAGCAGCTGCGGGAGGGTGATGATGCCCTGCGCGTTGAGGCGGCTGGCGTACACCTTGCCGATGGCCTCGAGGTCCAGGATGTGCTGGCTCTCCTCGCCGGCGCGCAGCTGCACGACGGGGCGGGCGCTGGTGGAGGACTTCTGGGCGAGGTCGAGGGCGTGGTCCTCGATCTCCTTCTGCTTCACGAGCAGCAGGGTCTCGCGCTTCTTGAGGAGGTTGAGCTCCTGGTCGAGCGTCTGGCGGATGGCGGCCTGCTCCATGTCGCGGCGCTCGATGGACTCCATGGTCTCGTCGACGCGGATGCCGAGCTTCTTCTGGCCGCCCTCGAGGACGACGACCTTGTCCTGCAACTCCTTGAGAAGCGGGGAGTTGACCTTGTCGGCGTTGCGGAGGGCCGCGACGTCCTTCTGGATGGCGGAGACGTCCTTCAGCAGCTGCTCGATGGTGGTGCGGTAGGCGGGCTCCTTGGTGAGCGCGTCGGCGCGGGCGAGGGCCTGCTCGGCCATCTTGAACGCCTGGTTGGCGGCGCGGACGGCGTCCTGGATGCGGGAGTCCCACTGGTTGAACTCCTTGCGGACGTCGTCGCGGAAGCCGGCGAGGTCGCGGCGCAGCTCGTCGCGGAAGGCGCGGGACTCCTCCATCTCGCGCTTGCGGGCCTCGGCGAGCTTCTGGCCCTCGATCTCGAACATCTTGTCGACCTTCTTCTCGACGTCGAACACCTGGCCGATGCGGCTCAGGAACAGGATCAGCACCACGGTGACGACGACCAGGGCCAGCATGGCGGCGCGCGCGGCGGCGGCCAGGTCGAACCAGCCGGCGCCGGGGCCGTTGCCGAGGCCGTAGACGAAAGCGAAGAACACGCCGACGCCGAGGATGATGGCCAGCGTCGCGAAGAAGCGCTTGTTGCGCGCGGTGAAGTCGTCCTGAATGGAGTCCGCCATGGATTCCCGCAGGAGGGCCTGGGATAAGGGTTTCACTTTTGGGGGCGTTGCCCCTGAACCCCCCTGCTGCCCCTAAACTCGGCGGCTGCCCCTAAAGCCAGCCAGAGCGGGCGTCCCCCGCCGCCACCGCCGCCCCGAGTGCCACGCCCCGGCCCTCCGGCGAGCCCCCGCCCGAGCCCCGACCCCGGCGAGCCCGAGCCGCGCGGTCCCGGCGAGCCCGCCCCGCCGTCGAAGTCCCGTGGGCGGGGCCTTGCGCGGCCTACGGCGCAAGAGCCACCGCGCCCCACGCTCCGGCCCGCTGACCTGCTGCAACGAGCCTGCGGTTTGCGAAGGGCTCGCCCCGTTGTCGCTGCCTGTCCGCACGGCTTGCGGACAAGGCCCGTGCGGACATGGACGCAAACGGACGCGCGGACAGTCCATGCGGACAACGGACGCGGACGGACGCGGACACCAGGGGAAGTCCGTGTCCGTGCGGACGCGGACACGCGGACGGCCACGGTGGACAGTCCGCGGACACCGGGGGGGACCCACTTCTGCGGACAAGTCCGCGGACAGCCGTGCGGACGGACACGGACACCGCGCCACGGGAAGCGCAGGGCAAGGGCCGCAAAGCGAACCCCCGGCGCATGACGGCCCGCCTTGGCCGGTCGGGGGGCGCGAGCCTGAGCGGTCGGAAGCCGCTGCGAACACGCCGACCGACCGCCGGGACGCCGACCGCGAAAACGACCGACCACCGACCACGGGACCCTGGAAGGAGGGCGTGGCTGGCGGATGGCTCCGAGCCTGCCCGCCAGCCAGCCACCGGCCAGCCGCCAGCCCTCCCAGCCAGCCAGCCGCCAGCCAGCCGGCCATTGGAGGCGGCTGGGCCAGCCAGCCAGCCGCGCCAGCCTGCCAAACAGCCAGTCAGCCACCGGACCCCCCACCCACTTCGCCAGCCGGGCCACGCAAGCGGCATCCAGCCAGCCGACCCCCGCGCAAGGCCCCAGGCGCGAGCCGCCGAAGCCCGCCAGCGCGACCTGCGACCCTGGCCACGGCGGCGTGTCCCGTCATGGTGGGGACAAGCGCGGGGACGGGGACATGGGGACGGGGACCGGGCCAGGGACCGGGACAGCCAGCGGGACGGGGACGGGGACCGGGACACCAGGAGCAACGGGGACGAGGACAGCCAGGGGGACAGGGACGGGGACCGGGACGGGGGCACCACCACCCCCTTTGGGGACAAGGCCGGGGACAGCCATCGGGACAAACCGACCGCGCGGGACAAGCACCGGCCAGCGGCGGCGGAAGCTCGGCGCCGCGCCCGCCCCACGCACGTTCCAGGCTCCAGGCGGCCCGACCGCCCACCCCACGCGGCGACGACGGCGCCCGCCCGGCTGCGCGGCTCCTGCGACCTGGGCGCGCGCCAAGAACCGCCTGCAAGGCCGCTTCCCCGCCCGACCGGCGCCACCCGGCGCCATGGGGGCATCGCCGCGACCGTTCGCGGCTCCTGCGGCCCGCTGCGCGACGCGGAACGGCCCAGAGTCTAGCAAGTCCCCTTAAGTGGGGATTCGTGTCGCTATTATCCAAAGCCCCTAAGTGCCTTCACCGATGGGAAAGAGTCGTGCCCCGCGTCCGTTCCTTCCTGGCCATGGCGCTCCTGGTCGCCCTGACGACGCCAGCCGACGCGGACGTTCCCACCCTCCCGCCCGTCCTGTCCGGCGCCTACGACGCCGCGACGAGCGCCGTGGTCCTGTCGTGGCAGGTGCCGCCGACCTGGACGCCCGGCCTGGGCTTCCGGGTCTATGAGAACGGCGTCCCCATCGCGGAGACAACCGGGACCACCTACACCGTCCCCGCCACCGGAAGCCTCCAGGTGTTCCAAGTGGCCATCTGGAACGGCACCGAAGAAGGCACCTGGAGCAACCCCTTCGCCTACGTCCCCGGCCCCTTGGACTGCCCGCTGGTGGGCGTGAGCCTCATCCCGTTCGGCTACGGCATCGACGAACGCTGCCTTCCGCCCATCGTGTTCCGGGACTGCACGATTCGCATTGACCGCCTGGAGCCACCACCGTCCGTCTTTGTCGCCAACTCCTGCTATCCCTCCGCCTGGACCGGGGGGCCATGATGCGCGCGTCGGTCGCCCTGCTGGCCCTCGCCCTGGTGGCCCTCCCCGTCCATGCGGCATCCGACGCCGTGGTCTTGACCGCCTCCACCTTCACCGCCACCGGCGCCCTCACCGCAGACGGCGGCCTAGTGGCGGCGACCATCTACGACCCCCAGAACGGCACCCACCAAGGCCCCGCCTTCACCCTCACCGCCCCCACGTTGCGCGTCGAAACTCAGGAAGGCCCGGCCATCTACGGCCCCGCCAACCTGTCGCCGTTCCCCGAACCCCAGGAAGCCACCTACACGGCGGCCACCGTCGAAGGGACCGCCCTGCGTGGCGGCTTCGCCTTCGACATCGTGAACCACCCGGCCGCCACCTTCCGGCTCGAAACGACGTGCGCCACCGAAGCTGCCAGCCCCGCGCCCACCTTCACGGTGGAACCCCGCGCCAACTATGGCCGCGCGCCCATCGAGCGCACCACCACTGGCACGTTGGCCCTGCTCGCCTGCGGGGACTCCACGCTCACGGTGGAAGGCGACTTCGGCGTGGTCCTGTGGGCCTGGGACAGCCGCCTAAGCGCCACCGAAGGCGACCGCGACTTGTCCAGCGGCTTCACGCCCTCCACGGAGGGGCCGGTTTCCGTGGGCCGCGTCCAGCAACAATACCTCTGGGCAACAGGTGGCCGCCTCACGCTCTCCCTGGCCTCCGACGCCGGGCACCGGCTCCACGTCGCCGCGCACACCCTGGCCCTCGACGGCACCGCCACCTTCACCAGCGCCACCGTCGCCCTGCCCGGCCAAGACCCCGCGCCCTATGCCCGCGCCGAGTTGATGGGCTCTGGGGCGCTCCACGTCGCATCATCGGCGGGCCGTGTCCGCGCCGACGCCACCGGCGCCTTCACGCTCACCGCCGACGACGCCACCCTCCACGCCCCCACAGCGGCCCTCCCCGCGTCCCCGGCGGCTTGGCCCTGGCTCCTCGCGTGGGGCACCGTGGCCATCCTCGCCGCGTGGCTGACGCCCTGGGGCATCGGCGCGTGGCTACTGCGCGGCACCGGCCCCACGCAGCGGCAGGCTCGAAGCCGGTTCTGGGCCACCCTCGCCACCCTCACCAAGCACCCCGCCCTGGCGCGCACGGCGGCCCTCCATGCCTTGCGCCTCGACGCTGGCCACGCCAGCCTGGCCGCCGTCGCCCACGCTCACCGCCTGGCCCACGAACCCGGCCAGGAACTCCTAGCCCGCGAACGCCTTGCTTCCCTCCTGTTCCTGCCCAGCGACCGCGCCCAGAACGCCATTGAGGCCGCCCGCTGCGCCGTCGCGCTAGGAGAAACCCGCGCAGCGGTCGCGTGGCTCATGCAGGCCCACGACGACGCCCCCCTGCTGACGGAACGCCGCCTGCTGGACGCGGCCTTTGCCAGCCTGCGAAACCGGCCCTGGGTCCGCCTGACCCTGATTGATTCACGGCTCGGGTTCGCGTGACTTCTTGCCCTTGGGGAGCCGCTTCAACTCGACCACGCGCCCCTGCTGGCGCTCCAGATACCACCGCACCGCCACGTCCACGAACGTCCGCCGGTCCCGGATTCCCAACTCCGGGTGCGCCTCGATGAACTCCCCGACCGCCTTCAGGAGCGCCGTGTCAATGCTGACCTGGACGGCGGCTTGCGCCGCCGGGTCCAGGTCCTTCGTCGGCATCTCCGGGCGGGCCATCAGGAGCCGCAACCCGGACCACGATATAAGCCGGGCCAACAAACGCCCCATTTGGCCCAAGTATAGCCAAATAAGCCATAAACTGCCCTGGTTTCGCGCGCTTGCGGCGGGGCGTCCCAACGTTCACCAACGCCCCGCCGCCAACCCTGGAGCCAACCCCATGACCCGCCTCCTTCCCGCCCTCTGCTGCCTCCTGCTGGCCGTCGCGTCCCTCGGCCCCGCCACGGCCTTGCTGCCGGTCCCCACGGCTCCGGCGCCGGTCCCCACCGCGACCGCCTGCCCGTCCGTGCTGTTCCTGCTGGACGCCAGCCCCCAGGATGAGGCCGCGCGCCAAGCGGCCTTGACGCACGGCGCTGCGTCGCCCAACGTGCGCCACTTGGAGCGCACGGACGCCAACGCGGGCGGCCACCTGGACGCGGTGAGCGTGGACCTGTGCGGCTCCGCGCCGGACGCTTGCAGCGTCCCCGCGCGCCTGCCCGCCATGGCGGAAGCGGCGTTCCCGTCCGCCGTCGTGGGGTGTGGCGCCAGCGCCGCCGACGAGGACTGCGCGGAGTCCTTCGGCCTGGGGTCGCTTGACCTTGTGAGCCTGGAAGGCGTGGTGTGCCTGCCGACGCTGCCGGACCCGTGCAGCGAGGACAGCGACGGCCTCCAGGTCATCGGCTACGGCGACGACGCGCCCGGCCTTGTGGTGGTGGACTTCTGCCACCCGCAACCCTGCGCCCCAAGCCTGCCCGGCGCCCTTCGCAACGACCTGCTGCCCGCCTGCGAGGACGACCCCGGCTGCGACGACTGCGAAGCCGACCCGTGCGCCGCGCTTGACGCCCTGCCCATCACGGGCCGCGACGACGACTGCCCGCCCACCCTGGAGCCATGCCCGGACGACTGCCAGCCCGACGCCTGCGCCATCCTCGACGCGGCCGGGGCCAGCCGCGACGGCGACTGCCAGCCGGCCTTCTGCCTGCCCGTCGCGCTGCCCTTCCTCCGCGACACCGTGCCCCAATGCGACGACGCGCCGTGCGTGGCCGACTGCCTGCCGGACGCTTGCGAAGCCCTGAGGTCCAGCCGCGACGACTGCCCGCCCACCGTGGACGTGTGCAGCCCCATCGCCATCGGCACCGAGGACTCGGCCGTCCCGACGTGCGAGGACGACCCCTGCGACGGCTGCGACCCGTGCGGGGACGCCGACTGCGACCCGTGCCAAGTCGTCGCCAGCCGCGACGACTGCATCCCGCCCGTCGAAGGCTGCGACCCCGGCCTCCCCACCACCAGCGACCCCGTGGACCTCGGGGAGCCCTGCCCCACCCCATGCCGCGACGGCTGCGACCCCTGCCTCGCCATCCTCCAGGTCTTGCTTGGCCCCGACTGCATCCCCGACTTGTGCCAGCCGCTTGACGTCGGGACCGGCGCCGTGGAGCCGTGCGATCCGCCCTGCCGCGACGGCGACTGCCTCCCGGCCTGCCTGACTTCCTCGGCGGGCTGCGTGCCGCGCTGCGACGCCTTCCGGTGGCGCTTCACGGTCCTTGCGCTCGACGTGGACGCCATCGCCTTGACGACGGCGCCGGACCCGTGCGCGCCGCCGCCGTGCCTGACGGACACGGACGAGTCCAGCGAAGCGCCGAGCTGCGAGGAACACGCCTGCATGACGCCCGCTGGCTTGACGACGGCCTCCGCACTGCCGGTGTGCCCGCCGTGCTACATGATAACGCCCGGCGAGCCTGTCTCCACGGACCCGACCTATTACCGGGACGCGGACTGCGACGACGTGGTGGACCGGAAGGACAACTGCGACGCCGTGAAGAACGGCCCCGACGAGGGGAACGGCGACGGCCAGAACGAGGACGCGGACGAGGACGGCAAGGGCGACGCCTGCGAGTCCGACGACGACGCAGACGGCCACAGCGACCACCGCGACAACTGCCCCAAGGAACCCAACAGCGACCAGAGGGACAGCGACGCCGACGGCGACGGGGACGCCTGCGACACCGACGACGACGGCGACGGCGTGAAGGACAACAAGAGCGGCGGCCCCGACAACTGCGACGGCCTCAACAACCCCGACCAGACGAACACGGACAAGGCCAACCCGCCGGGCGATGAGCAGGGCGATGCCTGCGACAACGACGACGACCAGGATGGCATTGACGACCTGCCCGACAACTGCGAGCGCGTGAGGAACCCCGACCAACGCGACTCGGACGACGACGGCGAGGGCGACGCCTGCGATGCTAACAGCGACTCGGACGGGGACGGGAAGAAGGATTACGCCGATAACTGCCCCACGGTAGCCAACGCCGACCAAGCCAACATGGACGGCGACGCGGAGGGCGACGCCTGCGACGGGGACGACGACGGCGACGGCGACCTGGACACGGGCGACAACTGCCCCACGAACGCCAACCCGGACCAGCGCGACCAGGACGGCGACGGCGCGGGCGACCAATGCGACACGGACATGGACGGCGACGGCATCCTCAACGGCGCCGACAACTGCCCCCGCGACGCGAACCCGTTGCAGGAGAACTTCGACGGCGCGGGCCAGGGCGACGCCTGCTCGGACGCGGACGGCGACGGTCGCCGCGACAACGTGGACAACTGCCCCGGCAACTACAACCCCGCCCAGACGGACTCGGACGGCGACGGACTTGGGAACCCCTGCGACGGCGCGGGCGACATGGACGGCGACGGCGTGGGCGACGACGTGGACAACTGCCCGGCCCACAACAACCCGGACCAGCACAACGCCGACGCCTGGAACGACGGCGACGGCGACGCCTGCGACCCGGACGACGACGGCGACGGCATCAACGACGCCAGCGACCCGTGCCCATACACCTATGGCAGCGGGAGCCCGTGTCCGCCCAACAGCGACACGGACAGTATCCCTGATGGCTCCGACAACTGCCCCGGCTACGACAACCCGTATCAGGACGACAACGACGCGGACGGCGACGGGGACGAGTGCGACCCGGACGACGACAACGACGGCGTGTTGGACCCCGACGCGGGCGGCGCCGACAACTGCCCGCTGGCCGCCAACCCTGGCCAAGCCGACTATGACCTGGACGGCGACGGCGACGCCTGCGACGACGCGGACGGCGACGGCGTGGTGGACCGGGACGACAACTGCCGCGAGGACTACAACCCCACGCAGGCAGACGCCGACCGCGACGGCGCGGGCGACGAGTGCGACTAGGTGGATTCCATGAGGACCCTCCTAGTCGTGGCCGCCCTGCTGCTTGCCGGCTGCGCCAGCACCGGCCCGGACGAGGAGCGGTGGTGGCCGGAGTCGTGCCGCGACGACTTCACGCCCGCCACCGACACTCAACCCGGCGTCGCTACTGTCCCCGTCCCCGTGCGCCTCCACAACGCGCTTACTGGCCAGCCGGTGCAGTCCGAGGTTAGCGTATGGGGCGGGCCGGACCTCCCGCCTTCATTCGTGGTGCGTGACCACGCCTGCACCCTGGCCGCCGCCAGGACGGGCACGGATGGCCGCGCCGTCCTGAACGTGGCGCCCGGAACATGGCACGTCCTGGAGGCTTCACTTGACAACAAGTGGACCCCGGAAGCCGCCCCAAACACGACCATCCGGGAAGGGATGGCGGAAGTTGTCGTGCCGGTGTGGCCGCAAGAGGCGACCTTGGGGTTCAACGGCACCTTGACCGGCCTTGACCCCCAGGGAGACACGGAGACAGAGGCGGCGGCCTTCCAACTGTTCGGGGACCTCTCCCCTGAACTTCAGGCTGCATCCATTCAGCGGCTACGCAGCGGCGACTCGTTCAGCCTGCTCGACTTCCGGCTGACCTGGACAAACGAACCTACCCGGTTCGCGGACTTGGGCGTCCGCTTCTACTACGGAACCACCTTCGGCGGCTACCTAGACGAACAGAAGGGGACCGACTTGGGGCCGCAGTCCGAGTCCTTCGAGGCCCTGGGCTACGTTCCCGGCTACAACAAGACCTCGGCCCTTCGGGACGGCTTCTTTGTCCGGGTATCCGACCCCGGCCCCATGGTGGCCCCCCAAGGCATCCCCTTCTCGGCGTCCTTCCGCGTCCTGTTCTGGAACGCCGACTAGCCCAGCCGAACGCTAGAGCCTGCGACCGCCCGCTTACCGGAGGTTCCCCCGCCCCTCGCTTCCACCGCCCTCTTTCCCTTCTCCCCCGCGCTCCAGCGAGCGCGACCCCCACCGAGGTTCTACCCCATGCAACCCCAAGCCCCTACGTTCAGCGCAAGCAAGACCCTCCCCGCCGTCGCCCTCCTGCTGGCCTTTGCCCTGGCGGGCTGTTCGGCGGCCATCCCCGACCGCACCAGCACCACGACGCAGACCCAGACGCAGACGGAACACCACCACTACAGCACCACGACGGTCCAGGTGCCGGCGGCCACGCCGCCTCCGCCGCCGGAGCCGGAGCCGGAGCCGGTCCCCGTCCCGGAGCCGGCCCCGCCGCGCCTGGAGTCCTTCAACCGGACGTTCAACCTGACAGTCTCCGCCCCGTCCCTGTCCCGTGATGACCTGACGCCCGCCGGGTCCGGCTCGGCCTGCCTGCTAGTCCGTTGGCCCCAAGACAGCCCGGCCACCATCCTGAACGGCACCTATCGGGCCGCCTGGGAGTCGCAGTCGCCCTTTGCCGAACGCCTGAACCTCACCATCGCCCCCGAGGATGGACCGGAGGCATGGCAAGTGGCCGCCTCACCCCTGAACCAGACCTTCGACGGCCTCACCGGCACCACGCGCTTCCGGCTCGGCCTCGACGGCGTGGGGGTCGCTTACGGCCAAGAAGTGCGCGCCACCCTGGCCTTCCACCACTACGGAGCCGCCCCCACCGTCATCGCCCACCCGTGCGACTCCTAACCCCCTCCCTCCTCTTCCTCTTACCCCCCAACCATGGAAAGCGGCGCGGTCGCGCTCTGCACCTAAAGTCGGAGCGCGGTGGCGCCCTGCACCTAAAGTCGGGGGTTTAGGGGCAACGCCACTTTTGGGCCCAACGAATCATCGGGGGCGGGAATGTTTCCGGTCGGGGCCGGCGGCCTAGTAGTCCGTCAGGGGGGCCTTCATGAACTCGCGCAGCACGACGGTGGCATAGGAGCCCTTCCCGAGCGCGAACGAGAACACCGGGTCGCCCTCCCGCCACTCCACCTGAAGGTCGCGCACCGGCTGGAGGATGCCGCGGCGCCGCCCCTCGGAGGCCACCTCGGGCAGCTCGCGGACCCGGAAGTCGAACGGATGGACCCCATGCGCGTCGAGGACCTCCTGCTCGATCTCGCCCGGGACGCCTTCCGCCAGCGGGACCGTCATGCCGACGAGCGGGGCGGTCAAGGTGGCGCGGCCCAGGTCCAGCTCCTTCTGCACGCGAGGCCGGCTGCGCTCGGTGACCAGGTGGGTGGCCACCCCGTCCTCGTCCATGCCCATGACACGGTCGCCGGGGTGGGCGGTGTTGAGGCCGAGGCCGGCCGCGACGCGGGCGGACACGATGTGGTTGAACAGCCACGACTGGCGCGCGTGCACGAACAGCTGCAACAGGTTCCCCGGCAAGGCCTGGATGGCATACCGCCAATCGCCGGGCTTCCGGACCAGGCGCTCCAGGATGGCGCGCTCCGGGTCGAGTTGCCGCGGATAGACCGCCAGCGCCGCCGCGGGGTCGCGGGTCTCCTCGTAGACCTTGCGCGCGGCGAACGCCTCCTCGCGCTCGCCCGCCATCGGGTGGCCGGCGTAGAGCCGCACCGCCTCCTCCAGGTCGCCGGCCACGATGGCCTCGCCCACCAGGTGCGTGACGGCCCGGTAGGCGCCGCCGAACCGCTGCGGGCCGAAGAAGTGCGGCACGCCGCCCTGGGCGCGGATGGTGGCGACGATGCCCTCGACGGTGGCGGCGTCGGCGGTCGCCTGGCGGACCCGCAGCACGAAGCGGTTGCCCTCGTGCGCGCCGGCGAAGTGCGCCTTGCGGGTCGGGTAGGACTCGAGGACCTGGACGTCGGAGAGGGCGTCGAGCTTGGCCAGCTCCGCGACCGGGCACTTGAAGGTGAACCACTGCTCGGTGACGGCACGCTTGTCCTTCATGCCCGCGAACGCCACCTGCTCGCGGTGGAGGCCCAGGCGGCGCGCGGCCTCCCCCACGAACCGGTTGGTCTCCCAGTTGCGCAAGCGGACCCGGGCGGCGGCATGGGCCCCCTGCTCGAAGGGCGTGGGCCCGTCCCCAAGCTCGATGACCTGGAAATCCTCCGGCTCGACCCGGAGCTTGCCGCCGATGCCCGGCTGCGGCGTCAAGTACGAGGCCAGCCCGAGCGCGCGCTCCTCGGCGGGGGGGACGGGCAGGCTCATGGCGAGCAAGCGAGCCTAGCGCTTCTTGAGCTGCGCCGCGAACTCGGTCTCGAAGGCGTCGAACTCGGCCACGAGGCCCTTGATGGTGCGCTTCACGACCGCCTCGGGCTTGGCCTTGCCCTTGGTGCGCACGAAAATCTTCGGGATGCTCAGGCTCGGGTGCTCGATGATGTACTCGGCGAACTCCACGTCCTTGTCGGCCAACAGGGCCTGCTTGATGGGGTTGAGAAGCGTCTCGTTCTCGCCGACGACCTCGATCTCGATCTCGTTGTCCGTCTTCGAGAGGACCTTCAGCTGCATCGTGGCGCGCGACAGGGACTTGATACTTAAACGGAGGGGTGGGCGGCGGCAAGGCCGGGGCTGCGCATCTTCAAAGGGGGCGGGCCGCGTGTTCTCCTTTGGCATGATCCGCGCCACCCTTGCGACCCTTCTGCTGTCCCTGACCGTCTTGGCCTTCGCCCCGAGCGCCGACGCCGCCGGCCCCGTCTGCACGGCCTTGGGCGAGAGCGACCTCTACGACCAGACCTGGACCACGGCCTGCACGCCGCCGGACTGCCTCTACAACACGGCCCCCGCCGGCTGGACCGGCTGCGTGCGCCTCGTCCCCATCGCCCTCTACGTGCGCTGCTACGAGGTCACGGGCCCCATCAACTACGTGCCGGACTGCACCTAGCTAGACCATGCCCGACCCGTAGTCGGTCGCCGTCTTGCGCACGAACAGCTGCCCCGTCTCGGGGTCCTTGAGCTTGCGTCCCTCCAGCACCAACTGGTTGCCGGTGGGCGCGAACGCCTTGATGCAGCCGAGGTCGGGCTTGTCGGTGGCCAATTGGGGGCCGCCCTTGGTGCCGATGACCTTGGCGCGGACGTAGTCGCCGCACTTGTATTCCTCGTCGACGAACTTGATGTAGCGCGCGTCGATCTTGCTGACGTGCAGCGTGCCCTCGACGGGCTGCAGCAGGCTGCGGCCTTCCTTGCCGCGCACGGCCAGGATCTTGATCGAGGCCAGGGTCTCGGGCTTGATGTAGGTCACGACGCCGACGACGACGTCGCCTTTCTCGATGGTGGCGACCTGCTTGCCGGCGGGCACGACGGTGACGGTGAGGGTCTTGGGGTCCACTTGCTCGGTGCCGTAGACGGCGGCGCGGACCTGGGTGCCGTCGTCGAACGTGCCGGCGCCTGCCGACAGCTCCTCGGAGTAGGCCAGCGGGGTGCCGGGCTCCACGATGCGTTCTTCCATTCGAGGCGCCGACGGTCCCTTGCTTTTTAAGCCGTGGGCCGCGGGATTCGCGGGTCCCAGGCCGGGATCCTCTTCATCTTCACCAACAAGCCCCAAATAGTTCCTGCGGGAAAGAACATGGCATGGACGACCGCTTGGCCCTTCAGGACGCCTTGCAGAAGCTGGGGGCTCG
>JAXDQS010000013.1:0-6009 GCA_034667725.1 Thermoplasmata archaeon
CAACACCGCCCACCTCGCCGGAATGGAGACCTCATGACCGCCCACATGCACGCACCCGACGGAGCACGAGCCGGCAGCGCGATGCGGCGCCTCAAGCAGCTGCTCCTGCTGCTGTGCGTCGCGCAGCTGATGGTCATCCTCGACATCACGGCCGTCAACGTCGCCATGCCGGACATCGCCAAGGGCTTGAACATCGCCGGCAGCGACATCGGCTGGACGATCACCAGCTACTCCCTGATCTTCGGCAGCCTGCTGCTGCTCGGCGGACGCGCAGCCGATCTCCTCGGTCGCCGCCGGATGTTCATGTCCGGCCTCGGCGTGTTCGTCACCGCTTCACTGGCGGCCGCGTTCGCCGGCAGTGCCGCGACGTTGTTCGCCGCGCGCGCCGGCCAGGGACTCGGCGCCGCGATGCTGTCCCCGGCGGCGCTGTCGATCCTGATGAGCACGTTCCCCCAAGGCAAGCCGCGCACCCACGCGCTCGCCGCCTGGGGCGCTGTCGGTGGCGCCGGCGCCGCTGTCGGCGTGCTGCTCGGCGGAGTCCTGACCGAGCTGCTGGGCTGGCAGGCGATCTTCCTCATCAACCTGCCAATCGGCATCGCGCTCGCCGTCGCCGCCCGTCGGATGATCCCCGCCGACACGGTCACGCCGCAGTGGCGTGGACTCGAACTGCCCGGCGCGCTGCTGGCCACCGCCAGCCTCGGCGCCATCGTCTTCGCACTCTCACGAGCCGCAGACATCGGCTGGACCTCCACGCAGACGCTCATCCTCCTCACCGCCGGACTGGCCGGGCTGTTGGCCTTCGCCGGCGTCGAGCGCCACAGCAGCCAGCCGCTGCTGCGCATCGAACGCCTCGCCGACCGCGGCGTCGGTGGCGGCCTAGTCATGATGCTCGCGGCCGCCGCTGCGTTGTTCGGCACCTTCCTGCTGATCTCGCTGTACATGCAGAACGTGCTCGGCACCGGCCCGCTACTGACCGGGCTGAGCTTCCTGCCGCTCGCGGTCGCGCTCGCCGCCGGCGTACACGTCGGCCAGCACGTGCTCCACCATGCCGGGCTTCGCCTGCCGATGGCCGCCGGCTTCGCCACCGCCGCCGGCGGGATGCTGCTGCTCTCCGGCGCTGACGCCGGCGGCAGCTACCTCACTGACGTCCTGCCCGGCATGCTGATCACCGGCCTCGGCCTGGGCGTCGTGCTCGTCTCGGTGTCCGTGTCGGTGATGACCGGCGCCGCCGACGAGGAGAGCGGGATGCTGTCGGGCCTGAACACCACCGGCCACGAGATCGGCGGCACGATCGGCATCGCCGTGCTGGCGACCATCGCGGCCGGCGGCACGGCGACGTCCAGCTCCCTGGCGGCCGGGATCAGCGACGCCTTCCTGGTGATCTCCGGCGTCGCCGCTGTCGCCAGCATCGTCGCGCTGATCGTGCTGCCGTCCGCCGCCATCTTCCTGCCCAAGCTGCGGCTCGCCCCGCGCGTCGCCCTCCACTAGAAAGCCACATGAACGCTCTGCGCAACAGCAAGCACTCCCTGCGTTCCCGCGACGAGGCCGCCGTTGACGGCCTCGTCGTCGCGGGGCTCACCGAACTGGCCCTCGGGGCGCTCACCGGCTGGCCGATGGCGGTTGCCGTCAGCCGGCCGGACGATCTCGGCAGGATCGGCATCCGCTCCGGCGCGCGGCTGCGCCAGTGGCATCTGGACCTGATCATGCTCGGCAGCCTGACCGCCGCCGCGCCGCGCTTGGTACCCGACCTTCCACGCAAGGTTGCCGTGCCGCTGGCGGTCGGCGCCTGGGTCAACGCCAACGCGTTCGGCGTGCTGGCCTTCCGGCCCGAGCTCAAAGAGGACCCGGTCTACAAAGCCGGTGTCGCCGGGTCCTTCATGTCGGCCTCCTGGGGCTTCGTCGGCTTGGCCGGCGTCGCCTGGAAGCGCTGGCTGAAGAACCGATGAGCACGCATGCCGCCACGTTGCCGGACGGGCTGCTGGAACGGTCGCATCACAGCTCGCCGCGCGCCGCGAAAGTCTGGGGCGTTGTTGTAGGGCTCGCCCAAGCCGCCACGCCGCTGGTGTTCTGGTGGCTGAACACCGCCACCGTCTACGCCATCGGGACCGTGGGGATCGCGTTCATCTACATTGGCTTCGCCGTCGCCGACGGCCGGCCGAAGGTGATCGCCGTCGAAAGCGGCGTCGCCATGGGCTTCGTCGTCCTCGCCGCCGTCGCGGTCACCGGATCGCCGTGGCTGCTGGTCGCCGCGCTGGCCGGCCACGGGCTCAAAGACCTCTGGCAGCACCGCACCCACTTCGTCGCCAACACCCGTTGGTGGCCGCCGTTCTGCATGACCGTCGACTTCGTCGTCGCCGCGATCATCGTGATCGAGATCGCCGCAGGACTGAACTTCCGATGACAACCCAACACCACGCTGCTGACCGACTTGCGTTGCGGTCGCGTGACCGAAGAGGGTGTCCACCAAGTGCTGGCAACTACGGCGCTGGCCTCCGAAACGACGACACGAGAAGCCGATGAACAACGAAGCCAGACGCCGCACGTGGGACTGCGTCGTCGTCGGCGCCGGCCCCGCCGGCCTCAACGCCGCGCTCGTGCTTGGCCGCGCACGCCGCAGCGTCCTGGTGCTCGACAGCGCCGAGCCGCGCAACTACGCCACGCACGAGATGCACGGCGTCCTCGGCCACGACGGCCTGGACCCAGCGGAGTTGCGCGCCCGCGGCCGCGCAGAACTCGCACGCTACGGCGTCGAAGTCGCGACCGCCACCGTGGACGGCGCGGACGTCATCGACGGCGGCGTCCGCATGGTCTCGGCGCGCGGCGCTGATGTCGCGCGGACCGTCCTCCTCGCCACGGGAATGCTTGACGAGGTACCCGACATCGCCGGCTTCGCGGACGTGTGGGGAACCAGCGCGCACACCTGCCCCTACTGCGACGGCTTCGAGCACCGCGACGAACGCCTCGCCGTACTCGCCTCTGGTGAACGCGGCGAACACCTCGCCGTCGTCCTGCGCCAATGGTCTGATGACGTCGTCCTGCTCAGCAACGGCCCGCACGGGCTCGGCGCCGAGCAGCTCGCGCGCGTGCAGGCAGTTGGCATCCCGATCATCGAGACGCCGGTCATCGCGCTGGACAGCAACAAACCCGGGCGCCTGCGTTGCATCCGTCTTGACGACGGCCAGAGCCTCGACCGCGACGCGCTGTTCTTCTACGTCGGATGGGAGCTGCGCACCGAGGTCGCGAGTACGCTGGGCTGCGAGCTGCGCGCTGACGGGTCGATCGCTGTGGACGCAAGCCAGGCGACGACCGTCGACCGCGTCTATGCCGCCGGCAACTGCGCCGATGCTCGCGCGCTTGTTCCCGCCGCGGCCGGCGCTGGCGTCACCGCCGCGGTCACCATCAACGCGCGCCTGAGCTTCGAGGACGCCGATCGGGCCGTCGCCGACTCGGGTGCCGAGGCGCCCGGCGAGCAGGCGTCGCCGGCATGATCGAGCGCCGTGAGTTGTCGTGCTTGACGGCGGGCAGGCGGCCTGGCAGTTGGCTAGTTCCTGGCCGAGCAAGGGCGGCACTTCACCATCTCGAAGCCGCCGGTGAGCCGGCCGCCGCTTGACGGGCGCGCCGCGACGAAGTGGTCGCCTACCTGGAGGACTACGCTCGCCACACTTCGTCCTGCCGGTCACCTCAACAGCCGTGTGCTCGCCGGTGCGCGGCGCCGACGGGCGCTTCGAGCCGCCGCCGTCGGATCGGCGTTCCAATGTCCCAACGGACGAGCACCGCCACTTTGTCGGCGCGACGGCACTTCCGCTTTGACGGCACGATCGCAAGCAGCGATTGCGAAAGCGGTGGCCTGAGTGGGAATGCGGCGCGGCCGAGATCGGCGCGCCCATGCTCTGCCTATGCACGAAGCTGGGACAGGACGGGCTGACCGCGCGACTGCTCGTCGTCCTTTCCGGGCGTATCGAAGGAGGCTTGGACGCGCCCCGCTGTCGCATAGCGGTGTGATGGCCCGCCCGCACCTTTTGCTCGCACTCGGACGGCAGCCGGCAGGCGGCCCCGCAGTGCTGCTGGTCTGCGATGCGGCGGTCGGCGAGTCGCGATCCGCCCGGCGTGGACGCGTCTGTAGGTGCCGGCCGGCAGCGCGGCTGGCGCCGCGGGGCAGTAGCCGCCCAGCGTCACCGGTCAGTCCTGCGCGGCGTCGGCGCCCAGCGCGGCCAGGGACTCCAGCGAGGCCTTGGCGGTGAACTCGTCGGTGGGCAGGACGTCCATGTCGACTTGGCGATGCTCGATGAAGAGTTGCTGGGCCGAGACCTTGTCCAGCGTTCGCGCCGTCGGGATGACCTGAACCTTGACGCCGTCCTCGGCCAGCCGCTTGCGGATCGGGTTGACGATCTCGCCCATCGCCTTCTCAGCGTCGATGGTCTGCTCTGAGGCCAGCCGGTTGGGGTCGACGATGAAGATCAACGACACGGTGGCCGCCCACTCCGTCGAGCACCACACGCCCAGTAGCGCGTCGGCGAACCGCCCCGCCATGGAGTTCTTGCCGATCGACTTGGCGATCTTGGTGCGCAGGTGGCTGAGGACGTGGCCCTCCAGGGCGTTGGGAAACGCGTAACGGCCGACGCGGCGCATCAGCCAGGAGGACAGCAGCACGCGCGCGGCCGGGTCGAGGGGCGCGGCGGCGCGCGGGATGTCGGCGTGCCCGAGCACCGCCTTGGAGACCGGGAAGCTGAGCTGGCTGTCGATCGCGGGGAAGACGAGACCGGCCGCGCCGATCGCCGGCAACGCGAAGTAGTCGCCGCGGCTGCCGTAGTGCGCGGCCTTCCACGTCACCGCGTCGAGCTCGACGATGGGCATGAGCTGCAGGAACGGCACCTTGTCGGGGTGGCGGACCAGGTCGCAGGTCTGCGTGACGATCGCGCCCCAGCCGGTGTCGATCTGCTGCCCCGCGACCGTCCACAGGCCGTGCTCGTCGACGGGATCCAGTTCGTCGACGCCGTCAAGGAACGTGCTGTGCGGCGACTCCAGCACCGGGACCAGCGGTGCGGCGAGCAGATCGCCCTGCCACAGGCCCTGGGCGAGCTGTTCGATCTCGGCCTTGTCCTCGTCTGAGCGGCGGACCATCTAGGCGACGGCGCGCGGGCGACGAAGACCGGCCAGCCGACCACCCCAGCGATGGCGCGCGGCGTCGAACCGCTCGTCGTCGATGACCGGAGCGGCGCTCTCGCGCACGCCGAGCGCGACCATCTCCGGCGGCATCGCTCCCGCGCCCCGTCCGCGGATGTCGTTGACACCCAGCGGCGCGAAGTGCTCCTCGGTCAAGCCGGTGATCGCCGCCGCGGGCCGCTCGGCGAGCTGGCGGCGCACCTGCTCCAGCGACCAGCGGGCGTGGCCGCCCGGTGTCTGGCGCGCCGGGCTGATCCGCCCCGAGGAGCGGTAGTAGCGCACGGTGCTCGCGGCAACGCCGAGCTGCTGGGCGAGCTCATTGGTGTTGAGGAGATCTGCCATGGCTTGAGGCTCCGATTCTCGCTGCTCGGACCATCCGAGCATAGCTCCCGCCGCTGTCGTTTTCAACGCTTTCGACGGTTTCAACGCTCTGGTGGAGTGTATTGCCCGGCGGCGGCTCGTCCTTGAGGCGCGCCAGACGAGCGTACGTGTCGGGCCGGATCGGGCCAACCGACCATCACACCGCTATGCGACACCTGGGGACGCGCTAGCAACCAGGCGGAGGCGGTAGCGTGGCCCAGCAAGACGGGAGTTGCCCGTCTCGGTCAGGCCTGACCACGCCCGCTGCGGACGACCAGCGGAAGTCCCACCCCGGCCGGAGCCGTTGCATCCGGTGCATAGGCACGACGTGCGCGCACGATCGGAGGAAGCTCGCGCGGCGTCGCTGTCGCGATGAGGCAGCAGCGGCAGTGCCGGCGCACCACCCGCCGACTGCTGCAACGGACGGAGGCTGTTGCGGAAAGTCGCTGCCGCGGCTTCTGCGGCGACCGGTGTGGTTCAGCGGTG
>JAXDQS010000014.1:0-2624 GCA_034667725.1 Thermoplasmata archaeon
TGGAGAGTGGGCAGCGAAAGCCGAGCCTTGAGCTGCTGCTGCCGTTGGCCGAGGCCCATCACCTGCCGCTGGACGAGCTCGTCGGCGCACCGCAGGTCGGCGACCCCCGCGTCCGGCTCAGGCCAAAGACCCGCAACGGTCGGCTCGTCTATCCCCTGACGCAGCAGTCCAGCGGCATGGCCGTGTGGAAGGTCGTCATCCCGCCCGAGCGCGAGCGCAAGCTCCGAACCCATGCCGGCTATGAATGGCTGTACGAGCTCTCAGGCGAGATGCGGCTGATCCTCGGCGAGCACGACATCACCATGGGACCCGGCGAGGTCGCCGAGTTCGACACCCGGCTGCCGCACTGGTTCGGACCGGCCGGAGACGAGCCGGTCGAGATCCTCAGCGTCCACGGCAGCCATGGTCAGCGGATGCAAGTCCGCGCGGCGCCGCGGCCCAAGCACACGACCGCCTGAACCGTCCCGGCCAGGGCGGGCGCCGTTCCCGGAACGGCAACCACGCTTGGCGTCCTGCTTCTGGCACCGGCAAACCTCCGTCGAGTCGGAAGTCGGGCGCCAAAATCACTGACCGCGCGATCTGCAACATCGGCACGGCGTCGGGCGAAGCGACCAGCGCGGGTAGAGGCCTAGAGGAAGTTCTAGAACTCGGAGAAGCCTGCGGCGTCATCGCTGGCGAAGGCGGCGCCGCGATACTGCCCATCATGGGCAGCGCGGACCGTCGCAGACGCAGCCGAACGGGCCGGTTGCTGGACGCGCTGGTGTGGGGAGCGGCGTTGGGCGCCGCGTCCGGAGCGGTGCTTGGGGCAGCGATCGACGGGGTCGGGGCCGGCGTGGGCGCGCTGACCGGACTGCTGGTGTACGCGCCCGCCGAAGTGGTCACGAGCCTGACCCGGGGCGCCGCGGAGGTCAAGCCGCTGTGGCAGCGCATCCTCAGCAGCGCGCTGTCGCACCACATCTGCCATTCGACCTCGCCGATGTCGTCGGCTGGGAACGGGCCGAACTCCGGTCGCAGGAAGTTGCGATAGGCGCTTGCGTAGTCGCGGAGCGTCGTCGGGCTGTAGGGCTTGCTGCGTCCCTTTCGCCGGCTGATGCGTCCGGCCTTGACGCCGTTGAGCCATTCGTCGCCGATGCTCTCGAACGTGCGGCTTGTCTTCGCCTGTTCGCGCGCATGACTGGCTCCCTTCTTCCAGATCCCGAGCCAGGAGAGCACCTCACTGCGGTTCTTCGTCACGGGCTTCTGCCACTCCGCTTTGCCGGTCACCGGGTGGCGGCGTCGACCCCGCCAAGACGGCTCGCAACGACAGCGGGGGTCGTCATCGTTGAACGCTGGGCATCGCACCTGATGGGCGACGTACACCCCAGGCGTCTTGGTCTTGCGCCAGTTCGCCATGGCGCTCCTAGTTCGCCCCCCGAAGAAACTCGCCCCGGGGGACACACGGGGGGACACAAATGTCAGCCCGTAGGGCGTTTGTGGGGGTTCGTTGGGGTCCGGCGACCCAACGGCGATTCCGCGCGTTCTTGGCTCTACAGCGCGGATGTGGCCGTCTAGAGCGGATGCCGGAGGAGGGACTCGAACCCCCGACACGCGGATTATGTTTCCGTGGCGCTTTGGCTCTGCAGCGGCGTTTGCGGGGGCGGGGGGACGCAATAGGGGACTGGACCGCACCGTGGCGGGCGGACGCGTGCAACTCGTCCCGTGCGGGCGTGAGTGCTGGGCCAGAGGAGACGCCCGCCTGCAATGGAGCAGCGGCGCTTTGGCCGCGGCGCGTTCCGGCTGTTGGGCCCTTTCGGCCAGTGGCGGGCGCCTGGCTTGAAGCGTGGTCCGGCATCACGCCGCTGGGACGGGTTCGGTGCACGAGATTGTCCGTGGCGTGGAGAACGTCATGGGTGGCGATCCCCGGTCGTCTACGGCTACGTCCGGGGTCTACGTGGACGCCGCCGTTTCACGCAGTGCGAGCGCGTCGTGGCTCGGTGGCGCGCCGAACATGCGTCGGTATTCGCGGCTGAACTGCGAGGGGCTGTCGTAGCCGACGGCGAAGCCGACGCCGGTGATGTCGCCCGGTTGGGCGAGTAGCCGCGCCCTTGCCTCGCGCAGGCGGATCTGCTTCTGGTACTGGATCGGCGTCATCGAGGTGACCGCGCGGAAGTGGCGGTGGAACGAGGAGACGCTCATCGTCGCGAGCGCCGCGAGCTCTTCGACTCGCAGCGTCTCGTTGTAGTGGCTGCGGATCCAGCGGATCGCGCGGGCGAGGTGCGCGAGGCGGCTGTCGGCCAGCCCGATCTGCCGCACGGTCGTTCCCTGCGGGCCGGTGATCACCCGCCACAGGACCTCGCGCTCGACGCCGGTCGCCAGCGCGGCCGCGTCCTCGGGCGCATCGAGGAGCGCGAGCAGTCGGCTGACCGCGTCGATCAGCGCCGGTGACGCGTCGCTGACGGCGATCCCGGCGGGCGTGGCGTCGACGGCGCCCGGGCGGGCGGTGGCCGCCGGCGCGGTCTCGAGCAGCAGCGCGGCGATCCGCTCCGGACGCAGCTCGAGGACGACGGCGAGGAACGGCTCCTGGACAGTCGCGTGGGTGACGTGCCCGATCACCGGCAGCTCGACCGAGACGACGAGGAACTGTC
>JAXDQS010000015.1:0-2622 GCA_034667725.1 Thermoplasmata archaeon
CGTACAGGAGGCCCTCGACCTCGTTCAACCCGAAGGGGAGATCGCTCGCGCCCGCGACGAGGATGCTCTGCGCCGCCGGCACCGCCACCGTCGCTGCCATGAAGGCGAGCACCACGACGAGCATCACCAGGGCGAAGCGCTTCTGCTGTAGCCAGGTGCGGCACTCCATGTGGTAGATGCGGCAGAAGGCGGTGTCGAGCGAGCCCCAGAAGGACGAGCCGAACCAGATGCTCGTGACGAGCGCGACCACCCCGATGCTCGTGGACGACTCCCGCACGCGGTCGAGCGCGCCCGTGATGGTCCCCTCCGCGGCCGTCGGGAACAGGCGCTGGAGGTCCTTGAGGACGCTGTCCTCGAGCTCGCCGCTCTGGAGCACCTGGCTTGCGATGAAGAGGGCCAGCAGCGCCAAAGGGAACAGCGACAGCAAGAGGTTGTAGGCCACCATGCCGGACAGGCCCGTGAGGTTGTCCTCGTAGGCCTTCACGTAGAAGGTCTTGAGCGCCCGGCCGGCGCGCTTCACTAGGCGGCGGCGCTTCGCGAGCGCGAGCGCTGCCCGCCCGGTGCCCGGGCGGGGCTGCGGAGGAAGCGGGTTATCGCCGCGTGGAGCTGCCCCGGCCGCTCGAGCTGGGGGACGTGCCCGCAGTCGAGCTCGCAGTGGCGGGCCGCGGGCAGCCGCTCCTTCACGTGGCGGGCGAACCCGATCGGCACGAGCCCGTCGTGCCGGCCCCAGATGAACAGCGACTCGGGCGAAAGCGAAGCGAGCCCGTCCCAGAACTCGTCGGGCTTCTCCATCGCGATATTGCGCGCCGCCGCGTAGAAGGCGACGCGGCCGCGCGGGGTGAGGTACGAGCGCAGGAACTCGTCGAGCGCCGGGGCGATGAAGTGCGAGGCCGAGCCGGGCACCACGCGCTTGACGATCCCGTGAACGAAGTTCTTCGGCGCCGGCTGCAGGAAGCCGAGCTCGGGACGGACCAGCCTCAGCGACTTCGCCCAGCCCGGCTGGGAGAGCCATGCCATCGACGGGGTCATCAGCACCAGCCGGTCGATCCTGTCGGGGTGGCGCATGCCCACCTCGAGCGCCACGCGGCCGCCCATGCTGTGGCCGAGCAGGTGCACCCGGTCGAGCTCGAGCGCGTCGAGCAGGGCGTGGACCCAGCGCGCGAACATGGGCGCGTCGTAGGCGGCGCGCAGCGGCTTGTCGGAGTCGCCGAACCCGGGCAGGTCGACCGCGATCGTCCGGAACTCGGGCGCCAGGGCCGGCACGGTCGGCAGGAACTCGGCCTTGGTCGCGCCGAGGCCGTGGAGCATCACGATCGGCGTGCCGTTCGCCGGCCCGGCCTCGAAGGTCGACATCCGCCCGCACTCCGTGTCGAGCGTGCGGAACTTGAGCCGGTCGGGGTCGCCGCTGGCGTTTGTCGCGGCGAGGAAGCCGACGCCCAGGTGCAGGTTGCGGCGCACCATCAGCCGACCCGCGCGGTAGGCCTGCATCCCGCCCTTCAGGTCGTTCGCGACCTTGGCCCACGTGGCGAGGTCGGCGCTCAGCTCGGTGTCGGGCTCCGTGCCCTCGCGTGAGCGCTTCACGCGGTGGCGGCCGCCGTTGACCTCGAGGTCCCAGGCGCCATGCCCCGTGGCGGCCAGCCTCACGCGCGCGCGGCCGGCGGGCATGTCGAAGGCGTCGCGGTCGAAGCGCTCGAGCAGCGCGCCCAGGGCTTCAGGTGGCGCGCTCATCGTCGGGTCGCCGCGCCCACGGCCCGGAGCCTGCGCGCCCTGCCGAGTGGCGGCTCGGCGACCATGGTTTACGACGCCGGGAGCGCCCGCCCGACGCTCTCGGCCACACACGCTGGCTTCTCGTTGCCCTCGACCTCGACGGTGAAGCGGGTCACGATCTGGAACCAGTTCCCGCCTACCTCGTCGACCGAAACCACTTCCGCGGTCGCGCGCACCTTCGAGCCGGCCGGCACGGGCGCCGGGAAGCGCACCTTGTTCCAGCCGTAGTTCACGCCGAGCGCGAAGCCCTCCGACTGGATCAGGTCCTTGCGCAGGCCGTCGATCATCGAGAGCGTCAGGTTCCCGTGGGCGACCGTGGTGCCGAAGGGGCTCTCGGTCTTGGCGCGCTCCACGTCCACGTGGATCCACTGATCGTCGCCCGAGACCTCGCCGAACGTGTTGATCAGCTCCTGGGTGACCTCGCGCCACTCGCTCGGGCCCACTTCCTGCCCGATCAGTGCCTTGAGCTCCTCGATGCCGTTGGCGGTCACGGCTGGCATGGCGCTCAGCATATTCGTCGGCGCGGCCGTTGGCGCGCCACCCCTGATCGCCGGCCGGTGCAATCGCTATCCTTCCTCACACTTCGTAAGTAGGGACAGAAAGTGAACTAGATGAGCAACTTGCTGCTGGTCCCCCTGGAAGACCTGGTCGTCTTCCCCAACATGAGCGTGACGCTCACGGTCGACGTGGGCGACGAGGAGCGCGTGCTGCTCGTGCCGAAGCACGAGGGCGAGTTCGCGAAGGTCGGCACCGTCGCCGACGTGATCGACCACGTCCGGCTGCCTGGTGGCGGCCGCGCGGTCGAGCTGATGGGCCTCTACCGCGGGGTCGCGGGCGCGGCACAGACAGGCCTCC
>JAXDQS010000016.1:0-8945 GCA_034667725.1 Thermoplasmata archaeon
TCCCGGGCGACCGCCGCGAAGACCTCCGGCGGCGGTACCCCGCGGGCGACGAGCGTCGCCACGCGGCGCAGCGCGGCCTGCTCGTCGGCAAGGCGGGCGAGCTCCGCACGGCTCGCGGTGTTCGAGATCGCCGTGGCGACCAGCTCGGTGAACTCGGCGAGCCGTTCCTCGATCTGGTCGGGCAGCGGCATGCGATCGGTCGAGTCGGCCGACATCGCGCCCCAGACGTCCCCGTCGACGATGATCGGGGCACCGGCGCACGCGTAGATCCCCGCCGTGCGGGCGGCGGCGGCGGCGGTTCCCGGGAGCGTCGCGAAGTCGTCGATCCGCACCGGGCTGCCGGTCTCGAGCACCCGGGTGCAGACCGTCGGGCCGTCGAGCGGCCAGCGCGTGCCCACGTCGAACGGATGCGGACGCTCGGCCCATGCGCCGACCACGGTCGCCGCCGTCCCGTCGGGGTCGTAGCGCCACAGCGCGACCAGCGGGAGCCCGACCACCAGGCCGACCTCCCTGGCGATGGCCGCGAACACCTCGGCCGACGGCGCCCCGCCACCCACGAGGGTCGCAACGCGCCGCTGGGCCGCCAGCATCGCTTCGTGCTCGCGCCGCAGCTCCTCCCCGGCGATGCGGGCCTCGGCGTCGGAGAACGTCACGACGGCACCGCGGCCCTGTGGCATGGCGATCGGCACGGAGACATAGGAGACCGGGAACAGCGAGCCGTCGCGCCGGACGAACCAGTCGAGCTCCCGCGCGACGGTCTCGCCCTCGGCCCGCGTCGGCGCCATCGGGCAATCCGCGGCGGCATGGGACGCCCCGTCGGGGTGCCGGCGGTGGATCGTGTCGTGGCCGTGGTGCCCCACGAGCTCGTCCTCGTGGTCGTAGCCGAGCGCCGCGACCGCCGCGGGGTTGGCGAACCGGATCACGTCGTCGGGATCCACCAGCCACAGTGGCTGCGCGGTCTGCAGCACGGCGGCGAGAACGTCCTCGGGACTGATGTTCAGGCCGGCCGGGTCGGTGATGGAGTGGGGCACGCGAAGCCTCCGACGCGATCGAGTCTACGCCCGGGCCGAACCCTTCTCGCCGATCCATCGCAGCGCGAAGCCCGAGAACGACTTGCGCTCAGCGGATCGGCCGCGCTTATTGCGCGCGGGGCGGCGTGCCGGTGTCCTCGATGGCGCAAGACCGCCACCCAACCCCGGAGAACCGCATGTACGCGCAGAGATCACAGGGCCGCTTCAGCGAGGGCCAGGAGCTCGTCGACACCCCCGAGAAGGGGCGGGTCGGCCGCTTCAGCGACGGCGAGGAGCAGCTTGCCGACGCGCCCGAGAAGGAGCGGGTCGGCCGCTTCAGCGACGGCGAGGAGCAGCTCCCCGACACGCCCGAGAAGGAGCGCGTCGGGACGTTCGGCGAGGGCGTCCGGCAGGTCGCCGACTAGGCGGCGCGGGCCCCGGCCGGACCGATGCCGATGTCGTGCGCAGCGTCGCGAAGGGTCGCGACGCTGTGCTCGAAGGCGCGGCGCTCGGGCTCGGACATGCTCGGCTCGAGCTCACCGGCCGCCCCCTCGCGGCCGACGACGGTCGGCAGCCCGATCGCCACGCCGTAGCGCTCGCGATAGGCCGCCACCGGCATGACGACGCGCTCGTCGCCGAGGACCGCCTCGGTGATCCGCGCGCACGCGACGCCGATCCCGAACTGGCTGGCGTCGTTGCCCTCGATGATCGTGATGTTCGCGAAGCGGACATCATGCTCGACCTGCTCGCGGAGGTCGTCGACCGAGCGGTGCGGATCGCGGAGACGAAGCGCGTCCGCGAGCGGCGTGCCGGCGACGCGTACCGACGACCACAGCATGACCTCGGTCGTGCCGTGCTCGCCCACCACGAGGGCCTCGACCGCTGAGGGGTCGACGCCGAGCTGCGCGGCGAGGTGCGTCCTGAAGCGCAGCGTGTCGATCGTCGTCCCGGTGCTGAGGACGCGGTCATGGCCGGCGAGCGTACGGGTCACGTCCGCCAGCGGATCGGGCGGGTCGGTGACCGCGACGAGCACGGCCTCGGGCGCGACCGCGACGATCCGGGGGACGACGTCGCGGAACACCGACACGTTCTTCTCGAGCAGCACCAGCCGCCCGCGCGGATCGTCGCGATCGGTCGCGCCGCCGGTCTTCTCGTTGACTCCGGCGCAGATCAGCACGACGTCCGCGCCGGCGAGATCCGCCCAGTCACCCGCGACGATCTCCGTCGTCGGGGACAGGGGCGCGCCGTAGCGCATGTCGGTCGCCACCGCGGTCGCGCGCGCGGCCGTCTTGTCGACGAGCACGATCTCGCGGCACGAGCCGCGCAGGACCAGGGCGAAGGCGCAGGCCTGACCGACCGCTCCCACGCCGACGACGCCGACCTTCCGTCCGTTCATCCGGTGGTTGTACGGTCCCCCGGTGAGTCGTCCGATCCGGAAACGCGATCACGCGATCACGCGATCACGCGATCACGCGATAGCGCCTCGCGACCTAAGCGGTCGAGAGGGCGCGGTGATCCGTCGACCGAACGCCGATGTCATTGCATGCCGAGCACCCACGCGAGCGCGGGACACCGTTGCGCGAGGTGTCGTTCTACGCGGAGCTCCACCACTTCCTCGCCGTCGTCGGCTTCGCGCGAGCCCTCCGAGGTTGAGCACGTCGCGATGATTGACGCTGGCGCGCTCGGCATTCAGAGAGCAGAATTGTCAGTTCCCCGAAAGGTGGAGGCGTGCGGCCGCAGCAGATCGCACCAGTAGCGTTGATCAACGGGCTCACTGTTGCGGGCTTCTTGGGCTCCCGCCTCCTCGGCGCGCGACCCGCGCGACGCAACTCCGAGCACCACGCCAAGGCCGCGGTCGAGTGCTCGAACGGACGTCGAAGCCAGTGGTCGAGGGCAGGCTCATGCACGCGGTGGCAAGCGACGTGACGGAGCGCCGGCAGGCGGAGAGCGAGGTGGAACGGCTCGCGGCCGAGCAGGTCGACGACATCTTCGACCTGTCTCTCGACCTGCTGTGCGTTGCCAGTCTCGACGGGCACTTCCAGCGGGTCAACCCCGCGTTCGAGCGGACGCTCGGCTACGACGCCGCCGAGCTGCTGTCACGCTCGCTCCTGGAGCTCGTCCACCGCGACGATCGCGCGCGGACGGCCGATGTGATCGCCGGGCTGCCCGAGACGCGGCACGTCTCGGACTTCGAGAACCGCTGCGTTCGGGCCGACGGCGCGGTGCGCTGGTTGCAGTGGAACGCGCGGGCAATGCCGGAGCGGGGCCTGATGTACGCCGCGGCACGCGACGTCACCGAGAACCGGATGCTCTCCCAGGAACAGGCCGCGCTGCGTCGGGTCGCCACCCTGGTGGCCCAGGGCCACGATGCCTTTGAGCTGTTCGACGCCGTCGCGGGCGAAGTCGGCCGGCTCCTCAGCGCCGACGGCACGCGGCTGCTGCGCTACCGGCAGGACGGGACCACCGCCGTGGTTGGGAGCTACGGCGTCGCCGACGCCGAGCTCGGCGCCGACTCCTACAACCCCGGCGCGCTCTGGCGGCGGATCGCGGAGGGTGGTGTCGGAGCCGCTGCCGCGGCCGCCGCGCCGATCGTCGTCTCCGGGCGCCGGTGGGGCGCCATCGTGGCCGCGTGGAAGCAGCCGGACATGGCCGGCCGCGACACCGAGATCCGCATCGGGCAGTTCACGGAGCTGGTCGCCACCGCGGTCGCGAACGCCGAGAGCGGCGCCGAGCGCGCCGCGTCCCGCCGGCGGATGGTGACGGCGGCCGACGAAGCGCGCCGGCGCATCGAGCGCGACCTGCACGACGGCGCGCAGCAGCGGCTGGTGCACGCGATCATCATGCTGAAGCTCGCCCAGCGGGCGTTCCAAGAGGAAGACGGAAAGGCGGAGTCACTCGTCGGCGAGGCGCTCGAGCACGCGGAGCGCGGGATCGACGACATGCGCGAGCTCGCGCGCGGCATCCATCCCAGGATCCTCTCATCCGGGGGCCTAAAGCCGGCGCTCGAGACGCTCGCCCGCAGCTCGCCCGTCCCCGCGACGGTCGTCATGCAGACCGAGGCCCGGCTGCCCGAGCCCGTCGAGGTGACGGCGTACTACGTGGCTTCCGAGGCACTGACGAATGCGGCAAAGCACGCGCACGCCTCGGAGGTGCGCATCACCGTAGACGTGGATGCCCGGTGGCTCGTGCTCACCATCCACGATGACGGTGTCGGCGCTGCCGACCCGTCGCGCGGGTCGGGCCTGGTTGGTCTCGAGGACCGAGTCGCAGCGCTGGGCGGAGCGCTCGCGGTTCACAGCGAACCGGGTGCCGGGACGGTCTTGACCGCTCAGATCCCCGCTGCGGCGCCGACTGTGGCGGAAGCGGACGCCTGACGACCCCGGGTTCGCCGGGAGTTCGCGCGATAGCCGCTCGCGCGTCCCGCGCGCGCGTGAAGCTTCGCTAGAAGATCGCGATCGGGTTCCAGGGCGAGCCGGTCCCGCCCGGCAACCGCAGCGGGAGGCCGACGACCATGAACTCGTAGCGCCCCTCGGCCCGGCATGCGGCGGCCAGGTCCTCGAACTGCAGGCTGTCGGAGACCAGCATCCCCATCGCCACCACCTGCAGGGGATGGATCGGATAGGTGATGCCGTCGACCACGCTCGGCACCGTCTCGCCGTCGCCGTCCGGCAGGAACGCCGCGAGCGAGAGCTCGTGCATCCAGGGGACGGCGTCGACGTGGATGCCCGCCTTGCCCTCGCCCGCCGGCGGTGGACTGTTGTCCCACGGGCCAAGCGCGATCCTGCGCGCGTGATGCCCAGTGCGCAGGACGAGGATGTCACCCTCGCCGAGCGCCACGCCCTCCGCGCGCACGCACTCCTCGAGCTCCGCCCGCGTGACCGCCTCCCCCGGCTCGAGCCACTCGACGCCGCGCTGCCGCGGGATGTCGAGCAGCACCGCGCGGCCCACTACGCCGGTGCTGTACGCGGTGATGTCCTGCGCGGTCGCGCCCGTCGACGGGACGACCTCGGCCGCCGGTCGGCCGTTGTAGGTCAAACCGTCATACGAGAGGTGGCACAGCGCGTCGACGTGCGTGTGGCAGTCGCCATGGCACGACATCCCGAGGAAGTCCATGGCGAAGCGGACCTTGCTGGCGTCGACCGGGACGTCGTGCGACTGGACGACGAAGTGGATCGCCGGCTGGGGGTTGTCCGGGCCGGCGACCTTGTTGATCGGGATCGCCAGCGAGACGCGCCGGCCCGAGCGGACCAGCCCCGCGGCGGCACGCACTTTCTCCGGCGTGATGAGGTTCATCGTGCCGAGCTCGTCGTCCGGCCCCCAGCGCCCCCAGTTCTTCACGGACTCGAAGTTCGCCTCGAATTCGGCGATGCTCAACCGCGCCAACTCGCACCTCGTCGCTGTAGGGACAGAATGACGCGAGAGGTCACGAGCTCGCGACCTCAGCTTCGGCGGTTTCGCGCGGCTCGGTCTCTTCCATGGCCAGCTGCGCCTTGGTCAGCCACTCGCGGTTGCCGCGGGCGTTCTGCCACACGAGCAGGGCCGCGCCGATGACGAGCCAGCCGAGGAGGATGATCGGCGCGTACTTGGCCGGCGCAGGGGGCAACGGGACGACGGACTTGTAGCCGACGTAGCCCACCGCGATGCTCGCGACGATCGGGAGCACGACGTGCAGCAGGGGGTTGAACTGGGCGCGCCTGACGGTCAGGTAGTACCGGCTCACCCCGACGTTGGCCATGATGTACATGAGGATCAGGCCGAGCGTGATGGTCAGCGCCCAGGTGAAGAAGACGTCCTCGACGCTGAAGACGATCATCAGCAGGAACGCCAGCGCGCACACGCCCGCCTGGACGGCGATCGCCTTGTCCGGCGTCTTGCGCGTGGGCGAGACCTCGGCCAGCGCCTTCGGCAGCACGCCGGTGCGCCCCATCCCGTACCACGTCCGCGTGCCGCCGTTGAAGCAGGCGATGGAGACGGCGATGGCCGAGTTCAGCAGCGCGAACAGCAGGATCACCCAGGCGTCGCCCCACACCCGCGTCGCCAGCGTGAACACCGGGAACGCGCTCGCCTCCGGGATCGCGTCCACCTGGTCGACGCCGATTCCGACCAGGTAGCCCCAGCTCACGAAGACGAAGTAGACGGCGAGGATGATCACCGAGCCGATCATCCCCAGCACGACGTAGCGCCGCGGGTTCTTGCTCTCCTCCGCCAGCGGCGCGGTCGCCTCCCAGCCGCTGAAGGCGAAGATGCTGAACACCACCGCGAGGAACAGGTCCGGCGCGTCGCCGAAGTGGCCGGGGTTGAGCGGCTCTGCGCTGAAGCCGCCCGGCCCGGGGTCCGCGAGTCCCCAGAGCGCGAGGGCGACCATGATCACGATCTCGAGCGCGCCCGTGATCAGCAGCACGCGCTCCGAGATCGCGATCCCGCGGTAGGTCAGGAAGGTCACGAACCCGACGATCGCCACAACCCAGAGCCACCACGGGATCGTCACGCCGTACTGGGCCTTGATCTCCGGCTCGAGCACGGTCTCGGACAGGAAGCCCGACGCCATCGTGGCCACCGGCGGCAGCCAGATCGAGAAGACCCAGCCGGCGAAGAAGCCGGCCTGCGGGCTCAGCGCCCGGGCGATCCACGTGTACCAGCCACCCGCGGACGGCAGCTCCTTGGCCAGCTGCGACGACGTGATCGCCATCATCAGCAACACCAGGCCGGCCAGCAGGTAGGCCCACGGCGTGACGATGCCGGCCAGCGACACCGTGAACACGAACGACGCCAGGATGGCGAACGACGGGGCGATCGTCGCCACGCCCTGCATGAGGATGCCGGGGAGCCCGACGGCACCCACCTGAAGCTCGGTCCTGAACCCGCCGGTCTGCGCCCGCGACTCAACCTCGCCGTCGCCTCGGATGACGCCCATCTCGACCGTCCTCGTTGACCCGCCCTAGTCGGCCGGATAGGCCCGCACCGGCTCGAGGTCCACCGCTTTGGCGCGTGCCGGACGCGAAGATCAGCTTCAGCAGCGGCCCGGTGTCGACCCTACGTTCGCCTGTCGTGCACGTCAAGGCCGGCCCGGGCCGCGCGGTGTGACCGGCCAGATGTCGGTCACGACGCCGTCCTCGACCACGTGGAAGACGTCGTGGAGATTGACCGTGGTCGGGCCGTAGCCGCCCATCACCTCGGCCACGTCGCCCAGGTCGAGCGACGGCGGGCCGGGGAAATCGACGAGGCAGTGTTCCTCGGCGTAGTAGCGCACCCGGCCCTCGGGGTGCGAGACCAGCGGCGGCGTGACGAAGTCGATGCCGACGGTCTTGCGGCCGCAGTCGAGCACCACGGTGTTGCCGTGGCGCGAGATGACCGTGCTGGCGACGGTCATCGCCACCTCGAACCCGCCCGGCACAAGCGCGCCGTGCATCGCGTCCATGAGGGTGTAGGAGCCGGCCTGGACCTCGTGGATCCGCGGGTTGGCCCCGGTGATGTAGTACGTGCCGGTCCCGCCCGCGGAGATCACCTCGACCGGGTGCCCGCGCTCGGCCAGGAAGTCGAACGCGTCGATCGCCTGCCGGTTCGCCGTCTGTGCGTCGGCGATGCGCTTGTCGGGGTCCGGCTCGAGCATGCAGTGGCCCTCATAGGCCTGCAGGCCGCGCAGCTTGAGCCCCGGAAGCTCGGCGATCCGCTCGGCCAGCGGCAGCGCCTCCTCCCGCGAGCGCACGCCGCAGCGCCCCATGCCGACGTCGAGCTCGATCAGCAGCTCGAGCTCCGCGCCGGCCTCGACCGCGGCGCGCGAGAGCTGCTCGGCGTTGCGGACGTCATCGACCACGACCGTGAGCCGGTGCGAGCGGGCGAGCTCAGCGGCCGCGCGGACCTTGTCGGGCTGCACGACCTGGTTGGCGATCAGCACGTCGATGATCCCCGCCTCGGCCACCACGATCGCCTCCCAGACGGTCGCGCACGCGACGCCGATCGCCCCCGCCTCGACCTGCAGGCGCGCGAGCTGCGGCAACTTGTGCGCCTTGAAGTGCGGGCGCAGGTCCGCCGGCAGCTCGCGGAACTTCGCCGCCATCGTGGCGATGTTGCGCTTCGCCTTGTCGAGGTCGAGCAGGAGCGCTGGTGTCGACACGTCGCTGCGCGCGCGGCCGATCTGGTCGCCGTAGCGCTCCTGCACGGCCGCGGTCTCGGTCGTCATGTCCGCCCCTCACCGTACCCGGTGTCCTCGGCGGCCTCCTCGAGATCGCCGGGGATCCCCAGCGTCTGACCGCCGTCGATCACGATCGTCTGCCCCGTCACGTAGGCGGCCTCGTCCGAGGCGAGGAACAGCGCGCAGTTCGCCACGTCCACCGGTTGCGCGAAGCGCCCGAGCGGGATCGTCTTGAGGTACTGCGGTGCGAGGTGCTCGTCGTGGACGACAAGCTCGGCCAGCGGCGTGTCGGCGACGCCCGGCGCGACGCCGTTGACGCGGATGCCGTGGCGGGCGAGATCGATCGCCGCCGAGCGGATCAGCGTCCACACGGCGGCCTTGGTGACGTTGTAGACGGCGTGCGTCTCCTCGACGAACCAGGCGTTGATCGAGGTCGTGCAGACGATCGCGCCCGGCCGCTCGGCGGCCACCATCGCCCGCGCCGCCTCCACGGTGCAGAACATGACCCCGTCGACGTTGACCGCCATGTGCCGGTGCCAGTGCTCGTCGGTCATGTCGAGCAGCGGGAGCGGGTCGGCGATGCCGGTGTGCGCGCACATCACGTCGATTGCGCCGAAGCGCTCGACGCACGCGGCCACGGCGGCGCGGCAGTCGGCGTGCACGGAGACGTCGCCGGCGAACGGCACGTAACGCCCTCCCAGCCGCGCGGCCTGCTCCTGGAGCTTCGGCGCGTTGCGGTCGAGCGCGACGACGCCCGCACCCTCCGCGAGGAAGCGCTCGGCCATCCCGAGCCCGATGCCCTG
>JAXDQS010000017.1:0-2510 GCA_034667725.1 Thermoplasmata archaeon
GACGAGGTGGAACCGGCTCGCCTTGCCGCCGCCGGAGCGCGGGTTGAAGAAGAGGATCGGGCGGGTCGGCGCCGGTGCCGGCGGCAGCTCGACGTGGACCCGGAAGGCGACCCGGGCGAGCGCGACCGCGATCGCGAAGGCGATCACGACGGCGAGGTCGGCGAGGAAGCCGCCGAGGTCGATCAGCAGCACCCCCACCCCGACCAGCGCCAGGACGCCGAGCCCCGCGGCAAGGTGCCGGCGCCACCCTTTGTCCCGCACCGCGAGCCAACCGGCGGCCAGCGCGACGATCAGGCAGGCGAGGACGGCGATCCCGCGCGGGAAGCGTTCGATCGCGAGCACCACGGCGAGCACCGCGGCCGCCGCCGCGAACCCGAGCGACCCGACGGCGGCGGGGCGGCGCACCTAGCCGTCCTCCCGTTGCGCCGGCGCCGCGATCCCGGCCGCGCGGCAGGCCTCGACCGCCTCGTGGCGCGAGGAGACGTCGAGCTTCAGGTAGGCCGCGCGGATCTGGGTCTTCACCGTGTTCGGCGAGACGACGAGCTCCTCGGCGATCTGGCGGTAGGAGAGATGGCTGGGGAGCAGGCGCAGGACGCGGAACTCGGCCGGGGTCAGGTCGGCGAGGCCGCTCTCCGAGATGCGCCCGAGGTGGCCCTCGATGTCGGCGACCCAGGCGTCGAGCAACGGCGCGTCGGGCAGGTCGGCGAGGCGGCGACGGGCGGTCGCCAGCAGTGGCGCCGCGCTCGCCGCGTCGTTCAGCTCGACCGCGGCGGCGGCGAGCGCGGCGGCGGTCTCGACTTCGAACCAGGCGCCGAAGTCGCGCAGCCGCGCCAGCAGCGCCCGGCCCGCGGCAAGGTCGGCGAGCGCCTCCTCGCGGCGGCCTTCGCCAGCGTCGACGTAGGCCGAGATCGCCACCGCGAGGGCGACGAAGGGGCGCGCGATCAGCCCGCAGCGGTCGACCTGGGCGCGCGACTGGGAGGCGAGGATGCGCGCGGTCGGCCAGTCCTCCTCGGACGCCGCCAGCAGGGCGAGCTGGGCGAGCGCGAGGACGCCGAACAGCGGCGCGTTCCAGACCGCGGCGGATCTCGCGGCATCGGCGAGCGCCCGACGGGCGCGCTCGTCGTCGTCGCCGAGGTGAGCGGCGACGCCGGCGAAGAGGTCGGCCATCGCGGTCAGCGCCCCCTCGCGATCGAGCAGGGAGCGCGCCCGGTCGGCCGCGAGCCCCATTGCCTCCACCCCACCCCGCGCCAGGGCCGCGTCGACGATGTCGAGGCCGGCGCGCAGGTCGGCGCCTTCGACGGTGGCCGACTCGACCAGCAGCTTGCCGGACCCGGCCCAGTACTCCGCCCCGCCGCCGTCGCCGTCGCAGAGGAAGTCGAAGGCGAGCGTCAGGCTCAGGTGGGAGTCGGCGGCCGCGCGCTCGAGGCCGATCCGCTCGATCCAACGCTGCAGCGTCGCCTGCCGACCGCTGGTGTTGAAGGCGGGGACCGCCTCCCAGATCAACCGCCCCGCCCGGTCGTGTTCGCCGGCGCCGAGGGCGAAGCCGATCGCGCGGTTCGGGTCGTCGGCGTCGTCCCACCACTCCGAGGCGCGCCGGTTGAGCGTCGCGACCTCGTCGCCGTGGCGACGCTCCAGCTCGGCGCGCAGCATGTCGCCGAAGAGCGAGTGCATGCGGAACCACTCGTCGCGGCGGTCGAGCGGCACCAGCAGCATGTTGCGCCGGGAGAGCTCGGCCAGTCGCGCGCCAGAGCCGGTCGCCTCGAGGACGTGGTCGCAGAGCGCGCCGCCGAGGCGGTCGAGGAAGGCGATGCGGATCAGAAAGTCGACGTCGGCGGGCGGCGCGGTGGCGAGGAACTCCTCCCGCATGTAGTCGACGAGGTGGCGCTCGTCGCCGCCGAAGCCGGTCTCCGGGAGATCGCGCGCGACGCCGGGACGACGGGTCAACCCGGCAAGGTAGAGCGCGACCGGCCAGCCCTCGGTCTTGGCGACGATCGTCGCGACCTCGGCCTCGCCGACGTCGATCCCGGCCTCGGCGAGAAAGCGCGTCGCCTCGCCTGTCGTCATCACCAGGTCGGCCGGGCCGAGCACGGTCAGCCTCCGTTCGGCCTGTAGCCGGGCGACGTGGATCGGCGTCGCGGTGCGGGTCGCCATCGCCACCGTCGAGGCCCTGCCGGCGGCGGCGAGCAGCGCCTCCAGCAACCGCAGGGCCGGCTCTGCCTGCAGATGCTCCAGCTCGTCCAGCACCAGCACCGCCTCGACCGCGCGCGCCCGCATCGCCTCTTCCAGCCGCCGCCCGATCAAGTCGAAGTTGGGGCGCGCATTCTGGATCGATTCGCCGAGGCTCGTCGGCAGCGGCTCGATCGGCGCGAACGCCTCGACCACCGAGGCGACGAGGACGGCGGGATCGTTGTGGGCGTCGGTGAGGGTCACCGAGGCGAACGGCCGCCGGTCGAGCCGCTCCCACTGGGCGAGGAGCACCGACTTGCCGTACCCCGCCGGGGCCTGCAGGA
>JAXDQS010000018.1:0-2829 GCA_034667725.1 Thermoplasmata archaeon
GAGCTCTTCCTGGTCGGCACCTCCGAGGTATCGCTGGCGGGGTTGCACGCCGGCGAGAAGGAGGTCCTAGGCGAGCAGCTGCCGCTGCGTTACGCCGGGTTCTCGACCTGCTTCCGGCGCGAGTCGGGCGCCGGTGGCCGCGACACCCGTGGGATCTTCCGCGTCCACCAGTTCGACAAGGTCGAGATGTACTCGTTCGTCGAGCCCGGCGAATCCGACGCTGAGCACGAGCGGCTGCTTGCGATCCAGGAGAAGATCCTCTCCGCCCTCGAGCTTCCGTACCGGGTCGTGGACATCCCCGTCGGCGACCTCGGCGCCCCGGCCGCGCGCAAATTCGACTGCGAGGCCTGGATCCCGAGCCAGCAGCGCTACCGCGAGGTGACCTCGTGTTCGAACACGACCGATTTCCAGGCGCGCCGCCTGAACGCGCGGTTCCGGCCGAAGGCCGAGGCGCAACCCGAGTACATGCACACCCTCAACGGAACCGCTGTCGCCGTCGGGCGCACGCTGCTCGCCCTGATCGAGAATGGACAAAGAGAGGATGGAAGCGTTGCCTTGCCCGCGGCGTTAGCGCAGTACGGCGCGCCGTCCGCTATACCAACAACATGAGCTCCGCCACCGCGAAGCGCGTAGTCCTCTGTGACGACCACGAAATCGTCCGCGAAGCGATCCGCACCCGCATGGCCGGCATCCCCGGGATCGAGATGGTCGGAGAGGCGGTCGACGGCGACGAGATGATCGAGCGCGTCCAAGAGCTCGAGCCCGAGGTCGCGATCGTCGACATCGAGCTGCCCGGCATGGACGGGATCGAGGCGACTCGCAAGATCCTCGACGTCCGCCCCGAGACCAAGGTGATCGTCTTCACCGCCCACGCCGAGCCCGACCTGCTGTCGCTGGCGCTCAAGGCCGGCGCCTCGGGCTACGTGCTCAAGTCGGCTTCCGCCGAGGACATCGCCAAGGCGATCGAGTCGGTCGCCGACGGCCACACCTATGTCGGCGCCGAGCTTCGCGACTCGAACGGCGAGCTCGAGAAGCTGCTCGCGCTCACCCCCCGCGAGCGCCAGATCCTCGAGCTTCTCGCCGAGGGACTGCGGGTCAAGGAAATCGCCGAGCGCCTCACCCTGAGCCCCGCGACCGTGCACACCCATGTGCGCAACGCGATCGCGAAGCTCGAGGTGGACACGCGGACCGAGGCCGTAGCCCTCGCGGTCCGTTTCAGCTACCTCGGCGCCAAGTAGCGCCTACTTCCCTCCCAGCTCCAAAGCCGCGCTGTTGATGCAGAAGCGCTGACCGGTGGGGTTGGGTCCGTCGTCGAAGACATGGCCGAGATGGCTGCCGCAGCGGGCGCAGTTGACCTCGGTCCGGGTCATTCCCATGCTGTTGTCCTCGACCAGGGTGACGTTCGAGTCCTCGGCCGGCTCCCAGAAGCTGGGCCAGCCGGTGCCCGAGTCGAACTTGGTGTCCGAATCGAACAGCTCGAGTCCGCAGGCTGCGCACTTGTACATGCCCTCGGCCTTCTCGTCGTTATAGATCCCGGTGAACGGCGGCTCGGTGCCGTGCTCACGCAGGACCTTGTACTGCTCAGGGGTCAGGTCCTGCTTCCACTGCTCGTCTGACTTCTCAATTTTTTCCATATGTCTAAGTCCTTTCCGGCCTTCGGACGTTACGCCTCCTCACTACCCTGCGCCGATGGACGACGTGATCGGCAAGGTTGGGGACGGCCTCGCAAACGCCGGCCTGATGGCCTGGGAGGTCTGGTGGGCGCTGGTCCTCGGCTTCGCGATCTCCGCGATCGTCCAGGCCTGGATCCCACGCGAGAGGATTCAGGCGGCGCTCGCCGGCGACGGCCTCGCGCCGGTTGCGCGAGCGACGGGTCTCGGCGCCGCGTCCTCCTCCTGCTCTTACGCCGCGATCGCAATCGCCCGCTCGCTGTTCGCCAAGGGTGCCTCGGCGGTTTCGGCGCTCGCCTTCCAGTTCGCTTCCACCAATCTGGTCTGGGAACTCGGTCTCGTGCTCTGGATCCTGCTCGGCTGGCAGTTCACGCTCGCCGAGTTCGTCGGCGGCTTCGTGATGATCGCGCTGATGGCCGCGCTGCTGCGGTTGTTCGTCTCGCCGCGACTCGAGGAGCAGGCGCGAAAGCACGCCGAGGCCGCTGAGGGTGGCCATGACCACGGCTCGGCTCAGGCGGGAAGGACCTGGCGCGAGCGCATCGCCTCCTATGACTCCTGGGCCAGCGTCGCCTCCAACTTCCGTATGGACTGGGGAATGCTGTGGAAGGAGATCACCGTCGGCTTCCTGCTCGCGGGATTCATCGGCCTGCTCGGCGACAACTTCTTCAACGCCCTGTTCGTAACCGACGCCCCTCCGGTGATCCGCACGATCGAGAACGTCGTCGCCGGGCCCCTGATAGCCGTGCTCAGCTTCGTCTGCTCGATCGGCAATGTGCCGCTTGCCGCCGTGCTCTGGTCCGGCGGCATCTCCTTCGCCGGCGTGATGGCGTTCATCTTCGCCGACCTGATCGTGCTGCCGATCATCGTCGCCTACGCGAAGTACTACGGCTGGCCGTTCACGATCAGGATCGTGGCGCTGATGCTGGTGACGATGATCGCCGCGGCGCTGGTCGTCGACGGCCTCTTCTCGCTCGGCGGCCTGATCCCGGAGACGCGTCCCACCCACGACGAGATCTTCAGCTCGATCGAACTCAACTACAAGGCGGTCCTCAACGCGATCGCCGTCGTCGTCTTCGTCGTCCTGGTCTGGCTCCGTCCCCGTGGCGACGCCGTCCACGCCGGACACGGCCAGCACCAGCACGCCCACCAGCATTAGTCT
>JAXDQS010000019.1:0-2746 GCA_034667725.1 Thermoplasmata archaeon
AGCGCGACGGCCGCGACGCACCTTGCCGCACCGGCGAGATCCCGCTCGGGATGCCGGTCGACGCGAACGAGCTGGCCCGCGTCGAGGGCGTGGAGGAGGACGCCTACGAGCAGCTCGCCGGCCGCTACGGCTTCGCGGCGCACGACGTGCTCGCGACCGCCGCCGAGCGCGGCGAGCTCGCCCAGCCGATCCTGCCCGGGATGCCCGACCTGCTGGCGGAGGCCACCTTCTCGGCGCGCCGGGAGCAGTCGCGCAGCGTTAGCGACGTCCTGCTGCGGCGCACCCGCCTCGGGTTGACCGCCGCACGGCGCTTGTGCGCCCCCGGCGAGCAGGCGCCCGAGCGCGTGGCGCGGGCGCTCGGGGCCGAGCTGGGGTGGGACGAGGAGCGCTGCGCCGCCGAGGCCGACCGCTTCCGCGACGACGCCGTGGCGGAGGGCCTCGTGGTCTCCTCCGGGACAGCCGTCGGGCCCGCGCCGTAACTTTCCGGGCTTCCGCCGGTTGCACCGACCGGAATCGCCACCGTCACTGGAGCCCTGCCGCGTTCATGCCTCGCCGCCTCACTCTGTCCGCCCTGCTCGCCCTGCTGGCGCTCGCCGCGCTCCCCTCGCTCGCATCGGCCGGCTGGTTCCCGGCCGCGCCCGTCGACGGGCCCACGCCGGACATCGACAAGCTCGGCGGCGTCGACCTCGCGCGTGACGGCACCGGCGGCGTCGTCTACCTCAAGCGGGTCGACGGCGCGCCCCACGTCTTCGTCTCGCGCTTCAACGGCGGCCAGTTCCGGCCGCCCGAGCGCGTGGACAACGGCCTCGGGGCCGGCGCCACCGACGCGGCGATCGCGGCGGCCGACGCCAACCGGCTGGCGGTCGTGTGGACCGCGGGCACGCGCGTCTATGGCAGCGTCGTGGCGGGCGGCGAGCAGCCCGGCCCGTTCCTCGGCCCGACCGAGCTCTACAACGACCCGAGCGGCGAGTCCACCGACATCGCCCTCGACATGGGCATCAACGGCGCCGCCTACGCCGCGTGGGCCGCGCCGGGGGGCGGCGGGTCGGACATCCGCGCCTCGCGCCTGCAGGACGTCGGCTGGCAGCCCGTCGGCGCGCCGCTGGACATCGACCCGGCCCGCGCCGCGGGCCGCGGCGCCCAGCGCCCCGACGTCGCCGTCTCGGCCGAGGGCAACGCGATCGTGGCCTGGGGCGAGAACCACGCCGACGGCCGCCCGCGCGTCTTCGAGCGGCGCGTGACCGGCGTGAACCCCTCGTCGTTCCCGCAGGAGGCCTCGCTGACCGACCTCGGCGGCCAGGCCGGCGGCGCCGCCGACTCCGTCGACGTCGACGTCGAGGACGACGGCTCGTTCGCCTGGGCCGTCTTCCGCCAGGACTTCGGGGGAGGGTCGCGCTCGGTCGCGCGGCGGCTGCTGGGCTCGACCTTCGACCCGCCGGTGCCGCTCGACGGCGGGCCGCCCACGCTGCGGCCGCGGATCGCCATCAACGGCCGCGGGCAGGGCCTGGCGACGCTCCAGGGCGGCGGCGGCGTGCTCGGCGCGTTCAACTACAACGACGTCTTCGAGCCCTCGCAGCCGTTGCACTTCACCCCGGCGCCGAACTCCGAGCCCCTGCCCGCGTCCTCCGAGCACCGCGAGGTGATCGCGGCCTGGCTCGAGGGCGGCGCGATCAAGGCCCGGCTCAAGCCGGAGCCCACGAAGCCGTTCGACAACGAGGTCACGCTCTCGCGGCCCGAGCTCGGGCCCGTCTCGCCGGGGCAGTTCGCCACGGGCGCCGACCGGGTCGCGGGCTTCGCCGTCGCGATGATCCAGGGCGCCCCGGGCGGCGCGCGCACGCTCGCGGTCGCCGTCCACGACCGCCTGCCCGGGCGGCCGGGGGCGATCGCCCGCAGCGGCTGGTCGAACAAGCTGCGGCCGAAGCTCGAGTGGCGCCCGGGCCTCGACCTCTGGGGCCCCCAGCGCTTCCGCGTCGTCGTCGGCGGCCAGGTCGTGGGCGAGACGTCGGGCAACTCGCTGATCCCCGCCCAGCGCCTGCGCGCCGGCCGCGCGCTGCCCTACCAGGTGATCGCGATCGACTCGCGCGGCCAGGAGAACCCGAGCCGCACGCGCACGGTGCGCTTCGACAACCAGGGGCCGAAGATCAAGGTGACGGTGTCGGGCAAGCGCGCCGCGGGGCGCGGATTGCGGATCGTCGCGCGCGCCAATGACGGCAAGGGCTCGGGCGTGCAGAAGATCCGCGTCCGCTACGGCGACTCCAAGCCCACCACGACCCAGCGCGGCAAGCGCTTCCTCGGCGTCCACAGCTACCGCCGCGGCACCTTCAAGCTGCGCGTGACGGCGTACGACATCATCGGCAACCGCCGGGTCAAGATCGTGCGGCTGCGCATCTCGTGAGGCTGCGGGCGGGCCGCCGGGAGCTCGATCTCGCCGGCCCGCCGCTGCTGATGGGCGTCGTCAACGCGACGCCCGACTCGTTCTCCGACGCCGGTGAGCTGCCCGACCTCGAGGCGCGGGCCGCGCGCGCCGCCGCGCACGTGGCGGCGGGCGCGGCGATCCTCGACGTCGGCGGCGAGTCCGCGGTCGGCGGGCGCCCGCCCGTCGCGGCCGGCGAGGAGATCGAGCGCGTGGTGCCGGTGATCGAGCGGATCGTCGCGTCGCACGACGTGCTGGTGTCGGTCGACACGTACAAGCCGGAGGTCGCGGAGGCGGCGATCGCGGCGGGGGCGGGGATGGTCAACGACGTCT
>JAXDQS010000020.1:0-4455 GCA_034667725.1 Thermoplasmata archaeon
CCGAACACCTCGTCGAGCACGAGCAGCCCGACGGCGCCGCCGGCCTGGAAGCGCACGTGCTCGCTGATGGCGACGCGCAGGGCGAGGTTGGCCAGGTCGGTCTCCGAGCCGGAGAAGCGACCCATGCCGTGGGTGATGCCGGCGTCGATGATCTGCAGCTCGTAGGTGTCGGGGTCGACATCGAGGCGGTCGTACTCGTGGTCGGTGAGCTCGGCGAACAGGTCGGCGGCCTGGGCCGCGAGGCGGGGGCCGACGGTGCCCACCACGCCGTCGCGGAACTTGCCGAGCAGTAGGGAGAGACGACCCAGGTGGCGGGCGTCCTCGGTGGTCTCGGCCAGGGTGGCGTGTTGGGCCTCGCCGTCGGCCAGGCGGGTGGCCTCGCCCTCGACGCGCGCGGCCGTGGTGGCGGCCGCCACCTGCAGGCCCCGGGCCTCGGCCGTCGCCGCGTCGGCCTTCTGTTTGGTGGACAGGCGCGCCGCCTCGGCCGCGGCGAGCACGTCGCGGTCGAAGTCGAGGGCCTTCACCTTGTCGAGCAGGGTCTGGCGCAGGTCGACGGCCTCGGTGTACCGGGACCGTTCGGTCTCGAGCTCGGCCTGCAGTTGGGGCCGGCGCTCGAGCTGGGTGCGCAGCCGGGTGCACTCGACCGCAGCCGCCTTGCGCCGCTCGACGTCGACGGCGAGGCGGGCGGGCTGGCCCGGCTCGGGTGAGCGGCCCAGCGCTTCGAGGGCGACGGTGAGGTCGGCCTCCGCGTCGGTGCGCCTGGCCTTGGCCTGCTGCCACGCGGCATGCGCCGAACGGGCGGCCTTGATGTCGCGGTCGAGGTTGGTGGCGCGGTCGCGCAGCGTGCCGACGTCGGCCACCGCGCTGGTGCGCGCCGCCTGCAGCTCGGCGACGCGCTGCTCGCGCTCGGCCAGCTCCTCGGCCCGGTGGGCCTGCACCTGGGCGAAGGCGTCGCCCAGCTCCTGGCCGCACACCGGGCAGTCCTCGTCGCTGGACAGGTCGGCCGACTTGGCCATCGCGGCGCGGGCCCGCTCCAGCTCGGCGATGGCCGCCTGGAGCTGGGCCTCGACGCCGGCCAGCGCGGCGGTGGCCTCCTCGGCCGCGGTGCGGGCCGCCTCCGCGCCCGCCTCGTCGGGCGGGTCGGGCTCGGGCCCGACGACGAGGCCGTCGACCTTGGCGGTGGCAGTGGTGGCAGCCTCGACCAGGCGCAGCAGGCGCTCGGCCTCGGCCAGCCCGTCGGCGTCGGGGGCCAGCGCGTCGGCTTGGGCCTGGGCATCGGTGAGCCCGGCCAATTCGCGTTCGAGCTTGTCGACCCGCTTGGCCGCGTCGTCCTGCTCCTTGCGGACGGCCTGGCCCTGCTTGACCAGGTCCTCGTGCTCGCGGTGCACGGCATCGAGCTGCTCGAAGCGCGCCCCGGCCTGCTCGGCCTCGGCGCTAGCGGCGACGGCGGCCTGCTCGGCGACGGAAGCCTCGGCCTCGCGCAGGGCGGCCTCGGCCCGGGCCCCGTCGAGCGAGGCCCGCAGCGCCTCGAGGTCGGGGAGCATCGTCCGCAGCTTGTCGAGCTGGAGCTGGGTCTCGCGCGCGTCCTTGCGGGCCGCGTCGCGCGCCACGTCAAGGGGGGTGATGCCGAGCAGGCGCAGCACGAGCTTCTGGCGCTCGGCCGGCGTCTTGCCGCTGAAGGCCGCGACCTGCTTCTGCTCGGCGAACACCGACGAGCGGAAGGCGGTGGCGTCCATGCCCAGCACCGAGTGCATGTAGCGGGTGGTGTCGGTGACGCCCTCGGCGACCTGCTGGCCGTTGACCATGGCCAGGGCCTTCACGGTGGAGTTCACGCCGCTGATGGTGCGGCGCACGTCATAGAGGTGGCCCTCGTGCTCGAACTGCACCTCGACCACGCACTCGCCGTTGACCCCGGTGGTGCGCACGTCGTCCTTGGCCGTGCGGCTGTAGCCGTAGATGGCGAAGAGGATCGACTCCAGCAGGTAGCTCTTGCCCGCACCGTTGGCGCCGACGATGCCGACCAGGCCGGCCGGGATCTCCAGCTCCAGCGCGTCCTCGTAGACGCGGTAGTTGCGCAGGAAGAGCTTGGTGATGCGCACCGCTACACGGCCTCTTCCACGGCGCGGGCGAGGTAGTCGTCCCCCATGGCCTTGATGCGGTCGCGGTCGTAGCCGACCAGGTCCTGGTCGTCGAGGTAGCGGGCCCAGCGGGCGCCCATGGACTCGAGGTCGGGCAGTTCCACCCGCGAGTCGACGCCCATGAACGTGGGGTTGAGCTGGAGGTGCAGCCCGGCTGAGGCCGCGGCCCGCACCGCCTCGAGGTCGAGCAGGCGGTAGGACTCGGGGTCGGCCCCGTCGATGTAGAGCCGGGCCACCGCGCCGTCGGGCACCGCCTCGGCGCGGGCGAGCACCGCGTCCTGCAGCTCGGTGGGGGACAGGCCGGTGGCGGCGACCGTCTCGAGGGTGACGAGGGGCCGCTGGCCGCTGAGCGGGACGTGGCTCGACGCACCGGTGTCGGTGTCGAGCACGAGGATGCCCTTGGGCTCGTCGGGGTCGTCGGCGAAGGTGAAGGAGTCGGTGGACCCCGCGTACCAGATGCCGTCGCGCACCTTGGTGTGCACGTGGTAGTGGCCGAGCAGCACGAAGTCGGACTTCAGGCGGTTGGCGTCGACCTCGATCTCGTTGATGTCGGCGTACTTGGGCTCGACCTGGGTGATGCGGGGATGGGTGAGCAGCAGGTTGGTCTTGTCCGCGCTGCGCTGCTTGTCGGCCTGGTCGAGGGCCTCGAGGGTGGCCTCCACCGTCATCATCTGGGGTACCGCGTGCACGACGAGACCGGGCAGGTCGAAGCGCTCGTAGCTGAGGCGGTGGGCGAAGGAGAACTCGGGGAAGCTGTCGGCCAGCACCGTGTAGGGCGAGCCCGTGCCCGGCAGCCGGGGCGTGTCGTGGTTGCCGCTGATCAGGGCCAGGTGCACGCCGTGCTCGCGCACCTTCATCAGGGCGTGCTGGGCCACGCGGAACGAGCGGTAGGTGGGACGGGGATGGTCGAACACGTCGCCCAGCCACACGATGAGGTCGGGGCTCTGGGCCAGGGCCAGGTCGACGGCCGCCTCGAAGGACTGCTCGAAGTCGTGCTCGCGCACGTTGACACCCGCGTCGGTGGTGTACGGGAGGTAGGCCCGCCCGAGGTGGGCGTCGCCGATGGCTGCGACGCGCATCAGTCCACCAGGGCGGCGACGTTGGGCGCGGCCGTCGGTCGGGGAGCGGGCGGGGGCTCGGTGGCGCGCAGCAGGTCGTCGTAAAGGTGGACCTTGGCCGGCACCGCGAACGGCGCCTCCAGGTTGGCGACCAGGCACTCGCCCGGCATGAGCGTCTGGATCTCGGGGCCGAGGGCGCTGATGTCCTGCTTGGACGACGAGCGCAGGATGTTGCGGTCCTTCTCATCGGCGAGGCCGAGGATGAAGAAGGTGTTGAACTGGCTGAGCAGCTCGTCGTCGAGAAGCTTGGGCTGCTGGGTGATGGCGCACAGGCCGACCTTGAACTTGCGGCCCTCGCGTGCGACCCGCGGGAAGACGTTGGACTCGCGGTCCTTGTTGTTGGCCAGCACCCGCTGCGCCTCTTCGAGCACGACCGCGACGACGGGCAGCTGCTCGTGACGGGCCGGGTCTTCGAGGTAGGCGTTGGACCACTCGTCCATGACCTTGCGGGCGAGGAACGACGCGACCAGCACCTCCTCGGTGGAGCCGAGGCCGCTGACGTCGATGAGGACCACCTTGCCCTCGGTCAGGTCGCGCAGCACGGCGCCGCCCACCGACACGTTGGCGTCGGCCGCGATGCACGGCAGCTCGACGATGCGCCGGGCTCGGCGGTGCACGACCTGCAGGGTGTTGAGGGCGACGCGGTTGCCGAGGTCGACGTCGCGGAAGCCGGGCAGGTCGTCGATCTTGGCGAACTCCAGCAGCCAGGCCAGGCCGCTGTTGCCGAACCCGCCGTAGAAGCGCTCGAGCTCGAACAGCGCCTCCTCTTGGGGGCGGCTCCACTCGTACGCGGTGCGCAGGTCGTCGACGGTGAGCTCGCCCAGGGAGACCCGCAGCGTCGAGGTGTTGGGCAGCGAGCGGGCCGCGTAGGTGCGCAGGCGCTCGGCCGCCCACGGGTGGCGGGCCAGCTCGGTGCGGTACTCGCCGTGGGGGTCGACGAGGAGCAGGCCGTAGCGCCCGTTGGCCTTCATCACGCCGGCCGCGAGCACCCGCATGAGGTTGGACTTACCCATGCCGGTGGTGGCGAAGATGCCGACGTGGGTGGCGAGGGTGCGGCCGGGGATGCCGACCTCGAAGTCGACCTCCGTCTCGCCGCTGCGCAGGTGGCCGACGGGCAGGTCGCCCATGCGCGTCTGCAGGAAGGCGAAGTCGGCGGGCTCGGGGGCGACGACCTTGGAGAACTGCGTCGGCAGCGACTT
>JAXDQS010000021.1:0-3060 GCA_034667725.1 Thermoplasmata archaeon
CCGCACGGCCTCGGTCAGCAGGCTGAAGTCCTTGGGCAGCTGGTCGCCCAGGTCCTTGCGAACCAGCCGGCTCAAGGCTCGCCCGAGCGCCGTGAAGACCGCGCGGGCGTAGCGCGCGGCGGTCGGCACCGGCACGCCCTCGCGGTCGGCGATGTGCCGCAGGAACGCGTGGATGTCCAGCGCCTGAGCGGCCTCGCCGTCCGAGACGAGGTTGGGCCGGAGCTCGTCGGGGAGGTCACCCGCGACGGTGCGCGCCTGGCCGCCGGAAAGGCGCTCGGCGAGGGTGTCGAGCGTCGCCTGCGTCGCGCGCTCGGCCTCTTGTCGACCGATGCCCGCATAGTCCTCGACGATGGCGATGAACGTGCTGTGATCCATGGCCTGCTGGCGATAGGCCGCCGTTCGCGCGCCTCAAGCCGATGGACGGGCTTGGGTCCGCGCGCGCCCGGCCTAGTACCTCTCGCAAGGCGGCGCGACCCGCGTACCCGGACCCGCACGAGCTTTGTCGAGAGGCCGGTGCCTTTCCGCCGAAAGGCGGCGGAGCACACGCACTGTCGTGAAGCGTGCGACATACGGGGAAACCGGTTGCGCCGCCGACTCTTTGCTCAAGCGACCCGCGGAGCCGCGCAGCCATGCCGACCGGAACGACGGAGAGCCAAGCCCTGGCGGACGAGGTCGCGCGAGGGCGGGCCGCGGATCGCGACCTGGCGGCGCGGCTCGAGCGTCCGGGACCTGCCGAACGCGCCACCGGCGCACGCGACCTCGACACCGACGCCGCGCGCGACGGGCTCGACCGGGCGGTGCTCGAAGCCGCGAAGGCCGGTGACCGGCGCGCGCGTGAGAGGGTCGTCGACGCGCACCTGCCGCTGATCGCCGCGCTGGCGCGCCGGTTCGCCGTCGCCCCCCAGGTCGAGCGGCCGGAGCTGATCCAGGAGGGCGTCGCCGGTCTGCTGCAGGCGCTCGAGCGCTTCGACCCGGAGCGCGGAGTGCCGCTGTGGGCCTACGCCCGACCGACCGTGGAGCGGTCGATGCGCCGGCTCGTCGCCGAGCTCGGCGACGCGGTCGAGCTCTCGGACCGTGGGCTGCGACACCTCTCGCGGCTGCGGACCGCCGAGCAGGACCTGATGCGCGAGCACCGCCGCCTGCCCTCGCGTGCCGAGATCATCGAGCGGTCGGGCGTCGCGCGCGAGCTGGCCGAGCAACTGTTCGCCGACGCGGCGAGGCCGCGCTCGATGCAGGAGCCGATCACGACCGCGGAGGGCGACGTCATCGGGCTGTTCGGCGACCTCGTCGACGACCCGAGCGCCGGCGACGCGTATGACCAGGTCCTCGACGAGGTCGAGGCGGAGGAGCTGCTGCCGCTGCTGTCGGTCCTCTCCGAGCGCGAACGCAGCATCCTCGAGGCGCACTACGGCCTGCACGGCGAGCCGCAGAGCCACAAGGAGATCGCCGAGCGCCGCGGTCTCAGCGCGAGCCGCGTGCGGCAGCTCGAGCGCCGCGCGCTCAACAAGCTCCGGCGCGCCGCCGAAGCCTCCGGGCTCGACCGCGGAAGCTGAAGCTCGACGCGGGCGGCCTCCGGCCTACCACTGGGATGATGAGCGGTCATCACCTCGAGATCGTGCCGCAGTCGCGGCACCACTGGATCGTCCGCTACGAAGGCGACGTGACGCCGCTGTCGGAGCACGAGACGCAGACCGAGGCTCGCGCCGAGGCCCGGAACTGGGCCCGGCAGTTCGGCGAGCCCGAGATCCACGTCCACGAGCTGGACGGCGGATGCCACACCGAGTACATCGACCCCGACTTCCGCGCGCCGACCCCGGCCGACGTCAAGGGCCCGGTGGTGGAGCCATGAGCGAGGAACGGGCGCGAGAACTGCTCGAGCGCGAGCGCCGGCGCATCGAGCGCACGCTGGCCGGCGCCGGCGAACGCGAGGACTCCAGCGAGCTCTCGCACCTGGACCAGCATCCCGCCGACTACGCGACCGAGCTCTTCGACCGCGAGCTCGACGAGGGCACGATCGAACACCTGCGCGAGGAGCTGGACGCCATCGACCGCGCCTTCAAGCGGCTCGAGGAGGGCACCTACGGCTTCTCGGTCGAGAGCGGGGAGCCGATCCCGGATGCCCGCCTCGAGCTGATCCCGTGGGCCGAGCGCACCGCGGACGAGCAAGCGCGCTACGAGCGCGTCTGAAGCTCGTCCACGAGCACGCGCGCCGTGCCGTCCAGCGCGCTGGATCCGGTTCTCTCCCGGCCTAGCGCTGACCTACGTCCGATCACGACGACCCCAGGGAGGGTCTCATGGCACGTAGGTCCCAGCAGACAGCCAACCGCCCGGAGACGACCGAGCAGCAGCGCGACCAGCTGCGCCACATCTCCGACGCCGACGACACGACGATCGCCGATGTGATCGAGATCCGCGTCGCCGAGGCCATCGACGGCTCCGACCTCGACAGCAAGACGTTCGCGCTCGTGAACCTGTCCGCGCTGATCGCGGGCGGCGGCGACGAGTCCTCCTACATCATGTACGTCACCGCGGCGCTGGACGCCGGCGCCTCCGTCGACGAGATCACGAGCGTCCTGACCGCCGTCGGGCCGAACGTGGGCATCTTCAAGATGGTCGCCGCCGCCGATCCGCTGGCACTGGCGCTCGGCATCAACCTCGCCGACGCCGACACGGACGACGAGAAGTCCTAGCGCGCGCGACCTCAGCGGCGGAGGAACGCGCGGTAGATGAACAGGAAGTAGCCGCCGGCGAGCAAGACGCCGGGGACCCACCACCAGAGCGCGACCGACAACGCGTGCTCGCCGCTCGCGGCGTTGTCGATCGTGAGCCCGAACGGGCGGTGCTGGCGGGCGGGCAGGATGCTCGGGTAGAGGCCCGCCGCCGCGGTGGCGATCAGGCCCGCGAGGAACGCGGCCGACGCGAGGAACACGTGCCACGCGTCGCGGACGATGCGCATCGCGGCCAGCCCGGCGAGCGCCAGCGCCGGGAAGACGAGCCGCCACGGATGATCCGCGAAGGCGCTGAACAGCTGCGGCCGCACGGCGTGCGTCGCGAACGTGA
>JAXDQS010000022.1:0-2854 GCA_034667725.1 Thermoplasmata archaeon
GCCCTCGGCTCGCCGCCGAGGGCTTTTTTGTTTTTTGAGACAAGGAGGTTGCACATGCCGGCCAGCACACCAGCCAGGGTCCTGACGGTCGAGGACGATCCGATCGTCAGAGCCGACCTTCGCTTGATCCTCGAGGATCACGGCTTCGACGTCTGCGCCGCCGCACGCGACGGCGTCGAGGCGGTCGAGCTTGCGCGCCAGCACCGACCCGACCTGATCCTGATCGACCTCAACCTGCCCGAGCTCGACGGCGTGGAGGCGACCCGCCGCATCCTGGACGAGCGCGCGGTGCCGATCGTGGCGCTCACCGGGTACGTCGCGGGCGACTCGATCCAGCGCGCGGTCGAGGCCGGCGCCGTCGACCACGTCACGAAGCCGTTTAGCGAGGCGGGGCTCGTCGAGACGCTGCGTGATGTTCTCGCGACTCGGAAGCTCGAGTTGGAGCGAGAGGCCGAGCATCACCACATCCGCGCCGTGATCGAGGCGATGCTGCGCGAGAATCGCACCGAGGAAGAGATCGTCGCCGTCGTGTACAGCATGACCGGCGAGCAGGCGCCGCCCGGCGCGCTATGTGCTGCGCTGCGCCACGCCGCCGCTTGGCTGCGCGGTCTGTTTCCGGAATGATCCTCCACCGGAGAAGATGAGCCCATGAACCGGGTGCTCGCGGGCAAGTGTCAGTGCGGCGCAGTTCGCTACGAGGTCGCAGATGCGTTCGTGTACGCGGCGAACTGCCACTGCTCCAACTGCCGGGCGGCGACCGGCTCGGCGTTCAAGCCGTTTGCCGGCATCGAGCGCGAGAAGCTCGAGATCACGGAGGGCCTGAACGAGGTCGCCGTCTTCGGAGAGCAAGACGCCAACGACACGCGCTGCGGGGCGTGCGGTTCCTTCCTCTTCTCCGTCGTCAGGGACGGCGCGTTCGTGCACGTCGCGATGGGGTCGCTCGTCGATGCTCCGAGCATCCGCCCGACAGAGCACATCTGGGTCGGTTCCAAGGCGCCGTGGTTCGAGATCACGGACGACCTGCCGCAGTTCGACGGGCACTCCGTCTAGCTTCGAGCTCAGGCTCTCTTGCGGCGCCTGCGTTCGTGCGCATGTGCGTGCGGTCGCGACGCCAGCAGCGCGAGCAGGGCGACGGCGACGAAGTTCCGGAACGTCGGCTCTGGCCAGTGAACGTCAGCGGCACCGTGGAACCAGGAGGGGTCGAGGAGGAAGACGATCCCCGCGATCGCGACCTTGCCGAACCAACCAAGCGCGAGGAACAGCGTGGCGAGAACGATGCCCCAGAAGCCCAGCTCGGGGAGACCCACGGCGGCTGCGAAGTCGAGCCCGTTCCACGCGACCCAGAAGATCAACGGCCCGATCAGGATCGCAGCGATCACTGCCGCGAGCGCAACGGCAAGGCCGCCCGCCACGAGGGCGCCGATTCCAAGGACGCGCAACGCAACGCGAAAGACCGGGCTCACCCGTCGAGTCTATGTCGCTACCGTTGTGCAAGGAACCGTCCTTGATCGCGGAAGGGGCATTCGATGAGCGAAGCGGAGAACCTGTTCGGCGAGGAGCACATCCGGCGATACCGGGAGACCGACGGCGAGGTCGGCCATATCTGGCGGCACGGCGCGAAGATCCTTCTGCTCACGACGAAGGGTCGGAAGACCGGCGAGCCGCGGACCACGCCGCTGATCTATGAGGAGGCCGGCGATCGGTACGTGATCGTCGCGTCGAAGGGCGGCGCGCCGGAGCATCCTGGCTGGTACCGGAACCTCGCCAAGGAGCCCGAGGTCGAGGTACAGGTGAAGGGCGAGCTCTTCCCGGCGCGCGCCCGTACCGCAAGCGGCGACGAGCGTGAGGAGCTCTGGAAACTTGCGGCGCAGCAGTGGCCGGACTACGACGAGTACCAGACGAGGACCGACCGAGAGATCCCGGTGGTCGTGCTCGAACGGACCTAGGCTTTCTCCCAGCCTTCCTCTCCCTCCGACCACGGCACCGCCGTGCCGCGCTTGAAGATCAGTTCGTCTGCGTCGCCGCCGAGCCCCACGAGGATCTTGTCGCTGTCCGGATAGACCGAGACGGCCGGCGCCCGCGAGCTGGAGAACATCAACGTCCTCGCCGGCGAATCGCTCCGGTTCATCAGCTTGTGAGCCCCGGCGGGACCGGGTGGGAAGCAAACCATGCTTCCGCGCTCCAGGGTGTGCTCCCCATCAGGTGCGCGCACCACGATTGTGCCGTCGATGACCAGGAGCCATTCCTCCTCGTACTCGTAGTGATACGGGCACGAGCTCTGACCGGGCGCCAGGTCGTAGATGAACATGACGGTCTCCGTCGATCCCACGGTACGAGCCACGTCGACCCTGCCCTCGGGGTTCTCGGCGCTGAAGAGGTTGACCGCTTCCATGAATGGTCTAGGAGGAGGACAACGCGCGCTCGAGGGCGGCTCGATCGGCCGGCCCTCCGTGCGTTGCAAGCACGTGCTCGACCGGCAGTTCGAGTAGCGGGCGCAGCCCCTCGGCGATCTCCTCGCGCGTCACGCCGGGGCGGAGCCACCTCTCGTTGATCTCGAGGCCCTGGCCGAAGTCGACGAGCGTGTCGCCGGAGATCACCGCACGCTGGCTCTCGACCCAGAGCACAGTGTCGTTCGCCTTGTGCCCGGGGAACACGTCGGCACCGAAGGGAAGCCGGTCGCCGGACGAGTACGGGCGTGCCTCGCCTTTGTTCTCGCGGAGCAGCCAGACGACGTCGGGACTGCCGTCGCCGGCTTGCTCAGCGGTGATGCCGTACGTGTCGATAAGAAACTGCGCGCTGTCGGGCAGCGGCGTGTAGACCGGCACGCCAAGCCGCTCGACCAGGCTCTCGGCGT
>JAXDQS010000023.1:0-3026 GCA_034667725.1 Thermoplasmata archaeon
GTTCCGGCAACGTCGATCTACAGCCGCACCGATGGCGTGGTCCGCTGGCAGACGTGCCTCGACATCGTCGACGATCGGCACCACAACGTCGAGGTGCATGCCACGCACAGCGGCATGGGCATCAACCCCGCCGCGCTGGCGGTGGTCGCCGATCGGCTCAGCCAGGCCGAGGACGATTGGCGGCCGTTCTACGCTCCGTCGTGGCTCCGGTCGGTCTATCCGCGACCGGAATCCTGGCGGCCGGCCGTGCCGCAGCTCGCGCCGGGGCGAGCCGCCTCTTAGCCTCGATCCACCGATCGCGCGTCTGTGAGTGGCGTGGCAGGTGGGCTGGTGCCGCGGGTTGGCTGTGGCTGGGGTTCGGTGGCTGTGTGGCCGCGTCGAAGTGGGGGTGCTGGCGGTGATGGGCTGTCAGCGCGTGGTCGTCTGCGGCCGCGCCAGTCCGGGCTGGCCGGTCAGCTCAGCAGCGGCAGGGAGCGGATCCGGTCGAGCGCGGTGTTGAACTCGTTTTGCCATGGCCATCGGGCCGGGAGCCGCAGCACCCACTGGCGGCTGCGGTTGACGAGCCGGCCGGGCAGCTGGAGGAACCGAGCGCGGACGGTGCGCGCCACGGTGAGCTGCTCGGCGGGGTGCACGTCGCCGAGGCGGGCGGTCCAGCGGATCAGGTTGTGGGCGAGCACGGCGCAACCTAGCCAGGCGGCGTTGGCGAAGAACCGCCCCGATGGGCAGTGCTCGAGACCGGCGCCCTCCTTCAGGTCGCGGATGGCGAGCTCGACCGTGGCGTGATCGCGGTGGAACTGGTCGACTTCGACCGTGGGCGACTCCACGGTGGTGATGAACGCGTGGTGTCGCCAGTCGGGCCACAGCCTTCGTTGCGCGGCTTCGGTGAGGCGAGTGCGGCGCACGACCAGTCGCAGTTCGCGTCGACGGCTCCCGCTGCCGGTCACATAGACGCACTCGGCGACCTGGGCGTGGCCGCCGTCGGGGTAGGCGATGGTCCTCCACGCGGAGTCGTCGATGGCCTCGACCGCCTTGCGGATGCTGGCGTTGATGCGCACCGTGACCGACCACCGCACTCCCAGGCGGGTCAGCGTGTCAAGCAGCGCGTAGTTCCAGAACCCGGCGTCGGCTCGCACGGTCAGCGCGCCGGTGGCGCCGGCACGGCGGACCCGGGCGATGAGCTCCTCAGCGAAGCGCTTCGCTCCACGTTGGGACGATCCCTTGCGCAGCCGGGCGTGCAGGACCTCGCCGGTGTCGGCCCGGGTGGCCAGCAGCGGGTGGTAGCCGAGCACGCCCGTGTAGCCGTACGCGGCACCGTGCTTCTGCTTGCCGTGGACCTGACAGATCGTGGAGTCCACATCGATCGTCATCGCCTTCGCGCCTGGCCCGGCACCCGCCGACCAGGCCCGGCGGATCGTCTCGGCGATCACGGCGTCGAGCTGGCGGACGTGTCCGAAGGTGAAGGCCCGCAAGAACGTGCCCAACGTCGAGGGGGCCATCACCCCGAAGGGCAGCACTCTCTCCGTCGCGCCGGCACGGAGACGCTTGGCGTGATCGATGTGGCTGCCGCCGACCAGGATCGACGCGATCAACGTCAACACCTTCCGGCCCGGCCGGGCGCCGCCGACCCGACCGGCGAGCCGGACCCTGTCGTTGACCAACGCCTCGAGCCCGAGCCGGACCATCAGCGTGGGCCGGCACGATCAACCCGGCGTCGGCCACCAACGACTCATCGTCGAAGGTCGCCTCAACACGGTCGATCGGGCGCGATACTGACTTCACCGGAAGTGCCTCCCTGCTCGGCAACGTGACTGGCGTGAGAACCGTCATCGTCGCCTGCTGGGAGGCACTTTTCGCGGATACGCCCCGCCTCAGCGCGTCACCACATCGGTGAATCGAGGCTAAGAGCTCCCAGACGACCTCGTCGACCGCGCAGTCGTGAGTTCGAGTGGCTGGAGGATGCGGTGGGGACTGAACAGCGCGCGGGTCACTCGGTCATCGCGTAGCGCCAACTCGGCTCCGGGTCCCGGTCGGATCTCGACGTCGCCCGCGTCAGGAACGACTCCGCATGTGGGGCATGCGCCCGCAGCGTCGAGATCGCTGCCGCACTCGGTGTGAGCAAATAGGCGGCGGCGACCGGCAGGTGGGGCTGCCTGCTGATCGCCCCATTCGGCTAGCGAGTGGAGAATCGGCCAGAGGCTCAGTCCTCGATCGGTCAAGAGGTATTCGTTCCGGCCGGGCCGGTATTCGCGTCGTTCGAGCATCCCTTCGGTCACGAGGCGGTCGAGTCGGTTGGTCAGCACGGCGCGGGGGATGTCGAGGTGGACCAGAAAGTCGTTGAAGCGGCTTACGCCGAGAAAGCAGTCGCGGATGACGAGGATCGTCCAGCGCTCGCCGACGAGCTCGAGCGCGCGAGCGATCGGGCAGTCCTGGAGCTCGTAGTCCTTTCCTAACGCCATGCCACAAATCTACAGCATCGGTCTTGTCATTGAACCGACCGCGGCGTACGGTTCAGTGAACAGACCGTCCCGAGTCCGTCGAGCGCACCGGGACACCGAAGGAGAGCTCTCGTGACGGCAACGATCAACGAAACGGTCCAACCAAAGGTCCGCTCCTACTCGGAGTGCCCAACCAAGATGGTGCGCGCCGCGAATGGCGTTGACTACGCGTTCCGCGAGCTCGGGGACGGAGCGATGCCCCTGATCCTGCTCCAGCACTTCCGCGGCAATCTCGACTACTGGGACCCCGCCCTGATCGACGCGCTCGCAGTCCGCCGGCGAGTGATCCTGTTCGACAACGCGGGCGTCGGCGGTTCCAGCGGAACCACGCCGAGCACCGTGAGACAGATGGCGCGCGACGCGATCGCATTCCTCGCGGCGATCGATCTCGATCAGGTCGACATCCTCGGGTTCTCGCTCGGCAGCTTCGTCGCGCAGGAGATGGCTCTGATCCGGCCCGCGCTCGTACGGAGAATGATTCTGGCCTCGTCGGCACCCGAAGGCGCGGCCGGGATGCACGGGTGGGCTCCC
>JAXDQS010000024.1:0-2972 GCA_034667725.1 Thermoplasmata archaeon
ATCTCGACGACGCCGGGTGGGACGCCACCGTCGAGGCGCGCCTACCTGAAGACCTCCCGAGCGGTATGTACGCGGTACGGCTCGAGGGGTCCGGAGGCGCCGAGGACCTGCTCCCGCTCGTCGTGCGGCCGCCGCGCGGACAAGCGACGGCGCCGGTTCTGTTCCTCATCCCGTGGTTCAGCTATCTCGCCTACGCGAACCTGTTCTGGCTGCGGTCGTCCGACGCGCCGCTCGCGCCCGAAGACCGGTACGTGCGCGACAACCGCCTCATCAGCCTCTACGATCGGCACGCAGACGACAGTGGCGTCTGCTACGCCTCATGGCGGCGCCCACTCGTCACGATGCGGCCGTCCTACCACCAGCCGGCACTGCGGCAAGGACTCGGCAGCGCGCACCAGCTCGGCGCCGACCTGCACGTGATCGATTGGTTGCACGAGCGTGGCTTTGAGGTCGATGTCGCCTCCGACATGGATCTCCATACCGAAGGCCACGACCTTCTCCGCCGCTACCGCACCGTCATCACCGGCACCCATCACGAATACTGGTCACTCGCGATGCTCGACGCGCTGGAGCACTACACGGACTCTGGCGGGCGAGTGATGTACATGTCGGGCAACGGGCTGTACTGGGTCACCGCGCTCGACGAGGAGCAGGGCCACACGATCGAGATCCGGCGCACGGTCTCGTCGCAGGCCGAGAGCTGGTATCACGCGCCGGGGGAAGGCACGCTGAGCGTCAGCGGCGAGGAGGGCGGCCTTTGGCGGATGCGAGGCCGCGCGCCGCAGCGGTATGTGGGCGTCGGCAACTCGGCGCAGAACAGCGGCGTGCGAGGCGTCGCCTACCACCCGCGAGCCGCGAGCCGGGATCCGCGGGCGGCGTTTATCTTCGAGGGCATCGACCCGGACGCGCCGATCGGTGCCTTCCCGAATCTCGTGAGCACCTGGGGGGCGGCCGGGTTCGAGCTCGACCGTGCGGACGCGCGCCTTGGCACGCCTCCGCACGCGCTCGTACTCGCAACCTCGGACTCGCTTGGTGGCCCACCGACCGAGGAACTGTGGCGTCCCAATCCAACGGCCGACCTGGTGTTCTTCGAGACGGGAGGCGGCGGCGCGGTATTTTCCGTCGGCTCGATCGCCTGGTGCGGTGGTCTCTCCCACAACGGCTACGACAACGACGTCGCTCACATCACGGAGAACGTATTGCGGCGCTTCATCTCTGCTGAGCCGTTCGCGTTCCCGCTGCCGTAGCAGACGCCGGCGGCCTTGACAAACGTTGGCGCCGCTGCGTTGCCGCGCCCGGCTGACTGTAGACCTGCCGAAGCGCCCGGCGCGCGTCGTCGCTTTGCCCAGTGGGCCGGGCGGGCGGGTGGAGCATATGGTGGACGGATGGCCCGAATCGTCGATCACCCGTCCTCGAGCGCCCTGTTCCATCGCGACCAGCGCGCGACGCTGCCCGTGCTGGATCGGGCCGAGGGCGTTTTCCTGTGGGACCGCGAGGGCAGGCGCTACTTCGATGCGACGGGCGGCGCGTTCGTCGTCACCATCGGGCACGCCGTCCCTGAGATCATCGACGCGATGCGCCGCCAGCTCGGCATCGCGTCCTACATCGGCTCAAACTGGACCAGCGATGCCGCGGTCGACCTCGCCACGCGGATCGCCGAGTTGGCTCCCGATGGGCTTGAGAAGGTCGTGTTCGCGTCAGGTGGCTCGGAGGCCAATGAGGTAGCGCTTAAGCTGGCACGCCAATACTTCGTGGAGCGTGGGCAGACGTCGAAGTGGAAGGTCCTCTGCCGTCGGGGCGGCTATCACGGCAACACCATCGCGACGCTCTCGATGTCGGCACGCGATGACTGGAAGTCCGACTACGCGCCCTATCTGCTTGCGTTCGAGGCGATCCCCGGCAACGTGCCGTATCACTGCACGTACTGCGGCGCCAACGGCGGGGGGTGCGACCTGCGGTGCGCGGATGCGCTGGAGCAAGCGATCCTCGCCCAAGGGCCGGAGACCGTGGCGGCGTTCATCGCCGAGCCCGTCGTCTCGCGCGGGGTCGTCCCGCCGCCCGCCTATTGGCAGCAGATCCGCGAGGTCTGCGACCGCTACGACGTGTTGCTGATCGCCGACGAGGTGATCACCGGGTTCGGCCGCACGGGCCGACATTTCGCGATGGAGCACTTCGACGTCACTCCCGACATCATCACCTGCGGCAAGGGGATGGCCAGCGGTTACGCGACGATCTCGGGAGCGGTTCTGCACGAGCGGGTCGCCAAGGCGATCGCTTCGGGCAGCGGGCGCCACAGTCAGGGGTACACGTTCTCCGGCAATCCGCTCGCGTGCGCGACTGCGCTTGCTGTCATGGATTACATCCGCGAGCGCGATCTGGTCGAGCAGTCACGGCTGCGCGGCGCGCAACTGTCCGAGCGCGTGGAGCGCCTGCGCGGGTTGCCCGGCGTGGGTGACGTGCGCGGCGGATTTGGCCTACTGGCATCGGTCGAGTTCGTCAGCGATGCCGAGCATCGCACCCCCGATCCGGCGCTCGCGACCGCCGCGTGGCAGCAAGCGGCGGAGCGCGGTGTCGCGATGTACCACCTGACGATCGGAGGGCTGAACACTCTGGCGCTCGCACCACCGTTCGTGATCACCGAAGCGCAGCTGGACGAGATGATGGACCGATTCGAGGAGGCGGTCATCGCAGCAGCGGATGGCTCGGGAGCGCGTGCGGCATGACGAGGGTCGGGGACCATGCGGAGGTTCTCGTCATCGGTGCCGGACCGTCAGGCGCCGTGGTCTCACGGCGCCTCGCCAAGGCGGGCTTCGACGTGGTCTGCCTCGAGCATGGCCGCTGGATCAACGCGTCAGAGTTCGTCAGTGACACCCCTGAGCGCGAGCTGCTGCTCGGCAGCACTTGGAATCCGAACCCCAACCGGCGGGCTTGGCCCGAGGACTATCCCTGCGAGGTGTCCGAGTCGGACATGG
>JAXDQS010000025.1:0-3143 GCA_034667725.1 Thermoplasmata archaeon
ACCACGGAGACCTACTCGCTCGGCTCAGCGGCCTCGCACGGCTGCATCCGAATGGCGATCCCGGACGTGATCGAGCTCTACGACCAGGTCCCGGTCGGCGCCCCGATCTACATCGCGTAGCGCGGCCAATGGGCCTGGCGCGTCGTGTAACGCTCCTGCTCGCCCGACGGGTTACTCCCTGTCGCTTTCACGCGAAAGCTATAGCCGAGTCAGCGCGCCGCGCACTCCTCCTTCTCGTCCAAAGCGGAAGCGCCCGAACCAACTTCGCCGGCGCCGCCACCCCTGCATCGGATCGGCAGCGCCGGTCCAGCCGGGTTACGTAGCCTGCCCGAGCTTCAGATAGCCGGACTTGACCGCAGCTTCGAGCATCTGCGGCAGCGCGCTGAGCGGGACCTCGCCGCCGCGCGGGGTGTTGCCGTTGACATCAAACCAAGTGAATTTGGCCGAGATGTCATCGGTCCCGTACTTGTCGTTCCAAAGCCGCCTTCTTGATGCGGATCTCGCAGTCGGGATCTGTCCGGCCCGGCTCGGAATCGAGCACGTCGCTCATTGCCCGTGCACCTTCCTTTGGTCGTCTAATCGAATTCCACGACCGGTCGCGAGGGATCGCGAGAGGCCGACCGGTCGGGATCGAAACTACGGGACCAGCACCCAACCTGCAATCACCACGCCTCGGACTAGGGGGACCATCCGATGACGGTGCTTGACTTACGGCGGATTGTCACAAACCGGAGAAACGCATGCCCAGGCGCGCCGACGAAGACAACGTGGAAGAGCTCCTACAAACGATGATCGTGTTGCAGATGTTCGCTTTGGGCGCCTCGCAAGACAAAATCGCGAAAGTTGTCGGTCGGGGCAAGCTCTGGGTTAACACGATTCTCAAGGGCATCCCGCCGCGCTCCAATCCAGGTCCTAGGGGGCCGCGGTGACCACAGGGGCAGAACTGAAGCGGATTAGCGAACAGCTTGACGAGCTCAAGCGCTTGATGATCGTTCAGCTGATCGCGGCGGGAGTTCAGAGCGCCCACATCGCCAAGGCACTTGACATCCACCCCAGCGGCATCAGCCGCATGGTTCCGGTGCGCGAGATTCAGCAGGTTGCAAAACGGGGTGGCGACGCCGATGGCTAGGAGTGACCAAAGCGACGAAGCGGTCGTGCTCCTAAGACACCTCTTAGCTATCGAGCTTTGGCGTGCAGGGTTGTCTCAGACCGAGATTAGGAAACGGCTCGGACTCGGAATGAACGCTGTCAACGAGATGCTGAAGGGCGTCAGTAAAGAAGTCACCGTTCGCGTCCGTGAGTCGGGCTGACGCTCATGAGCCAGAAGGTCGCTGACGTTCGTGCAAACCCGAACGAGAACATTGTCCACGCTGCCAAAGTCATTGGGCGATCGAAGGTACGGCGTGCGGTTTTCGAGGCGATCTACCGCGGCAAGAAGAAGGTCAAGACAGTCGACGAGGTGATGGCCACAACTGGGTTCTCGCGGAAGCAGGTCCTAAACGAGGGCAAGAAGCTCGCCGGAAACCAGATCGTCTCCCAGGTCAAGGTCAATGGCTTGACTGGATATGAGAAGGACGAGTTCTTCGTTCACACGAAGAGCAAGGTCCTCGGGATCGTGGACAACCCTTCGAAAGGGTCCAGGTACCCAACGAAGCAGGAGCCGCGAACCCAGCATGCCGGCGCCGTCATCAAGCTCCAGGTCGGTCGGTCGCTACCGCTTCCGACGCTGGTCACGATCGACGACGTGGGTGCCTTCGCCGCGGTAAAGAAGCACCCAGTTGCGACGGGGGAGGGGCTGAGCGATCTGCCAGAAGCGCGCGTCAAGAACTTCCTGCAGAAGGTCATCGGCGAGACGCACGAATTCAAGGACTGGGGCGGCGAGAAAAACGACCTCTATACCAACAAGCTCTTCTTCCGCGGTAAGCGATACCACGCGGCGTTCGCACTCAAAGGGAAGGCAACCTCCGGACCACTGACGCCGAAGAAGATGGGCAAGAACGGCGACCAGCTTGGCCGACTCTTTTCGAGCGAAGCCCAAGTGTTCTTCGTCGTGTACCACTCGAAGATCGAGGAGTCCGTCGTGCAACAAATGACCGCGTTCGCGGTCGGCCGCGCACTCAGTGGGATCCGGATCTACTACGGCACCATTGACGGTGACGACCTTGCTCGGCTCATCGCCGCCTACCCGAAGGAGTTCGCCGCGTCGGCATTAGCCTCGTAATCAGACCGGAGCGGTGAGCCGTAGCTGCGTTACCCCCCAAAACGCTACGTATCGCGTCCGCGACCACATGTAACTTGAGCAACGTACCTTTCTCGCCAGGGAGTTCTCATGCCTGCCGCCAAGAAAGCTGAGGCCTTCCGCCTCGACTCCGACAAAGCGCTCGCCGGCATCCTTGCCGTGCTAGCTGCCAATCGCGAAGACCGGCTCAACGACCGTGCCGAACCTCGGAGGACGGAGGTTGTCCTCGCTGACGCCGGCCTCGACTATGGCGAGATCGCCACCTTGACCGGCAAGAACTACGAGGCGGTCAAGGCAGCCGTGCGTCGCTCTCGCGAGCCTGCCAAGAACAAGCGCTGACATGGCTGCCAAGAAGGTCGAAGTCGAGCCCGGCACCGTCGACGAGCTGGTTCGGATCATGGCTCTGGATCTTCGCTACCGGGGAATCCCTCAGGTGGTGCTCGTGCACGATCTGAGCGGCTTAGGTTTCGCGCCCGCCCGCATCGCCGAGCTGCTTGGCACCACTCCCAACACCGTGAGCCAGCAGAAGCGCGCGGCCCGGCCCAAGTGGTCTCCGACCAGCAGCGCGCCATCCTGACGGGACGGTCGCGAAACCGGCTCGCACCGTCTGTTGGGCACACCGCTGAAGAAGCTTGCTCCGCTCCCGCTTTCCATGCAAGGCAAGAGCCGCCCTCGGTGGACACGGACTGCTGCTTTGCGCGAAACGCGGAAGCGGCGACTGCTCGCAAGGACTCCGGCGAGCTGGCAACAGTCCCGACGGTCCCAAGAATGTCACTGACGTCACACCCGCGGGTGGCTGACAAGCACACTTTCGTGCGCGTCGCAGCGCAAGCGAGACGCGTGCGAAAGGAAATTGTCAGACAGGACCCGCGGCCTTGGCGTTGGACCCGGGGCGTAGCGGGGC
>JAXDQS010000026.1:0-2582 GCA_034667725.1 Thermoplasmata archaeon
TGGATCGCGCCGTTCGTGATGGCGAGCTACAACACCCGCATCGTGCGGCGCTCGAACGCGCTCCAGGACTGGGCTTACGGGCGCGGCTTCCGCTACCGCGAGGTCACCGGGCTCGGCAGCGGCAAGCTCGCCCCGGTCGTGGGCGCCGGCCTGGCCGGCGGCATCATGGCGCTCGCGGGCGGCCTGGCCGTCAAGCCGTCTCGGATGCTGCTCGACCGCGTGCTGCCCGACCCCGGCGACGGGCCGAGCGAGAAGGCGCGCGAAGCCGGGCTGTTCCGGATGGAGATCCACACCACGACCTCGACGGGCGCCCGCTACGTCGCCCGGGTCGCGGCCAAGGGCGATCCCGGCTACAAGGCGACCGGGGTGATGATGGGCGAGAGCGCGCTCTGCCTGGCGCTCGACCGCGACCGGCTGCCGCAGCGCGGCGGGGTGCTGACCCCGGCCACCGGCATCGGCCTGCCCCTGGTGGACCGCCTCCGCGCGGCCGGGATGACGCTCGAGGCCGGCCCGGCCTGACGCTGCCGGTGCCGCGCCAGATCGCCCTCCTGCGCGGCATCAACCTCGGCGCGCGCAACCGCGTCAGCATGCCGGACCTGCGCGAGCTCCTGACCGGGCTCGGGCACGAGGACGTCAAGACGCTGCTGCAGAGCGGCAACGTCGTGCTCACGAGCGACGAGACCGGCGAGGCGCTCGAGCAGGCGCTCGAGCGCGCGATCGCCAAGGACCTCGGCGTCGAGTCGCGGGTGGTCGTGCGCACCGCGCGCGAGCTCGCCGGCGTTATCAGGCGCGACCCGTTCGCCGGCGTCGCCGACGACCCCAAGCGCTACCAGGTCAGCTTCCTCTCGGCCAAGCCGGAGGCTGCCGTGGTGCGCGCGCTCGAGGCCGCCGACGTGGCGCCGGAGCAGGTCGCGGTGAGCGGTCGCGAGATCTACGCCTGGCACCCCGAGGGCATCCAGCGCTCGCCGCTGGCGAAGCTGCTCACGGACGCCAAGCTCGGCGTGACCGCGACGGCGCGCAACTGGAACACCGTCATCAAGCTGCTCGAGCTGGCGCGCGAGTAGCGCCCAGCGCCGCGAAGCCCTCGCGCCAGCTCGGCCACTGGGGCGCCCAGTCGAGCTCGCTCCGCGCCTTGGCGTTGGACGCGCCCCGGACCTCGCACATCATCGCCACCAGGTGCTCGCCCATCAGCCGGGCGACCCAGCGCGGGACCTTGCGCGGCGGCGGCGCGCCGATCGCGGCCGCGATGCCCGGCAGCCACTCGCGGACGAGCGCGGGCTCGTCGTCGACGACGTTGTAGAACGCGCCCGGCGTCCAGTGCTCGAGCACGGCCAGCGTGGCGGCCGCCGCGTCCTCGATGTGGATGAACGACCACACGCCGCCGCCGTCGCCGACGAGCGGGAACTTGCGCGCCATCACGGCCTCCCACTGCTCGCCGCCGGGCGCCAGGCCGGTGCCCGGCCCGTAGAAGCCGCCGTAGCGCAGGGCCACGCCGCCGGCCGCGGTGGCGAGCTCCTCCTGGCGGCGGATCGCGTCGAGCGTCGAGCGCATCTGCTTCGGCGGATGCGGGTCGAACGGGTCGTCCTCCGTCTTGACGGCCCCGCCGGCGCGCGCGTAGGGCCAGCCCGCGTAGCTCTGGACGACCACGCGCTCGACGCCGGTGGCCCGCGCCGCGGCGAGCAGGTGCTCCGTGCCCTCCGTGCGCAGGCGGTTGGTGAGCTCGAACGCCTGCTCGAACCTGCGGAGGTCGCCGGCGCCGGAGAGCGCGGTCATCTGGCTCACGATCGCGTCGGGGCGGGCGGCGGCGACGGCGTCGAGGACGGCGGCGCGGTCGAGGCCGTCGAGCACGACCGGCTCGGCGCCGAGCGCGCGCAGCGCGTCGGTCTTCTGCGGGCTCCGGGTGGTGCCCGTGACGGTGTGGCCGTGGCGTCTGAGGAGGGGGATGAGCGAGCGGCCGACGGCACCGCCGGCCCCTGCGAGGAAGATGTTCATGCCCCTCCGACGAGACGGCGTGGAACCCTGTGACAGTGAGCCGGACCGATCCGCTGCGAGACCTCTCCTTCGCGGTCGCCTACCGGATGCTCGGCACCGTCTCCGAGGCGGAGGACGTCGTGCAGGAGGCGCTTCTGCGGCTGCACGCCGCCGAGGGCGTCGAGAACCGCGAGGCGTTCCTGACCACGGTCACGACGCGGCTGGCCATCGACGTCCTGCGCTCGGCGCGCGTGCGGCGCGAGACCTACACGGGCCAATGGCTGCCCGAGCCGATCGTCGAGGACGAGGCCGTCCGGCGGGTCGAGGACGAGGAGACGATCTCGCTCGCGTTCCTGCTCCTGCTCGAGCGCCTCACGCCCGACGAGCGCGCCGTGCTCGTGCTGCGCGACTCCTTCGACTTCCCGTTCGCCGACATCGCGGCGACGCTCGGCAAGACCGAGGACAACTGCCGCCAGATCGCCAGCCGGGCTCGCCGCAAGGTGCGAGCCGCCCGTCATCCCGAGACCACACCGGCGCCGTCGGACCTCCTGGCCCGACTGCTCTGGGCCACCTCGATGGGCGACATCGACGAGCTGCTCTCGCTCCTCGAC